>CALLJS010000001.1 GCA_938050045.1 uncultured Sphingomonadaceae bacterium
CAACGTCGAGAACGGCCAGAGCGCGGAGGAAAACCACGTGTCGAGAACATCTTCGTCGCGCCAAATATGGATGGTGCTCTTTTGGATAGAAGATTGAGCAAGCCTCTTCGCAGCATTCGCAGAATGCGCAATTTCAACCCCCGTCACCCACGGCACATGCTCGTCGTAGTGCGCCCTCGCGAGTATGAGTGCCTCACTTTCCGACTCTGCCACAAAGGTTCTTATCTTCGTTGACAGTAAATTTTCGAAAGACGGATAGGGAGCTTCTCCCTGAAAAGCACCTCCTTCAATGTCTGGCCCATACCACGCCGGGATCTGGTGTCCCCACCAGAGTTGACGTGAAATGCACCAGGGCTGGATGTTACGCATCCATTCGAAGTACGTCTTTTCCCAGTTCTTGGGATGGAACGTGGTTATGCCATCTTCGATGGCCGCAAGTGCGGGCTTGGCCAGCTCTTCCGCGTTCGCAAACCATTGGTCCGTCAACATGGGCTCGATGACGACACGGGAGCGGTCGCCGAACGGTTGCATAACCTTCTTGTCCTCGATCCCGATCATCAGGCCTTCGGCATCGATGTCCGCGACGACCTTCCTGCGTGCGGCGAAGCGTTCCAGACCGCGGTACTCGTCCGGCACCAGATTGATGGTATCAACGTACGCCTTGTCAGGCTCGCCGCCTGCGTCGAGGAGTGCTTTCGCCAACTCGGCGGCCTCCGCATAGGGAACACCATCGGCGCGCATGTCGGCGACTTCATCCATCAGGCGGTACATCGGTATGTTGTTGCGGCGGGCAACCTCGTAGTCGTTGAAATCGTGCGCGCCCGTGATCTTCACAGCGCCGGATCCGAAGTCCGGATCCGGATAGTCATCCGTGATGATCGGGATCAGCCTGCGGTGCTCTTTCGGCCCAACCGGAATCTCGCACAACTGCCCGATGATCGGCGCATATCGCTCATCCGACGGATGCACGGCGACAGCACCGTCGCCCAACATCGTTTCCGGACGCGTGGTTGCAATGGAGATATAATCGCGGGTCTCGCGCAGCGTTTCGCGTCCGTCCTCGTCCTTCTCAACGTATTCGTAGGTTGCACCACCGGCGAGCGGGTACTTGAAGTGCCACATGTGGCCGTCGACTTCGATGTTCTCGACCTCGAGATCGGAAAGCGCAGTCCGGAATTCGGGGTCCCAGTTGACGAGCCGCTTGTCCTTGTAGATCAGGCCTTCGTTGTAGAGCTGAACGAAAGTCTTCATCACGGCTGCGACCATCTGATCGTTCTCAGTGCCCTCGCTGCCCATCGTAAAACGATCTCGCGACCAGTCGCACGATGCCCCGAGCCGCTTGAGCTGGTTCAAAATTGTCCCGCCAGACGTTTCTTTCCACTCCCAGATCCGTTTGATGAACGCATCGCGGCCCATCGCGTGGCGATCCGGCTCCTGACTCTCGGCAAGCTGTCGCTCGACCACCATCTGCGTGGCGATGCCCGCGTGGTCGGTGCCCGGTTGCCACAACACGTCCTTGCCACGCATGCGCTCGAAACGCGCGAGAATATCCTGCATCGTGTTGTTGAGCGCGTGGCCCATGTGCAGGGAACCGGTGACATTCGGTGGCGGAATGACGATGGAATAGGGTTCTGCACCCGCAGCGACGCGCTCTGGTCGGCCACAGGCAAAACAGCCCTCGGATTCCCAACGGGCATAAATCCGCCCTTCGATTTCGGACGGCTGATAGGTTTTTTCAAGCATGGGTGTGCTGTTTCGTCATTGGGATTGAGGGCGCGATTGCGTAACGCTGGAGCGGAACGCCTGTCAACGGCGCACATTCGCGTCGATCGGGGCTATAGGGACCCCGTCGCCGGTTGCGGACCTTGCAACGCGTTGTTTCAGACATGAATAGACCTGAGCGCGCTGCGGTTTCAGTTGCTTCCAGCTTCGTTCGAGACGTCCTCACGCAAGGCCTGTTCAATCAAGCGTGGCATGTTCTCGTCCAGCCACTCTTTCAGCATCGGACGGAGCATGCGCGTTACCGTCTGCTCGATAACGCTGGAGGAGAGCCCTGCTGACACCTGCGCGGGCGCTGTCGATTGCTGCGCAGGTTGCGCGTGGGAAACAGCTTCTTTCGCAGGTTCATGCACATGGTGCCCGTTGATCCCGTCATTTTCCTGAGAGGCGCCGTTCAGTTCGACCGCAATCGTTCCTTCTGCCAGATCGCCTCCTGCATGGGGCTCCTCCGCGAGTGGACCGAGATCAAACGGTTGTTGCTCTTCGGTTTCGGGGTGTGCACATGGCAGTGCTGCACCGTTCATCTGGGTGGGACCGTTCAAACCTACGGTTCCGTTTACATCCGCCTGTGCGGTTGGCACTGGCTCCTGTGCAACGGATGCCTTTGGCTGCTCTGGCGCAGAATTTACCGGATCGAGAGCCGTCGCTGCATTGAAACCGTTGTGACCATTATGTTGTTCGTCAGACCGGAACTGCGCTGCAGCCTGGTCGTCAGTCTCCATCTCGGTCGGCAGTACGATGCGGTTGTCCAGCGCAGGAGCAGCCTTTTGAAGGTCAGCGACCGGTTCGGAAAACGCAGTTGCAGCTTCGGCATTGGGCGCAGAATTCCGGTCAAATGGTGCAAGCGATTCCCTTGGTCGTGACACCTCGGCTTGCGAAATGCGTGGTTCGGCGGCAACGTAGTCGCGAGCAGGTGTGCCGGCCGCAGCACGGGCTGCTGCAATCAACGCCGCGGTGCTTTCAAGATTGTCTATATGAGCTGCAGGTGCGGGATCCGCGCGCCGATCGGCTGGTACTGCCTGGACTTGCGGAACAGTGTCGCGAGCCGGAGCCGCTGTCGCGTGTTGAAATTCGGATGTCTGCGGGTGCTGTGTCAACGCCGCATCCATTTTCTGGCGCAATTGATCTGCGCCATTCAGGTCATCGGACACCAACCGACGAATGGAAGACAATATGTCATCAAGACTTGTATCAGCAGACTGTTCACCTGGTCCCGCCATCGAACTCACTCTCAACCCGATTTCACCTGGACCAGATAAGCTCGCGCGGCATGTCTTGCATGTGACACGCTCGCCGCAAGGTATCGACCCTCAGCATCTATGGCGTCTCCGCTCCAACGAAAACGCCCCCAGTCGAATGCAAACGCGCAGCGCACTCGATATCCCAAGACTCAATGACCGCATAATTGTCGCGAAATCAAGTCACCAGGCGGGCATTCTTTTACACCCGGATCACTTTACCCTTATAGTCTGAGTGTCCGGGAACTGCATCCGTGATTTTACTGGGACACGCGACCAAACAGGACATATCCTTCGTACGATTCATTTGGTGTCACTGTCGCACCCCAGAACTTATCACTGACGCGCCCGTAATGAACTTCGGGGTCATGGAGCTCTACTCCGAGTTTTGTATCGGATGCCGTCAGACGTCCCATCGCTGAGAGCACTGTGTATGCAGCAACGACAATGTCGCGGCGGGTCGTGAACAGAGCGCTTTGAGCTTCGAGCAGTTCCTGCTTGGCATCCAGGACATCGAGCAATGTCCGTTGACCAACTTTTTCCTCGGCACGCACGCCTGCAAGCGCTGTTCGGCTCGCGCGGACTTCCTGCTGGTTTGAACGTAATTGTGCGCGTGAGGCAGTCAGCTCCGACCATGCGCGAACGGCGCGTGCTTTGGCGAAGGTCCTGGCAACTTCGATTTGCCGGGCCGCGCTTTCCCGCGTGCGTTTGGCAGCCCGGATGCGGGAGTACACCTCCCCGCCCTGATAGAGCGGAATGTTGACGCGCCCGGTGATCGAGGCATCATCATTCTGTTTCACGCTGGACGATACATCATAGCGGCTGTCGAAACTCCCTTGCAGACTGACCGTCGGTAGCAACTCACCGCGAATGACGTCGACCTGATGGCGTGCCGCCAGCTCCTGGAAAGCGGCTTGTACGACCTCGGGTGCCTCACCCACTGCAACTTCTACAACGCCATTTATGGACTTGGGCAGAAGACGTTGCGGCGCCTGCGTTGCCCGCAAACGACCTGGCTGATGGCCGATCACACGCACATATTCGGAAATGCTTCCACGCAGGTTCGACTTGGCACGATCCAGAGCGGCCAACGAACGGGCGCGGCGCGCTCGCGCTTGTGCCACGTCCGTTCGTGTTGCATCCCCTGCCTGGAATCGTATCGTTGTCCCCCGCACGTCTTCGGCAAGCACACGCACATCGTTCTCCCGCAGTCGCACAATGTCACGATCACGGATCACATCCATATAGGCGGTAACCGCTTCAAGAAGCACACGTTGCTCCGTGGCACGTAATGTTTCGCGTGCAGCAAGAACATTCGCTTCGGCCTGACGGATCTGATTGGCCGTGCGAAAACCGCGGAACAGGTTTTGCGTGAACTCGATCTGGTAACCGCCTGGATTGCCCGACCGGTTCAAGGACGGGGTTGTGCCGGCATTAAGGCGTGTACGCGTACGTGTGCGCTCAAGGCTCGTGTCGCCACTCACTGTAACGCGCGGGCGATATCCGGATTTAGCCTGCGGCACCTGTTCGTCCGTAGCCTCCAGGCGTTTACGTTCCGCGAGAATGGTCGGATTGGTCTGGTAGGCGGATGCGAGTGCTTGATGCAGCGTCTCCGCAGACGCGCGACTTGTCGTCACCACGACAAGTGTCGTGGCTGCGAACAGCATGATATTTCGAGAGCGGATGCCCATCCACTCGCCGACACGCATTACGCGACGCATCACATTTACCCCAAACCGCATACCCGGAGCGCAAGCTGCAGGTCACGAGCCGCACTGCCAAGGCCCTCCCATTGCTGTTGATGAGCTGTGGGAAACTCAAGGATAACGACAGGGTTAACGGCGTCCAAGCTCGAAATTGTCACCGTGGCTTCTCGGGTACAGGCGGCGGAGATTGTTCTGCAAAATTACATGCAAAACAGCCTTGTATACGGAGTTTTCGAGGCCGCTGATTGATCAGAACTGAAAGGCTCTGACTTGTTGAAAACCTGGCAATTCGGGTGCGCTGGCGTCGAACGCGACTGTTCTGCTCCACCCCTCCCCATGACGCACATAGCGTGTCGCTTTTCCCATAGGTTGGTTCCCGACAATCGCAACCAGGCGTCCACCATCATTCAGTTGTGCGCGCCAGGCGTCGTCGACATCCGACACCCGCCCTTCAAGGATGATGACATCATACGGACCTTGATCTGGCCGACCTTCGGAGAGGGTGCCAGACACAATCGCCGCATTGTCCGCGCCCTGCTCGCTCAACGTGGTGCTGGCGCGCTCTGTCAGGGCATCGTCGCCCTCCAGTCCCACGACGCTTTCTGCCAGCCGTGCGAGGACCGCCGTCGAGTAGCCGGTGGCGCAACCGACGTCCAGTACGAGGTCAGTTGGCTCGATGTCAGCCAGTTGAACCAATTGCGCGAACACCATCGGGGACAGCAAAGCCCGCTCTGGCAAGGGTCCAAGTTCGCTGCGAACCACCAGATCATGATCCATATAGGCTAACGGACGCACTGAGGCGGGGGCAAAGTCCTCACGTGGTATATCCATCATGGCCTTTGTAATGCGTCGATCCGTGACATCGTTGGTGCGGATCTGGGATTCGACCATATTGAGCCGTTGTGTCTTGAAGTCGTTCATGCCTGCTGATCCATCCGAGGTCTTAAAACTGGGTGCGTCATTGCCCACATTTCGCATTGTCGCCAGCGGAACCGGCACTGTCCGGATCGAAAACCTGTCACAAGCGCAAATCGCCCGTTGCCCGATGGCACGCGCATTGCTAGACACCCGCTGACTGGTTCGCGAATTCGATGTGCGATCTGCACGACGCAACCGGCCTATGCCTTACACCACAATGATCAGGATTCTCCAGATCAACTTGAGGCCACGTGGCGGAGTGGTGACGCAGCGGATTGCAAATCCGTGTACGCCGGTTCGATTCCGGCTCGGGCCTCCATTTTCTCTGCTGTAATTTTGGCAGTTTTTAACTGTTTGAGAATGTTACACTGTTTGCACGCTTCAACTTGTTTGAGAATCTCGATTTACTGTGCAAAACTATATATGCGTTATGCTCTCACCATTGGCTAATTTCAGATTCGAAGCAGCCGCATATTTCGGCCTTATCAGTATAATATGGAATTATTTTACACCTCTAGTAATTGTTTCAAGTCTCTGATAGATTATAGAAATATAAGGGTTTTTCAGGGGGGAATTATGAATATAAAAGCATTACTGGTAATAATAATAGCGGTTTTCGTTTCTTTGGGCATTGCTTATGCTGCGGGTCAGAATGCGCTCGCTACCGAGAACGGCACTGCATTATTCACTATCGCAGCTCTGATTGCTTTTGCTGTGAATTGGTTAGCTTTCATTCCAGCTAATATTTTGAAAACTGAAAAATTCTATGATCTGACGGGGGCGATTAGCTATTTGTCGGTCATTATAATCATATCATCATTAGCAGGGCCGCTTGATTGGCGGGCGATGATAGTCGGTGCTTTCGTAATCATTTGGGCGCTGCGTTTGGGGTCATTTTTATTCATGCGCATACAGGCTGATGGCAAAGATATTCGTTTTGATGAAATTAAGATCAATCCGATGCGCTTCTTAGTCGCTTGGACATTGCAGGGTGCTTGGGTGTTTTTAACCAGCGCGAGTGCTTTGGCGATCATCACCAGCACCACCCGTTTGCCGCTTGGCATATTCGCTTATATAGGCATGATTATCTGGGTGATTGGCTTTGCAATAGAGGTTGCGGCAGACGGTCAGAAAAAACAATTTCGCCGCAATCCAGATAATAAGGGCAAATTCATCAATGTGGGTTTATGGTCATGGTCGCGCCACCCCAATTATTTTGGAGAAATCACGCTATGGACGGGCATTACAATCATGTCGCTTCCGCTCTTATCGGGCTGGCAGTGGGTAACGCTGATTTCGCCGATATTTGTGATAATATTACTGACCAAAATCAGCGGTATTCCAACGTTGCAGCGCACCGCGAAAAAACGGTGGGGCGATGATAAAGACTATCAAGACTATGTTAAAAACACATCTTTGCTTATCCCACTACCGCCCAAAAAATAGGATAGTTAGAGGATGAATTAGAAATAACTATAGGCGATATTGGCCAATAATAATGGCCTGAAACATTGGTCTAAAAAGGGCCTTAGCGGTATCGTTTTGGCCCTTTTCACGTATAAATTTTACGCTTATTCGGATAGAGTTTCTAAACCATTATCTGTGGCCAATGTTGCCATTTCGCCCGCATCATGCATTTCCATCATAATGTCGCTCCCGCCAAAAAATTCGCCCTTTACATAGAGCTGCGGGATGGTGGGCCATTCGCTATATTCTTTAATGCCCTGGCGCACTTCCATATCCTGAAGAACGTCAAATGTTTCATATTTCAATTTATAATGGTCCAAAATCGCCACGGCTTTGCTCGAAAAACCGCACTGCGGAAATAAAGGCGTACCTTTCATGAATAAAACCACATCATTGGATTTCACCAATGTATCAATTTTTGCATTTACTTCTTCGCTCATCCTATCATCCTTATTCTGGTACGGCGGTGGTTAATTGCAGAGCATGCAGCACCCCGCCCATTTTTCCGCCTAGTGCATCATATACGCATTTATGTTGTTTGATACGCGGTTTACCACGAAATGTTTCGCTCATCACCTTGGCTGCATAATGATCGCCATCGCCCGCTAAATCGGTAATCTCGACCTGCGCATCGGGAATGGCGGCCTTTATCATGCTCTCAATTTCGTCGGCTTGCATGGGCATATTTTTAGGCCTCTTCGATAAATTGACGCCGCGCTTCTACCATCAAATCATCCATAGCTTTGCGCACTATGCCCTCATCAGTATCGACGCCAGCCGATGTTAAATCACCCAATACTTTGCGCAACACATCTTCATCGCCCGCTTCTTCAAAATCGGCCTGCACCACAGCTTTGCCATAAGCTTCGCTCTCTTCGGCGGTGAGTTTCATTTTTTCAGCCGCCCATAAGCCCAGCAATTTGTTACGGCGCGCGGTAACACGAAATTTCAGATCTTCATCATGCGCAAATTTATTTTCAAAAGCGCGCTCGCGGTCATCAAATCCAGACATAAATATCCCCAATATTGTCATACCCCGTAATAGGGCAGAGTTTCTGTTGTAAATTTAGTAGCTTTTGCGGGCAAAACAAGCCCTAAGAACAATGATTTTATAGCTGGTTTCAATATTCATCCTTTGTACAGCTATATTGTGACTACCAATTTTCCCACCGCTTCGCGATTGCCCAATCTTGCTATTGCTTTGGGCGCATCGGCAAAATCAAATATTTCTGATATGCGCGGTTTGATAAGGCCACGATCATAAAAATCAAATAATTGCGCTATGTTGGCATGGTTGCGTTTCGGGTCGCGGGCGGCAAACGCTCCCCAAAATACACCACATACATCGCAGCTTTTTAGCAGCGTTAGATTGAGCGGTAATTTGGCAATACCTGCTGGGAAACCAACGACTAAAAATTTGCCTTCCCAGCCAATTGAGCGCACCGCTGGTTCGCTGTAATCGCCGCCTACCGTATCATAAATAATATTATAACCATCGCCGCCAGCGGCTTTCTTAAATGCACCTGCTAGGGCTTTGGAAGCCTCTTTATCCAGCGGTTGATAAGGGTATATAATCACATCATCTGCGCCAGCATCGCGCGCTATTTGTGCTTTGGCTTCGCTAGAAACGCCCGCAATAGCGCGGCCACCATAGGCCTTGACCAATTCTATCGCCGATATACCAATGCCGCCAGCACCGCCGAGCACTAATACGCTGTCGCCTTCTTTCATATGACCGCGATCTTTGAGCGCATGCACCGAGGTGCCATAGGTCATGAGTATCGCCGATGCGTCCTCAAAGCTCATGCCATCGGGAATTTTGAAGCAATTAAAACCCATTACCATCACTTTTTCGGCCAAGCCATTATGGCCGCATAGCGCAATCACCCGGTCTCCGACTTCAAATCCAGCTACGCCATCGCCAATTTGTTCAATCACGCCAGCGACTTCGCCGCCAGGGGCAAAAGGACGCGGCGGCTTAAATTGATACATATCTTTGATAATCAAAGTATCGGGATAGTTGATTGAACAAGCTTTTACCGACACGACAATATGGCCCGCTATGGCTTTGGGGTCGGGCAAATCGCCCATTTCTAATGTTTCTGGGCCACCAACGGCGTTCGATAATAGTGCGCGCATAATCTCTCTCACTTATATAGTTTTGGAATAATATGTTATTAAATCAATATATTATCGGGATGGTATTAACCAAGGTTGCTGCTGCTGCAAATCCGCTTCATGATCCGTGATAGCATTATCGCGCTGCATTGTAAGGCCTATTTCATCAAGCCCGTTGAGCAGGCAATTTTTGCGGAATGAGTCCATCTCAAAGGGAAAGCGATCTTGAAATGCGGTTGTTACGACTTGGTTTTCCAAATCAATATGAATGGGGTCGGTTTGCGCAACCTCCATCAAGCGATCAACCGCCTCTTGCGGCAGCTCGATAGCGAGCATCCCATTTTTGAAAGCATTGCCCGAAAATATATCGGAAAAACTGGGGGCGATAACGGCCGCTATTCCCATGTCGGCCATGGCCCAAGCGGCATGTTCGCGGCTAGATCCGCACCCGAAATTATCGCCCGCAATTAATATGGGGCTGCCCGCATATTCTGGATTATCGAACATATTATCCGCTTCGGCGCGCAATGTTTCAAATGCGCCTTCACCAAGCCCGGTACGGCTGATGGTTTTGAGCCATTTAGCCGGGATGATAATGTCGGTATCAATATTTTCGCGGCCGAAGGGATAAGCGCGGCCAGACACGCATTTGATTGCTTTCATATGCCCATCCTTAATCGGTTTCGGGGGCGTCTTCACGAGGTTTTGGAGCCAATTTATTTTTCTTGCGCTTGCTCGCATAGAGAAGCGCGGCGGCTATGGCAGCCGACCCAATGGCTGCTGCACCGACTTTGGTGCTGGTTTTCCATTTTTTGTTTTTTTTATCAGTCATGCTCAATCTTCTTATGCGCTGTGGAGGGGCTTTAATGTAAAGCGGCCCTTGCACCAAAATGCAACAAATTTATGACGATGGTTATGCCAATAATTTATTCCAGTTGATGGACATTATATGTTTACTATGTGTTGTGGTTATCTTCTTTGGGTATGATTTTATAAAATAGTCGCGGCGGGCGCATTGTTTTGCCATGCGGCCAATAAGCAATATTATATGTTTTTCCATCAGCCTTTAGGACGCGAAACACAGCCTTATGCAATACATCGCCTCTGTCACCCGAAATGCGTGTTTTGAGAATATCGCCAGCTTCTATTCCAGCTATTTGTGCAGGGCCTCCTGCCTTAACCGAAGCCACTTTTGCATATCCATCGTCATATTCAAAATCTAATTCCATACCAAGTTCATAGTCGGGCAGGGCTTCTTTTGCTAATATGAAATCTGAACCTTGAATGGTAATTTTGGAAGGGAATTTTTGTTTATCAAAAAAGGGTGATTTTGGACGATTGGCTGCAAATAATATATTCTCGAAACCTGCCTCATCAAATGGTTTTTCTGATTGTGCATTGAGCGCTGATTTAATTTTCTTCATGTCATCATAGATACCAATGGCTCTCCCTATTTTATCTCTTTGAGCATAATGACGCTGTAAAGATATTAAAAAACCATGGTGATAGGGATTATCTTCGATAGTATGCATTGCTGCAAATTCTAGGGCTTCATTTGCTCCGATTTGAAAATATTTTGCGCCTTGTGGATGCGTGTCTGCAAGATATTGAAAAGTAGCAAATTCAGTAACCCCTTCTGATAACCATCGCGGCATATCATGACGATATGGGAAAAAGCTATTCTCAACTATATCTATTGGTATCCATGTATGCATTAGCTCATGCAAGGCTGCATAATCCAATTCCCATTGATTATAGGTATAGTCATAATTTGCGGATAGAAATACTGTTTGCTGGCCATTTCCTGCCGCACCGAAAATTATGTTAGAAAAATCATTCTCCAATTGAATGATAATCAGGCTATTGTTGGCATGGCTCTTGGGTTTCCAAAATTTATCAGAGAAATAGGGATGGGCTTCTTCTATAAGGTGATGAATTTTTGGCGCATGCCGCGCAAAGCCTTGATTTGAAAAAGTGCGAGAATGGCGGGCGCCATCGTTACTGTTTGTTTGATGTCTTAGCTTGCCACCTATAAAAAATTGTCCGCCATCAATGCCATTGGGTAAAAAAGACTTAATTTCGCCTTTGATACGGGTGCTATGGCCCATGTCCCATCCATCGGGCAATTGCCATATGATTTCAGTAGCCTGATCATCAAAGTTTAATCGCTCATCCTTATGATTAAAATATCGAACAGCGGTAAATAAAGCTCTTGCTTTTGCCAGAAAAAAGTCATCCCCTACCACCAATGAATCAGCTTGGGGGCATATATCTAAAATATCCGTTGTAAGGTTTTTATCGCTATATTTGAGCTTGATATCATAGCTAATTATTAAATGCTTAGCTCCAGTTGATGGAACAATATCGGTAAATCTTGGCTCTCTGTCTGTACCTATTCCGCCCGATATAATTTTAATGGGGCTATACTCGCCAACGGCGCAATCAGAGGCCGCAAAATCACGTATTTTAACAGTAGATAGTCCAGCCCATTGTATTTTGGCGGTGACATTCAAAACCCTCTCTGCCGAATATTCAATATTGTAGGTTGTGAGAATTTCAGTTTTGCTGTCTGGCTCATTAGACGCTGAAATTGTGGATATTGATACAGTGAATGTAAGTAATAATAATATCTTGTAGATCATAAATACACCCAGAATGATTACCCTAGATAATATATATTATTACTCTATGGGCAATGATTTATTAAAAATCTCGAATATCGGTTAATTTCCCTGTCACAGCGGCAGCGGCGGCCATAGCAGGAGAGACCAGATGCGTGCGCGATCCAGGGCCTTGGCGACCGACAAAATTGCGATTGCTTGTCGAAGCACAGCGCTCACCTGTCGGTACTTTGTCGGGATTCATGCCCAAACATGCGCTACACCCTGGTTCGCGCCATTCAAAGCCTGCTTGGGTGAATATTTCATCCAATCCTTCGGCCTCGGCCTGCTCTTTTACAAGGCCCGATCCAGGAACGACAATCGCCCATTTGACGCCATTAGCTTTTTTGCGGCCGCGCAAAATTGATGCAGCCGCGCGCAAATCTTCGATGCGGCTGTTGGTGCAACTGCCGATAAAGATATTCTCAATCTCTACATCTTGCATTTTTGTACCAGCGGCAAGCCCCATATAATCGAGCGACTTTTGCGCAGCTGCTTGTTTGGATGGGTCGGCAAAGCTCATCGGGTCTGGAACATGACCCGTAATCGGCACAACATCCTCTGGGCTTGTCCCCCAAGTAACCGATGGCGCAACAACGGCGGCGTTGATCGTCACGCTTTTGTCGAATTGTGCGCCGTCATCGGTGTGCAAAGTTTTCCAATATCGAACCGCCGTTTCCCATTGTTCGCCTTTGGGGGCCATAGGGCGGTCTTTCAAATAGGCAAAACTCTTGTCATCGGGGGCGATTAATCCAGCGCGCGCGCCGCCCTCGATGGACATGTTAGCCACGGTTAAGCGGCCCTCAATGCTCATCTCTTCAAACACTTTACCACGATATTCGATCACATGGCCCGTGCCGCCCGCCGTGCCGATTACGCCGATGATGTGCAAGATTAAATCTTTGGGAGATACGCCCGCATTCAATGCGCCATCGACGCGCACTTCCATCGATTTGCTCTGCGATAGCATCAACGTTTGCGTGGCCATGACATGTTCAACCTCGCTCGTGCCAATACCAAATGCGAGCGCGCCCAATGCGCCATGCGCTGCGCTGTGGCTGTCGCCGCAGACTAATGTTGTGCCTGGCAGAGTAAAGCCTTGCTCTGGCCCGATGACATGGACAATGCCTTGGTTGCGGTCGGTTGCGCCAATATAGGGCACGCCAAATTCAGCGGTATTTTTTTCCAATGCCGCCAATTGCGCGGCGCTTTGCGGATCGGCAATAGGGAGGATAGTACCGCTGGGGTCGATGCGCGCTGTGGTCGGCAAATTATGGTCGGGGACGGCCAGCGTCAGCTCTGGTCGGCGTAATTTTCGCCTTGCGTTGCGCAATCCTTCAAAAGCCTGCGGGCTAGTGACTTCATGCACCAAATGCCGATCGATATAGATGAGCGCGGTATCGCCATTGCTCTCAATAACATGCGCATCCCATATTTTTTGATATAATGTCTTTGGCATATTTGGTATTTCCTTATCAAATAGGCTTTAATCTTATCATAATAATATGCAAGTTCTCCTGTTTCTTTTGTTAGCAATCATTCGGTTTTTTCGCTATTAAGCGTTCATGCTTATTCGGTCATCTCCTGTTTCCAAAATAAAATGGCAAAAAAGCATCGGCCTGTCGCTGCTGGCGGCGTTATGGGCATCTTGGATTATGCTGCATCTCTACGCGCTATTTTTCTTTGAAATCAGCCTATCAAAGCTTTTGTTCATTCCGATTATCATGGCGTTTTCATGCTGGCTCTCGGTGGGTTTATTTATCGCCGCGCATGATGCGATGCATGGGTCATTATTGCCTGGCTATCCCAAGCTTAATGATGCGATTGGCGCAGTAATTCTGATGCTCTATGCTGGCTTTGGCTGGCGCAAAATGCGCGCTGCTCATTGGGATCATCATAAATATAGCGGCAGCGATAAAGACCCCGATTTTAATGCGGCAAATCCGCGCGGTTTTTGGCCTTGGTATGCAAAATTTTTCAGCACTTATTTTGGGTTCTGGTCAGTGCTTTATGTGCTGGCGATGGTGGTCATCTATATGCTGGTATTTGATGCACCCTATGTCAATATTGTGCTATTTTATGGTATTCCCGCGATAGCATCTTCGGTGCAATTATTCGCCTTTGGTACTTATCTACCGCATCATCATAGCATAGAGAGTGGCGATGCTTTCATCGATCATCATAATGCGCGCAGCAATGATTATGGCTATTGTGCATCATTGCTAAGTTGTTTTCATTTTGGCTATCATCATGAACATCATATGCGCCCAAATGTTCCCTGGTGGGCATTGCCGCGTTACAGACGGCCGCGATAATGAGCATTTGGATCATCATAGCCATTGTGTTGGGCAGCGCAATCGCTATGGAATGCGTGGCATGGGCGGCGCATAAATATATCATGCACGGATTTGGTTGGGCTTGGCACCGCACCCATCATGAAACGCAGGACAAATTGTTAGAAAAAAATGATCTCTATGGATTGTTCGGCGCAGCGTTGGGCATTGCTTTGTTTATCATTGGCAGTAATGTGTCTGCTCTTGAACCGCTCTGGTGGGCAGGGCTGGGTGTGACACTTTACGGGGGCATCTATATCATCGTTCATGATGGTTTGGTGCATGGCCGATTATTTCGCTATGTCCCCCAACGCGGATATTTGAAACGCCTTGTCCAAGCGCATAAATTACACCATGCGACCATCGGTAAGGAAGGCGGGGTAAGCTTTGGCTTTGTTTGGGCGCGCGATCCTGCGAAACTGAAAGCCGAATTAAAGGCGCAGCGCGAGGCGGGTATCGCCATTGTTCGGGATAGCGTTGGTTTAATAATTAATTGACTCTAAAGTAAAAATATACTCTTCTCTTTAAGAGGAGAAGTAAAATGGATATTATAGATAATATAAGTAACCCCCAAAGGTCAAGATTGTTTCCTGTATTGGCCGATACATCAAAAGAGGGGCGTACATTATCAATATTTTTAACTACACTTGCCTCTGTAAGAAATTTTTCTCACAATATACTTGGTGCAGTTGGCCAAAGAATAGGAGTAAATGCTAAAATAAAAACTTATACAGAAGTCACATTCAAAAGTGGAGTTAATCCAACCTTAGGCCGCCCAGATGGTCTGATTGTTCTAAAGGTGGGTAAAAGAGAATGGACTGCGCTTATTGAAGCAAAGGTCGGCAAGGAACAGGTTGAAACTGAACAATTAGAGCGATATCTAGACATTGCTAAACAAGAGAAAATTGACGCAGTAATTACAATTACAAACCAATTCTCTACTGTACCTGACCATCATCCAGTTAAAATAAATTATAAGAAATATAGCAAGATTGGTTTGTATCATTTTTCGTGGATGCATATCATGACGGTAGCTAATTTATTGACAGTAAATAAAGATGTGGATGACGATGACCAAGCATTTATCTTAAAAGAATTTTTGCGTTTTATTAGTCATCCAAGTGCTGGTGTAGTTGGCTTCACCCAGATGCCTCCTCGTTGGACGGAGGCAGTTAAATTACTTCAAGCTGGTGGAAGATTAGCAACTGGCGACATGGTCAATGAGATAGTATATGCTTGGCAGCAGGAAACAAAAGACCTCTGTCTGATATTAAGTCGACAATTGGGTACATTTGTCTCAGAAAAGTTATCCAGATCAGCTCTATCAGACATTAAGAAACGTTATGAAGTAGATTGTAAATCACTAATTGATAATCAAAAACTAGAAGTGTCGTTCAATATCCCAGATGCTGCATCGCCATTGAAGGTTGATGTTGATTTTCGGAGCCGGACGATATTAAATTCGATGTACTTAAGAGCACCAGATGACAAAGTATCTAACAAGGCTCGGTTAAATTGGCTGCTTCGTCAAATACCAGATAATATGCTTGATGAAGTTCATATTAGAATAAATTGGCCTGGCACTTCTCCTATTAACCAATTCTTGGCCTCTACAATCCAAGACAACCCAGATTGTGTTCAGGAAGGTAAAGGCAAGATGGTATTACTTGGTTATGATATTATCATACCAAATGATTTAGGCGCACGTTTTGGGCAGCGCAAAACTATCATTCAAGAATTGGAACAACGCGTACCTCATTATTACGAATCAATTGGGCAACACCTGAGAGCTTGGCAATCCCCTGCACCAAAATTATCACAGGATAAAGTTAAACCAGAAACTGTTACTCCATCAGAGATAGCGGCCTCATTAGAACCCGATGGGGATTAGTCCTAATTCAGACCTAACCCTCAAGGTTCATAAGATATATAATCTTGGCGGTTGACCAATTTGCCCCAGACGCGGTCATAGGGATGCACCATCTGCGTATCGCCAGCGTCGCTTATCAGGGCGCGTTTTTCATTATGCCATGCGAAAATACCGCCGCTTAAATTATAAATATCGCCCGCGCCCATGGCTTGTAATTCCTCCTTTGCGCGATCTGCTAATTGCGAAGAACGCACCCCGACCGAGCAATAGAAAATCACATCTTTGCCCGATGCTATTGATCCAATCTGTTTCGCGACTTCGCTGGCTGATGCTTTGGGGTCGATGCGCAGCGCACCCTCAATATGGCTGACGGCATATTCGCTCTCTTGGCGCACATCGATGAGAACTATATCTTTATTATTGGCTTGCCATTGGTTGACGTGAGCGGCGGTTATAGGGCTAATATTGGGATAGGCGGCTTGCAATTCTGCATCAATAGTATCAAGTTTTTTGCTATCCGATGAGCAACCCGAGCCAGCAAAAAATAATGCGGCAAAAATGGATAATATGCGCAACATCTATAGAGTATAATATAGGCTATGCATTGGGCGCAACACTTTATTGGTTGTGCGTTTTGGCTTTTTGCGGGCGATTGCTCCATATCGTTAGCGCGATGCCTGTGAAAATTAAGCCGCTGCCCAGCAGGAATGTTTTGGTAATCGCTTCATCCAAAAATAATATGCCGCCAATCGCGGCGATAGCAGGAACGGATAGCTGCGCGGTGGCGGCAAGGCTGACCGATATTTTGGGGAGCACCGCATACCATAGCACATAACCCAATCCCGATGTTATGACACCCGATAGGATTGCGAGTATTGCACCATAAGCGGTGATGCTCGCTGGCATGATAAATGGAATTAACAATAAGCAAAGCGGTACTGCGCCGATGAAATTTTGCGCTGTGGAGAGCGAGGCATCTGTTGCGGTGCGCCCCATCCAGCTATAGATGCCCCATGCTATGCCCGCGACTATCATCATCACATAGCCTAATGAGGCCGTTTCATTTCCATCAAAATTGAGCGCTGGTCGGAGGAAGATGTACAATCCCACAAATGCAAAGATGAGGCCAATAATTTGCAACCATGTTGGCATGATACCCTTTGATATGCCAATCGCTTGTAATGTGATTTGAACGCTAGCGAATAATAATAATGCCCCTAATCCGGCGCCCAATGAAATATAGGCATAGGAAAACCCTGTGGCATATATGAATAATGCGGCTGCTGAGAGCATATTGGTGTTTTTGGGTAAAGCGGCCTTAACATCATGTTTGGCGGCCATCAACAGATAGAGGAACAGAGCCCCCGATATTATGCGAATGGCGGTAAAGCTGCTCCAATCTATCGCGCCAACACCAGCAAGGGCAGCGCGGTTGAGCAAGCTGTTGCCCGCAAAGGCAATCAGCGCGACAATTAGTAATAAAAATATACGGATCGTCATGCCTGCACGCGATAATCGTCGGTGATGTGTGCAATCGCCATACCCTCATCTGCATGCGATTGTTCGTGCGATGTTTCGGCTAAGGCTTGCCGTTCCCACGCGATCATAGCGCGATATTCTAACATAGGCTGCATCCATGATTTTGCTGGCTCTTCGGCATGCAAACCATAGCTGCGAAACCGATAAAGCAAAGGGGCGTAAAAAGCGTCGGCTGCGCTGAAACCTGCTCTTGCAAGCCATGGGCCGCCAAAGCGATTCGCGGTGATTAATTTATAGCCCATATAGCCTCGCAATTCTGAACGCAATATGGTCAAAAGCATATTTTTGGCTTGCGTCTGAAGTCAGTTACTAGCATCTTCGCTCTATTGTGTGAAGCTAGAGGAACGAAATTTATGGAAATGGTAGCAGATGGTTTGCGCTTTCCCGAGGGGCCTGTGGCGATGCCCGATGGCAGCATCATAGTAACCGAGATCGAAAGCGGGCACATCACCCGTATCGCTGCCGATGGTAGCAAAAGCACAGTGGCCGATACAGGCGGCGGGCCCAATGGTTTGGCGATTGGCCCTGATGGAAAATTATATTGCTGTAATAATGGCGGATTTCAATGGCAAGATGACAATGGTTATTTAATCCCGCATGGCATCGCCAAAGACTATAGCGGCGGCAGCATCCAGCGTATTGATATGGAAACAGGCGCGGTGGAAACTCTGTATAAAAGCGGTGATTTTGGCTGTATATTGCGCGGCCCCAATGATATTATATTTGATGAATATGGCGGCTTTTGGTTCACCGATCATGGCAAAATAGATTATGAAAAGCGCGTGCATGATGTCGTGGGTATATTCTATGCCAAGGCCGATGGCAGCCATTTAGAAGAAGTGATTTTCCCATCGAATAATCCCAATGGTATCGGATTATCCCCCGATGGAAAGACGCTTTATGCCGCCGAAACCTATACCTGTCGTTTGATGAAATTTAACATCACAGCAGCGGGCAAAGTAGCCGCAGATATGGGGCCGGCTGGTCCGGGCATTGCGCTCTATCGGCCAGCGGGTTATAAATTTTTTGATAGCCTTGCCATGGAAGAATGCGGCAATATCTGCGTTGCAACGATAGGCGCGTGCGGCATTAGCGTGATTTCACCTGAGGGCGAATTGGTCGAATTTGTGCCAACGTCCGATATTTTTACCACCAATATTTGCTTTGGCGGCGATGATAATATGGATGCTTATATTTGCCTATCGGGCAGCGGGCAATTGATGAAGATGCGCTGGAAACGCGCGGGGCTAAAGCTGAATTTTTGATGCAATATTCCACCATCATATTTGATTTTGGCGGGGTGATAACATCATCGCCGTTCGAAGCGTTTAACCGTATGGAGCAGCAGCGCGGCATTCCCAAAGATAGCGTGCGGCGCATCAATAGCACCAACCCCGATGGCAATGCTTGGGCATTGTTTGAACGGGCCGAAATTGATGCGGCGCAATTTGATATGCTATTTGCTAATGAAGCAGCGATGCTGAATATTAACTTGCGCGGAAGTGATGTTTTGGCGTGCCTCGCTGGGGATATACGTCCCGCTATGGTGCATGCGCTGGATTTGCTCAAAGATAAAGGTTTCACATTGGGCTGCATCACCAATAATATTCCCTCGGGTTCGGGCGGATTGAAAGGGTCTGGCATGGCGATTAGCGATGAAAAAGCCGCCGCCGTTTCTGACGTCATGGCCCGTTTTGACCATATTATCGAAAGCAGCAAAGCAGGGATTAGAAAGCCCGATCCGCGCATCTATCGGATGAGCTGCGAGGCCTTATCGGTTGCACCAGAGCAATGTATTTATCTCGATGATTTGGGTATTAATTGCAAACCTGCGGCGGCACTTGGCATGGCAGCTATCAAAGTTACTAGCGGCGAACAAGCGCTTTCTGATCTTGCGGAATATCTGCAAATCCCTGAACTTATTGCTTAACCACCACCCTATTTTCCAATATTATTATATCCAACATTAGAAAGTCAAAACCATGACCATCACTTTGCACCATCTTCGTTTTTCACGCTCTACTCGGATCATCTGGCTGATGGAAGAATTGGGCGCGGACTATAAGATTGTTGAGCATCACCGCGATGAACAAACCAACCGTTCGCAAGAAGATATGTTCGCGCTGCACCCCATTGCCAAAGCACCCGCGATAGAGGTGGATGGCCGTATCATGATTGAATCGGGCGCAATCATAGAATATTTATGCGAAATGAATGACGGTGAATTGGCGGTCAATACGGGTGAAAAAGACCGTAGTGCTTATTTGGAATGGTTGCATTTTGCCGAGGGTACGGTGGCGATGCCGATGTTGATGACATTGCTGGGGCCGCGTTTTGGGGGGCTTGAAAATCTACCCATTATGAAAGGCTTTATCGATGGCGAAGTTGGCAAATTGCTCGATTATATCGATGGCCATATGGAGGGCCGCGAATTTCTGGTGGGTGATGCGATTACGGGCGCGGACATCAATATGGAATATTTGCTAGAGCTGGGTAATTTGGTTGGTTTGCTCAATGATCGTGCGCACGCCAAAGCCTATTTGACGCGCTTAATGACGCGCGATGCTTATATAAAAGCGATTGAAATCGGCGGCCCATTGACGCCAGCAGGACGATAGCTTAGCAATTTCAACCTTCTGACATGCTGATAATTTCTCTCCATTCATCCAGGCTCACCGCGCTGACGGATAGGCGCGATTGCCGCACCAATGGCATATCGGCAAGTTTGGGATTGGCCTTAATAGCTTTTAAGGTGACGGGCTGAGAAAGCTTGCGCACGGGTTTGAAATTCACCGCGACAAATTTGCCTTTGGGGTCGGTGGGGTCGATATAATGCTCTTTGGTGACTTTGGCGATACCAACAATCTCTAGCCCAATTTGGCTGTGATAGAAAAAAGCTTGATCGCCGATTTGCATGGCGCGCATATTTTTCGCCGCTGCATGGTTGCGCACGCCATCCCACATACCCAAATTTTCATCGGGGTTCTCATCGGGGTTTTCATCGGGGCCTTCATGCGGTTTTTTTGACTCATGCTCTGCAATAAGATTATCCCAGCCATAGGCATTGGGTTCAGATTTTATCAGCCAATATTGCATCGCAATCGCTCCTTAGCCTTCGCATAAATTCCCAATTCTATGAACCCAGAGTCTTATAAACCCAGAGTCTTATAAACCCAGAGTCACATAAATTCAAAATCTCTGGCATAGCTATTGAGATGCGCCCCGCCATCGACATAAAGTATCTGCCCCGTCACCGCCTGCGCCTTGATAAGATATAATATGCTTTGCGCAATATCATCGGCGGTTGAATTGCGTTTCAGCGGCATAGAATCGGCAATGCGCTGCTCATGCTCGACAGAAAAATCATCGGGAGCCAGCGTGAAACCAGGGGCTATTCCATTGATACGGGCGCGTTTGCCATAGGCGATAGCTTGGGTACGAATGGATTGCGCCAATGCTTGTTTGGAGAGCGTATAGCTGATTTGATCGCGATTGGGATTGCGGATTCGTTGGTCGAGAATTTGGATGATGATGGGTTGATTATCCTGCTGATGCTCAATCATGGCTTTGGTCAGCATCACTGGCGCGCTAAAATTAACCGCCATATGTTTATTGAGCATGGCGCTGTTCATAGTATCGGCATCATCATATTCAAATATGGATGCATTATTAATCAATATATCGGGCGCGCGGCCAAAATATCCTATCACCGCTTTTAGCAATATGTCTGCGGCTTCATCTTGGCGCAGATCAGCAGTAAAACCGTGCCAATCGACAGCTTTATGGTCGAGCGTTTTTTGCAGCAATATGTCAGGAATAACATCGCTATTGCCATGCAGAGCTAGGCTATACCCTGCCCGCGCTAAATGCGCCGCTATGATTGCGCCAATGCGCCGACATCCGCCTGTAATTAGGGCTAATGGCGCGTCTTTGGCGGGCGTATCGATCATTTGCGACCGCGCGTTATAGTGATGCCAATCGCTTCGCCCTCTTCGGCGATCGCCAGTTTGACGATTTTGATGGTAATTTTGGAAACGCGCTGATCGCCTGAAAATATTGTATTGATGATATGATCGGCAACCGCCTCTATCAATGTGAAATGCACATCTTTGGGAAGGCCCGTCACCGCGTCTTTTAAGTCCATATAATTTTTGGAAGCATCGAGCGGCGTTGTGGGTGCATAATGATCGGCCATTTCCAAATCGGCGCTGATTGAAATGCGCAATGGCTGCGGTAAATGGGTCTCTTGGCTATATATACCCGTTAAAACATTAACCTCTAAATCATGCATTTCAAGGGTTAAACTATCTGTCATTTCATTCCTATCATGGGCCAAAATATGGCTGTCAGAGCCGTATAATTGGACTATTTAGACCATCGGGCAAATATGGCAGTGGGTAATAAATGGCCGCGTGCTTCTTCTTTAACGGCTAGTTCGCCAAATTCAACTTTTCCACCTAAATCTGCAAAATAGCTGTACACCAAATTACCAATGGCCATGGCGGACATGCGCACCGCATAGACGGTGAGGAATAGAAATTGGGAATCGTCATCCAATAATGTGCGGCAATTAGAAATCAGCTCTGGCAAATCCTCCTCGAGCCGCCAAACCTCGCCATCGGGGCCGCGTCCATATTTGGGAGGGTCGAGCAATATGCCATCATAGCGGCGCCCGCGCCTGACTTCGCGGGCGGTAAATTTGCCCGCATCATCAATAATCCAGCGTATCGGCCGATCGGTCATTGCAGATAGCGCAGCATTGTCGCGGGCTTTGGCAACGGACTTTTTTGACGCATCAACATGCACCACTTTGCTGCCTGCTTGGCTGAGTGCAAGGCTACCAACGCCCGTATAACCGAATAGATTCATACATTCGGCTTCGTTCATACCAGCAATTCTCTCGCCCATCCAGCGCCACACGGGGTCCATATCGGGAAAAAATCCCAAATGCCGAAAAGGGGTGCATTCTGCTGTGAAATGCACATCATTCCATTGGAGTAGCCAGCCGCGAATAATATCGCCCTCATAATGCCAGCGTCCACCACCATCAGCATCCGCAGCGGGAATAAATTCGGCATCAGCCGGCCAATCATCACGCGCAGGTTCCCACATAGCTTGAGGCTCTGGGCGGATGAAATGATATTGCCCATAGCGTTCATATTTGCGGCCATTGCCGCTGTCGATTAATGTATAATCGGCGCGCGGTTCGCTTATCATAGTGGTGAAAAGGGGTGGGTTATTTTTGGCCATTATGTGCATTGTTGACAATAAATTGGGACACGCTCTCATAATCACCGGGAAGCACATCATACCGTTCTTTGCGTTCAAACAAATTACCAAGGCGCGCAGGCAATGCTGGGCGTTGGCCCGTTGCTTGTTCGACAATATCACGAAATTTAGCAGGATGTGCCGTTGCCAGCGTCACCATAGCTATGTTGGATGGTAATTTTTGCTGCTGCGCTGCTTGCAGGCCGATTGCGGTGTGCGGATCGATAATCATATCATAATTTTGATGCGTCATATTCATGGTGCGGGCCATTTCATTTTCATCGATACGAGCAGCTTTGAAGATGGATGCATTGCGGCGCAAATCGCTGCTCAACACCATTTTGCCCATTTGTTCAAACCATTTCATCCGCGCGCCTGTCGTGCTGCCATCGCGGCCTTCTAAGTCGAATAAGAGCCTCTCAAAATTGCTCGATACTTGAATATCCATCGACGGCGATGCCGTTGGAAAAACAGTACCGACCGAATAATCACCCTTGTTGAGCGCGCGAAACAAAATATCATTCACATTTGTGGCGACGACCAAACGCTCAATCGGCAATCCCATTTGCGCCGCGACATAGCCCGCAAATATATCGCCAAAATTACCCGTGGGAACAGAAAATGCCACCGGTTTTTGCGGCCCACCCAATTGCAAAGCGGCATAGAAATAATAGACAATTTGCGCCATTAAGCGCGCCCAATTAATCGAATTTACCGCAGATAATTGCAGCGGCCCGTTAATCTCGCTGTCGGAAAACATACGCTTGACCATGGCTTGTGCATCATCAAAGCTGCCTTCGATAGCGATGTTGCGTACATTGGGGGCAAGGATGGTGGTCATTTGACGGCGCTGTACATCGGATATGCGGCCATGCGGATGCAGCATGAAAATCTCTACATTTTCGCGTCCCGCAATGGCATCAATAGCTGCTGATCCCGTATCGCCCGATGTGGCACCGACAATGGTCAGGCTTTTGTCGCTACCGCTTAGGAATTTTTCGAATAAATGACCCACCAATTGCAAGGCTATATCTTTGAATGCCAATGTTGGGCCGTGGAATAATTCTAATATCCATTGCTGCTGATCTAATTGCACTAATGGCGTCACACCTTTATGAGAAAAGCTCCCATAAGCTGCTTCGCATAGTGCCAAAATTTCATCATGGCTGAGGCTACCCGCGACAAAGGGCGTCATGATTTTGGCGGCTAATTGCGCATAGGGCAGGCCGCGCATTGCGGTAATGTCATCCAATGAAAAACGCGGCCAATGTTCGGGGACGAACAAACCGCCATCAGGGGCTAGGCCGGTTAGCGTTACATCTGCAAAGCCCATTGCAGGGCTATTTCCACGGGTGCTAATATATTCCATGCAAAGCGGTTAGCGATATGCGAACATAATCGCAAGTTTTGAGTGATTACAGGGGATAATTATAGACGAATTTTTACTTACTATTGCCTCTAACAAGAACTCCGATGGTACCAAGAGCACCAGCGCCTAGAAATAATCCAGCCAGAAGATCTTTATCTAAATAGGCACAAATATCGCACAACCTAAAAGTAGCACTAGTGCGCCGAATCCGTAGCGTCTAGAATGACGCATATCAATTATATCCGCATCGAGTGCTGACTTTTGGCACGTTTGATTATGAGATAAGTTTTCTTCGGCCATCGTCAATATTCTGTTCGCGCTACCTGGCAATATATTGTCATATTCTGCAAGATGTTGTGGATGCGGGATTGGGCTGGGAAAACTTTCTTCATACAAGCTAGTCATCTGGGCAATGATTTGACCTTTTTGTTCTTTGCCAACCAACGACCCTATGCGCTTAGCAATTTCTGGCTGCATAAGACTTAGTTCATCTTTTTTATTATCGCTATTTTTACGTGATATTTTCTTTGGTGGTGTTGGCTATGTTTTCTTTCTCAGTTTCTAGAGATACCCTTAAGGCGTTACCTATTTGTTTCCAATTATTACTCAGACTACTGATGCAGCTTTTGGTACGGCGGAATAATATAGGCTTGAAAAATAATGCAGGTGCGCCAAAACCGTCTAAGAGTCCAACGAGGAATTCGTCGCTTTTAACAAATGACTTTATATGTAGGCAGTTTGATTAGCAAAACAAAAATTAAAATTTTGAATTTATGAAAGCATTGTCACCCCAAATCGGCTTTGACGAAATCGGCGCATCGCTCACCGATCATGATGCCCTTTTCATCTGAGCAAAACTGCCTTTGCGGTTTTGCGTTAAAAGATGAAATCACAAGGATTCCGAGCATCTTGAATGGCCAGTTTACTGTCACCCCAAATCGGCTTTGACGAAATCGGCGCATCGCTCACCGATCATGATGCCCTTTTCATCTGAGCAAAACTGCCTTTGTGGTTTTGCGTTAAAAGATGAAATCACAAGGATTCCGAGCATCTTGAATGGCCAGTTTACTGTCACCCCAAATCGGCTTTGACGAAATCGGCGCATCGCTCACCGATCATGATGCTCGGCGCATTGGTATTGCCGCTCACTATCTTGGGCATGATGCTAGCATCGGCAATGTAAAGACCGTCTAATCCCTTAAACTTTAGGCGCGGATCAACAACGGCATCATCATCCGATCCCATGCGGCATGTGCCAACGGGGTGATAGACGGTGTCGGCTTTATCGCGGATTAATTGGTCGAGCGCATCATCATCGTGCAGCGGCGTATCATAGCGATCTTTTAGGCCAAAATCGGCTAAGGGGCTGGTTTCGGCAAAGCGGTGGATTTGCCGAACGCCTGCGCGCATAGTCACCATATCGCGCTCATCATCGAGGAAATTTGGGTCAATACGCGGCGGCGCGGCGGCATCATTTTCATAGAGGGCTACGCTGCCCATGCTATAGGGGCGCAACACGCAACTATGGATGCTCAGACCATGGCCTTTGGGCCGTTCTTTGCCATGATTTTCGAGCGGCCCAGGGACAAAGTGAAATTGCGTATCGGGGGCAGGTAAATCGGGCGTTGATGACCAAAAACCGCCCGCTTCGGCATAGGGAGTGGTCATGATTCCTGTACGCTGGAGGCGATGCTCGATAATAGATTTGAGCATTTTGAAATTCGCGCCGATGCTATCGCCAATCAGATCGCGCGATGGCGATACCCAGCCGCCAACATAATCAATATGGTCTTGCAGATTTTGTCCAACTTCTGATTTCTCACACAGTATTTCAATGCCATGCGGTTTAATATCGTTGGTGCGACCAATGCCCGATAATTGTAATATTTGCGGCGATCCAAATGCCCCTGCCGATAATATGACAGCCCCGCGTGCTGTGATAATTTCGGATGATTTGCCTTTGCGTATTTGCACGCCCGTAACGCGGCCTTCGTCAATGATTAATTTTTCAACCAAGACTTTGGTGCGCACATCGATATTATCTTGGTGTTTTACAGGGTCGATATAGGCGCGCGCTGCTGACCAACGTTCCCCAGCTTTTTGGGTGACTTGGAACATGCCAATGCCTTCTTGTTCGCCGCCATTAAAATCATCGGTGATTTTGAGTTGAAGATTGCGGGCCGCTTCGATAAAGGCCGTGCTTGATGGGTTGGCATATTTTTGATCCATCACATTCAGCGGGCCGTCTGTACCATGGTGATCGCCGCTTATACGCTCATTGCCCTCTGATCGGATGAAATAGGGCAATACATCAGCATAAGACCAGCCCGCACAGCCCATATCGGCCCAATTGTCATAATCCCATTTATTGCCGCGAATATAGACCATAGCATTAATGGCGCTTGATCCGCCCATGCCGCGCCCGCGCGGTTGATAGCCTGTGCGGCCATTCAGCCCTTTCATTGGGACAGTATCAAATTTATAATTGCCGCTGTCAGGAATGAAAGGAAATAAGCCAGGCGTGGTATAGACAAAACCATTATTTTTGCCGCCCGCTTCGAGCAGACAAATGGTCTTGCTGCCATCTTTGGCGAGGCGACCAGCAGCAGCGCTGCCGCCCGATCCGCCGCCGATTACGATGATGTCATAGACGCTATGATGGGCCATGGATATGTTCCTTTTGTTGTTCATGCCAGCGTTTTTTAAGGCTGCTGCTGGTATCGCGCGAACCATCGTGCGACCAACCTGGTTCGCGAATGCAATAATTTATTTTATCGCGCCAGCTAGGGGCGTTCCAAATGTCGCGGGCGATGCCGATCCATTCATGAAAAGCAACCCAGATTAGATTATGCGTTTCGAGATTTTTGACGATACCATATTGGATTATTTCCTCTTTAGTTTCAGGCTCAAAAGTGCCAAACATCTTATCCCAAATGATAAATACACCCGCATAATTGCGGTCCAAATAGCGCGCATTGGTGGCATGGTGTACGCGGTGATGGCTAGGCGTGTTCATAACCGCTTCAAACCAGCGCGGCATTTTATCTATGGCCTCGGTATGAATCCAATATTGATAGATAAGATTTATTCCACCAAGGAAAAAGACAAGGGCTGGTGGAAATCCGATTAATAATAATGGCATCCGAAACATAAAACTAAGCGCAAAAAAGCCTGTCCATGTTTGGCGCAATGCGGTGCTTAAATTATAATGCTGGCTGGTGTGATGATTAACATGCGCTGCCCAAAACCACCGCACACGGTGGGCGCTGCGGTGGAAACAATAATAGGCTAAATCATCCAATATAAAGATGATCGGAATCAACCAAAACCCATTACCCAATGTCAATTTTATATCCCAGATACGATATTCATAGACAAACCCTGCCAATGCAAAAATTGTTGATCCGAATATGATTCCCGCGATAACGCTGCCCGTTCCCATCGCCATGGATGTCACGGCATCTTTGGTTTCATAATTTATCCGTGCATTACGGCGCGAGCATAACCATTCGGCCATGATGGTGAGGGCGAAAAATGGGATCGCCCACGTCGTTGGGGATGGTAAATTGTCCATCATTACCAACTGACATAGATGTTAATGGCTGTCTAGTATGTTTAACTGGATGATTAAAATTTATGTCGTTGGCCCTGATAAGGCGTCGATTAATGCTCTGATGGCTGTTATGTCATATCCAGCATTGCTGGCTAGCCGCGCAATCTCGGTGGGTGTTTCGCCCATTTTTGCTTTGGCGAGGGACCATAGAAAGGTTGATCGTGTCCCCGAACGGCAATAGGCCAATATTGTACCTTCTTTGGCTTTATTATCCTCTAATGCCTTAATCATCGCATCTACTTGCGGTGCAGAAAAACCAGCATGGGTGATGGGGATAGAGATATAGTCAAGCTCTGCCTTGAGTGCGGCGCGTTTAATGGCTTCGCCTTCGGTTTGGTCGGTGCTTTCGCCATCGGGACGGTTATTGATAATCAGTGTGATGCCCATATTTTTGGCATTGGCCACTTGATCGATGGTAATTTGCGGCGATACAAAAATATTCTCATCTAATTTGGTGAACATATTCACTCCTGTTTTTTGGCCTATTTTATTATGAAGCCCTATGGCTTTTCTTGCGCTTGTCTTTGCCACATTTGCGCATAAAGCCCTCTCATCGCAAGCAATTCTTTATGATTGCCTTGTTCGGCTATGGCCCCATTGTCGAGCAAAATAATTTTATCGGCGTGGATGATGGTTGATAATCGGTGCGCTATCACCAATGTTGTGCGGCTATGGGATAGTTGGCGCAGCGTGTCCAAAATATCTTCTTCGGTGCGGCTATCTAGCGCCGATGTGGCTTCGTCTAATATAAGCAAGGGCGGGTTTTTGAGCAATGTGCGAGCAATAGCAACGCGCTGTTTTTCGCCGCCAGAGAGTTTTAGCCCGCGTTCGCCCACCTGCGTGTCATACCCATGGCTAAGCAGCTCAATAAAGGGGGCAATGGATGCACCTTTTGCGGCTGTTTCAATGGCTTTTTGATCTGCATCTTCGCGGCCATAGCCAATATTATAACCGATGCTATCATTGAACAAAACTGTGTCTTGCGGCACGACCCCAATAGCGCGGCGCAGGCTGTTTTGCGTGCATAGCTTTATATCTTGATTATCGATTAGGATGCGCCCCGATTGCGGATCATAAAATCGGAATAATAATTTTGCGATGGTCGATTTACCCGCACCCGATGGGCCGACAATGGCTAGGGTTTGCCCCGCGTCAATCGAAAAGCTAAGATTATGCAATATCTGCCGATCATCACCAAAGCTGAAATTGATATTCTCAAACCGTATGCTACCTTGCTTCACATCGATGGCTTGCGCATTGGGAGCATCGACTATTTCAGCCTGCGTATCGATAAGGCGGAACATGGCATCCATGTCGATAACCCCTTGGCGGATGGTGCGATATACGGTGCCAAGAAAATCAAGCGGTCGGAATAATTGCATTAATAATGTGTTGATGAACACCAAATCGCCTGCGCTATACATACCCTTTGTCCACCCCCAGACGCTGTAGCTCATCGCCCCAATCATCATGGCGTTGGTGATGATCGATTGCCCAATGTTCAAATAGGCCAATGAATTTTCAGATCTGACCGCAGCATTGGCATATTCATCGATGGCCTTGCCATAGCGTTTGGATTCGCGCTCTTCTGCTGCAAAATATTTCACCGTTTCATAATTGAGCAATGCATCGACGCTGCGGCCAATGGCGCGGCTGTCCATAATGTTCATTTGCTGGCGCAGCTTGTTACGCCAATTGGTCACTATACTGGTAAAGATGATATAAAATATAACCACCGCTAAGGTGACTGAAACCAAGCCTAAACCAAATTCAAAGCCAAATATTATCAATACTGCGGTTAATTCTATCGCGGTGGGGGCGATGTTAAAGAGCAAGAAATAGAGCATTGTGTCGATGCTCTTGGTGCCGCGATCAATAATTTTGGTTACTTCACCAGTACGGCGAGATAAATGAAAGCGCAGCGATAGAGTATGCAAATGGCTAAAGACTTGTTGGGCCAAATTGCGCGTGGCATATTGCCCCACAGGCTCAAATGTGAAATTGCGCAGATTATCGAACAAAATCTGCGCAAATCGCGCCAAACCATAAGCTATGACAAGCAAAAATATAGCCTGCACTATCCCGCTATTATTCGCAATTAAGGCATCATCGCTCATAGTATCAACGATAGAACGATAGCTATAGGGCAGCGATAATATCGATGCTTTAGCGGCGAGAACGAACAAGGCTGCCAAAAGGATTCGTATTTTTAATTCGGGCGCGTCTTTGGGCCAAAGATGCGGCAGAAAGCGGCGCAGCGTTGGGATTAATTCTGGCTCTCTACCATCTATCCTATTGTTGTTATGATCGGGCGGCATTGCTAGGCTGTTACAATGCATTGATGGCTATGGCCACTCATTCTTAGACGGTGTCCATAATATTGAGCCTAAAAATTGCCTGAGATGATGAAACGATAGAAAAGCCCTGCTTGACCGCGAAAGCTCTCGCTTGTGCTAATCGGCCCATCGCGGCGATCCGTAAAGAATATTTCTTCGCGTCGTTCGGTTTGGTTCAACAGATTTTGAATTTGCAAATTTACCCGTAATCCAAACACATTTTTATTTTCTACAAATATAGTGGTGAAGGGTAAATTATTCGATCCTTCTGAGAGGAAATCAAGCCGCAGATTATCATTGCGCCGGCCATCGCGGGCTTCTATGCCCCACGCCCAATCGCTGCCGATTATATCGTGACGAAAATCAACCCTGTAACGCCTGATTAAGGACCGGCTTATGGGGCGGGCAATAGCAAAGATTTGATCGGGGACGCTGCTGGTTTCATATTCAGCGCGTATGTCGAGTTTCGCGCCTTTCCAACCCATGATAGTGTCGAGCAAAAATGTTGCATCTGCGCCAATGTTCAAACGGCGTGCGCCATTGACATTGCCAACGGCTTCCGCGTCTAATCCAATGGGGATTTGGTCGATAAGATCGCTAATATTCTCTGCCTCTATTGTTAGCTTAATAGAGCCAGCATCGCCAAGAGAGCGGTTTAATTCTATTTCACCGAGCCAGCTTTGCGGCGGCACAAGCAAAGGATTACCGCTATTGCTATTGCCATTATTGCCAATATCGATAGAGGCTAGGAAAGACCCAAAATTAAGCTGGCCCACGCGCCTTTCGATGCGGGCATTAATATCCAAAGCATTATTGGGTCGCCATGTCAGCGCCGCTGATCCTTTGGGGCGAACAAATGTGCGGCTGAGACCATTGACGCTATCTTGTGATATGTTGCTAATCTCTGCACCGATGATGGTCTGTAAATTCACTGTTGATGATAATGGACGGCTAAAGGATAAAGACGCATCCCCGCGATATTCCTCTACGCGAGCAGACGCATTATCAAGCGGTTCTTTTTGGAATATACCATTGCTATCAAGGGATAAAAATTCGCTCATACGATCGAGAAAATTATAGGCTCCTTCGAGCGAGAGCTGCCAGTCATTTTTTCCGCTGCTCCAGCGCAATTCGCTGCGCAATATGCTCTCACCTTCGTCTTGAATAATATTAAATTGAGAGCCTTGCGTTGTGCTGCCATCGGTAAATATTTGCCGAAATAAATTATCATCTGGGCTATGTTCAAAGCGTTGAAAGGCGATTAATTTTAGCCGTCCCCCAATAAAATCAAATTCATAATCGCTGTTTAATTCGACATTTATTTCATCTTCGCTACCGGCGCGTAATTCACTAAATGGTGCGATATTCGGGCCCGTTATTGGGCTGTCATTATCGCGCCGAGAAATTGATAGCGCAAAAGACCCGCCAATGTTGAATATAGAGCCGCCATCACCGGTGACGCCATAAGACGCGCTAATAGTAGGATTTTCCCGCCTGAAACGATTATTGCTCTGGCGGATGAATAATAAATTCCCATCGCCATCGCTGACGGTTTCTGGCCCTGCGTTACCACGGCGAAAAGACCCATTATTATTGATACCCAATGTTAATTCGCCCTTGCCCAGAGGTGCATTAACATTCAATTCTGCATCCAATAAATTATCGGGTAATCTCTGTCTAAATTGAGTGCGCCAGCGATAATTACCGCTAATGCCCTTGGTTGTTGTTACCACATTGAGAACTTGTCCATTCAATCCTGTAATGGATAAGGATGCGCCGTCTACTATCTCTAATTGCACAATTTGCGATGCTGCTAATCGTCCCAAAATAGTGCGGGCATCATTGCTCTTACCTGAGATGCGTTTGCCATTAATAAGAACATTTTGCGATGCATTGCCAAGGCCGCGATCATCGCTTGTGTCTGATATTGAAAAACCTGGAATTTGCTCAACCATATCAATGGCCGTTTGCGGCGAAAAACGCTCAAAAAAAGCGGGTAAATATATTGCTTTACCATCAATAATGGTGGGCGACATTGCTCTATCATTGGATTGTTCTTCTATGAGAGAATCGGCTGACATATATTCACTATTATCGTCAGCATTATTTTGTGCAGCTTGGCCATAGGCAGGCACAGCTAGGGTGCATATGAGCGCCGCACTATGGCATCGATATAGGAGCGATGATCGTGCTACCCAATATGTCATTTTAAGAATAGGTCAAATTTAGCGAACAAAGAGGGGGTCTTTCTATTCAGCAATATAGTTTGAAATTGTAATTTAATTATATGCTTATGCAATATATATGCTTTATAACATAGATTATCGACCAGTGGTGAGCAAAGGGGGATAAATAGCATCACAGGCGCACATCATATTTTATTATTCAGCAGTAAATAAGCCGTTGTCATATTGAGCGCAGTATATGTCATATAAATGAGAACAAATAAATAGGATTCATTGTAAACCAATGCGCCCAATAATATTATAAATTCAAATATATAGCCTGCATATTTTCCGATATGTTGCCCAAAATATAGTTTCGTATCTTCGACAAAGGGATGCTTGGATTCCATCACCGCACGATGGCATGAAAAATTGGTGATACCAAATAAAAAGCATAATATTAAACCCATATTATGGCTGCTCAATGCTCTTTTTAGTATTTTTCGCGAGGTTTCTCGCCCGCTCAGAATGGCTTTCTAATGCCACTTTTATCATCGCGATAATGGGATCGGCCAGTGCTAGCCCGATAATACCAAATAATGTGCCAAATAATATTTGCGCCCCTATCACTAGGGCGGGAGCCAAATCTACGGCGCGCTTAGCAATCATTGGAACAATCAGATAGCCATCAACAAATTGAACAAATATATAAACGCCCAATGCGAATAAGCCCGTTTCAATACCACCAGAAAACCCAACCAATATAATCAATACGCCAGATATAATAGCACCAATATTGGGTAAAAATGCCAATAGACCTGTTAATATACCCAGCAGAGCAGCCAATGGCACACCGCCAATCCATAATAATATCCAAGTACCAAAACCTTCGACAGCCATACCAAGCAAGCGTCCAGCCATTAAGCGGCGCAATGTAAAGCCAATTTTGTTCATATTGCCATAAAATTGCTCGCGCTCTGATAAGGGTAACATCCATGCAACACCGCGTTCATACATGCGCGGCTCTGCGGCGATGAAAATGGCTAATATTAACATAATTGCCATGCTGCCCAATGCCCCAATAGCCGAGGTAACCGCCGCCGTTACGCGGCCAACGGAATTAAATATTTGTTGTCCTATATTCTCTAAATCTACCGAATTAAGGGCCAAGCCGCTTTCTTCGGCCATCACGCCGATACGCTCTAATTGGCTGGTTATTGTTGATTGCAGGCTGATTGCCTGTCCGACCAATTCAGAACCAGCGAATATCATCGTCCACACTAAAAAGGCGGTGACGGCTAAAATAACGATGGTTAGCAAAATACCGCGCGGCCACGGCAATATTCTGCCCAATAATCGTGCACCGCCATCCAACATAGCAGCCAAGACAAGGCCTCCGACGATCAATAATATCGGTTGTGCCAAAAATATTATACCAACAACTAAGGTTATCATGCCGATCCATACAGCCGCTTTTTTTAATTCGGTGCGTATGATGGGGTCATAAAATTCGGTTGGCCCCATTGTCTCTGCGCGCTGGGTCTCTGCACGCTGGGTTTTTGGATCTTTGGTTTTTGGGTGCTGGGATGCTGTAACAGAAGGGGCTGTTGAAGCCATATCTTCATCATTGGGTCTTTTGCGCAACGCCGCCTCCTTATTATTCAGTTTTTATTGCCACTAAACCTATATCATGAATTTATTCGGCTTGCTCTTCTTTTTTGGTACGCAGGCTATTTCCAGCCCTATCTGATCGTAATGAAGAGAGCCAAGTGGTCGGGTTAAATGTTGTCGTGCCATCGACTGAAAATGTGATAAAAGATGCACGGCCACCAATATTTTCCCATTTAACCGCTCCGCCCAAACCGCGCGGCCATTCGACGCGGCTATCAGCACTATGATCGCGATTATCGCCCATCAGATAATAATGACCTTTGGGGATATTATAGGGACGAACATTATCATTTGGGCTGTCAGACGCATCAATCGTATCCCAATATTTGCCATTGGGTAATTTTTCTCGAACTATCGATACTATACAGTGTAATTCGCCCTCATCATCATATTGCAGAGCATTAGGAAAATCTGACGAACTGCATTCATTATTGTCATCTGCTGGCAATTTCAGCGATGGCTGCGCTTCTTGCACAATGGGTTTTCCATCAATGAAAACTTGGCCCAATCTTACTTCGATCGTCTCCCCTGGCAGCCCAATGACTCGCTTAATATAGTCTTGTTTGCTCTCGGGATGCGTTAATATGACAATGTCCCCGCGCATCGGCGATGACCCCCAAATTCGGCCCTCGGTCTCTGGCAAGCTTATCGCCAATGACTCTTCGTCTTGCCGCAATACCAACCATCTAAATATAGCGGCTAAATTTGGAATAGTGGGCGAAACATAGCTCCATCCATAGGGATATTTGGAGACAATCAAACGATCTCCTTTGAGCAATATTGGCATCATAGACGGCGATGGGATATAAAAAGGTTTGGCGACAAAGCTGTGGAATAATAACACAGCAACCAGCAACCAGAAAAAGCCTTTCAGCTCATCCAAAATAATGTGCAATTTGCTTTTACTATTTTCAGCGTCGCTCATACAGTAAATCCATTATTATTTATATCTTATACTTATATCTTACGGGCTTCGATAATGACAAAGGCTTGTGCCCATGGATGATCGTCGGTGAGCGTAAGATGAACGAATGCCTCATAGCCATCTGTTATCATGCTGTCGAGCCGCGCTTTTGCTCCGCCGCGCAAATCGAGCGTTGGGGCACCCGATGGCGCGTTGATGACGCCAATATCTTTCATGAATACACCGTTACGAAACCCAGTGCCAACCGCTTTTGAAAAGGCTTCTTTGGCGGCAAATCTTTTGGCATATGTGCCTGCTTTGGTGTAGGGACGTTTGGCTGCTTTGGCGCGTTCTTTTTTGGTGAAGACGCGGTTTTCAAATCGCTCTCCAAACCGATCTAATGAATTTTGGATGCGTTCAATATTGCATAAATCTGATCCCAAACCGATAATCATAGCTTCACATTCATCGGGCTTCATCCATGAGGCTGCGCATTTTGCGGACGCTCTCCTCTAGGCCAAGAAATATCGCTTCACCGATAAGATAATGGCCGATATTCAATTCTGCGATTTGGGCAATCGCTGCAATCGGCTGGACATTGTCAAAGGTTAATCCATGACCTGCGTGCGCTTCGATGCCGTTTTTGGCGGCTAGAGCAGCAGCATCGCTAATGCGCTGTAGCTCACGGCCTACCCCTGCGGCATCGCCGTCAAACCCATAATGCGCATAGCGGCCTGTGTGAAATTCAACCACGGGCGCACCGAGCATCATCGCCGCTTCTATTTGGCGCGGTTCGGCTTCTATGAACAAGCTAACGCGAATATCGGCATCGCGCAATTTGTTTACAAATGAGGTCAGATGATTATGCTGACCAGCAGCATCAAGCCCGCCTTCGGTGGTGCGTTCTTCGCGCTTTTCAGGCACAATACAGGCCGCATGCGGTTTGTGGCGTAATGCTATTGCGAGCATTTCCTCGGTTGCTGCCATCTCTAGGTTGAGCGGTAAATCAGTCGCATCCATAATACGCTCTATATCGGCATCCCGAATATGGCGGCGATCTTCGCGCAAATGCGCCGTTATACCATCGCCGCCAACAGCAGCGACAATTTCTGCGGCGCGCACGGGGTCAGGATGCAGTCCGCCGCGCGCATTGCGAATGGTGGCCACATGATCGATATTGACACCTAAACGCAGATTATCGGGGCGCAGATTATTGGACATTTATTTTCTGCTACCTGGTTTTATAATTTCTACTTTTGCCAATTCCGCTGGAACTTCATCATCAGCATAAGTTGGAAAGTTGAGCGATATTAATGCATGAAATGGTACATCAAATTTTGTTGTTCCAGCGCTGCGATCTACTAAGCTGCCCGCGCAAACGACATGCCCTCCGGCTGCCTTCACTGCTGCCATAGCTTGCTTAGAAGATAATCCTGTGGTGACAACATCCTCCATCAGCAGAATTTTTTGGCCTTGTACAATGTCAAAGCCGCGCCGCAATTCAAATATACCCGTTGGCCGTTCCAAAAATATTGCGTCTGTTTCAAGCGCACGGCCCATTTCATGACCGATTATGAGGCCGCCCATCGCAGGGGACACCACCAAATCAATTTCATTGCGTAATTCACGCGGTATTTTTTTTGCTAGAGCGTTGGCGAGCCGCGCCGCGCGGTCTGGATTCATTAATACGCGCGCGCACTGCAGATAATGGGCGCTATGACGACCAGATGATAACAAAAAATGCCCTTCTAATAGAGCATTAGCGGTGCGAAATTCAGATAATATTTCTTCTTCAGTCATAAATATGGGAGGCTCTCTTTGGAATATTTTTTCTTGATTATTTGGTTTTACCATAAGTGGTTTAAGGCGCAATCCCCAGCGATATAATATGTATCAAATATCAATATCAATTCATTTTAATACAATGACGTAGCGTCATTATTATATATAATAGGATTGCAAGGATGAAACATTGTGCGGCTTATTTGGACGTTAGTTTCGTGCAGTGCAAGAGGCGTTTGAAAAACCCGCATAAAAAAACCGTGAAAAATCGACAAAAAAGTAAAAAAAAGCTATTCCAGTGCTTGAGGCTTTGAGATTACAAGCCTATAAGCAGCCGCGAATGCAAGCGTTCAATGTGCGTTTGTTATTTCTTGCGGGGAATGCCTTCATTATAAGGCTGCAAAAAAAGTAAAAGGCTAACACTATGAATTTTAGTAATAAATTATTCTTACTCATTGGATTATTGCTACTACCATCGCAGCTCTATGCACAGGAATCAACGCAAGAAGCGCAAGCTCCTGCTACGACGTCAGTGATGCCTTTCTCCCCAGCCCCCGTTGCAAATGATGCACAGGCGGTTGCAGATAGTGCAACCAAAGCTTCGGATGGTGCTCAATATGTCCCTATGGATGCGACGCCAGGTTTTGGTATGCCGACCGATAAAGCGATAGATTTTCAAGATCAAAAAAACGATTTAGGCCAGCGCGCATATTGGATTAATAATTATATATTATTGCCGATAATCACTGTGATTTCATTCTTTGTTTTGGGGTTGCTGTTTTGGGTGGCCATCCGCTATCGCCGCAAAGCTAATCCAGAGCCTTCGAAAACAACGCATAATACGACCATTGAAATTTTGTGGACGGCTATTCCTATTCTCATCTTGCTTGGAATTGCTATTCCATCGATCGATTTGCTGGCTAAACAATTTGAGTCTGCCCCCAAAAATGCAGTGACGGTAAAGGCCATTGGTTATCAATGGTATTGGGGCTTTAATTATCCCGACCATGGTGATTTCGAGGTGGTTGCCAATATACTCAAAGAAAAAGAGGATGTAGCCGAGGGCGAGCGTTATCGCACCGATGCTGACGGCCCTCAATTATTAGCAACCGATAACCGTATGGTTGTGCCGGCGGGTGTTCCTATTCGTTTGCAAACAACGGCTGCTGATGTGATTCACAGCTTTGCTATTCCATCGCTTTGGTTCAAATTGGATGCCGTTCCAGGGCGTTTGAATGAAAAAGCTCTGATGATCCCAGAGCCGGGAGTCTATTTTGGTCAATGCAGCGAGCTTTGCGGTGCATTTCATGGCTATATGCCGATTGCGATTGAAGCTTTGCCACCAGAAGAATTTGCGGTTTGGGTAAAAGAGCAAGGCGGAAGCATGCCAACCGATGCGGTGGCAGAAACAGAAGCTCCAAAGCCTGCGCAAGATAATGAAGTAGCGGCACAAGCCGGTTAAGATATTAAGGATATAGAGGTCAAAAATATGACAACAATAGCTGCAAATCCGTCCGATCTTCATGAGCATGATTCAGACCATAAACCCGCTTTTTTCGCCCGTTGGTTCATGTCAACCAACCATAAGGATATAGGCACGCTCTATCTGATATTCGCAATTTTTGCGGGTATTATTGGCGGCGGTATCTCGGGCATGATGCGCCTTGAGCTTGCGGAGCCGGGTGTTCAATATTTGGGTCAATGGGCTTCTTGGCTCTCGGGTTCAGAGGCTACGTGGAACGAAGCATTGCATATGTGGAATGTTTTGATAACGGCGCATGGTCTTATCATGGTGTTTTTCATGGTGATGCCCGCTATTATTGGCGGTTTTGGTAATTGGTTTGTGCCCTTGATGATTGGTGCGCCCGATATGGCGTTCCCGCGTATGAATAATGTCAGCTATTGGTTGACGGTTGTGGCGTTCATCATGCTGTTGGGTTCAACCTTTGTCCCTGGCGGTACAGGCTTAGGGGCTGGTACTGGCTGGACAGTCTATGCACCATTATCAACCAGCGGATCGGTTGGCCCTGCGGTTGATATGGCAATCTTCTCGCTCCACTTGGCGGGTGCGGCTTCGATTTTGGGGGCTGTGAACTTTATCACCACTATCTTTAATATGCGCGCGCCGGGTATGACATTACATAAAATGCCATTGTTCGTATGGTCAGTATTGGTGACAGCATTTTTATTATTGCTTGCGCTGCCTGTATTGGCAGCGGCGATTACGATGCTTCTTACAGACCGTAATTTTGGCTCAGGATTTTTTGATGCGGCCCAAGGCGGCGATCCCATTTTATACCAGCATTTATTCTGGTTCTTTGGCCACCCAGAGGTTTATATCATGATCTTGCCAGGCTTTGGTATCATCTCGCAAATCGTATCAACCTTTAGCCGCAAACCTGTTTTCGGTTATCTTGGTATGGCTTATGCTATGGTTGGGATTGGTGTGGTTGGTTTTGTTGTGTGGGCGCACCATATGTTCACTATCGGTATGACCGCCAATGTTAAAATTTACTTTACAGCAGCAACGATGGTTATCGCGGTACCAACGGGTATTAAAATCTTTAGCTGGATTGCCACGATGTGGGGCGGTTCAATATCGTTCAAAACGCCAATGCTTTGGGCGATTGGTTTTATCTTCATGTTCACCGTTGGCGGTGTGACGGGTGTTGTTTTGGCCAATGGTGGGTTGGATGATGTCTATCATGACACCTATTATGTTGTGGCGCATTTCCACTATGTGCTATCGCTAGGTGCGGTCTTTTCGCTCTTTGCGGGTTTCTATTATTGGTTTGGTAAAATGAGCGGCCGTATGATTAATGAATTTTTGGGTCAGCTTCATTTTTGGATATTCTTTGTCGGTGTAAACATATTATTCTTCCCTATGCATTTCTTGGGAAATAATGGTATGCCGCGCCGTATTCCAGATTATAATTCGGCCTATGCTTATTGGAATGAGATTGCATCGCTTGGTTATGCTATTATGGCGGTTGGTGTTATCATCTTCTTCATCAACGTTTTTTATTCTCTCTTCTTTGGTCCAAAAGCCGAAGGTAATTATTGGGGCGAAGGGGCTACAACGCTAGAATGGACATTGTCTAGCCCGCCACCTTTCCACCAATTTGAAACATTACCAGAGGTTAAATAACGATCATAAATGATTGGGTTATAGTATCAAAAGGGCATGATTGCCCCATAATATTGATGGGCCTGCGGGTCCATTAATTGCATCAGGTGTATTGAATGGAACAGGCTTTGACACATGATCATTATATCCCGGCTGATTGGCGGGACTTTTGGGCGTTGACCAAGCCGCGTGTGATGAGCTTGGTTGTATTTACAGCCTTGTGCGGGTTGTTGGCAGCCCCAGAAAGCATTCATCCTGTGATTGGCTTTACCGCTATTTTATGCATTGCATTGGGGGCTGGCGCATCGGGTGCGCTTAATCAATGGTATGAAGCCGATATTGATGCGAAAATGAAACGTACCGAGAAACGGCCATTGCCCGATGGCCGCATGGCTAAGCAATCGGCCTTGCACTTTGGCATCGGCTTGGCTGCTTTCTCAGTCTTGGTCATGGCTGTTGCTGTCAATTATTTATCAGCAGCTATTTTGGCCTTTTCGATATTTTTTTATGCTGTTGTTTATACGGTTTGGCTGAAACGTTCGACACCGCAAAACATCGTGATTGGCGGTGCCGCAGGGGCATTCCCGCCGCTTATTGGTTGGGCAGCGGTGAGCGGTGATGTGACTATCATGCCGATATTATTATTCGCGATCATATTTTTATGGACACCGCCGCATTTTTGGGCGCTGGCCCTGTTTATAAAGTCTGATTATGGCAATGCAGGTGTCCCCATGTTGCCCGTGGTTGCTGGACGCCGCAGCACGCGCAATCAAATTTTATATTATACTGTCCCGATGCTATTTGCTGCAATGATGCCTTTCATATTAGGATATGTTGGAATTTTATATGGCATTACCGCTGCAGTATTAAATGGCATCTTTCTTATTTTTGCCGTTCATGTTTGGCGTAATGATAGCGATGATAGTGCTGCGATGCAGCCAGAAAAACGCTTATTTGCTTTTTCGATAGCCTATCTATTTATCTTATTTGCTGTATTAGCTGCTGATAATATGGTCGGCTTTGCTAAGGTTGTCTATCTATGAACGATGATCCCAATATCAAAAAGGCTAGCCCCATTGAGGACAGAGCAGCGCCCGCTCGAACCAATGATGGCGAAGCAAAAATTGTGGGCCGTTTTGATGCCAATCAATCACAGCATATTAGAGACCGTCAGAAGGCACGATCCAATATGATGGGCATCATCTTATTGGGCCTATGCGTTTTATTTTTTGCAATAACAATAGTCAAAATAGGCGTATGGGGATGAGTGCAGCTTTATCGCCTAAGACATCCGATAATCAGCAAAAGGATAATCTCAAAACAGGGTTAATGGCTGGTGGCTTGGCTATTGCTATGGTTGGTTTGGGTTTCGCGGCCGTACCATTATATCAAATATTCTGCCAAGTTACAGGCTTTGGCGGAACAACGCAGCGCGTTGATGCGGCGACGGCATCGGGTGTGCAAACCAGCGCGGCCTTTATGAATGTGCGTTTTGATGCAAATCACAGCCGCGCACTGCCATGGAAATTCAAACCAGAGCGCAGCGTCGAGCGGGTGGCCGTGGGCGCGCGCGATATGTCAATCTTCATCGCCCAAAACTTAAGCGATACAGATGTGACGGGTACGGCGACATTCAATGTAACGCCTGTGCAAGCGGGCAAATATTTTAATAAGATTCAATGTTTTTGTTTTACCGAGCAAGTCTTAAAAGCGGGCCAACAAGTGCGCATGCCTGTACTTTATTATGTAGACCCTGCTATTTTGACAGATCCAGATACAAAAGATATCGAAGAAATAACATTAAGCTACACCTTCTTCCCTGTAGACCCAGAGGAAAAGGGAAGCTAAGAAGATGATGAAACATTAAATAGGGATAACGCCATGTCAGGTGCAAATAATCACGATTATCATATTTTACCGCCCAGTATTTGGCCATTAGTCGGCTCTTTTGCGGCGCTCACCATGTTCGGTGGATTAGTCATGTGGTTCGCAAAAGCACCATATGCCACATTGGTGGGCGGTGCTGGATTAATTGCTGTATTGTTCACATTTTATAGCTGGTGGGTGGATGTTGTTAACGAAGCCCATGCTGGCGATCACACGCCCATTGTCCAATTGCATTTACGCTATGGTATGATTTTATTCATCGCGTCCGAAGTGATGTTCTTTGTCGGTTGGTTTTGGGCCTGGTTTGATTATTCCTTATTCCCGCAACCCTTAGTTTTCGAAGATGGTGCCGTCACCAATATGTTTGGCCAACCGGGTGCTGATTTATTGGCGCAATGGCCCCCAAAAGGCATGGAAGTTTTGGACGCTCTTAAATTACCATTGCTCAATACGCTTATTTTGCTTTGCTCTGGTACAGCGGTGACATGGGCGCATCATAGCCTTATCAACGGAGACCGCAAAGGTTTGAAACAAGGCTTATGGCTCACCATTGCATTGGGCGTATTATTCTCTTTCATCCAAGCTTATGAATATGCCGTCGCGCCCTTTGACATGGCGGGTTCAAACTATGGCAGCGCATTTTATATGGCCACTGGTTTCCACGGTTTTCATGTTTTGGTTGGCACGATATTCTTAATCGTTTGCCAATTGCGAGTCTATAAAGGCCATTTTACGCCAGAGCAGCATTTTGGTTTCGAAGCCGCTGCTTGGTATTGGCATTTCGTTGATGTCGTTTGGTTGTTCCTCTTTGCCACCATCTATGTATGGGGCGGTTGGGGCGCACCCGTTCATTAATGAAAGAGCGCATTACTCCAGATGATAGAGAGAGGCAGTCGTTGATAGCGGCTGCCTTTTTTGGCTGTTGCCCACGGTGCGATGAACGCACATTATTTGACGGTGCTATAGGTGCAGGAGGAGCAAATTTTGCTTCAAAATGCGCGCATTGCGATTTGGATTATGGTGGTTTTAATGTTGGCGATGGGCCAGCGGCATTTATCACATTTCTTATGGGTGCTGTGATAGTCATATTGGCCCTGACCTTAGAATTATCATTCCACCCGCCATTTTATCTGCATGCCCTGTTATGGGTGCCTATTACAATAGTGATGACGATATTATCTTTGCGCGTGGTAAAGGGCGTGCTCATGACGGTTGAATATCGCAACAAAGCCAGAGCAGCCGTCTCAAGCGAGGCAAAAAATGTCGTTTGCGCGGATGAAGATGCGTAATATTCCCATTATAGCGACAATCATCGCCCTCTTGGCGATTGGGACAATGATCCGCCTTGGCTTTTGGCAATTGGATCGATTGGCAGAAAAACAGACGTTATTAGAAAAATATGGCAATGCCTCTTCTTTGGCCGAAATTGCCTATCCAACGCCATATGCGGGGGATGATTTGCCTTATTATCGCCGTTCTTCGATTAATTGCTTTAAGGTCATAAGCTGGTTATCGGTATCGGGTAAAAATGATCTCGATGAATCGGGTATTGCCCATATTGCACAATGCAAAACCGCTGGCGCAGAAGGCTCTATCGCAGAAATAGCTGTGGGGTGGAGCAAGAGCCCAGATAATCCAAAATGGCAAGGCGGTTTGGTGAGTGGCATTCTATCGCAAGGCCGCATGCAGCCGATAAAATTAACCGTGCAACAGCCTATTGAAGGTCTTGGGATGCTCAAAGCCCCCGATCCTGCGCATATCCCCAACAATCATTTTCTCTATGCGATACAATGGTTCTTATTCGCATTTTTCGCGGCGATCATTTATATATTCGCAGCCCGAAAGAAAATGACCGCTCAATAATCTGAACAAAAAAATAGCCAGATCACAAGACCCAGCTATCACAATTCTTATATATGACATGCGTTTATTTCGGCGAAAGTACCATCAACATTTGACGGCCTTCGAGCTTTGGCATAGCTTCGACCTTCGCGGTTTCTTTCGTATCTTCTTGAACACGGTTTAATAATTGCATCCCCAATTGTTGGTGCGACATTTCACGCCCGCGAAAGCGCAAAGTAATCTTCACCTTATCGCCATTATCGATAAATTGATTCACTTTCTTCATCTTGACCATATAATCATGGGTGTCGATGTTGGGGCGCATTTTAATTTCTTTAATATCTTGGGTTTTTTGGCTTTTACGCGCCAGATTAGCTTTTTTTTGCGCTTCATATCGATATTTGCCGACATCCAAAAATTTACACACTGGCGGGTTGGCATTGGGGGAAACTTCCACCAAGTCGAGACCCGCTGCTTTCGCCTGCTCTATCGCTTCATTACGGTATAATGTGCCCAAATTTTCTCCATCGCCATCGATAACAAGCACTTTTTCAGCTTGGATAAGGTCATTAAAGCGTGGTCCACTTTTTGTGGGAGGCGTGGGTCCACGCCGAGTCGTTGGGGTAGCGATAATTTATTCTCCATGGATATTAATATAATTGCTTGATAGCGAAATTATGGGCAACAATAAAGCCTATTGGTTAATAAACCTATTATCGTGCTGTATTGGCAACATAGCGGCTCTATGCGAGTCCTATACTCAATGCCCCATAGCACTATGAGAGCTATTTTCTGCGCCTTGCGGGACAGCTATTGGCTTGAGATTGCGCTCTTTAAGCCAATTTTCCATCCACGCTATTTCTTCTTCTTGGGTTTTAATAATATTACGGGCTAATTTTCTTGCTTCTTCATCGTCGCCATATTGTAATATGATATTGGCCATATCCACCGCGCCTTGATGATGGGGTATCATGCCTTGGATAAAGGCTATATCGGGGTCTTCATGGATGACGCCCATGGCTTTATGCATTTTTTCATTGGCGCGCCGATAGGCAATTTGTGCATTGGATGAAGACGCATTGGGGCCTGGCTCTGCTGGAGTTGGGAGCAAATCACGCTCACTGGCTGGATCGCAACCTACGAGCAATATGCTGGCTATTATAATAGGAAAAATATAATCTTTTTTCATTGTATAACTCCTTTCAAATCAGGAGCGGTAGCCTCTTCTTTGAGCAATTCTACCGCTTCATCGATGGTCAAAAATTGCTGTTCTTTCTCACCCAATCGGCGTAGTGCGACTTTGCCTTCTTCGGCCTCACGCATCCCGAGAACGAGGATATTGGGTATTTTACCCACGCTATGTTCGCGCACCTTATAATTGATTTTCTCGTTACGCAAATCGCTCTCTACGCGGATACCAGCAGCGCGTAATGTATCGGCCACGTGCAGTGCATATCCATTGGCATCGGTGACAATGGTGGCGACAACGGCCTGCGTTGGGGCGAGCCAGAGCGGTAATTTGCCCGCAAAGCTCTCTATCAATATACCAATAAAACGCTCATAGCTGCCAAAAATAGCCCTATGCAGCATGACGGGGCGATGCCGCGCGCCATCTTCGCCGATATAAGTTGCATCCAGACGATCGGGCAACACGCGGTCAGACTGGATGGTGCCAACTTGCCATGTGCGGCCTATCGCATCGGTCAAATGCCATTCCAATTTAGGAGCATAAAATGCGCCTTCGCCCTCTAATATCTCCCAACCATAGTCTTCGCTCGCCATACCAGCGGCCACCACCGCATCGCGCAATTCATTTTCGGCTTTGTCCCAATCAGCATCGCTACCGAACCGCTCTTCAGGGCGCGTGGCTAGCTTGATACTATATTTTTCAAACCCTAAATCTTTATAGATGCCATCGGCGAGTTCACAGAATTTGCGCACTTCATCAACGATCTGATCTTCGCGGCAAAATATATGCGCATCATCTTGGGTAAATTGCCGCACGCGCATCAATCCATGCAATGCGCCATGCGGTTCATTGCGGTGACAACAGCCATTTTCATAAATACGCTGCGGTAAATCACGATAGCTTTTGATGCCTTGTTTGAAAATCAGCACATGGGCAGGACAATTCATCGGCTTCATCGCCATAAGATCGGCCTTACCAGAAAATATGGCTTCGTCATCATCGGCATTGGGCACTTCATCGGGTACGACAAACATATTTTCCCGATATTTGCCCCAATGGCCCGATTGCTCCCATTGGCGCGCATCCATAAGCTGCGGCGTTTTCACTTCTTTATAACCGCCCTTGTCAATCGCGCGGCGCATATATTGCTCTAGCTCTTGCCAAATGACATAGCCTTTGGGATGCCAAAAGCAGGATCCTTGCGCCTCGGCTTGAAAATGGAATAAATCCATCTCTTGGCCCAATTTGCGATGATCGCGTTTGGCCGCTTCTTCGAGCATCAACAAATGCGCATTAAGCTGCTTTTTATTAAGCCAGCCCGTGCCATAGATGCGCGTTAATTGCGCATTATTTTGGTCGCCGCGCCAATAAGCCCCTGCAACGCGCATCAGCTTGAACGCTTTGGGGTCAAGCTTGCCCGTGCTGGGCAGGTGCGGCCCACGGCACATATCGAGCCAAGCGCCCTCGCTATTCGGTTCGCCCGACCAATAAACGCTTAATTCTTCGGCATCGGGCAATTCAGCGGCCCATTCAGCTTTAAATATTTCGCCTTCTTTGCTCCATTTTTCAATCAGCCTGTCGCGTTCCCATACTTCGCGTATCAGCGGTTTATCGGCCTTGATAATCGCGCGCATTTTTTCTTCAATCGCGGGCAGATCATCCATCGTGAATGGCCCGCGCGATTGCGGTGCCATGACATCATAATAAAAACCATCATCGGTGGCTGGGCCAAATGTGATTTGCGTGCCAGGAAACAGGGCCTGAACCGCCTCGGCCAGCACATGCGCATAATCATGCCGTGCGAGCTCTAGCGCATCTGTTTCATCGCGCGAGGTAATGAGTGCAAGCGCAGTGTCCGCTGTCAGCGGCATCATAAGATCGCGCACTGCGCCATCTATTTTTGCGGCTAGAGCTGCTTTTGCTAGGCCAGGGCCAATATCTGCAGCAATTTGTGCAGGGGTCGTGCCAGCGGCCACTTGGCGGGTGCTGCCATCGGGTAGGGTTATTTGTATCATGTCACTCATAAAATACCGCTAGCCGAGGCGGTGCGCCCTTTCAATAGAAAGCTTTATTAATCATCAGTCAAATCACCGCATATTCGCTTTTTATTTGCATGTTGTAATGTCATCACTAAGCTTGAAGCCAGAGGAGAGTGCGATGCCCAAGAAAAATGATAATGCCGTTGCGTTGGTGATAGGCGCTGGCGATGATACGGGTGCATCGGTGGCCCGTGCATTTGCGAACGAGGGTTATATTGCCTGTTTGGTGCGCCGTCCATCGCGCGCGGCGGATTTGGAAAAGCTAGCCGATGCGATAAAGGCTGCGGGAGGCCGCGCCCATGCTATGCCCTGTGATGCGCGCGATGAGGATGCGATGATTGCCTTATTCGAGAGCATAGAGGCAGATATTGGCCCTATCGAAGTGAGCGTTTTTAATGTGGGCGCGAATGTGCGTTTCAGCATTTTGGAAATGACCAGCCGTGTGTACCGCAAAGTATGGGAAATGGCAGCATTTGCTGGTTTCTTAACGGGACGTGAGAGCGCAAAGCGGATGGTAGAGCGCGGCCATGGCAGCATCATATTCACAGGCGCAACGGCAAGCATGCGCGGCGGCGATGGATTTGCGGCTTTTGCATCGGCCAAATTTGCACTGCGGGCCTTGGCGCAATCTATGGCGCGAGAGCTCGGCCCCAAAAATATCCATGTCGCGCATGTCGTGATTGATGGGATGATAGATTCGCGTTTCATTCGCCAGCTTCTGCCGAATTTTGATGAAGTGAAAGCGCGCGATGGGGTGCTCAATCCCGATGATATTGCGCAAAATTATGTGATGCTGCACAATCAACCGCGCAGCGCATGGACGCATGAATTGGATGTGCGTCCCTTTAGCGAAAAATTTTAATAAGGAAATATCATGCCCAAAATAGTAGATTTTTTGTTCGATTGCGGTGCGCCCAATGCTTATTTGGTGCATAAGGTTTTACCATCCATCAACGCACGCACGGGCGTTGTGTTCAACCATGTGCCCGTGCTGCTCGGCGGTATATTCAAAGCCACGGGTAATTTACCGCCGATGATGCGCTATAGAGAAACGCCAGCGAAATTGGCCTATGAAAATTTGGAATTTAAGCGGTTTATGGAAGCGCATAATATTATAAATTTCCAATTTAATCCCAATTTTCCGATCAATAGTATTACCATAATGCGCGCAGCGATCGCTGCGCACAATGCTGGTCAATTGATGCCCTTTGTCGATGCGGCAATGGCGGCGTTTTGGGAGCAGGGCAAAAATATGGGTGATGCGAATATTATCGCCGAAGTGCTGAGCGATGCAGGATTGGATGCCGAAGCTTTGCTGAACGCAACCCAAGATCAAGCCGTGAAAGACCAATTAGCCGCGAACACGCAAAAAGCCATTGATTGCGGTGCCTTTGGCGTCCCGACTTTTTTTGTCGGTGGTATGGATGTCCATGACTCAGATAGTGGCGATATTTTCTGGGGCAAAGAACGTTTGGGCCAAGTCGTTGCCGCTGCTTTGGAGTGAAATAGAATAAATTAAATCTCAGTCATTGCGAATTTTAAAAACTAGATAAGCACAGAATGCTCTTCGATCTTTTATATGACTTTTGGTAAAATTTCTGATAACATCTCTTGCCCAGTCTATATCAGACTTTACTGACGATTTAACATATCGAACGTAAGGGTCATAATCGGCTTGATGTCGTTTTTTTTGTGCTGTCTTAAATAGATGTGCAAAATCTTGAATAGGGTCTGGGAATTTTCCAATAATATTAGTTTGATTGCAGGCTTGTTTGGAAGCACCATGATTGACCGCCCTGTAAGCTTGATGCCATGCTTTATTGCTACTATTTGAACCTGAGCCGCCAATTAAAGTATCAGCGGTCATTCTACAAATAGAATGAAACATAGCATAGTAAATACTACTTTGCGCACGTCTCAAGTTTGCTTGCCTTGGCCGAGAACTACCTTTAAGTAGATCCTCGGCAGAATCAAGGAGGTCAAGCGGCTTCACTTACCCGGTTATAATCTGATTTGGATAGGAAGGATAAAATTGGGAATGGGATATCTTGCCCTTCCGCCGCGTTTTGCATAGCAGGAAAAATATTCCGCAATAATTTACTAGCTTTACGAGGATCAAATTTATTTTGAGCCTTCATGACTATAGTGACTTCGTATATATTATCACCGTCAGAGTCTTTATCTTCACGGATATGCACGGCTTCGATGTCCGCACTAGAAAATTCTGTGCGAACAAGTCGTTCAATGGCTTGGTAAATTAAATCGTTCATATTCTTTGGATAGACCTAAAAAGATTAAAATGTCGAGTAAAACAAGCTAATGGCACTAAAAATATGTTATATATAACATATTTGAATAATTGACTTTTGTCAACACTTGATATTGTTTTTTATAGATATTTTTTTATAATTAATTAAATCTATTTAACATAAAATTAAGGGTATAGGAAATTTCTTATTTATATTATATTTGTTTTCAATTCATAAAAGTCAACTTTCCTTGACATTGTAAGCGAATTTAAGTAAAACTTACTTGACTTAAATAAAAGGAAGCTTGTCATATGGCATCAACAAAAACACATAAAGGCTCTAAAATGCCTTCCGAAATGCACCGCTATATGAAGCGTATGTTCCTATGCATGGCGTTTTATGGGGCAGCCCTCATTCTCGCGGTGACGATGTTTAATAAAGATGCCGTCAGCGGACCATTGGCCTATATATTGGGCCTATTGCCTGCGCTGCCGATCATCGGAATATTTTGGACAATCGGAAAATTGATAAGCGAGACCAAAGACGAATATCGTAAAATATTATTCACACGACAGATATTAGTGGCGACGGCCTTCACCCTATCACTGGCTACCATCTGGGGGTTTTTGGAACAATTTGAATTGGTGTTCCATATTCCCGCTTATTATTGGTCGATCACTTGGTTTTTGGGTTTGTTCGTGGGCATGGCTTTTAACAAAATTACCATGGGCGATGTTTGATGAAAAACCGACTAAAGGTGCTGCGTGCAGAGCGTGATTGGACGCAAGGCGATTTGGCCGATGCGCTCGAAATATCGCGCCAATCGGTCAATGCGATAGAGACAGGCAAATATGATCCGTCATTGCCGCTCGCGTTCAAAATATCAGATTTATTCGCCCTTTCTATCGAAGAAATTTTCACCCGCGATTGAGAATTATCATGAACATTCAAAAATTATTGACTATCATTTTGGTATTCAGTCTCAGTATGAGCGTTTCTATATTTGCGCAGGAAGTTGCATCAGAGATTGAGGTTGAAAATCATCGTATATTAGAAGGCAAAAGCTTTACCGTGCTGGTTGAAGGCGATGGCCCCGATGTGGTGTTGATAGCGGGCCTTGCGACCCCGCGCGCTGTTTGGAGACCTTTGCGCGAGACGCTTAGCCAGACGCACCGCGTGCATAGTGTGCAAATAAGGGGTTTTGGCGATGCCCCCAAAAGCAATGGCGATTCAGATATGCTGCTCAATGATATTGTGCTGGAACTGGCTGATTATATCGATGATGAAATCACCATTCATGAGCGCACTGCGCCATCGATCATTGGTCATTCTTTGGGCGGATTATCAGCGATGATGATCGCGGCGCGCCATCCAAGCGCAGTTTCTAGAGTGATGGTGGTCGATAGCCTGCCATTCTTTGGATTATTATTTGGCCCAACAATGACCGCCGATGCGATGAAACCTCAAGCGGAATTTTTGCGCAATAGTATGGCATCACAGCCCAAAGGCCAAGTTAATGAGCGCGGATTAAGGGTGCAGTCAATTTCAGAAGCAGGGCGCGAGCAGGTCAAAAATTGGTCGAAAACGGCTGATCCAAAAGTGATGGCGCAATTATTTTACGAAGTCGCTACAACGGATATTAGGGACGAATTGCCCGCTATTAAAGCACCGATCATGATGCTTTACCCTATTGATGAGAGCGTGATGTCCGCTGCGCGTATCACCAATATTTACGAAAATGCCTATAGCAATGCGAAGACCGCGACCCTGATACCCATTAAGGATAGCCGCCATTTTATCATGATAGATCAAAGTGAAATATTTAATAGGCAAGTATTGCGATTCTTAAGTAAGTAAAAATAAACTATTTATTATTTTATAAACCCATCTATGTTGATTTTGGTAGAAGGGTTTATATGTGACAGAAGAAAATAAAAAAAGCGCGCTCCAATTTCATGGCACCTGGGTTGATTTTTTCAAAATTGCGATTGTCAATTTGCTGCTCTGTATCATTACGCTGGCTATATATCGATTTTGGGCAGCGACGCGCGAACGCGAATATCTATGGACAGAAACCGAATTTATAGACGAACGCCTAGAATGGACGGGTGCTGGCATGGAGCTGTTCATTGGGGCTATCATACAAGATAGTCTAGCAGTGGCTATAACTATTATCTTGGGCCTTATTCTCTTGATTTATTTTCTAATCGGCGTGGCTTATTTTAGAGCTTTAAGTTATCGGCTCGGCCGCATTTATTGGCGCGGAATACGCGGTGGCAGCGATGCGGCAGATTTCAAATATGGTTTACTTAATATTTGGCCTAATATTTGGCCTATATTTGAAAAAATGTCTTGGGCACCATTTCGATCTATCTTTTGGGGCCATATCGCCATTGGAACTTTTTTATTACGCACATGGAAGCTTATGGCGAAGTAAATTTGGATATTTTAACACAATCTGAAACTATCCGCTCTAAACATGGCGAAGGTTAGTTAGATGCATTTGATGAAGGAGCTATATAAATATGGCGCATGAAGTCGAAGATCCATTTTTTTCAGTTTCGTATATCGATGGGAAAAATGCGATTCGGCGAGAGGTTGAAATTCTAACCATTGGACAAAATTTTTACCTGTTGGAAAATGAACGTCGCCACGGCCCCTATGCTTTTTGTTATATGCATTTTGTCAGCAAGACTAAGGATAATTTATCCTATGGCTATGAAGATATTGACGGCTGGCGTCTCACATTATCTGGGACGATACCAGAGGAATTGAAACCGTTTTTACCCGCCACGCGCACCTATGGCAATTGGCTTGATAAGCTGGACTTCGGTAGAGCATCGGCCGTATTTATTACCGCCAGCGTGGCCGCAGTTGCAATTATTTTTACCGCGCCGCAATGGCTTGCTCCGTTAATTCCGCAATCGCTTGAAAATAAATTGGGCGATGCTTTGGTCGAAGATTTTGGTGGGCGAATTTGCAGCACTCCAGACGGCAAGGCAGCCCTCTCTAAGCTCACCAATACTTTGGATGCTAACCCCGATGATTTGCAAGTCGAGCTGGTCAATATTGATATGCTCAACGCGGTTGCTCTGCCTGGGGGTAAGGTATTTTTATTCGAAGGTCTAATCCAGCAGGCGGAGTCCGTTGATGAAGTAGCGGGCGTATTGGGGCATGAGATTGGCCATATACGCCAGAGGCATGTGCTGCAGGGTTTGTTGCGCCAATTGGGCCTATCCTCTATCCTGGGCGGATTGAACGAGAATATTGGCGGTGTTTTCAGCAGCGCATTATCCAACAACTATGGCCGCGATGCCGAAAGAGAGGCCGACAGTCATTCGATAGAAATACTCGACAAAGCCAATATCTCTCCCATTGCGACCAAAGGTTTTTTCAATAAATTATCCAAAATACCCAATGAAGAAAATGGTATATCATCTGTGACATCTTATATGTCGAGCCATCCGCTATCTTCGCAACGCGCAGCAAAATTTGATGCGAGCTTTGATAAGGAGCGCGATTATCAGCCTGCTTTGACTCAGGACGAATGGGCAGCGATTAAATCTATGTGTGCAAATGATAAAGATGTGAAATCAGGTTTTGGGTTTGATTTTGCGGACGAATGAACGCACAAGGACTCTATGAATGATGATGTCCAATATTTTAAGCAAAGCGCGGGCCTAAAAACTGCATACCGATATACGCAAGGCAGCGATGCATCGCAACCAACTATAATTTTCTTGCCCGGCTATATGTCGGATATGGACGGCGGCAAAGCGCAGGCTATTTTTACCCATGCACGGCAAAATGATCGCAGTTGCTTGCTGCTTGATTATTCGGGGTGCGGCAAGAGCGAAGGTGAATTTGCCGATGGGTGTCTGTCGCTATGGTGCGATGAGGTTTGCGCTATTATCGACGATAAAGCGCCAGGACCTATTATATTGGTTGGTTCTTCGATGGGCGGCTGGTTAATGCTGTTGGTTGCTGTGCAGCTTTGCCAAAAATATGGCCCCCATAAATTACAGGCACTCCTGGGTATTGCCGCTGCCCCAGATTTTACCGAATGGGATTTTAGCGCAGCGGATAAAGCGATCATTGATAGCAATGGCGTGTTCTATCGGGATAATGACTATGGATATGATCCTACTCCTATGCATCATAAATTCCACCAAGATGGCCAAAATCTTTTATTGTTAAACAAACAGATTGAACTTGATTGCCCCGTGACATTATTTCACGGGCAAAATGATAGGGATGTTCCCTATGATATTTCCATGCAGTTGTCGGCTGCGCTGCGTTCATCGCATGTGCATATAAATTTGATAAAAGATGGAGATCATCGTTTTTCCCGCGATAGCGATATTGCGTTATTGATAGCTTCGCTAGAACAAATATGGACATAGATTATATGATTATTGTCGTAATGGCGTTGCAGACATTTCAGCCCAATGCACCGCAAATATCTGATCTCGCCGAACAGCGCGAATTGACTGCGCCCAAAAACTTAACAGAGGTGCGGCTCAATGAATGTTTGGATTTGGCGGTCAATGATCCCAATAGCGGCATTGTAGCAGCTAATGAATGGAAAATTGAGGGCGGTGGCTTTTTCGCCGATCACTGCCTTGGCTTTGCTTATGCCGTGGATTTCAAATTTGATGCTGCCACTAGGGCATTTGATAATGCCGCCCAAGCTGCTGCTGCTCAGAAAGACGACCGCGCTGCCCGCTTTTGGTTGCAAGCGGCCAATGCTGCCATAGCGGGGCAAAAACCAACCGAGGCCATCGGCTTTATTGATGCGGCTCTATCTTTGGGGATATTAGAAGGCGTCCAATTGGGAGAAGCGCATTTGGATAAAGCCCGCGCTATGGTGGGGATTAAATTAGAGGAAAAAGCGGGGGCTGAATTATTATTGGCGCAAAAATATGCTCCGCAAGATCCGCTTGTTTGGCTCTTATCTGCAACGTTGAATCGCCGATTGGGCAAAACACAGCAAGCGCGTTTGGAGGTCGATGTAGCGGCTCAACTCGCCCCTAGAGATCCGTCTATCGAGCTAGAGCAAGGTAATATTGAAATTGTTGATGGCAATTATGCCGCCGCTGAGGCGCATTGGCGTAACGCACTAGACATTCGTCCTACTGGACGTATTGCTGATAATGTCCGCGCTTTATTACAACAGCTTGAGGCGGGTAAAGCAACAGTAGAACCATGAATGGATGTAATGTTACTTTCCATTTCAGCGTCTGTCGTGATAGATAGATATGGATTTAACGATGGAGCGAGAATGCCAATACACTATTTACACACGATGATCCGCGTGACTGACCTTGATGCCACTATAAATTTTTTCGAAATGATTGGCTTAGAAGAAATACGCCGCCGCGAATTTGAAAAAGGGCGTTTTACATTGGTCTTTATGGCTGCCCCAGGTCAAGAAGGACTGGCCGAGGTTGAATTAACCTATAATTGGCCTACCGAAGGTGAAGCCGCAGAGCAATATGATGGCGGGCGTAATTTTGGTCATTTGGCCTATCGGGTTGATAATATTTTTGACACATGTCAGAAATTAATGGATAATGATATTATCATTAATCGGCCGCCGCGTGATGGCCATATGGCTTTTGTGCGCTCACCCGATGGTATCTCGATTGAATTGTTGCAAGAGGGTTATTTACCGCCGCAAGAACCTTGGGCCTCAATGGAAAATAGCGGAAGCTGGTAAGGATAAAATATGTTAGAAGTTGCGATCATCCCAGTTTTATCAGATAATTATATTTGGTTAGTGCATGATGATAAAAGCGGCGAGACATTGGTGATTGATCCTGCGGTATCCAAACCAGTGTTAGAAGAAGCCGATAAACGCGGTTGGAAAATTACCCAGATATGGAACACCCATTGGCATCCAGATCATACGGGCGGTAATGCTGAGATTAAAAAAGCTACGGCTTGTATTATCAGCGGTCCAGAGGCCGAAAAGGATCGTATTCCCACTTTGGATGTGATGGTGAATGGCGGCGCTACTTTGTCTCTGGGTGACTATATCGCGGATGTGATTGATGTGCCAGCGCATACAGCGGGCCATATCGCTTTTCACTTTGCCAGCGAGAAAATCATATTTGTGGGCGATACTTTATTTGCGATGGGATGCGGGCGTTTGTTCGAAGGAACGCCAGAGCAAATGTATGAAAATATGCAAAAACTCGCTATTCTACCCGATGAGACTATAGTGTATTGCGCGCATGAATATACGCAAAGCAATGGCGAATATGCATTGGTAGCAGAGCCCGTTAATGAGGCGATTAAGGAACGCATGCGCGATGTAATAGCGGCGCGTGCTCGTGGAGAATATACGGTCCCTACAACGATTGCATTGGAAAAAGCGACCAACCCATTCATGCGGGCGCAAAGCGCAGAAATATTAGCGCAACGCCGTGCTGCGAAGGATAATTTTTAAGCATTGAACCTTTTAGCACAAATAATGTACTAATCTAAAGATGGGGCGTTTTAATCTGCATAAAGGATATGATTATGAAAAAATTATTTATTACAGCCCTGATGGTGCCAATATCAGTCGCCTCTATCGCTTTTTACAGCGCGAATGCGCAAAATACTATCGCTGAAAACTCTGCTTTGAGTGAAAAAGAGCAAAAGATTTTGGACAAAGCACTGGCTGGTAGAGCCGCTGGGCCTGCTAAAAATTGTATTAACCGCGCGCAGCAGCGCAACTTGACCTATATCAATGATAATATTCTGATATTTGGTTCTAGAAACGCTAAAACAATCTATGTCAACAAGCCCGCTGGCGGATGCCCAAATGCTCAGCGTTATGCATTATCTTATAGCCGTCCAGGGACTGCATTATGCAAGGGAGATATTGCTCAAATTGTAGATGTGACTGTTGGCTCTACATTGGGAAGTTGTTCATTTTCAAAATTTGTTCCCTATACAAAGACTGAATGAACCCACACTGATTAGCGATAGCACCGGAATAAAAGTCAATGAATAAAGGCCAATGAATAAAATTTAATATGGGACAGCCCATTAATATTTATAAGCCTTTTTTCATCAATATATGGTTCTATTTACTGAACCGTGATGGTCACAGCGCGGCGGTTTTGCGCCCAAGCATTTTCATTAGAGCCCAAAGCAATTGGCTGTTCCTTGCCATAGCTAACGGTATTGATCCGATTAGATCTGACCCCGAGCGAGATAAGATAGTTTTTGGTGCTATTGGCGCGTCTTTCGCCAAGCGCGAGATTATAATCGCGCGTTCCGCGTTCGTCAGCATGACCTTGGATGGAGATATTTTTGTTCGGATATTGTAGCAACCATTGGGCTTGTGAGCGCAATGTTGATTGGTCTTGCGCATCAATGTTGAATTTATCGGTATCAAAATAAATGGTGTCAGAAGATATTTGAGAGAGAAAATCTTCTTGCGACCCAGGCACAATGATATTTCTATTATTATTATCAATATTAGCGGTATTTTGCACGGGAGGTTGCGTTTGAGGGTTGGCATCAAATGGAATATCAATTTCTTTTTTTCCGCAAGCGGTAATAAAGATAGCACCAGCCATCGTCAGGCCAATATTACGGATCAATCTATTTTTCTCAGTCATTACTTTCTCCTTTATATTACTTCATTACCATATTGGTTTCAATATTGCACATAGCGCATAGAATGAAGATTTAATTACATAATCTATAGTCTGTCACCTTCTGCTATTATATCATGGGCGTATTGGCCCCCATGATGGATCAGAGCCATCGAGCGGCGTCGGTAGTTTTCTCTCAAACTTGCCCGTGAGATCCACTTGCCAAATGCTAGTTTTGCCGCTGCCACGCGCCGTTCTGAAAAATTGAATGACGCGGCCATTGGGGGCCCATGTCGGGGCTTCATCTTGCCAGCTATTGGTCAGCAAACGCTGATTGCTGCCATCGGGGCGCATCGTGCCAACCCGAAAACCGCCGCCAATTTTGGTAAAAGCGATAAGGTCTCCACGCGGTGACCATTCAGGCGTCGCAAAACGACCACCGCCAAAGCTGATGCGGCGTTGATTGCTGCCATCGCTATTCATGATATAGAGCTGTTGGCTGCCCGATCGATCGCTCTCAAACACAATCTTTTTGCCATCGGGAGAAAAGCTGCCGCCCACATCAATACGCGGCGATGAGGTGAGACGCACCGGTTTGCCGCCACGCACAGCAATTTTATAAATATCGGTATTGCCGCCAATGGCCATAGAATAGAGAATGAATTTACCATCGGGAGACCAGCGCGGTGCAAAGGTTGGATTGTTGGATTGTGTTATTAATTGCTGTTTGCCACTTATAAGATCATAGACATAGATGCGCGGATTGCCATCAACATAGCTTAGATAGAGCAGGTTTTTATAATTGGGCGAGAATCTTGGGGTAAGCGCCGTGGAACGCCCCGACGTAATGAAACGGTGATTGGCGCCATCGCTGTCCATAATGGCAAGGCGTTTTACGCGCTTATTCTTTGGCCCTGTTTCAGCAATATAGGCTATGCGGCTATCAAAAAATGGGGCTTCACCCGTCAGGCGCGAATAAATAATATCGCTGCATTTATGCGCGGCTCTGCGCCAATCACCAGGGGCTACGGTAAAGCCGCTGCGCGTGGTTTCTTTGCTAAAGGTGACGTCAAATAGATAACAACCAACGGTAATATTACCGCCGTCTGCGCTTTGAATAAAGCCTTGGATTAATTGATCGGTGTTGCGGCCTTGCCAATGGCTATAGTGTGGAGAAGTCACTTCGGAGAAGGATATTTTTTTAACTCTATTAGGGCCGATAGCATTAAATATACCGCTATTATTGAGATTATCAGCAATGACTTTGGCGATATTCTCGCCCAGTTGCGCGGTGCTGCCCGCATTGGTGCGCACATCATTGGGTGTAACAAAAGTAGGAATAGCCACAATGCGCTGTTCATTTACATCGACGGTAACGACTTCAGGGCCTTGCTGTGCCTCCACTTCTAACACTGGTTGGGCTTCGTCTTGTGCATGGCTTGGCACGGCTGATATAGTTAGCAAGCTTGCTGAGGCTATAAGATGAGATAATTTATATGCGGTCATTTCGTGTTAAACTCCATTGGCCATTTTTTCCAAACGGCATAATTATCCTCGGGTAAGTTTTTGAAAGGCGCAGCGGCTTTTATGGCATCGCTAACACATTCTTTATGCAGTCCCGCTTGGGTTCTATTACTGCTATTAATGCCGCGCTGATTTATACCCGTAATGCTAACCAGTCCGCCATTTCTATTGAGATTTAAGGTTGCAGCCGTCGTTATTTTATTGACATCAACCCCAGTGGGCGCGCAGCGTTTGAAAAAGCGTTCAACTTGCGAGCTTAAACTGATTTTTACGGAACGGCGGATTTGGGCGGCGGTTTGTGATGCGGGTGTTCCAGAGGCACTTCCGCCACCAGCAAACCCCTTTTTCCTGCGTTCTTCTGCTCTGGCTTTCGCGTCGGCGCGGCGTTTGGCTTCGGCGCGTTTTTTAGCCTCTTCTCTTTTCTTCGCTTCTGCTCTTTTTTTGGCATCGGCTTTCTTTTTTGCCTCTACTCTCTTTTTTTCTTCGGCCCGAAGCTTAGCATTCGCTCTTTTTGTTGCGTCGGCTCTCTTTCTATCTTCCGCCGCTTTATTATCTTTTCTTTGCGGTTGTGGTTGATTGGGCGCACTCGCTTCCTCTGGTGCTGGTTCGCTTTCTAAGGGGTCATCGGGGGTTAATTCCTCGACTAATTCGTCGCTTTGCTCTGGAGCAGGCTCTTCTTGGATAGCATCGGGCGCGGTTGAAATATCGGCAATGTCGGCAACAATATCAACCGAGATAGAGGCTTGCTGGGGCTGGACTTTCTGATCGGAGAGAGAGCTTATATACAATCCGCCCATCAGCCCAGCATGGCCTAATAAGGCCACCCCCAAACCAATTTTCTCAAACCGTTCCATTTGGCCTATTTACTCCGCACTAGATGAACCGTTTGTGACTAATGCCTCAGAGCTGCTTTGTGATAAAATATCACTAGAATTAGGCCTTGGGCCTATATTCCCTGGGCCTATATTTCCTGGGCTGGTTTCTGCTGCGTCGAGCTGTGTTGCATTGGGCGCGGGCTTGGAAGCTGCGGTTTCGGTTGCGCTCGATGCGATAGGGCCAGTGATAAGACTGATTTGATTAAGCCCTACCGCATTTAATTCACCCATCACCAAAACAATGCGGCCATAATCAATGGCTTTATCGCCGCGCAATACTATTTGTGATTGTTGTTCGCGCTCTTTATCTTGCGCTGCGATGGCGGCAAAACTAGCGGCTAATTGGCTGGACGGCGTTTCTTCACCATCTATGAATATCGCACCTTCTTGGTCTATTGCGACTTCGATGGGATCTTTTTGTTGTTCAAGCGGTTTTGCGCTACTCTCTGGTAAATTTACGGGTATACCAGCAACCAATAAGGGCGCAGTCACCATGAATATTATTAGCAGTACCAACATCACATCGACAAATGGCGTGACGTTAATCTCTGCCATAGGAGCACGGCGAGAACGGCGATTTCCAGTGCCACCTGATAAGTTCATACCCATTAGGCTTCGCGTTCCAATTCGCGGCTTAATGTCCCATGAAATCCATCGGCAAAGCGGCCCAATTTGGCTTCATATTGGTTCAATCGGTGCGAAAATCTATTATAGGCTATAACGGCTGGAATCGCTGCAAACAGGCCAATTGCAGTAGCGAATAAGGCCTCGGCAATGCCAGGGGCGACAACGGCAAGCGAGCTATTTTGTTCGGCCGCAATCGCGGTAAAGCTGCGCATAATACCCCATACTGTACCAAATAGACCAACAAAGGGTGCAACCGAACCCGTTGTGGCCAAAAAGTTCAAACGATTAGCCAATTTATCAACCTCATGCGCAATGCGCGCATTCATGCTGCTGCCAAGCCTCTCGCGGGTGCCTGCACGGTCAATCACCTTGCCATTGGTGGAACGCCGCCATTCCGAAATGCCAGATGCAAATACGCGCGCAATGGGCAAATCACCTTTGCCGTGCGCCGCATAAAATGAATCAATATTCTCGCTTTGCCAAAAGTTTTTTTCAAATTTATCACTATTGCTGTTGATTCGCGAAATTTTGAATGAAAATGCAAAAATAATCGTCCAAACCCATATACTGGCCAATGCGAGACCTACGATCACGGTCTTGACCACCAAATCGGCCTGTAAGAATAATCCCAATGGAGAAAAATCTGCACCATTTGCTAAAATTGTTAAATCCATAATTTATCCTATTTGCTTTACTCTGGCCTCTTGGCTTCATTCTTGACTATTGGTTTCATTCTGGGTTTGCATTCTGCGTTTAAGCTATTCTCTGTGACCATTATTAAGTATGAACATAGTCTTGATCGGTCAACTTGCTTTTGAAGGCATCAATCCATGCTCTGGGTTGCCGCACGGGCCGTCCCGAAGGGTGGATGAAAGCCGCTTCGATTTCAGCCGCAATAATATGCTCTTCACCGCGATATATATTTTGCGATATATAAACCCGCGCCCCCGTTACTTTATGCGCATGGCTGATGATTGTTAGGGCATCATCAAATTTGGCGGCCAATTTATATTTCACAGTGAGCTGCGTAATCGCGTAAGCCCCATCGCCGCTCTCAAATGCACCGCGTTGGTCAATATTAATACGCGCAAGCATATCCGAACGCGCCCTCTCTAGAAACCGAACATAGCTACCATGATAGACGATGCCTGAAAAATCTGTATCTTCATAATAGACGCGCACAGCAAATAAATGATGCGCGCCATCATAATGGCCTTCAAAGGGTTTAATATCTTGCTTCATCGCTTTGTTTTTAGCCGTTACAGCCTCTATGTAAAAGGGATAAAAAGACAAGATAGTGCGCTTTGTCGCCTGTCAGACTCACTTCACAGAAGTTATGCAATAGCTTTGGCTCGCTAGCCGATTTAATCAAATAATTCGTCTTGAGGTCTATTGGGCGGATTAAGCCCCAAATGCTTCCAAGCGCGATCATTAAGCGCACGGCCGCGCGCGGTGCGGGCCACCAAACCAAGCTGGATAAGATAAGGCTCAATCACTTCCTCGATCGTATCGCGCGGCTCGGATAATCCAGCGGCGATGGTTTCGACCCCGACTGGCCCGCCTTTATAAATATCTGCAATCATCAGTAAATAGCGGCGATCCATAGTATCAAGACCCAGCGCGTCAATTTCTAATTGAGTGAGCGCGTGATCGGCGGCTTTAGCATCAACGGTGCTAATATTGCCAACATTGGCAAAATCGCGCACGCGGCGCAGCAATCGGCCCGCAACACGGGGCGTGCCGCGCGAGCGGCGAGCAATCTCAATCGCACCATCGGATGAAATACCGAGACCAAGCAATTTGGCGGCGCGTTTAACCACCAATTCCAATTCATCATGCGTGTAAAAATTGAGCCGCACAGGAATACCAAAACGGTCTCGTAACGGGGTGGTGAGCAGGCCTTGCCGCGTCGTTGCCCCCACCAAAGTGAAGGCAGGCAGATCGATGCGGACTGAGCGCGCACTCGGCCCTTCGCCGATCATAATATCGAGCGCGCGGTCTTCCATCGCGGGATATAAAACTTCTTCGACGATCGGGTTGAGACGATGAATTTCATCAATGAACAATACATCGCCTTCTTCTAGGTTGGTGAGTAGTGCCGCAAGATCGCCCGATTTGGCAATCACAGGGCCAGATGTTGCGCGAAACCCAACGCCAAGCTCGCGCGCCATAATCTGCGCCAATGTGGTTTTGCCCAATCCTGGCGGGCCGAAAAATAGCACATGGTCAAGGGCTTCGCCGCGTGATTTGGCGGCCTCAATAAAGACGCGCAGATTTGCACGTGCTGCCTCTTGCCCGATAAATTCAGACAGCGTTTTCGGACGCAAGGCTGCGTCAATATCTTCGCTTTTGCGCTCGGTTGATGATAGGCGGTCAGTTTCGGTCATTTATCTATTTTCTTCGCGTTCACGCGCTTTTTGAGCTGCCTCTCTTATGAAGGTCTTCTTATTTTCTTTTCTACGTTTTTCTCTGTAGTCGGCTCTAGCTTTATATTTAAATGTTATAAGGAAACTAAAAATAGGAATTAATATTAATGCAAATAAAATATTCTTTGGCTCAAGATTTGCAAAACCCTTTCCCCACTGTAATATTATGACAAATGCCAACAAAGCTATCGAACCTAGGATGGTTTGTTTTACCATGTTAATGCCACTTTCTTCATATCACTTGCCCGCCAATTTCAACGCGCGTCTTATGAGCGCATCGAGTGTCGCATCGCGGCCCAATTCATCATAGGCAGCAGAAACGGCGCGGCTAGCCTCGGCGGGTTTGAAGCCAAGCGATGTGAGCGCGCCCGCAGCATCACCGCTATGATTGCCGCTTGCGCTTGATGATGTGATGCCTTGACCATCGCTGGTCGCTAGGCCGCCGACTTTATCTTGCAGTTCATTAACAATGCGGCTGGCGAGTTTCGGGCCAACACCATTGGCGCGCGTCACCGATGCACTATCGCCGCTGGCTATGGCCTGTTGCAGTTCGGAAGGTTCGAGCGCCGATAATAGCGCAAGGCCGACTTTGCCGCCAACGCCCTGAACGCTGGTGAGCAGCACATACCAATCACGCTCTTCCTTGCTGGCAAAACCAATCAAGCGCATGTCATTTTCGGATACTTGCATTTGCGTATAGATGGAGGTGGTTTCGCCCATAGCGCCGATTGCCGATAATGTACGCGCGCTGGCTTGGACCAAATATCCAACGCCCTCCACATCAATGACGAGGAAATCAATCCCCAATTCGTCAATCTTACCCGTTAATTTTGCAATCATATTTCTTTTTTATAGCAAAGTTTGCCTGTGTCGAGTTTTTACCTTGTTCTTTTGTACTAAAAAGGAATTTTGACCTATCCATGATGCGCATGGGTGATAGCGACGGCTAGAGCATCGGCGGCATCGGGGCCTGTGACTTTGGCATTGGGCAATAAAATTTTCAGCATGGCCGAAATTTGATCTTTATCGGCATTGCCAACGCCAACCACGGTCTTTTTGACAAGGCGCGCCGAATATTCGCTCACCACCGCACCGCCGCGCGTGGCACCCAGCAATATGACGCCGCGCGCTTGGCCCAATTTGAGCGTGCTTTGCGGATTTTTGTTGACAAATACTTCTTCGACCGCGCATTCATCGGGCTGATATTCTTTCAAAATGTCGGCCAATTCTAAATCAAGCTGTAACAGACGGCTGGCAATCGGCATCTTAGGGCTGGTTTTAATCTGGCCATTGGCAATATGGGTGAGGCGATTGCCCTCGCTGCGGATAACGCCCCATCCCGATGTGCCGAGGCCTGGATCAAGACCCAAAATTATCATGTGAATTTATTCACTATATTTTTTGTGAAAAGTATTTTCATCCATAAGGAGGTATAATATAGATTCTATAAATGCGACAAATGCTGGGATTAGTGTCCAGAAAAAGATTAAATATAAAATACCCCAACCTGTGCGGCCAAGATAAAATTTATGAAAGCCAAGGCCGCCTAAGAAAAATGCTAATAAAAATGCAACAATCCGATTTTTTTCATGCCCTAGCGGAAGGCGGCCTTGCGGTGCACCGCAACTGGGGCAATGGGGTGCTTCTTGATGCAAAATGGTCGCACAGCCCGCACAATATTTTTGTCCTGGTGGAATGATAGTGTCATTTTTCAATTATATTTCCAATCTCAAGTAATATTATATTATCAACATAAATATCAGTGCTTTATCTAAAAATATAGATTTGTAATTGTTTCATTCTAAACCTGCCATCACATCATCGGGGATAGCATAATTGCCCCACACGGTTTGGACGTCATCATCATCTTCTAATGTGTCGATAAGGTTCATCAATTTTTGCGCATTTTCAGCATCTAACTCAACCTCGACCGAGGGTTTCCATGCCAATTTAACGCTTTCAGCTTCGCCCAATGCTTTTTCTAAGGCGTTTGCAACTTCGTGCAAATCTTCCATACTAGTCCAAATATCATGCCCGCTCTCGCTGCTTTCAACATCTTCGGCACCCGCTTCGATGGCCGCTTCTAATATTATGTCTTCGCTGCCAGCGGCGGAGGGATAGACAATCAAGCCGACGCGCTCAAAACCATGGCTAACCGATCCAGTTTCGCCCATATTGCCGCCACCGCGCGAGAATATCGTGCGCACATTGGTGACCGTACGATTGCGATTATCGGTCAATGTTTCGACGATCAAGGATACACCGCCTGGGCCAAATCCTTCATAGCGGATTTCTTCGTAATTTTCATCATCGCCGCCCACGGCTTTATCGATGGCGCGTTGAATATTGTCTTTGGGCATAGATTGCCCTTTGGCGTTATTGACGGCCAAGCGAAGGCGCGGATTCATATCGGGGTCGGGCGTCCCCATTTTGGCCGCAACGGTAATCTCGCGGCTTAATTTAGAAAACATAGCCGAGCGTTTTTTATCCTGTGCGCCCTTACGATGTTTGATATTTGCAAATTTACTATGGCCTGCCATGGTCCAACTTTCCTTTTATTAATTATTAAGCGCGAGCGATTCTGCATAAACGGCTGTACCCGAAATGGACACCATTAACATAGAAGCTGTGTCGCCAAGCACTTCATAATCAATGTCGACTCCTACCACGGCATTGCCGCCCTTTGTCATGGCTTCCGCTTTAATTTCTTGCATTGCTTCTTGGCGTGCGCGCTGGAGTATATTTTCATAACTGCCAGAACGTCCGCCAACAATATCGGTAATGCTCGCAAATAAATCACGAAATAGGTTCGCGCCGACGATGACTTCACCCGTCACCACACCTTTATAATCGCGGATCATATAGCCTTCTAATGTAGGGGTGGTGCTGACTATCATGAATATCTCCTTATTGCAGTTAATTATATTTATAATGCATCTACATCATGTCTATGCGAAAATACATAGATAATTGGATGATTTAACAAGCTGTGATTTGAAGCGAAATATAAAATAAATATCCTAAAATCATGCTTGCGCAGCGATGCCAATGCTATCGAAAATTGAGAATGATTTAATGGCCCCTTGGCCTAAATCCTCTGATAATTTTGAGGTTTTTCATACTTACAAAGCCAAAAAACATTATGTTAGAGCTTTATTTAGAATGTTAAAGCTTTATTTAGAAAAATATGTCTATTGTGAGTACTACAGGAATTGCCAAATATAGCGCGAATAATGATTAATGATAATATCGATACTATAGTTAAAAACCAATTCCAATATGATCTAAATTATGATGACAAGGTATCAATATAATGCATATTTCAAAGCTTATTATTATAACCACACTGTTAATCACCAGTGCTTGTAGCGAGGTTGAAACTGGCCAATGCAATGTACAATTAGGGCCACAAAAATTCTATTTCCCCGATGAAAGCGGCGGTGTAAAAGCTTTTCTTGGTATGGATGAAATTATAGAAACAGACGAATATGACTTTAGTTATAAAGATGATGGAGAAGAAATTATTGTTACGCTTCTGACATATAATCCTTATACATTTAACAGTCGCCGCGATGAATTAAATATAAATAGAAAGCTTTTTTATACCCAAGGGCCTTTCGCGCAATATAAGAAAAAAAATGTCGCCAACGATGAGGCGGAAATATACGATCCTGACGATAGTAGCGATTTTGATGTGTTCAAAAAAATAAATAATGGCGGCTTTAGATATTTGGCAAATTGTTACAGAGACGAGGGTGTAATTTGCACTTATAGTGGCCATTATAAAGATATTTTATTCGATTTTTCTTCAAATCGTATGGGTTATGATGCTTATGTAAGGCTAAAAAATAAGATAATTAATCACATAGATGGATATAAATGCTGAGTGATTAACTTTGGTCGATATTGATAGCTTCCAAAAGATGAAGACGGAATATTATGTCTAAAGGGCTCCTCCACACTATACCATATGAGCAGTATATTACAGATTAAGCGCGCTGCGATAGGTTTCTAAAATCGCGTCCATTTCTTGGCGATCATGCGTTTCCATTTTACGCAGGCGGACAATTTGACGCATAATTTTGACGTCATAACCATTGGATTTTGCTTCTGCATATACATCGCGAATATCGTCGGCGATGCCTTTTTTCTCTTCTTCTAAGCGTTCAATTCTCTCAACGAATAAACGCAATTGATCTGCTGCTACAGCGCCATCGGCCATGAAAATTCTCCTAAATATTTTCGCCGCGCTGTTGATGACCCTAATGTATGATAACCAAATCATGGCGCAGCGAATCAAATCTGATAATGCTCATCTCTTAATAGGGTCAAAAAGATATGGCTATCAATTTAATCCTTATGGCATTTTAATTTTGTGGGTTTCAAAAATGATAAAGCTCATGCGTTTTTGGCAAGGCTCTCTTGCATTTTCACCAATTGTTCATCGCTGGCGGGGTTTTGATATTTCTCTTTCCATTCCGCCATTGGCATACCGTGGATTATTGCCCGTGCCTCGCCTTTATCCATATTGCCGCCGCCTTCATTATCGGCTGCCATGATCCAATCAGCGAGACAATTACGGCAAAAACCGCTATGCCCCATTAGATCGATATTCTGCACATCTTTGCGGTGTTGCAAATGCGCTACCAATCGATGAAATGCTTGCGCCGCTACGGCATCGCTAATCTTTTCGTGCATTTTATTTCCCACAAATGATATTAAAGGCTTCAAACTTTGATAGAGCAAGGCTATGGCATGAGTGAAGTAAGCATAGCATGTATAATCGCAAAAAGGCACAATAGTGAATAATAAAATTGAAACACGCAGCCGTAAGGTTCGTATCTTGGCTACTTTAGGCCCTGCGAGCGATACATATGAAATGATTGAGAAATTATATATTGCTGGCGCGGATGCATTTCGTATCAATATGAGCCACGGCGCGCAGGAAGATAAAAAATCATTATTTCAAAGCATCCGTGCATTGGAGAAAAAATATAATCGCCCATCGACAATATTGGTGGACTTGCAAGGCCCAAAATTACGCATTGGAACATTTGAAGGCGACAAGATAACGCTGCAAACGGGTCAAAAATTTAACCTCGATCAGCGCGATGAAGCGGGCGATGAGAGCCGCGTGCGATTACCCCATCCTGAATTATTCAAAGGGGTAGAGCCGGGATCAAAGCTCTTGCTCGATGATGGTAAATTGGTGCTACGGGTAAAAAGCGTGACCAAAGAAGTCATTGAAACTAAAGTCGAAGTTGGCGGCCCTTTGTCCAATCGCAAAGGGCTAAACGTTCCTGATGCGGTTATCCCAGTGGCGGCCTTGACCGAGAAAGACCGCAGCGATTTGGCCTTTGCTGTTGACCAAGGCGCGGATTGGATTGCGCTTAGTTTTGTGCAGCGCCCCGAAGATGTAGCCGAAGCCAAACGCCTGATAGAAGGCAAAGCGGCATTATTGGCTAAGATTGAAAAACCAGCGGCTATCAGCCGGCTGGACGAAATTTTGGAAATTGCCGATGCAGTCATGGTAGCACGCGGTGATTTGGGCGTGGAATTGCCGCCCGAGGCCGTCCCCATTGCGCAAAAACAAATCGTCAGCGCCGCGCGGCGCATGGGCCGTCCTGTTGTGGTGGCTACGCAAATGCTCGAATCTATGATTACCGCGCCGACGCCAACGCGCGCCGAAGTGTCCGATGTTGCAACCGCCATCTATGATGGGGCTGATGCCATCATGCTATCAGCAGAGACCGCAGCGGGGGAATGGCCAGTGGAAGCGGTGTCGATAATGGATCGTATCGCCCGCAATGTAGAGAGCGATCCCGAATATTATGCGCGCGTGCATTTTATGGAAATTGAACCCGATGCAACGACGTCCGATGCCTTGGCCGTTGCAGGTCGCAGTATTGCCAATACGGTCGATACATCTGCGATTATTTGCTTTACCATATCGGGATCGACCGCGCGGCGGATTTCCAGAGAAAGAACTGCAGTGCCGATTTTGGTGCTCACACCGCACGCACAAACCGCACGGCGTATGGGCCTGTTATGGGGCGCAACGGCGGTGCATACCAAAGATGTAACATCGTTCGAGGAAATGATCGCCAAGAGCAAGCGTATGGCGTTACGGCATGGTATGGGCAAAGGCGGATCGCGCCTTATTGTGACGGCGGGTGTTCCCTTTGGTGTGCCAGGCTCCACCAACTTATTGCACATCGTTCGATTGACAGGCGATGAGTTAAGCAAGCATTGATGGCCGCCAAGCAAACGATCCTATTCGATATTGATGGCACATTGGCAAATATTGAGCATCGGCGAAAATATCTGAACCAAGAGCGTCCTAATTGGGCTAAATTTAATGCCGAAATGGGCCGCGATACCCCCAACCATGCTATCGTCAATCTATATAATATTCTATGGCAATCGGATCAGTATGAGATCATCATTGTTACAGGCCGCAACGAAAATTATCGCAAAGTGACGGAGACGTGGTTTGTAAGGAATGAAATAGCATTTAATCGGATTTTAATGCGCCCCGAGCGTGACAATCGGGCCGATTATATAATCAAAGAAGAGATATTGGACAGGCTGCTCAGTGAAGGTAAGGAGATTGCTTTTACAGTCGATGATCGTCAGCAAGTCGTTGATATGTGGCGCAGGCGCGGCATTCTATGTTTGCAATGCGATAAGGGTGATTTTTAATGGCCTAACTCTGCCATATAATGCTTTTGCGCCGCGCTATGGCTTTGCTATCTAATCATGCCAATTATTGGATGCGCTAATAGCTTTGCTAGGCCGATACCAATGCAATATTCATCGACCCAAATGGCCCAAAATCGGCAACGCAAGTCAGCCCAGCGTGCGTTTGATGGACACCTGTAATTGCACCAGAGGAAATATATGTTCCCACAGGGGTTTCTATATTATTCTGAGCGGCATGCGCACGAAAAAATGCCAGAGCTTCCAAAGCATCACCAGGGAATGAATTGATAATTTTTGTACCCATTACCGTATCATTGATGATTGTTTTCACTTCAAATGGCTCGGGCGAGAGGTTTTGCCAATTTTTTATTTCGGGCCCTACGACCAAACCATGATTATTCCCAAAATCACAAATCACCGCCATTGGCCCCATATCATTAATGGCATTCAAAGGGCTGCTGGCTATTTCAACACCGATAAATAATCTGTCTTGATCGGGCGTTTCTCCCAGTGCGAAAATAAATTCGCTCTCAATAGCAGCAAAACCATCAAAAATAGGCATGAGACTGGCCTCATCTTTATTGGAATAGGCAGTGCTATTTTTGAAAATGGGCCCAATCAAACGCCTATCCGCAAACCGATCAAAATAGGCAGGCGGCATTGCACCCACTTTCCAGCCGCACACATCATCATTCCATCGGCTGATTGATAGGGTTTGGACGGCATAGGCGTCTTCTAATGTTTCGGGTAAATCTCCGGGGAATATGTCTAAATATTGTGCCTTATGACGGGCATCTGTGAGCGCTTTAGAAATAGCCGAAATCTTATCACTATCATCTGATCGGTTCATCTTTTCAGTTTCCACAGCCCTAATCTCCTCTTATCCATCTCTATACTGATATTAGAAACATGGCATTAAGCCAACAAAATAACGACGAACCGAAGCATAGGTTTTCACACAATTATTGCGGCTATCAATTTTGCAAAATATAGCATTTTGCTGATGACAGTGAAAATGGCAGTGCGGCTGTATGAACGGCGATAAACGCTGCAAGCTATTGATAGGCTAACGTCCAAATATAAATATCGATGGGCCAATCATAAAATAAATTGGTCACAATAAACCCGTTACAATGGCAATCAATAATTTGGAGCATTATCGCATTTAATGGGTTACTTTAGACAGTGGTTTGTATAGGGGGTTTACTGATTTAATGTAAAAGCTGGGAGATATTATGGCTGATTTTTTATCCTTTGGTGAAATTATGTTGCGGTTGAAGACGTCGGGGCACGAACGTTTTTTTCAATCACCAACTTTTGAAGCAACTTTCGGAGGCGGCGAGGCCAATGTGGCCGTGGCGTTGAGCAATTATGGTCTATCTTCTGGATTCATTAGTGCGCTGCCCGATAATGATATTGGTGATGCTGCGATTGGTGAGTTGCGCCGCTTTAATGTGGATACCAGCAATGTAAAACGATCGGGTGATCGGGTGGGTATTTATTATCTGGAATCGGGTGCAAACCAACGCCCATCAAAAGTCGTCTATGATCGCGCAGCATCTGCTATTTGCGAATGTGGCCCAGGAGATTTTGATTGGGCAGCAATCTTTGTTGGCGTTAAATGGCTGCATATTACGGGTATTACCCCAGCGCTGAGCCAATCGGCGGCTGATCTGAGCCTTGAATGTTTGCAAGCTGCAAAAGAAGCAGGCGTGCGCGTTTCATGCGATTTTAACTTTCGCGGTAAATTATGGAAATATGGCAAGAGCGCACCAGACGTTATGCGCGAATTGGTCAAATATGTTGACGTTGGTATCGCCAACGAAGAAGATTGCCAGAAATCGCTCGACATTAGCGTTGATGTCGATGTGGAAGCTGGCGAATTGGATACGAAAAAATACGAAGCTTTATCGGAAAAAGTGTTGGATATTTATCCCAATATGAGCACGATTGCGATTACCTTGCGCGAGAGTAAAAGCGCGGATCGTAATGGCTGGTCTGCTTGTATCCGCGATCGTGAGAGCGGTTTCAAATTATCAAAACATTATGAAATAACCGACATTGTTGACCGCGTTGGCGGCGGCGATAGTTTTGCATCTGCGCTTATTTATGGGTTAAATGCCTATGAAGATCGCCAACAATCGCTCGAATTTGCAGTGGCTGCGAGCTGCCTGAAACATTCAATTTTGGGCGACTTTAACCGCGTCAGCGTTGACGAGGTTGAAAAATTAATGGGCGGCGATGGCTCGGGTCGCGTGCAACGTTAATTAGAATTAAGATTGAAAATGAAAAGAAGGCCAGCGCATTAAGCTGGCCTTTTTATGTGTCTTTTCTCGGTTGACTTATCTAAACTGCTTGCTCTTTTGAGGCTGCTCGCAGCAATCGATATTCTGACATTAATCCCTTAAACAGGCTATAGCAGCATATCAGCAGCACACAGGTAAAGGGGAGGCCGCTGGCTATCGTGCCAGCCTGCATCGCCCCTAAAGCATCTGCGCCACCGCCAACTAATAATGCGGTGGCAACCAACCCTTGGGTGATAGCCCAAAATATACGCTGCGCTACGGGAGCATCGGTACGTCCGCCCGCCGTAATAGAGTCAATCACCAAGGATCCTGAATCCGATGATGTCACAAAAAATACGATTAGCAATATAATAGCCAAGGTTGAAGAAATATAGGGGATGGGCATATTTTCGAGCATCTGGAATAATACCAGAGGGGCTTCGGTGATACCGCCCGTTAATTGACCAACGCCTGATTTAACTTGTTCCATTGCAGCGACGCCAAATGTCGTGAACCAGATGATCGCTACAATCGTTGGAACGATGAGGACTATGGATAAAAATTGTCGGATGGTGCGGCCTTTTGAAATACGGGCAATAAACATACCAACAAAGGGAGACCAGCTCACCCACCAAGCCCAATAAAATATCGTCCAATCATGATACCAATTTATATCATCGCGCCCAATCCAATTGCTCAAGGGGATTGCATATTGCGCATAGCTGACGATGGTTGTGCCAAAGCCTGCGATAATATTCGAAGTTGGCCCCGTTATGAATATAAATGCCAATAAAAGCGCCGCCAGAACCATATTAATATTGCTGAGTAATTTTACCCCGCCATTCATGCCGCGTACGACCGATATAATGGCAAGCCCCGTGATGAGCGTAATTAATATCAGTTGGGAATTTAATCTATTCTCTCCGCCAAATAAAAATGAAAGGCCCGTCGCTGCTTGCTGCGCGCCTATACCCAATGATGTGGCAAGCCCGAACAAAGTCGCTATTACCGCTAAAATATCAACCATATGACCAGGCCAACCCCAAATTCGCTCGCCCAATATAGGGTAAAATGCCGAGCGAATGGTGAGCGGTAATCCTTTGTTAAAGGCAAAGAAAGCCAAGGCTAGACCAATGACAGCATAAATGGCCCAAGGGGTTAGCCCCCAATGGAAAACAGTAGCGCCGAGTGCTAATTTCTCAGCTTCTGCTGTGCGCGCTTCAACATCGAGCGGCGTTCCAGCCCAATCGGTGTAATAAGCCAGAGGTTCTGCCGAACCATAAAATACCATACCAATACCAATGCCTGCGGAAAATAGCATAGCAATCCAAGAGGCGGTGCCAAATTCCGTTTTCGCATCCTTGCCGCCTAGCCTGATTTTACCCAATGGCGAAATGGCGATACTGACGCAAAATAATAAAACAATGTTGGATGAAATGACGAAAAACCAGTCAAAATATTGCAATGTCCATGATTTTGTGGCTTCAAACCATTCTTTGGAAAGGGCTGGAAAAACCAAAGTTGAAACGACAAATAATAGGATGAGCAGGGCGCTGATAAAGAATACAGGATTGTGCATTTCCAATCCAAAAGGGTTTATATTATCCTGCCCAGCTTCATAGTCGGTTTCATAATTGCTATCGCGTAAAACAGTGGCTTTTATATTTGAATCGCTCACGCAACATTCTCCGATATATTGAGCCCCAAGGCCGTTTTTAGGGGCAATAGATTTTTTTCATATTGACGCCACACGTCAACGCTCGCCTTGGTAATGGGTTGGCGCACTTGTTCGGAACTAGCGGTGCGAACAGCGCGTTTATTTTTGTGAAAATCAACACAGCTTTGCTCAAAAGGTAAGTTAAGATAATCGAGCATGCGGCGCACTTGACCCTCTAAATCATTCAAAACATCTTCGTGTTGGACGCGCAAAATGGCATCGGGCAATACCGTATCCCAATGATCCATCAAACGTATATAGTCGCTATAATATTGCCCAATTTCTGTTAGGCCATAGGTAAATTCTTGCCCCTCTGCGAACAATTGCTTAAAACCAGAAAAACAGCAAGCCATTGGTTCGCGCCGTGCATCAATAATTTTTGCATTGGGCAGGATTAATTTTATCAGCGCAATATGACGAAAATTATTGGGCATTTTATCGACAAAAAACGGAGCATCGTGCCGATGGATACGGGTGCTCTCAATGAAGTCTTGTCCCATGTCATAGAGTTGCTGCGCATCCAAATAATGCAAATTATCGGGGTAGAGCGATATATTGCTGGCTTGTTTTTGCCGGCGCAATCGGTGCGCCATCGACAATATATTGGGTAATTCCAATGTACCATCCACTTGGCTGTGCGATGCCAAAATTTGTTCCAATAATGTAGAGCCAGCGCGCGGTAATCCTAATATAAAAATAGGATCTGGAGCATCAAAGCCTTTGCCGCCTTGCTGTGCGAATAATTCTGGCGTGCAGGCCTTTATTTGCGCTTCTAATTCGCGGCTCATTTGTTCGGCATCATAGCGCGATTGATTGCGTTTTAATGCATTGCCTTTTTCATAATATTCGAATGATGCGTCATAATCTTTGCGATCTTCATAGGCTTTGCCAAGCGCAAAACAAATATGAATATGGTTTTGATAGCTAAGCTGATTGCCTTGTTCTTGGCTGTGCATTTTCCTAAGCTCATCATCAGAAAATTGATATGTCTTCAAATTGGCAAGCCCATAATAAGCATCGCCATGACCATTATCCGATGCAATGGCTTTTTGATACGAACCAACGGCTTCATCATGCGCCCCATAAGTTTTGAGCGCATGACCACGCGAGGTAAGCGTGATGGGGTCATTGGGTAATTTTTGCAGCACGCGATCAAACAGCTCTAGGGCTTTTTCATAATCGCCCGTCTGCATTAATTCGATGGCATAAAGCGATTGAAACACAGGATTGCCTGTGTCTTGCGCATAGAGCAATTTGCAATGTTCCAACGCTTGGATAAATTTCTGTCTTTTGCGCAATATTTGGATATAATCGATGCGGACTTGAATATTCTCAGGCTCAAAAATAAGGGCACTCTCGAGCAAGAAATCAGCATCTTCTAATACGCCAAGGCGCGAGCCTATCTCCGCCAACAGGCGCATAGCTTCGACATTTTTTGGATTTTTTTGCAAGAAATGACGCGCCGCATTTTCGGCTTTTATCAATTTGCCTTCATATAATAGATGCGAGAGTGCGACTAAATCTTTTGGCATAGCCATGATGCGCTGTTCTTGATTTCGCATCTCTGCCGCCGCCGCTGCATTGCCAAGCGACTTAAATATTTCGGCTTGTGCCTTAAAGCTAGCATGCAGGCTTGGGTTACAGTGACAGGCGCGTCGATAGGCAGCAAGAGCCTTTTGACTATCATGCAATGTGCGGTAAATATGGCCTTCTTCTTGATGAGCACGGCCAAAATCAGGCGAATAGTTTTTGAGCGTTTCAAGCGTGTTTAAGGCATTTTCATTTTGCCCCAAATAGCGCTGGCATACGGCCTTCATATACAGGCCATCTATATTATTGGAATGTTTATTGAGGATAGTGTTGGCACGGGTGAGGGCGGCATCAAAACGGCCCGCATACATGTCGTCGCGAATCTTTTTCAGCGATTTTTCGATATCCAAATCAGACATATATTACATCAGTTCCCTCAGATTCAGGCTGAATAGTCTACCTTACTGATTATGCGCTGAGCGGTAAGGTAAAAAAAGGGAGGGGCTTTTCATACCCCCCCCCATTAATTTAGTAAGTGAAAGAGACACGCGCTCCAATGGTCAGCGGTCTGCTCACCGTGATGCGTGCGCGGTCATTGATGAAATTACCACTGATTTGTGCGCGCGAGTCGGTTAAATTGTCGCCGAATATTTCGACAGAATATCTGTCTGTACTCGCACCTGCGCTTAATCCAACGGTGGTCCAGCTATCTAAAATCAAACGGTTGATTTCGATAATATCGGTAGCAGCAGACCCAGAATGGGTAAGCTGTGGTTGGATATGGGCTGTCCAATCATTTGATAGATCAAATTCATAGCGCGCTCTAAAATTACCTTGGAAGCTTGGCGCAAAAGCCAATGAGCTGCCGACCAAGACATCATTGGTTGGCGTCAAAACTTCGGTGATTTCTGTATCCAAGAATGAGAAGCTAGCCGAAATGGTGAGACCTTCTACGGCGTACGGGGCGATTGTAATGTCGCCCTCTAGGCCAAGAATTTCAGCATTGGCCGCATTATCAGAGAAGAATAAGTTGGTGATGCTTGGATCAAAAATGGTGGTTTGAAGATTGCTAATATCCACAAAGAAGGCGTTACCATTGAAGCGAAGCTGATTGTCAAACAAGGATGTTTTCCAACCCAATTCATAATTTTGAACATCATCGGTATCCAATGCGAATGGAACGGTAAAACCATTTGGCCCCGATGCACCGCCGGGACGGTTCAATAATCCAGGACGAAAGCCCTCTGAATAGGTTGCATAAAATAGCAAATCATCATTGGGCGTATAGGTCAAACTACCCTTAAATATAACCCCATCTGCTTCGGCAATATCTGGTGCGCCTGCGCTATTGTTGCGTGCAAATGTCGCGCTAATATTGGTTCCGCCTAGCTGTGCATCAGTGCGCAGCGCAGGAGCAACGCCAGTATTCGGGCCAAATATAGGTGATGCGAGGTTGAAAAAGGATGAATTTGCGCTGCCTTCTAAATCGACCTGCACATTATAATAACGCGCACCGCCAGTAAAGGTAAGAAGGTCTTCGACAATATCGAATGAAGCTTCACCAAATAGGCCAAATTGTTCATCGGTGCGTAAAATATCGTTGCGGAATATTACGCCAGCAGGGAAAGGCCCAGCCTCGGTAAAGAATCCATCGGATGAATTACCCGCAGCCCCAGCAGGGGTGTTGATATTGGTAAGCGGAAAGTTTGGCAAGAAGCCTATTGTCGTGCCATCTGAACCGCGCACAAATTCTGAACCCGGATAGGTGAAATCATTTAATTCGCGCAATCGCAGATCTGAATAAAATGCTCCAGCGGTTAAACGAAACCGATTTTCCTCTGGCGTATTGAAACGAAATTCTTGGGTAAAGACTTCGGTATCGGTGTTGCTGTTCACGAACAGATTAGGGGCCTGACAGGTTGGATCTGCAGGAGCAGTCATAACGCTGCCAGGATATACTACAGCCGTATCACAAATATAATAAGGCAGATATTGACCAACAAATAGATAGTCTGAATAATCAACCCGTTGGTTTGTTTCGCGGTTGGTATAAGCCCCCGTGTAAACAATATCCAATGCCCCAATACGGCCCTCTAAAGTCCAGCTCACATTGCTGAAATCATCGCTAATGCTGTCTTCTTCGAAACGTTGAATTTCCAGATCACCCAAAGTAGGATCTTCGAAAAACACACCATCGGAATCGAGACCTTGGCGTGCATAAGCAACGGTGACATTCCAATCATTATTAATCTCAAACTTACCGCTGATACGGCCGCCTAAATATTGCGTATCGTTGAAATCATCTTCAACAAGGGCACTATTATCAGCCAAAATGAAATTAACACCCGACAAGTCTGCACCCGCTTGGAAACCTTGACGGCCCGTGCTGACAGGCACGCCATTTTGACGCACCGTCCCAGCGGTGCGGAAGCGGCCACTTTCGGCTGCGCTGCGCGTCCCTGCTACATTGTCGATATAACCGCCTTTATTGTCATAATAACCAACGGCACGAATTGCCAAACGATCCGAAACTGGGATGTTCAATGTGGCTTCGATATTTTGGCTGGGTTCACCACTTTTGGTAAAAGATATGCCCGCCTTAAATTTGGCTTGGAACTCGCCAATGACTGGTTTGTTGGTAATGAGGCGCACTGTGCCAGCCTGAGATGATGCACCAAATAATGTGCCTTGCGGGCCAGATAATACTTCGACTCGTTCCAAATCTGCTGCGTAAACATCTAGGTTACGACCCGGCTGTGATACGGGCTGTTCGTCCAGATAGAGCGCAACATTGGGGGCAAGTCCCGCAACGCCAGCGGTGGTTAAGTTTGGCGTAGTGGATGCGAGCCCGCGAATGTAGATCGTGCTTTGGCCAGGACCACCACCGCCAGCGGTAACGCCAGGCAGTTGTTGAAGATAATCATCAAATACGGTCACGCCTAATTGATCCAATGACTCAGCACCCAATGCCTGAACGGCGACAGGGACGTCCTGCAAATCTGCAGAACGTTTTGTAGCAGTCACAACAATTTCTTGGACTCCTCTTTGCTCATTTTCTTCTGTTTGCGTGTCTGATTCTTGAGCTACTGCAGGCGCAGCAGTCAAAGTTGCGATGACCGCAAATGATGCAGTCGTTTTTAAATATGTCAAGAAAACCTCTTTTGGTTTTAATTAAAAATTTAGGGAAAAACACATCCGACCAGCGATACGCCTATCGAACCCATTGCAAAGCCGCTTATTCTTGTCCCCATGCGAATACGGCTTTCAAAATGTTCGCTTACTATAAACATATAATTTCATTTGTGAACCTTTTTATTTATTTGGCCTGAAACCTTGTGAGATCAAAAATATCTATCATAAAAAAACCTACTAG
>CALLJS010000002.1 GCA_938050045.1 uncultured Sphingomonadaceae bacterium
TGTTCCCAAAAAGAATTTCCATTTATTCCTCAAAGAATGTGAATTTCGTTTCAATTACGGACCGCCAGACCAACTCTTGAAAACTATCAAAATATGGCTTAAACCATATCAATAATAACCAATCTCATAGGTCAGCCCCTAATAAAGTATTATAGTTGGTAAATTATCCCTTCCCTTAACTCATAAACTTAGTCTAGTTCCCTTGGTGCAGTGGGAATCGCTGCGTGACCTTTCAAACCGCTATTGCAAGCGTTTGGGAATGTTCAGGAATGAATTCTGGTGCCGCTTAGAGGACTCGAATATAGATAATAACTAGTTGTTATAATATGTTATATTTGATTAGGCTGTTACAAATGCCCCCAAATATGCCCCCAGATTAATTTTCCTCTAATACTTTGGGTATTATTATTAATTTCTTAATCGCACTAATAACTAATAAGTTCGATACGCAAAACAAACCATCTCTGGTGATTAGATAAGGCTTTAATAAAACATATTCAGCTTTTAGAGTATTTCGACCATCACCTTATTGAAAAAATCAGAGTTAAGTTCTTTAAGAATTCTTATGTATCATCGGTTCTATAGATTCGAGAGCATATCTAGACTCAAATCTATCCATGATAAAACTATTAAAGTAAGGAATTATAATAGAATTAACTTACCTTCTTTGGGTTCATAATGATATTCTGTAATCGAGCCATCTTCTATTCGTTTTACGGCTTCATCAATAGCATCAAGCGGAACTAGAAACCATTCTTGAGGACGGATTACATATCCAAACCCATCCTCAATTTCTATATCAAAGCGAGCACTTGCAAATATCTTTTGAAGCATAGCTTCTAAGCGACGTCTGTTAATATTAAACAACTTATAAGTTTGAACGATTTCAACATCCGCAAAAAGATAGGTTGGCTCTCTTTTCGCATTTGAAACGCGCTTCTTAACACTTCCACCTGTCACGCCAATTTTGTGAATTACTTGCCTATGTTTCGCTATTTCTGGATTGTCGCTTAAACTGCGCAAAACATAAATTACACCGCTTTCCAGATCATCCTCGGACACATTATCTTCAAAAAGAGGACCTGCTGCAGCTTCCGTGACGCGACGACCAGCTTCATCTTTATAGAGAGCGCGCTGCATGGAACGGCGCAACAAATTACTCTCTGTGCCATTTGAAAAAATAACGCGCAACCGCGCATCAAATTGACCATTAGGTGCTTTGATAGCCTCTCCTACACTTGCGATATAAGCAGTTTGACCACCTAGAATAAAAAATTGACCTTCTTTAATATCCGCCTTTAAAAAACCAGCATCTCTTACGAAAGCTCTCGTTTCGCGAACCCCTAAATCTAAATCATTTTGTAACTGTTCAAAAATTGGTTCAAACTTATAAAAGTCAAAACATTGTTCTCGGTTCGCAATTTCCTCAGCAGCCTTTATTTCTTCTCGTGATTTCACATGTTTGAGTTTGGTAATATCGGTGTCACCAACATCATTTAATTCTGCCATAAGCGTGTCAGTATCAATATCTTCCTCATTGCTTTGAGCAGCGCAACTAGTCTCATCTAATAAACCATAAATATCTAATGGTTTTAACAGCTCATGATATTCATTAAGCATACGAAGTCGATCCAATCGAACAGCATATAATCGCTCAAATATATCATTGCCTTCGCCGTGATTTGGCGTGCGTCCATGCTCTTCACGAAAACGAATAATATCTTCAAAGCCTGCTATCACGCGCTCTTCGCGAGCCGTGTGCTTTGTTGTTTTGGGTTTCTTTGTTTCAAAAGCGGAAAGCTCGTCACGCAGATCATCAAGACTAAGGTCAGTCATATTTACCCTCATCTTTATATCTAACGAAAGCGGCTGCGCCTTCTGCTAATTTTTGCTCCCACGCATCCGAAGCATCAGCCGCTGGCAATCGACCCCGCTCTCTTTTAAAACGCACTGCTCGTAGCGCAAGGTCACGAGCTTCTTCGTGACTAAGCTTAGTCTTTTTCGCAGATATTGCGCGTTGAACTTGTTTCAATGTATCTTGATTCATAGCTTTGGAAAGAACAGCATATGCAGCCGCAAATGGGTTAATACTATCCACCAAATCAATGTCGAGTTCAGTCACTTCTAGCGCAAATTTACGAACTCCTTGGATCAATGCTGTATTGGCTTTGTCATCATTTTCCGATGAACCTTCACTGGCTAGCTGTTTTGCTTTTTGCGTAAGGTTTAGAGCAGCAACAGCGTGCTGCCGAACAGATTCCTGATCTTCATCCGTGAGGTCTGGATATCTCTCACGAACAATTTTACCCATTCTCGCTTGCGTCAATTCCTGCGCTATTGTCTCACCACCAGCCTCCGCTCCATCGAACAGTCCTTTACCTAACGCCACATCATCTTGAACAAATGCCGTAATCACTTCATTCAAATCTTCCTGACAAATCCTATTCGCTTCTTCACTTTTAGGTTCCACCAAACCTTTTATCTCAAAATGAAATTGTCCCCGCTCTTCATTGAAACCAACATTGGTTTTTCCTTCTTGATAGCCGCCCTCTCCATAATCAAAATCGTCCTTTTCCCCCGCATCTTTTGGTGTGAAGTTAAAGCGCGGAGCAAGCACCTGTTCCATCAATAAACTCGCTGCAATCGCCTTTAAGGTATTGTTGATCGCGTCCACTACCTTTTCTTCGGATGCATCAGGTTCAGCAATTAAGTTCGTGAAAGTGGAAGTCTCTTTATTTGGAGCATCACGGGTTGCTCTGCCAATGATTTGGATAATTTCAGTTAGGCTCGAACGATAGCCAACTGTCAAAGCATGTTCACACCAAATCCAATCAAAGCCTTCTTTCGCCATACCCAGTGCGATGATGATGTCCACATGATCGCGATCATTTTTGTGCGCGGGGTCTTTCAATGCGTTGAGTACTTTGCCGCGCTCTGAATTCTCACTGTCATCAACAAGATCGGCAATTTTTAATATCCGACCAGAAGCTTGTTTAACCATGTGAAAGCCAGTCTCTGGGTCTCGTCCCTCCCAAGTGCCAAGCGTGCTCATGATATGATTAACCTCTTCAACCTTACCTTGGATTGTGGACTCTCTGCTATTCACATTGGGAATATGTACGATAGTTTTTTTATCGGGGTCGAGCACATCCTCAATAGCCGATAAATATTTACCCGAATAAAAATAATAACCAATATCAAGCGTTTTTAGATACTCATAGCCATTCAGCTGTTCATAATATGTATAGGTGATTGTCTCAAACTTTGCCTCATCTTCGGGCATGAGAACAGGCTCTGCATCGCCGCGAAAATAGCTGCCCGTCATGGCAACAACATGGCATTTATCGCGCTGCATAAAGTCTGACAAATGTTGCCCAAGTTTGTTATTAGGGTTAGCAGACACATGATGAAATTCATCAATCGCAATCAAACGATTATCAAATGCTTCAACGCCAAGTTCATCAACGGCAAAGCGAAATGTCGCATGGGTGCAGACCAACACATCATCATCGCTCTTAAGGAATTGACCAACAGCTTTTATCTTTGATGGATCAGCCCGCTCTTCATCGGGACCAGCGGTATTACATAAATTCCACTTGGGCTTGACGTCCCAGTCCGTGAAAAAGCCAAAATCCGACAAAGGTTCATTTGCGAAACTGCCGCCAATGGACTTCTCAGGCACAACAACAATCGCTTGCTTAACGCCTTGGTTATGCAGCTTATCCAATGCGATAAACATTAAGGCGCGTGATTTACCCGATGCTGGCGGTGACTTGATAAGCAGATATTGCTCTCCGCGCTTACTATAGGCACGTTCCTGCATCGGTCGCATACCAAGTTCATTCGATTTCGAAGATGCTCCTGTGCGAGCGGTCTGAAACGATACAGCGGGAATTGGTTTTTGTGTGGTCATTATACTGTCAAGCCTTGCTCAATCAAAACAGGATCAAAATTAAAATTAAGGAATAATACTTCTAAATATCTCATTTTAATACCTTTTTTATTTTCTATCATTCAACATTTACCCTGATAATCAAAACACAATCAAAACTTTACACAGGTCATGCCCAATAAGGAACATAACCAGCACGAGGATGCTCTGGGTCTGCTGACCTTATCTGTTTCGTATCAAGAGCAAGTCTAATAACACCAGAGGCTTGCGAAGCATTTCGTTCCGCTATTCCGAAACGCTCTCGTAATGACGCATTGGTCATTCTCTCCCCAATAACATATTTGAGTGCAGCATGCTGATATGCGGCTCTTACCCGTTCTTCTTGGGTCATATCAGCGAACTTACGAGGTGCAAACAACGAAGTCCTTACCGCATCTCCTTCCACACGAAAATCGGGAGGTGGCAACTGATGAAGTTCGGCAGAAGCCAAGACCTTATCAATGCCCGTACCTTGCTCTTCACAAAGCCGCATTCTGCGCATAAGAGAGGCAAGAGCTTCGTTCCGTGAACGCGGGGGAGAGTCCAGAAAACGATCTGGATTTACGAGCGGCTTACCCGGGTTTGTGATTTCAAGGCGGTCTTGGAATAATTCAACCAAAGGTCCAGTCCCAGTTATAGTCATATCCTGATGAATAAGGGCATTCGCTATCAATTCCCTTATAGCGATTGATGGAAATAGCGTTTCTTCTTGCCTAAATGCTGTTCCTATATGTTCGTTTTTGGGAAGTAATGCGTCAATATAATCTACCAGTCCCTGAAAACCACTCGCATAACCTCTTTGACCATCTAATCGGTGAAGCACTTTGCTCGCTCGGCTCTTGCCTTCATATTCAACAAATCGCACAGCTTTTCGGCTAACAGATGGAGGCAAGTCACTAATTTTTTTAGCAAAGAGAATTGCGCCAAGGTTGGTGATGTTCCATCTTCCTCCGACATCCTTTTCTATAAGGCGATCTGCTGTTAATTTTTCAAATATACCCTCTCGGTTATCTGGAAGAGGTTGTTCCGTCAGTTCAAAATAGCTTGTATAATCAAGTTTCTTTAAAATATCTTCGCTATCAAGATATTGAGCCGCCGATCCAGTCTCCCATGCATAAGGCTGTATTTTTGACCATAGCAATCTCTGCCGCTCTGGATGGTCTGAAAGACGAGGAGTAGCGCTACCAATCCGTATATAGGCTGTTCGGTCAAACTCAACGGGAGTTACCGAAGCCGCTGGAATTTCCAATAGAACAATGCGTTGGTTCTGATACTGAATAGTTTTAAACCGAAACGCGACCGCAGGATTTAACATTTGACTCAACCACATCTCCAACGGCTGGTTTTGCTGTTTTGCAGTAGAAGATTCAAAATTGGTTCCGACAACATCATGGGTAATATCTTGAATACCCCAGACGACATAAGCAAAATGTTCATCTTCTATGCGCGCAGAGTTGGATAATGCAGAAATAAGCTTTCCGATCATCATGGGGTCAGTATAATTTTCCTTAAACTCAACCCACTGCGTTTCCGCTGGCAAAGCGCGAAGATCATCAATTATCGAGAGCGTCCGCGCATCCGCCTGTCTTATAATGTCTGCGTCATGGGAGGTTTCATCGCTCATGCGGCTTTGCCCTTCGTCATTTTGGTATAGAGTTCGAATAATTTCTCAAGGCGTTCGGTATCGTTGCGGAAGCGGCGACCGATATAGATACGTTCCAGCGTCTCATCATTGGCATCATGGGCGCGGCGCAAATCATCGGGCATTTTTTCGGGATCATAAAGATCGGCGATGGTCGCGGGATAATGGGCTTCACGAGCGAGAAGAATATTCTCTGCACAGCGTGTAAGGTCCGCTTTGTTTTGCTTGGTTAGCTCTGGGATAGGGAAAGTATTCCAGCCAAGCGTGTTGGAATAAGAGAAGCGCATTTCTAAACGAACACAAACTGTCCCTATCCAAACCCAGTGTAATCTTGATGCGATGATTGCCATATTCAATAGAGGTGCATCGTAAAGGGCAAAGTTTCGGTCGCCTATGATGGTATTGGCGGTAAGTAAGTCAGTTGGCAAGTAATCACGATTCTCAGAAGAGACACGTGGAACAGCGATTGAATATTGTTTAGCCTTACCCGCTATTTGAACAAACCGATGTGGCTGTTTTGCGAAACCTCTTGTTGAGCTCGCGGAAGAGCGTAAGCGACTTTCTGAAACAGCAACTAGTCTATCCCGTATCAAATCTGATTTTTGAGCTATTTCAATAGAGTTATCTTCTATCCAAAGACAGAAACGTGATTTGCCTCGAATAAGCTCTTCTGAACCAAGAAACTTTTTTACAAATTGTGAAGCTAGATTGTCTTGTGTAAGTTCTCTTGCCTCATCACTAGTCAAAAATAAATGACCACCGTCGCGAGGCATATTACCAAAAAGCATTCTGCTCTGTCCGAATAAGGGGGTCTTAGCTTTATTTACAATGGCATCATTATCAGCGATAAGATAAGGACTTATAATCTTACAATTGCGAACTAGGTCTCCATCAAATATGCGTTTTTTTGAATTTGAGACTCTACCCAAACCAATAATCACAACTGTGACACCAGCATTATGGCTTGCTAAATTATTCCATTTAAACGGAAGATGGGCAAAAAGTAATTCCACTTTTTCTTTTTTCGCAACTGACCAAATTTGAGATGCTTGCTGCCCTTGGCAAATGCTATTAGTTGTCACGAACGCTGCGGAAGCATCTGGAACATACTCAAGAAATTTAATAAATTGGGCAATCCAACCTGAAACAAAGTCGGTCACTTTTGATAATGATTTATGTTCAGACCAAGCAATTTGCATGTCCTGTTTTTGTTCAGGACTTTGCCATTTACTGCCACGATAAGGTGGATTCCCACATATGTATAATTCCCCGCCTTCATTCTCAAAATCTATCTCGCTTTGGTCGAGAGGTGTTTCGAACAAATCATCGCTTGTTACTTTGACGCCGCCACCCGTTACATCCATTAAATCGACCCAATCGAGCCGCAGCGCATTGCCGCAAGTGATCCAATTTTCGCTATCCAGCGGCAGGAAATTGGCTAAGGCTTCTTGTTGCCCACGATAGGTCACATCGCATTGATACTCCGCAATGATAAGCGCAAGCCTTGCAATCTCTGCTGGAAAATCGCGCAATTCTATCCCGCGAAAATTGGTCAGGGGCATATCCGATTTACGGTCAGACTCGCCGCGTCTTGTGTTGATTTCATGCTCTATGGAACGCATTTCTTTATAGGCGATGACGAGGAAATTTCCGCTGCCGCACGCGGGATCAAAAACCCTTATCTTTGCTATACGTTTGCGCAGGTTGAGCAGCTTGATTTTGTTATCGCCTGCCTCCGCCAACTTCTCCCTTAAATCGTCCAGAAAGAGCGGGTTGAGAACTTTTAAGATATTGGGGACGCTGGTATAATGCATGCCCAGCGAACCGCGCTCTTCATCATCGGCGACGGCTTGGATCATTGAGCCAAAAATATCAGGATTGATTTTTGTCCAATCCAATCCGCCAATATGAATAAGATAGGAACGTGCCATTTTGCTGAATTTTGGTACATGAACATCACCAGAAAATAACTGCCCATTCACATAGGGAAATTGGTTGGCGTATCGCGGAATATTATTTTCTTCGCGCTCTGTGACCTTACAGTCCATCGTTCGAAAAATTTCGCTCATGACTGCATGCGTATCCGATGAATCGCTTGAACTCATTTGTTGAACGGTGTTGGTAAATAACCCATCACCAACGAAAATATCAGTATCCTCGGCAAAGAAACAGAAGATAAGCCGCGCCATAAAATGGTTCATGTCGGGACGGCGTTCGTTCGTCGCCCATTCGGGATTATCCTTGAGCAATTCCAGATAGAGACGATTGAGCCGCCCCGTCGCCTTTATGTCGAAGGAGCTTTCCCTAATCTCTTTAACCGTGGTGATGCCAGCCAGCGGTAAGAAAAAACCGAAATGGTAGGGCAATTCAGCAAGAGGCTTTGCCAATGTTGCGCCGCTGATTAAATCTTCGGCTTGGAATGTTTTACCATCGGTGGCGAAAATGAATTTGGCTTTGGCAGAGGCTGTTTTTGGGCTGCTGCGTAATTTTGCGAACATGGCATCGACTGCGCCCACTGCGCAGGTCGCGATGTGTAGGTTGTTTCTGTTGAGCACGCCGCCAGCATCAGATTGGTTCTGCTTGCCTACGCGCAATCGTTTTATGGCTGCATCGGAAGTATCGAAAGCATGAAGAAATTGAAACGGAAATTCATCACCGTCAAACGGTTCTTTTACAAGAGCTTCAATGGCTTCTTCTATCTCGATTGGAGTCATAAATAATGTGTAACCGATACATTCTCAATCACCAAGAGCAATTGAAGCCGCAATGATTATATTCAAATAATTATCCCTCATAAGTTCGGCGAAAGATGCCTTTGGTACGTACTAATGGTATTTTCAAACCCAATGCGCTAACAAGTCTCCGTTCCAGTCCAAACAATGCTTCAAATGACTTGCAGCGTTTCGTTATGCGTTGTGATTGCAACCCAGCCGATAAGCTGCGGCTTACAAATATATCTGCTCCCATTAGACAAAAAGCTTCATGACGCCTTCACTAACGGAACAATATATGCACCATCAGTAATCTCCATAATGACTCTCTATAATTAAGCTGCATGAGATATTCTTGTTGTTTCTGCATAACTCAATTATAATCAAGCGAATAGGTTAATAGTAAGCAGTAAATTAGTCTTATTCATAGTTCATATTATGAAGCTTGTTAATCAATAACAGAAATAGGTGCCATCATTATGGGCAGACCAAGGAACATAAGCACTAATATTGATACGAGTTATTTTAGTGGTGTAAGCCCTATTTGGACAAAGCCGCATATTATAACTAACTGTAAAGCCTATAGGCAAATTAAAGCACATTTGCCTTCCTCACTCTCACTAGAAACACCTGAGGAACGCGATTCAGCCAAACGCTTGATTCAAAATGCAATTAAACAAGCAGGGCTTTCTATTGATACTATATCTAAAATCTGGATAGATAAAATTGATGATAGATATCACACAGCGGCTGAGGAACTAGCAAAATGGGATCCTTCGGAACTCTTTTTAACTGATAGATGGGAAAAAGATAGTTGGGTTAAACATCCAGAAAGTATATTTTTTAAACTAAGAACTATTTTAATTGATCATTGCGAAAAATATAAAGCTTTTGATTGGGAAGAAAATTTAGCCCTTTATACAAAAAGAAAAGAATCTGTAGAATCCCGTAAAACTCTAAAAGGCCATGTTGACAAGCTAATCTCGTCACTTAAAAAAACAAAAGTTGATGCTCTTTCTCATAAACTCTCACTCTCAATCATTCAAGAACTTACAGAAGGTTCAGTAAAAATTAAAAATGGAATTAATGGACATGAGGAAACCATAAATGCTCTAAATAATTTTAAAGAACAAATAGCTAATGCTCAGCTAAGGTCTTTTAAATTTGGTTGTATTGAATATGGTAGTTTGCCGTCAAAAATCTGCAGTAAAGAAATAGCCATTGGTTTATTATTAGCAGACACAATAAGCTGTAGACAACGAAATGGTTTCAATGTTCCAATCAATTATCCTAAAGTACCTAATATAAATATAGTTAATGGATTACCATGGCTTGCAATCACTGAGTTCTTACAAACTATCGATGAATCAAAATTATTAATCAATAATAACGTAAGGACTAATATCATAAATTTAAAAAATAAGGTCAATTATTTACATAACTAAGAATCAAATTAAAAAGATATTTTTTTAGATTGTTCATTTTTCTATTCATAGCCTGCGATAGCTCTTTTCACCCAGAGGAACCTGACACTCTCGTTTAGTTTCTGGTGCATGGAAAGGAATTAAAATGCTAATTAATATTAAACAGTTTTGCATACGATATGCAGTTTCTAGATCAACGGTATATCGAGAAATTGAAGCAGGTAGATTAAAAACATTGAAGATAGGACGATCTACTAGAATTAGTGAAGAAGAAGCCCAACAATGGCTTGCCTCTCTAACTACTAATGATGATGTGAATATTAAATCATGAAGATCGAGATAAATACATCTAAACCCTTCACAGACCATAGAGAAGCATGTTTAGCAATATTAAATAGTAATTGCAAAATTACACGTAAAGCAGGGCAATTCTTAGGTGGTGAAGTGGTATATGGCAAACCTTTATCGGAAGCTCAATGTAAATGGCTCAATGAAATATTAGAGCATGCAAAATTACCTAAATATATAGGTAAGCAATAACTAAAATTTTGCTGTTGAATAAAGAGGTATTCTCTAAATTTTACCTCTTTATTTTCTTAATCTTGAAACTTACGAAAATTTATTTTTTTACCAAATAACTTACTTTTTTATATTAAATATTTTTTGATAAATATTTGTTTCATATAAGAAACTAACTTTTTAAAAAATGGCATGAGAATTGCTAATTACTTAACCCGTAAGAGTGTAGTATATTCTATGGAAAATCATAATAACACATGGGGCGGCCCTAGGAATAAATCAGATCGTATAAGTCATGTCTTGCCATTGAAAAGTCGTGAAAAAATTATTTTAGCCGCTCATTACGCATATGAACTTGGCTTGCCATTAAACAGATTTGTAACCATAAATTGGGAAAAAGCTGGGTTAACAGATAGAGAAGCAGCAGAAGCAACAGCGAGATTTATAAAATATGTCGCAGATTACCTATATACCAAAAACCATAAATCCGTATGTTGTTGGGTAAGAGAGAATCCTCGGGGAGGTGGTTCACATGTGCATATCTTACTTCATTGGCCAATTAAAATTGAACTTGGTAAGCATCTCTTAAATCACGTTAAGAAAATTTCTAAATCCCCCTATAAAAAAGGAGTTATAAAAACTAATGTTATAAAAGGGAAGCTTGGAAGACCTGAGTTTTCAGAAAAACTCTATTTTGCAAATTTAAATAAACTTGTGAGCTATATTTGCAAAGGAATTTCTGAAACGGATGTCGAACTTCTAGGTGTTAACGATCAAAAAAACCAAGGTACGATAATTGGGAAACGATCTGGAACTTCGCAGAAGTTAAATTATAAGGGTCCTTGGAGAGCAAATCAAAAATACCTATGCGGTAAGGACCCGCTTTTTCGAATAGAGTTTTTATATTGAATCTTAATAAAAGTTAGAAGTTACACTCATATCAATTCATTAAATATCGACTTTACTCGGAAGTTTCTCAACAATGTCAGAATATAATTTCGCAGCATCTATATTTAAAATCCGACAAATGGCATAAAATTCAATCATATCAACCCTTCTTTGTCCTCTCTCAATGTTAGAAATGAAACTTTGATCCTTCCCTGGTGCTCTCGCCAAATCAGCTTGATGTAAACCAGCTTTTTTTCGCGTATCAGTAAGAATTTTAATCGCAATTTTATGAGCTTCTGTAAAAGCTGATTTAGGCATGAGTAAAACCAATCTTTCAAAAAAGAATTGACTACATGCAAAAATCGCATATGCATTATTTGCATATGGATGGCTTCCCCAATGATTATTCCAGACAATAAGGAGCAAGCTCTATGAAGTTGATTATTATATTACCAATGCTAATTCTTGCTTCCCCAAATGAAGAAGAAAAACAAAGTGAAGCTTCAACAAAGCCTGAGTTCCAATTTGGCCAGTTCGTTTCCAACACAACATTCAACATGTCTTCAGAGGCGTTCGGCCAAAAGAAGTATTGTACAAAGCTAAGTCAAACCTCTGTAGAGTGCAAACAGACCTTTTCTGTGGTTGCTGGTACTAGGACGCTTATATCGGGCTATGAAATACATAATAGTAAGCTTTATAGGCTTTATATCACTGGAGATAGAATATCGTTCCCTACTGTCCTTAGGGCCTTTAACCAAAAATATGGTACTCCATGTTCTTTTGAGAAAAAAAATGTCCAAAACAGACGTGGAGCTTCATTTACATCATTGAATGTAACTTGGTGCTTCAAAACTGGTAAGTTGGTAATGAAAGAACGTGGGTTTTCTGTTGATACATATTATGCAGAATATCTCGATGATTCCAACCAGCCGCCTAAGAAAGAAGCTATAATTGATTTTTAACTCTGATTATCTAAGACTAAAATAATTAAGGTTATTGACATAACAGTTTATTTTTAAGCATTGCAATCTTAGAAGTCGCTTTTGAGATATTAAGTGCTTCTTGCTTGTTTATATATTGTTGTTTCATTTCTTATTAAGTAAAAGCTAACAATGCTTTATGTCAGTGTTTCAATCAAAAAAAGATGACTTCATTTATAAGCCTGCGGTAGGTCCATCAAGCATCTATGAGCCCCTCTTCTGTCAACACTTCCTTTATGGCTACTAGATTAGTGAGATGTTTCTTTATGTTTGCTCGAATTTCATTCTTCCAATCATCCGTAAAACGAATGGGTGGGTCCTTGTTTATTGAGGCGAGAACCAGAACTCCATCTTCGAATGTTTTTTTGGAGTGAGCCAAAATATTCCTTTGGTTGACCACTTCCTTCATCATCTTGTGGAAAACGTCTTTGAATCCTGTGATCCGTGATATTTTGTCGTTATCAGGAATTTTAGCTTTTTTCAGTTCGTCAATTTTGTCTCTCAGTAAGCCGTCAACGAAAGCATGCTTCTTTCCAAAATCCAATATAGGCTTATTCAAAATTCGATCTCTAAATAGGTCAGATTTGGCACCGAAAAGGGCTGTGATTATATCAGTTAGTTTGTTTTCTAGATCAATCGCTTCAGAAATAATCATGCCTCGCATGATCGCCACATTCTTAGTACGTTCGTGAAACCTATTGATTACCAATTTGATTTTCTCGTCAGCCTCTCCCTTGACGCAGGTATGAACTCCCATAATTTCTTTACATTGATCTTTAACGGTATCATCTTGCGAATAAAATATAATCTCCGTCAATTCACCTGAATCTCGTAGGTTATTAATAAGCTCTAAACCGCTCCTTTCTCCATTAATGTTCCAATCAAGGATCAGAAGATCAATTGGCTCAGAGGCCATTTTCTTCTCTAAATTATCCCCATCATTTTCAATATCGATATCGAAATTGAAGGCTTCATCGAACTCTAATTTAAGCCCTTCGTGAAGTGATTCTGGCAAGTCTTCGTCATCATCGATCCAAAAAATCTTATAGTCCAAACTCATTTTGAAAACCTCATCTCAAATGCTGCACCAGAGAGTTCATGAGCCTCAATCAACTCAATACTTCCCTTGCGCTTTTCCAATAATTTTTTCGTTTGACCGAGCCCAAGTCCCGAACCTGCAGTGGTTGTGAAGCCAACTTCGAAAATCCGATCCGCAGATTTTGCTGGAACACCTTTACCGTCATCAGCAAAAATAATGGTCAATTTTTTTTCATTTTTATCAACCACGTCGATGAGAACTTTCTTTGCCTTTGCCCTTTTAGCATTGTTAATCAGGTTATCAAAAATGATTGAGATTTCCAAAGGACGAAACTTACTTTGGAACTCGATCTCACCCTGATTCTTGAATTCGAAAACCATGTTCTCATCATTTTCGTTTTTGATCACCCCAAAGCAAATATTTTCAATGTATTCAGCTATGTATTCGCACATGTCTGTCTCAACGTTCGATCCCTTCAAGCTGAAATTGGCTTTTGTAATAAATTTTGAAGTGGTGAGTATTTTTCGAGCCTGAGAACTAATGTTATTTAGTGATTCTAAAATCGTATTTTCGGAGTATGGTTGGCCCTTGCGAATTCTTAACGAGAAGTTCTTTACGTAATTTTCAATGGTCTCTGCTGCGATTCCGATATGATGAACGAAACTCACAGTGTCAGTAATGTCAGTGTTGGCCATTGATCTGAGGAATAAGTTTTCCGAGTAGGCCTTTTCAGTTTCTTCACGGGCCTCTTCAGCTGCTTCTTTAGCCTTGTCAGCTTCCGCTTCTGCTTTGCGTCGGGCCTCCTCAGCCTCCCTAGCTTCTTTTTCTGCCTTGAGACGTTCTTTTCTAGCTTTTTCGGCCTCGGCCTCCGCCTCACGCTTCGCTTTGTCTAGTTCTGCTAGTCGCGCTTCTGCTCGAATAACCTCATTTTCGATGTCTTTAGACGAATTCCGCGATGCGATTTTTTTGAAATTTCGTAATAGACCTTGAATACTTTTCTCAGAGAGTTCTTCAAAAATATCTACAACATCTGGATCGTAATGAACGTCCAAAATTTCATCTGATTTTGTTAGGCTCTGAATGAGCGCGATAATTTGCGATTTAACATCCGTACCCTCTTGTAGGGCGCTGTCAAAGTCGGTCCCAAGGTTGCCATACTTGACTATATCAACGGCATAAGCCTCAAGTCTTCTTAAAACGTGCCCTACGAAGAATTTCTGCAGAAGTTCAGTAGCTTCATTCGTAACTAGGCCGCCGTCACGGCTAGATGCTTCCTGAAATTCCGAATTTTCTCCACTGATTTCAACTCTTCCGAAGACGTCTCTTGCCCCCAAAAATCGCGAAGTCCCCTGTGTTTTTCGCCTGTCTAAACTGAAGTTGTCGTGGCCTGGATCGCCCATGGGGTTTATGCGGAAACCATTTTTGTATACAAAAACGGACCCAAAATTGACAGGCTGAGTTCCCATATATTTGGTAAATGCCATTTTTGCAGCTTGGTTGAGGGCGAACAAGCTTACTTCGATGTCGTGAAGTGTAAAATCGTCAAACTTGTATGGATTGCGCTCGGTTAGTTCAAAGATCAATGTTCCTCGGTCTTCTAACCGCGTTTTGATAGTTTGTCCGTCTCTAGAAATCGCTACGTTAATAAACGTGGTCTTGATGCCGATTTTTTCAAAAAGAAAGTTCGTTACAGGACCGTTCACTTTGTTCCACGGCTCTTCCTCCTTAACGCTCTGGTCACTTTCCTCGTAGTCGGGGGCGTATAAGTTGATGGTGAAATTGTCAGCATCATTGTCTTGGTTCGGATTGATCAGCTTTTCTAGTGACCTTCGTAGCTTCAGAATGCGCTCGCGATCCCAGTTTTCCCGCAAATCGTTAATTTCCAGAACAGTTCCAGTGTCCAAATTGTATGGAGAGGAATTCGTCGTTTCATAGGAAACGCCAACTTCCTCAAACTCTTCCTGAGCATCTTGCTCAAATGCTTCCCAATTCACGGACAAAAGGTTGATTGTCGATGCCTTGTCTTTTTTCGTATAGATGTTTAGAGATGTCCCAAGACGATCGCACGAGAAACGTCCTATTCCTTTTGCGCCAGCGTGAATTCTGGTGCTTTGTATAGAGTCTCTATAGTCTTCAGTCCCGTCCTTCTTTGCTGAGTAAGCAACAAAAAGCCACTTGTTCTCCAGATCGTTGAGATCCATACCTTTGCCGTTATCTTGAATTATGAGTTTTGGAGATGATGTTCTTAAATCTTTGAACGTGACGTCGACCTGTTTTGCGTGAGCGTCGAACGAGTTCTTTACGAGTTCGAAAACAGCGATAAACTCGTTTGTAATTAGGTCTTTACCGATGATGTTTTTGAGAGCCGAACTGACTTTGAACTTTTTTTCAACCATAAGCTTGTGCCATCTCTAAAATCTTTAGTCCTAACGCTTCAGCCATTAGGGGTGGGACTGCATTCCCAACCTGTGTATAACGAGGGCACTCCTCTTTCCGGCGTGATCCGCCCGTAGTGTATTTACCCAAAAATTCAAACCAATCTGGGAATGACTGAATTCGGGCATTCTCTCTTACTGTTAAGATTCTGGGCTCGCTATAATGCAACAAATCATCAGGTAAAGTGGTTATTGTTTTAGCAACTTGATCGGGGTGCAACGGTGTAAAGCATTGCTTCTTCATGCCAAACCGATCCCGATCCTCTTTTGATAATGACTTCCCTTTTGGACAAGTCTCAAGAACCTCTTGAAATCTATCAAGAGTGGACTGTCTATGGCGGGCTATTCTTAAACTGTTAGGTTTTTGCCTCGCTGATACACCTTTCCGCATCAACCTTTGATAAGACGAAAGTTTAGCAGGCTGCAAATAATCGACTTGACTGAAACCGTTTGTATCTGGGCTATCAATCAAGCCGTGTCGCGTGACTTCAAGATCAGATATTGCATCCTTTACGGAAATGGGCTTGCTCTTCAATTTTTTCTTTTTTTTGAAGGCTGTACAGTATGCGCTAATATCTCTAAATGGATCAATGATCTTATCTGAGATTAAATCATACCTCACTGCTATCATTATAAAGCGCGCGCGAGGTTGAGGAATTCCAAATTTAGACGCATTCACCATAGACGAATAAACTTTATATCCTCCCCATTCTAATTTAGATAATGTCTCTTCAACAATTTCTGAGTAAGGTGGATTATCGGCGTTCTTAAAGGCTGTCTTAAAACCTTTGACATTTTCAAGTAATAGGTAATTAGGCCTTATAATATCAACTAATTGAATATACTCTTCGGTAAGCTTATTCCTCGGGTCAGCATGATTTCTTTGGCCTGCAAACGAGAAGCCCTGACAAGGCGGCCCACCCGCAATAAGGTCAACCTTATTTTTCAGACTTTCAAGGTTCTCCTTATAGCCAGTCAAAAGGTTTGAGGTGGTCATTTCTTTTTGAGGCAACCAATTAGGCCAATCATAACCTTGTCTTTTATCACACAAATTATGTTTGAACGTTCTAAAGGCATCAGGCGTTTTTTCAATGGCAAACAACCCTCTCCACCCAGCATTAATCAATCCAAGAGAAAGGCCACCACAGCCAGCAAAAAGGTCAATGAATGATGGTTTGTTCATTGTAGAATTCACTTTTCAAACTCAGATAGTAGATGTTAAAAAATCTCATCATCATTAGGTTAGGCTATATGATTAGAACTAGCAATAAACAATCTCATCCAACAAAATTAAGCGTAACTTCTAACTATTTAGCATTATTGAATGCAGCGGGATTTCTAAAAATGGGGTCCCATAGCGCATACCCCTTTTATATTTCACTAGTAAGGACCCTAAACTATCCAAGGCTAAAGTATATAAAATTGAATGAGGGACAAATTGAGGGACGTTATTCAATGTATCGGCAATTAATGTAATTATATCATTGCCTTGAAACATAATAATGGCGGACACGGTGGGATTCGAACCCACGAAAGAGTTACCCCTTTACACACTTTCCAGGCGTGCGCCTTCGACCACTCGGCCACGTGTCCGCAAATCTGCTGGGATCACCCAATAGATTGCAGCCGCTCTATAGGCGTGCGCGCGCTTTTGCAAGCATCTCATCATCGCTCTTGCATATATCTATCAATCTGGCAGTCTGTTGCTCTATAAACGGGAGAATTGGGTATGCGAAAATATATCATTGCCGCTCTATTATTGGGTGGATTAAGCAGCATGGCATGGGCGCAAAATGAAGAAGAGGCTGCGCCGCCATTTCCGAGCCCCAATGCGATAGTCGATGCAGCCCCTGCATCCGAATGGATTACGATTAAGCCATCGGATTTGATGGTGATGGATTTGGCGGCTGATCGCGATGGTAAAGAACGCCGCGTGATTATTCAGCTTATGCCAGAGCCATTTAGCCAAGGCTGGATTCGCAATATTCGCAAACTGACTGCAGCGAAGTTTTGGGACGCTACAGCGATCATTCGTGTGCAGGATAATTATGTCACCCAATGGGGCGATCCCAATAGCGGTGAAGAGAGCGCAAAGGCTCTGCCCGAAGGTTTGGAAACTGTGCCTGAGAGTGAATATAGAGTGCCTCCTTATCATGATAATATTAGCACTATTATAAAAGCAAAAGGGCCAAGAGAGATATATTCTGACTGGGCAAAATCGAGTAAGAGTGGTTGGCCTATCGCTGGTAATAGCCGTGGATTTTTCTGGCCCGTGCATTGTTATGCTATGGTTGGTGTGGGGCGTGATTTATCGCCAAATACAGGCGATGGCTCATCGCTCTATACGGTGATTGGCCATGCGCCGCGTCATTTGGACCGCAATATCGCGCTGGTGGGGCGTATCATTTCGGGTATGGAACATATGAGCAGCTTGCCGCGCGGTACGGGGGATTTGGGTTTTTATGAAACGCCCGAAGAACGCACGCAAATCACCTCTGTGCGGATGGGCAATGACATTAGTGATATACCAGATTTTGAATATCTAAACACGCAAGGCGAGAGTTTTGCTAAATATGCGGATGCTAGAGCCAATCGCCGCGACCCATTTTTCAATATACCAGCGGGGGGTGCGGATATTTGTAATATTCCAGTGCCAATTAGGGTGAAAAAAGATGATAAGAAATGAGCGAATTTCAGGATATATTATCCCGCGAAAAGCGAATTATATTTGCGCGTGCGCGGCAAAAATTATCGTATAATGGTGCAGCGCATACCGTTAGATATTATAAAAATAGCATTGTCATGGGTGACGTAGAGACGGGTAAAGCAAAGACTGGTGAAATTGCGGGCGATGCTATCATCATTGCCAAAGGCGTGTGGCTGGAGGATAATCATCACCAATCTGAATTTTAATCAACCGCCCATCATCTTCATTTCGCGGCGCCGTTGAACCGATGATCCAATGCCCATAGCTTCACGATATTTCGCTACTGTTCTGCGGGCAATGTCAAAATCCTTGGCGCGCAGCAGCTCAACCAATTTATCATCGGATAAGATTTTCTTACCCTCATTATCGATCAATTCTCTAATTGCATTTTTCACCGCTTCGGCTGATATGCCCTCGCTGCCATCATTATTTTGCACACCGCTGGTAAAGAAATATTTTAGCTCATAAACGCCCCGATCACAGCTAAGATATTTATTGCTGGTGACACGGCTAATGGTTGATTCATGCATTTCAATGGCTTCTGCTACCATGCGCAATGTCATCGGTTTTAAGTGCGAAACACCGTAGCGGAAAAAACCATCTTGTTGTTTGATAATTTCGCTCACTGTTTTCAAAATAGTTTTTTGTCGCTGATCCATAGCTTTGATAAGCCAATTTGCATCGGCGATACATTCATTGAGCCATGCTTTGGTCTCTTTATCAGGGCCTGCGCTGCTCATCTCGCTATAATAGCTACGGTTGACCAATAGCCTGGGCAGGTTGGCGCTGTTTAATTCAACGCTCCAGCCTTTGCCTTTGGCGGTGACAAAAATATCGGGCGTAATGGCGACGCTATCATCGCGCTGAAACCGACAACCAGGTTTTGGATCATATTCGCGCAGCTCCATCAGCATATCGCGCAAATCTTCTTCATCGCAATTACACAGGCGGCGCAAGCGATCAAAAGCTCCTTTGCCCACCAGATCCAAATTATCTATTAATTTGGCCATGCACGGGTCGTATCTATCGGCTTCTTTCGCTTGAATGGCGATACATTCGCTCAAATTTCGGGCGCCAACACCGATTGGGTCAAATCTTTGAATCACGGATAATATGCGCTCCATATCTTGGGCATCAACACCCATTTGATAGGCCAGCAACGGCACTTCATATTCCATATATCCCGTGTTTTCTATTTTATCGATAATCTGTTGCGCTATCAGCAATTCTGAACCGCTAAATGATGTGCCTGCTTGTACCAACAGATGATCGCGCAGGCTAATCCCTGGGGCGGCAAAACTATCAAAATCAAGGCTATCGCTGCTATCAAAAGAACCATTACCATCGGCACCGCCAGAGATGTTCAATCCAGCTTCACTATCATGCGATATTTTATCAGCAGCGCTATCTTGGTTGACTATATCGCTGTCAATATTAACGTCTAATGCTTCGCTGCCGTTAAAGTCTTGATCGCTAAACACATCATCGCTGGCCCGCTCTTGGCTCGCTTCGCCACTGTCTATTTTTTCATTCTTTACGGGCGTTTCTTGGGCGGATAAAGATGTATTTTCGCTCTCTAATAGCGGGTTTTTCTCAATTTCTGCGGCGATGAAAGATTCAACCTCCAAGCTCGACAAGGCCAATAGTTTGATCGCCTGCTGGAGCTGTGGCGTCATGACTAAAGACTGGCTTTGCCTTAGATCTAAGCGAGGGGAAAGTGCCACCATATCTATCCTAATAATCTAACATAGGGCATCATAATGCGAAACCTTCGCCTAGATATAATCGACGAACATTCTCATCCGCGACTAAGTCTTGAGGCGATCCTGAAAATAGCACTTGCCCATCATAAATGATGCAAGCACGGTCAACAATATCGAGCGTTTCGCGCACATTATGATCGGTGATGAGTACCCCAATATCGCGCTGTTTTAATTCTTTGACCAATTCCCTAATGTCCGAAATTGAAATCGGGTCAATGCCCGCAAAAGGCTCATCAAGCAGCATGATTTTGGGATCAGCGGCCAAAGCACGAGCAATTTCACAGCGCCGTCTTTCGCCGCCCGATAGAGCCATAGAAGGGGATGTCCGCAAATCGGTTAAACCAAATTCATCCAATAATTGTTCTAGGCGTTCGGCGCGTCTTGCTTTGTCTGGGACGGCCATTTCTAAGACGGCCTTGATATTTTGTTCCACCGTCATGCCGCGAAAAATGGATGTTTCTTGCGGCAAATAGCCAAGGCCCAATATAGCACGCCGGTACATGGGTAATCCGGTAATATCTTTACCAGCCAGCATTACCCGTCCGCTGTCTGGTTTGACAAGGCCCATGACCGAATAAAAGCATGTTGTTTTACCCGCTCCATTGGGCCCGAGCAGGCCGACAACCTCTCCGCGCGCTACCGATAATGACACATCGGTCAACACCGCTCTTTTATCATAGCTTTTGGCGATTGAAATAACGCCTAGACCATTTGTATCGGCAATATTCTCCGCAACATTGTGGTCATCATCGGTTATAGTGGGTTCTTGCATTTGCAACGACATAATATCTTCTTTTCAATCATCTAATGTGATGAGTATAGATAAGAATATATAAAATTTCCTTAGCAATTACTCAATTGGCAAGCTTTGTGCATGGAAATAGGGCTGATTGCAATTATCTTTATGCGCATCAATGGCAAATATCGACCAATGACATTCAAATATTATGGGGTTTGATTATCATCTGTTTCGTTATTTTTAGAACGTTGCGGCACGCTGAATGTTCCTGTGACACGTCCAGCCTGTCCATTGGATTGCGGTGCTGCTTCTACGCTGGTACGATTCTGGTTCAGATCAATAATAATACGTCCACCGTTTAATTTATTAGCACCTTGGGTCACAGAAACATTACCAATTAAGGTTATTAAATTGCTATTTAAATCATAGATGGCCGCATCGCTTTTTGTCCGCAAATTAGCTTTAGTAATCGTCACACCGCCAATCGCATCCAATCGATCAATATCAATGTTACGGGCATCGCTATAGGCAATTGTTAAACGGCTTGATCGCAGCGTAAGGCCCGCTTGCGTTACAATGACACCACCTGATAAGATACCGCGATTGGAGCGGTCTAATAATTCGGCGCGTCCAGCGTCAAAAGTGACGGGGGCATCGCTATTATGGTTTTGGACGATTTGCGCTGGCGCAGTGGCGTTTAAGGATAGAAACGCAATAGCAGAAACGGTTATAATATAAGGTTTGAAATTCACATCATCATCCTAATTAATTGACACTGTTTATCCTATCGGCCATTGGTCGTCAATCGCACTTTGCCTTCTAATATAATCGTGCGGTTGCTCAAATCACCAATGGCGTTATCAGCACGATAGCTGCCAAATTTGCTGACGCCGTTTACATTACCCGATAATGTGATTTTTCGGCTACCCAATGCCCCCTTTATTCGGTTCGCATTAAATGTTCCAAATTCTGTTTTGCCTTTGACCTTATCGAAACTTTCAAAGCTCTGATTGCGCAATTGAATTTCTACATTAGAGACGGTAAATTCATTGCCAGCGAGCGATTCATATTGCAACGGGCCATTGACTCGCATCACTTCATTATCAAGATTATAGCTGCCGCGCTTGCCCGATAATATGGCAGGGCCGCTGTTTAATATGATCCGGCCGACAAAATCTTCCATGTCCAAAATTGGGGCGTCGGATGATTTTTGTACCGCGCTGCCCGCTTTTAGAGAAAAAGGACGGCCTTTGCCATCATGACCACGGTATAAAGCATCGGTAACCTTCAATCTTTCGGGTGCTATATCGACATTTTCTTTGTCCAAAACAAAGCTAAATTCATTATTGACGGTCAGAGGTGCTAAAATCAAAAATGTGATAAGCGCGACTATAATCATCGGAAATATGATGCGCAAAGCCTTTATCAAATAATCATGAACACTGCCAGGCAGCATTGATTTTTGAAGCCTTGTCAAATTTTCATACTGTTGCTGCATATTATATACCGTGATTTATACTGTGCAATTGAGTGGGCGAATGACGATGAATAAATTATGAAGCGTGCGAAAAAATATCATGTTCATCCCAACCCATCAGGTCAAGCCGGGCGCGCTTGGGCAGAAAATCAAAACAAGCTTGCGCAATATCGGTGCGGCCTTCGCGCTCTAATTTTGCAATGAAGAGTTGATGCAGGCGATGCAAATAGCGGACATCGCTGGCGGCATATTCTTGTTGCGCTTTTGAAAGATTAGCGCCCCCCCAATCGCTTGACTGTTGTTGTTTGGAAATCTCCGTGCTTAACATTTCGCGCACCAATTCTTTTAAGCCATGGCGGTCTGTATAGGTGCGGGTTAATTTTGATGCAATTTTTGTGCAAAATACGGGCGCGGCCATCACCCCCATATAATGTTCGATAGCAGCCAGATCAAAGCGTGCAAAATGATAGAGTTTTAGGCGATTGGGATCGGCCAATATTTCGCGTAAATTGGGGGCTGAAAAATCACTGTCTACGCCGAATTTGACCAGATGTTCATCGCCATTACCATCGGATATTTGCAACAAGCATAACCTGTCCCTTGGCGTGACAAGCCCCATTGTTTCGGTGTCAACGGCGACGGGACCATCGCCGAGAATATTGTGCGGCAAATCTTCATGATGGAGGTGGACAGCCATGGCATATTTCTTTCATAAACAGGGTATCATGGTTTGAGCATATGGCCGAGCGGGCTATATGTCTTAACCTGACATAAGATGCTTTACTAATGCCCTAGCTTAATGGACAAGGCAAGTCAGAGCGTGTCTAATAGCAATCAAAAAATAAAATATATCAAATTAACGGCATAATATTGACTAATTTGATTTAATTAAAGAAAAAATAGCATAAATTGCTATGACTTTTCTGCAAAATTTGCTATGTAGTATGGCTCATAGGCAAAGGGCCTTGGACAATCTTTGCGAAATAGTCCCATTCGCATCTGATTTTTAATTATCGGACAGCATGAGGTTTACATAAACGAAAATGGGTTTTGATCGCAAACGGCGCGGACGTGGTCGGGATAAAAGAGACACTTTTGGTGATGAAAGCTATGATGGGTATCGTGAGGCGCCATCATATGATTCCGGTTCAAATAACAGCAGACATCCAAGTTTTGACAGAGATAGCAGCGGCGATTCTCGCGGCGGTTATTCTGCCCCCAGATCGGCCTCCAGATCTTCTGGCGGTGGCATGCCAGCCCAAGTGGTTGGCTCTGGAAAAGGGACTGTAAAATTTTTCAACGCCAGCAAAGGCTTTGGTTTTGTAGCGTGCGAAGACCGTCCCGATGATGTTTTTGTGCATATTAGCGCAGTCGAACAAGCAGGCCTCGAAGGGCTTGGCGAAGGACAAGAATTAGAATTTACCCTTGTGGATCGCGGCGGAAAAATATCGGCGAGCGATCTTGTGATTGTTGGTGATGTGGTTCCATTTACCAGCGCCCCTAAACCGCGCGATGATGCCCCAAGCGGTGGTGCACAACGTCAATTAACGGGTGAAAATGCGACTGGTTCGGTTAAGTTTTTCAACAGCATGAAAGGCTTTGGCTTTGTCGCGCGCGATGATGGCGAATCAGACGTATTTGTTCACATATCTTCGCTTGAAAAATCGGGTATTTCGACCATTAACGAAGGTGATAGATTGAAATTTGATATTGAAATAGATCGTAGAGGTAAATTTTCTGCGGTCAACCTATCCATGTTGGGCGAATGATACTGTCATCTTCGGATTTTTGAAAAGGGAGCTTTCGCGCTCCCTTTTTTATTGAGTTCATAGATTATAATAAGGCCGTTGGCTATTTTTGGGCCGCAGATTGTGATAAAAACCATATACGTTGTTCGGCCTGGTCGGTCCAATCATCGGCTATACCATCGGTGGCATTATCGCCTGCCTCAGAAGCCAAATCTTTAACTTCGCGGATTTTATTGACCAATTTTCTATTATCTTCGGCCAAAATTTTGAGCATCTCATTGGCATCAATATTCAGATTATCATGATCGACGATGCTTTGATGCTGGGCTATACTGGCAATAGAGGTTAGCGATGCTTGTCCATTTTTGCGCACGCGCTCAGCAATCAAATCAGTAATAGCGAAAATCTCTGCAGCATGATCGTCGAATAAAAGATGGTAATCCCGAAAATGAGGGCCCCTGACATGCCAATGAAAATTTTTCGTCTTGATAAAAAGTGCATAGCAATCTGCGAGCAGTCCATTCAGGCCCTTGGCGAGGGCTGTTTTGCTATTATTTCCAGTTTGCACCATGTTTATTACTCCTTATTACAGCGAGAGCATAACAAATTTTGCGGCTATATTATAGCGATATTTTGGGAGTTTTTTGATTATTTTTGCACGCATATTAAGCATTTTATTCAATCATCAATATATCGATATTATTCAGATTCAGGGCCTATGCAATGATACGAAATGCCTGCATTGCCATGATGATACCCCAAATTGTGATGATAATCCCGCCAATTTTGCGAATGGTTTTTAGCGGTATAATATCCGATAATTCTTCCTTGAAGATGATAGCGGGGACATTAGCTATCATGATACCGATAATCGCCCCCAAAAAGGGCAATTGCCAATGTTCGGCATGCGCTGCGTTGGCACCAATGATGAACTGGCTTTTATCGCCTATTTGTAGGATGAATAAACCTAAAAAGCTGGTTGCAAATGTTCCAATGTTCCAATTTTCGAGCAAATCAAGCGGTCGGTACCATAAGAGCATGCCAATACCGCCTGTTATATAAGCGATAGCGGCAAAGAGTTTGAGCGCATCCATGCTGATCCAACCTTTTATCGCAGTCCCCAAATAGGTTGACACAGCACAATTAATGATAGTCGCAAGCACTAGCCCCAAGATAATGAGTTTATCATTTTTGAATCGTATTGCCAAAACGGCTGATAGCAATTGAGAGCGATCTCCCATTTCCGCTATTGCAACAACCAATAATGTGATGAGAAAACTATCCATGCTTATGCCGAGCTACTGTTTTGATAATGCGTGTTCATGGCCGTATTAATGGGCAATTCGAATCGCAACCGATGCCAATAAAGATTGGACTATTTCGCCATTATCCGAAGAACAGCCAATGGCATCTTTTAATATTTCCAAGAAATTTTCAATCACGGATTTGCTCTCACCATATTTAAAGGCATTGTGCAAAGCCGCTTCAAAAGCAGAGGCTATTTCTGCCACTACAATAAAATCATGCGCTATTGCTGTGGTGCGAATATTGTCGAGCCGCATTAAAAATTGTACTGGATTACTGTCGAATGATGTCATCTTCAAACTATCATAAATATCGGAAAGCTGTGCGCGAGCTAGCAAAAATTGGTCATGGTCTAAATTCATTGTCGTCTCGCATTCTGATGAATCATCATCGATAAGAACATAAAATTTGATGATAGATGCGCCGCCAAAAGCAAAGCTTTATCCTCAAAGATTATAATCACCATCGCCGAACATGGTTAATATGCCGTAAAGATTGAAGATGTAGATGGATATAATTGCTAATTCTTATGGCCACTATCGCCTAATAGTTTGACTTTAGGGGCTTGACTTTCATCGATAAGCGCGGCAATGGACGCTGCAACAAGGCGGCCATGCATAGCCGCCTTATCTATTTTCAAGAAGGAACGGGCCATGGCGAAACCAGCCAATGTCAAAATTAAATTAGTCAGCACAGCAGACACAGGCTTTTTCTATGTTACCAAGAAAAACCCGCGCAATATCACCGAAAAAATGGTGATGCGTAAATATGATCCCGTAGTGCGCAAGCATGTCGAATTTAAAGAAGCCAAAATCAAATAAGCACAATTTGCGCAATTTGATGCTATAGGGTTTTAAGGCCCTCTCAGCTTAACGATATTGAAACCGCGCATGATTCATGGGCGGTTTTCTCCTGTTTGCTCTATATTATAATCTTCGGCCCAGTGACGAATGACTTTATTCTAAACCACTCACCACATGTGCCACTTGCCTGCTATCAATCCGAACATATGTATCATTGCGACTATAATATCCCATGGTTTCTAGAGATAGCATAGCAGGGAGTTCTTATTTTTTAACATCAAGAGAATTAGCATAGACAGCGCTGCCCATATATTGTGTCTTAAAATATGCAGGTTTTTCATTCACAAAAATACTAATCTTATTCGTAAAGCGCTCTTGCTATTTAAGTCTTTGAGCTGCCTTGCTAATGCCATCGTCGCTGCAACACCACTGGCATTATCATTTGCTCCAAGGCTTTTGTAACAACTGTCATAATATGTAACAAGAATTAGGGTTTTCGAATATTTATCCTTTGGTTCAAGAACTATTTCAATATTATTGACGGTTCGTTTATCGACATTGGAAGGTTGAAAATTAACGACATATCCCAATAGCTCTAATTCATTTTTGATGTAATTGGCACTATCCTCAAGCGAATTGATATATTGTATTTCAGGGTTTTTTACTGATTATTTCAATATGATTTCCTATACGGTCAGCAGATTCTGCTTCTTACAAAGACAGGGGTGGTAATGCCCCCTCATATGATTGCCCCACTGTTGCCGTCATCCACAATATTGCAATAACCAGCGCAGAAAAAATAATAGTGACTGCGGTTATTGCGATTATTTGCCCTTGATATTTTTACCATATAATCTTCACATTTAATCGCATAATATTAACCCCTAAACCCTCATTTGCCGCGCGGCAAGATCGCGCATAATTTCCTCTGAACCGCCGCCAATCGCCATAACGCGGACTTCGCGATAAATACGCTCGACGCGATGCCCGCGAATAAAACCTGCGCCGCCCAATATTTGCATCGCTTCGCGCGCGCAATATTCCATCGTCTCTGTGGCTTGCACCTTGAGCATGGCAAGCTCGGCTATTGGGCTTTCGTCATTGTGTACGCGCCAAGCGCAATTATCCAAAAAGCTAGTCGTGGCCCATAGCCGCTGCGCCATAGTGGCGATTTTGTGACGAATAACCTGATGATCGGCAAGGCGCTTGCCAAATGTTTCGCGCTGCTGCGCCCATGCCGCCGCTTCTTCGATACAAACACGCGCATAAGCCGCTGCTTGCGCCGCCATGCCAATTCTCTCGCTATTAAAATTGGCCATAATGCCATAAAATCCTTGATTTTCGATACCGATGATATGATCGGCTGGCACAAATATATCATCGAAATGGATCGTCGCCGTATCGCTGCTCCACCATCCCATTTTGGGCAATTCGGTGCGGCTGACCCCTTCGCTTTCGAGGTCGATTAGCAAGAGCGATATTCCGCGCATACCGCTATCATCATCGCCAGTGCGCACAGCGGTGGTGAGCCATTTAGACGTCATGCCGCCCGTGATATAGGTTTTACAGCCACGGACGCGCCAGCCATTACCATCACGAACAGCTTTTGTTTTAAGCCTTGCCACATCAGAGCCGCCCGATGGTTCGGTGATGCCAAGACTGATTTGTTTTTCACCCGATAAGATTTGCGGCGTTATTTTCTGCTTCATGGCATCGCTGCCTAGAGCCATGATCGGTGGCAGACCAATACCGTGGATCATCAATGCTGCGACTATGCCGCCTGCGCCGCTGCGGGCTAGCTCTTCGCTGGTAATGATCGCGTGAAATATATCGGTATCTTGACCGCCGCCGCCCAGGGCTTCGGGATAGCCAGAACCGAGCAATCCAGCTTTCGCAGCTTTGGGATAAAGATCACGCGGGATATGACCAGCTTCTTCCCATGTTTCGACATGCGGCATTATTTCGCGTTCGACAAAGCGGCGCACGCTCTCTCGCCATATTATATGGCTCTGTTCAAACCATGGGTTTGGAGGCCGCAGACTATCGAAATTTATCACATCATATTTGCTCATATATAGGATGGTAAGCGATTAGATGGTTTATAGCAATGTTGAGGGCCAGTAGCTCATTAGGGACACTCGCTCTTATGCGCTAACTTGGTTCACCGCTTCTAAGAAATCCATCACCGTTACGGGCTTGGATAGATAGGCCTTTGCCCCTGCGGTTAAAATACGCTCTTCATCGCCTTTGCCAGCATAGGCGGTGACTGCCAAAATAGGGATATGCGATAATTGCGCGTTGGCGGATATGCTTTCGATCAAATCAAGACCCGAAATATTGGGTAGCTGGATATCCATGATGATAAGGTTAGGCATAATATTGTACACGGTTTCAATTATATCACGTCCATCGCGCTTCGCCGTTACTTCAAATTGGTGCGCGCGCAAAAGATCGGTGAACAGCTTTAGGTTCAGCTCATTATCTTCGACGATGATGACTTTTTTGCCCATGACTTTATGTGCCTCCATTGCCTTTGCTCTATATCGCCTACCCTTAAAAAGCTAGTCATGAATGATGACAAGCTGTTCGCGCATGGACAAGCGCATCAGATCATTTTGTGAAAAAATCACAATCTATATATTTCGGTGGTATTGCTATGGCTACTTGTCTAAAGGTGTATATTATGGATAATCAAACATCCCAGGCCATCGCTTTGCAGGTATTGGTTTGGATATTGCAAGATGATAATCGTGCCGAACGGTTAATCGCGGTTACTGGAATTACGCCTGATGATATGCGCGCTTCGCTTAATGAGGCTTGGTTGTTAAGCGCGGCTTTGTCCTATTTACAAGGTTATGAACCAGATTTGATCCAATGCGCAAAAGATATAGAGATTGCCCCTGAACATTTGATGGCGGCAGCGACTATATTAGCCCAGAATATTGCCTGAGCGTATAAATATTGAACAGAATTAGAAATGCAGGCGATAGTTTGAACGAATGGAAAATAAGATGGCCAAACCTTTAATCATTAGCGATTGTGACGAAGTGCTATTGCACATGGTCGTTCCCTTTAAGCAATGGTTGGATGAAGATAAGGCGATTGATTTTGCCCTCGACAGTGCTGATTTCACCAATGCTTTGACCCACAGAGATGGAGGGGCGGTGCTAGTCCCAGAAGAGATTTGGGCGTTACTGGGCGGGTTTTTTGATAGCGAAATGTATCGCCAAAAACCGATTAAAGATGCCATTGAATCGATTAATGCTCTAACCCAATATGCTGATGTTGTTGTGCTTACCAATTTGCTGGACGATCGGATGGAAGCCCGAAAAGAACAGCTTGCCAATTTTGGGTTAGACGTTCCTGTTTATTGCAACCAAGGACCAAAAGGGCCTGCGCTCGTTAAGATTATAGAAGATTATCAACCGAGCATAGCTTTGTTCATTGATGATTTGGCCAATCACCATCAATCGGTGGGGGAAATATTGCCTGATATATGGCGGTTACACATGGTAGGGGAACCCCAATTAGCCCCGCATGTAAAGGCCGCTTCGCATGCGCATAATCGCATCGATTATTGGGAAAAAGCAAAATTATGGATTGAGGATATTATAACCGCAGGAAAATCTGCACCAGCGTTATGATATTGTTATAATAGACATCGGCATTGCCTTAGATATTATTTTGCGGCACAGAATATATGAAAGATATATTTATGGATGAAGTTGAAAAGCGATTGAGCGATTTGGGCATAATTTTGCCCACTGCGGCTGCGCCGGTGGCCGCTTATGTTCCCGCCGTGGAGGCTGGTAATATGCTTTTTATTAGCGGCCAATTACCCTATATTGATGGTGAATTGCAAACTGGAAAATGTGGCGTTGACAGAGATTTAAGCGATGGTCAGGCAGCGGCAAGGGCCTGTGCTTTGATGTTGACGGCGCAAATGAAAGCGGCATTGGGCAATCTGTCGCGGGTAACACAGATCGTCAAATTGGGGGTCTTTGTTGCGTCTTGTGATGATTTTACCGATCAACCCAAAGTCGCCAATGGCGCGTCTGATTTAATGGTTGAAATTTTTGGCGATGCTGGACAGCATGCGCGCAGTGCGGTCTCGGTTCCTGTTCTTCCTCTTAACGCTTTGGTGGAAATAGATGCTATCCTTTCTTTCGAATAAAATTGATGCCATAAGGGCGCGTCCACCAGGGGCTTCACGTGTGGCTTTTTTGTCGGAGCAAAATTTTGCCCATCGCGGCTTGCATGGTGCTATGTTCAATGGCCCAATATTGGAAAATAGCGCGGGCGCGTTTAAGGCCGCAATAGAGGCAGGCTATGGTATGGAGTGCGATGTACAGCCCTCTGACACTGGCAATGCGATGGTCTTTCACGATAAAGAGCTTAATCGCCTTACGGAGTCCAGCGGCCTAATCTCAGAGACGAATGTTGATGTGCTACGCGCAACGCCGCTTAATGGGGATAATGGTAATATTTTGACCCTCGAACAGCTATTGAATTTGGTTGCGAGCCGCCAACCCATATTGATAGAAATTAAATCGGATGTTGTTAATCATATACCCTTATGTCTCTCGGTTCGCCGTGCCTTAGAGGGATATAGGGGAAAGGCGGCGATTATGTCATTCAACCCTGCTATCGTTCGCTGGTTTCGAAAGAATGCGCCGCATATTGTGCGCGGTTTGGTCATCACCGAACAGGGCACGCGCAATTTAAGAGGCCGCGCTAAACGTCATTCTGCGCTATGGATGGCCAAGCCCGATTTTCTGGCTTATGATATACGCGATTTGCCGTCTAAATTTGCGAGCAATCAACGCGCTCGGGGTATTCCTGTTTTAACGTGGACTGTGCGCACGCAAGACCATCATAAAGTTGCCAATGCGCACACCGATGGGCTCATTTTTGAAAACCCCAATGGATGATGGTGAGTCGAATTTAATTGCTCAGCTTGCGCCCTCTGTCAGCTCTATAGATGCGCGGCAATGGGATGCATGCAATAGCGGGGACAACCCCTTTACCAGCCATGCTTTTTTATCGGCATTAGAATTATCTCAAAGCGTCGGGCAAAGCGATGATGAAGACCCTGCAAAACGATGGGCCACAGGCTGGTCGCCATCACCCATCATTCTCAAGCAAGGCGATACATTGGTTGGCGCATTACCATCCTATTTGAAAAGCCATAGCAAGGGCGAATATATTTTCGACCATATGTGGGCCGATGCCTATCAAAGAGCGGGCGGGCGTTATTATCCGAAAATGCAAATTGCGGCGCCATTTTCCCCTGTGCCAGGAGAGAGAATATTGCTGCGCGATCCAAAATATGCAACGCCGTTGTTGCAATCAGCGCAGTCGATAGCGCAAAGCAATGGCCTTTCATCAGTTCATGCAACTTTTGTGGATGCCCAGCAGGTTGATTACTTTAAGGATAATGATTGGCTTATTCGTAATGACAGCCAGTTTCATTGGCATGATAAGGGCTATAATTGCTTTGATGACTTTCTGGCTAAATTATCATCTCGCAAGCGTAAAAATATTCGCAAAGAGCGCCGTATAGCCAATCAGCAAGTGGAATTTCAAATTTTGTGCGGTGATGATATTAAACCGCATCATTGGGATATATTCTGGGAATTTTATTTGGATACGAGCGCGCGCAAATGGGGAAGCCCATATTTAACACGTTCTTTTTTCGAAATAATATCCAGGACTATGGGAGATAAAATCATATTTTTCTTGGCCCTACAAGATGGTGATCCCGTGGCGGGTGCGCTCAATTTTGCGGGTCCTAAATGCCTTTATGGCCGCTATTGGGGGGCCAAATGTGATATTGATTTTCTGCATTTTGAGACATGTTATTATCGGGCCATTGATTGGGCGATAGAGCATGGATTAGATCGTGTAGAAGCGGGGGCGCAAGGGCCGCATAAATTGGCAAGAGGCTATGAGCCGATTACGACCTATTCAGCGCATTATATCACTGATCGAGGCTTTCGAGAGGCAATCGATGATTATTTACAGCGCGAGAGGAAGGCCATCGCGCAAGACATCGAATTTATGGCATCGATGGGGCCGTTCAAGCGGACATCATAGAGTATAGAATAGACAATTCTATAAAGTAGATGCATGAGCATTTATAAAAGCTGCGCTGACTAGGACGCGGCTTTATAATTACCACGGCTCTGCTTTAAGCCGCAGCGCGCTGGGTCGCTTGTAACCATGCACGCGCATCGCGTTGTGCTTCGGCAATTTCACGGGCTGTCATTTCATAAGAAATCTCAGCGCGGCATGTCATGGCTTCTGCGCTGCCATTTAACGCAGCGAGATTGAACCATTTATGCGCTTCGATTAGATCAACGTCGATACCGCCGCTGCCCGTTGAATAAGCTACACCCAAATCATATAATGCGCTGCTATCGCCTTGCGCTGCATCGTTTAACCGGCTCTCGATCAAAAACTCTGCGCTTTTTCTACTGCTTGCCATTTCTACACCTTCTCTTGTTTCGATGAAGACAAATCAACAGAAGATGACTAACAAAAAGTTAATAAGCGTGTAAAAAGATATAATTATTGATAAAATGTCATAATGAGATATGCTATATTATCTTTATTAATCAATTATTTAACTGGAAAATTATCGATTAACCGCGTTTTTCCAATAAATGCCGCCGCAAGCAATCGAGCCTCTTGGCCATCCCATTTTTTTAATATTTTGAATGATTTGGTATTGACTAGATTGATATAGTCAATGCTCTGAAAGCCCGATTGCAGCATCTTATTCTCGGCATCAGATAGGGCGGTTTGGACATTTTTGCCATTTTGAATTTCTGTGGCGGCCTTTTGCAAAGCTTGCGGCAATGCCAGAGCATTTTGCAGCTCATCTTCGCTTAAATAGCTATTACGAGAGGATAGGGCTAATCCTTGTGTGCTGCGGACCGTTGGAACGCCAATAATCTCAATGTTAAAATCCAAATCAAGTGCCATTTGCCGAATTATCGTCAATTGCTGATAATCTTTTTCTCCAAAAAAGGCTATATCAGCCCCCGTTTGATTAAATAATTTGGATACGATTAAAATCACTCCATCAAAATGCCCAGGACGTTTGGCACCGCAAAAATTATCACCCAACCCATTTATCTGCATCGATGTGGCAAAGCCTTTGGGATAAATAGAAGCATTTTGGGGCGCCCATATGATAGGGATATTTAATGATGTGAGCAGTGCAGCATCTGCTTCTAATTGTTGAGGGTAGTTTTCTAAATCTTCGTTTAACCCAAATTGTGTGGGATTGACAAAAATTGACACAATGACATTGGGTGTCATTTTTTGGGCTTCGCGCACCAATGATAAATGCCCTTTATGCAATGCCCCCATCGTGGGAACCAAGGCAATAGGCTGCCCACTCTTGCGCAAAAGCGAAATGGATTGCCGCAAAAGATCGAGATTATGAATGATTTTCAATTATGTTTCAGCCTGATTTGGTAAAAATGCTTATGGTTAGAATTAATATATTTGCTTATTATGATTATTAGAGACTAATAACAATAGATTCGGCATAATATCCTCATGGGCATGGATGTTATTGGAACAGTGAGGGGCGCATCATTATATGGCGAAAGCACATCATATAGTATTTGCTAATGAAAAAGGCGGCACGGGGAAATCGACAACTGCTGTGCATGTTGCCGTGGCCTTAGTAGCACGCGGCGCGCGCGTGGCTTGTTTAGATTTGGACAATCGTCAAAGAACATTAGCTCGCTATATGGAAAACCGCCGCGAAACGATGAAACGGCGCGATATTATTTTGCCCACGCCAACGGTTGAAACTTTTCGAGATGATAATTTGGCGCGTCTTGACCAAATGGTCAACCGTTTAGAAAAAGACCATGATTTCCTGCTCTTTGATACGCCTGGCCGCGATGATAAATTTGCGCGTTTTGTTGCAACGCGCTCGCACACTTTGGTGACGCCGATTAATGATAGTTTCGTTGATTTTGATTTAATCGGACAAGTCGATGCCGAGACTTATAAAGTCAAAAGACTGAGCTTTTATGCAGAATTAATCTGGGATGCTCGCAAAGCCCGCGCCAAAGCCGATGGGGTGAGCATAGATTGGATCGTATTGCGCAACCGCCTGCACAATATGGAAGCGCGCAATCAACGCCGTATGCTTGAGGCTGTCGAGGAATTATCCAAACGCGCTGGTTTTCGAACAATATCGGGTCTCAATGAACGGGTGATATATCGTGAATTATTTCCATCGGGTCTGACGCTTATTGATAAAGGTCATCTGGGTGGCCTAGCAACGGCGCATGTTGTGGCGCGTCAGGAATTACGTGAATTGGTAGGGGCTCTTAATTTACCAGACTTTGCCCATCGCGAATCGCAAGATATGCTGCTGCCTCTTTCCGCCTCCGTTCAAGTGAGCGCATAAATATATGCCTTTTTTACTCATCATTGGTTTGGCACTGTTTGCGTATCTTTTTTATACGGGTAAAATATCCAAAAATGCTATTTTCCCGATTATCTTGGGGTTGGCGGCCTTATTTTTATTTTCGCGCGGTTTATTTCCTCAAGGGGCTATCACAACAGCAATAGCAGGATTTTTGGGACGCGGGTTTTTGCGCAATATGATTATATCGAAATTCAAACAAAGCTCTGATAAAATATCTCCGCTTGGTTCTGTTATACCCGATGATGTTATCCAAGCCCGCGCTTTATTGGGCGTAAAAGCTGGGGATGATGACGCCACAATTAAAAAGAAATATCGCAAATTATTAGAAGAGCATCATCCCGATCGCGGCGGCGATGAAGATTATGCAAGGGCTATTAATTTAGCCAAAGATACGCTGATTAAATATCGTCTTAACAATTAATTGCAAAAGACGTATTATTAGAGAAATAATCAAATAAAGGCTTTTCCTTATGAAAATGACATCGCATGTTTTCCATTCCACGAGTTTGCGCGAATATGACATCAGGGGCATTATTGGCGAAACATTGGGCGAAAAAGATGCCTATGCTATTGGCCGTGGTTTTGGCACATTATTAGCCCGCGATGGCGGTAAAAAAGCGGCGATTGGTTATGATGGCCGGCTAAGCTCTCCCATGCTCGAAAAAGCCTTGGTTGCTGGATTGAATGACAGCGCAATAACAGCCGTGCGCATTGGCATGGGGCCAACGCCGATGTTATATTATGCTGAATGCATATTGGATGATGTTGACGGCGGCATAGAAATAACCGGTAGCCACAACCCCGCTAATTATAATGGCTTCAAAATGGTGTTTAAGGGGCGTCCTTTTTTCGGGTCTGATATTCAAAAGCTGGGAACTATGGCGGCGGCAGGCGATTGGGATTCGGGTTCGGCTGGGTCGGAATCGCTCGACATCATGGATCAATATGTTGCGCGTATTTTGGAAGGGGCTCCACAAAAACCGTTTCGTATCGGTTGGGATGCTGGTAATGGAGCCGCAGGGCCGATAATTGAAAAATTGGTCGCGCAATTGCCAGGCGAGCATTTTATGCTGTTCACTGAAGTCGATGGTAATTTCCCCAATCATCATCCCGATCCAACCGAAGAGGCTAATCTGACCGATTTGAAAAAATTAGTCGCCGACAATAAGCTCGACTTTGGAGTGGCTTTTGATGGTGATGGTGATCGTATCGGTGCTATTGACGGGCAGGGCCGCGTTATTTGGGGGGACCAATTGCTGCAAATCTATGCGCAAGAAGTTTTGAAAGCATTACCAGGGTCCACGATTATAGCCGATGTTAAGGCCTCGCAGGCGCTTTATGACCGCGTTAATGAACTTGGCGGGCAGCCCTTAATGTGGAAAACAGGGCATAGTTTGATTAAGTCCAAAATGAAGGAAACAGGGTCGCCATTAGCGGGCGAAATGAGCGGCCATGTGTTTTTCAAACATGAATATTATGGGTTTGATGATGCGCCTTATGCCGCAATTCGTCTGATGAGTGCATCGGCTAGCATTGGTCAGTCGGTGACTGAATTGCGCGGCGCGATGAAGGAAATGATAAATACGCCAGAGATGCGCTTTCAGGTTGATGAGAGCCGCAAATTTGCAGTGATTGATGAAGTGTTAGAACGCCTCTTTGCTGATGGGGCAGATGTGAACAATACCGACGGCGCGCGGGTGAATACCGCCGATGGTTGGTGGCTCTTGCGCGCTTCGAACACCCAAGATGTGTTGGTTGCGCGGGCTGAGGCATCATCCAAAGAGGGGCTAGAGCGGTTGATGACACAAATTGATAAGCAGCTTGCTTTATCAGGGTTAGAGCGCGGCGAAACAGTAGGACATTGATACGAATCACTATGCGTAAATTTTAACCTATTTGTTTTTGCGATTATCTGCGCCCTGATCGCAATTTACGCCATGTCGTCTTTGGTCAATCAAGCTGCACCATCCGATGTTCCTAAATTGGTCTGGTTTGTTTCAGGATTAAACCCTGTACAAATGTCGGGCCTGAGATATGAGTATGCATGCTTGACTTTTGGGCGATAAGCTGTGATTTAATCGATTGATTAAACATGAGGGTTTTAGCATGAGCATGACGATCACTATTAGAGACGATATTGCAACAATCACCTTGGATGATAGCAAGGCCAATGCGATTGATTGGGATTGGATGGCGGCCTTTATGACGTTGCTGGGTCAAGCCGAAAGTGATGCAAAAGCTCTGATTATTACAGGGCGTAAGGGCGTGTTTAGCGGCGGATTTAACCTGAAAAAATTACCGAATGCATCGCGCGAAGAATTGAGCAAATTGCTTGACGATGCCAGCGAGATGCTGGCGCGTATATATGAAAGTAAATTGCCCATCATTGCAGCATGCAGCGGCCATGCTATTGCAATGGGCAGCTTTCTTTTATGCGCTTGTGATACGCGCATTGGCATAAAAGGCGATTATAAATTTGGCGCGAATGAAACGTTGAATAATATGAACCTGCCCGTGTTTGCGGTTGAATTACCGCGCGATAGATTAAACCCGCATTATATGACGCGCAGTTTGATTCAATCGGAAATATATGGCGTTGATGATGCGATAAAGGCTGGTTATTTGGATATGGCGGTTAACGAAGATGCCCTGCTGTCCACCGCCCAAAAAATAGCCAAGCAATTGGCACAATTACCCGCGCGTGCCTACCATGCGAATAAAGGGTTTGTGAGGGGGCATACGTTAAAACTTATCCGCGATGCTATTGGTTCTTATTGATATTATAAATATGCTTCATCAACCTATCATAATATTCTAAACGTGATTTTAAGCCTTTGTTGGCATAGCGTTTTAGATTGAATAGGCGGATGATAATATGAAAATTGCAATGATCGGAACTGGCTATGTGGGTCTTGTGTCGGGGGCGTGTTTCTCTGACTTTGGCCATGATGTCATCTGCGTTGATAAAGATGCATCAAAGATTAGCGCGCTCGAAGATAATATCATGCCGATATATGAACCTGGTCTTGATGCGCTGGTTGCGCGTAATGTTGCGGCTGGGCGGTTATCCTTTACAACCTCTATCGATACCGTCAAAAGTGCCGATGCTATATTCATCGCGGTTGGCACGCCATCGCGGCGCGGCGATGGGCATGCTGATCTTAGCTATGTTTATGCGGCTGCGGCCGAGATTGCCGACCATTGCGCTGTAAATGCTATAATCGTGACTAAATCTACTGTGCCTGTGGGTACGGGCGATGAAGTCGAACGGATCATGCGCGAGCAAGCGCCCGATAAGAATATATCGGTTGTATCAAACCCTGAATTTTTGCGAGAGGGTGCTGCCATTGATGATTTTAAGCGGCCTGATCGTATTGTGATTGGGAGCGAAAATGAAGATGCTAGCCAAGTGATGCGCGAAATTTATCGGCCCTTATTTTTGAATGAATCGCCGCTTTTATTTACTGGTCGCCGCACGGCCGAACTGATAAAATATGCGGCTAATGCCTTTTTGGCGACTAAGATAACGTTCATTAATGAAATGGCTGATTTATGCGAAAAAGTTGGCGCAAATGTCCAAGATGTATCGCGCGGGATGGGTTCGGATAATCGGATTGGTAGAAAATTTTTGAACGCTGGGCCAGGTTATGGCGGCTCTTGTTTTCCCAAAGATACGCTTGCGTTGATGAAAACAGCCCAAGATTATGACAGTCCGATGCGCATTGTGGAATCCGTGGTACAGGTTAATGAATGCCGGAAACGTGCTATGGGCCGCAAAGTCATAGAAGCTATGGGCGGCGATGTGCGCGGCAAAAAAATTGCGTTATTGGGCCTAACGTTCAAACCCAATACCGATGATATGCGCGATGCTCCTTCAATTGCTATTGTTGGTGCATTAGAAGATGCTGGCGCGCAGATTTGCGCATATGACCCCGAAGGGATGAATGCCGCCTCCGATATGTTGCCGCAGGTGGAAATGAAGCAAGATGCATATCAAGCAACGCAGAGCGTAGATGCATTGGTCATTGTGACAGAATGGGATATTTTTAGAGCATTGGATTTGAAACGTATTTTATCTTCTATGGCGGGCAATATCATGGTTGATTTGCGCAATATATACAATGCAGGTGATATGAGAGATATTGGCTTTTCTTACACTAGCGTTGGCCGATAGATTTCTATAGCGACGTCCTGAACATAGATTAAGGACAGAATATGGAAGTGGTAGATACCAAATTAGCGGGCTGTAAAATCATAATCCCCCAAAAATTTGGAGACAATCGCGGTTATTTTACCGAAAGCTGGAATCAAGTGACGATGAAGTCTGCAGGCATTTCGGTTGATTTTGTTCAAGATAATCACAGCTTTTTTATGCATAAAGGCACGCTTGATGAAAAATAAAGATTAGAGCGTTTACTGCATGCTCTCCATCACTTCGGTGATAGAGGCGCATATTTTTTCCATATCATCATCCAATAATGTCGGATGAACCATGAACATCACGCTGGTTTCGCCCAATTCTTTTGCTATGGGCAAGCGTGTTTTTGGCCGCCATGGCGTGTTATCAAATGCCTTTTCCAGATAGATTTCCGAACATGTCCCGTGCATTACGGGGATATTTTTTTCGCGCAATTTTGCAACCAGCGCATCGCGGTTGATCTGCGTTTCGGGCCTTATATAGGCATAATAACGATAATAAGCATGCTCAAACCCATCATCGGGTTTTGGCGTTCGTATCATTGCACCAAATGGCGCAAGGGCCTGCGCTATCATGGCGGCATTTTTTGTGCGGCGCGCGCGCCAATCAGCCATGCGCTGTAATTGAACACGCCCTATCACCGATTGCATTTCTAACATCCGCCAATTGGTGCCAAAGCTGTCATGGACAAACCGAAAACCAGGCGGATGTTGCCGATTATAGACGGCATCCCAATCCTTGCCATGGTCTTTATAGGACCACATAAATTTCCATAAATCGGCATCTTGGGTAGTGACCATACCGCCTTCGCCGCCCGTGGTCATAATCTTGTCTTGGCAAAATGACCAAGCACCAATCTGGCCAAAACTGCCCACTGATTGGCCATTAATTGCCGCGCCATGCGCTTGGGCGCAATCCTCTATGACGGCAATGTCATGCGCCTTGGCCAAACGCATAATCGCGGGCATATCGGCTGGCCATCCGCCCAAATGTACAAGGATAATGGCCTTTGTCGCTGTCGTGATTTTAGGGGCTATCGTTTCTGCGCTTAAATTCCCGCTATCATGGTCAACATCTGCAAAAACAGGGGTCGCACCAGCGTTCACGACGCTGGATACAGATGCAATAAAGCTGCGCGGAGTGACGATTACTTCATCCTCCGCTATTTTATTATGGACACCGATACCCAATGCTTTCAACGCAAGATCCAACGCCAAAGTGCCATTGGCTAGAGCGATTGCATGATTGCTATTGGCCCAAGTTGCAAATTCCCGTTCAAATTCTCGGCCGATTTGCCCTGTCCAATAATTAACTTTATTCGATGCAATCACATCGCGCACGGCATCGGATTCCTCATCGGTGAAATGCGGCCAAGAAGGATAAATATTATGCATTGCTCATTCCATTTGCCCAAATTTTTTTAGAACCTTATGGCAGTTCGCGCGATAGGGTCAATCTTTATGATAAGTTCATCAATTATTGCAGTATATGAAAAACTCATTGCAATCGTGATATCAACGAGTCATGGATTACCCTATGGACAGCGATAGGCAAAAGATTATGGCTTTGAGGCCATTTAGAGGGAATGATAGGTGATGCGCGATGCAACGGATTTTACGCCGCTTATCATTATAGGCGCAGGGCGTTCGGGCACCAATATTTTGCGCGATACATTGTGCAATATTGAGGGCTTTGCAACATGGGATTGCGATGAGATTAACCCGATATGGCGGCATGGTAATTTAGCGGCATCGCATGATGAATTTGACGCAACTATGGCGACACCCTCTGTCAAAAAATTCATAAAATCTGCATTTCATCAACAATGGCTGCACAGCGGCAAACCAAAATATATGGTCGAAAAAACCTGCGCGAATAGCCTGCGTATTCCCTTCATTGCCGAGATTTTTCCAGATGCCAAATTCCTGTTCATTGTGCGCGATGGCGTTGATGTTTTGGCGTCGGCCAAAAAAAGATGGCGCGGCGAGATGGATGTACAAAGCTTGCCTTATTATTGGGCCAAAATTCGCTATACGCCGTTCATGGATCTGCCCATTTATGGGCTGCGCTTTGTTAAAGCCCGCGCGCAATTATTGTTTGGTAATAAGGCGCATATGGCGTTTTGGGGGCCTCAATTTGCCGATATGGTGCATCTGGATAAAGACACATCATTGGATGAATTATGCGTGCGGCAATGGCGCGCTTGCGTGGAAAAAGCGCATGATGATTTAGAAGCTTTCGGCGATTATCATAGGCTTAAATATGAAGATTTAACGGCGAATCCAAGCCAAGAAATTAGCAATATTATCCACTATTTAGGGCAAGATATTGCAATGGAAAAAGTCGAACAAGCCTGCGCATCGGTGCACCGCAGTTCGGTAGGTAAAGGCCGCAGCGATAGACCGAGCGATGCGATTATGACGCTCATTGAGAAACCGCTAAAGCGGTTCGATTATCATGGGTAAGGCGATTGAATGATGCGTCATTTTTCGCCCAAAGGATTGCAGAAAAATAGCATGACTAGCCTATTGGCAAGTGCAATGATGATCGTCCCAACATTCCTTATTCCTTTTCTTCTTAATCGGACAATCACCATTGCTGAATATGCAATTTATGCGACGATCTTATCATATTTGCCATTGGTAAATATTTTGGCGCAATCGGTGCGCTTGGCGAGTGCTTCACGGATAAGAGTATTGAATGAGCAGTATCGCTCTGAAGAAGTGCGCACTAGTTTTTTTGCGACTATAATTGGAATCGCGTTCATACAAATCATATTGGTTTCTGGGGCCATTGAATTATTTTTGTACTGGCAGCATGATGCTGGTGATAATGCTATTATGCGCTACGGTTTATATTGCCTCAACATCAATGTGATTGGCACTATCTGTATTGCTTTGGTTGCGAGCAGCGGTTCGGCTCAGTCGGATTTCTTACCCGAAAATATATCCAAACCGCTGCCCAATTTATTATTAGCTGTTGGCTTAGCCTTGCTCTATGCAGGGATTGGCAATCAAAACCTCGATAGGGTGTTTATAATTTTTGCAATCACCCCATGGATTGTATTTATTATTTTGGCTTTTCTTTATTGGCCAGAGCTGAAGATGATTATGGGCAAAATATCATGGGTTAAGACATCAATAATGGCTTATTTTTTGCGCACTTATTTGGGGCATAGTTGGTGGAATTTAATGGCCTATTTGGCGACAATGGTTTCGGTGACTTTGGTGGCAATATTCCATTCTCAATATGTTGTTACTTTTAGCATCGCAACGATGCTGGTTGCGCTTAGTGCTGCTATTCCTATTGCTATCATGGGGCCGCTGGCAGTAAAGGTGAATATGGTAAACCAACAAACGATGGCCGAGAAAAAATCATTTTTCCGAACCGTTAATTCTTATTTTCAAATTTATATTCTGGCTATTTCAATCGCTATCTTGCTCATTCCAGAGCAGTTTTTCATTCTCTGGGTTGGGCCAATATTGGGCCCAGAAGTACAAATATTCATCTATTATTTGCTTCCTGCTTATGCTTTGCGTTTGCTCAATATGGCGTTTAACATTTATATGATATCCTATGGCAAACAAGAAAAATTGATATTCAGCCCCGCGCTTGAGGCTTTTATAGCGACCGTTGGCGGATTGGTTTTGGGAAATTTTTATGGCGTAGAAGGCGTGGCTTTGGCGTTGCTGTTGGCGGCAATTACGCGCACAATTTTAACAATTTTTTTCGACCGCAAAATTTTGGTTGAGCATATAGATATTAGCAAAGGCGATTTTTTAATTACAAGGCCGAAATTACCCAGTTTTTTCTTGTGACCGCGCTCATAGCTGCGCGATAATATCATCCCATTGGGCTAAAATTGCAGAGAGGGTCATTTCAGCGCGCACAATCTCGACTTGGTTTGCCATGCGCCGCCGCAACGCTGCATCCTCGCTTAACCGTGTTATAGCTTTGGCAATCCCCTCTATGTCATCGGGCGTGACAACCAAAGCAACTTCGCGCTCTGTGCAAAATTGCGCTAAGGCACTATCAGGTTCGACAATTACCAATGCGGGTAAACCCAAATCCCAATAGGTCAGGGTTTTGGATGGAAAGGCGAATTGATATACGCCTGCCTCTAGTGAGACGATACCAATATCGGCTTTGGCAATTTCGTGGCGCGCTTGTTCAAAGGGGCGGTGCGCCAAAAAATGGATGTTATCCGCATTTTGGCTGCGCGATTTAAGCATATCCAATGCTTTACCCTCGCCCATAAAGCTTAGCGTAGCATTATCCGCATTCGCCATATGCATAGCATCGATTACATTGTCTAATTTTTGAAACATTCCCAAATTACCCGCAAAGATAAAATTGACTTTATCGCTCTTCGCTTCTTTTTGGGCTGCGATTGACAGAGGCTTATGCTTTTCAGCGGGAGCATCAAAAGATTGCAAACCAAAATTATTGATGATGCGGATATTATCGTCCTTACCGCTAAGGCTGCTTATCTTATTGGCCATATCCTGAGACAGGGTGATGATGCGATCTGCTTTGCACCGCGTTTTGCGCTCTAATAAAGCCAATATTTTATAGAGCGGGTTGCTGGGTTTCAAATATCCCATATGCGCTGCTAATTCAGGATAAATATCTTGGATATGATAGAGGAATTTGGCATCAAAAATACGTGCGATTAGACTTGCCGATACACCTTGGATAACAGGCGGGATAGAGGCACTCCAGATCAAATCATAACGCTCGCCTCGTATGCGCGCGATGATAGATTTACACAAGGCTCTGCCTGCAAAAGCAAAACTGCCCAATTTGCGCATAAGCGCGATATTGGCCAAAGGAAAACGGCGCAGGCGTGTGACGCTGACGCCGCTTAAAACTTCATGGCGCGGGTTTTGTTTGGCGCGGTCGCTCGCTTTATAGCAGGGCTGCTCGCACCATATTTCAACGCTATGTCCATTTGCGCTCATGCGGGCTGCTAATGTACGCAGCATAGAGGCATAGGGCGGGCTGTCGGGCCAAAAATGCCGATAGATTATGAGGATTCTCATGCTCAAGACCCGCTGATTGTGCGCCATAATATGCGCATGTCTTCGATGAAACTATAATTGTCTAAATAAGCCCGATTAATGGCGATCTTATCGGGCCAAAGCACTGCATCATTATAGGCTTGCGGATCATCTTGGGCTGCTAATATATCCTCCTCATTACGATATTTTAACGTTGCTGGCCCAGTGATGCCAGGCCGTAATTTCAAAATCACCCTATCCTCGCCTTTTAATGTATCGGCATAACCAGGCATATCGGGACGCGGCCCAATGAAGGACATTTCACCGATGATTATATTCCATAATTGCGGTAATTCATCGATTTTACTTTTGCGAAAAAAAGCTCCCGATGCTGATATGCGTGTATCATTGGCGGCTGTGACATAGCCCGCTTTTGATGCTTCATTGGCGCGCATCGTGCGTATCTTATAGATGGTGAAAGGCTTGCTATATCGGCCAATGCGTCTTTGCGAAAATAAGCCGCTGGCGTTGCAATCGATGCGGGCAATGAGCATGGCTATCAATAGGATGGGCCATGTCAGTAGCAATAATAGTAACGCAAATAGGACATCAAATATCCGTTTTATGGCGCGTTGAAACAAGGTCACAGATATAGGCCTTTATATATAATCATGCATTCTGATGCCGTCCCAATCATTGGACAGGCGCGCGGTACCCATGATTAATTTTACCACCCTTTCCGATGTATTCTGAATTTGATAGTCGGCGGGGATGATATTGCTGCGGCCTTTGTGCAATGCGCTGACCAATTGAACAGCCTCTAATATCGCCTCGCTATTCAGGCCCGTTGCTATGATGCTACCAGTATCGATTGCTTCTGGCCGTTCAATAGCATCGCGTGGCGTTATCGCCGGAAAATTCAATAGGCTGGATTCTTCGGCAATAGTGCCGCTATCGCTGATCGCGCAAAAACTGTTCATTTGTAGATGATTATAGTCATGAAAACCAAAAGGCTTCATATCTCTAATATTGGAGTGCAGCGATAGCCCATCGATGGCGTCAAGACGTTTGCGGGTGCGCGGATGGGTCGATAATATGATCGGATAATCATAGGTCTCTGCCAATCTATTTAGCGCATCCATAAGCTGCATTAAACGTTCTTTGCTATCGACATTTTCCTCGCGGTGCAAAGATGCGATAAAATATTGCTCTTTTTGCAGGGATAGGTCTGATAAAATATCCGATGCCTCGATTTTGTTGCGGTAATGATCTAGCACTTCGCGCATGGGCGAGCCCGTTAAATAGATACGGCGATGCTCCATGCCCTCGCTCAGCAGATGACGGCGGGCATGTTCGGTATATACTAGATTAAAATCGCTGATATGATCGACCATTCGGCGGTTGGTTTCCTCTGGCACATTGCGATCAAAGCTGCGGTTGCCCGCTTCCATATGATAGACTGGGATTTTCATTCGCCGCGCCATTAATGCGGCTATCGCGCTATTGGTATCGCCCAAAATGAGGATCGCATCGGGGCGGTTATTTTGTAATTCTTTCTCTGTCTCAACCAATATTCCGCCCAAAACATGGCCCAAGGAGGATGTATCAACACCCATGAAATGATCGGGTTTGCGTACGCCCAAATCTTTGAAAAACACTTCATTCAATTCATAGTCCCAATTTTGGCCCGTATGAATGATGCGGTGGTTTACATGAGTATCCAGCCTATTCATGACTCGCGACAGGCGGATAATCTCTGGCCGTGTACCCAAAATAGTGGTGATATTTAATGTCATAATTTATATCTCAAACAGGATCAGCATATGTATCGGGGGTGTTGGGATCAAAAATGCTATGCGCCCAGAAAAATGTAATCACATCCTCATCCCCGATATTTTCAATATTATGCGTGTGTAATGGGATTTGGTCAATCGCTACTGGATTATCGCCCGACACATGAAATATATGCACTTCGTCGGTTAAGACTTTGCGGATGCGAATGATGGCCTCGCCCGATACGACTAAGAATCGCTCTACTAACCCCAGATGGAAATGATCGCCGCGTATTTTTCCAGGGGCAGTGGTTGATAAAAATGTATGGCTGGCATTGCCGCCCTTCGCGCTCTCAAACAGCTTGCCGCGATGGTCGGCATTAACTTTCATCGCCTTTGGATAATGATATGGAAAAGCGGCGCTGCGATAGCTGTTGAATAATGTTAAATCAAAAGCATCGGATAGATTGGGGAAGATGTTGTCTTGATAAAGGGTGTGAAAATGACTGAGCTTTTCAAATAAATCATGGATGCTCATATCGCGGCCTTTGGGCGCAATATCACCCGTTTTTTCCGTCAATATCGCGTCAATCGCAATATCGGCGGCATCGCCAGCATGCAGCAGGCTAACGCGACCTTCTGAATTAATCTCTGGTCTCTTATCATTCCACAGACAATCGATCAGCGTTGCCGTTACATTATTATAATATGGGCGCGCGCATTCGCCAAAGATATGCGGCAAAATTAAATTGGTATAGCGATTGGCAAATTTTGATAATATTTCACCTGCGATACGCTTGGCATTGCCATAGGGCGTATCATGCGCGGCATGGCTGCTGTTGGCATAGACGATATGCGGGTTGATTTGGGCTGCTTGGCAAGCATCCACCAATTTTTGCGCTATCTCTGGATTGGCCGTTTCGACATTATCACCACGGTTTACGCCCGCATAATGTAAAATCGCATCCACCCCTTTCAGACGTTCGGCTAAGCCATCATCAAAAGCAGCATGATCGATTTGCGTGATGGTATAGGGTTCGGACGCGCCATTAAAACGCGCACCGCAATTTGCGGCATGCAGATGCGCCGCGCTGTGCCATCCCAGCAGCCCTTTAGTACCCGTGATGGCGATACGCTTCATTATGCGTTCCATGCCTTTAATTCGGCTTGGATTTCGGGCAGGGCGAGCAATATATCTTTGACACCTTGGACATCGAGCTGTTGCGTATTATGGCTATGATAATCTTCCATAGGCCCTGTTTTTTCAACACCTTCAGAGAAATAGGCGCTGTAATGCAGATCGCGCGCATCTAGGCGCAAACGCCAATATTCATCCATATCCTGCGCGGTGGTAAGCTCTTGTAAGCTCGCCAATGTTTCATATAATTTTTCAGCATGACGCCAGCCGATGATTTTAACTTCATGATCGGGACGACCAAAAAGTTCGAGCAAGCCCGTCACCAGATCTCCGATCGTGCTAGCGGCGGCTTTTTTGATGAATAAATCACCTTGCTGGGCCTGTTCAAAAGCAAAATTCACCAGCGCGACACTATCGCTGAGCGGCATTAAAAAGCGCGTCATTTGCGGCTCTGTAATCGTGATCGGAATCCCTTGCTTAATCTGGTTCACAAATAATGGAATGACCGAACCGCGCGAATACATCACATTACCATAGCGCACACAGCTAATGGTGGTGTCGGCATCGGTGCCGATTTCGCGAGCGGCGGCTTGGACCAATTTTTCCATCATCGCTTTGGATAAGCCCATTGCATTAATCGGCATTACGGCTTTATCGGTGGATAGGCATACCAAGCTTTTCACCTGCTGTTCTATCGCGCTGCGAATGACATTTTCGCTGCCCAATATATTGGTACGCACCGCCTCTAATGGAAAAAATTCGCACGAGGGCACTTGCTTTAAGGCCGCTGCATGAAAGCAAGCATCAACGCCTTTCATAGCGCGGTCGACGCTGGTGCGATCGCGCACATCGCCAATGAAAAAACGCACGCGCGGATCGGTGATTTGATTGCGCAGCATATCTTGCTTTTCTTCGTCGCGGCTGAAAACGCGCACTTGCGAAACATTTTCTTTGAGCAACCCTTTGAGCATGGTTTTGCCAAAACTGCCAGTGCCACCTGTGATTAAAACCTTTGAAATAGCGGATGATAATTGGGCCAAAGCATTTCCTTAATATTTGCAAATATATAGCAAATCTATGCGATCATATGGTTAACAAAGCGTTAATTTGGTCACTATAAGTTTTACTATAACATTGTGTCCGATTTGCAACCATGCCGCTTGATATTATTATTTATAGAGCCGTTATGCGATGAGTAATTCCCAGTAATACAATAGAAACATCGCCAAAGGCCTATGATATAAGCCAATGACGATGCCAGTTTTTGATATTATATACTTAAGAAGGGTCGGGTGCTTTCAACAAAGCATCTAACTCTCGTTCGGCTTTAATCCGTGCGATTTCATCCTGCGTCGCTTTTAAGCTAGCACCGTCAATTGTGGTGGCTGCTTGGCCCGCTGCATTTATGACAGATGCAATTTGAGTACCGCCGCCGCCTTTGGTATATTCTAATGTTAGCGGTTCGCCATAAGGGCCGAATGGCGATAAACTATCATGATCGACCCTATCCGCTGTGATCTATGTCACGGCTTAGAGAGATATAAGCGGTTATTCTGGCTTGATTAATGCGCATGGTTTTGCAACATAATATAGAGGATCTATTGAAGCTATGGGGCAGAATATGGATAATGAAGAATGTATCGCTGCTCTGGCGGCTTATTTAGAATGCCCAACGGATGCAGCAGAGCAGCTCAATGCAAAAATGACCCTCAAAAAATTTACCCATAAAGAAATATTGCTACATCAGGGCGATATGAATGATCAAATTTGGTTGATATTGGATGGCAATGCGCAATTACAGGCGATAGGGTTTGATGGTCGCGTGACATTGCTAACCGCCCAAGGGGCTGGCGAGGTAATCGGGGCTTTTCCCAATGCGCTGCAAAGCAATGTGGATGTCAAAATATATGGCCATCTCTCTGCTTTGCAAATTTCGGCCGAAAATTTGAAGGCCATTATGGATGAATATCCCAGCGTGGGGCTTGGCCTGTCCAAAATTTTTGGCAATCAATATCATATCATTATCAATCGTCTGGCCATGCATGTCACGCTGACGGCTGATGGGCGTGTACATGCTGAATTGCTCCGATTAGCGAAGGACAATGATTTCATTAAACCTTTTCCCGTCATCACGGCCGTGGGTCTGATGGCGCAAACTTCTCGGGAAACGGCATCGCGTGCTATTGCCAAATTACGGCGGCGCGGCATTATTGAAAAAAATGGACAAGATTTGCACATCCTATCGCGCACTATGCTAGAGGATTTGGTGATATAGCGCGCTAATTGGCTATAAAATGCGCCATAAGGACTGCATCCCCCATAGTGTTTTTAGCGCACCAAATTCCTCGATACTCTGGGCAATATTGGCAAATTCAAACGCCATAGCGCTGTTATAATCGCAGCTAATGCCATGCGGTTTTGAGATAGAAGCAATGGCTTTTGCGCGCCCTATCATATCGGCGGTGGGAATATTCATTATATCGAAAATACAGCCAATTTTGCAGGCCTCATTCATGAAGTTTTGGGCTATTTGATAGGCTAATTCTATATCATCACCCACCCAATAATGGCCTTCATCATGTGCGTTCCAGGCCGAATCAGCCATTTTCAGCCTATTTGGCGATGCGCCGTCTAACCATAATAATATTTGTAATTTCTTGCCATCACCATCGTTGGAAAATTCTCCCATATCGCCATCCAAACGGGCCGTTTCTAATGGGGTTATGTCATATTCTTTATTCTGCCATGCTGCTAATTCGGGGCGCAATTTTTCGCCTTTGCTTTTGATAGTGAGTGCCTTTGCGGAGCTGCGTAAATTGCGGGCATTGCGCAGTACATGGCCCATCGCTATTTTGTCCGCCATCGCAACGGCAAGATGGTGCGGTGGATTATCCAAACCCATTTCTACCACATTGTCGGCTTGCGCGATGATGCTATGAAAATCTTTAACCCAATTCTCGCCAAATGGAGCGATCGATAATTGACAAAATTCGTCAATTGGAAACGGTAAAATAATATGTAATTCAGCCAGTGGATTATGGATTTCACGAAAGCGCAAAAAAGATTGCGCGCACAAAATATCGCTGCCTGCGGCTAGCGATCCGCAGAAAAAGCTGGGCTTTATATTTTTGATATAGCTATCAATATCTGATGCTATGGCGTCATTTTTTAAGCGAATAATCCCGCTATAATGGACGCTACATGGCGGGCGGTGACGCTCCAACCAAGCATAATTTTTACCTTGTTCGGCCAATATGATCTCAAATTGACCGATAGTGGCGGCATGATCCTCCCAAGCGTTGGGAAGCTTTGCAATGGCCTCAGCCAAAAAAGCCCTTGCTTTGATTTCGTCGCCCATCAATAATAAAGCCTCGGCATGGGTTGCGCAGCGCCAATAGGCATTTTCACCCTCGTCAGGATTGTTTTGGATTAGAGCGATAGCCTGGGATGCCAATATGTTTGCACGCTGTGGCTTGCCGCCCAAAAGCGCAAGCGATGCGGCATTAACCAGCGGATAGCTGTCGGCCTTGATGTTAGCGGCTTGTTCATAGGCATTAGCGGCTTGTTGATAAAATTGCATTGCCTCGGCGGCTTGATGCGATCTTTGCGCTGCCTTTGCTCTATCTTTTAATAATCGGCCCTTGAGAGTGAGCGTTTTTGGATCGGCTTCATCCCAAGATGATTGTGCAAATAAATCCCAAGCCCGCGCAGGAGAACCTGAACGGGCGAGGGAGAGGATTTGTAATAATGTGGTCATAGTATTTATGGATTATTTCCCCATCCATTACCTGTGTCAGGGTCAATTATTATTGGGATGACTTCATCTCGTTGGAAGGTGCAATTTATAACCTTATCTTTGCAAATAAATAAGTTAAAATTTATTGAGTAATCGACATCTTTATCATTTTCGGTCATTGGTTTTCCATCCCAATTATAAAAATAATTTTCGACATAGAGACCTTGGATCCCGTCAATGTTAGAAGGTCGTGCATTAAAAAATGATAGATTGGGAGCTTTTACGCCACTATTTACATCGCAACTATTATTTGGAATACAAGGATGGAGATTATACGGATCATCAAAAGCACCAAATGGTGTGAATGATAATGGTGTGTCATCGTTAAATTTAATATTAGCATTGTCTATAACAATATATATTTTCTGTTTCGATCCAAATTTTAGACCTTCAAATCCATAACGAATAGATTTATATTTGCTGCCTTTTTTTGGGGTGAATACACCGCACATCTCTCTGTCTGGTTTATTTTTCTTTAAGAATTTCACGGCACATTTTAGGTTATCTAATGCAACTGGAGGGCTTTTACCTTTTGTATTGTCTCCAGCTTTATCGGTTTTAATATTTGAGTTGATATGAAAGTAAGCGTGACGCGCTATAAATTCACCTTTACTACTTTTCTTAAATTTAAGATATATTACAGCAAAAAATTTTGGATTAAAATCCTTAAGTTTGTTTTCATCTCTCTCAATAATAAGGCATTCGGCAGCCGATTTTCTTGGATTACACCCGTAACCTGAATAAAGCCCTGTCACTGTTAATGACGGCGATGCACTATTTATAGTTTCGAGTTCTGATGCGCGAAGGTGGTTAGCATTATTAAACGCGAATATAGTATATAATAGTCCGATAATAATTTTCTTCATTTCACTTATTCCTCTATCGCAACTAGGTTTTTCATGCGGCGAACAGGATCACCTTTGTCGCCAGTAGCTGCTGTTTTATATAAACTTTCTGCAGTTTTTTGATGGCTCTGCCATCTATTGATAGATGTTTTGCGTTTGATATTGGCAAGCAGCATTTCCGTTCTAATCTGAATCGCTATGATATGCTGATTTTCTGGCATTTTTTTCACCAATTCTTCTAAGTCTTCCACAACTTTTTCTAAGATAATGATGGCATTTTGTGTTTTTGCGCGTGCATTTTCAATTTCCGCTTTGCCGATTTGCGGCCAAGTTTTTCGAAATAATAACCGCGCATCATCGGGTCGTTCTATTAAGAGCTTTGATATAATTACTTCTTCTTCATTTCTGTGCGCATAGGCAGCATCATATTGCTTATTGCGAAATAATACATCGGCCATCCAACCGTGGCGATTGGCCAAAGCCATAGAATTTACTATATTATTTGGGTCTTTTTCTACGGCTTGTTTTTCATATTCTATGGATTTTGCACAGAGAGAAATAGCCGATTCCTTATCGTGCTCTTGGGCAACGGATAATTCGCACATATTGCCATTAGAATAACCAAGCTCCATCAAAGCGCGGATCGTATGAGGTTCGACTGTATGCAACCTCTGCGCTAGACTGAGATAATTTTTCCAATAGGTCTCAGTTTTGGGATAATCATTATTTTGCCAAGCCGTATAGCCCATCCAATATTCGCTTTGCGCATGATCGAAAATACGATCTGGATTAGCAGGGTCGCGCTCCAAATGTTCAGCGGTAAATCGATGCGCTTGTGCAAATGGTTCTAATGCAGCCTCCAGATCGCCGCGCTTTTCATGGTCTTCGCCAAGGGCGCGCAATGTCTCCGCGACCAAGCTCACACTATCATCATCCAAATTGCTAAGATCGCCTTGTGAAGTGAAATATTCTAACGCTTTTTGATTGACTCCAGTCATTACGCGCAAAGTGCTGGCACCCTTTAATTCGTTTCGTAAATCGCGCAGCATAAAGATAATAAGCGTTTCGGCTTGCTCTTGCTGATACTGCGCTTCTTGGCGTGATTGGATGGCGTATGCGGTCATTAAAGCCATTATTATCATAGCAATTCCCGATAAAAGTGTGATTATCGTCACACGTTTTAACTTTCTTTGCGCATCGCGTTGAATAAGGGCATCTAATGACATCTGGGCGATGCCAGCTATTAATTTGAGCAAACCCAATTTCCAACCATCGCCCTCTGCGCGTAGATCAGCGGCGAGTGGTTCGCGACCATATTCTAATAAGGGTTTTGGAAAAGATTGCTCAGGTTCGCCAGCGATAAGGGCTGCCAGAATGGGCTTGTCTGGATGGAGTTCGCGAAACAAGGTAATTTCTTGGGCAACCCAAGGTGATTTTCGCGCCTCGGGCGAGCATAATATTATCAGAGCAGAAGATTGTCCGAGCGCTTGTTTGACCGATTTGGATAAATCATCGCCAGCGGGTAAATCTTCTCTGTCGCGGAAAATGGGGCCAATTTTTCCATTATCATTACCATGTAAAGTGCGCAATGATTTGGGCAGGCGATAGGTTTCAAGGGCGTTGTGCAGCTTTTTTGCAACGACAGAATCAGCATGGCTGTAGCTGATGAAAGCTCCAAAATTGGAGGATAATTGCCCCTCTATATTAATAATATGACCCTCCTCCCAAAGAAATAATATTAATGTAAAGTCGAATCTTACATATTTACAATCATGTAACAAGATAGTGGCTTTAGGGCCAGTAGTTTTAGGCCCAATAGTTTAGGCTCAATAGTTTAGGCTCAATATTCTAGGCTCAGTTGCTTTAGGTTTAGTGGCTATTCAGACCAATATAATAGGCAATCGCGTTGCAGTATATCCGCCCTTTCCTAATTTATGTTGGGCGATGCGTGTTTCTAAATTATCTGTATGACCTAAGTAATAATGCTCATCAGAACAGCGTAACATAGAGGTCCAAAATGCCATTGCATGACTCCAGCTATTTTATATGTGTTGGCAAGCTGTGGCATTATTAACGCGGATATTCATCCTTATCATCCTTTGACAAGCTCAGGACGAACGGAAGGTGTATTCAAATTATATTATTCATCATTTCTGAATCACGTAAAATATTAGAATATAGCAAGATACAAGCAAAGGTTAATCGTCAACGAAATTGCATTATTATTCATTCCCACATAATGGTCAGATGCTATCAACAAAGATATTATCGCAAAACATATATAAGATATTATAGTGATGATAGACTTCTCATGTATTACATCACTCCCACTCGATCGTGCCCGGGGGCTTGCTGGTATAATCATAAACCACGCGGTTTACGCCTTTAACTTCATTCACAATGCGCGTTGCCGTGCGCGTTAAGAAGGCGGCTTCAAACGGGTAAACATCGGCGGTCATACCATCGGTGCTGGTCACGGCGCGCAATCCGCATACGCTGTCATAAGTGCGATGATCGCCCATCACGCCCACAGTTTTGACGGGCAATAGAACCGCAAAGGCTTGCCAAATTTCATCATACAGACCCGCGTTGCGAATTTCCTCTAAATATATCGCATCCGCTTTGCGCAAAATATCACAACGCTCTTTGGTCACTTCGCCTGGAATGCGAATGGCAAGACCTGGCCCTGGGAATGGATGGCGTCCGACGAATTGATCGTTAAGGCCAAGCTCGCGTCCTAAATCGCGCACTTCATCTTTGAATAGCTCGCGCAATGGCTCGACCAATTGCATATTCATGCGCTCAGGCAGGCCGCCCACATTGTGATGCGATTTGATCGTCACACTCGGCCCGCCCGTGAAAGACACACTCTCAATCACATCGGGATAGAGCGTACCTTGGGCCAAGAAATCAGCACCGCCAATTTTTTGCGCTTCTTCTTCGAAAACATCAATAAAGGCTCCACCGATGAATTTACGCTTTTTCTCTGGATCAGAAACCCCGTCCAATCCCGCCATAAAGCGTTCTTCGGCATCAACCACAATAAGCGGTATATTATAATGATCGCGGAATAATGTCTCGACCTGTTCGCGCTCATTAAGACGCAGCAAGCCATGGTCGACAAATACGCACGTAAGCTGATCGCCAATCGCTTCATGGATTAAGATCGCCGCGACAGAAGAATCCACGCCGCCCGATAATCCGCAAATCACGCGGCCGTTTTCGACCTGTGTACGGATTTCATCAATCTTGGTTTTGCGAAATTCGGCCATCGTCCAATCACCAGCAAGGCCGCAAACTTCATGCACGAAATGGGATAATAATTTGCCGCCATCGGGCGTATGCACCACCTCTGGATGGAATTGCATGCCATAATATTGCCGCGCTTCATCGGCAATCACAGCGAAAGGTGCCCCAGCAGACGTTGCTACAACTTCGAACCCATCGGCCATTTGCGTTACTTTATCGCCATGGCTCATCCATACTTGTTGTGTGCCACCAACATCCCATAATCCATCAAAAAGACGGCAATTTTTATCGATAGAGATTGCGGCGCGGCCAAATTCTCCGCCATCGCCGATAGAGACTTTCCCGCCTAATTGCTCCATCATAACTTGCTGGCCATAGCAAATGCCAAAAATAGGCAGGCCGCTGTCAAATATAACCTGCGGGGCGCGCGGCGAGCCTGCTTCTGTCACCGATGCTGGGCCACCCGATAAGATGATACCTGTTGGTTTGATACGATGAAACGCTTCTTCGGCAGTATTGAACGGAGCAATTTCGGAATAAACGCCCGCTTCGCGCACGCGCCGCGCAATCAACTGGGTAACTTGAGAGCCGAAATCAATGATAAGAATGGAATCGCTTTGTGTCATGATATGCCGATAATGGGTGGCGCATCAATAGTCCATAAGCATGAAGAATTTAGCTGCGAATAATTATAAAAGCACGCAATATCTCAGAGGTAAAATAAGAAATCACAATTATTGATTGGGGAGTGAATGAGGACGGGTCGCGCGAGACTAGTAGCTACTGACCCGTCCGAAATTCATTCTGGGTGTATTTGAACAAGATGTTAAACAATGGGTGTTGTTGAACATGTTACATAATGCACACCCTGTGCCAAATTATAAAGATATATCATTATTAAATACTTATATAGTTAATAATATGTTGGACTTTATTGGAATGTAAATTTTTCCGACAAATATGATAGCCATAAAAAAGGGCGAAGAATTTCCTCGCCCCATTATTTTATTCACCTTTGATTATTGCGTCTTTGTCTTATCGCTCACGATACGAACATTCAGACGATTAGCTTCGGTCAGATATTGCTGAGCGACCGCTTGAATATCAGCGGGCGTGACCGCTAGCATGAATTTTCCAGCATTACGTTTGCGATCAAGGACCATAGGCTGTCCTTGCGCCCGCGCTGCGTAAAATAACCAATCACCATTTTGCCGTTGGTCTTTTTCTAATTCTTCTAATAATGGCTTACGCGCCCTATCAAGCGTATCAGCATCGACACCCTCATCGATCATTTTCGCCGTGATGACTTTAATGGCATTGCTGATTTCAGACATTTTATCGGGTGCCGCTATGACAGAAGCAGAGAAATAGCCATATCCATCATGACGGGTAGATGCCACGCTGTTTGCATTTGGTGAATAAGTAGCCCCTAGCTTTTCCCGAACTTCATCCAAAAGCAGCAAGCTAAATACCGTTGCTGTTAATTGACGTTTTACTGCGGATTGCTGATCTTTACCATCGGTTGATGGCCAATAAGAAACATAGAAGCCCTGCTCTTCTGTACCTTTGTGATATAGGGTTATTTCATCTTTGGTTGAAATTAACTTTGGCGGTGTAATGTCAGCATTTAATGTTGCATCGCGCTTTGCGATAGCACCAAAGCTCTTAGCAACAGCATCAATCGCCACCTGTTCATCAATATCACCCACAATCCCAATTTCAATCGGTGCGCTCTGACCAAGAGGCGTTAATAGAGCGTCCAAGTCACTGGCTTTATAAGCGAGCAATTCTTCTGCATTGCCAATACCATAACGTTTATCTCCGCCGTGCAAAACGCGCGGCAATTCAAATTGTAATATAGATTGTGGAAGCGCATCCAATTGCGCTGCAAATGATGGCACGGCATTTTGCCACGCTGTATCAATTTCACTGCGATAGCCACCAGCCGTCACATAGGCCGCCGCTGTTTTCATCTGTAATTCAAAATCAGTAGGCGTGGTTGTGCTGGTTGAACCAAAGCTATCAAGCCCAGCCTGCAATCCAAAATTTACAGATTTACCCGCCATTATGCGTTGCAATTCCTCGAAACTATGTTCTTTTAATCCGCCAACCGCTGACATGCTGCTTAGGAATATCCCTAGGCTACCTTTATCTTGCGGTAATGATTCTGTACCACCTCCATAGCGAAGCGAATAGCGGACGCGGCCTTCCTCAAAGTCGGTTTTCTTAATGTTAAGCTTCACACCATTTGCAAAAGTAATGGTTCTGATACCCAAATCATCGATTATGCTATCCGATGCGATTTTACCCGTGCTACCGAAATCATCATAAGCAAAAGCCTTGGTTTCCAACTGTTCGGGCGGGGTAACGGCAACGCGGCTGCTTTCCCCTAAAGCGGTTAAGGCCACGGTTTGAACATTTTCAATAGGTTCTTTTGTGCTAATCCATAAAGCCGTTGGTTGGGCTCTAAATTTTTGCTGAAAATGGCTAGTCACTGCTTCGGCGGTTAGCTCTGGTTTTAAAGCGTTAAAAACTTCCAAACCTGTTTGCGGAGTAGCAACAATGGCTTTATTATAAATTGTTCCAATAATTTGATTGGCCAATGCCGCATTGGTTCGTGTGTCTGCTTGCTCAACGCTGTTTTTAAACCGGGTTTCCATATTAGCCAATTGTTGATCTAATTCAGCTTTCGTAAATCCAAATTGAATAGCTCGGCGTAGCTCTTGTTCACCAATGGCCAAAGCTTCTTTCCAGCCACCCTCTTTTGGGGCCATTGTTAATCCTGTTTGCAGGACTGCATTGAATAAATTAGCCTCAATAGAAATGCCTCCTCCATTAATTTTGGCATCTTCAGCCAAGGATAATTTTTGAAAACGCTGCCCCATAATTGACGTTGCAAGCGCGCCCAATAGATCGTCCTTATTACTTGCAACGCTCTCATTTTTGGGTTCATAAGGGCGTAAAATGATAAGAGAAACATCTTCATTCACGGCTGGATCACTAAATGATCCAACCTTAAATTGCCCTTGGTTTACTGTCCCAAAATCCAAATCTGCTCCCGCTTCGCCAACGCCTTGCCAATCGCCAAAGCTTTTCTTTATTTTAGCTTCCATAGCATCAACATCAAAGTCACCAACCATGACCAATGTTGTTTTTTCGGGGCGATAATAACGGCGGTATAGACTGCGCATATATTCTGCTGGCGCCGTTTTCAATACTTGCTCTGTACCGATAGGAAGACGATGACCAAATGGTGAATCAGGGGCAATAAATTTAAGCTGGCTCTCTATATTACGCAGACCTGCACTGTTGCGAAATTGACGCTCACTATTAACAACGCCGCGCTCACGATCCACACCTTCGTCAGAAATCGTCAGCTCACTGGCCGTTTCGCGCATAAGAAAAAGGCTTGTATCAACGGTTTCTTCGTCAGTCTTGGGCAAATCAAGCATATAAACGGTTTCATCAAAGCTCGTGTAAGCATTGGTATCTGCACCAAAGGACAGTCCCAAACGTTCCAATATTTTAATCATCTCGCCTTCGGGGACATTTTTCGACCCGTTAAAGGCCATATGTTCCAAAAAGTGCGATAAGCCGCGCTCTTTTTCTGCTTCGGCGATTGATCCCAAAGCAACATGCATACGAATAGACGCATTGCCTTTGGGGGTTTCATTTTTCTTAATCGCATATTTCATGCCATTAGAGAGTACACCATATTTAATGCTCTCATCGGGTTTAATATCTGGGGATTGCGCGCCCCATGCCGTTTTATATGCTGGTGCTGTTTGTGCAGTTTCAACTGGCTGTTCTTGCGCCATAGCATTAGGCATTGCAACGGCCAAGGCTAGTAATGAAATAACCATAAAGCGGCTTTTGTTAAGCGTATTTTTCATAATGAAACCCCAAATTTTAGCGTGAAGAAATTATTCTTTAAATCACTATTACTATAATCACCTGTGAATTTATGGTGAACGGATTTCGACATATGATGAACGTCATCCGATGAAACACGGATAAAGTCCAAAATCAGATATATGAAAACGATTTTAATTTTATTGTTTACAGATGTAGATGGTTATATTATCCATATGACTATAAATGTAGTCGGAGTATATTATGAGCGAGAGAATTAGCGAGGCAGAGCTGGCAATCATGGAAATATTGTGGGAGCAAGCACCCTTAACTGCAACAGATATTGCAGAGCGCGTCAAACCACGCAGACAATGGTCAATCACCACCGTCAAAACATTCTTATCCCGATTGGTGACGAAAAAGGCTGTTGATAATAAGCGCGAAGGACGCAGGTTTTTATATTCTCCGTTGTTAGAGCGCAAAGCCTATGTAGATAGCGAATCGCAGCGGTTTGTGGATCGTTTGTTTGGCGGGAAATTCATGCCCTTGGTCGCACATTTGGCCGAAAAAGAAAAGCTAAGCGCAGAAGAAATTGTCGAAATTGAAAAAATCTTAAAGGATTTGAAATCATGATGGAATGGATGATTGATACATTTTGGGCAGCCAGCGCACTAATCTTGTTAATATTGATAATACGCCGTCCTGTGGCGGCATATTTTGGCCCTATCATCGCTTATTATTTATGGATAATTCCCGCCGCAAGAGTGTTCATGCCTTCGCTCACAAAGACAGAAAATAATATCGCATCTGATGCGGTTCATAATATTACCGCATCTCATCAAAGCGGTAATCTGGTAAATTCTACATCCGCAATATCGTTGGATAATGCGAATGATATAGCATCAATAAGCAATATAAGCGCGTTTAGCATCGACACCTTGATGGTAAGTTTTTTGATTTGGGGCAGCGTTGCTATGGTCATTTTTATTGTTCACATGGGCCGTTATCTATCATTTCGCGATGAATTACGCGACAATTCTGATGAAATTGGGTGTCAGGAAGGCGTTACATTGATCCAAAGCGATAGGGTAAATGGCCCATTTGCTTTTGGAATATTCAAAAAATATATCGCCGTACCGATGGATTTTAATAAAATTTTTGCTCCCGAAATGCGCGAAATGGCTATTGCGCATGAAATGACCCATCATCGCAATTATGATTTAATTATAAATTTGGGCGCCTTTATATTTTTATGTTTAACATGGTTCAGCCCCTTATCATGGTATGCATGGGGCAAATTTCGCACCGACCAAGAATCCGCTTGCGATGCGCGCGTCTTAAAAGGCGCCGATCAAGAAACCAAACATATTTATGGCAAAGCAATAGCGCGCGGTGCTTGCAAAGAAGCTTCGACATTTTTGGCCGCTATGAGCAGCCCCAAAACAATCTTAACACGCCTAAGGAGATTAAAAATGCCCCCAATCAGCAAATCGCGTTCTTTCTTTGGCAGATTATCTATATTGACCGTTACTGCTATTGCATTGCCGCTTACTGCGACTACTATTAGCGTGGCGAATGAAATAAACATGGATGGTAAAAAAGACCAGCATTCTATGTTGGAGTCTAATGTCAGTAATCTCATCAAGCAAGATGCAATCGAGAAACAGGAAGCTGAACTAGAAAATTCTGTCAAAGAACCGCCCTCTGAAATATTAGAGACTGATAAAGACACAGAAGAAAATACGATAGAAAAGCTGGATTATCATATAAATGATGATGGCGAAAAAGAATATTACACCAACCACTATAAACATGAATTAAAGTTTGAGCACAGCGATATAAAATTCGCTATCAACAGCGATGATAAACTTAGTCAAGAAAAAATCGATACTATCATATCGGACGCAAAAATTGCGATAGACAAATTATTACCAGAGGTTTCTGAAGATAGAAGAAAGCATAAGCAAGTCCATATTTACCTGCACAGCAGCCATGCAAATCATGATTCTAGTGTAAAATATTGGGTGGGCAATCGCTATTTGGACATTGAGAATGGAAAGAGCAAAAAAGGAACGATTATTATAGCTCCTTTAAATGATGAAGTTAATACTACTCATATTCTTTTTGAAGAGGATATTATCGATAAAAATGGTGAAATTAAGCGCTTGCCATTCACCAATAAGGATTATGAGTATTTAGGTGATTGTAACAGCCATTACGCCCCAGAAAAATGCGAGCGCAAGAATGAACAATTAATAGAGATTTATAAAAAAGAAGGATTGGTTCTTACATTCTTTTCAATACAAGCAAAAATAGACCTTCTAGAATATGATAAAGAAATATCAGCAGAAAAGAAAAACAAGGTTAGAGAGAGGTTAGAAGAGCAGCGCGAAATTTTGCGTGATTTAATTAACGCAGAGAAAAAAACACCTGATCTTGACCCGCTTAAAAGCTAATTTTATGAGCAACGCTTAAATTCCAAATTGAACCCGCCATAATGCAAAGTTTCTTTACCCTTTTTCTTTGCGGCAGCTTCGTCCATAAGGGCGACATGACAGATCAATGGCCCGATACGATTAGCGCTGGCGAGTGCGCGCAACATGAACCATTAGTGCGCCGCGTGCTGGCCCCCAATCCATCGCCTTATACTTATACAGGCACCCAAACTTGGTTGGTTGGCAATAAAAATGAAATCGCCGTCATAGACCCAGGCCCCAATGGCAGCGGCATGAGCATTGGTGACCCTGCACTTAGCCAAAAAACCCATAAAGATGCGCACGGCGAGGGCCATGTCGATGCGATATTGGCCGCCATAGGAGATGCCAGAATTACAGCGATTATCTGTACCCATACCCACCGCGATCATAGCCCCGCCGCTATCCCGCTCAAAGCCGCGACGGGCGCACCTATCATTGGATGCGCGCCGCTGATGCTATCCGACAATGGGCCGCGCAGCGACAGCGCCTTTGATCCCGATTATACGCCCGACACAATCTTATCCGATGGCGATACAATATCGGGTGATGGCTGGACGCTAGAGGCTATTGCGACGCCAGGGCATACCAGCAATCATATTTGCTATGCTTTGCAAGAAAGCGGTGCTGTTTTCACGGGCGATCATGTCATGAAATGGTCAACATCGGTGGTGTCCCCGCCCGATGGTAATATGAGCGATTATATGCACAGCCTGCAAAAACTCTATGAACGCGATGATAAAATCTATTATCCAGCGCACGGCCCCGCCGTTACAAAGCCCCGTCAATTGGTGCGCGGTATGATCGGGCATAGAAAATCACGCGAGCGGCAGATACTTAAAATCTTAGAGGCTGCCCCATCCGATATTCCCGCTATGGTCGCGCAAATGTATAAAGGGCTTGATCCCCGCCTAAAGGGCGCAGCAGGGCGATCTGTATTGGCGCATTTGGTGGATTTAGAAACACAAAAGCGCGTAAGCGAGGCGAATGAGATATGGTCGCTTGCATAGAATTTGCGCCCCGAGCATTGCAAAGCGCGGGTTGTATCTGCCATAAGCAGATAATATTTCAAAGGACGATATAATAATGAACGCACCCGCTAGCCCTCACAATGCCCTCCCAATTGGCCAAGAGTTAATCGACGAAATCAAACGCCTCAAGCAAGAACGCAATGCTGTGATATTGGGTCATTATTACCAAACACCCGATATTCAAGATCTGTCTGATTTTGTCGGTGATTCGCTCGAATTATCGCGCAAAGCTGCTGACACCGATGCCGATGTCATAGCCTTTTGCGGGGTGCGTTTCATGGCCGAAACCGCGAAAATATTATCACCGCAAAAAACCGTCATTTTGCCCGATATGAAGGCGGGTTGCAGCCTAGAAGATAGCTGCCCACCCGATAAATTTAAGGCCTTTCGCGCAAAACACCCCGATCATATCGCGTTGACATATATTAATTGTAGCGCCGAGGTGAAGGCCTTGTCTGACATTATTGTCACCTCATCCAGCGCGGAAACTATCATCGCGCAAATCCCGCCCGAACAGAAAATCATCTTTGGCCCTGATCGTCATTTGGGTGGATATATGAGCCGCAAATTTGGTCGCGAAATGCTGCTATGGCCGGGCGTGTGCATCGTGCATGAAGCCTTTAGCGAAACCGAGCTGCTCAAGCTCAAAGCGCAAAACCCCGATGCGCCCATTGCGGCGCATCCCGAATGTCCGCCGCATATTATCGATCATGCCAATATGGTGGGCAGCACCAGCGCGATATTGAAATTTGCCAAGGAAAGTCCTGCGCAAACCCTGATTATCGCCACCGAACCGCATATCATTCATCAGATGGAAAAGGCCGTTCCCGAAAAGATATTCATCGGCGCGCCGGGCGCAGATGGTAATTGTGCGTGCAATATCTGCCCCTATATGGCGCTCAATACGCTAGAGAAATTATATGTTTCTTTGCGCGATTTATCACCGCAAATTGAAATGGACGAAGATGTGCGCCTTGCGGCCAAAGTCGCGCTTGATCGCATGCTCGATATGAGCGCGGGCAATAGCGGCGGCACTGACCTTGGCTCCAAAGATTTGGCGCATGGCGGCTAACCCCCAAAATTGGGTTGCTTTACATTACCCCCCTCTTTAGGGTGGTTTTAGATGAGTGATAAAAGTAGGATAAAGAATTGAAAGTTTCTGATCAAATCGCAGCGGTACTTATGGGAGATATAATCTCAAGCGAAGCGTCAAACGATAAAATGGCGATTCATCTACAATTTAATCAGGTTGTTGATATTCATAATGAAAAATATCAAGAACAGCTATTGTCACCTCTAACTATAACATTAGGTGATGAGTTCCAAGGAATCGTTAATACACTTGAGGCCGCTGCAAAAATCGCAAGAGACATCAGACTAGAACTTCTTAAGTTTAATTTAGATTGTAGATTTTCGATAGGCATAGTTAAGCTTAGAACTGAAATAAATCCCTTAAAAGCTTGGAATATGATGGGTGAAGGGTTAGCAGAAAATCGAAGTATTTTGAACAAGAAGCATGACCTAACTTATTATCATTTTTCAATAATCTCTGACAAGATTATGCAATTAAACTTAGATGCTATTGGAGTAGCCATTACAGCAATAGAGCGACGCTGGACAATCAAGCAGAGGTCATACATTACAGACTTATTGAATGGAAAAACAACACAACAAATCGCCAAATTTAATAGTATTAGAGAAAATAATGTATATAAAGTTCGAGATGCTGGCGAATTCAAACAATACATATTTTACTGGAGAGCCATATTTAACTCGCTTAATTATATAGATCAAAATTGGAAATAAAATGTCATGTTACGGAATTTATGTCTCAATATATCTAAGCTCAGTAATACTTTCTCTGACTATCATTGGTAATTATGCATGTAGAAGGCTATTCTCTATAATTCAACTCTCAGAGGATAAAGCGGAAAATGATGATCAAAAACTTGGTAGATATATAGGTGGCTTAGAGAGATTGATTATTGGTATAGGTTTAATGGTTCAAAGTTGGGAAGTCTTGGTCGCTATTATCGCACTAAAGACAATAGCCAGATTTAAAGAGTTAGATAAGAAAATTAATGCAGAATATTTTTTGATTGGTTCTATGTTTAGTATCCTTTGGGCGTTATTAACAACCATAATAGGGATATGGTTCGATATGTTTTTTGCTTTAGGTATAGGTGAATTTTTACAAAGTAATATAATAAAATCAAAATAATGACATTTCACATCGATAAATTTGATTTAGAAGCCTTTGTGCGCGCTACCCTATCCGAAGATATGGATGGGCCATTAGAGGGCGACCCGCAAAAGCAAAACGGCGCGCCTTTGGGCCGCGATGTCACCTCGCACAGCATTATCCCCGCCGATGCCATTTTCAGCGGCGTGATGGACAGCCGCAATGATGCGGTGATGTGCGGGCTTCCCATTGCACAGGCTTTTTTCGAAATTCTTGACCCCGATGCGCGCATTGACATCCTTGTCGATGAAGGTAAGCACGTGTTTGCGGGCAGCGACATCATGCGTATAAAGGGCAATGCTCGTGCGTTGCTGACGGCGGAACGGGCCGCGCTCAATACGGTGCAGCATCTGTCGGGTATCGCCACCATGACCGCGCACTATGTTGCCAAGATAAAAGGGACAGGTGCGACATTACTCGACACGCGCAAAACCATTCCGGGGCTTCGGGCGATAGAAAAATATGCGGTGCGCATGGGCGGCGGTGCGAACCACCGCATGGGCCTTTATGATGCGGCGATGATAAAGGATAATCATATTGCTGTGGCTGGCAGTATCGGTGAAGCGGTGCGCCGCGCGGTGCGTGCGGGCATTAAAAATATCATTGTCGAGGTTGATAGGCTCGATCAGATTGAGGCTGCAATCTTCGCTGGTGCTACGCATATATTGCTGGATAATATGGGGGTTGACGCATTGCGCGAAGCTGTTGCCCTCATTGCAGGGCGCGCCAAATCCGAAGCATCGGGTGGGATAAATCTTGATACCATCCATGCCAAAGCCAACACTGGCGTTGATTATGTCTCCGTTGGCCGCCTCACGCAAAGCGCCCCAGCCGCCGATATAGGACTTGATTTTGACCAGATATAATTGCTTTTGCGCCCTATTATTATCGGCATTGCTCATCTCCCCCGCAAAGGCCCAAAGCTGGCAATGCAATGTGCCGCAAAACATATCACTAGCGCGTCCAAAAATAGAGCAACCACCCAATGCTAATGCTATTCGCAAAACAGCGATTAATGGCTATATTATGGCGCTGAGCTGGAGTCGTGAATTTTGTAAATCGCGCGGAGCGCGCGCTCAAAATATGCTGCAATGCAATAGCAAAATTGGCGATTTTGGTTTCATATTACACGGATTATGGCCAGAGAGCAAAGGCCCGAATTATCCAAGATGGTGCCGAAAAGCGGCGGTGCTGCCGCGCGCGCTCATTCGCAAAAATATCTGTATGACGCCATCGGTTCAGCTTTTGCAGCACGAATGGGCCAAGCATGGTACGTGCATGACGCGCCGCCCCGATACCTATTTTGATATTGCACGGCTCATGTTCAATGCTATTATTTTTCCTGATATGGATCGGCTATCGCGCCAATATAAGCGCGGCGAGGCTATTACTGCAGCGGGATTGCGGCGAGCCTTTGCCAATGAAAATGATGACCTGCCCGCATCAGCCCTCAAAGTGAAGGCCAACTCACGCGGTTGGTTACAAGAGGTATATCTTTGTTTGGGCAAAGATTTTATGCCGCGCCGATGCCCTAATTTTGTGCGCGGTGAGCGCGATACAAATGTCATTAAAATCTGGCGAGGCAGTTAGAGCTAATCCTCAACCTTCGATGATACGGGCCGAGGGATGATATTTATCCAGATGTTTACGAATAATCCGCAAGTTACGGCTATTAGATCGCCAGATAAAGTCGAAAGCATCGCCAACCAAGGGAATCGCGCCCAGCACAGTATCAACGCCTACATTGACCGTCATTCGCGCTAGCTGAAATTTCGATAAGCCTAGATTGCGCGCTTCCCAGAGGATATACATGCCCATGGCTGCCGTCGCTATATCGCCAACAACAGGAATTAGGCCGATTACACTGTCCATGCCGATGGGAATTTTGGTGCCAGGAACGGTAAAACTGCGTTCCAATAATTTTTCCATCACCTCTACACGCGCACGCACCGATTGGGGATTATTGCGCATATCGATCATGCTTGTCATTTGCTGGTTTAGCGCGTCAATTTGATCTTGCGATAATGGCATAAAACCCCTTTCAAAAGCTATATTGGTTCTTTGCCCAGCGATTGCAAGGGATGGAGGCCGCGCGGATTGGTCGAAAATCCTAATAATCTGGGCCGTGCGATCATCCATAAAGTGGGGTAAGCAATAGGGATGAAATTGCGATTTTCTTGTATGCGCCTCTCCGCTGCTGCTAATAGATTTTTTCGCTCTTCTAAATTCCCAATTAAGCGAGCAGAGCTAACAATATCATCGGCCGCTTCATCGCATACCACTGTTTTCTTGCAGGATAATTGTGACAAATACCAAAGCGGGCTGGACAAAGGAGCAATGTGATCAATCAATCTCAAATCTGTATCATCATTCATAGCAACACGTTTTGCGTTTATCGCTATTTTGGCTAAATCGCTCTCTAATCGCGCAAAAATTATATCTGCACCAGGGCCATTGGGCAGGGCAATGCGTAAATCGCGTAAATCGCCAGAAGTGGCTCGCCAATTTGAAATCAATGTTTTTGCCAAATTAATCCGCGCATCAATCCGCAGGCCTGTCCATATAGGCCGTGCGACAGTTTTGCGGTTTTGCAACCCCTCTGGGACTATGGTTAAAACCTCTCGCCAATCGCTGCGAAAATCTATTAAAATACGCGGCCTATCAATAGCCATTGCTATGGCATCGCGAATTTCAGACGATGCCAGATAATCGCTATCTTCGACAAATAAAAACCCAAACAGTCCTGGAACAGGATCATATGATAGCAATTCTTTATCAATACCAGAGGCTGCAAAATAAGGTAAATCTAAAAAACGGCCGCCTAGGATTAAATCGGTCTCACCAGCAATGTAACGCGCCAAAGCATTGGGTGTCCTGCTATTGTGCAATGTCACCCAATTTTCACTCGTTTCAATCTGCCCATCTTCGTCATAGAGAACATCGCGCAAACGCATCAGATTTAATTGTTGTACTGCTTGCATCGGCCCGCTGCCAAAACCATCATTGACTAACCCGAGTTCAGGTTGCGCTAATAATTCGAGCAAATTGGGTCGCGGTGCGACAAGCCGTATCTCTATTATGCGGCCTGTCATAGCCACTACTTCTTCGATAGAATCCATCTCATCCAAAAATGTGGTGTTGCGCAGACTGCGTATTTTTCGGCGCAAGATTTTTGCAACCGTTTCTGCTGTAACGGCTTCGCCATTCTTCCACCACGTTTTTTCAATGCGGAAAATATAGCTGAGTCCATCATCGGTAACAATCCAACGAGCAGCCAGAGCTGGAACAATATTACCCCGTTCGTCAAATTTTACTAAACCTTGCGCTGTTGCCGTTCGTAACTCGGCCGATGATAGAGTAAGCGGCAACCTGCCAACGTCAAATCCATCGACATTATCGCTCACCACATCGGCTCTTATTTTATCATTATCAATCGCATCACCGCATGCGGTGAATGCCAAAAAAATCATAAGGCAGAATAGATAAGAGACTCTCATAGCTTATCCTCTATCAGAGTTATGCTCGGATGAATATTAGATATATTATCACGCCAGCCATTTAAGCGCGGTGAGACTAAGGCCCGCGACACATAATGGTAAATTGGAATGAGGGGGGCTTGCTCCATCAAATATTTTTCTGCAGCCTGCATTTTTTGCATTCTTAATATTACATCGCTCTCTTGGGTCGCAACGTTTAATAGAGCTTGGTAATGCGGATCATCAAAGCCCGAATAATTTGATGCCCCCGCCGCTTTGGTGTGGACATAGAGAAAATTTTCTGGCGCGGCTATATCGGCAATCCACCCCGCGCGCGCGAGTGCGAAATCATGCCGACGTAGGTTCGCAAAATGTAGGCTGGCCTCGCTATTGTGCAAAGATATATTTACGCCAATTTCGCGCCACATGCTGGCCATAGCTACTGATACTCTGCGATGTTCATTGCTGCTGTTAAATCCTATTTCAAAAGTTAGAGGATTATCATCGCTATATCCCGCATCTTTGAGCAATTGACGCGCGCGTATTTGCCGTCTTGCCTTTGTCCAATCTGACCATTTAGGCCTATAAGCTTTACCGCCAGTAAATTGTTTTGGAAGCAGCCCAAATGCAGGGCTATTATCAGATTGTATCAGAACATCCGCAATCCAATCACGGTCGATAGACATTGTCAGTGCCCTGCGCACGCGCGCATCATCAAAGGGCGGCTTGCGAACATTAAAGGCATAATAATAAGTGCCCAAATAATCCCCTAATTTTAACGATACAGCAGCATCCTTGCGCAAGCTTTGCAATCGATTAACCGGAACATCGCTGGTCGTATCAGCCGCGCCCGATAAAAAGGTGCGCATAGCGGCTAATTTATCGCTCATCGGCTTCCATATTATTTTTTCAATCTTGCTATGCTGCCCATGCCAAGCTGCATTTACTTCCAAAGTCATTTGATTGCCCAACTGCCAATCAGACAGATGATAAGGCCCCGATACAATCATCGGACGCATCGCCGTCCAGTCGCTGTCCATAATATGCAAAGGTAGCGCGGCCATTGCTGGGTGTGCAAGCAATTCAAGCAGTTGCGGAAAAGGGGATTTAAGCGTCACGATAACTATATCTGCGCCATTATTTTCTATCGATTGAATTATATCAAACAGAGCAAGATGCGGCGATGCTGTTTTGGGATCTTTAAGCCGTGTAAAACCTCGGGTAAAATGTGACGCATCTATCGATACATTATCAGAAAATTTCAGAGCATCGCGCAATAAAAACCGCCATGTCAGACCGTCCTTTGAAACGCGCCATGATTGCGCCAGACCAGAGGTGGGCTGTCCTCTAGCATCAAACCGTACCAGTCCTTCAAATTGATCCATAGCAATACGCAGCGATGACAGGTCGGAGACTATTTGCGGATCTAGCCCAGTGGCTTCACTATCGGAAAGGCGGATAATCTGATTGCTATCAACGGATTGTGAAACGACGCTTTGCGTATCGCGGCTACAAGCCGCCACGAATAGAAAAAGGCACAATATAAAGCGCATGATTGCTATGATAGTGCCTCGCATCACCTGTTGCAAATTTTATCGGAATAAGCAGAGCTTACAGTCAATCCTCATCTCTCTATGAGCATGGTTTGGCAATAATAATTATCAGGTAAATTAGCGTGCATGCTGGTGCGGACGGCCGGACTCGAACCGGCACACCCATATGGATAGCAGATTTTAAGTCTGCTGCGTCTACCATTTCGCCACGTCCGCAAAACAGCATGCCCAAATGCGCAAACAGCATTGCGCGGCCTAGGTCAAGTCACTTGGTGAAAAAATATCAATTTTTTTGATAAATTGTGAAATTATTTTAATCTGATGGGCAGAAATAGCATAAAAACCACTGCAACAGATGCAATGCTTTTACTATCCATCAAAAAGATGAGCTAATCTTTTTATGAGCTATTTATTCAAACGCTGGCGGACTTCTTTGCCTGGCTTAAAATAAGGAGCGCGTTTTGCTGGGACATCAACAGATTCACCAGTACGCGGGTTGCGTCCTTTTCTTGGCGCGCGTTCGCGTGTTGAGAAGGCCCCGAAACCACGAAGCTCAACACGGCCACCGCTTGCTAAACGTTCGATGATTTGATTGAAGAAAGTATCAACGATTTTTTCTACTTCTTCAGCTTTTAAATCAGGGTTCTCATTTTCTAATTTTTTCAAAAGCTCGGAACGGATCATAGTAATTACCTTTATATATCAATGGTGAGAGGTAAGCGGACCATTTTGCCTAAGACTATAAATTGTCATTTCATAATAATAAAGAAAATTAAGCAAAATGCAATTCAAATGTAGTGAACATAATTTCTGGTTATTTTTATCTAGTTAAGCACAGGCCTCTAATTTAACCCAGAGTAGTGCATCGCCATTAGCTATAAACTAATAAAGCCCATCAAAAATGACGGGCTTTATTAATATTTATATTATATGATTAAAATATTATTTAATCATCTTTTCCTTTTAAGGCCTCGCCAAGTATATCACCCAAGCTTGCACCAGAATCAGATGAACCATATTGCTCAACGGCCTGCTTTTCTTCAGCCAATTGAAGTGCCTTAATAGAGAAATTAGGTTTCTTAGAGCGGTCAAAACCAGCAACCATCGCATCGAATTTTTGCCCTACTTGGAAACGATCAGGACGTTGTTCATCCCGATCACGGCCTAGGTCAGTACGTTTGATAAAGCCTGTTGCACCATCATCGCCTGCTTGCACTTCTAGGCCGCCTTCGCGGACTTCGAGAACAATCACAGTCGCTGTAGCACCTTTTTTCAAACCGCTTGCCGAAGGAGCCGCCGCTGGCGCACCTTTTTCGAGTTGCTTGATACCAAGGCTGATTCGTTCTTTCTCAACATCAATATCAAGAACGATAGCTTTCACTTGCTCGCCTTTGCGGTGCAAATGCAATGCATCTTCGCCGCTAATGCCCCAAGCAATGTCTGACATATGAACCATACCATCTACATCATCTTCTAAGCCAACAAACAAACCAAATTCGGTTGCGTTTTTAACTTCGCCTTCGACGGTGGCACCAACAGGGAATTTCTCTGCAAATGCTTCCCATGGATTAGATTGTGCTTGTTTCAAACCTAATGATATGCGGCGCTTATCAAGATCGACGTCAAGAACCAATACATCCACTTCTTGGCTGGTCGATACAATCTTACCTGGGTGAACATTTTTCTTAGTCCAGCTCATTTCAGAAACGTGCACCAAGCCCTCGATACCAGGCTCTAATTCGATAAATGCACCATATTCGGTGATGTTTGTTACAGCACCCGATAGACGCGCACCAATAGGATATTTCGCGACTGCATCTTCCCATGGATCGCTTTCAAGCTGTTTCATGCCAAGGCTGATGCGCTGAGTATCACGGTTTATCCGGACGATTTGAACCTTCACCGTATCACCAATATTGATGATTTCAGATGGGTGGGTAATGCGCTTATAGCTAATGTCGGTAACATGGAGCAAACCATCGATACCACCAAGATCGACAAAGGCGCCATAATCGGTGATATTTTTGACAACGCCTTCGATGATTTGTTCTTCAGCCAATGAATCGATCAGGCCGCTGCGTTGTTCGGCGCGGGTTTCCTCTAAGATAGCGCGGCGCGATACAACAATATTGCCGCGTCTACGATCCATTTTGAGGATTTGGAACGGCTGGACAATATCCATCAATGGGCCAACGTCGCGCACAGGGCGCACATCGACTTGGCTGCCTGGCAAAAATGCTACGGCACCGCCAAGGTCAACCGTAAAGCCGCCTTTAACACGGCCAAAGATTGTACCATCAACGCGATTACCAGCTTCAAATTCGCCTTCCAGCGTATCCCAAGCCGCTTCGCGGCGCGCACGATCGCGCGATAGCATGGCCTCGCCATTCACATTTTCAACGCGATCAACATAAACTTCTACTTCGTCACCAACGTTCAAATCAGCTTTTTGACCTGGTGATGCAAATTCGCGTAAAGGCACGCGGCCCTCTGCTTTTAGACCAACGTCAATAACGGCATGGTCATTTTCAATAAGAGTGATAGTGCCTTTTACAACGCGGCCTTCGAAGCCTGCATCTGCACCGCCGAGCGATTCGTCTAATAATGCTGAAAAATCGTCACGGGTTGGGTTTGGCGATGTTGCCATAGATATAATTCCTTCACATTCGCTTCTTGGTCGGTTGGTTTGGACGGTCAGTATCAATAAGTTTTGGCAGCCTCATGCACACCAAAACATCCTCCAAACCTTTGATAATAGAGATTATTTGCAAAAAATTAGCATTGAGAAAGCATAAGACCGACCCAGCGAATAAGGGCCTTAACCGCGCTTTCTATCTGCTTGAAATGGTCCAGAGTCTTTATGTCTGGTTTTGCAGCTTTTTCTGTATCAGAGCAATTGCTTGGTGAACGGCGTCGCCTATAGCGAGATTTGTCGTATCTAGCAAGTGCGCATCTTGCGCGGGCTTTAGCGGTGCGGTAGCGCGGCCACTATCGCGTGCATCGCGCGCTCTAATATCATCGAGCATCTGTTGCTCGCTCACATTGCGGCCGCGCGCGATCATTTCTTTGTGGCGGCGCATGGCGCGAACCTTTGGTGATGCCGTAACGAACAGCTTCGCATCCGCATCAGGGGCAATCACTGTGCCAATATCGCGCCCATCCAGCACCGCTCCGCCCTCTTGATAGGCAAAATTGCGCTGCCGCTCAAAAAGTGCCTTACGAACAGCGGCATGCACCGACACACGGCTTGCGAGCGAGCCAATATCCTCATCGCGCAAACGATCATCGCCAAGCAGCGCATCCTCAAAACCGCAAGCCGCAAGCGCATCACCCGCATTATCGGCATCGCCGCCATTACCCAGTAATGTCTTGCCTACAGCACGGTAGAGCAACCCCGTATCGAGCAGCGGTAGATTAAAATGCGCCGCCACTTTCTTGGCTATCGTGCCTTTGCCCGATGCCGTTGGCCCATCAATCGCGATAATCATGATGTTTCAACATCCGCTGCTTTTCTGCCTTCTAATAATGCTTTTATTATTCCAAAAATAGCAATGCTCATCCAGATAATTTCTAGCACCATCGATGGCAGGTTAAAATTCACCGTGAGCGAAACCATCAACAAGATCGCGCCGATAAGATTAATGGCATTGAACATCAGCAAATTCATTTCTTTGGTGAGATTGCTGTAAGCATAGGCCGCAACGATACAAAACATACCGATAAAACCGATTATATCGGCCGTAAAAGAGGATATATAATCGCTCATGATTGCAGCTCTTTTAACATATCCTCAAATGCCGGGAAACTGGTGCGCACGGGCGCCATATCATCGATATGAACACCGCCATTGGTCACCTGCCCTGCAATAGCAAAGCTCATCGCAATGCGGTGGTCGAGCGCGGTTTTAATCGTTGCATTGCTACCACTTAACATAGCACCAGAGCTGCCCGTAATTATCAAACCATCGGGCGTTTCTTTTAATTCCACGCCTAATGATTTCAGGCCCTCTGCCATTAGCGATAGTCTATCGCTTTCTTTGACGCGCAATTCATCTAGGCCGCTGGTGCGCGTTACGCCCTGCGCCATAGCGGCAGCGACGAAAAATATTGGAAATTCATCTATCATGCTGGGCGCGACATCAGCAGGAACAGTAATAGCTTTTAAGGCGCTGTGCCGTACATGGATGTCGGCCACATCTTCACCGCCAACGCTGCGCTCGTTCAAAAATTCCAAATCACCGCCCATTTGTTTGAGCATGGTAAATAGGCCCGTGCGGGTGGGGTTCATACCAACATTTTCGACAATAATATCGCTATCTTCGGTAATCAGCGCGGCAACCACTGGAAAGGCGGCGGAGGAAGGATCGCCAGGAACCGTGATATTTTGCGGCTGTAATTCTGTTTCACCGCGCAATTTAATCACCTTTGCGCCATCTTTGCGGGTCGCAACGCTCAAATCAGCGCCAAAGCCTTTGAGCATCCTCTCGCTATGATCGCGCGTTGGCGTTGGCTCTATCACCGTAGTGACGCCAGCGGTGTTTAATCCTGCAAGAAGCACTGCGCTTTTCACCTGCGCCGATGCTATGGGAAGCTCATAGGTGATCGGCAAAGCGGGGACTATGCCGCGCACCATGGCCGGCAAAGTGCCGCCCGGGCTTGTGTTAAATGTCGCCCCGCACATCGCAAGCGGATTGGTGACGCGCGCCATTGGCCGCGAAGAAAGCGATGCGTCTCCGATAAATGTTGCCTCTATGGCATGGCTAGCGACTAACCCCATCAAAAGCCGCGTTGAAGTGCCGCTATTGCCCATATCAAGCGCAGCTTTGGGCTGCATTAACCCGCCGACGCCAACGCCCGTCACGCGCCATATTCCATCATCGCATGTTATATGCGCACCCATAGAGCGCATAGCATCGGCGCTCGCCATCACATCTTCGCCCTCTAATAGGCCGCTGATTTTGCTTGTCCCGATAGCCAAGGATGCAAACATGATCGCGCGGTGCGAGATAGACTTATCGCCCGGCACGCGAATTTTGCCGTTTAATGGGCCGATAGGCTTAAATAATGATGCTTGCGTCATGCGATTGCTTTGCTGTTTCTTGGGTGTTAAGTCAATCATGATAGGGCAATTAATTAATAACAAATGATAAGAAAAATGATCATAATTAAAGACAGTTTTTGACAGATGCCTCTTGCTGCGTTAATGGCGGCCTGATTGTGACGAATCTATGGATTAGTCGAAACTTTTTTGAAAGGTTAAGCCACACATGGTGAAGGCTGAATGGGGAACAAAACGGACATGCCCAAATTGCGGCACACGTTTTTATGATTTGGGCAAAGATAGCCCTGTTGAATGCATCACACCCGATTGCGGTGAGAGTTGGGAACCAGAGCCTGTTTTGAAATCAAAACAACCACTTCCGTTTGAAGAAACGAAGAAAGAGGGCGACGCCGATTTGGCTGGTGGTGATGATCTTGATATTGATGTCGATGCTGTTGATGCTAATGACTCGCCTGACAATGATGTTGATTTGGGCGGTGATGATGATATTGGCGTTACCAAGACATCTGACGATGACGAAAAAGAAGATACTTAAATTCGCGGTTGCCAGACCGTGGGATGACCGCAAATGCGGTTCATGCGCTAAAAAATAGTGCATATAAGGGGCCTTAGCTCAGCTGGTAGAGCGCTTCGCTGGCAGTGAAGAGGTCAGCGGTTCGAGACCGCTAGGCTCCACCATTTATTTTTACTCATATCTATTATACGACATTTCTAAGGGCGCGCACCCTTCATGAAGACATCTTCAAAAATAGGTGATACGAAGTCTGCGCCATATTCAGATAGATGATCATCATCCCAATAATATAAGTTACTTCCATCCCCTATTGCACAGATCGTCTCACCACATAATATTTTATGAGGCCACAAAATTTTGGCGGTCGTGTTCTCTTGAATATATTCCCAAATAGGAAGTATATTTTTTTGATGATTGTAATATCCTTTTACTGTTGGATTCAAATTCTTCAACCCCTCATCATTTCTTTGTAACATTCGGGCATAGATAGAAGGGAAATTGTCTACTTTCAAATCTAAAAGGGGCACTTGCGCCACAATAACCGTATCAATATTTTTTTCTTCGAGGGCGTTAATAAAACTTACAAGAGATTCCCGACGAAAATTCAAATAATCTTTTTTTGGAATGTTATGATTTATAATAAAATTTTCAGTTTTATTAGCCCATCTCAACGCAATAATAACCGTATCAATATTTTTGTTTTCCTCAATATAATTCAGCTGTTCCTCTGTTAGATTGCCACATTCTTCTAAAGATTTACTTTGAGCCGCAAATTCTTTTTGAAGAAAACATCCATTGTGAAATGCTAACGCAGTCTTGCCATACTTTTTAGCTTGTTTATCAACGGCAAAAGACAGGGTACGCGCATGAGAATCGCCAAGCAAAAGCACAGAAGCGTCATCTACCGAAGACGATGTGCCCAATAACAAATTTGAAATACCTTTACTATATTTGTTACTCAACACCTGAACAGAAGGAAAATCAACGCCTAGTTTGGTGTCTGTTATTCTTATAGTTTCAGCAGAGTGCAAAAAAGTTTTCCCTGCTTTAGAAACAACATAACAACTTATAACTAAAACAATGGTGGCAATAGACAAACCTAAGCTTAAAATTTTTACGCTAAATATTTTACACTCTTTTCGTCTAAAAGGTTGCTCTATGAAACGCCATGAAAGATAAGCGATAAAAACAGATATCAATATCAAAACACCTCTGTCTATCTTTGATAGATCATTCAACGTGTAATACATTGCAAATACATAGATAGGCCAATGCCATAGATACAAAGAATATGAAATTTTTCCGAAAAATGTAAGATAACGAGCACCCAACATTTTATTAATTAATAATGATGATGAAAATTGGCCTGCATAAATTAACAATGCAGTACCTAATACAACGGGCAATACAGAAAGAGAAAAAACAATACCGTCTTTAAGGTCGATTGACACGCCCATAATTATTAAACCTAAACCAATGAAGGACAATGCCTGCAAGGTCATATTCGATAAATTCTTAAAATGTACTATATTTAAGGCAATCATAGCCCCCGCAAGAAACTCCCATACGCGCATGGGTAACATAAAGAACGCTAAACTCTCTAATCCGCCACGCTCACTATAAAACGCTATAATAAAGGATAGAAAAAATGATCCTATTATAATCAGTTTCAAGTGTGTCTTCAGATATTTGAGTATGACCAACAATAATAATGGGAATATAATATAAAATTGTTCTTCAACCGCTAAAGACCACGTATGCAATAATGGCTTAAGATCTGCGCTTGCATCAAAATAACCCGCTTCTGTATAAAATAGAATATTAGAGGCGAAGAAAAGTCCTGTAATCGCGCTTTTAGAAAAAGCCAGCAGCTCTTCTGGCAAGAATAAAGCAAAGGCCACGAGCGTTGTGACAAAGATGACAGCAAATAAAGTAGGAAATATTCTACGTACACGCCGTTCATAAAATTTCTGCAAAGAAAATACATTATTGGTTATTTCATGATAAATAATTTTTGTAATTAAAAACCCTGAAATAACAAAAAAAATATCGACCCCCATAAATCCATTAAAGCCAATATTGTTTTTAAAGTGATAAACCACCACCATTAAAACCGCTAAAGCTCTTAATCCATCTATATCTGAACGATATTGCATATATAACCTTTACTAAGATAAAAACCGCCAAAAAATCGGCGGTTTAAATTATATTATAATCAAAATAAAATCTATGCAGCGTCTGATTGGTCGTCTATATCAGCTGCGGGTGCGTTTGTTTTAACAGACGCGATACCGTTTTCAGCTGCACTTTTAGAATTGTACATCTCAGATTGCGCAATCACTTGGCCGTTCTTGGCAGTCAATGTGAAGTAATATTTGTCATTTTTTGCTTTTTTAAGTTGGAAAGATGGATGAGCCATTTTTGTATTCCTTTTCTTTTTAAGTTATAATAATAGAATAAAAATATGACAGAAAGATTTTTTTAAGTCAACATGACTTAAATTTAGTAGAAACGGAAAAATTATGAACAAATTTATCAAATTTTGTATGGCATCAATTTTATTATCATTTATCGCCGTACCCATTTATTTTGGTGTATCAAAAGAGCATAATAAAATTATTAAAGCTTCCCAAACAGTTGTATCGCAAAATAATACGATAGAGCGTGAGATAACGTTTGATGAAATTTATGAACTAGCACGTGAAGATGAATTTTCACCAGAAAATCTAAATAATATTGCGACCGCCGCCGGTAACGACACCCAAGTGGACGCGTTCTCATCTGGTTTTAACGCGTACGAAGAAACTAATTTATAACATTCGCTACTAAATCGTTTTAGGCATTAAGAACCAATAGCGTCCTTGTGCCTTCATTTCACCTGCTTGGCCTTGCGCATAATCACCATGACCCCAGAAAAAATCACCACGTACAGGCCCACGAATAGCGCCGCCCGTATCCTGCGTCACCATTAATTTATTATCAATTTCAGGGTGATTAATATCAACCCAAACAGGCATGCCATAAGGGATAATCGAGCGATCAATCGCCAACGAGCGCATAGGCGTTAAGGCAAGGCCTTCACCGCCAATTGGGCCTGCTCCCGTTATTTCACGAAAGAACACGTAAGATTTATTCGTAAACATGATTTCTTGTGCTTGATCCGGGTTTCGCGCCAGCCATGCGCGTATTGATTGCATGGAGACATTTTCTTTGGTTAAAGCACCGCGGCTAATCAGCTCCCGTCCTATCGCATAGTAGGGGTGACCATTTTGTCCCGCATACCCAACACGCATCGTTGTGCCATCCTCTAAATCTACAATGCCTGAGCCTTGGATTTGTAAGAAAAACGCATCCACCGCATTATCAACCCAAACAAGGGTATTGTCTTGCGCAGGCGGCAAGCCACCTTTTACAATCTCTTCGTGGCTTTCGTAGGGTTTTAAATTGCCGCCTATGATGCGTCCTGCAATACGTTGACCTTTTAGCTCATCTCTAAAATTACCCAGTTGCACCATCACCAAATCATCAGGGCGCGCACGCAGTGGAATTTGATATACGCCTTGACGTGTACGTGACCCTTTAAGGGACGCCTCATAATATCCTGTAAACAATCCTTGTGCGTCATTGCCGGCGCTCACTTCATAGGGAACGAATGTCGTTTCAAAAAAACTACGTAAGGCAACAGCATCAGTAGCATTTATATTCTTATATTTACGACAAGCAATTTGCCATTCCTGCATCTGACCAAAAGACGCTTCTCTACCAAAATTTTTACTTGGGGTATTTTTTAAAATACGATTACAGCTTCTTGTGAAGGCCACATTAAAGTTTTTAAAGCTATCATTCCCCCAATTAGGCAGGTCTGAAAAAAACACAGGTTTAATATTCAATGTTTTATCTTCTTCGATTGTTGAACTAATATTAGCTGGCACATCAGGAATATTAGTTTTTGAAGCGGGCGTACACGCCGACACTAACAGGCAAGAAAGTAGAACGGTATAATAATTTTTAATCATCATTTTTTTTGATTTTTGTTTTCTTAGGAGCGCTCTTCTTAACTTTACCCCCTTCAGGGATTGGTGTTTTATGATCTTCAATTTCATCATCACGTGTTTCAAATAAATACCATTCTGGGCCGTCTGATTCCATATCACGCCCAAACACCCAGACATCAACCATCTTAGTTGTATCCTCTGGATTACCAGATAATATTTCACCTGATTTATCACGAATAACGCATGTTTCACGCGCCGATATACGCACGGTCATAAACAGCATATTGTTTTTTAATTGTGCCTCCGTAATATCCATTTTTTCAATAGCTTTAATTTCAGTTTCAACTGTCTCGCCTACTTCAACGCGTCCATCAATTACATGTTTAAACGCCGCAAAAACATCTTCGGCTAATAGGCTTTCTAAAGTTTCTATATCTCCTTGCGCAAATGATTCAACAATCATAGTAAACGCACCTTCCACACCATTAACGAAATGCATTAAATCAAAATCAGGATATTTCTTTTGAAGTTCTTCTATATTATTTTCAGTTGTTTTATTATCAACACGAACATGACGCGGTAGCATAAAAGGGCCCGCAGCTGCTAAGGCAACAACATTGCTCATTTCTTTTGGTTTTAACGCTTGCGTTAAAGGATTGTTTTCACCTGATAAATCTTTCGGTTTATCCATTTCATTATCGTCATCACGTGTTCCTAAAATACTACGCAACCAAAATATTAATCCAGCAGCGATTAAAGCATATAGTATTAAATCAGCAGGCATTGTTGTTATCTTTCTTCTTTAAAATAGTTTTGAATTTTTGACTATACTTCCTTATAAAGCAGGGAGGGATAACAATAAAGACCAAAACAAATAAAAGAGGATGCAACGTAACGACAATGCCGTTTTTAATATTATTTTTTCTTCTCTCATTTATAGAGGTTTATCTCTTTGCTGTTTTTGGCGCAAAGATTGGCGTACTCAATACATTAGTCCTTTGCTTTGTAACGGCCATATTAGGCGGGTTTTTAGTACGCTTGCAGGGTTTGGCCACATTAATGAAGGCGCAAACCAATTTAAGACACGGCAAGATGCCTATTAATGAGTTATTTGACGGATTTTGCATCATTATCGCTGGATTTACCCTTATAACACCCGGATTTATGACTGATATTGTTGGTTTCTTACTGCTTGTTCCTCCTTTTCGTCTTGTTTTAAAGTCCTTTTTGTTGAAAAAGACAAAATTTAAAGAATTTAGTACGCAAAATGCACCTTCAAATGAAAATAATAGTGTTGAGGGCGTTATTGAGGGCGAATATGAAAATGTTAGTAACCCTAAACCCCCTTTAAATAAAGACTAGATTAATCAAATAAAGAAACTATGCTTTGATTTACGGTTTTTTTAATAAGGAATAGATATGTCAGATACTGAAAACACAAATGATGAAACATTAGATATAGGTGAAGTTCCCCAATCCCCTATTGTTATTCATGCGCAATATCTCAAAGATTTATCTTTTGAAAACCCGAATGCTCCTGTTTCACTACAGGGAAGCAATACACCACCAGAAGTTGATATTAACATCAGCGTAGATAGTGTACGTCTAAAGCACGATACCTTAAAAGATTTCTTTGAAGTCATATTAACGGTGGAAGCCACCGCCATGCGCGAAGGCAAGACATTATTTATTACTGAATTAAAGTACGGTGCGGCTGTCTCCCTTCATGGGGTTGAAGAAAGCCGTCATCATCCTATTTTATTTGTTGAAGTTCCCCGTACGCTCTTTCCGTTTGCTCGTATGATTTTATCAGAAGCAACGCAGAATGGTGGATTTACCCCATTACAGCTTGCTATGGTTGATTTCCGTGCGATGTACTTCAAAAGATTCGGCGATGACGTCAATAAAAACAAAAGCTAACTTGCTGTTTTAAAACGCTTTATACCACGTACATCCCTATTTTATTACGTCCTTTCATAAACTCATATTTATGATATACTCGTGCGTACATTTGTATGACGTCCGTCATGCATACTTTTACCATAATTTATTCTTCATTTAAACCACAATACACAACCTCTAAATATAATTCATATATTATGTATAATGCATTTAGTAAGATTGTATTAACCTTTTCTATATAAAATAAAGTGTGGGGAATTATTTATTCGCTTTAATAATAATAGGGGCAGGGTCATGGACTCATTTAAAAAGAACAACAAATCAATCGCAAGACGTATTGGCGAAGCAGGAAATGTCTTCCTTATGCTGTTCGGCGCTGTTGGAATGGTCGGCGTATTAGGCGCCTCCACGATGACTGTGATGAAGGGCCCTGTGAAAACAATGTCCACTGTGACCAAACGCACC
>CALLJS010000003.1 GCA_938050045.1 uncultured Sphingomonadaceae bacterium
CATCCCATATGAACGGCACCCATTTGGCGTCGCGCGCGATAACCCCGATATTTGCTTTGTTACCTTTGTCACCGGACCGTGCCCATGCGAGATCAATCAGCGGCACTTCGATCATCTCGTCGGTCGTTTTGGGCGCATCCGGCAGAACGGGCCGCTCAATTTCGGAGATATCCAGCAGAGACCCAATAGTATCATTATAGCTTGAAACAGCGCCATCAACGTCCACGGATGCAGATAATTCTCCCTTTGGTGTGAGATATGAGAATAACCTGATAACCGGCGATGGCTTTGCGCGCGCACCAGAAAAACCGCTCAGTCCCGGCGGTGTAGCCAAGCCTTGACCGGCTATTTCTTTAAGCAATATGCCAATTGCTGCCGCCTCAGCGTGCTTGGCAGCAATTTTGACCACGACCTCGCGCAAATTCTGTGTGTTCGCAAATTCGCCAAACTGACTTTCCGTACCCATTATCTCGACACTGGTTTCACTAAATTCACCCAGATTGTGGCCGCGCAATATGACGTTGGCCCGGGCGAATGCCGCGTCACAATATTTCTGGGCTTTTCTCGCTGCATCAAAGCCATAGAAACTCAAATATGTGCCGCCACGAAATCCATCCGAATAGGTCAAGCACGTCTTGTAACACTCCGGTGCCGGCAACCCTTTTGCCGCAGAAACATGCACCTTGTCTTCTCCAACTTGGGTAATCTCAACCGCTGAAAAATCGCAGATAACATCAGGCAAAATATAGGCCTGTGGATCACCTATCTCATATAGCATTTGTTCCGAAACAGTGCCCACATTGATCACGCCGTCGCTATCGTCCGGCTTTGTGACCAGAAAACTGCCATCCGCCGATATTTCACCGATCGGATACCCGATATTTGAAATGTCACCGGCATCTTCCCAATCCGTAAAATTACCGCCAGTCGCCTGTGGACCACATTCCAATATATGCCCGGCCAAGCTGCCACTCGCCAAAAGGTCGAACTGATCGGTCCCCCATCCAAATTCATGGACGCAAGCACCCAATGTCACGGCGCTATCCACCACGCGGCCGGTGATAACAATATCCGCTCCCCGATCCAAAGCTTTCGCAATGGGGAATGCTCCCAGATAAGCGTTGATGCTGGCAATTTTTTCTTTTGCCGGGAATGATTCGCCGGTGAACATTTCGCGTGCTGCCTCGGCTGCGATTCTATCAATATCCATCAACAGATTGTCGCCGGTGATCACCGCAACCTTCAGATTCAAGCCTAGTTCTTTAATGATCGACCGGGCGGCTTCACCGCAGGAAACAGGATTTACCCCGCCGGCATTAGCGATCACCTTCACACCTTTTTCGGCAATCATTTTGGCATGCGGCTTCAAAACTGCACTGATGAAATCCGTGGCATATCCGGCATCGGGGTTCTTGGCATGCGCGCGCGCCATAATCGACATCGTGATTTCCGCCAGATAATCGTAGACCAGATAATCGATATTCGCGGTCAACAGCTGCGGCGTTGCCATTGCGCTTTCGCCCCAATATCCGCTGGCCCCGCCGATGCGGATGGTTTTATCGGTAACAGAGCTATTCGGCATTATTCGCATTCATCGGGGAGTATCTCTTTGTTAGTAGGGATATGCGCAGAAGGAATACCCTTCCATCGCCGCTTGTCAATTGGATCAAGGCATAGGGAATGGTTTAAAGTCATCTCCAATTAGCATGAATCCAAAGGCATAAAAGTGGTGCGCCCGACAGGATTCGAACCTGTGGCCCCCAGATTAGGAATCTGATGCTCTATCCAACTGAGCTATGGGCGCAAGCGAGCTATCGCTAATCCGAACACCGCAAAGCGTCAATGAGAGATTTGATTCAATTTTTCAGATCGGTCGGGATATAGGGCAGCGGCAGCGCAGCTATTTCAATGCCCTCTTCTTGCAATGCTTGTGCTTCTTTTTGCGTAGCATGGCCATGAATTTGCCTTTTATCGGCCTCTCCATAATATATCGACCGGGCTTCTTGGGAAAATTTATCACCAACCCAAACCGATTCCTTAAGCACCGCCTCTTGGACTTTTGCTAAGGCCGTAGAGGCTTTTTCAATTGCGGCTTCATCTTGCCTATGCACATGAATATCTGGCTTTTCAGTTTTCGGTAGCGCAGCAGATGATCCAGATTCTTTATGGAGCGCAGAATTTAAGTGTGGAGAGTTTATTTTTTTCTGATTAGCCTTAAGCCCTATATTGGGCGCCATAACAGATTTTTTAATATCCTCTGATCCGCAGATAGGACATTGTAGATGTTTTTCCTCTTTTTGCGATTCATAATCATGCGAAGATGAAAACCACCCCTCAAAGATATGGTTATGCCCGCAAATAAGGTCAAATATAATCATCTTAGGCCTGTAACAAAGAATCCAATTTGCCCGCGCTATCGAGCGCGTAAATATCATCGCAACCGCCAATATGTTTATCATCGATAAAGATTTGCGGAACGGTGCGCGCTCCATTTGCCCGCTCTATCATCGCCTTTTTTAAGCGATCATTAAGCATGACATTATGCTCGGTATAATCGACACCCTTTTGCCTCAACAATGCTTTTGCACGCTGGCAGAATGGGCATGTAAAACTGCTGTAAATCTCAATATTGGCCATAATTATTTCCTTTTTTCGAAGATGGTGACTAGGCCCTGCAAAGTCAATATAAAGGATTATTTTATTACGCGGGTCCAGCAATAAATAATCACTTTTGCGGCACCGGCCGACTTAAGCGTTTTAACGCAAGCGTCTGTTGTGGCACCGCTCGTATAAACATCATCCACCAATATTATGTTTCGGCCTTTTATCTGCTGGGTATATTTGGGATTAAGAGCGAAAGCATTTTTTAATAATTTTTTGCGCTCTTTGCCGCTATTGCCCATTAATGGAGGCGTGCGTTTCACCCGCTTTAGCGCATCAACAATATGCTCTGGAGTGGCTATATTATTAATATCCCTATATGCTTTTATCATCGCATCCGCAATCAATGCCGATTGATTATAAGTGCGTTTCCAGAGCCTTGTCCAATGCAAGGGCACGGCAATCAACCAAATATCATCACCAATTCTATTACAATCGTCATACATAAACCTCTGCATATGATCTGCAATCAGCTTAGCAATCGCTATGCGGCCCGCATATTTAAGCTTTAGAATAACCTTGCTGGTGATAGCATCATATATCAATGCGGCTCTTATCCCATCATGCAATGGCGGTTGGTCTAAACAATGGCCGCATTTTAATTGCTGACTATCCACGCCTTCCTCGACAAATTCAAAAGGGCGCGAACAGCTTATACACCATGGTGGTGTAAGAAATTTAAGCGCGCTCCAGCAAGAAAAACAAAAACCGCTGTGCTTCATCATATTGTTGGTCTGATTATTGCGCACAATATCTCCGCAAGAAGGGCAACGCGGTGGCAATAATGTATCAATCGACAGATTTGCGGCACTAGATATGATTTGAGGAATAGAATATTGCACTATATCTTGTCGCGCCTATTTTTTGTCGGCACAAGGATTAAATGCGTGAATCAAATCAAACACCACAAATATTTAATATGCTCAAAAGGCGGGCTAAATTTAAACGGGCGGAAAATCGGTTGCTGCTTGCTGGAAAAAGTAGCTTTATTTGGGATCATATAGCAGCAGAATTTTGCGCGCGGTTAGCGGCAATCACGCGGCAATTTGATAATATTCTCATTACTGGCCCAATGACTCAATATGCCGATAAATTTATCCTTGCGGGCGATAATGCTATATCAAAAGATGCGCATATCATCATAGAGCCCTATCAAAATGAAGATGATTTACAATATGATGCAGCGCAATTTGATGCCATTATAACGGGTGGTACATTGGATAGCGTCAATGATCTGCCTGGTGCTTTAATACAAATGCGACGCTTCCTTAAACCAGATGGTTTATTATTGGGCAGCATATTTGGCAGCGGGGCCTTATCTGTCCTCAAATCTATCATGATGTTTGCTGATGGTGATGCCGTGCGCGCGCACATCCATCCACAAATAGATATTAGGACTATGGCTGATCTGCTGGTGCGGGCTGGGTTTAGTCTGCCCGTCGCTGATAGAGACAGTCTCATCATCCGATATACAAATTTATTTGATATGGTCGGCGATATTAGAGACCTTGGTCTAGGCAACAGCCTCTTCGCATATACGCCTGCATATAATAGAGCCTCATTATATAGAGCCTTGGAAAAATGGAATGATTTGCAAGAAGAAGATGGCAAAGTATCCGAGCATTGCGAATTGATACATTTTAATGGATGGGCGCCCTCACCCGATCAACCAAAACCAGCGAAGCGCGGAAGCGCGACAATGTCACTGGCCGATGCATTGAAATCTCATACAGATAAATTATGATGATAAGGAGCCACAGCAGCTAATGTCTATTGTTAAGGATTTTCTTCAAATTCGCCACAAGCGGTATATCCGCTGGCGGCATATCGAGTTTGGAGAGCATATCTAAATCAAACCAATCAAATTTTTGCTCTTCTTTTGCTATTATATCCCCATCCCATTTATCTGCGCTATAGAGCAATAACAGCAGATTTTTATCCCCCAATGGTTCGCTGGCGAAACAAGTCGGCGTTAAATTTTGAGTCGATATGCCGATGTTAAGCTCTTCTTTAATCTCTCTTACCAAAGCATCCTCAGGTAATTCCCCTTCTTCCACCTTACCCCCGGGGAACTCCCACAATCCAGCCATAGACTTACCTAAAGGTCTGGTTTGCATCAATATTTTTTCATTTTGATCGATAAGAGCAAGTGCCACCACAAATATAATAGTCGGTATTTTTTCCATTTTCTTCTCGCCCTTAAAGAATTTATTAATCTTTTTGTGGAATTAAGAGGCTGTTCGCAACCTGATTAGTTGGTGTAGATTAATGTTAAAAAAATTGAAAAATATTTTTCTGTGTCAAGAGGGTGCGACGGCTATCGAATATGGTCTTATCATTTCGCTAATCGTTGTTGCAATTGCTATGTCTGTTTCACAGGTAGCAGGAACTACAATTGAAATGTGGGGATTTATTTCCAATACGGTTACGAGCTCTGGATAATATTTCTGGATGTTAACTAATTAGTAGGAATTACTGAATATAAGATAATCGTCGTTAAATAATTATGCGGCATGGGTGTTTTAACAAATTGAACTATGGAGACTTAAAATGAAATTATTTTCAAAAATCATGAAAAACGAAGAAGGCGCAACGGCTATTGAATATGGTCTAATCGCTGCACTTATCGCTGTTGCTGCTGTGACTGCAATGAGCCAAGTTGGTGGCACATTGACAAACACCTTCACAAACGTTGACAATGCTATGAGCGCTGCTGAAGGTTAATAGCCTAACATATTAAAAATTGGGTGGTGACATATTGTCGCCGCCCTTTTTTTATGTCTATAGATTTATTATTGCTCAATAAAATCCTAATCATCGGGACAATGATTAATAATATCGGGATTAATAATATCGGGATTAAAATACCGTCCTATCAATAGGTCACAATTTTCATGCGCGAACCAGCGGTTAATTCGCGTCTATTTGCCATTCCATTAAGCGCCATAAACCGCTCGCGTTTCAGCTTATCAAAAGCCATTCGATTTGAAAGGCTCTCGATAGTATCGCCTTTTTGCACCGTAACTACTCTAATTTTGCGCGGTTTAACAGCGGCAGCTTCGCTGGTGCTGATACGTCTAATGCTTTGATACATTAAATCAAATGGGCGAGCGCCCACTGGGTTAGTGGTCACAAAGTGAAAAGCTTGTGACTTAGAAAATTCATAGGCAAAAACAGTGACCTCAATATTACCCCTTTGCCCCTTCACTGTCGCTTTCGAAGTAAAGGCTGGAATCCCATTGACCGATGTCGTTATAATATTACTATATTGTATAGTCTGCCCATCGCCTGCAACTGCTTTGAATGCAGCATCGATATAATTGGAGCGATTTCCAGTATAAGCCAATGTGGTGAAAAATGCTTTTCCCCCGCTACCGCTGATTTGCACAGCCCGCGACCCATTTTGCATAGAATAGCCAGAGGGCGCACGAAATTGGAAGCGCAAATCGGGGTGGATAAAATCTTGGCCTTCCACAATACCCTGCTTCGGATCATCCCCATAGAGCATACCATCAATATTGGCCAAATGTCGATCCGCTCTGCGCACATTAGAGGCGCTGTAGCTTTGCCCTTCTTTTAAGGCACGCCGAACACGTTTCGCAGGCTCTGGATGGGTGCTTGCCCATGCAGGAATGGCTTGCGAGTCGCGCCCAGCCGCCATGGAATCGACATTCGTTGCCAAAGATAATGACAAAAGCATATCGGATAGCGCCGTTGGATCATATCCTGCTTTACTCAGATAATGCACGCCCAAATCATCCGATTCTTCTTCTTGTTTACGCGAATAACCAAGGGTCAGTAAATTAGCGATTGTCCCAGAATATTGTTGTGCAAATCCGCCAAATAAACCAGCTAAACCGCCATTATCGCCCAATAAACCTCCTGCAACTTGCCCCAATATTCCCAATAAACCATTTCGCCGCGCTCTTTTTTGACGTTTTTTGCTATGGCGCGCTGCGACATGCCCCACTTCATGACCCAAAACGCCAGCCATTTCGGCCTCGCTATTGCATAAAGCCGTTAATTGTCGCGTGATATAAATATATCCGCCAGGAATAGCGAAGGCATTATGCACAGGAGAATTTAATAATGTGACCGTAAAATCTTGCTCGGCATTTCCCAAACCCGATTGCATAGCAATATTTTTACCCACGCTCACCACATAAGGGGTTTGTGCCGTGTCCCATGCTCCGCCAAATTCTTGCAAAATTTGCGGATGAAACTCATCGCCTTGGGCTTTTTCTTTTGCCGTAATGGCTTGCGGAGCCAAATTGCTATTTTCTCTTGTTGCTTCTGCTGATGTTGCGCAACCACTGATGAGCGATATTGCAGAGCCGCCGATAAATAATTGAGTGAGTATATTTTTCTTCATAATTAATGTCCCCGCTTTTGACAACTATCGAGATAGTTATATGAATAGCATGTTTACACTATTGCATAAGGCAAATCAGATCCATTGATTGTAAAATCTTTACTCCACTTAAAAGCAGGAAATCACAGCATCACACTCAGAGTGAGCCCAAAGTAAGATATTTTTCAGCGCGTGATTTTTTTAATTCGCTGGCACTCAGCGCTGATAATGAATCTAGGGCTTCAAAAATTTCTTTACCAACATTCGCGATGGCAAGCGATTTATTGCGATGCGCACCTCCAATCGGTTCCCCTACAATTTTATCAATCACGCCCAATTTCAGCAAATCCTGCGCTGTGACTTTCATTGCTTGCGCGGCATCAGCAGCCTTATCGGCTGTCCGCCATAAAATGGAGGCGCAACCTTCGGGGGATATGACCGAATATACGCTATGTTCCATCATTAACACGATATTTCCACTTGCGAGAGCAACGGCACCGCCGCTGCCGCCCTCGCCAACGATGCAAGACACCATTGGCACGCCAAGCTCTAAGCATTTTTGCGTTGAACGAGCGATGGCTTCGGCCTGCCCCCGCTCTTCGGCTTGCACGCCTGGAAATGCGCCTGATGTATCAACTAACGTCAAAACAGGCAGATTAAATTTATCGGCTAGCTCCATCAAACGAATAGCTTTACGATAGCCTTCGGGTTTACCCATACCAAAATTATGCTTAATTCTGCTCTCGGTATCATCGCCTTTTTCATGGCCAATAACAACCAGACGCCGATCGCCGATTCTGGCAAAACCACCAATAATAGCCTGATCGTCAGCAAAAGCCCTGTCCCCCGCCAGAGGGATAAATTCATCAAACATTATTTCCATAAAATGCTTGAAATGCGGGCGTTCTGGATGCCGTGCTACTTGGGTTTTTTGCCAAGGGGTTAATTTTTTATAGGTATCGCTGATAAGTTTATCGGCTTTAACGCGCAATTTCAGCATATCCGAGTCAAGGTCAACGGGCGATTCATCGGCTGTTTTTTGCAAGTCTATAATCCGCGATTCTAGCTCTGCTATTGGTTTTTCAAATTCCAGATAAAGTGTCATAATATCCGATTAGAGACCAAATTTGATTTGGTCAACGCGCTAGCGTCTGTTTTGTAAGAGGATGGCGATTATTCACCAATTTGATAAGCTGAGTAGCATCAACATGGGTATATATTTCGGTCGTTGATATATCGCTATGCCCCAACATAGTTTGCAATGCTCTCAAATTAGCCCCTCCAGCCAATAAATGGGTTGCAAAAGCATGGCGTAAAACATGCGGGCTAAGCTTTGCTGGGTCTATTCCTGCATCCGATGCCAATTTCTTGATGATTTGATAAAGTCTAATTCGGCTAATATGCCCTTGCACCCCACTTTTGCTGGTTGGAAATAAATATAAGGCTTTATCGCTAACGCAAGCACGCCACTTTACCACGGCATGGCGCGCCCGATCGGAAATAGGAATCAATCGCTCTTTGCTCCCTTTTCCCTTTAATATGATATAAGGTTTATCTATCATCACAGCATTATATGGGATGGAGGCCAATTCGCTGGCCCGCAAACCAGAACCATAGAGCAATTCAAGCACAGCCGCCAAACGATAATCATGGCGATGCACATTCTTTGAAGTAATTTTATTTTCAACATATTCAAAGAGTTGATCGACTTCATCTAGGCTTAAAACTTTCGGTAAGGCGCGTTTTTTTTGTGGCTTTGGTAAGACCGAAGAAGGATTATCAAAACGAATTGATTCTTCTTCTAAAAATGCAAAAAACTGCCGCAACGCGGATGATTTACGCGCGACACTATTATCCCCTAAATCGCGCCAATGATGCGATAAATTAGCCAAAATTTCCGGTTTTGCTATGGCCAATTTTTGATCCAAAAAGCTGGATGCATCTTGCAAATCATTATCATAAGCGATGATAGTATTTGCAGCCAAACCGCGTTCAGCCGACAGCATTTCCAAAAATATCTGTATCAATTCGGAATCGCTTTGCCCCATTTAAGCGCGATCAATAGCCTCAGCCGCAATCATGCGAGCTTCGGCATTTAATCCCACGGCATCCAAGGCTTTGACAATATTATAGAGATGAAAAGCAGGTACTTTGCTCCAGCTATTCCCTTGTAAACCGGCGACTGACAATAAAATTACAGCACCCTTATCATTTCTATTTATCGCATTATTTATCGATTTACTCCACGCGGTTTCTTTGAAAAGGCCCGCATCATATTGATCGGATATTACCTGCACATTCTCATCTTCCAGCCGACCTAATCCAGCAGCGCCAGCAATGAGCATCGCTGTTTTCAACGCAGAGACGCTGTCATCTTGGCTATAGAAATCATCAATATCAGAAGATGAAATGGAATCTTTAATATCAGTTCCAACCAAGATTTGCGCCCATGCAGGCGTACCAGCATCTGCAAATGCCCTCCATTTTTTGGCCTGCATATCCAGCCCTGCGGTCATCATAGATGATACTAATGCGTCAATATCATTACGCGCTAAATCAGATGGTGTTATTTGCGCTGCAGCCCGCGCAGTGAGAACGCGCATTGAATAACGTGACAATTCATTATCACGGCTATTCCATAGCGCGGTCATAGCCGAGATTCGGCCTTCTAAATCAGCCGTATAGGCGCGGTTGAGAAAATTGGTTAATTCTCTTATGCTGGCATTCGCATCGTCATCTTCATAGGCTGAAGCAAAAAGATCGACCATCGCCCTATTAGACAATGTACCCGTTGCTGCTGCGGCATAAGAGGATAGAATGCGATCATTTACCGAAGTCATAGGGGCTAAAACTAACCAGCTTCTGACATGCCTGCCCGAAATATTATAGAAACGTTCGGGTGGTTTTACCCCCGTTGCAATCGACAGACCATGCCGCCACGCATTAAATCCTTTCACCCCTGCCCATTCTATTTTTACAGCGCGACGTCCATTCGTGCCTGCGCCAATGGCCTTTTCAGCCAATAGATAATCAACCCCCGTTGCCCATTGCCCACGACGCCCTTGATTGAGCAAGGATGTTGCTCGGCTTTGCTCCCCCGATAAGGACAAGCAAATAACACGCGACATTTTCCAGCTATTATCGTCGGTTTTCCGAGCGGCAGTATCGGCTAATGGGCAAAAACCTGCTAAATCTCCATTGGCCAAAAAGGTGGGCATTGCGACTTTGTAGAGCCTGTTTGAATATTGTCTGGCATCAACCTGTTGCACCAAAGATCGCGCATTCACTGACTCGCCCATACGCAAGAGAAGCCAAGACCTCTCTGCCACCCAATCGGCGCCATCTACATCGTTGGGAGCAAGCGTTTTACTCATCAACAATCGACGGGTCAAAATTGTCCCCCAACGCGAGATAAATGGGGCCTTGAGGCTTTTTATGAGTCGGGTCAAATATGCCCCATCGCGCTCTTTGAAAATAGATTGCTCGAAACCACCTTGCCTCTCATTAATGACCCCTACAACGCCCAAAGATCGCTGTTTGGCGGCTGGTACAATATAGCGGGGTGCATCATCTGCATCTTCATCTGCATCATTTTCTATTATATCGCGCTGTTTTGATGGATCATCAGACGCAATATTAGACTCGCTATCGCTCGGCTGTGATGGTGATGGACGCGAGGGCGGCGCGCTATCGGGCAGAGCGGTTGGTGATGGCGGGTTATTATTTGGGTTATCAGGCGTCTCAAGCGGCGGCGGCGCGGGCTCACCAAATCCTGGGGGCAATAATGATTCGGGCGCGTCTTGCGATGCTGCAGGCAATGCAAATAATGTTCCAGCGGCTAATAATAAGCTATATTTATGGCTATGCTTCATATTGCGCCGGGGCCTTCGCGCTCTAAAGCTTCATCGGCCGCTTTTTTTGCATCAATTTCTTTTTGATATTGCTCGGGTAATTCCAGCGGTTTATCAACCAAACGCTGGGGTTTTTCGCGCCCCAACCATTCCAATAGAAACAAGGCCCCAATGATGATAACGGCCAAGATAATTATATATAAATATCCAGGAGGATTTTTTCTTCTGCGAACCATTTTCTTGCTCAACCCTTTTTGCTTCAAAATAGTGTGAAGCTTAAACTGTTTATCTCTTTGCGCAATTGCTTAGCCGATATATAGAGCATATCGCAATGAAATCTATCAATCAAAAATCAAAGTCCGCTATAGAAAATGCAATTAAAGGCCTCAATGGCCAACCCATTCTCTTGGTTGGGATGATGGGTGTTGGTAAATCGACGATTGGGAGGCGGCTTGCGGCAATACTCAACATGCCTTTTGCCGATGTTGACGATGAAATTATCATTTCCGCAAATATGGATATTAGTGATATTTTTGAAAATCATGGCGAAGATCATTTCCGAGAAGGCGAGCGAAAAGTCATTCAACGATTGATGGATGGGAAACAAAAAGTTATCGCAACGGGTGGCGGTGCATTTATTAACGAACAAACGCGCGCGCTTATATTAAAACAATCCGTATCGATATGGCTTTATGCTGAACTTGATATATTGGTAAGCCGCGTCAATCGTAGAAATAACAGGCCTTTATTGAAAAATGGAGACCCCAAAAAAATTATTTCTGAACTCAGTAAAATAAGAGACCCCATCTATGCGCTTGCCCAATATCATATTCGCACGGATAACGCACCGCATAGCAAAACAGCGATAAATATAATAAAGGCATTATCAGTATGACAGTATCGTACGAAACAGTGAAGGTTGCATTGGATGGCAATAGCTATGATATTTTAATTGGCGATGGCTTGATCGCGCAATGTGCCGCTATCATTAAAGATAAATCGCGCAACGGGAAATTCTTGCTGATTACCGATGAAAATGTTGCCCAGCATGTCTTACCAAAGCTCAAAAATCATTTGGAAACGCACAATATAGCGTTAGAAATATTTACATTACCCGCTGGCGAAAAAGCAAAAAGCTGGGCCAATTTAGAACAAATTTGCGAGTGGTTGATAGAAAAAGGCGCAGAGCGTCAAGATCATATTATTGCTTTGGGCGGCGGGGTCGTGGGCGATATAACAGGTTTTGCGGCCCACATTATCAAGCGCGGTTGTAATTTCATCCAAATACCCACCACTTTGTTGGCGCAAGTTGATAGCAGCGTCGGCGGCAAAACAGCGATTAACAGCAAAGCTGGCAAAAATTTAATCGGTGCCTTTCATCAACCTTCGCTCATATTGATTGATCCGATGCTATTGGACAGCCTGCCCCCGCGAGAGATAGCCGCAGGATTTGCCGAAATTGTAAAATATGGTCTTATCCAGGATGCAGCTTTTTTTAATTGGTGCTGCATGGCAGTCGAAAAATTCTTCGCTGGCGATTCTGCCACGCGCATCCATGCTATCACAACATCCATATCCACAAAAGCGGCCATAGTCGCTGCCGATGAACAAGAACGAAACGGTGCGAGAGCCTTGCTCAACTTGGGTCACACATTTGGCCATGCATTGGAGGCCGAAGCTGGTTTTGGTGATATATTATTGCACGGGGAAGGCGTTGCATTGGGCATGATATTGGCTTTCCGTTATTCTGAATCGTGCGGGTTATGCCCTGCTCATCAAGCCGATAAAATAGCGTCATTGCTGGCGAAAGCAAAATTACCGACACGCCTATCGGATTGCCCAATAGCTTGCGATGGGGCTAGTTTGATTGGCCATATGATGCACGATAAAAAAATGAACGCAGGAAAATTACCATTTTTATTAGCGCGCAATATTGGTCAGGCTTTTTTGGCCCATGATGTCGATATTGATAGCGTTAAAAAATTCTTAGATACGCGCATCGCCGAAGAGAAAAGCCTCTAAGACTGTGTATCATCAACATTAAAGCTATCAGACATTATCGAACCAAAGCTGTGATTATGGCCCGTTTCTAGGCTTTTTTCAGAGAATTGAGCCTGTAATCGCAACCCATCACGCTTACGAAATTCACTAATAATCTTATCGCGCTTAGAGTCCTCAAACCCCAAATCGGCAAGCGTATCTTGGGCCATAGCAATGGACGATTCGAACATCTCTCTATATGTTTTAATGTCAGCTTCATGCATTAATTCCATTTTCTGCCTGCGATCAAAACAGCGCACATAGAGGCGTAGATGCGGAAAAGTGTCGCGTATTGGAATGAGAGCTTCCGAATCAATAGACCTGTCATCACCACAAAATAATATTGCAACGGCTTGCTGTGCCCCTGCTCTTCTGAGCAAATCTATGCGCGTCCCATCTCCGTAAAAAACCTTACGACCAAATCTTCCGCTTATATCAATCTGATCGGGCTTTTGATCGATTAACGTTACCGAATATCCAGCCCCGCGCATTATTTGCGATGTCGTTTGACCAAAGCGTCCATGGCCAACGATGATAATACATCCTTGGGAAATCTCTTCATTCTCATCAATTTTGGTGAGCGAGATATTTTTCCACATAATATATTTTTGAGCAGCTATAATTAGGAACGGCGTGCTCGCCATAGATAGGGTAATGATCGCGCCAAAATAGCTTGCCGCTGCCGCCTCTATCAACAAAGCATTTTGCGCGGCCGCAAATAGTACAAACCCAAATTCACCGCCTTGCGATAAGAATAAAGCCATGACGATCGAAGATTGTTTGCTCATACCGCGCAGCCAACCAATAGAAAAAATGATGATGATTTTTATCGCAACCAACGCTATTGCCGATGCTATTATTTTGAAAGGATTATTAAAAATTACATTAATATCCAGTAACATACCTACCGCAAGGAAGAATAAACCGAGCAATATAGAACGGAACGGATCAATATCAGCTTCTAATTCGTGCCGATAAGGGGATTCTGCCAACATAACCCCCGCGATAAATGCCCCTAGGGCTGCGGACAAACCAATAAGCTGCATTAAAGCTGCACTAGCACAAACCGTGAATAAGCCCGCTACGATGAACAATTCTCTCTCTGAAACATGGCCAATTAATTTGAGCAATGGCGTCAAAACATAGCGGCCAATAAGCACCAATGTTAATATTGACAAAGCAGCCAATAACAGCAACATCCAACCCGATACCGCACCAACGGGATCTGGCACGCGCGAAAAAGCTGCCACAATCGCCAATAATGGAACGATGGAAATGTCTTGAAATAACAGGATTGAAAATGATTTCGAACCATATTCGGTTTTCAATCGCCCATCGGATTGCAGCAAAGGCAAGACCTGCGCTGTCGATGATAGTGCCAACGGCAAGCCCAATACCAATGCCGCTTGCCACGTGAAATTGGGATAAAAATATAAAATTAGTGCAAAAAGTGCTAATCCGCATAAAATGACCTGCAATGGCCCCAATATAAATATATCACCTCGCGCTTGCCATAACCGTCTTGGAGATAATTCCAAGCCGACTAAAAATAGCAATAATACAATGCCAACTTCTGCAAAAGCGAGAATGGATTCGGCCTCTGATACGAAGCCCAGAACATGCGGGCCAACGATTATTCCTGCCACCAAATATCCCAGCACTGCGCCCAGGCCAATATATCGAAATATCAAGACAAAAAGCAGGCCTGCTCCCATTAAAATCGTTGCCATCACGAAAAATTGGATCATGAAGCTATGCGCATCTTCCATTATAAAGTTTCACTTTCCATTGCTTTTAAGAGAGCATCATAGGGCAATAAAATAGCAGAATGCCGAGCAGTATAACCCTTTGCTGCATCTAATATTTCCAATTTAGGACAGGCACTAATATCGCTATAATGCCCTTGCAATCTTGATTTTAATGCTATTCGCATATCCATTATTCCAGCATAATCTTTGCCATACATATAATCGATGAGCAGCACAGCCGAGGCCTGCCCCATCGCGCAGCTATTCATATTAATTAACATTTCCAAGATGATACCATCGCGCAAGGCCACTTTAACCGAGGCGATGCTGCCGCATATATGAGACTTCATCTCAGCAGTACCAACACTATAATCTCCAAGGTTATGAGAGAAAGTAGGATTATATTCTAGCTGCGATGCTAATCTTAAAATATCTCGGGTATAGAGCGTTTCAGACATAATCACATATTATCATAAATCTGGACTGCTTTCATCTTCTGTAATTTTATCATTTTCACTAATTTGTTCATTCAAAGCCGCTCTGCGTTCTTGAATGAAGCTAGAGAGCGCATTACCGCTGGCATTTAATATTGGGTAAGCGCGCGATTGAGTCAACCAGTCGGGCTTATCTTCGCCCCCCCATAAAGTTTCCATCGATAATATAAGCAGCAGATGCAGCAGTGTCGCTATGATGAGGCCTTTTAACGCCCCAAAACCAAAACCTAAGACCCGATCAATAGGGCCAAGAACAGATTTTCTGCTTTTTTTCCCGATTGATTTGGCGATTTGTTTGCCCAAATAATATGTCATGATGGCGATGGATAAAAAGGCCAAAACCGCTGCCCCAGTGTCGGTGCCTATAGGTTCAATCAAAAAAGACGTGAACGGCCCATGCAAAAATCGGACAGCAAAAACCACCAATATCCAAGCAAAAATCGACAATGTTTCCTGAACAAAACCACGGACAAAACCAAAAACAGCGCCGCCACCAAGCAAAAATAATGTGATAATATCTATTACAGTCATTGCTCCTTGCTAATCACGGCCAAGCATATGGTCAACGAGATTGCGCAATGTTTTGAATTTTTGCTGTTTCATAGCTTTTATTTCGCTACCGCCATAAGGCATAAAGGCCTGTTCAAAACCCAGCTTTTCTGCTTCTTTTATCCGCAAAGCAGCATGGGCAACGGGGCGAACCTCCCCCGATAGAGCAATTTCACCAAATAAAATAGCATCCGATGGGATCGGCTTCTCTGCCAATGCCGAAATAAGCGCAGCAGCTACGGCTAAATCCGCCCCTGGATCGGAAACTTTATACCCACCCGCAATGTTCAAATATACTTCGCACGTGCTAAAGCTTAAACCACATCTGGCCTCTAATACAGCCAATATCATCGCTAACCGTCCGCTATCCCAGCCAACAACGGCGCGGCGCGGCGTAGCCCCTGATGCTAAGCGCACGGTGAGCGCTTGTATCTCGATCAAAACAGGGCGTGTACCCTCTAGCGCAGGAAATACAGCACCGCCTGTGACATGATCTTCGCGGTTGGATAAAAATAATGAACTTGGATTAGCAACTTCGGTAAGGCCTGTTTCCTCCATAGCGAATACGCCAATTTCATCGGTGCCGCCAAAGCGGTTTTTACTGGCGCGTAATATGCGATATTGGTGACTGCGCTCGCCTTCAAAGCTTAGCACCGTATCGACCATATGTTCCAAAACACGCGGCCCGGCTATACTGCCATCTTTGGTTACATGGCCCACCAATATTAATGCGCTAGCGCATTTTTTGGCAAAACGAATAAGCTCTTGCGCCGATGATCTGACTTGGCTGACCGTCCCTGGCGCGCCTTCGATTTGATCGCTATGCATGGTTTGGATAGAATCTATAACGATCAACGCAGGCGGTTCGCCATCGCTCAAGGTGGTCAATATATCGCGCACAGAAGTTGCAGCGGCTAAGCTGACAGGCGCATCACCCAAACCCAATCGGCGCGCGCGCAAGCGCACTTGATCGACGGCTTCTTCGCCCGAAATATAGGCTGTCTTCAATCCCTTATACGCCAAATTAGCAACAGTTTGCAGCAGCAATGTCGATTTGCCAATCCCAGGATCGCCGCCCAATAATATGGCGGAACCTGGTACCAGCCCACCGCCCAATGCACGGTCAAATTCATTAATATCTGTGCTGCATCTTTTGGGCAGCTCTATCGGGCTATCCAGAGCAACCAATTGAACGCTGCGCCCCCCAGTTTGCAGATCATGCTTTGCCGAGAATATAGTTACGCCCGCTTCTTCTTGCAGGCTATTCCATTGCCCACAATTATCGCACTGTCCTTGCCATCTAGGAGAAATATCCCCGCAATTTTGACATCGATATTTTTTCTTTGCCTTTGCCATATATCATCCATATCCAAAGATTTATAATTATCAAGAACAAAATAAGAACGATTACCAATAAATTGCTTAGTTCGTAATAATTTTTATTTTCTAGAAGAATATTTCTTTATCGGTTGATAATTGCTGATAAGGTGGTGAATATGACAGAAAAAGAGCTGCGATTATCTCTCATTTGCTATGGCGGCGTTAGCCTCACGGTTTATATGCATGGCGTTACCAAAGAAATTTGGCACATGCTGCGATCGAGCCGTTCTTTTCACGATGAAGATAATTCTTCTGATGGCAGCGAAAAAATTTACCAGCAAATATTACAGAATATAGAGCGCGATACGGGTATTAAATTGCGCATAATAACAGATATTATTGCGGGTTCGAGCGCAGGCGGTATCAACGGTGTATTTTTATCCAAAGCCATCACAAGCGGCCAATCATTAGATCCATTGACGGATTTATGGCTTGATATGGCCGATGTCGATAAATTGCTTGATCCAGATGCACGGCCGCTCTCGCGTTTTTCAAAATTTTGGGCGACTCCTTTGGTGTGGTTGGCATTACGCCGCAAGGGCGGAGCCGTTGAAAAATCAGTATCCAAAGATAGCCGCAATGAAGTTGCTCATAAATTATCAAAACTTATCAGAGCCCGCTGGTTTGCGCCTCCATTTGGCGGCGAGCAATTTACGGCTATGTTGCTCAATGCTATGGACAGTATGAAAAATGCACCCATGCGCACACCGCTCTTGCCCCCAGGCCAGCCGCTCGATCTATTTGTCACAGTGACCGACTTTTATGGCCATGATGAACGTTTACGTCTCAATAGCCCTGCAACAGTATCGGAAACCGAGCATCGCTTAACGCTGCATTTTGCTTCGTGCGATAGCAAAGAATGTGAAATACTGACCGATCAATTATCCAATGGTATAGAATTGGTATTCGCAGCCCGTTCTACAGCAAGCTTCCCAGGGGCTTTCCCGCCATTTACAGCGCGTGAATTAGAGACAGTGTTGGCGCGGCGCGGCGATACATGGCATAATAAAGTCAATTTTCTAAAACGCACATTGCCCTATCATCATAAATTAGGAACAAGCGAAAATACGGTTTTAATTGATGGTTCGGTTCTCAATAATGCGCCATTTAAACAAGCCATTGGTGCATTGCGTAACCGCCCAGCGCGGCGCGAAGTCGATAGACGCTTTGTCTATATTGACCCATCGCCAAGACAAGATGTGATAGAAGAAGAAATTATGGGCCGTAAATTACCTGGTTTTTTCTCTACTATTTTTGGGGCATCTTCGAATATTCCGCGCCAGCAACCTATCCGCGATAGCCTAGAGAATATTCAAGCGAAATCCGATCGTATTTTGCGCATGCAAATTATTACCGATCATTTGAAGGTCGAGATTGAGAATAAGATTGAAGATATGCTCGGCAGCACCTTTCTATTGTCTCACCCTAATCCAGCGCGGATAGCAAAATGGCGCTTGGCAGCGCATCAAAAGAGCGGCATCGTATCAGGCATTAGCTTTGCCGCTTATGGTCATTTGAAAATTGCAGGCATTGTGGATGATATTATCATCTTGGCGAGACAGACGATACCATGCGCATCGCCAGACTTTTACAGCGAATTAAAAAGCAGCCTGTGGCGCGAATTAGAAAATCGCGGATTAGATATTATGACACCCAAAAAGGGGAGAGGAATCTCAAAAACGGCTTTTAGCTTTTTCAAAGACCATGATTTGCGCTTTCGGATAAGAAGGATGCGGTTTTTGGCACGGCATCTATCCAATGAAATAGAGAATAATGATGATTTTTCTGATGATGTCGCCGAAATCATGCACGATGCTATCTATGATTGTCTTGCGCTCTATCTTGAAAGGGAAACATCGAATTTTCATGGCGATGAATTTACCGCCATCATAGAAAATGCGCATAATGACTCTTCCGCCTTGCTGAATATATTGGCCGAAAAAAGAGGGTTAGAAGCATTGGATATACAATGCGATCAAATCTTATGCGATGCCATTGTGCAATTACCCAAATCCGCGCAGCGGATCATGTTGCTCGGTTATATTGGTTATCCGCTTTATGACATTGCAACTTTACCTTTGTTGCAAGGCGAAGGGCTAGATGAATTTGACCCTATTAAGATCGATCGTATCTCACCCGATGATGCATCCGCGATTAGAGCAGGCGGAGCTAGTGAAACTCTAAGAGGCACCGAATTTTATAATTTTGGGGCATTTTTCAGCCGAAAATATAGAGAGAATGACTATCTTTGGGGAAGGCTGCACGGTGCCGACAGGATGATTGATATAGTATTGTCAACATTATCGGTCGACCAAAGGCCTAGCCCAGAGACTATTTTGGGTTATAAGCGCGCGGCATTTCAAGCTATAATTGCAACCGAGGAAAAACGGCTTTTGCACATCAAACCCTTATTTAAGGAATTGCGCAAAGAAATTGCTGATATGAAAGTAAAAGAAAAAGAAACCGCTATGATTTGATATTAAAGGCTTTTATAAACAGCCTCAACAAATTTATCGCCTTTGATAAATCCATTGGGATTGGTGTCATATTGCGCCGCTGGCTTTATCGCTTGCACTTCTTCGAGCGATTTGCCCAATTTTTTCGCAGCCCCCACTACGCCAATAACTTCTTTCAGCATATCGCGATAGCCCATCAAATCTGCTTTTGTTGCCATTGGGCCATGGCCCGGGATAATTTGTGTTTCATCATTCGCCAAAGATAATGCTTTTTCGGCCGCTACTAAGAACCCTTTTGCATTACCGCCACTGCTTAAATCAATAAAAGGTAAGGTCACTTGGTTGAAATATAAATCCCCCATATGAATGACATTAGCTTTTTTCCAATGGACGATAGAATCGCCATCGGTATGCCCCGTTGGTATATGAATGATGTGAATTTCATCGCCATTTAGGTGCATTTTCACGCCATCGGCATAAGTAACGGCAGGCAGGGCTGTTTTGGGCGCGGGTGGGCGATTGCCGCGACCCGAAGTTTGCTCACCCAACATGCGCAGGCGCACATTATCATGGGCCATTATCAATGCCCCAGCTTTACCAAAATTTTCATTGCCGCCGCTATGATCGCCATGCCAATGCGTATTAATGACATAATTTGCAGGGTCTGCGCCTAGAACCTTAATGGCGTTTTGGATTTTTTCTGATAGCGGTGCATATTGATCGTCAATCAAAATTGTGCCATCTTCACCATATGATACACCAATATTACCGCCCGATCCAAATAATATTGCAACGCCATCGGCCAGGATTTCGCTTTTAATTTCGACAGTGGCAAAACGATCGGCATTTTGAGCATTAATCTCGCTACTACATGCATTTAATGCCAATGAAGAAACACTCAAAGCTAATATAGCCAAACTATATTTTGCATTTATTTTTATACTATATGGCATGTTACTCAATCCTTTTAGTCCAAATGAAATGATTGCAAATAAATCTAACAGGCTTTGCCCATATTGCAAATAAATCAAATAAATGGTGGTAATTTATGCTATGAGCCATTTATATGAATGCGTGTTGCAACATAAATTGCGGCTATTATGATGCATAAGCAAAAGATTAAGAATCATCCATTTTCAATAGAGAGAATTTTATGACTGAACGTTTCGATATTATCATCATTGGTGCAGGCAATGCAGGTTTTGGAGTATCTGCCATTGCAAGCGACGCTGGAAAATCAATTGCATTTATCGAGGAATGGGATTTTGGTGGAACATGCCCCAATCGTGGTTGTACGCCCAAAAAAATATTGGTTGCTGCAGGAAATTTACTGCATGAAATCTCGCAAGCTGAGCAGCATGCTATAACAGCCAGCGCAGGAAAGCTAGATTGGAAACGATTAATCCAACGCAAGAATGATATGATCGATTTTATTCCTGGTGCCATGCAAGGCGTTGCCGAGAAACGTGGAACAATCTATCGTGGCGCTGCTAAATTTGTCGGGCCAAACAGCGTCGAAATTGATGGCACTATAATCGAAGCCGACAATATCGTCATTGCAACAGGGTCAAAACCAAGGCCGCTTCCTATAGAGGGGGCTGATTATATGATAACTTCTGACGATGTTTTATCCAACACCGATTTGCCCGATGACATCATCTTTATCGGCGGCGGCGTTATTGCTATGGAATTTAGCCATGTTTATGCACGCGCTGGTGTCACGGTAACCGTGTTAGAAGTCGCCCCGCAATTACTACCCAAAATTGATTGTGATGCTGTTGCTGCTATCCAAGCAGAATCTGAACGCTTGGGTATAACGATCAAAACCGCCGTCACCGTAAAGTCTATCCGCAAAGAGGGCGAACGTCTGACGGTATCCTATGCGCACGATGGTGAAGACCATAGCGTGTCGGCATCCACGGTAGTCAATGGCGCAGGTAGGGTTGCAAATGTTGATACATTAGACCTAGATGCGGCGGGCATAGACCATGATGGGAACAATATCGATGTGGATGATTATCTGCGCTCGGTTTCGAACCAATCGGTTTGGGTTGTTGGCGATGCGCTGGTTCGCTCTGCCCAACTATCCCCCGTTGCGACTTATGAAGGCCGTATTGTTGGTCATAATATTGTCAATGGGCCCAGCAAAAAACCAAATTACGATAACAGCCCCAGCGCCGTATTTACGATTCCTGCTCTTGCCACTGTTGGTTTAACAGAAGCACAAGCCAAAGAAGCCTATGATAATGTTAATGTCACCACTAGCGATATGACGGGTTGGTTCTCTGCAAAGTCATATGCAGAAACTGTGGCTTGGTCTAAAATTATTACCGATAAAGACACCGACAAAATTCTTGGTGCGCACATCGTTGGACATAGAGGCGAAGAGCTGATTAATATTTTTGGGCTCGCCATGCAGCACGGTATTTCTGCCAGCGCATTAAAAGAATCCCCAATGGCTTATCCAACTTTTGCATCTGATGTTAAAAATATAATATAAATCCAGCCTTATAGCGCGCTTATAAATTTATAATAACCATATAAGCGGGCTATAATCAGCAAAGAGAAATATCCGAATAATAAGATATTTAATCGGTCAAATCTTCCCAGGCTTCCTTGATTTTATCAAAAAACCCCTGAGAATTTGGCGTTTCCTTGCCCGTTTCAGTCTCTTGAAATTCGCGCAATAATTCTTTTTGTTTAGAGGTCAGGCTAGTGGGCGTTTCAACATCTATCTGCACGACCAAATCGCCTTTGCCGCGTCCTTGCAACACGGGCATACCAGCACCACGCTTTTGCAATTGCTTGCCCGATTGGATACCCGCTGGAATAGAAATTTCATGCTCAACTCCATCCATACCTGGGATGGTGATAGAGCCGCCCAAAGCTGCTTTAGTAAAGCTAATCGGTGCTTGTGCGAATAATGTTGTGCCGTCGCGCTCAAAATATTTATGCCGTTTCACATGCAAGAATATATACAGATCGCCAGAGGGAGCGCCATTGGCCCCTGCTTCGCCTTTTGAGGCCAATCTGATGCGCGTGCCATCATCCACACCAGGGGGAATGTCCACCTCTAATGTTTTTTGCTCATCCATGCGTCCATCGCCTTGGCATGTTCGGCATGGCTCTGCGATAACCTCACCGCGCCCTTGGCAAGAGGGACATGTGCGCTCTACGACAAAAAATCCTTGCTGCGCTCTAACTTTACCATGCCCCTGACAAGTTCCGCAACGTTTTACATCGCTGCCTGGCTGTGCCCCGCTGCCAGCACAAGGGTCGCACATAACCGCAACATCAACTTTAATCTCTGTTGATTTACCGTGAAAGGCGTCCTCTAGAGTAATGTCCATGTCATAGCGCAGATCAGCGCCGCGCGCTGGGCCGCGCTGCCCCCCACCCATGCCGCCTTCACCAAAAAATTGGTTGAATATGTCAGAAAAATCGCCAAAGCCTTGATGAGCTGCGCCGCCGCCAGCATTACCCATGCTGCCATTTTCATAAGCTTCGCGGCCATAATGATCATAAGTCGCGCGCTTTTGCGGATCTTTCAGGCAGTCATAAGCTTGGCTTAATTCCTTAAACTTAGCTTCCGCCTCTGCATCACCAGGGTTTCGATCGGGATGGCATTGCATCGCCAATTTACGATAAGCAGATTTGAGTGACTTTTCGTCTGCGCTGCGATCAACACCCAATAATTCATAATAATCGGTGGTCGTGGCCATATAGAATATATCCCTGTGACGCTCATCACCGCGCAATAAAACGCACTGTGATACGCTCCGTGAAAAATGGAAGCCCGCTGATTAAGGCAGGCCTATCATTTATTTGCTGCCTTCTTGATTATCTTCATCCTCAACTTCGGAAAATTCAGCATCAACAACATCATCATCGCTAGCGTCTTGTGCCGCAGCATCGGCCGCTGCTGCATCGCCGCCGCCATTGGCTTGCTCTTGTTCATAAATGGCCTGACCAAGCTTCATAGCAATTTGGGCTAATGCTTCGGATTTGGTTTTCATTTCCTCTGCATCGCCGCTTTCAATGGCGGTTTTGGTCTCCGCTAGAGCGGTTTCAATGTCGCCTTTCAAATCGGCTTCAATCTTGTCGCCATGCTCTTCTAATTGCTTCTCAGTAGAATGTACTAAGCTTTCTGCATTATTTTTGGATTCAGCAGCCTCGCGCCGTGCTTTATCTTCTTCGGCAAATTGTTCAGCATCTCGCACCATTTGATCAATATCAGTATCGGATAGCCCACCAGAAGCTTGGATTTTGATTTGCTGCTCTTTACCAGTGCCTTTATCCTTAGCCGACACATTCACAATGCCATTGGCATCAATATCGAATGTCACTTCCACTTGCGGAACACCGCGCGGTGCGGGCGGAATACCGACCAGATCAAATTGACCCAGTAATTTATTATCCGCTGCCATCTCACGCTCGCCTTGCGACACACGAATGGTCACAGCATTTTGATTATCTTCTGCGGTTGAATAAACTTGTGATTTTTTGGTTGGGATGGTGGTGTTACGGTCAATCATGCGGGTAAATACACCGCCCAAGGTTTCAATGCCCAGCGACAATGGCGTCACATCCAGCAAGAGAACATCTTTGACATCCCCCTGCAGCACGCCAGCTTGAATCGCTGCACCCATAGCAACAACTTCGTCAGGATTTACACCGGTATGCGGTTCTTTGCCAAAGAATTTCTCAACCGTTTCGCGCACTTTGGGCATACGGGTCATGCCGCCCACCAATACAACTTCGTCAATTTCAGAAGATGTTACGCTAGCATCTTTCAATGCTTTCTTACAAGGATCGAGCGTACGGTTAATCAATTCGCCAACCAATTTTTCCAAATCAGAACGTGTGATATTTTTCACCAGATGCTTGGGGCCATTTTGGTCAGCCGTAATAAATGGCAAATTGACTTCGGTGCTTTGCGCAGACGACAGTTCAATTTTCGCTTTTTCAGCGGCTTCTTTCAAACGCTGCAATGCTAATTTATCTTGTGTTAGATCAATGCTCTCTGACTTTTTGAAATCATTGGCCAAAAATTCAACAATCTCATTATCGAAATCTTCACCGCCTAAAAATGTATCACCATTGGTAGATTTTACTTCGAAAACACCATCCCCCACTTCTAAGACCGAAATATCGAATGTGCCGCCGCCAAGATCATAAACCGCGATAGTTTTATTTTCATCTTTGTCCAAACCATAAGCCAGCGCTGCTGCTGTTGGCTCGTTAATGATACGCAAAACTTCTAAACCTGCGATTTTACCCGCATCTTTGGTAGCTTGACGCTGTGCATCGTTAAAATAAGCCGGAACCGTGATTACCGCTTGGGTGACTGTTTCGCCTAGATAGCTCTCGGCTGTTTCTTTCATTTTTTGTAAAGTGAATGCCGATATTTGCGCTGGCGAATATTTATCATCGCCAGCCTGTACCCAAGCATCGCCATTGCTGCCTTTGACAATTTTATAAGGAACCAATTCCATATCTTTCTTTGTCAAGGGATCATCAAAACGGCGACCGATGAGACGCTTTACAGCAAAAACTGTATTTTCAGGATTGGTAACGGCCTGACGTTTCGCAGGTTGACCGATCAAACGTTCGCCATCTTTGGTGAATGCAACAATAGAAGGCGTTGTTCGCGCGCCCTCTGAATTTTCAATAACCTTTGGTTTGCCGCCATCCATCACAGAAACGCAGCTATTGGTTGTTCCCAAATCAATACCAATGACTTTTGCCATAATTATAAATCCTTAATTCATAAATGTCTTCATTATAAAAGCAGATGCGATGGTTTTACTTTGTACATCCGCCATATCCCATATTGGGGCAATGGCCGAATATTCAATGTCACACCCCTTTTGTGCCTAGGCGATATAGGCGTCATTTTTCAGAGCGCAAGGATTAGAAACCAAGGATGAGAAAAAAATATCAATTAATTATGTGAAAATCGGAATATACGCCTATATTAAAAGGTATAAATAGCCCCATAGGATGAATCCAGAGGAATAATAATGCAACGAAATTTTGGTCAATATATCACCGCGCTTTTGAGTATTTTCATTCTAACGCTCAGCGGTTGCGGTAAAACGCCGCAGCTCAATGTCAAAGACGCAGTTTTGATACTCTCGCCCGTTGATACCAATCCATCTGCTCTTTATTTTTATGTCCAAGGCGGGCCAGAAGATGTAGTATTACGCAGTATATTATCACCATCGGTCATTCGCACTGAAATTCACAAAAGCTCCAAAAATGAGAGCGATGGAACCCTGTCGATGGAAAAAATCAATGAAGTCGCTATTCCTGCGGGTGAAAAGGTAGAATTTAAGCGCGGCGGCTATCACGGCATGGTATGGGGCGCGAATTTAATAGCGCGTAAAACCGGTGAAATGGAAGTGCAATTCACATTTTCCAATGGTGACATCATCCGCGTGATGGCCGATGTCCAAGAATTAGATGGCAGCGCCCCAGATGAGCGCAAGGCATTGGGATTAAATTGAGCCCATAATGTTTGGGCCACATCCAAGCGGCAGGCCATTAACGCAGCAAGAGCGCGCATTAACACGCTCTATATTCAATGATGCCATTGATTATGACTCCGTGCGTATCCACAATCGCAAATGGTGGTGGTTTCAGCCGCGCAAGATAACTATGGCACCCGATGGGCATCTGTGGTTTCATCCAAAGAATAATCTATTTTGTGATGATTTTTGTGAACGCGATATTAATTTGCAAGCCCTATTCATGCACGAAATGACGCATGTCTGGCAACATCAATCTGGTATATTCCTGCCGCTGCGCCGCCATCCATTCTGCCGCTATGACTATAGCATAAAACCAGGCTGGAAATTAGAACATTATGGTCTGGAACAGCAGGCTGAAATTGTGAAACATATATTTTTACTGCGCAGCGGTTATACATTTGCGGGTGCTCCGCCGATCGCCCATTATGATGGACTATTACCGTTTTAATCTGGAATAAGACCTATTTTATCGCGCAGCATCCAGCGGGCCGTCATCAATATCGCGACTACGCCCAATCCACTGGCTAGGCCTATCCAAATGCCCAAACCTGCATAGCCATATTCAAACGCCAATAGACCCCCTACCCCAATGCCGACCACCCAATAGCCAAATAATGCAATCGCCATGGGAATGAATGTATCATGCATTCCGCGCAGCATGCCAGCCGCCACCACTTGAATCCCATCGACAATTTGAAATAAAGCCGCAATCCCCAAAAACCCAACGGCCAGTGCCGCGACTTCGCCATTCTCTGGCAGGCTTGCATCAATGAATAGAGCGATAAGAGCATCGGGAAAAAATAGCATAATCAACGCCATGACGCTCATGAAGCTTGTTCCTAAGATCATAGCCGTCCAGCCTGCTCTTGCGATTGCATCGGGGTCGCGCTGGCCATAGGCTATGCCTACACGGACCGTCGCCGCCTGCCCTAGCCCCATCGGCACCATGAAGCTCAAGGATGCAAGTTGCAGCGCAATCGCATGCGCTGCCAAAGATTCCGCGCCGAGCCATCCCATCAATATACCCGCAGCTCCAAACACGCCGCCTTCTAACCCCATGGTGATGGCAATGGGCAAGCCCAATTTCCAAAGGGCAAAATAGCGCGGCCAATCGGCTCGCCAAAAACGGCCAAATATTTTATAGCGTCTGAAATCTTTGTGCAAAATCACCACCAAAGATAATCCGCCAAACATGAGCATATTGGTCATAACGCTGCCGATACCTGCTCCGATGATACCTAATTCTGGTGCGCCAAAATTTCCAAATATCAGCGCATAATTAAACAGAGCATTGGAAAAAACAGCTATGATACTAATGATTAAAGCCCAAATTGGTTTTTCCAAAGCCGATATGAAATTGCGCAGCACTATGAAGAATAAAAAAGGCAGCATCGACCAGATATAAGCCTTTAGATATAAACCAGCATTGGCAGCGAGATCATCTTCCTGCCCAAAGAATAACAAAATAACCTCTGTATTCCACAGCAATATCCATATCGGTATAATAACCGAAACAGCCGCCCACAGGCTTTGCCGAAACGTGCGGCGTATATCGCGCACACTATGTTTCATACGGCCAATTTCAGAGGCCATCATCGGCGCACAAGCCGTCATCAAACCCATACAAAATATCGCGCAGGTCATCGCTAGATTAAAACCCAATGTAGCCGCGGCTAATTCACGCGCACCCAGCCATCCGAGCATCAAAACATCGGTTGCTCCAATAAGTGCTAAGGTCATATTCGAGATGATAAGCGGCCATGACAAAGAGGCCGTTGCGAACAATTCGTGCCGCCAAACGCGATTTTGCATATATGCAGCTTTAATATGCACCTCTGTCATGCCATGCGCTTAGGGTAATTCTCAGCAAACTACTATCCTTAATCCCACTTGATTAGCATCCATTATCGCGGCAAGAGGAAAGCAAGAGGTGACTATATGATAAGTGCATTGGGATTGATTGGCGGCCTAGCATTGCTGATTTATATGACGATTAAAGGCGTGAATATATTAATCGCGGGGCCCATGGCGGCTATCATAGTAGCTCTCACGAGCGGTATTAGCCTCATACCGCCGCTCGCCGTTGAGGGCGCACCCGATTTTGCAATACCCACAAAATATAAAATACATAGCTTAAATGATATAAATAAAATCTAAACTATGTATCTACTAAATAATAGGCTTATTAAATAAGTTAATAATTAATACCAGATAGGAGCAAAATCTCCTGTTCTCTTAGCCTCAGCAGCCATCTTGCTATTAGTATCTATAGCAGCATTCCGAGTACCATTAAGTAATAAGGCCCCAGCTGTAGCGACAATAGAAGCGGCACCCGCACTTCGAACTAAAGCACCAGCAATAGCACCAATTACCGTACCTTCAATAGCACTTATAGTTTTTTCTGCTTTCTTTTTTTCTTTTGACTTTTTTGTTTCATGGCCGCCGTTAACCATTTCTAACTCTATACTACTTAAATCACGCATTATATTCTCCATACTAGAAATTTTATTAGCAAATTAATAATTTGCTTTTCTTTATTCAAACAACAACTAATAATTGTCAAGTATCATATTTAGATTAATCAATAATACCTATTACATTACCAGTGTTCGATATTTGCTGCTCTAGCCTTTGGATCCGTCACCTTCACTATGACAAGCGCAGGATCACCCGAAATTCAAAATCTTATTCCGATGGAGCATTTGGGAACAACGGCATTTGCGGCATGGAAAATAAGCTTTGTGGTGGCCATAGCAATGGCGATAATCGGCTGTTATTGGATCAATTGGATGGTCAAACGCGCAGTATCACGCGGCGAGACATTTATCGCACGCGGCAGCGATGCCGCCCCCGCAGATTATTCAAAACTGCCCTCGCCATTGCTCTGTTTAATTCCATTAGCGGCCGTCTTGGGCTTATTCCTCTTGTTTCAATATCCGCAGAGCTTTGGCGCATTATCCAAAATATTACCCGCCGCAACATGGGACAAATGGGCCTTAGTTTTAGCACTCGGCACAGGCTCTCTACTTGCTATTTGGGTCGGCCGAGCAAAACTGCCTGAAATGCCCGAAGCCTTCTCTCGCGGAGCAAGCAGCGCGGTTATCGCTATCACCAATACCTGCGCTGTGGTTGGTTTTGGCGCAGTGGCCAAATTAACCCCTGCCTTTGGCCAAGCATTAGAGGCCGTGCAAAGCTTGCCAGGTGATCCGCTCATCGGTGCGGCCATCGCGGTGACGGTTATCGCGGGTTTAACGGGCAGCGCATCGGGGGGACAGACCATCGCCTTGCCTCTTATCGCGCCGCATTATTTGGATGCAGGTGCTAATGCAGAAGAATTGCACCGCACAGTGGCGATTGCATCGGGTGCGCTCGATAGCTTGCCGCATAATGGCTATGTGGTGACGACTATCAGAGCCGTATGCGGCGAAACGCACAAAGATGCTTATGGCGCAGTGGGCGCACTGACGGTTATATTGCCATTGGGCGGATTGGTTCTTGCATTGGCATTATTTGCGATCTTTTGATGGTGCGTTAAATCTAAATTAAAACATTGCTCATACTCTAATTCTATGAACGCACAGATAAAGATACATCATACATATTCTCAATCAGACGAGGATATAGGCCATATCTTTCGTGGAGAATATATTAATATATGCTCACAGGTAGAGGAATGGGCGATTAACGTTCTTCAAAACCCCAAAGTTACCACTTTACCAGAGAGTAAGCCCAAATTACCTCATTTGTTCGGTAAAAAGCTCTCAGCAATTGAAAGTTTGATAGATAAGCGGCCTGAACTTTTCAAAAATGATAAATGCACAATAGAACTTATATCCGAGTTTAAATGCTATGCTGAATTACGATCAGATTTGGCACATGCAGTTATGAAGGTTTATTCTAAAAATAATGAAACTATATTTGTATTCACTAACTTTGGTCAAACAATAACACCCAAAATGCCAAAACGTTTCAGTATATCAATCAGCGAATGCCAGAAATTACTTAAATCTCTAAGACATCATGTTAAAAAAATAACCGATCAAAAGCTCAAATAGCAATCAATCTGGTTTTTTGGCAACGCCTACAAAGGCTGGACGCAGCAAGCGGTCTTTAATCATATAACCCGATTGCATTTCTTGCACCACTGTCCCCGGCTCTTCATCGGCAGAGGGTATCTCGACCATCGCTTGATGTTGGTTCGGATCAAGCGGAAGCCCCATAGCGGCGATGCGCTTGATGCCATGTTTACCAAAGACAGACTCTAGTTCGCGGCCCGTGGCTTCTATACCCGTGATAAGGCCTTTCCATTTTTCTTCATCTTTAATTTCATCGGGAATGGCCTCTAGCGCGCGGCTTAGATTATCAGACACCGATAATATATCGCGCGCAAATCCTGTGGCCGCATAGGCCCGCGCATCTTGCGCATCTTTTTCGAGACGGCGGCGTACATTTTGCGTTTCCGCTTGGGCATAGAGTATTTCTTGTTTCGCCGTTGCCAATTGATCGGTCAGCTTAGCAATCTCATCATCGCCATTATCATCTGACATTAGATGATCGGGCACTCCTTCCAATTCAGCTTCTGCGGCATTATCCATCGGAGCTTTTTGTGCAGCTTGCGTTTGGATTTCTTCTGGAGCTTCATTCTCAAGATTATCTTTATCATCATGCATCATGTTAATATGTCTCTTATCGCTATATTTTCAATGCCCAAACTATCTGATTATTTTGCTAATCGAGACAAGGTTTGTGCCGTTAATTCTACCATGGGAACGATGCGAGCATAATTCAAGCGAGTCGGGCCAATTACCCCCACTACACCAACAATTTTTCCGCCTTCTTCCCGATATGGCGCTGCGATAACCGAGGAACCCGATAAAGAAAATAGATTATTTTCTGATCCGATAAATATTTTTGTCGATTGCGCTTCGCGCGCGCCATCGACCAGCTTGGCAATCGCTTCTTTATTTTCCAAATCATCCAATAATTGGCGCATCAAACCTAAATCCGCATTGGCATTGTCATCCAACAAATTGGACTGGCCTTTGACGATCAAAACAGGCCGATCATTGGCATCATTAGACCATAGTATCAAACCTTTGCGCACAAGATCTGCGCTGACCTTGTCGAGCATAGCGCGTTCCGATGAAATTTCTTCATCGAGCCGCTTGATTGCATCTGATAAGGACATGCCCGATAAGCGTGCGCTGATATAATTGCCCGCTTCATGCAGCAAGCTGTCATTCATTTGCGGCGCAATAGCGATAACGCGATTTTCTATACTGCCATCGGTGCTGACCAACACTGCTAGGGCTTGCGCCATTGATAATCGAACGAAGTTAAATTGACTGACGATAATCTCTTTGCGCGGTACCATAACCAATCCCGCACAATCCGATAGACCCGATAATAAACTGCTCACTGCCATCAATGCTTCTTCTATCGGTCCCTCATGAGAAATCTGCGCTTCGATAGCGGCGCGTTCCTCTGCTGAGGGTTCATTGGCTTGCATCATACCATCGACAAATAATCTCAGGCCGCTATGCGTTGGGATGCGCCCTGCGCTAATATGGGGGGCAGCGAGCAAACCCGTTTGCTCCAAATCATGCATCACATTGCGAATAGAGGCTGGCGATAGATTGAGCCCAGATACTTCTGATATAGTGCGCGAACCGACGGGTGAGCCGCTGTCTAAATAATTCTCTACCACAATCCGAAAAATATCGCGGGTACGCTCGTTCATATTGGTTATTTCATCCATAGCCTCTCTTTATGCAATTATTCGGATAGATTCCAGCCTTGCGAAAAATTTACGCTCGTTTATGCAAACAGCATCATCATTCAGGAGAATCACCCATGCGACCATCTGGCCGTGCGCTCGATCAAATGCGCCCCATCACTATAGAAACAGGCTTCACTAAACATGCAGAAGGCTCTTGCCTGATTAGCTTTGGCGATACCCGCGTTTTATGCACCGCCAGCGTCGAAGAACGCCTACCGCCTTGGATGCGCGGCAGCGGCGAAGGTTGGGTCACGGGGGAATATAGTATGCTCCCGCGCTCCACCCACACGCGCAGCAATCGCGAAGCTGCACGCGGCAAACAATCGGGCCGCACCCAAGAAATTCAGCGCCTCATTGGCCGTTCTTTGCGCAGCGTTGTCGATCTTAAAAAACTGGGCGAACGTCAAATCACGCTCGATTGCGATGTCATCCAAGCCGATGGTGGAACGCGCACCGCAAGCATTACTGGTGCTTGGATTGCCTTGCGCCTTGCGGTTAATGGTCTGATGAAGCAAGGACTTGTCAATGTCGATCCGATTGAACAAAAAGTCGCGGCGATTAGCTGCGGCATCTATAAAGGCAATCCTGTGCTTGATCTTGACTATGATGAAGATAGCAATGCAGGCGCCGATGCCAATTTCGTTTTGACCAGCAATGGTAATATTGCCGAAGCGCAAGCCACGGCCGAAGGTGAAACCTATGATGAAGAGGCATTATTGCGTTTGCTGCGTCTTGCCAAAATCGGGTGCAATCAAATATTTGAAGAACAAGCAAAAGCAGTTAGCGCAGCATAAATGACGCATCCCAAATTAGATCCCAGAAAATTAGAGTCCCGAAAATTAGATTTAGGCAAATTAGAACATCGCAAATTAGAGCCAGGCAAATTGGTCATCGCCAGCCATAATGCGGGCAAGGTGCGCGAAATTCGTGCCTTGCTCGAACCCTTTGGTATTGATCCTATCTCAGCGGGCGATCTTAACCTGCCCGAACCCGAGGAAACGGGAGAGACATTTGCCGAAAATGCACTGCTAAAAGCACAGGCTTGCGCCCAAGGATCGGGGCTGCCTGCTCTGGCGGATGATAGCGGTTTATGCGTTGCTGCCCTAGGCGATGCCCCTGGAGTATATACGGCCGATTGGGCGGAACGGCAACCTTATGAAGGCAAAGCGGGCCGCGATTGGTATATGGCTATGGGCAAAGTCGAGGGCAAATTGGCCGAGCAAGGCCCCAATGTTGATCGCAGCGCATATTTCATATGCACGCTTGCGCTTGCGTGGCCCGACGGTCATGCAGAAATTTTCGAGGGCCGCGTTCAAGGAACGCTTATCTGGCCACCGCGCGGGGCATTGGGTTTTGGCTATGATCCTGTGTTCAGCCCCGATGGTTATGAGCAGAGTTTTGCCGAATTAGACCCTGCCGATAAGCAGGCGATGAGCCATAGGGCCGATGCTTTTGATAAGCTAGTAGCGGCGGTATTTTAACGGCGGATGGCGCAACCGCTCGCCCTTTATGTCCATTGGCCATTTTGTCTGTCCAAATGCCCCTATTGTGATTTCAACAGCCACGTTCGTGATAGGGTGGATATAGCGGCTTGGGAGGCGGCATTGCTTGCCGATATGGCCTATGAAGCCACTCTAAACCCCAACAGAAAATTAAGCAGCATATTCTTTGGCGGCGGAACACCATCGCTCATGCCGCCGCAATTAGTCGAGACATTAATAACCCAAGCCCAGGCGCATTGGGGGTTTGAAGATGGCATAGAAATTACCTTAGAAGCCAATCCTTCATCGGTCGAAGCGGCCAATTTTGATGATTTATCGCGCGCTGGTATAAACCGTGTTTCCTTGGGACTTCAATCACTTGACGATCAAACTTTAGAATTTTTAGGACGTGCGCATAGCGTATCAGAAGGATTGGCAGCGCTCGCTATTGCGCAAAAGGCTTTTGCCCGTACGAGCTTTGATCTTATCTATGCGCGCCCACATCAGAGCTTAGCAGCATGGGAAAGCGAATTACAGCGCGGCCTTAGTTTTGGGACAGACCATCTCTCGCTCTATCAATTAACCATTGAGCCTAGCACCCGATTTGAGACATTGGTACGCAATGGATCGCTTACCCCCGCTGATGACGATATTTGCGCCGATCTTTATGCAATGACCGCAGAAATTACCGCTGCGGCAAATATGCCCTCTTATGAGATTAGCAATCATGCGCGAGAGGGGCAGCACAGCCGCCATAATCTGATCTATTGGCGTTATCAAGATTATATCGGTATTGGTCCCGGAGCTCATGGCCGGCGCCCCAATAAAGAGCTTGCCCATGGGCAAAATAGCGCAGAGCATGGATATTCCTATGCCACAGAAAGACATAAGAAACCTGAAAATTATCTATCGGCTACGCTGCGCAATGGCCATGGGATAAAGGCCGAAAATGCACTGGATGCGCAAACCCGCGCTATAGAGGCTATCATGGTGGGACTGCGTCTTAGAGAAGGCATTAATCTTACTGTTATTACAAAGAAAACAAGACTTAATGAACAACAGATCATTGATCAAAAAGCTTTGGCTAAGCTCATTGATATGGGCTTTATGCGCCAAGAGCAATCCCGCATTATGATAACGCAAAAAGCAATGCCGTTGCTCGATGCAATCTTGCCGCAAATCATAGCGTAAAGTCTGAACAGTCTAAAACTTGAGCGTAGAGCCGCTCTCTGTTAGGCTTAGCCCATGAGCGCATTACTAAAAGAATATCGCAGCTTTTTGGCTGATAATCGGCGCAAATCCGACCATACGGTGCGTGCGTATAGCACAGCAGCGCAGCGTTTTACCGATTTCCTAACCAACCATAATGGCAAGCTGTGCGATACAGAGATGCTTGGCACGATCAAATCTGCTGACATTCGTTCTTATCTAGCGATGCGGCGCAGCGAAGGGCTGACCAACCGCTCGACAGCGCGCGAATTATCTGCGATCAAAGCTTTTTTGCGCTTTGCATTAGGCGAAGATGCAGCCTTACCGATCATGCGCGCGCCCAAAATTGCGCAGAGCGTTCCGCGCCCTCTCAGCCCCGAAGATGCGGTTAATTTGGCCGATGATATTGCCCAAAGCGCGACCAAGGATTGGACAGGCGCGCGCGATTGGGCGGTGCTGCTCATGCTGTATGGCTGTGGACTACGGATTAGCGAAGCTACTGGATTAAAGGGCGATATATTACCGCTAGGCGAGAGCATCCGCGTGACCGGAAAGCGCGATAAGACTCGGATCATTCCCATCATCGACCCTGTCAAAAATGCGATAGAAAATTATATAGAATTATGCCCTTACGCCGTTGATCGCAATGCCCCTTTGTTTCGCGGGACGCGGGGCGGCGCGCTCTCGCCCGCGCTCATCCGCCGCGCTGTGCAAGGGGCGAGAAAGCGTCTTGGGCTGCCCGATAATGCCACGCCGCATGCTCTGCGTCATAGCTTCGCCTCGCATTTGCTGGCGGGCGGTGCGGACTTGCGATCTTTGCAGGAATTGCTGGGCCATGCGAGCTTAAGCAGCACGCAAGTTTACACGGCGGTCGACACAGCGATGCTGCTCGATGAATATGAAAATGCGCATCCGCGCTCGGGTTGATTTGCTTTTCATGCATCGCTGATTTCGTCATCCTCAGCGCGCATCCACTATTCTAAACGCTCGCCCGTCATCCTAAATGCACGCCCGTCATGCTGAATTTATTTCAGGATACCCCATCCGCGCATATTATCATGCTAAAACAAGTTCAGCATGATAAAAATTTAGGGGCTGATCTATAAGATTGATTATTGTTGGATTGGTTTGAGCCATATTTTGAGAGTTTTCAAGAGTTGATCTGGCGGTCCATAATTGAAACGCCATTCGCATTCCCGAAAAACGGGAATCCAGTCATTAAAAAGACTCATTATTCTCACTCGTCATTCCCGCGAAAGCGGGAATTCAGCACCGATAAAATTAAACGAATTTACCCCAATCTAGCAAGGCAAGCATCCCAAATCATGCCCGCGCTATCGCTGCCATTATAGACGTCAATGGCCACAATACCCGTGGGCGATGTCACATTAATCTCGGTCAGCCATTGCCCGCCAATCACATCAATCCCAACAAATGTTAAGCCCTTGGCTTTGAGATCAGGGCCCATCGCCGCGCAAATTTCTTTTTCGCGCGCGGTTAGCTCTGATTTTTCGGCATAACCGCCCTGCGCTAGGTTCGAACGAAACTCGCCTTGGCCTGGCTTGCGGTTAATTGCGCCCGCGACCACGCCATCGATTAGCACAATCCGTTTATCACCCTCGGATACTTCGGGCAAGAACGCCTGCACCATATGCGGCTCGCGCCATGTGCCGTTAAACACCTCTAATAAGGCGCTTAAATTGCTGCCATCTTCGGGAATAAGGAATATCGCTTTACCGCCATTGCCATGCAGCGGTTTTACAACAATCTTGCCATATTTGGCCTGAAAGCTGCGCACTTCATCCAAATCGCGGGTGATGATTGTCGGTGGCATAAATTGCGCATAATCGAGAACATAGACTTTTTCGGGCGCATTGCGCACCGATACGGGGTCATTGACCACCAATGTTTCGCCTTTAAGCCGTTCGAGTAAATGCGTCGCGGTGATATAACCTACATCGAAGGGCGGGTCTTGGCGCATCATTACCACATCAATATCGCGGCCCAAATCAAGGCGGACGTCATCGCCAAAACGAAAATGATTGCCCTTAACGCGCTGTAAATCATGCACGCTGCGGGCTTTGGCAATGATACGGCCATCAACCAAAGAGAGCGTCTCTACATCATAATGATAAATCTCATAGCCGCGCTCTTGCGCCGATAGCATGAGCGCAAAACTACTGTCCCCCGCTATCCCAATATCTGCCATAGGGTCCATTTGCATTGCGATTTTGAGGGTCATAGCATCATCCTAAAGTAACATATATTCTTATGTAGGCGCAAAAACGCATCATGCAATATTACTTATCCATCGTGATGCACATTCTTTAGATGGATGGGCCAAGACCAAGGCGCGATTAAGATTATATCAAAGCGTTTATTGCCTGGATATTGATGCGCTATTGCATGGGCCGCCGCCACAACCCGCTTCATTTTATGGGCATTGATTGACTGCTCTAAATCACTGCTTTTGCTTCGTAATTTTACTTCTACAAAGACGGTGATGCCAAAACGATGCGCGATTATATCAATTTCTCCGCGCGGATTGCGCACCCGCTGCGCCAATAGACGATAGCCTTGTAAGCGCAACCACCAAGCCGCTATTGTTTCAGCATGACGGCCCTTTTTTTCGGCTAATTTACGCTTATTCATCTGCATTTTGTACGGATTTAATGACATTGGCGCGTGCATAAAGCTCTTTGCGGTCTAACCCAAAACGCCCCGCAATCTCAGCCGCCGCCTTGGACGCGGGTAAGCGCGATAAAGCTTCCATCAAAGCTGCATCCGCATCACCTTGCTCAAACGAATCAATATGGTGCGGCGGGCCAACAATGATACAAATTTCGCCTTTTGGTGATTCTGCGCCGTAAAAATCCAATAATTTAGATAATTTTCCGCACTGAGTTTCTTCGAATTTTTTGGTGATTTCACGGACAACCGCTGCATTTCTATCCCCCAAAACGGCCAATAAATCGTCCAGACATTGGCGCAATCGTCGGCCACTTTCATAGAATATCAGCGTTGAATCCAGCACGATAAATTTCTGTAAAACATTCTGCCTAGCCTTTGTTTTAGAGGGCAAAAATCCCTCAAAAAAGAAACGATCTGTGGGTAATCCGCTTAATGTTAGCGCAGCAATAGCCGCGCTTGGCCCAGGCATAGTGGATACAAAAACCCCCTGATTTCGGGCCTCTCGCACCAATTTATACCCCGGATCAGATATAAGCGGCGTCCCAGCATCGCTCACGAGGGCCACAATCCCATTGACGGCTATGCCAAGCAATTCATCGCGCACTTTATCATTGCTATGATCGTGATAGGGGCGCATTTTTTTCTTTATGCCAAGGTGATACAATAGTTTACCCGTAACCCTGCTATCCTCAACAGCAACGCAATCCGCCGCTTGCAGTATATCAATGGCCCGCTGTGACATATCTGCAAGGTTGCCGATAGGGGTCGCAACAATGTATAGACCGTTCTCAAAATAATTATTTGGCGAGGATGATGTCATGAATTTCACTATTGCAGCACAATCTGCAGAACAGCAAGGTTCTAACAATGTGCAGCGCATTTTGAATGATAATGAAGCTTGGAGATGGATTAAACGTAGCGCAGCAGCAGCAGGGTTAAGCTTTTTAGCAGCTTGTTCTACCCTTGTACCTAACACAGCGCCAACGAATGCGCCTCCCGCATCGACTACTAATGCGGCTATTAATGTTGTTGCGGCTGATAGCGATCGTCATCGCGTTGCATTATTATTACCCATTAGCGGCAAAGACGGCGATGTTGGACAAACGCTCGCAAATGCAACAACCTTGGCTTTGCTCGATACAAAATCCTCCAATATCCGCATGACCACCTATGACACAGCGCTAGGCGTTCAAACAGCAGCGCAACAAGCTATTGCGGATGGAAATAAGCTCATTCTGGGCCCATTGCGCGGTGATAATGTTGTTGCGGTAGCAGGGATTGCACGCCGTGCCAATGTGCCTATCATCAGCTTTTCCAATGATGTTAGCGCAGCAGGTGAAAATGTATTTCTGATGGGGCATTTGCCCAACCAATCTATCAACCGCGTGATAAAATTTGCTAAAGAACGCGGCAAGACACGTTTTGCTGGATTAGTCCCTAAAAATGTATTTGGCCAGCGCGCGCTTTCTAACCTTACCCGTTCTGTGTATGATGCAGGCGGCACTATGGTCACTATCCAAGAATATGATGGCAATAGCCGTTCCAGCATAGAGGCTGCTGCGCGTAAAATAATCAATATTGAAGATATTGATGCTGTCTTGATAGCCGATAGCGGTAAAAAGGCCGCGATTAGCGCAGCCTATTTGCGCGGCAATGGCGTGCAAAGCATACAAATTATGGGTACGGATCGCTGGAATGTCGATAATAGTTTGGTAAGCAGCAGCGTCATGCGCGGGTCATGGTTTGCCAGCGTTGCTGATGGCCTATACCGTCAATATGCCGCCAGCTATCGTTCGCGCTTTAACGCTACACCTTTGCGTCTATCAAGCCTTGGTTATGATTCGGTATTGTTGGTCGCGCGTGTTGCTCGTAATTGGCCTGTGGGCACCAATTTCCCAGTAGAGAGGCTTACCGATCCTGGCGGTTTCATTGGCATTGATGGTGCATTTCGGTTCATGCCCAATGGTTTGTCAGAGCGTATGTTAGAGGTGCAAGAAGTTCGCCAAGGACAATATGTCACTATTGATGCTGCGCCGCGCGCATTTGGTCAATAAGATAATAGGCTGAATATAATAGTGCTGAATATCAATATAGCCTGTTCTTGAGGCGGCATCCTTATGCGCTAACGCCGCGTTCTTTACGCATCTTATTAAGCTTTTTCAGCACCATTTGACGCTTCAAGCGCGATAAATGGTCGATAAATAATATGCCTTCTAAATGATCCATTTCATGTTGCAAACATGTGGCCATCAGACCTTCCATCTCTTGTTCATGAACTTTCCCGTCCAAATCCTGCCAACGCGCTCTTATCGTGGCTGGGCGTTCTACATCGGCGAATTGATCTGGCACAGAGAGGCAGCCCTCTTTATAGCCCGCCATTGTATCAGACGGATCTAAAATTTCTGGGTTCACAAATATTAATGGGTTTTTCTCGAGCCCTTTTTCGTTGGGTTCTTTTTCATTGGGCTCTTTTTCGTTGGGCTCTTTTTCGTTGGGTTCTGGGCCTTCTGAAACTTCTTGTAAGTCAATGACCAATATGCGTTTAGGAACGCCCACTTGAATAGCCGCCAAGCCGATGCCATTAGCGGCATACATCGTATCCGTCATATCCTCGACAAGCGTTTTGAGCGCATCGTCAAATTCTTCTACTGGGGTCGATACAGTTTTAAGACGTGCATCGGGGACTTCTAATATTTGTAAAATAGCCATAATCGCCAAATAGGGATTATTTAGCTGGCGGTCAACGCTACAAAGCGTCAAATATTTAATCGAGGAAATCGAACAAATCGATTTTTTTCATGCTCTCAAATCTTTTGAAGACCCCAGGTTTATATAAGATGTAATGCTTTTTACCTGTGGTAAAGTACCCAAAGTATCAGAATGGAATGATTTATACGCTATTAAATCAGCTACCTCTACCCGCAAGAAATATTCAATCGCCCCCGTTACATCATGACATTCAATGACTTCTGGGGCAGCATCCATCGCCATTTCAAACGCCTGCGCATCTTTTTTGCTATGCCCAGACAGACCCACCATGACAAATATAACAGCACCAACCCCCAGCTTGCTGCGGTCAATAACAGCGCGATAGCCCGTAATTATCTTTTTGCGCTCTAATTCTTGCACACGCCGCAAGCAGGCCGATGGAGATAATCCAACCAAATTAGCCAATTCCACATTAGGGATTCGCGCATTATCTTCTAATGCACGCAATATTCCACGATCTATAGCATCAATTTCCATCATATATTGCATAAATAGCTTATATTAAGATGATATTGCAAGATATTTCCTTGGAAAATGATATAGTGAGCTATTGATAAATTATTACATAAGCAAGAGGGTTGAGAATGACTATATTAGCATTAGAAAATTATGACATGTCATCAGAAAGAGGCTTTTTATGTCATTATGATGCAAGCCAGATCAATTTTAATGATAAAATGCGCGAAGTTAGGGACATTGCATTAAATTTACCAAAAATAATAACTACAGGAAAAATTCGTGATTATTTGAATGATAATTTGCCCATACTCGACGTCAGCAGCGATTTTGATGGATTATCAGATGCCGAATTGCGTATGGCAATGATCCATTATTCTTTCATGGTGCAATCTTATATTTGGGGCGAACCTAATCCACCCAATATTTTACCGGCTTGTTTGGCGCAGCCAATCGTGGCTCTTTCTGATAAATTAGATCAACCACCGCTGATGACATATAGTGGCTATGTACTTGATAATTGGGCAAAGATAGATAAAAATAAACCAATTAATCTTGATAATATCTATATGATACAAAATTTTTTAGCCGGCCAAGACGAGGCATGGTTCGTGCTTGTCCATGTAGCGATTGAGGCGCATGCAGGGGAAGTTTTAGCCTCTATGGGCCCAATCATCGAAGCAAGCCAGAATGATGACAGCGAAACGGTTCAAAATTTATTAGAAGCTAATGCGCTTCGATGGGCTGGTATCAATGCTATTTTTGATCGTATGCCAGAGAAATGTGACCCCTATATTTATTTTGAGCGCGTGCGTCCTTATATTCATGGCTGGAAAGATAACCCTGCTTTACCCGATGGAATAATATATGAAGGGGTCGAACGCTATGGCAATAAAGCGCAAGCATTTCGCGGACAAACCGGATCACAATCCTCTATTGTTCCTTCGATGGATGCTCTGTTATGCGTTGGCCATGCGGCCGATCCGCTTAGGGAATATTTGGATCAATTACATATGTACCGTTCGCCCAAACACCGCAAATTCATCGAAGATATCCGAGCAAAGAGCAAGTTACGGTCTTATGTAGAAAACGCGAATAATGTTGGGCTGACAGAGGCTTATAATTCAAATATTCAGGCCGTTGCTGATTTTAGGACGCGCCATCTCGAATATGCGGCAAGCTATATTAACAAACAGCAAAAACAAGCAGATGGGAATGATACGGATATTGGAACGGGCGGAACACCGTTTATGCGCTATCTGAAAAAACATCGTGATGAGACATCTGCAAATCTAATAAAGGTTTGAACTTAAAATATTTTATACAGGACGACGGGCTCGCAAGGCTTGCGCTAATGTGCCCTCGTCCAAATAATCCAATTCTCCGCCTATGGGCAGTCCATGCGCCAATTGCGTTAATCGCACAGGGCTTTCTTCTAATCGTTCGGCGATATAATGCGATGTCGCCTGCCCCTCTAGCGTCGCATTCATAGCAAGCACCACTTCATCAACCTCGCCGCTGCGCACCCGGTTTATCAGCTTATCAATATGTAAATCTTCGGGACGCACGCCATCGAGCGCCGATAATTTGCCGCCCAACACATGATATTTGCCCGCAAAAAGCCGTGATCTATCTAAGGCCCAAAGGTCAGAAACTTCCTCAACAACGCACAATGAACGCGCATCGCGCTTGCTATCGTTACAGATATGGCAGGGCGATATAGTGTCGATATTTGCGCATATAGAACAGGTCTTTAGATTCTCATTCACTGCGCCGAGTGCCGCCAACAAAGGTTGCAAAGCAGATTCGCGCTTTTTCATCAAATGTAGCACAACGCGCCGCGCCGAGCGCGGGCCAAGCCCAGGAAGACGAGATAATGATTGCGCCAATGCGTCTATTTCTTGCGAAGCCATGCTCGATTACCTAAAGCCTATTACAAACTTTTGCCAAGGGAAAATTATATGCGCATTGCTTTTATGGGAACACCTAATTTTGCTGTCCCTGCTCTGCGCGCTCTGCAGGCGGCGGGGCATGATATTGCCGCCGTCTATACCCAGCCCCCGCGCCCTGCCAATCGCGGCAAAAAGCTTACCAAATCAGCGGTGCATAGTGCGGCTGAAGAATTGGGTTTAGCTGTTAAAACCCCGATAAATTTCAAAGAAGAAAATGACCGTGATGAATTTGACGCCTTGGAGAGCGAGATTGCTATTGTTGCCGCTTATGGGCTGATTTTACCGCCCAGCATATTGGCTATACCCAAGCATGGATGCCTTAATATACATGGCTCCTTATTACCCCGATGGCGCGGCGCAGCCCCCGTACAGCGTGCGATAGAAGCTGGCGATACAGAAAGCGGGGTCATGATTATGCAAATGGAATCGGGGCTCGACACAGGGCCCGTCCGCGCGACATCAAAAACCATTATCGCGCATAAAAATACCGCTGAATTGACCGAAATATTGGCGCATATGGGTGCTAAATTGCTCGTGAGCGTTTTAGAGAATTTAGCCGCATATCCTGCCCTTACCCAAGCCGACGAAGGCGTTACTTATGCGAAAAAAATCACCAAAGAAGAAGCCCGCATAGATTTTAGCCAAGCAGCGCAAATTATTGAGCGCAAAATTCGGGCTTATAATCCGATTCCTGGTGCTTTTTTTGAGCATGATAACATGCGCTATCGCATTCACAGCGCGCAGATTATCGACAAACAAGGCAGCAACGGCACAATCATAGATGAGCATATGACCATCGCTTGTGGCCATCAATCCATACGCCCCACCATCATCCAAAAAGCGGGAAAGCCAAAAATGACTTTAGATGAATTTTTGCGCGGTCATACATTTCCGACAGGCACTCAGCTCGGCCTTAAAATATGAAACGATATGCCATCTGCATAGAATTTCATGGTGCGCCCTTTATGGGTTGGCAACGCCAAAGCCATGGCCCAAGCGTGCAGCAGAGCATCGAAGAAGCCATATATGGTATCACCCAACAAGAAGTTGTGTTGCAAGGCGCAGGCCGCACCGATGCAGGCGTCCATGCTCAAGCTATGGTTGCCCATTTTGATTTGGATACAAAATTATCAGATTTCCGCCTGATCGAGGGTATCAATGCCAAATTAATCCAACACCCTATCGCATTATTGGATATTGCCACCGTTGCCGATGATTGGCATGCGCGCTTCTCCTGCCATGGTCGTTCTTATCGCTATCGTATTATCAACCGGCGCGCGCCTCTGACGCACGATAAGGGCCTGGCATGGCGCGTAGCCCGCACATTAGAGGTCGATGCTATGCATGAAGCCGCGCAATGCCTGATTGGTGTGCATGATTTTACCACATTTCGTAGCACCCAATGCCAATCCAAAAGCCCTATAAAATCACTTGATACGCTGAATGTTCGCCGTATTAATGCGCATGAAATATGGGTCGAGGCCGCTGCCATTTCATTTTTGCACCATCAAGTACGCTCGATGGTGGGGTGCCTAGCCGAAGTCGGCATGGGCAAATGGGATAAGTCTGATTTGCAAGCCGCATTGGAGGCCAAAGACCGCAACGCGCTAGCGCTCAATGCGCCGCCCGATGGTTTATATTTCATCGGTGCGCGCTATGCGGATGCCCCCTTTGCAATAAAGCCAGAGCAAATTTAATTGGCTATTATAAGGTCGGGCCTTAACCAAATATCTTTTGCACCGATTTTTCAAGCACCACTAATTGCCATAATGTACGGCTATTATCGCTCTTGCCGCCGATATGGTCTTCGGCCAATTTGCGCAGCCCATCTGCTTTGAACCAACCGCTTTGTTCCAATATGCTGCTGCTTGAAATGCTCCGCGCTGTCTCGGCTAATGGCCCACGAAACCATTGCGCTATAGGCGTTACAAAGCCCATTTTAGGGCGATATAATATGTCATCGGGCAAATATTTTTCAAGACTATGCTTCATCAAATATTTACCTTGTCCGCGCCGTACGCGCATATTTTCGGGAAGCTTTGCAGCAAATTCAACTAGATTATGATCCAACAAAGGCTCGCGCGCTTCTAAGCTCGCCCCCATGCTCGCGCGGTCAACTTTGGTCAAAATATCGCCAGGCAACCACATTTTCATATCCGCATATTGCGCTTGGTCGAGACCGCTTCTCGCAGGCGCATTTTGCATTAAATCATGCATATGGGCTTCGGATGAATACCCCTCTATACTGCGCAGCATTTTGGCAGAATATAACGCCATTCTGTGCGATGGCGATGTGACACCCACGGCCTCGCTATAGCCTTCATAGCCTTCTCTCGCCAGCGATAGGAGCGTGGTTTTGGCACGCAGAGGGCGCGGTGCCCAATCCGCTTTTGGATAATATTTGCCCAAGGTTCCAAATAATGAACCGCGCAAAGGCGATGGAAATAATGCTCTGATGCGCTCTTCTCCATGATGAAACACATGGCGGCGATACCCCGCCATTGCTTCATCTGCACCATCACCCGACAACGCCACGGTCACATTTTCGCGCGCCAATTGGCATAAGCGGTAAGTCGGCAATGCAGACGCATCGGCAAATGGTTCATCATAAAGGTCGGTCAGTTGATCCAGCAAAGTATAATCATCCGATGCGACGGTTCGGCTGTGATGATTGGTTAAGAAACGATTGGCAATTTGATCTGCATATCCGCTTTCATCCAACTTGGCTTCGTTAAACCCTATCGAGCAGCTATTTACTGGATTAGTAGATAATTCGCTCATCAATGCGACCACTGCGCTGCTGTCTACACCGCCCGATAAAAATGCGCCCAAAGGCACGTCGGATACCATACGAGATTGCACCGCATCGCGCATTAAGCGCAATAATTCTTCTTGCAATTCAGCTTCACTGCCCGAGACGCGATCGGAAAAATCAACATCCCACCATTGTATTTCTTTGGGGATTTTCTTGCCTTGTTCAAGGAGCAGATAATGGCCTGCTGCTAATTTTTGAACAGACGATACAATAGAGGTATGATCGGGAACATAGCCAAAAGCGAGATAGTCATCAAGCGCATGTAAATTGGGTTCTTTGCGCAATGCAGGATGCGCCAATAATGCCTTTAGCTCTGAACCAAATATGACACTACCATCGGATAATTGCGCATAAAATAGAGGCTTAACGCCCAAACGATCCCGCGCAATGAATAAGGATTTTTTACGCGCATCATACAGGGCGAAAGCAAACATGCCTTGGAAATGCTTTAAGCAATCAACGCCCCAATGGTCCCAACCATGCAAAATGACTTCGCTATCGCCATCGGTCAGAAATTGATAACCCGCATTTTGTAATATGGTGCGCAATTTTTTATAATTATAAATCTCGCCATTGAAACTAAGCACGCGCTTTTCATCAGCAGAAGCCATAGGTTGCGGGCTTCCTTCGACATCAATGATAGACAATCGCCGATGCCCCAAACCAACGCCAGCCGCCGTCCATACACCGCTGCCATCTGGGCCGCGATGCACCATGGGGTCGCACATGGTTTTAATGCGTTTGGGATCTACTGGCTTGGCCGTTTCCAAATGGAATATGCCTGCTATTGCGCACATATTATTCGATACCCGCTGAGCGATCGGCTAGATCATCAATAGTGCCCAAATCCGTCAAAAATTTCTCCATATCCGCTTTTGTATCGACTCCATCTTTATGCTCTGCCGATATAAGGACAGCAACAGATTGTTGATTGGACAGAGTCAATTTTGATAATAATGTCGCCAATTTGACTGTGAGAGCACTGCCCGTTGTAATTCCATTAACGCGGTAATAGCTATAAACATCGCGCGATACTGGGCCAGGCGCGGTAATGCGCTCTCCTTTTGCACCATTGGGCGCATCAATATTTGCGCTCCATGACCAATCGCTGTCAGGGCCAATCGAACCTTGGCCAAAACCGATTAATTCGCGCCCCTCTTCTTGGCGGTCAAACACTATGATAGCCATGTCAATGATACGGCCCTGGCTATCTCTATATCTTTGCCCAACATTAAAATTAGAGCCAGCGAAATAAGGTTGCCAATCATAAAGCGGCTCATACGCTGTTTTTTCCCATCCCGAAATTTCAGGGGCAATCAATGCATCGGGTACCACCGATGATTTTGCCGCAATAGCGCTCGACCATAAAAATGGAATTATCATAATCGCAGCGATCGATGATAATGCCTTATTTTTTGGCATTTCATATTTTGGCGTCCCTACCAATGCTGATGGGTCAAACGCGGCTTCATCGATATGCTTGTCAAACCAACGCCAGCCAATCGCCATAACCAGCAGCAAAACCAATGCAAAAAATATCCAACCATAGAATATATGGTCGAAACCAGCGGCAAATTCTATCCCAATATGGTGCGCGATATATATCGTACCCCAAGCGCGTATTCCATTGGCAATAATGGGGGTGATGACGCATAAAATCATGAATGTTATTCTGCGTATCCAGCTTTTGAAACAAATATTTGATACCAAAGCACCATAAGCAATCATCGCGATCAAAAATTCAATACCAGAGCAAGCTTCGGCGACCCTGAAATAACCCGTTGGCGTTGTGATAAAGATACCATCTATATAGGCTGGAATATCCACAAGATTGAGCAAGAACATGCACATATCAGCCGTAATAGTCTGTAACCAAGGCACCAATTCATCGCCAATTGGCACCATGAAAAATGCATAAAATAATGGAAATAATAAGCCCCTGCTGACATTATATCCCAAGATGGTAATTACCGCCCCTTGCAGCAGCATCACCAAAGCTAATTGCCGTGCTAATGCAACGCCCGCAAAATCTCCTAATAGCCAACCCACGCTGGCCACCATCATATAAATTAAGCCAGGCGCAAAATAATGCGGTGTGATGACAATCACTTCTTCTTTGCGCCGCGCGACAAGCCATATCAAAATAGGTAGAATTAACAGGCAATGATTAAAAGTAGAGCTGTTCCACCATATCCCAACAATATCGCGAGCATCGGCAAAAAATAGCAATAATATCGCCGCCCAAATCGCACCAAGATACGTTAAATGCAATTTCCAACCCTGCGCATCTTTTGGAGCAGCGTCTTGCTTTTCTTGCCTAATAGTGATGGCCTTATCACTCATGCAGCATCCTCAATCTGCATGATAGCATCTAGCGAGGCTAATTGCTCTTCCCAACTATAATGCTTGATAACATGCGCACGCGCCGCTTTGCCGATTTTCTTAGCCAGCGCACTATTGCCGAGCAGTTGATTAATATAAGCGGCTTCTTGTTTATAATCATCGGCAACATAGAAATGCTTTTCATGGTCTGCGGCAATTCCCGTTGCCGCAGCATTAGATGCAACAACAGCTTTCTGCATCGCCATTGCTTCGAGGACTTTATTTTGAATACCGCGCGCAATTTGCAATGGCGCTACCACCAAATCAGCGGCATCGATCCACCCTCTAATATCATCCACCGCGCCCGTGACCGTAACGCTATGATGAGAATTTAATGCCCATACTTCATCGCTGGGATTACGTCCAACAATAGCAAAATGGGCATTGGGATTAACAACACGCACGCGCGGCAGTATTTTATCGACAAAATAGCACACAGCTTCGACATTTGGTCGATAATCCATCTGCCCTGTAAAAATCATTAGCGGATGCGATTGAACCTGCTCATCATCCAATTTTGCAAAGCTGGCTTTGGGATTAAAATAGTCCAAATCAATGCCATTACCCAATGATTTTATCGTATCAACCCCCAGCTTAGAGCGTTGTTGAAATAATTGAGCTTCGGCTGGACTAACAAACAAATTCATATCGGCACGGGCCGCTGTTACATGCTCAAAATCGGCCAACAACCTGCCTTCACGGGCATTAACCCAACGCATTGGACGCTGCAATAAAGAGGCATGCTCTTGGCCATAACTTTCAAACTTTGCGCTATCGACATCGACAAAATCCATCACAAAACGGCCCGAAAATGTGTCGGGTATAAATTGCGCAAGCTGCCCTGAAAAGACATAAATATGAGAGATATTATGTTGCGCTAACACTTTATTTACATAAGTTTGCATAGCATCGGAGGCAAAGCTTGTCACCGATACAGCTTTGGTGAAGAGCAGTGCTTCTAAGCCTGATTTCCACTGCGCTTTGGCTCGCTTTTCAACATGAACCGATGCGCAAATCGCTTGCAAATCTGCGGCAAAACTTGCATCTCTATCATCATCAGCAAAGGTCCCTATATGTACAGGAGCCATTTGCACTAAGCGTTTTAATATATGATGCGAACGAATTTTATCACCGCGATCCGGTGGCCATGGAATGCGGTGTGAGAGGAATAAAATCTCACCCATTAACCTATTCCTTTGGCAATCCAAGGGCCCAATCTATTGGTTATACTCAAGGGTAATTTTTGCCATAATGAAATCTGTAATTTATATTTTGGGCTATTGGGGTCAATATCGCGAGCCTCGCTATTATCGGCTGTTCTCATAGCATAAGATAACGGCTCTGGTTCAAACCCCCAGTTTTTCTTATATACATAGGCACCCGATCCTGTTTTAGAACGGCCAAAATCAAAATGCGTGCAGCCACGGCGGCGCGCGTGATTCATAAGTTCATAATACATAATATCATTAGCGCGCAAAGCACGCGCTTGCCATATCCCCCCGCCCCAATAGGGCATTACAGCAGCTTTGTGATAGAGGCTCAATACGCTTGCGACGGGCTGGCTATCTTTGCAAACCGTCAAAATATCGGTATCTTCGCCAAAAGCACGAAACACGCCTTCTATAAGAGATTTTGGAAATACTGGCGTTCCCAAATTACGCACGCTTTGCGCATAAATATCATAATGCCAATCTATATCGCGCTGCTCTCGGCCAATATGAATTTCCAATTCATTCTTAAGCCCTTTGCGCACTTCCGCTCTTTGTTTGCGCGGGATAGCGAGCAATTCGGCGGCGTCATCTTTGGCCAATGCGCGCGCAAAATTGGCATGCGCACCTTGCTTAACTTGCCAAGCATCAGCCGGCAAAACACCACCGCGTAATTCAACTGTTGGACAGGAATGACGCTGAGCATATTGCCATGCCATGTCAGCCAATCTGCTGACTGCGGTTGGGCTATCGGATAAAATTCCACCGCTGACTGAAAATCCTGATGACACTAATGCACGTCCAAAAATTGGCGAATGCACGATGTGCAAAGGCAATACCCCTAATAAATCACCAGCCTTATTCTCAGCCAATAAATATAATGCTTCTTGGCCTGTTCCTTCGGCTGCTGCTATGACCCAATGCGGACGATGGAAAGGACTGCTATCGGTGCGCTGCATCAGCCAAGCATCGATGCGCGTTAATTCGAGAGGATCATTAATATCGGCCTCTCGCACTGATATGCGCTGTTTTATGATTGGAGCGTTCATGCAGCCCTCTTAACCTTGCTATTTTTGCGTTCCAGTTTCTCGCGCGCTACCATTTCATCCATGCGTTCCCATTCGAAATCACCGATTAATTTTTCTAATTTAGCCTCCATCACGGATAGCCGAGAATAATGGCGTAATTTCGATTTTAAGGGTGCATTTTTTACGCGAGGTTGATGGGGGTCAATTTCCCATGGATGGAAATAAATGATCGCAGGCTGCCCTTCATCATTATTAACTTGTTTGATAGCCCAATTTGAAAAAGCGTAAGGAAGCAAGCGAAAGAAACCGCCGCCGCCAGCCGCCAATCTCTTAGGCCCAAGCTGAGCAGTTGTTACTGGAATCTCTAAAAAATCATTGTCTTTTACAGGTTCATAGGCAAATCGCGGGGCATCGGGCCAACCATAATGATCGTGCTTGATTGGCGCGACGCTTGATGAATATTCATAGCCATGGTCTGCCAATATCGCGTGCGCCCATGGCGTTCTTGGGTCGATTGAGAAGCTTGGGGCGCGATAACCGCATATTTTTTCACCCGATAAATCCTCTAATATGGCGCGTGATTTTTTCAAATCAGCAGAAAATTGATCTGCCGTAAAAGTAAAAACACGATCATGAGCATAACCATGGCTAGCCACTTCATGCCCTTGCTCAACAATACGTTTAATCAATTTGGGGCACCGTTCAGCCACCCATCCTAAAATGAAAAAAGTCGCTTTTATATTGGTACGTTCAAATAGGGCCAAAACAGCATCGCTATTTTGTTCAGCGCGCAGCTCTAGATTATTCCAATCATCGCGGTCGATAACTGTTTCAAATGCGCCGACTTGAAACCAATCTTCAATATCGACTGAAATAGCATTTCGCATCGAACTCACTCCACCAAATCAGCAGTTAATATAGTATTGCTCTGCTGCAATATTGCTTATTAAGCCGCTTTATTACTGTGTTGCAACTCATCATTATTTTCCATCCACTGGATCATCATTGTCAATGTGTGACGCAAGGTAATATCATGTTCTGATAATTTTGCTTCTAACATATCCACACGATCAAGCAATTTTTGATAATCATCTGCACTATTGTTTACATATTCTGGTTTGCCACCATAATAAGGCGACATAGGAGGGGTTTGGTCTTCTTTGCTTTGCTCACTTTCAATGGTTTCAGCGACATCACCAGCTTCGGCAATAGTCTCATCAGACTTTATCGCTTCGATCAAAGAATCGTCTCTAGCTTGTTGTTCATACATGGCTTGCGGAATATCATGAGGGCCAGCTTTTGAAGATAAAGGTGCTTCATATTCAAATGGTTGACCCGCCATATCAGCAATTACTGCTCTAATCATATCGCTATCAATGACATGTAATTCTTCCACAGCCCCCATGAGCAAAACGCGCTGCATCAATGTGTTTAATTGACGCGGAACGCCCTTTGTTTCTTCGAACATTTCTTCAAAAGCATCATCATTAAAGCTTGGATTGCTATCCCAACCAGCACATTTCAAACGATGCTTAATATAAGGTTCTATTTCATCGCTATCCATCGGCTCTAAATGATGGGTCGCAATGATGCGTTGGCGCAATTGTTCTAATTGAGAGCTATTGTGTATCAAGTCTCTAAATTCGGGTTGCCCCAGGAGGAAAATTTGCAAAAGAGCCGTTGAACCCAGTTGAAAATTAGACAGCATTCGCAGCTCTTCTAAAGCATCAATAGAGAGATTTTGCGCTTCATCAACAACTAACAAACAACGGCGTCCAGCTCTTGCTTCGCTATGCAAAAATTTCTCAATCGCATTTAATGTAGATGCTTTATCAAAGCCATCTACAGTAACCCCAAAACTATTAGCAGCCATTTTGATAAGATCATCGCCATCCAATTGACTGGTGACGATGGTAGATGCAGTCAATCTTGCTGTATCGATAGTGGCCATCAAATGGCTTACCAATGTCGTTTTTCCAGCCCCAATATCGCCAGTTATAACAATAAAACCCTCACCTTGCGCAAGGCCATAACCCAAATAAGACAGAGCTTTGCGGTGCGTGACGCTTTCAAAATAAAATATGGGATCTGGTGTCAACTGAAATGGGCGACCTTCAAATCCATAAAATTGATCATACATATTATTTTTCCTGATTAACCAGTGCGATAATTCAACTAAAATTAGAAGCTATAGCGAAGACCCAGCAGAGCCGATGCCGTAACTGAATCGTCAAAGTCAGATTGTTCAATCGCATCAACACCAACCGCCGCAGTAGCAGATAGCCCCGCTATAATTTGACGGAAATATGCAGCGTTAAACCCATAGGTTGATACATTACCAGCACCAGCGATGCCGCTATCGTTGAGATTATAATAAATATTGGTTTCAATATTCGATGAACGACCAAGGCTTCTGCCCAAAAATGCTGTTGCGAAATAATTTTCATCAACTGCACCATTTAATAGAGCCTGCGCGCCTACGTCAGATGCAAAGAAACGGCGTCTATTATAACCGCCGCCAACGCCAGCGTTCCAGCCGCCTAAACGCGTGCTCAACGTGGCATTAACACCGCGTGAGCGGAAATTAGCCGATGCTGCAGTTTGCAATGCGCCATTGAAACAAGAACTGCCATCGCGCGAGAAAGCACAGCCACCAATATTACCTGAGAGCGGATTGCGGAAGCTATCAAATTGCGTGCCAATACTTTGCAAATTATCATTAATTAAACTGCCGAAACCGCTAACGCTATCAAATGCTGAGACATTAAATGAAGTCCTATCATTTGGCTGATAGCTTAGGCTGCCTGTATATGTATCGCTACCATAGCGCCGTCCATAGCGAGCTTCCACAGAAGTTCTGCGGCTTGGGCGCCACAATACGCCAGCATCCCAAATGATGCCATCTTCTTCTAATGTCACCAATCGAGGGGAGCCTTCATCTGTTTCCAAACGACCATTTGCATCAATAATTGGATTGCCTGCACCATCGCGCAGCGCATCGCGCTCGCTCACCTGAACATCTTCATATCCAATGCCACCAACAGCGAAAAGAGTTGGCGACAGCGGAACGGTTACATCGCCGCGTACATAAATATCGCGGTAACGTTGGTCGAGTTGATTACCATCTTCCTGCGTAAAACCGGCACCTAAAGCCCACCCAATAGGCAAGGCTCGGCCAGGCTGCTGACCCAATGAAAGATTTGCTGATTGGCTAAAGCTTTCGCTGAAAAAATCAATGGGGGTACCGCCGCCAGCCAATGCTCCTGTATCGCCAGATTCAGAGCGCGTATAGCCAACCAAATATTGTGCATTAAAATCGACACCATTGATATTGGTTGAGACGGTTGGCCCAGCATAAGCTGAATAAACTTGGGTCACATTGTCTTGATTGCCAACTTGGTTAAATGCGGTTGATCCACGGCTATCAATCCCGCTGCGCGTAGCAATTCCGCCAGCTTCGATGCTCAATTCGCGGGTAACCCGGTAGTTACCGCGTGCTAAACCAGTAACAAAATCTTGGTCTTGTATGCCATCATCATAACCAAATAAGCGTTCATAGCGTACGTTAATTTGCCCCTGTGCGCGGCGTGTTTCTATTGACGCATCAGCACCAACGGCAACGCTGCTGTAAGTCAACACATCGCTGCTACCATCATTAAAGTCCGTGAAAGCAACCTGAGTTACTTCTACAAAAGGCGTGAACTGAGCCCTTGTGCGAGAGGGCGTTCGCGAGTCAGTGCTTGTGACATTATCATCAGATTCAATATTTTGAAGATTATTAGAACCAGTGAAATCTTGCGAAAATTCGGATTGTAACTGTTGCGCAAATGCACTAGGGACGATCATCATTGATGCTCCGCATAGCAATATTATTTTATAATTTTTGCAAGACTTTCCTGGCCCTTTTGGGCTTAATTTATATTGATTTTTCATTGTCATGCTCCATATCCATAATATGAGCCAAATTTTCGGCCTGAGGGAGAGAAATTTGCGCGATTAAGGAGCAGTTGCACATGGTCACAACCGCTTAGCAGATTGAGCGCGTCACGCAGTGCGCTATCTGTTGTTTTATCCGCATGGACGACCATTAAAGTCTGCCCAACATGTAATGCCAATACTGATGACGGCGACGCCGCAAGTGCTGGCGGTGAATCAAAGATGATAATTCTATTTGGATCATCTTTGGATAATTTATCAATAATTTTGGCGGTTCTTGCTGCTGCTAAATATTCAGTATCCTGATTAGATTGTGAGCCTGCTGGCAAAACCGAGAGTCCATCAACATCGGTTGAAAGAACCATTTTATTAACGTCTAAACTTGGGTCAGCCAATGCATCCATTAATCCTGGGCCACCCTCTATATTGAGCGTTGATAATATGCTTGGTTTGGCAAAGTCGGCATCCACCAACAAAACGCGATTATCTTTTTCACTGGCCATCGATAATGCAAGATTAACAGAGGTATAAGTCTTACCCTCGTTCGGATTGGCCGAACAAATTAATATACGTTCACCATGCTCAACCGCCTCTACTCCTCTTCCGCCGCGTGCGGCCAAAAGCAATTGACGTTTAACGATACGAAATTCTTCAGAAAGAGCCGTGACTGGCCCATTAGGAATGAGTAAATTATGGTCATTTAACCATTGCCGGTTAATTTTACGCACTTCATCATTATTGTAAAAATCGTTTGATTCGGGTTGGACTAGGGGCGTCTTTGCAACAGGTTTAGCCGCAGCTAATCGCGCCTCTGAAGGTTCATTTTGTGCAATCTGAGTAGCAGAAGTTTTTTCATTTACATTCGATTCAGAAAACTGACCTTGAGCAGATTTCGTTTTTGATACAGGTTGCGCCATAATATCAGAGGTGGACTCAATGTCTTTATCAGCAACTGGTTTAGCATCCCTAGCACGCCCCATAGGATCGGCTGCTGGTTCATGTTTCGGCGATTTTTTTGCACCTTCTGGCCCGTTGCGCATGCTTTTTTCAAAGCCATAAAGATCGGAAGCTCTCTCCAGCAAAGATTGTGCTGATTTTAGTGATTTCTGTTTGTTCATTTCAAGCCCCCACTGCCGATACTAAGCCGCGTTGCGTAAATTCAACGATTAATAGCAGGGCAAATGCTCCCATTAAGGAGGCGGTGCCGCCAATCAGCAATTTCAAATTTTTGGTGCGTGCCATTTTTTGTTCAGGCGTCAACATCAGTGAAACAGTGCCAATAACCGGCAGCCCACTCGCACGCTCTAGCCGCGATGCAGTGGGAAAGCTTGTTTGCAAATGTCCCATAGCAAATGCTACTGCTACCCCTGCGCCAAGCCCAAAAAACAATACGATGGTTAGCAATAACGGACGATTGGGTGCGCTGGGAACAGTTGATAATGATGGTTTATCAATGATACTAAATTTCACTGCATCTGTTTTTGATTCGACATTATTATCAAATTCAACAGCTCTGCGTTCGGCTAATGCATTATCATATTCCACCTTAGCCGAATCAAATTCACGATTGATTGCTTCCATTTCAGAAGCAACGCCTGGTTCGAGTGCTTGTTTAGAAGATAATTGGCTCAATTCAGATTGCAAAGCAGCTTTTCTAGTGCGAAGACCAGCAACTGTTGCACTCCGCTCAGCCCGCAAACTTTGTAATTGGCTATATGCAGGATTTGGTGTTCTAATCACAGATCTGCCGCTCGAAGCGCTGGGCTCTGCAGCAGCTTGAGTGCGAAGCGTTGCAATTTGTTTCTTCAATGAAACAACATCAGGATGCCTATCGGTTAAACCACGCGAGCGGGCCTCGGCCAATGTTCCGCGCGCATTGGCCAATGCTGCGCCAGCACCGCCGCCGCCTGGCCCAGCAGGGTTAAAAGTCGGAGTATTGATCGTCGGCGATTCACTGGCAAGTTGCGCATTAAGGGCTACGAGAGCACTTTGCGCCGAGATTAGCTGCGTATCGATTTGATTTAATTCGTTGCGCGCACTTTCAATGCGTTGAGAGACAGAACCAACGCCCGGCAATAAACCCAAATTTTCTTGCTCAAACTTGATGCGTCTTTGTTCAACATCAGACAAAATCTTTTGATTTTTGGCAACTTCCTCGTCCCAAAAACTGATCTTTTCAGCAATCGTACTGCGGTCTCCCGCAATATTCTCTTCTTGCATAATATCAATTAATTTTTGAACAATATCGCGCGCCAGCATTGGGTCTGACTGGGTCACGCTTATATCATAAAAACTGTCTTCTACTAATTCAACATCGGTTTTCTTGCGCAAAGCTTCAACAGCGCCATCCATCTCTTTATCCGTGACGACACTAAGACCAAGATTTGTACCGCGAACCACTTTTTGCAAATTTTCGTAAGAACGAATTGTATTGGGCAATTGCTCAATCTTTTTACGTTGTTCGTTAGAATTGATGCCCTGTTGGTTGCTGCTTATATTTTGAGTTTTCACATAGACGCGCGCTTCTGATTCATAGCTGGGTGGTTGCAATGAAACCGCAATCCATCCGAAGATGCAAATCAACCAAGCAATACCCAAAGCCAACCATCTGCGACTCCAGACGCTGAACAAAGCTATTTTAATTTCGTCATATAGATCATTCATGATGCATCATTTCTCATTAAAATCCTTGCGGTACGAATTTCCTGTTTATTACAGAAAGTTTGCAGAAGCTAAAAACTACTCGTCGGGATGATAATCACATCGCCAGGTTGCAATGGAATATTCGCTTGGTTGGAACCCCGTCTCAACAAATCATTAATACGCAATGCAAATTCTTGCTTTCGCCCCGTCGCACGATTAACGCGGATCAAAGTTGCTTTGTTTCCAGATGCAAATTCAGACAAACCACCAACGGCGATCATTGCATCAAGCAATGTCATATTTGCACGAAATGGGATGGCTGCTGGTTTCTCAGTAGCACCGATAACGCGAACTTGTTGAGGGCCGCCATCAAAATCTGTTACAATGACTTGGACGATCGGGTCATTTATATATTCAGAAAGTTGGATCTTAATATCTTGAGCGAGCATTTCTGCGGTCTTACCAGCCGCTGGCAGATCGCTGATTAAAGGTGTGGTGATTCTGCCGTCTGGGCGAACACGAAATTTTCCACTCAATTCAGGATTACGCCAGACAAAAATTTCTAACTCATTCAATGGCCCAATGATATATTCATCGGATGCGAGCGATGAATTGGCTATAGAGGGGGCTGGCGGTAAATTTCTACCAGAACCGCAACTGCTTAGCAGCAAGCTTGCGCAACCAAGAGCCAAAAAAGCTATATTTTTCCGTTTGTACGGCATGTCATTAATTCCTTTACGCTACAGATTCGCACCCCCTTTACCTTTGTGTAGCGGGAGGCAATCTTATAGTCACCTAAAACATTTGACCAAAAATGGTGAATATACCGTTAGGATTAATATTTTTTTAAAAAAAACTTTGTCCTTGTAAAACTAAAAATTAGACAATATGTTAAATTATATTAATATTTCAATAGCTTGTCCATGCCCTAAAAAATTTACAGGACTAGCAGAAGCACCATAGGCACCCGCACAAAATAAAATAATTGCATCGCCAATATATGTTTCGGGAAGTAAAACCTTGTCACCTAACATATCTAATGGCGTGCATAGACATCCAACAACAGTAACGACTTCACACTTATCTTCTTTATATCCCGATTTTTCAAAATCATGCGCCAGCGCCATCGGGTAATTGCGTCTGATGACAGTTCCAAAATTTCCGCTCGCCGCCAACTGATGATGCAATCCACCATCAACAATTAAAAATGTCTCGCCATGGCTAATTTTCCGATCGACAATCGAGGTTACATATATACCAGCTTCGCCGACCAAATAGCGACCAAGTTCGATACAAAAATTTGTTTCTTTTAATATAGGAGGCAGATTAGATAAGATTTCTTCCATCGCCGCACCAATAATATTTATATCAATAGGTGTTTCTTTGGGGAAATAAGGTATACCAAAACCACCGCCCAAATTTATTGTTTCAGGAGCTATGCCAATTTCATTGGCCAAACGAGCCGCCACTTCAAAAGTCTTCGATTGCGTCTCAATAATCGCTTTTGTATTCAATGATTGGCTGCCAGCATAAATATGAAAACCACGCCAAATATTGCCGCTTTCGATAATCTTTTTAGCCGTGGGCGTTATTAAATCTTCGTCCATGCCAAATTGCTTGGCACCGCCGCCCATTTTCATACCCGAACCCTTCAAATCAAAGCTAGGGTTTACACGCAGCGCAGCCTTAGCTTTTATACCAAGCGATGCTGCAATTGCGATCATACGGTCAGCTTCGGTCGGCGATTCCACATTTAAGGTCACTCCGGCCTTAATGGCTTTTTCCAATTCTGCATCGCGCTTCCCAGGGCCAGCAAAACTCATTTTATCAGGGTCAACGCCTGCTTCAATCGCCAGATCAAGCTCGCCGCCCGATGCTAAGTCAAAACCATCAACAATAGTGCGCATATACTCTAAAACAGGCTTATAGCTATTCGCCTTCATCGCATAATGTATATCCAAAATATTGGGCATGGCATCGCGTAATTCAGCCATTTTTTTGGATAAAATATCGCGGCTATAGATAAAAAGCGGCGTGGAGCCGGCTTCTTCGATAATTGATTCGACGCTGCGCCCCGCAATCATAAGCTTAGCATCGCTTGCTTCATAATAGGGCGGATAAGGACCCATTTTTTTCATATCAAGCCTCTTTTTCTGTAGATGCGTATACATGAGTCTCTAATTGGCTTTTCAAGAGATTTCTGTCAATTTTGCCATTAGCATTCTTTGGGAATAGATTAATCCAAATTATATGTTTAGGTTGCATAAAATTGGGCAAAGCAGCTCGTAAGGCCTTTTTCAAATCATCACTATTGCTTGCATCTAATGCCGTTCTTACAAATAATATGATGGCTTCTCCAATACGTTCATCTTTTTGCCCCACAGCACACGCCTCTGCTACATATCCGCTTGCAATTGCTGCTTCTTCGACTTCGCCAGGGCTAACGCGATTTCCAGACGTCTTTATCATCGCATCATCGCGGCCAACAAAATAGAGCAAGCCCTCTTCATCACGATAAACAGTATCCCCTGACCATGCAGCAATATTGTCATAACCCTCGCAAGAAGCATATTTTGAAAAATTGGGAGCAGCCTTAAAACGCACCGCGCTGCGCACAGGGTCTTGCCAATATCCTTTGGCCACCAATGGCCCAGCATGAACCAATTCGCCATATTCTCTTGGGGCTGCTGAACAGCCATCTGCATTCACCACCATAATCTCAGCGAATGGAATAGCCTTACCCATAGACATTGGATTGTCCTTTAATAATTTGGGCTCTAAAAATGTTGAACGAAATGCCTCGGTTAAACCATACATGGCATATATATCCGCACCTGAAAAGATTGCGCTCAAATCACGCACCAATGCCTCGCTCAATGCACCGCCGCTATTAGTAATGCGCTTGATGCTCTGAGCCGCCTCGCCCCATTCATATTCGCATAGCTGAACCCAAAGGGGCGGCACGGCAGCTAAAGTTGTAATGTCATGCTTGAGACAAGATTTAACCACGTCTTTTGGCGTTAAATAATCAAGCGGAATAACCGCTCCACCCGCATACCATGTTGAAAATAATTGATTTTGGCCATAATCAAAGCTCAAGGGCAATACGGCCAATGTGCGATCATCCTCATCAAGTTTGAGATATTGCGCAACTGACACTGCACCAAGCCACAGATTTTTATGACTTAGCATCACCCCTTTTGGTTTGCCAGTAGAACCTGATGTATATAAAATAGCTGCAAGATCATCGTCCTTGCATTGGCTCGGCGGCAATAGATTAGGCGATTGCTGATTGAGAATATCCTCAATTATTTCTGCAACATCTCTCTCTTCATAAAAAGAAAAATCAGGCGCGATAGGCTCTATTGTGCTAAGACGCGCTGCATTGGCAATGAGCAGCTTTGCACCACTATCACCCATTATATAGTCAAGCTGTTGCGCTTTTAGGAGCGGATTAATAGGAACATAGATAAGGCCAGCACGGGCCGAAGCTAGAGGCATTATAGATGCTATCAACCCTTTCCCCATCCAAGAAGCAACACGGTCGCCTTTTTGTAAACCCTGGTCACGCAGCCAAAAAGAAAGCGCGGCGATACGGAGATTTAACATATTATAGGTATAAACCTGATTCTTAACTATCAAAGCATCATTATCATCCTGTCCAGTTAAGGTAAGATGGTCGATCGGGTATGATTTGATTTCAGTCGTCATATCAAGCAATAGTTCGGTGTTACGTAAAAGGAATAGCTCTTATGGCCGAAAAAAGTGAATATCACGATAATTTTCTCTCTGTACAAGTTACAGCGAGGGGAGGCCTTGATCGTGATACTCAGAAAAAATTGTTCGACAGGCTAGATTGGCTCGACAATTTGAAGCGATATGCCTTAAGCAACAGAGAATTAGCGATTATTTCTTCATCGATTAACGATGATATGGCATGGCTTCCTATGATGGTAAAAAAATATCGCCATTTAGAATCTCTGGCTAATTGGTATAATTTTACATGGCGTCCCATATTTTGCGGTAATTATGACGAGGTCGCCAAATTATCATTGTTGCGTAATATCGCGGCATTGGCAAAAAAATCAGCCTATAGAATAAGCTTATCCCCCCTCCCTAATGAAGAAAATGAAGTCAAATTACTGACCTATGCTTTCAAACAAGCAGGCTGGATTGCCATTAAAGAAGCCGCAGATGTCAATCATATATTGCGCCTTAATGGACGAACATTTGACGATTATTGGTGCAAGAGACCTGGGCAATTACGCAGCACGGTTAAACGCAAATCTAAGAAAAATATCGTTTCCATCCGCATTGAAAAAGAATTTAACCCTGAAAGCTGGCAGGATTATGAACATGTCTATGCCAAAAGCTGGAAAACGGGCGAAGGCAATCCTGAATTTTTGCGCGCATTAGCCAAACAAGAGGCCGAAGCGGGGACCTTGCGTCTTGGATTAGCTTATATCGATGGGGTTTGCGTCGCAGCACAATTTTGGACCGTTGAAAATGGCGAAGCACTGATACATAAATTAGCGCATGATGAGGCTTATATAAGCGCATCACCAGGCACATTGCTCAGCGCGGGATTATTTCAACATGTCATTGATGTGGATCATGTTGATTTAATTGATTTTGGCACTGGCGATGACGCATATAAAGCTGATTGGATGGAAGAAATTCGCACACGCTATAGATTAGATTTTTTCCATCCTAATATTCCATTGTCTTGGCCTTATATCGCAAAACATTATCTCCTTAGACTTGCGAAGAGAAGAAAATGAGGCCATGGGTTTTATCACGAATGAAAATATAAGGAAATATAGTGTCGTCTAATCTCAACCATAGCGATAACCTTATGGAAGATAAGGTAAAATCCATCTTAAAAGATATTTTGGGTTTATCACAATCGCAAATTGATACGCTCAATTCTGATAGTGAATTATTTGGGGCTATTCCCGAATTAGATTCTATGGCGGTTGCGGGTCTTTTAACAGAGATGGAAGAAAGCCTCGACATCATGATAGATGATGATGATGTCGATGCTGAATTATTCGAAACCTTGGGTAGTTTGACCGCATTTGCAAAGGCAAAGGCAAATCAGTGAACGCCATACTGTTCTATGACAGTTATCAATATGCTGGAAATGAGGAATATATCCTCTCATCCAAACCCAATGATAGTGCAGCTTTTCACATCTTATTCAGCCCTCCACTATTTACTGAAATGAACAAAATGCGCCGAACCTTAGCAGAGGTTATGCGTTTGCTTTCAGGGTATAATATTAAATGCTCCATGCCCGATCTCCCGGGGTGTAATGACAGCCTTGCGCCTATTGATCGACAAAGCTTAGATGATTGGCAAGCCGCCATGCAGGCTTGCGCAGATCAAAAAGAGATAAGCCATATTGCATCCTTTAGAGGCGGCGGATTGATCGATTCTGTTGGAAAACCAATCTGGCGGCTGAACAGTGTTAAAGGCGCTCATTTGATCAAAACTATGCTACGCGGTAAAGCCATAGCATTAAAAGAAGCAGGGCGAGACATTTCAATCGATCAATTACAATCCCAAGCCCTAAATGAGGGTATTGAATTGGCGGGCTATGAATTAAGCGCAAAATTATTCGACCAACTATGCAAAGCTGAGCCTTATAGTGATGATTGTGTTACGCAACTCACATTAGGCCAAGAGTTAGAGGGCCAATGTATAGAGGGTTCACCGCTATGGTTGCGTTCAGAACCCGAATATGATGACATATTAGCGCAATCCATAGCGCAATCATTGCTAAAATGGTGCCGCGCATGAGAGAGCAAGTTTCATGGCATATTGGCGACGATCAAATTTTTGCCACCTTTGATAGTCCATCGGATAAAAACAGTCAGTCTGTGCTCCTCATAGTCAGCGGCGGTAATGAAATTCGCTCTGGCTCGCATAATAGTCACTCACAATTAGCGCAATATATGCGCGAACAAGGGCATTATGTTTTGCGCTTTGATCGGCGCGGTATAGGCGATAGCGACGGTGAGAATATAGGCTTTATGCAGAGCGGCGATGATATTTTATCTGCTATACAATATCTGCGCACGCGATTGGGCGCTAAAGCCAAGATAAGTGCATTTGGTAATTGTGATGCCGCCAGTTCATTACTATTAAATTTGGATATATTGAACCTGAACTCGCTTATCCTCTCAAATCCATGGACTTATGATAGCGTTTCGCACGAGGCTCAAGCAAATAATAAAGATGAAAACAAACCCTTTGCACCAAGCGCAACAGCGATAAAGGCGCGATATTGGGCGAGAATTAAAAACCCGCGCACTATAATAGATTTAGTCTCAGGAAAGATTGATTTAACAAAATTAATCAAAGGCTTAATCCATGTTTCTAAAAAAGAAAATTTAAGTGATTTAGCGCATAAACTCAATAACATATTATCTGATATTCAGTCGCCTGTTACTATATTAATTGCCGATAAAGATAGCACTGCGATGGCTTTTATGGGGGCCTATCATAGCAAAGCTTTCGCCAACGTCCGGAGCAACCCAAATATCAAAATTTTAACCTTAAAGAGCGCATCGCATAGCTTTGCCGACGCGGCCTCTAAATCATGGCTCTATGAGAAATTATCATCATCATTATTAAACCAATGAGATACTCTATTTTATTTCTTGTTCGCTGCCCTAATCAAAGCCCACATCATCTACTCGCTCCATTATATCTTAAGGTCTGGCTATCTTAATATCTGGGCTTAAAATATGGGTCTAGCGTTTGGGCCTATTAAATTTAACCAGCATGGTTTGCAGCGCATGGGCTATCTTATGCAATATTATTATAATCTGCATCGATAGAAAATTTGCTGTCGATAGTAAGATTTGTAATGCGTTGGTAGCGGAGGAGGGACTTGAACCCCCGACACCGGGATTATGATTCCCGTGCTCTAACCACCTGAGCTACTCCGCCAACATGAACCGCCCAACGGGCGATTGCTATCTACTTACAATATCAGAATGGCGGCTATAAGCGGCTATTGTTTGTGGGTCAATACAACATATTGAAAATAGATTCGGTTATTCAATATTGGAAACGCCACTGACCTATTTTTTCCCAAGGCCCCTCCATATAATAAAAAGCGGAAAGACCGATTATGGATAATGCAAAGGGCTCAAATTGGGCACTTAACGCTTCAAAACTTTGTTTTGCAATCTCTGCTTTCACCTTATTTTCTATGGTAATATGCAATCTCGGTTTTGATTGATCTTGCGCTATTAGCAGACTGGCAAAATTTTCCGCTATCATAGAGCGCAATGCCATTAATTCGGGGCTATCGATATGAAATGCCGTGCCGCGCCCCAAATTGAGCAAACGATCTACTTGCGCATAAGGCGCGTCATATTCCCTTGTTAATCCAACGATATAACGTTTGATTTCTGGCCAATGCGCTGGCGGTAAATGATGGAATAATGTAATATGCGCATCCAGATAATTACGCTCAGGTGGGAAAAATTCACTGCGTAATTTATTAAAAAAACTCTGATCTTCCGATCCCATCATAGCCGTGATAATGATAGGCTCTGCCCGTGATATGGTCATATAATATCATTCATTTTGGTATCGGATACTATACCATTTTGCGACTTTCTTTTGATGCTCTTTATAGGTTCTGCTAAAATCATGCCCCTCTTTACCATCTGCAACAAAGAATAGAAAATCAGTTTTTGCAGGATTTAAAGCAGCTTCAATAGCTCCTTTGCTGGGGTTCGTTATGGGCCCAATTGGTAATCCCACCATAGTATATGTATTATATCCATTCGCATTTGAAATATCAGACTTTCTGACTTTTCGGCCCAACGGCTTTCCTTTAGTGATGGGGTAAATGAATGTAGGATCTGCTTGCAGCATCATACCCTTTTTAAGGCGATTGCTATATACTGAAGCAACGGTTGCATATTCTTCTGGTAATTTGGTTTCTTTTTCAATTATCGAAGCCAATATAACTGCTTCTTCGGCGGTTTTAACCGCAATATCTTCGGATCTATTGGCCCATGCTTCGGTTAAAACATCATCCATAGCCCTAGTCATTCGTGCCAACACATCAGCACGAGATTCGCCTTTTTCAAAGCTATAACTATCCGGCAGAACACTGCCTTCACGCGGAACCTCTATATCGCCTGTCAATATGTCATTGGCCAATAAACGCTCATACACTTGAATCGACGCAAACCCCTCTGGAATTGTGACCAATCTTTGTTTCGATTTACCGCCTTGTAATATCGACATGATAGAGGAATTACTGGCATAAGCAGGAATGACAAATTCACCTGCTTTTATTGTTGTACTGCCGCCTAATAATCTAGCCCTATGGTAAAAAGCATCTGCCGATTTAATGACATTGCCTGCCTCCAGAGCTTTGGCGGCGTCTTTTAATGTTGAACCTTGGCTAATCTCAATAGTAACTTCTCGCTCAGAAGGCCCAGCGGCATACCAACCATATATAAAATTGGCCCCTATCACAGCAACAAAAGTAAAAACCGCAATAATTATGAGACAAGCAATTTTGCGCATAAATTAGACAGCCTTCATGATTAGACTTGCATTGGTTCCACCAAAACCGAAACTATTGTTGAGAACTGCATTGACTTTGCGCTTCTTTGCAACATGCGGGACGAGGTCAACGCCCTCGCACCCATCGTCAGGATTATCCAGATTAAGCGTTGGCGGAACGATCTGATCGCGTATTGCCAATATACAAAATATAGCTTCAACAGCCCCTGCTCCACCGAGTAAATGCCCTATTGCAGATTTAGTAGAGCTCATAGACATATGGGCAATATCATCGCCAAATAAACGTTTTACCGATGCTAATTCTATGGTGTCAGCCATGGTTGATGTGCCATGCGCATTCACATAATCAATGTCAGAAGTCTTCAGTCCTGATTTTTTAAGCGCCATTTCCATTGCACGATATGCGCCGCTGCCTTCGGGATGCGGAGCGGTCACATGATGCGCATCACCCGATAGACCATAGCCGACCACCTCGGCATATATTGTCGCACCGCGCGCTTTCGCATGTTCATATTCTTCTAACACAACAACACCTGCGCCTTCACCCATAACAAATCCAGCGCGATCGCGGTCATAAGGACGCGATGCTTTTTCGGGTTGGTCATTGCTGCTCATATTCAATGCTTTGGCTTGGGCAAACCCAGCTATGCCTATTGGGCATATAGTGCTTTCTGCACCGCCAGCGAGCATGACATCGGCATCATCGTCACGAATCATTCTTGCTGCATCTCCAATAGAATGCGCACCAGTCGAACAGGCTGTAACCACGGCATGATTGGGCCCCATAAGCCCATATTTAATGCTGACTTGACCTGATATAAGGTTGATAAGGCGGCCATGTACAAAATGCGGGCTAACGCGGCCAGCCCCCCGATTTGCGAGGACAAGAGACTCGCTCTCAATCCCAGGTAATCCGCCAATTCCTGAACCAATGGAACACCCAGCACGATAGCGTTGTTCTTCGTTCATATCGGTAAGACCAGCATCTTCCAATGCTTGGCCCGCAGCATCGATGCCAAAAACAATGAATGGGTCAACTTGCCGTTGCACTTTGTGGTCGATACGTGTGTTAGCATCAAAACCATATTCATGATCGGCGGGCTTTACCTCACAGGCTATATGGCATTTTTGGCCTTCTGTATCAAATTTAGTTATGCGGCCAGCCCCAGATTTGGACGCTAAGATATTTTTCCAACTGGTTTCAACATCTGCACCAAGCGGCGTAACAAGCCCAAGACCTGTAACAACGACTCTACGTGGCTGATTCATGAAAAACTCCCTCTAGGCTGTTTCAACATAACAGGTTAATCAAAACCCATTTATTTGGCTATTTCATATATATGTTTTTGGAAATAATCCATGAAAACATTGAAATCAATTAATGCTCCACAATGCCATAATCCACAATGCCATAAATAGATAATAAGATAACGGCCTCTTGGTCTTACCGTAATAAGCGGACCAAAAAGCCGTAAAATTTAATGATAAAGCCTTTTGGCCAATCAAATTAATTATGAATTTGAAGAGATAAAATCAATCGCATCTTTAATTGTTGCGATTTTTTCAGCAGCATCATCAGGAATTTCAATGTCAAATTCTTCTTCAAATGCCATTACCAATTCAACGATATCAAGGCTATCGGCACCAAGATCATCAATAAAGCTGCTCTCTACAGTAACTTTATCGGCTTCAACGCCCAAATGCTCAACGACGATCTTCTTTACGCGGTCAGCAGTTTCACTCATTTATGTGCCCCTTTATTTGGCTATGGTTTAATATTTCAGACTTGCCCTAATAGCTAGCAGCCTTGCTTGCAAGAGGGGAAGATAAAATTTGAGATAATATTCAATCTTAAATTTACAAGTATATATATTATAATTCATATAATTCATTTACTTAACCCTTATAACATCGCCATACCGCCATTAACATGTAATGTTTGACCTGTTATATATCCGGCCTCTTTACTCGCAAGATAAGCACTAGCCGCGCCTATATCAGAGCCTTGCCCCATAGTCCCCATAGGGATTCTTGCATGTAAAGCTTCTTTTTGCGCATCGGGTAAAACATCTGTCATTGGCGTTGCGATAAAACCTGGCGCGATACAATTAACAGTAATACCACGGCTAGCTAATTCTTGTGCAAGCGCTTTCGACATGCCCACAACTCCTGCTTTCGATGCCGCATAATTGCTTTGACCAGGATTGCCCGTAGCCCCCACCACGCTGGTTATGGATATAATGCGCCCAAAACGCGCTTTCATCATAGGGCGTGCGACCGCGCGGCACAGGCGAAAATTTGATTCCAAATTGATTTGTATCACATCATCCCATTCTTCATCTTTCATCCGCATAGCAAGATTATCGCGCGTGATGCCTGCATTATTAACCAAAATGTCAATCTTTCCAAGCTGCTCTATCGCCGAGGGAATTAGAGCCTCTACGCTATCAGCATCACCCAAATTACAAGCAATCGCCACAGTATCATCATGGGCATAGCCCGCGCCATTCAATGTATCGCGATAAGCATTTAATTTATCACCATTGGACCCTGAAATAGCAAGACGCGCGCCCTGCGATGCTAGAGCAATGCATATCTCACTACCAATACCGCCGCTTGCTCCCGTAACAAGAGCATTCATTCCCGTTAGATCGAACATAGTCATAATCCTTTCAATAGATTTTCAATATCACCCATGGTGATAACCGAATCAATAACCAATTCATCAGAAATATGCGATGCGCTCTTCTTGACCATAGGCGATAAAACTTTACCGCCAAATTCAACAAAATGCGTCACCCCAGCTTCGGCCATTGCCGCAGCAGATTCGCGCCACCGTACGCGGCCTGTGACTTGTTCAACCAAGGATGTTCGTATCTCATCGGCATCGCTGCGTTGAGAGGCTGAGACATTAGCGAATAATGGAACCGCAGGATTGCGCATATCAGTCTGCGCTAGAGCCGCCTGCATGGCATCTGCCGCACTTTGCATGAGCGGGCAATGAAATGGAGCGGATACGGGTAGAGAAATACCGCGCTTAATCCCATAATCCTTAACCATCGCAATCGCTCGATCAATCGCGCTTTTGTGGCCAGAGATAACCACTTGTGAGGGATCATTATCATTCGCCACTGTACAGACATCACCTTTGCAAGCCGCTGCAGCCAGAGCCTCAGCCTTTTCAATATCAGCCCCCAATAAAGCGGCCATCGCGCCCTGCCCCACGGGCACAGCAGCCTGCATCGCTTGGCCTCTTAATTTGAGTAATTGTGCAGTCGTCGCCAGATCAAATGTCCCTGCCGCACATAATGCGCTATATTCACCAAGACTATGGCCTGCAACAAATTGACATATATCGGCTAAATTTACCCCGCCTTCTTGTTCCAATAACTGCAAAGTCGCTATCGCATTGGCCATAATCGCGGGCTGTGCATTTTCTGTGAGGGTTAATTCGGCCTCATCACCCTCGCTCATGAGGCGATATAGATTTTGTCCCAAGGCCTCATCTACCTCTTGGAAAACAGAACGCGCAACCGCGCTTGCATCTGAAAGTTCTTTTCCCATTCCAATTTTTTGACTGCCTTGTCCGGGGAATAAAAATGCGCGCATAGATATGGCCTTTCTATATTTATATCCTGTGCAATAATGTAACAATCATCTTTGCGTTAGACGCCCGATATGATGTTGCGTGAAAAACTGCAAGTTTAAGATTGCATTATATCCCTATTTCAGTCATAGGCCCGCTTCCAAGATAATAAATTTTGGTAGATTGAAGAAAGCTGGAGGGGCGTTTGCAGGGTGCAACGTCAGCGATCGGTAACAGAAAAGGAAAGCCCATGCCGTTTTATGAGCATGTATTTTTGGCGCGCCAAGACCTGTCACAGGCTCAGGTGGATGCCTTGGCAGAAAATGCCACAAAAATCGTAGAAGAGAATAAAGGTAAAGTTCTCAAGACTGAAACTTGGGGGCTGCGCACTTTGGCCTATAAAATTCAAAAAAATCGTAAAGCTCATTATGTAATGTTGGAATTGGATACCCCAGGCACTGTAATTGCTGAATTGGAACGCCAAGCCCGCATGAACGAAGATATATTACGTTTTCTAACCATTCGTGTTGATGAAGCCGAGCAAGGCCCTAGCGTAATGATGCGCAAGAATGAACGCTCTAGCCGCAGCCGTGATGGCGGATCACGCGGTAATGACAATTATGGAAAGGATGATTAATCATGGCACGCCCATTTTTCCGTCGTCGTAAATCTTGCCCATTTACTGGCAAAGGCGCCCCTAAAATTGATTATAAAGATACACGTTTGCTTCAGGGATATATTTCTGAACGCGGCAAAATTGTACCTTCTCGTATTACCGCCGTATCGGCCAAAAAGCAACGCGAACTAGGACAAGCAATCAAACGTGCTCGTCACCTTGGTTTGCTGCCCTACATTGTAAAATAAGGAACGCTCTCATGGATATTATTTTATTGGAACGTGTTGAAAAACTTGGCAGTATTGGCGATGTTGTAACCGTAAAAGACGGTTATGCGCGCAACTTCTTGTTACCCAACAAAAAAGCACTTCGGTCAAACGCAGCCAACCGCAAAGTTTTCGAGGCCAATCGCGCCAAAATCGAATCTGATAATGCGGAACGCAAAACCGAAGCTGAAAAAGCATCTTCTAGCGTTGAAGGCACACAAATCATTTTGATTCGTGCTGCGTCAAACAGCGGACAGCTCTATGGTTCGGTTTCAGTTCGCGATATTGCCGAAGAATTGAACAAAGCTAATGCCAACATCACAAAATCAATGATTATCTTGGAACGTCCAATTAAATCATTGGGCCTTGTTGATGTTCGCGTGGTTCTTCACCCTGAAGTAACTGTCAATATTCAAGTTAATGTTGCCCGAAGCGAAGATGAAGCCGAATTGCAGAAAGATGGCGTAGATGTCATCACGCAGATGTTCGAAGAAGAACAGGCTGAAATCGCTCTTGAGAGCATTGCTGCAGAAGAAGAAGCAGCCAGCGCACGCAAAGAAGCTGAAGATCGTGCCGAAGGCGAAGCTCCTGCTGCTGAAGAAGCTAGTGATGAAACTTCTGGCGAAACAGAAAAGTCTTAAGCAAAATCCATATTAAATTTTAACAGAAAAACCGCCTCTAGGGGCGGTTTTTTTATGCATGCTATGAAAAAATAAATATATGTTGGTTTTAATATCCCATCAAACTCATAACCTCTTTTCGGCTGCGTTGATCGTCAAGGAAACAGCCAATCAATTTGCTGGTTACCATGCCCACGCCTGGCGTGCGCACACCGCGCCCTGTCATGCAACCATGCTGCGCATCAATCACCACAGCAACGCCTTGGGGCTCTAGATTATCCCAAATACATTTGGCTACTTGCGCCGTTAAGCGTTCTTGAATTTGCAATCGACGCGCATACCCCTGCAGCACGCGGGCCAATTTCGATATACCAACCACCTGATTGGTCGGCATATAAGCAATCGAAGCCTTTCCCGTAATCGGTGCCATATGATGCTCACAATGCGATTGAAATGGAATATCTTTCAACAATACCAATTCATCATATCCACCGACTTCCTCAAATGTACGCGATAAATGTACAGAAGGATCCTCATCATAGCCTTGGCAATATTCTTTCCAGGCACGTCCAACGCGAGCGGGCGTATCTAATAATCCTTCACGATCAGGGTCTTCACCAGACCATTTGAGCAATGTCCTAATAGCATCTTGAACGTCATCAGGCACTGGTATTTTGACTCGCGGGGCATTCGGCATAATTATCTTTCTCAAACAAAAATTAGTAATTTATAATCATCATATAGCATTAGATATTGATATTGCATCAATTTACTGAATTTTTTACGCTATATATTTTCAATAGAAATAGCTTTTGAAACTAAGAACAAGCCCTCGCGCCTCCCTTGCACCTCTTGATAATAATAGCTCTAAGCGCGCGAAGGCCTCTACGCTCTAGAAAAACTTTAAAGCGCGAGAAAATAACCATTGGGCGCGCCCCAATCAAAGGGTGAGTAAAGGGAGCGGTGCTATCACCGCTTTTTTTGTTGGTGATTCAATTTGCTCCCTTGCAATGGTTCGAACTTCGAGAATATCCATCATTTAGCCAGAATTAATATCAAATATATGTCTAACGCCCATAATTTTAACGGGGCATAACCGCTAAACCAATTATCCGATGCTTTGACCTGTTTTGGCCCAATCAGCCATAAAAGCTTCAATACCTTTATCGGTTAAGATATGTTTGAACAGATTTTTGATAACAGCGGGCGGCATAGTTGCTATGTCTGCGCCGATTTTGGCTGATTGCAGTAAGTGTATGGGGTGGCGAATAGAGGCCACCAAAATTTCAGTCTCAAAGGCATAATTGTCATAGATGGTACGAATATCATCGATCAAATCCATACCATCAAAACCATTATCATCATGTCGGCCTACAAATGGAGAGACAAATGTTGCGCCCGCTTTAGCAGCTAATAATGCTTGATTGGCCGAAAAACATAATGTCACATTGACCTTAGTGCCTTCGCTCGATAATGCTTTGCATGTTTTCAATCCATCGATAGTGAGCGGCACTTTAATCGCTACATTATCAGCTATTTTGCGCAAAATTTCTGCTTCTTTCATCATGGTAGGATGGTCTAAAGCAACAACTTCGGCGGATACTGGGCCATCAACCATATCACAAATTTCTTTTGTCACTTCCATGAAATCACGGCCTGATTTTGCAATCAATGATGGGTTAGTAGTCACACCATCCAACAATCCTGTTGCTGCCATTTCTGCAATGTCATTGGTATCAGCGGTATCGACAAAAAATTTCATCTTATCTCTTTCTATGGTTGTGCGCTTAGTAGAAATTTTTTGCGCATTAATATGATTCGCCTTTGTATAAACAAATATTGGACTATATATAAATTTATTCAGCGATATTTGGGGGTAATTTATTATATATTTTTATTTCAATGTCCTTATCTCTCTCTATGCATATTAATGCATCTCTTTTTCTCTCAAAAAAGTTATTTTTTATATGAAAATGAAGAAAATTATTAAGCTCAACACTTTAGTGTCTTGTATCACCATCATGCTATGGCCTTCATCGGGTATAGCGCAAGAAATTGATGCACCGCCAAGTGAAACAAATGATGATATTGATGGCGATGAGAATCAAGACAGCGATAATCAAGAACGAGAAATCTTGGTAACAGCGCAGCGCATTAGAGGGTCAGTTATCAGCGAAGTCCCGCCTGTCGATATTCTTTCCGAAGATGATATAGCTAGCTATGGTGCCGATTCAATTCAAGAATTGCTGGGCGCACTATCCCCACAAACAGGTTCATCAAGAGGCCGAGCTAGTGGGCCTCCTATTGTGCTTATCAATGCACAGCGCGTTTCGGGGTTTAGAGAGTTGCGCAACATTCCCCCCGAAGCCATTGTCCGTGTCGAGATATTCCCCGAGGAAATCGCCCTTCAATATGGGTTTCGTCCCGATAGGCGTGTCATTAATTTCATCTTAAAAGATGATTTCTCTAGCATCGATATTAATGGCGGGGCTGGCGCATCAATTTCTGGTGGCTATGCAACGACTGATATTGGCTCCACCTTCACGAAATTCTCAAAAAAGAGCCGTCTCAATCTTGATGTAGATTATGAAACAACCAGCACCCTTACCGAAGATGAACGCCGCATCATTCAAGAAGAAAATACGCTCGGTGCCATGATTGTTGGCCCTATTGGAGCGCAAGATATTGGTCAATTCAGGACATTATTGCCAAGCAGCGACAAAATTGAAATTGAAGCTGTCTACAGCCGACCTCTCTCTAAATTAAGCAGCCTATCTATTAATGCGGGTTATACGAATAATGAGAGCATAAGTTTGCTAGGTCTCAACAATCCTGTTTTGATAGTCCCTGATGCCAATCAATTTAACAATAGCGGCACAAATCAACTAATCCAGCGTTTCTTTGTCGAGCCGCGTCCTTTGCAATCCACAAGACAAAGCGATAATTTTGAAGTTGGTCTAGCTTTCAACACATCATTTGAAAATTGGAGATGGTCAACAATATTCAACGCAAATTATACCGATAGCGCGGCTCAAACCGACCAAAACAATAATTTTACGGCTTTACGGCAAGATTTAATAAATGATGATAGCATCAATATTTTTGCCGATGACTTTGCCCCTATCTTAGGGCCATCGGACATTATAAATACCAATATTAAAACCACGAACATTAATAATTCAAATACTTTAGCTGGAACATTGTTCAACATTGCCAATGGCGAAGTGCGTGCCACATTTAGAGGTCGGTATAATTATAGCCGAATAGACAGCGATAGCGATCAATCTGGTGTCAACGTCAACACTATATTATCTCGAAATACGCTTACTTTTGGTGCCAATATCGACATTCCTCTGATAGATAGAGGCGTTGGTATTGGCCGTATAATCGGGAGCGTTTCAATAAATGGGAATGCCAGCGCTAGCGATGTTTCTGATTTTGGCAGCTTAACCCAATATGGTTTTGGTATTATCTGGAAACCCATCGATGATCTGACCATCACTGTTACGTCTATAAATGAAGATACACCTCCATCAATTGCTCAGCTTGGCAACCCAATCTCTATCACCCCAAATGTTCCAATTTTTGATTTTAGTCGTTCTGAAACGAGCTTCATTCTTTTGACAACGGGCGGCAACCCTAATCTCTTGCCTGAAAGGCAGAGAGATATAAAAATATCGGCCAATTTCTCACCCAATAAAATATCTGGTTTCAATATTATCGCAGATTATTCGCGCAACAGAAGCTTTGATACCAGCAATGCTTTTCCTTTGCTAACGCCAGAAATAGAAGCCGCATTCCCCGATCGTGTAACCCGCGATGCAGATGGTGTTTTATTAGCATTGAACCGAACGGCTGTGCTCTATGATCGTGTCGCGAGCGAACGTATTCGATATGGGTTAAACTTCTCTAAGACTTTGGGTAGAGGCCGTGGCGCGGGACGGCCCAGAGGCAGACCAGAAGGAGCAGCGAGGCCCAAAGGAGCAGCAAGGCGCAACGGAGCTGGGTCCAATGGTGCGAGACGGCCCACAGGAAGCCCAAAAAGTAGTGGAACATCAAGCAGTGGAGCTTCAGGCACTGGAACATCAAATGCTAATGGCCAAGCATCTAGTCCAGCAGCACAGCAAAGGCGAGCAACCCCGCCTAGAGGCAGAGGCGCGCCCTCAAGAAGACCTGGTCGTTTTAACATTTCAATTTTTCACACAATTGCACTGAATGAGAGCATATTAATTCGCCCTGAAGTTACCGAATTAGACTTATTAAATGGTTCAGCCATTGGTTCCAACGGAGGCGCGGCGCGTCATAAGGTCGAATTGGAAGGCGGCATATTTAACAAGGGTATTGGCGTCCGCGCGTCAGCGAATTATCAGAGCGGATCAACGGTTGATGGCGATATTTTAACGCGATCAAGTGATTTACGGTTTGGATCATTAGCAACATTAGACTTTCGTGTGTTTTTCAATTTAAACGCGCGTCCAAAATTGTTGAAATCGCTGCCTTTCTTAAAAAATAGTCGACTCTCTATCAATGTTGATAATGTTTTTAATGCGATTCAAAATATCACCAATTCATCGGGCAACGTCCCAATTAATTTTCAACGCGGATTTATTGACCCCAGAGGCCGTTTTGTGCAAATGAGATTCCGAAAGAGATTTTAACCCCAAGGAAATCCCATATGAATGAAGAATATCACAAGAGCTTTTGGGCCTTATTATTTTGCAAAAAATCAATGATAAGAGCAATCATAATCTCAATGATTATCGGGACATTGCTGACAATTATCAACCAAGGCGATATGATTATTAATGGGGGCATGCCTCCGATATGGAAAATAATTCTAACATATCTAGTCCCCTTCAGCGTGAGCAGCTATTCTTCAGCAAAATTATTGCATGAGATAAATACAAAACAGCCCGCCTAAAAAGACGGGCTGCATTGCTACTACGCTACGCGACTACTAGCCTCTAAAATTTACCCAAGATATTAAAGAACAGACCTTCGCTATTAAAGCTTTGATCGGTAAGATCATCTGAGAAATCAGAGAAGCTATACCCAATACCAATTTTGGCATTATTACCTACGTGGCGATAGATTGCCGCCAAGGCCCCATAACGGGTATCTCCTGATAAATCATTGGTTAAAACGCGACCTTCTAGCAATAGATCCCATGATTTAATGACATGGAAATCGGCTCTAATGATACCTAGGTGCGTATCGCTTGAAACAAAAACATCGCTATCACGTCCCAAAGAAACACGGCCTTCACGATAGCCATATTTTGCACCTAAGGTGAGGGCCTTAGTAATGTCATAATTCACATCGACCGATACAATTTGACTGCGCTGTTTTGGGCTGGCCGTTGTTCCGCCTTGGGTAATCTGACCGATTGGCCCCAAATCTTGGAAATAATTATAGCGCGCTAAAATATTCAATCGATCATTATCAACTGGACGATATGCAAATCCAACACTGCCCTCTACAAAATCAGCAGCTCGCACATTGGCAGCATCATTATCAGCAATAGCGAAATTCAATCGTCCCAATAAACGGAAGCTATCGCTTAGCTGCGCACTAGCAGAATTGCGCACCAACCAAATATTTTGATCGCGGCCATTGCCTTCTTCGAAACGCCCCTCTACGCTGCTGCCTATGCGAATATTATCTCCGCTATAGCCAACGCCAAATGTTGCCGCTGTCCGTCTGAACAAACCAGAAACTTGGTCGTCAATGCGGCCATTTTCAAAAGAAGCAGAGAATGACCAATGCTGATCGGGATCAAAGTTCAAACCAAAGCTGCGGCTTACGCTTGGAGCTGGGCCACCAATTCCGGTGCGATTCTCTCCATAAACGCTCAGCGAAGTGCCAAATCTTTTTCGAGCACCAGCGGTCAGAGTGCCGCGATTGCTATTGGTAAAGATATTTTGCGCTTCAAACCCAGTATCTGTACGATCGGCAAGCAATGAATAGCCAATATAGGCTTCACTACCCTCTCCTAAGCGTCTGTTAAGCTGAACATCAGCCCCCAAACCACCGTCTCCGCCTGACACTTCACCCGCGATCGATAGACGCTCTGTTAATTGCGCTTTTAGACCTGCACCGCCGCGATTATTTTCTTGCCGACCAGCATCATTATCCAATGTAAGTTGACCAAAGCCATAGAGATTCAAATTTTGGCCATTGGGCTGATAATTAATTTGTAAAGCGGCATCGGTTCGGTCGCCATTTTCATCACGGCCTTGCAATATCCCTTGTGTTCGGCGGTCATAGCGCAGACCTAAAGTCGCAGAAACATCTGTTCCAAACCCTTGTTTCAGATCAACCGTGCCTGCACGTCTAGAGCCCAGACCTTCGGTGCTAATTTCATCATAGCCGACTCTAAGATCGGTGCTATTTGAAACTGCTAAATCAGCCTTTACGCCCCAACGGTCTGTATCAACGCTTGTTAATTGCGATATGGATGAGAAACCTGCATCAAAATGCTCATAATAAGCAGAGATACTGCCAAGATTGCTCTTCCCGCCCGTTATTTCAGAGAAATTGACAGCGGCTTCTGTACGATAGGCTTCAGCGCTTTCATTGACAACACCAGGAGAGGCAAAATTAACAAAATTCAAACCGCCATCGACAGAGTTAGATTGACCAAAACCAGGCCCTTCTGTGCGAGCGATTTCGGCTTTAATATAAGTACCCGCATCATGACGGATTACTATATCAGCACCCAATAAAGTTTGGTCTGCCCCCTCTGTGGTTTCTTTTTGCGATGTCACGCCCAAACGTAGTTTTTCACCAACCCAGCCAGTAGCACGACCGCCAAATGTATAGCCATCTAGATCACCAAAATTTGGTGAAAATTCGTAACGGGCAACCAATATAGGAATATTTCCTGATGAACTTCCTTGGCGTACGGTTCCACTATCTGGTGCTATGGATGCCAGAGGACGATTTAACGTTATGCGTCCTTGGAAATAATCAATATCATAATCTTCCTGCGGACGCAGTTCGACTGTTTCAAGCACCAATCCAGTTTCGCGATCCCTGATTTCAACGCGCAGACGCTCTGAACCGATTGAAATATCTTGCTGCTGTAAGAAATAGAGCGAACCACCAGTTCCTCTAAATTCATCGCGCGCTGGTACTGTCCCTGGATCAGAAGCAAAGGAGGTTAATTGCAGTTTTTTCTCACCAAAACTGGTCGCACCATCGCTTTGATAATCGATGATTGCACCAAATAAACCACGCTCTAATTGCGCGAGTTCGGCTTGATTGATTTGGGTGATAAAATTACCCACCAATAAGGAACTATCGGCTTGTTCTACACGAAGATAGAATCCAGTCTGCGTTGGCGCATCTTGCACCAATGTGCTATCGTCGCCATAGACAGGGTAAAACTCATCAGAATCCAAACGGCGTAATAATTGCGCTGGATCTTTGCGGTCAACATTAGAGAATAAATCCTCTAATAATTGCTCACCCGTATCCAATGAACTGGTAATGCGCACATCGTTTGAAAATTCACCTTTTAGATAAAAAGCAGCGCGTGAGGTTAAAAAATCACCATCGGTTAGGCGGTCACCCGTTACTTCAACGACAGCTCCTTCGCCACTAGATGTAAGGAATGTTAAATCACCCTGACCAACAAAAAACCATTTGCTCTGCGGTTTTGGTACATTTCTAAGGCTGCTATGGATTAATGTATCACCGCGATTAATATCCACGGAGATGCTTTCCATATTTTCTGATATAATTTGCTGCGCTACGAATCTTCCATTGGCATCAACAGGGATAATCTGCCCCGCTATGCGCACAATATCTTCATCAGGATTTGCAATGCCTGAAACTGTGATTGTTGCGCTATTTCTATGGATGATATTGCGCAATCTTGCTTCATCTATTCGACCAAATGATGGGCGACTTGCATCCGATTCTTTGTTCGGTAGTTTTTTCTCGACAAGAGTTAGTTCTTCACCCTCGGATTCATCAAAATTGCCCTTCGCATCATAGACACGATAAACAAAATATAGCGATGATGGTTCGTCGGCGGATCTCCACTTGCCATAGCCATCTTTATTCATCTCTACAATAGCAATAGGGTTACTATCGCTTGGTTGTCCTGTCTCAAAAATACGAATTTCAGATTTTTCAATAAATGCTGGATAATTGGTATAGCCTAAAAACTCAACATCCTCGCCGCGTACCGCAGTTCTTACACTATCGATAATGCCAACAGATAAAATGGGGTTCGCAGACAAATCATCATGCACAATTTGAATTTTGTTAGGGTCATCGCTCTTAGCTCCAGCGGCCACAGTCTCAATGCTAAATGAATGTTCATTTGAACTTATTTGATGCTGTGATTGAGCAGTGCTAGCTATTTTTTCAACATTATCTAAGCTAGACGTTACTGTCGAAGCAGCATTATTATTCGCACTATTTATATCACCATTTTGAACGACCCGATCCTTGGGGGTATTTGATTGAATATCCTCTAAAACTGGCGTTTTTATAGCATCGTCATAATTTGCTTCATTGCTATATTCATTCGATATTGTTCCAATTGTATCTATCAAAGAGCTGCTTAATAATCCTGTAGCATGCGCATTTGATGGGATAAGGGCTGCTACACCAATGGCAGTAGTACTCATCCATTTAGATTTTTTGTCCATTTTAATCGCATGATTTTGTACAAAAGAGGCACGGAACATGTTTTTTTGATTTATATATGTCATGTTAATTACTCCCCTCCTTTTTCATCTATAGTGTTGATATTTTTAACCGAGATATTGACCAATATTGTGGGTTTTGGACCATCCCAATTAGATTTAAATATGCCTTTAATTACAGAGGCTAATTGTGACATTCTCGTTCTTGCTAAGTCGATATTCTCACCCTCAGATAATTGATATTGAAGGCTTATCACTGGAACTTTTGGATCAACTTGATCTTTGAGCTTATCTAATTGCGCAATATAGCGCGCTGAGAGCTGGGTTTGCGCATTCTCAAATGCATTGCTATCTAAAGAAATAGTTATGCGTTGTGCTTCTTGAACACCAAAATTGAGCTTGCTAATCTTACCGCGTGTCAAACGCATAGAACGTGGGTTCTCGGTGGTAATTTGATAGCCCACCGGCAGCGTACGCTTATCTAATTTTAAGACATAATTTGATCCGATACGAGCATCTGGAACCAAAGCACATGTGATGTGATACCTCCCTTCGCTATCGGTGGTAATCAGATTACCGTCAACCGTAGCTAATCTTACAGAAGGAACACCAGGCTCGCCTTTGTCTTGATAACCATTACCATTATAATCGTTAAACACTTTACCAATTATTTCAGAGCAATCGAATATTGCACTTGGTGCTATTGATACAATGGCCTGACCACGATTGGAAATATCGCTATTGTCGGCACTATTTTGGGCCAAACCAATATTAATGCGATCTCCAGTTGTAACGCCAGCACCAACGACCATAATCAAATTATATTCGACACTGTTATTTGCAGGGATAAGTTGATCCGACCAAATTAATTCTCGCCCAGTTTGAACAGGCTCTAACGGTATCCCATTCACGACAGCAGACCCTTGAACATATTTAAACCCAGGTGGGATAATATCTATCACATTTACGCCTGCACGATTTACATTTTCTGCATTACGCACCGTAATTGTATAAGGAATAAGATCGCCAGTATTTGCTGTACGTTTGGTACTGGTTTTTGTAACCATCAGCCGCTCACGCGATATAAATGCATCCAATGGAATATGATTATTAATCACATCTGGATCACCGCTAGCCAATAAAAACCCAAGGAAATATCGTGTGTCTTGGCTGCCCGTTGGAGCTTCATTTTGATTTTGAACGCGAACAGGGGCATCTAATCCTGTTGGGTCGAGAGAATCGGGCTCAGGAAGAAATAATGTTGACACATCTGATATGCCAGTTGGCGGCGTCAATATGATTTGATAAAATGTCTCTTCTACTGGACAAGCGGGGTCTGCCCCTGGAACAATATCAAACTTATATTCACCAGTGCTGCCCGTGACTTGGTTTGCTTGCGATGAGTCAATAAAACAAACATCTGGCAATGCATTACCATCTGCATCGGCTAAGATTGCCAAAACACCTGCTATTGGAGCTCGTGTTACAGAATCATAGATGACACCTGATGGATCAATAGGTTGGTTTTGATTAGCTAGAGTCTCATTAGGCGTTAATTTAATATTTTCAATTCTGCCAAATTCAACACCATTGTCTGGATTGCGGAAAACAATGTCATACCCTTCTTTTGTCTCAATATCATCAAAGCTATAATCACCATTTTCATCTGTCGTAGTCGTTGCAACTACATTTCCATCACTATCCAACAATTCGACTATGAAAGAAGGACGACCTTCCTCCCCTTCATCAAGATTATCATCGCTATCCTCATCATCAAAAGCTCTGCCTGATATACTGCTTAGAGCAGCTTCAACAATAATTGTCACAGTTGCGATAGCACAATTATCTGGGTTCAGCTTTTCACAGATTTCATATTCGATTGTATAGGTGCCAGCAGGTACATCTGGATCTAATGAAACTATACCCGTTTCAACATCCAATACCACACCAGGATTAGAAGCCGGCGTTAAGATAGTGGCTGTAATATCATCGCTATTAATAGGCTCTCCATTAAGCGTATCATTATCAAACGCATTCAGCAGATTATCGCTTCCGATATTAGTATTGATGGGTTCTGCGGTATCAGAAGTTGCTATTATGGCAGGCGCAGTTACCTCAACCGTAACAGTTGTAATAGCACAATTATCTGGGTTTAATGTCTCGCATATCTCATACTCGATCTCATATGTGCCAGTGGGCGTACCTACTGGTACATCCACAAGACCCGTTGCTGGATCAACTATTGGTACGCTTGCACCTGGCGTCAGTGGAGATGCTGGCGTTAAGATACGCGCTGTAATGTCACTAACATCAATAGCATCACCATTAAGCGTATCATTATCAAAAACATTGATAATATCATCACCGCCATCAGCACCGTTCACTGGGGCTGGCGTATCTATAATTGCTGTGATAACATTACCAACCGTAACCGCTTCGCTTAAATCATCGCCCGCCGTGCTTGGATCGGATTGATCGCCTGCGGCTGCGCTGGTGGTGTTGGTAATCACATTACCGCCCTCACCTGCATTCACCACACCTTCAATGGTCAGCGTTGCGCTA
>CALLJS010000004.1 GCA_938050045.1 uncultured Sphingomonadaceae bacterium
GCCAACCGTCGAAGAAATGACGAGCCGTGGCAGTTCCAGATATGACATCTTTTCGAGACTGCTCAAGGAGCGGATCGTGTTCCTGCCGGGCATGGTGGATGATGTGATGGCGGCGATGGTCACCGCGCAGCTTCTGTTTCTGGAATCAGAGAACCCAAAAAAAGAAATCTCCATGTATATCAATTCGCCCGGCGGCTATGTCACGGCGGGCCTGGCGATCTATGACACGATGCAATACATCCGCTGCCCCGTGGCGACCGCGTGTATCGGGCAAGCGGCCAGTATGGGGTCGCTGCTTCTGGCCGCAGGCGAACCCGGCATGCGCACAGCGCTGCCAAATGCGCGGATCATGGTCCACCAGCCTTCGGGCGGCTATCGCGGTGTGGCGACCGATATTGAGCGTCATGCCGAGGAAATCGTCGATCTGAAACGCAGATTGAATGAAATTTATGTGACACATACCGGCCAGAAGTATGATGCGATTGAGAAAAAGCTTGATCGGGATTCCTTCATGAGCGCTGAAGAAGCCGTAGAATTTGGCATTGTGGACCGTGTTTTCAACCGGCGTGCCGACGGATCGGGCAAAGATAGCGCATAACGGCGCGAGTCTTGCGTAATAGGTTTGGCGTAACAGGTCTGGCGTAAGTGGTTGCGTAAGTAGCATCAGGCGATAAGAATGTGATAATCCCTATCAATCACCCTGCTTTGTAAGCTTTGTGTTAAATTTTATGGGGCATTGAGGTAGATATGACAAAACAGACTGGCTCCGGCGACTCCAAAAATACGCTCTACTGTTCTTTCTGTGGAAAGAGCCAGCATGAGGTCAAGAAACTCATTGCGGGCCCCACCGTATTCATTTGTGATGAATGCGTCGAACTTTGCATGGATATTATCCGCGAAGAGAACAAGACCGCGCTGGTGTCCGCCCGTGAAGGTGTGCCCTCTCCGCAGGAAATTTGCGACGTACTGGACGATTATGTCATTGCGCAGAGCTACGCCAAACGCATTCTGTCGGTTGCCGTCCACAATCACTACAAGCGCCTCTCCCACGCCTCGAAATCAGATGCCGTTGAGCTTGCCAAATCGAACATTCTCCTCGTCGGTCCAACAGGCTGCGGTAAGACGCTTCTGGCCCAGACGCTCGCACGCATCATCGACGTGCCGTTCACTATGGCCGACGCGACAACGCTGACCGAAGCGGGCTATGTCGGCGAAGATGTCGAGAACATTGTCCTCAAACTGCTTCAAGCGGCAGACTACAATGTCGAACGCGCCCAACGCGGCATCGTCTATATCGACGAAATCGACAAAATCTCCCGCAAGTCGGACAATCCGTCGATTACCCGCGATGTCAGCGGCGAAGGCGTCCAGCAAGCCTTGCTGAAAATCATGGAAGGCACGGTGGCGGCTGTGCCTCCTCAGGGCGGCCGGAAGCATCCGCAACAAGATTTCCTGCAAGTGGACACGACCAACATCCTGTTCATCTGTGGCGGCGCGTTTGCGGGCCTCGACAAGATAATCTCGTCGCGTGGCGAGAAGTCGAGCATTGGCTTCGGCGCCGAGGTGGAAAACCCCGAAGAGCGCAAGACGGGCGAAATTCTGCGCGAGACCGAACCGGAAGATTTGCAAAAATTTGGCCTGATCCCCGAATTCATTGGTCGGCTGCCTGTCATCGCCACGCTTGAAGATCTTGACGAAGATGCCCTCATCTCGATCCTGACACAGCCAAAGAACGCTCTACTCAAGCAGTATCAGCGTCTGTTCGACATGGAATCTGTCCAACTGACCTTTACCGATGAAGCGCTTAAGGCCGTCGCGGATCGGGCAATCCAGCGGAAGACGGGCGCGCGTGGATTGCGCTCGATTATGGAAGCCATCCTGCTCGACACAATGTTCGAATTGCCAAACCTGCGCGGCGTATCCGAAGTTGTGATCAACGGTGAAGTGGTTGAGGGCAATGCCTCACCGCTTTATGTGCACGCTGAGTCGTCGAAAACCGAAGAAGCGTCCTGATAACGGAAGTTTGTGCTTGAAGCGCATAGCCATCGTTGCCAAATACCTTGTAGAGTTCGTACACTAGGCGCCGATGCCAGACCGGCGCGAGCAATCGCTTTGCAAATATGCAAGGTGCAAGGAGAATCCGATGCCGACCATGAAAACACTACCTATCTTGCCTTTGCGAGATATTGTTGTCTTTCCGGACATGGTCGCCCCCCTCTTTGTTGGACGAGATAAGTCCGTGCGCGCGCTTGAAATGGTCGAAGAGGGCGAGAACGAAATTCTGCTGATCGCCCAGCGTGATGCCTCCGTCGAAGACCCCGAGGCGGATGATCTGCACCTGATGGGCACAGTTGCCACCATCCTCCAATTGCTGAAACTGCCTGACGGCACCGTAAAAGTTCTGGTTGAAGGACAATCACGCGCAAAACTGGAACGACTCAACAATCGCGGTGATTATCTGGACGCCGATATCGTCGTGCTTGATACCCCAGAAGCACCTGCCGACGAGGTGAAGGTTCTGGCCCGCGCGGTCATTGATCAGTTCGAGAACTATGTGAAGCTCAACCGAAAGCTCCAGCCTGACGCCGTGGCAACGATCACCAAGATCACAGAGCCTGGCAAGCTGGCCGATACGGTCGCCGCCCAGCTTTCTGTTAAACTCGCCGACAAGCAGGAATTGCTCGAGATTTCCGACGCCAAAGAGCGGCTCGAAAAAGTCTTCTCACTGATGGAAGGCGAGATGGGCATGCTGGAAATGGAGCGGAAAATCAAAAGCCGCGTCAAACGCCAGATGGAGAAGACCCAGCGCGAATATTATCTCAACGAGCAGATGAAAGCGATCCAGCGCGAGCTTGGCGAGCAAGACGAGCAGCGCGATGAGTTGACCGAACTTGAAGACAAGCTGCGCGAAACACCGCTGACCGAAGAAGCGCGCGCCAAAGCGGACGGCGAACTGCGCAAGCTGCGCCAGATGAGCCCGATGTCTGCCGAGTCTACGGTTGTACGCAATTATCTCGACTGGATCAGCGCACTGCCTTGGGGCAAGCATAAAGATATCTCGACCGATCTAACGAACGCCGAGACGATCCTTGATGATGATCATTACGGGCTTGAAAAGGTCAAGGAACGCATCCTCGAATATCTCGCCGTCCAGAAGCGCACACAGAAAATGCGCGGTCCTATTTTGTGCCTTGTTGGCCCGCCTGGCGTTGGCAAGACCTCGCTTGGCAAGTCGATTGCGCGGGCGACGGGGCGTGACTTTGTGCGCGTGGCTTTGGGCGGTGTGCGCGACGAGAGCGAGATCCGTGGCCATCGCCGGACCTATATCGGCTCCATGCCGGGCCGGATTATCCAATCTATGAAGAAAGCCAAATCCGGCAACCCCCTCTTCCTGCTCGACGAGATCGACAAATTGGGCATGGATCATCGCGGTGATCCGGCATCCGCGCTGCTCGAAGTGCTCGATCCGGAGCAGAACGCAACCTTTAACGACCACTATCTCGAGGTCGATTATGATCTCTCGGATGTGATGTTCATCACCACGGCCAATTCGCTGAACATGCCCCAACCCCTGCTCGACCGGATGGAGATTATCCGGATCGCGGGCTACACTGAAGACGAGAAACTGCAAATCGCTGTTCGCCATCTGGTGCCTAAAATCCGCAAGGATCATGGTCTCGCAGACACCGAATGGATGGTCCATGAAAGTGCGATCCGCGATCTGGTCCGCTATTACACCCGCGAAGCTGGTGTGCGTAATCTCGAACGGGAAATTGCCCGCCTCGCCCGTAAATCTGTCCGCAAGCTCGGACAAGATGAGGCCATCACAAGCCAGACCATCACAGCGGAAAATCTGGCTGATTTTGCTGGTGTCCGCAAATTCCGCTTTGGTCTTGCTGATCAGGAAAACCAGATCGGCGCTGTTACGGGCCTTGCCTGGACCGAAGTCGGCGGCGACTTGCTCACCATTGAAGCGGTCCAGATGCCCGGACGCGGAGGTATGAAAGTCACGGGCAATCTGCGCGATGTGATGAAGGAATCCATTCAGGCGGCAAACTCGCTCGTGCGTGCCCGCGCTGTCTCGCTCGGCATCAAGCCCAGCAGCTTCAACACAACCGACATCCACGTCCATGTCCCTGAAGGCGCAACGCCAAAAGACGGCCCCTCCGCTGGCATCGCCATGACGACGGCGATTGTCTCACTTCTGACCAACAATCCGGTGCGGCGCGATGTGGCGATGACGGGCGAAGTTACGCTGCGCGGCAATGTGCTCCCGATTGGCGGGCTGAAAGAGAAACTGCTCGCAGCCCTTCGCGGCGGCATTAAAACGGTGCTGATCCCGCAGGAGAACGCCAAGGATCTCGTTGATGTGCCCGACACAGTGACCGAGCATATGACGATTGTGCCCGTCTCCGATGTCTCCGAAGTGCTGGCACACGCACTGACGCGGCCGCTGGTTGCGATCGAATGGTCTGCGGCTGACGAAGCAGCCCTGCAAGCCACACTCGCCGGGCGGTCGGATGCCACACAAAACAAGGATATTCCGCGCCCTCACTAGGCCGTATCTGCGCCAAACACATATTTGCTGCGTTTGAACGAAAATTTGTGCTTGTCTGGACCAGTCAGGCAGCGTATCAAGCGCGCTTAAGGGCGGTTAGCTCAGTTGGTAGAGCATCTCGTTTACACCGAGAGGGTCAGCGGTTCGAGCCCGTTAGCGCCCACCAGTATTTCAGCGGGTTTCAGCGATTTCATGAAAATATGAAAAGGTACACTTGTACATCTACCATTGGGTTTCTTAATAAGAGGCCAGTTTTAGCTTTGGTAGAAATTGAATTTTGATAATTCAGAGTGAGCAGCTCACCCCGCCTGTCTTAATAGCTTAGCGACTTCTGCGTCGTCCCATTCCATGCCGCCGACAACGCGCCATACTTCTAATCCATTGCTATCATAGAGGACGGTGAGGGGGATGCCCGTTTGGCCAATCGCATTCCATAAAAAATTCTGGCGATCGGTAAAGCCTTGGATATTTTGAAAGCCATATTTCGCAAAATAAGGGCGCACGACTTTTCCGCCTTGTAAATCTTGGGATATGGTCAGCACGGTGATTTTGCCTTCTTCGAGTGCCGCTAAATTATCCAATGTTGGCATTTCAATGCGGCACGGCAGGCAATAGGTGGCCCAGAGGTTGAGCAATATCGGACGGCCGCGATACCGTTCTAATGTCAAGGATGATCCATCGGGCGCGTTAAAGCTGCTCAGCGGCATTTCTGTGCCTCGATAATCATAGGATAATCGCGCAACTAGACCGTTGGCGCTTACGAGGTCTGCATTTTCGTAATTTTGAGGTGCGTCCTGCGTTAATTCAGTTTTTGGTGCGCTGTCTGCTTGCGCTTGGGGGTTAGATTGATTATCGCAGGCTGAGAGCGATATAAGGAAGATTATCATTAATAAACGCACATCTGAGTCCAATGCTAGTGAGTCCAATGCTGGTGAGTCCAATACCCTGTGGGGCGGCCGATTTGATGGTGGCCCTTCTGCTGTGATGCAAGAGATAAATGCTTCGATCCCATTCGACAAGCGTTTATGGAAACAAGATATTATTTTGTCTTTGGCGCATGTCAAAATGCTAAGCGCGCAGGGGATAGTTGAGAGCGAAGATGCCAATAAAATTATCGACGGATTAGACCAAATCGCCAATGAATTTGCCCAAAATGGGATAGAGGATAATCTTGCGCTAGAAGATATTCACATGGCTATAGAGGCGCGGCTCACTGAAATTATCGGGCCCGTTGCTGGGCGATTGCACACGGCGCGTTCGCGCAACGATCAGGTGGCGACTTCGTTTCGCCTTTGGGTGCGCGATGCGATTGACGCGGTTTTATCGGCGTTAAACAGATTACAGCAGGTGATTGTGCAACGCGCCGATCAGCATGCCGATATGGTGATGCCGGGATTCACGCATTTACAAGTCGCGCAGCCTGTGACGCTGGGGCATCATTTGATGGCTTATTACGCGATGCTCGCGCGCGATATTGATCGGTTTAAGGCTGCTCGAAAAAGATTGAATGTTTCGCCATTGGGGGCTGCGGCTTTGGCGGGAACGGGTTTTGCCCTCGACCGGGATATGACGGCCAATGCCTTGGGTTTTGATGCGCCGATGGGCAATAGCCTAGATGCAGTATCGGATCGGGATTTTGCCCTTGATTATCTGGGTGCGGCTAGCCAATGCGCGCTTCATCTATCGCGCATGGCAGAGGAGATTATCATCTGGGCATCGCAGCCTTATGGGTTTGTCAGCATGTCCGATCAATGGTCAACGGGTTCATCCATTATGCCGCAAAAACGCAACCCCGATGCCGCCGAATTGGTGCGTGGGCATAGCGGGCGGATTATGGGTAATTTGCATAGCTTGATGGTCACAATGAAGGGGCTGCCGCTGGCTTATTCCAAAGATATGCAAAATGATAAACCGCCCGTTTTTGAAGCGCATGATTTGCTGGGTCTGTGCCTTGTTGCGATGAGCGGGATGATTGAAACGCTTACATTTGATGCGCAAAATATGCACAAAGCGGCGAGCAGTGGTTTTTCGACCGCCACCGATTTGGCCGATTGGTTGGTGCGCGATGTGAATATTCCTTTTCGTGAAGCGCACCATATAACGGGGGCGGCTGTTCGTCATTGCGAGAAAAATGGACTTGCATTATCTGAAATTTCTGCGGATATATTAACCTCTATTGATGGCCGATTACAGGGCCATAAACTGCCCGATCTGTCAGTCGAAGGGTCGGTAAATAGTCGAATAAGCTATGGCGGGACATCTCCGATTCGGGTAAGAGAGATGATTGCATCAGCGAAACAGGAGTGCGGATTATGAAATTGATAAAGGCTTCTTTCGTAAGCGCATTTATTGTATGCGCAGGGTGCGGGGTTAAAGGGCCGCTCATGCCAAAGGATGGTAATGATTTGCCGATAAAAGCTTATGGTCAAGCAGAGGAGCAATCGGTCGAAAAATTGTTGCGCGCTAGTCCGCAGGCAAGGCCCAATCGCGAACAAGAAATATTAAAACGATCAACCATCAGAACAGAAGATCCATTTGATTTACCGCCAGAGGGGGATTTATCCTATATCCCTGATAATTTAGACCCTCTTCCAGCGGATGATGACGAAGAGCCACAGCCTTAAAATTTATTGGCTTAAATATACAGTTCTAAACTTTACTGACCTAAACTTTACTGGCCTAAATCGGGCATATCCCAATCTTATTTTGAGTATATATTATGGATTATTTCCAACTAAAAAATGGCGAACTATATGCCGAAGACATCGCACTATCGCGCATCGCCCAGGCCGTTGGTACGCCAGCCTATGTCTATTCTCGTGCGACGTTGGAGCGTCATGCCCGCGTATTTCGGGATGGACTATCGATGCTGGATAATCCGCATTTAGCCTTTGCCATTAAGGCCAATCCGAATTTGGCCGTGCTCAAAATTATGGCGAACGAGGGATATGGCGCCGATGTTGTTTCGGGTGGCGAGATGGAACGCGCATTAGCAGCGGGGATGCCAGCCAAAGATATTATCTTTTCTGGCGTTGGAAAAACCCAAGCCGAAATGCGCAAAGGACTCGACAAAGCGATTGGTCAATTTAACATTGAATCGGAACCCGAAGGTATAGAATTAGCATCTGTGGCGCGCGCTATGGGCCTAGAAGCGTCAGCGGCTTTGCGCATTAACCCCGATGTCGATGCTGGAACGCATGCCAAAATATCGACGGGCAAGGCCGAAAATAAATTTGGCGTCGCCATTGATGAAGCACCAGCGATTTTTGATCGTTTGGCGGGCTTAGATGGCATGAATTTGCGCGGTGTTGCTGTGCATATCGGCAGCCAGCTTGGGATGCTAGAGCCATTGGAGTCCGCGTTCATAAAAATAGGGGCTTTGGTGGCTGATTTGCGCAGAGCAGGGCATAAAGTCAGCCATGTTGATCTGGGCGGTGGCTTGGGTGTACCGCATAGAGAAGGCGAACAATATCCTAGTCCTGCGGAATATGGCGCGATGATAGCCCGCGTCACGAAAGATTGGGATGTGCAGCTCATGTTTGAACCTGGCAGGCTGATACCTGCCAATGCCGGTGTGCTTTTAACCAAAGTCATTCGGGTCAAGCCAGCTAAGATTAACCCTTATGTGATTGTCGATGCCGCGATGAACGATCTGGCGCGCCCCGCGCTTTATGATGCTTATCATGCTTTTGCAGCGGTTAAGCCTAACGGGAAAAAAATGACCGCGAATATCGCAGGGCCTGTATGTGAAACGGGCGATACATTTGCGCTTGGCCGCGAGATTGACAGCGTATCGGCGGGTGATTTAGCACTATTTCGCACAGCAGGGGCTTATGGTGCTACGATGGCCAGCACCTATAATAGCAGGCCGTTAGTGGCCGAGGTTTTGGTCGATGGAGATCGTTTCGCAATTGTCGCAGAGCGTATTAATCCAGAAACAATTTTAGCCGCCGAACATGTTCCCGATTGGCTCGTATCATAAGAGAAAATTGCGCATCATCAGAGAGAATATAGTGATTATAGCATGAACCAATTACCCATTTTTGTGAATATGAAGGGCCGCAAAATCCTGTTGGTGGGTGAGGGGGAGGCCTGTGACTCCAAACGACGTTTCATTGAACGTAGCGGCGCAATTTGTACCGATAATGCTGATGAGGCAAAAATTGCATTTGTGGCGATAGAAGATGAAGATAAGGCCATAGCCAAGGCCGATCAATTGAAAGCCCAGGGCTTGTTAGTCAATCTGGTTGATCGTCCAGCGCATTGCGAATTTACCACGCCTGCTGTGATTGACCGTGACCCGATAGTGATAGCGATAGGAACGGGCGGAGCATCGGCAGGGCTAGCAAAAGCCATTCGCCAGCGGCTAGAGCAATTATTACCGCAAAATTTGGGTGCCTTAGCCAAAGGCTTATTTGCAGCCCGTAGCGCGATAAAAAAACGTTGGAATGATACCGCGCAGCGCAGGCGCGCGATCGATGCTGCATTGCAAAGCGGCGCGATGCTCGATCCATTTGCAGCAGATAGCGCCAATAATGTCGACATTTGGATTGAGGGCGGCGATGATGATTATAAAAATCGTGTCGAAATGATGTGTTTAACCTCATCCGAACCCGATGATATGACGCTGAACATGGCTCGGCTCTTAGGTGAGGCGGATATAATCTATCATGATGATGATATACCAGATGCTGTTTTGAACCGCGCGCGGGCTGATGCGCAGCGGATGAGGGGGGTATTAAACCATCACCCAAATGGCTTGGTTATTAATTTGCGCTATTGCAAATCATGGCGCGAGGGCGCGGCATGTAATCCCGATAAATGCCGCATAAAAGATGATATGAAAGCAGCACGATGAAGCAATTTCCTGATAATATTTTATTTTTTGGGTGCGGTAATATGGGCGGTGCTATTGTGCGCGGCTGGCTCAATGCGGGGGCGGCATCGCAGAAATTTCATGGGATTAGCCCTAGCAAACGATCGATGCCAACTGGGGTTAGCATCTATGCCAATGCTGCTGAATATAAAGGGAAAATGCCGCCCCCTGATATTATCATTCTAGCTATAAAACCGCAAATGCTTGATGGTTGTAGCGATGATATTGCATCGCTCTTAGCTAAAGATACGATTATCATTTCGCTCTTGGCGGGTATCGATTATGCGCAATTAAAGGCTTTATTTCCCAATAATAGCCTTGTGCGTATGATGCCCAATTTGGCGGTTGAAATCGGTAAATCGCCCATAGGCCTCTATAGCGACGATGCAGATATTCGTCCGATGATGCATGATATTTGCAGCCCGCTTGGCACATCATTGTGGGTTCAAAAAGATGAATATATGCATATTGTAACTGCACTAGCGGGTTCTGGCCCTGCTTATGTGTTTCGCTTTATCGATGCGTTGGCAGAGGCTGGTGCATCGCTTGGCCTCGACAAAGCGACATCCTTATTGCTGGCGAAAATGATGGTTGATGGGGCCTCTGATTTGGCCAATGCATCCCCCAATACGCCCAATGAATTAGCAGTAAAAGTGACGAGTAAAGCAGGGACAACCGCAGCCGGATTAGCACAATTAGACCATCAAGATGCGCTGCGGAAATTGATGGATAAAACGCTCAAAGCAGCGCATGATCGCGCTGTAGCATTATCAAAATTGAGCTAGAAAGGATCAGGCCAATGAACGCGATAAATTTATGGGGTAAAAGCGCATTATGGTGCGGGCTCATGCTAGTTTCAACGCAGGCCTATTCGATGAATCAACCAGATAGTGCAGCCTCTGATGCAGCAGCGAATATAATCGATGTAGAAGAAATGGCGTTGAGCCAAATAGCGGCTGATATTCGCAGCGGCAAAGTCACGAGCGTGGCGATTACGCAAGCGTATTTAGACCGTATCACCGCAATCGATGATAGCGGCCCTATGCTGAATGCAGTGATTGCCACGATGCCCGATGCGCTGGCACAAGCCGCGCAAGCCGATGCCGATTTGGCTGCGGGTAATGTGCGCGGGCCGCTGCACGGTGTGCCAATTTTGCTCAAGGATAATATAGAAGCTAAGGGCTCTGTTCCGACGACGGCTGGTTCGCTTGCGCTTATTAATAATATTACCAATCGCGACGCGCCTTTGGTCGCTGGGCTGCGCAAAGCAGGGGCGGTGATTTTGGGCAAAGCCAATTTATCGCAATGGGCCAATATTCGTTCCAACAATTCCACCAGCGGATGGAGCAGCATCGGTGGTTTGGTTAAAAACCCTTATGCGCTAGATCGCAACGCATGCGGCTCATCAAGCGGCAGCGGCGCGGCGGCAGCGGCAAGCCTTGCGGCTGGAACGGTCGGTACTGAAACCGATGGTTCGGTGATTTGCCCTGCGGCTATTAATGGTGTTGTGGGTATTAAACCAACGGTTGGTTTAATATCTCGCCGCTCTATCGTTCCGATTAGCCATAGCCAAGATACAGCAGGGCCAATGGCGCGCAGCGTGCGCGATGCGGCAATCATGCTGAGCGCAATGGCGGGCAGCGATGCAGGCGATCCTGCCACCAAAGACGCCGATAAATGGAAAGGCGATTTTAGCGCAGGATTAGATGGCACAGCATTGCAAGGCTTGCGTATCCTGGTGCCAAGAGATCGCCTTGGCAGCAATGAAGAGCATATCGCAATGTTCAATGCGATGCTGGATAAAATGCGAGCGGCTGGAGCAATGATTATCGATGCAAAGGATACAATCAGCGGATATGAAGGTCTCGGAGAGGCTGAATATTTTGTTCTTCTGAGCGAGCTGAAAAGCGATATGGCCGCTTATTTGAAAGCTTTGCCAGAAGGATTAGTAGAGCATAAAACATTGGCTGATTTAATCGCTTTTAACAAAGCCAATGCTGCAAAAGAATTGCAATATTTTGGCCAAGAGATATTTGAACAAGCGCAAGCAACGGGCGGCACAGACGATCCTGGCTATGCAGCCGCCCGGCAAAAATCGCTCGATCTGGCTGGCCGTAAAGGCATTGATGGCTTATTATCGCTCTATAATGCCGATATAATAGTGCAGCTATCTAATGGCCCAGCATGGCGTTCGACCTTGGGTGAGGGCGATAATTTTGTCGGGCCAAGCGCGAGTAATTGGGCCGCCGTTGCGGGGTATCCGCATGTTACGGTGCCAATGGGCTATATCAATGAACTGCCCGTTGGGATGAGCTTTATTGGCCGCAAATGGCACGATCATTATGTGATTAAAGCAGCCTATGCTTATGAGAAATTGACCAAAGCCCGCAAAGCTCCTACCTATAAGGCATCCGTGACTATATCTGAATAGTGGCTGCTCACTTATGCTTTGGTCTTTTGAGATTGATTAATCTTTTCTTTGGGGCGGTATCTTTCGGGAGCTCCAAAAATTCCTCTCCAATGCGCAAATTGATAATGGCATAATTAACCTCGCGCAGAAACATGATGAGCGATGAGGCCATGAATATCATGGCGATAATGAAGGCCGCGCTGACATAAATCGACAGATCAACATGGCGCAGACCCATGATGAACAATAGGCTGATGAGAATGCAAACTGTGATGGCGCTCAAAACGCCAATGCCAATAGACATGTTGACGATGCTGATGCGTTTTTCCAAATTGCGCAATTCATTGACCACTAAATCATGTTCGCGCCCCATTGTCTTGGCATAGCGTTTTTGTAAAACCCTAGAACGATCAACAATACGGGCCATTCGTCCTGTGAAAAGATTGAGTAAACTGCCCAGCGCGACCAGCAAAAAAGCGGGGGTCAAAGCGGTTTGTAACAAGGCGATGATTGTATCCGATGATTCCATAGAAGATATTTAACAAAGCGCCATTAAAATGCAATTACTGCCTATCATGAGTTTTTATTTGGATTAGATATTTTTAATAAATTAAGCGCTTCATGGCGTAAAAATGCGCTATTGCTATGCACAGTTTTTGACATCATTTCCGCAGCTTCTTCGCTTGGTAGGGCGGACAATAATGCTTGAAATGCACTGTTACGCATACGGTCACACGGATGGTTTTGCATATATTCATGCGCCAATGCTTGGCCTTGTTCGGGCAAGAGATGAACTGCCATTTGCAGCAATATCTCACCAGAAACATGGTTTAATATTGTGATGATTTTTTGCGATAATAGGTCAAAATGATATTGATCGTACCAGGGCTGTAGCATATTTTGGTGCATGATATTGATCGATACGGATAAAGAATCAGCAGCTAATTGATGGTGCACATCTTTGTGCGCGCGATAGTGCAATATTTTACCCTCTTCTAAACAAGAGGTTTCAATATATTTCAGATCAACAGCCTCGCCTTCATACCCAATGACTTTTTCATAATCATATTCATAATATTCAGAGCGATAACCAGGCCCCATATAGCCTATGGTTAAAAAATCAAAATTATGGTCATGCGGTGTGTCAAAATAAAAAGCAGCTTCTCCATTTCTGCGCATCAAATAATCTTCTTTGCCTGGCCAAATATTGGCGCGTATCATGATGGCTTTGTGATTATATAATATGATAGACTGCCCGCCATAGGCATTGCTTGCGTTTTGCCTCTGGCATCTATCTTCTAATTCTCTAATCAGGATATGAGACAGAAATTTTCTGTCATTATAGAGTCCTTTTAACTGATAAGCGGCATTGGCGACGCTATTTTCGTCTGTAGGGTCAAATCCATATTCCTCTAAATAGGCTATGGCTTCCTCTAGACTGATGATTTTATCATGATCTGATATAATTTCTTGGGGCATTATAGCCTCCTTCATTTGCCTAAGAAGGCTTAGAGAATATCGGGATATTGCGCTCTTACTATCTGCAATGTGTCCAATGCTGCTTTGCGCACGCAGCGGCTATCATCATATTCGGACATGAATAAAAGATGCGGCAGAGCAGCCTTAACATCCAGCGCCAGAAATTCACGCATCACATACCAACGCATATCGGGCGCATCATTGCGCACCCATTCTTCAAACAGAGGGATTGCTTGTTCATTATGTTGATGCCGTAAAATAGACAATATTAATTGCACGCGCGATAATGTTGCATCGGCAAGCTGTTTTTGCGGTTTATTATCGCCATTAAACTGCAAATAATGATGCGATATATTTTCTATACTATCGTCAAATGCGCCAGTTTTAATGGTAGCGCGTAGAAATATTATATCGCGCTGTTGCGCTATGAAGTGCATGGATTGTCGGCGATTATTATAAATATATAATGCTCTATCATGACAAGATACTCTCTCATGACTGTGTAACCTGTCGTTTTCATCCAATTGCGCTTTGATAATTTGCGCAGCACCAATAGGGGCAAGCATCATCATATCTGGGCCAAAAATAAAGCTGTTTTGCGATGCTTTTTGTTGCCGCTCTCTTGATTTCGCCAAACAAAGGCTGATCGAAAATTTGCGCTCTTGGTGCAATATCATGCTGCTATATTCTTCATTTTTGTTGCTACGCAATTCTATATTGGCAAAGGGATTTTTGCTTTGAATTTGGCATATTTGCGCTATCATTTCATAAATCCATGAAAGATTATCAAACAGAGGTTTGAGATGTTTGATACAGTTTTGTGCCGTAGCTGCGCCCCCAGCTTTCAAAATATGCGCGCGCTGTGCTTTGCCAATTTCACTATCTTTCCATTGCTGCATCGCATGGCGCACATCAGATAATGCTGATCGTTGATGGGCAATATTATCGGTAAAATTTTGAAGCTGAGGGCGGATATTCATGATTAGAACATCATGCTATTAATAGCACCCTTTTCCCAAAAATAGGTGGCGATTACAACCAAAATATCTTCGGAATTACCATTTATTAAGGGCCCTGTCATAGCCTCTAAATCGGGGAGTGAATTTATATCAATGGATGGATATTTCATACTTATTTCCTTTTTGTTTTGTGACACCGCACGCCATTTCAAAAATAGCTTTCATCGTGCGGCATTGCAAAATTAGGAAATTTTTTGCATGAGATGAAATTAACATTTTGTAATCTACGCCATATAGAATAATGTTAATTTAATATGAGCAATGAACAGCAACCTCCCAGAGCCTCTCCCAGAGCGTCTCCCAGACCGTCATGGTTTCCCAAAGATGGGAAATTTAACGTTGAAATCATTCAAAAGGGATTTAACAGCTATGGCCATACGAAATTTTTGGGCATGGATTATGTCGATAGCGGTGATGATTGGTTAGAGCTGTGCCTTGATTGGCGCGAAGATTTGGTGGCTGATGAACAAAGCGGAGTAATGGCTTCTGCTGCTATTATCAGCCTATTAGACAATGCGACTAGCCTCGCTATTTTCAAAAAGATGGAAATGTTTAAGCCGCAGGCTACTATGGATATGCGGGTTGATTATTTACGGGCCTCTCCCAAAGGGGCGCGGGTATTTGGGCGCGGTGAATGTTATAAATTGACCAGCAAAATCGCATTCATGCGCGGTATCGCCCATAATGGAGATAGGGATGACCCCATAGCCCATGTGACAGGTACATTCATTCAAACCAGCCTATCACAATTTATGGCGGCAGGGGAAAAATGAGCATGCTAAATGATTATAAATCACCGCATGATTATAAATTACCGCCCTATGCACGGGCTTTGGGGATGAATATTGAGGGTGCCGAAGATGGTGTTCCTATTATCACTATGCCATTTTCTGATACTGTCATTGGCCGTCCGGGGTTTTTGCATGGCGGGGCTATGGCGGGTCTATTGGAGATTGCAGCTATGGCCAGCCTTTATATTGCGCTCGACAAAAGAGGTCAAAAATATAGCGTCAAACAAGTCAATGTAACGGTTGATTTTATGCGCGGTGGGGCCAATCATATGAGCTATGCTATCGGCAAGGTAAATAGATTGGGACGGCGATTGGCCAATGTTGAAGCAGAGATTTGGCAAGAGGATCGAAAGCGGATTATCTGCGCTGCTCAAATGCATTATATGGTGAAATTAGAGGATTGATAGAGCCGATTAGGCGTTTATAGGCGTTATGCTTCGCCTTGCGTATCAATCAAGGCGCTGGCAATGGCTTCTTCGGGAGATTTACCGCCCCAGATAATGAATTGGAATACAGGGTAAAAACGCTCGCATTCATCAATGGCAACATCAATCAATGTCTGCGCTTGGTCGATACCGAGCATGCCATTGGATGACATAATAAGCGCATGGCGGAATAATAATAACCCGTTTGAGGCCCATAAATCAAAATGCCCAATCCATAATTGTTCATTGATTAGCCCAATCGCTTTATAGATAGTATCGCGCTTGTCCGCATCAACTATGACTTCTGGTAGTGCCAAAATTTGCAGGGCATTATCTTCTTCGCGCCAAATGGCTTTAATTTTATACTGCGTCCAACTGCCTTTCACTTCGGCTGATATTTCATCATCGGTATCGCGTTCAAACGACCAGCCGCGCGCCTCAAACAAGGCCGCTAACATATCAACTGGCAGCGACTCATCCCTATCAAAGATTGATAAATCATCATCATGTTCGCGCATTGTACAAATTTCCTATCACAATCTTGCTTGTGCTAGGCAAATTGATACGGCGCAACACTAATGAAGCGGCCATTTTACAAAGTCTGTGGGCCAGATGTGGAAAACTAGAGCCAATGCAGATTATATTGCTTATTTCTTCGCGCTTATTTTCGCAGCCTATGCTTTCTTGGCGGGTGCTTTTTTTGCTGGTGCCTTTTTGGGCGCGGCTTTGCCTTCCAAGGCTTCGATACGTTTGAGCAAGCTATCATTTTCGGCCCGCGCTTTTGCGGCCATTTTTTTAACGGCATCAAATTCTTCGCGGCTAATTAAGTCCAAGCCGCCAATCCATTCGCGCATCCTCTCGCGCATGGTTGCTTCTGCTTCACGCCCAGCACCCGCCATAGTGCCTGCAACGCCATTAATCATTTTGGCCAAATCATCAAAAATATGTTTTTCACTTTGCATTATATTGTCCTTTGGGCATTATATTTTCCTTTGGGCCTTATATTCACCATTATAGCAGTTTCATCGTTCATTTATATTGGCTCTTGCGGCTGGCGCATAGAGGCTCTCTGCATTAGGGTTTAAGGAATTAATCTCATAATTTAGTGCCGTTGCGAAGGTTAGCCATAATAAATAAGGTATCATCAACCAAGCCGCTAATGCTCTGATTTTTGAAAATATATAGGTTGTAGCGACTACGCATATCCAAATCAATATGATGATGTATAGCGCCGTTGTGACTTGGTGCTGTCCAAAGAATATCGGCGACCATAGCAAGTTGAGAATAAATTGCACGATGAACAGGATGATAGCCAATATTTGCAGCCTAGCGCCGCGCGCGCTGACAATCATCGCAAAGGCAAATCCGATCATACAATATAATATCGTCCAAACGATACCGAAAATATAACCAGGGGGTTGAAAGGATGGTTTTTCGAGCATCTGATACCAGCTATTTTCCTCGCCAGAGCCAGAGACGACACCCGATAAAAACCCCAACAGCATGACGATTGGTACGATGAACAACGCCCAACGCATGAACGAGAGTCGTAATTGCGCGCGTGATGCTATTTGGCTCATAAATTCATCTTTCGGATTTCATAATGTTCGTAAATCAACCTATCTAGCACTACATAACCATTTATCGGTTAGAATCAAATATGATTAGAGATAAATATGATTGCAATGGGATGGTAATATTCTAGCGTCAAACGACACTCATAGCTTTTTCGCGCTTGCCCGAATTTATACTAAAGACGCATATTCTAAAGTGCATATTCCATAGCACTATATTAATCGGATATAAAAAACCGCCCATCATGCGAAGGGCGGTTTCAACAATGCTTATAATATCGACTAAGCTTTGCGCGTGCCGCTTAATGCCATTGAACCAAAAGCACCTGCCTGAACTTCGCCAGAGATGGCATCGCCATCGACGCTTGCGCTGGCTTCTAATTTCATCGGCATAGGAACGGTCATATCCATGGTCCATGAGAGGCTATCGCCATCAACTTTACCATCGTTAATTTCCATTGTGCCAAGGCCGCCAGCCATTTGGCCCGTAAAGCTATCGCCGTCGCTTTGAACGGTCAAAACACCGCTTTGATCGCCCATCGGGCTTTTGATTGTTACATCATAAGAACCATCAACATTTGCCATTATATTTCTCCTAAACTGGTTTTAACTTAGCTTATTCACTAGCATCTTCGCCGATGATTTCAATTGGCAATCCAATTTTTTCAAGCTGAGGTTTGATTTTCGCTACGTCACCCACAATCAACCATGTGAATTTTTCTGCATCGATATGCTTGCGAACGGCATCATTCATCTGTTGACCCGTTAATTTCTTATAACGCTCAGCCACAGTTTCGGCATAATCAAAGGCACGGCCATTGAGTCGGTCGGTTTGCATTTGACCCAAGACGGCACCCGATGTTTCATAACGTCCTGGCAAGCTTAGCGTGTTGTTTTTTATAACGCGGTCTAATTCCTCGGCTGTAACAGGCTTGTCGCTATTATAGGCTGCTAATTGATCTAATATAACTTGAACCGATGGGCCCGTTTGGTTGGTTTGAACGGGTGCTGATATCATGAAAGGCGCGATATTTTCTGTTCCAACTATAAATGAACGCACGCCGTATGACCAACCTTTGGTCTCACGGAGGTCAAAATTGATGCGCGATAAAAAGCTTCCGCCATATATTTCATTACCAGCGCGCAGATTGAATTGATCATCCTTGCCTGTTAAGCTCAATATTTGACCTGATATAATCACAGATTGCGGTGAATTGGGTTTGTCTATGAGTAAAATTCTTGCTTTTTGCTCTGGCGATGGAACATCAAAATTTTTCGCAGGAGCTGCTTTTGTATCGGGTGCCCATGCCCCAAAACGAACGTTTAATTCTTGCTTAATTTTTTCTAAACTTGTGTCACCAACAACAAAAATTTCTGCTTTGTCGGGGTGTATCCAGCTTTTGTGGAAATTCACAATATCATCGCGGCTAATTTTGGTGACAGTCTCGCTATAACCGCTGCCCGTCAACGGTGTGCCATACGGATGCGATTTACCATAGATAAGCGGTGGCAATGTTCGAAATGCTATTGCTTGCGGTTGACCTTCTTCGGATTTTATGCGGTTTAATGTTTGCGCGCGAACGCGCTCTAAATCTCTCTCGTTAAAGCTTGGATTTTTAATAATATCAGCCAATAAATCAAGCGAACCACCAAGGTTCACATTGACCGTTGTTAAAGATGCTGTGGTACGGTCTAAATTTGCACCAACATTGAGGTTGGCACCAAATCGCTCCATGGCTTCGGCTAATTGATTGGCGTTTAACGATGTTGTGCCTTCGTCCATCAAATTGGTCATCATGTTGGTCAGCCCTGCTTGCTCTTTTGGATCGGAAGCATAACCTGAATCAAAGCTCATAGTGACACGCACGGTTGGTACGGCATCGCGCTTTGCGAAAAATACTGTGATACCATTATCTAATGTTGTTTCTTCCACAGTCGGCAAATCGAGCGCAATTGCTTCGCCAGCATCAGGGAATTTACGGCGATCCGCTTGGAATTGCGTTGGCGCAAACACGCTAACATCGCTCTCGCTAATCGGTCTATAATTGGCGGGTTTGAGCGCGGGTGTGTCGATGGAATAAACATCGCTTTCTGATGCGATGCGTGCTGTGATTTGTGCTGGATTTTGCGCAGATGAAATATCTTCGATTTTGCCTGCACCCACTTCTTCATAGGCTTCACGCTCGCCCGGTTCGACCCAAATTTCCGCGACAGGGCGCGTTATCCATTTTTCCATCGCCGATTGAACGCTAGCAGGCTTCATCGCTGCTAAACGCTCTAATTCTTTTTTATAATAGTTGGAATCGCCGGCGAATAATTTGCCTCGTGCCAATGTTACGGCTTTACCGCTAAACCCTCCAATTTGCTCTAAACCGCCAATACGATTTGAAGCAGCACTTGTCGCGACGCGCTGTACTTCCTCTATGCTAGGCCCTTCGGCGATGTAATCGGCTAGGATTTCATCCAAACGCTTGGCCAATAAATCGGCATCTGCGCCTGGTTTTAAGTCCGCAATAATTTGAAATATACTGCCATGCACATAGCCTTGAACATATGCTGCTACACCGACCGCTAGACCTTCTTCGCGGACCAATATTTTGTCGAGACGCGAACTGTTAAGGCCGCCCAATGCGCGTGCCCCAACGTCGAGAGCCGTATAATCATCTTGCGCCAAACCGGGGATAATCCAACTGCGCAAAATTCTGGTGGTTGGAACTTTATCTTTCAAAACGCTTTTTACGGGTTTATCCAATGTAGGAATAGGCAGATCAAATTTCTTTGCAGCCTTGCCCTGTTTGATATGGCCAAACCATTTTTCTACCAATGGCTTTGCTTCTGTAGCGTTAATATCTCCCGCCAGCACCAAAATGGCATTATTGGGGCCATAATTGTCAATGAACCATTGTTTCATATCATCCAACGATGCAGCTTCTAAATCGGCCAAAGATCCAATTGTGCTGTGCGCATAGGGATGGCCCTGTGGGTATAGCAATTTGATTTGCTCATAACTGACGAGGCCATAAGGTTGGTTGTCCCGTTGCCGTTTTTCATTCGATACTACGCCAATTTGATTGTCTAATTTCTCTTGGTTTATTGCGCCAAGCAAGTGGCCCATGCGATCGCTTTCAAGGAATAAAGCAGATTCAAGTGCGCTGGTGGGAACATTTTGGAAATAATTGGTACGGTCTAGCGATGTCGTGCCGTTCAGGCCCGTTGCACCAATTTCTGATGTATATTTGAAATAATCGCCTGGCGCGTTTTCGCTGCCGTTAAACATCAAATGTTCGAACAAATGGGCATATCCTGTTTTGCCTTTGGGTTCATGCTTTGAACCCACATCATACCAGATAGATACAGCTACTATAGGTGCTTTGCGATCTTCATGCACGATAATGGTAAGGCCATTGTCGAGTGTAAATTCTTCGTGCGGAATATCAACTTGGGATACTAATTCAGACACTGGGGCAGGGATGCTCTGTGCGCTTGCTGGGACGGATAGCAGAGCCGCTGCTGAGACAAAAAGTAAGCTTTTGATACTGTTTCTCATCTTTATTTCCTTCTCGTTGATTTCAAATAATACTAAAATTACGCAAATCCTATAGTCTAAACGCATTTTGTACAAGTTATTAATCTGTTCTTATATATAAGTTCATCCTCTGGTTCGACGAACGACATCTTATCAAAGACAGCCGCCAAGCATAAATTTATGCAGCATTTTTTCTCTTAATTACGATGGGTCTTTTGACCGTTTCGTTTTGCTATAAAATTTTGGTCAAGCCCTTGCGATGTATTTTTACAACATTATCTTGGAGATAAGATATTGCATCAAAATAGACGAGCATAAAAGGAATTATCGCAATGAATTTGGAAAAATTTACCGATCGGGCAAAGGGTTTTTTACAGTCCGCACAGACCGTTGCAATCCGCATGAACCATCAGCGTATATCACCCGAACATATGTTAAAGGCCCTTCTTGAAGATGACCAAGGAATGGCCGCTGGATTGATTCAAAAAGCAAGGGGGGATGCTAAATTAGCCCTTCAATCCGTTGATGCAGCTTTGGCCAAAATAGCCCAAGTATCGGGCAGCGGTGCGCAGCAAACTCCCAGTTTGGACAATGATTTGGTGCGTATATTGGATACGGCGGAGCAAATAGCCGAAAAAGCAGGCGATGCCTTTGTGACGGTCGAGCGATTATTGTTGGCCATTACCCTATCGAAAACCACCCAAGCTGGCATTGCTTTGTCTGATGCCCGGCTTAGCGTCGATGCTCTCAACAGGGCGATTAATGATCTGCGCGGTGGCCGCACAGCCGATAGCGCGAGCGCAGAAGATCGCTATGATGCGCTGAAACGCTTTGCGCGCGATTTAACCAAAGTGGCCCGCGAGGGCAAGCTTGATCCTGTGATTGGCCGTGACGAAGAAATTCGCCGTACCGTGCAAATATTGGCGCGGCGCACCAAAAATAATCCCGTGCTCATTGGCGAGCCTGGCGTTGGTAAAACCGCTATTGCAGAGGGGTTTGCCTTGCGTATTGCCAATGGCGATGTCCCAGACAGCTTGAAGGGGCGCACATTAATGTCGCTCGACATGGGGTCGCTTATCGCAGGTGCAAAATATCGCGGTGAATTTGAAGAACGATTAAAGGGCGTGCTAGATGAAGTGAAGCAAGCCGATGGCGATATTATAATGTTCATCGATGAAATGCACACATTGGTGGGGGCTGGCAAAGGCGAGGGAGCTATGGATGCCTCGAACCTATTAAAGCCTGCATTGGCGCGCGGTGATTTGCATTGTATTGGCGCAACGACGTTGGATGAATATCAAAAACATGTTGAAAAAGACCCCGCTTTGCAGCGCCGTTTTCAACCCGTTGTGGTGGGCGAACCCACGGTCGAGGATACAATTTCTATTTTGCGCGGCATAAAAGAAAAATATGAATTGCACCATGGCGTGCGCATCACCGATGGCGCACTGGTTTCGGCCGCGACCTTATCGCACCGCTATATTTCGGATCGTTTTTTGCCCGACAAAGCCATTGATTTGATGGATGAAGCGGCCAGCCGTATTCGGATGGAAGTGGAATCCAAACCCGAAGAGATTGAATCGCTTGATCGGCGGATTATTCAGCTCAAAATCGAACGCGAAGCTCTGTCCAAAGAGAGCGATGCTGCATCAAAAGACCGGTTGGAGACATTGGTGGGTGAACTTGCTAATTTGGAGCAAGAATCTTTGGAAATTACCCAACGTTGGCAGGCGGAAAAAGAGAAAATATCGGCTGAAGCAAGGGTGAAAGAAGCCCTCGACACCGCGCGTATTGCGTTAGAGCAAGCGCAGCGTAGCGGTGATTTAGCCAAGGCAGGCGAGCTGCAATATGGTACGATTCCTGATCTTGAAAAAGAGTTAGAGCAAGCCTGTGAAGCCAATGAAAATGCTATGCTGCGCGAGGAAGTTACCGACGAAGATATTGCATCGGTCGTGTCTAAATGGACGGGTATCCCTGTTGATAAAATGTTGCAAGGCGAGCGAGAGAAACTCTTGAAAATGGAAGAATGGCTCGGCAAACACGTTATCGGCCAAAGCGATGCGGTAGTAGCGGTATCCAAAGCGGTGCGCCGCAGCCGCGCTGGTTTACAAGACCCAGGGCGGCCGCTTGGCTCTTTCCTCTTTCTCGGGCCAACAGGCGTGGGCAAGACAGAGCTTGCCAAATCGCTGGCAGCATTTTTATTTGATGATGAAAGCGCGATGCTGCGCATTGATATGTCCGAATTTATGGAAAAGCACAGCGTTGCGCGTTTGATTGGCGCGCCTCCAGGATATGTAGGCTATGAAGAGGGCGGCACATTGACCGAGGCCGTCCGCAGGCGTCCTTATCAAGTGATATTATTTGATGAGGTTGAAAAGGCACATGGCGATATATTCAATATATTGCTGCAACTATTAGACGATGGCCGATTGACCGATGGGCAGGGGCGGGTCGTTGATTTTTCCAATACATTGATTATTTTGACGTCCAATTTGGGCAGTCAATTTTTGGCAGAATTAGAAGATGACCAAAAAGTGAGCGATGCGCAAAGCGCAGTGATGGAAGTTGTGCGCGGACATTTTAGACCTGAATTTCTTAACCGTTTGGATGAAATCACATTATTTCACCGTTTGGCAGCGCATCATATGGCCCCCATCGTTGAAATACAGGTCAGCCATGTTCAAAAGCTGCTTGTATCGCGTAAGATTGTCATAGACTTATCCGAAGCTGCAAAGGCATGGATAGGCCGCGTGGGCTATGACCCAGTCTATGGAGCGCGGCCATTAAAACGCGCAGTGCAGCGGCATTTGCAAGATCCGCTCGCCGATATGATATTGCGCGGAGATGTTCCCGATGGCAGTGTAGTGAGCATCGAGGAAGGCGAAGGCGAATTGAAATTTAAGGTTGATTAAGAAATAAAAAGCGCGCTGAATTTACCGTCTTATATCGGATGCGCGTGAGGTTTATTATGCTCCTAAAAAACCTGCCTTTCGGTGCGCTTGAGCTTTCTATGCTCTCGTGTGCATGCTATTATCCAGCACCCTGTTCAGGCCAGCTTTCGATGGCCCAGTTTCAGATGGCCCAGTTCCAGATGACCCAGCCCTAAATGATTCAGCTTCTGCTGCCATTTGATACTGCCTCGCTATCAATATTATAAACGTCAGCTTTCCAGCGTTGGTTGGTTATAAATCTGATTGACTATATATATTATAAATCAACTATTTGTAAAATGATGCTTAATATTTCACAAATAGTTTCGATATAATGCAAGGTTGCTTATGCTGCCAATTTACGGGACTAGCTAAATGGATAAAAGCCATTTATGGTCCTATGTAATAGGAAGCAGATGCTATGGATAATAAGGGCTTGTTGTTGAGTTTGACGAATAAAAACAAAAATATCGTGGCTTTACTTATGGGGATAAGTTGCGTTTCTGCGTGCATCCCAAAAGGTGCACAAGATAGCAGGATTGATGGCTCTGCACCGAGGCCTCAGTTAGAAAATGATAATATTGTCACCCAAGAACCCGATTGGAATCCATCCTCGGTCAACCGCAATGCCAATGAAGTGATTGCTGGCGAATATACCGTAAAATCAGGCGATACCTTATCAGGTATTGCCGCCAAAACAGGATCGCCGCAAAGTGAAATTGCGAGGGCCAATGGCCTTGAAGAGCCTTATCCGCTGCGTATTGGGCAGATATTGCAAATTCCTTCGGGCAAATATCATAGCGTGAATAGCGGAGAAACAGGCATTGCAATTGCGCGGGCCTATAGCGTGCCATGGAGCGAGATAGTAGCGCTCAATGATTTGCAAGCACCCTATATCTTGCGGGTTGGGCAAAGATTGCAAATACCCAATGATGGCACTGTCGATGCGATAAAGCGCGATAAATCACCCGAAGAATGGGCCGCGAATTTTGATTTGGATATTGATGATATTGTCACCGGCGGCTCTCCTGCGATTGCCTCTAAACCGGCTCAGGCTTCGCTGGCAGAAGCCGTCACAAGTCCTGGTAATTTTAATAGCCAATTTATCTATCCTTTGCGCGGACGGACATTATCGCGTTTTGGCAGTAAGGGCGGCGGTATCGTCAATGATGGCATTAATATTGCGGGAGCAGAAGGTGCGCCTATTGGGGCAGCGGCTGATGGCGTTGTTGTCTATAGCGGGAATGAAATAGAAGTATTTGGCGGCCTTATATTGGTTGACCATGGCGAAGGTTGGGTGACGGCCTATGGTCATGTTGGGCAAATCAACGTGAAACGTGGTCAAAAGGTTAAAGCAGGACAAAATATTGGCCAAGTCGGACAAACAGGCTATGTGGATCGTCCGCAATTACATTTTGAGATTCGAAAAGACCGTAAACCTATTGATCCGATAACGAAATTGCCCAACAATTGAGTCGCAACTTATGAGTGCACAATATAAACGGATTGGCGAATTTGCCACTTTGAGACGTAAGTCAAACGTACCTATCTGGGTTGATATACTGGTGCGGGTGGGGTTTGTGCTGGCGCTTATCACCATGGCAATCATGGTACATTGGCTCGACAGGACGGGCCTTCAAGATAGTTATGACGGCGAAGTAAGCTTTTTAGACGTTGTTTATTTCACTATGATATCTATCACAACAACAGGATATGGCGATATTGCGCCCGTTACCGAGCGCGCGCGAATGTTTGATGCGCTGGTGGTGACACCAATTCGTGTTTTTGTGGTTCTAATTTTCCTTGGAACGGCTTATAATTTTGTGCTGAAACGCACTTGGGACAGGTGGCAGATGAAATTAAATCAGAGAAATTTACGCGATCATATCATTGTTTTTGGCTTTGGGGTCAGCGGTTCAGAAGCGGTGAAAGAGCTTATCGCGCGCGGCGAAAACACCAAAGATATTGTGGTTGTGGATACCAATGATACCGAACTAAAAGGCGCCGAAGCATTGGGATGTTATGTTTATTGCGCCGATGGTACGCGCGATGAAACGCTCAAAAATCTGAAAATTGATAAAGCATCATCGGTGATCGTTTCGGCGGGACGCGATGATACGTCAATTTTGATTGTTCTTACCGTGCGCCATTTGGCCCCGAAATTACCGATAAGCGTCGTTGTGCGCGCATCGGATAATGAATTTTTGGCGCGTCAAGCGGGGGCGGATAATGTCATTAATCCTGTGAATTTTGCTGGATTATTGCTGGCGGGTTCATGCCATGGTGAACATGTTTCTGATTATATTTCGGACCTTGCCTCGGTCAATGGCCGTGTCATGCTGCACGAACGCTTGGTGCAAGAATCCGAAGTTGGGCATCCGCTTAGAGGTCTATCATCAGGCGTAGGCGTGCGCCTTTATCGCAATGGCAAGCCTTATGGCTATTGGGAAGCCCCCGCACAGGCTATGAAAGCGGGCGACATGATTGTCGAGATTGTCCCTGGCAATGGCAATGGATGAAGTCTCAGGAATCATAGATTTTGCTCTGCCTTATTGGGCTGTTAGCAACGATACTATAAATAAGCATGCACAGCACCCATAGCGATATAGAATAATATCCAATATCCAGCGTCGATAAAGAATAGGGTTTTGCTCTTTTGCGAAAATAGATAATTGGTGCCAATCGCTGGAACGATAAAGCCAATGGCCACGCCCAATGCTGTTAATATTTTGACGGCTGCGCTTAAATCATCATAGGTCGCAAATGTGTGGGCCATCGTCCATGACGCGAGCAAGCTGAATGCGAATGCTCCGCCATAAATTGCAAGCATATTAGCTTCTTTGATTTGCGCTTCGCTAAGGCCCACTGCGCCCATCCATTTTTTGCCCATTATCGGGCCATACCAAATACCGCCAACCATGAAGCCAGCCAATGCACCCACGATTACCGCGACCCAATTTACGTCAAATATATTCATAATCTCTCTCCCCTTAATCACTATCTAGTCGCTATGCTTTAATATCAAAGATGAAGAATCGTCAATAAAGCAGAACAATACGGTATAATTGATTGGTGACTTAAACGATTTTTGCCGATAAAGGGCTATGCTTATGGACAATCAAGCACCCAAGCAGATCGCAGCATCACCCAAAGTTGGCATGGTATCATTAGGATGCCCAAAGGCCTTAGTGGATAGCGAGCGTATTTTAACATCATTGCGCAGCGATGGTTATGAAATGTCCGCCGATTATGCTGGGGCTGATGTTGTGCTGGTGAATACGTGCGGCTTTTTGGATAGCGCAAAAGAGGAGAGCCTCGATGCTATTGGCGAGGCTATGGCCGAAAATGGCAAAGTTATCGTGACGGGCTGTATGGGCAATGAGGCTGATGCCATTCGCGCTCGGTTCCCCGATGTTTTGGCGGTAACGGGGGCGCATCAATATGAAGATGTCGTAAACGCGGTACACGCCGCCGCCCCGCCAGCGCGCGGGGACTATATCGACCTGATCCCGCAAGCAAATATCGGCTCTGGCATAAAATTGACGCCGCGCCATTATAGCTATTTGAAAATATCCGAAGGCTGTAATCACCGCTGTTCTTTTTGCATTATCCCGTCTTTGCGCGGTGATTTGGTATCGCGCCGCCCCGATGCTATTTTGCGCGAAGCCGAAAAATTGGTTGCCGCTGGTACCAAAGAATTATTGATAATCAGCCAAGATACATCGGCTTATGGCGTGGACATAAAGCATCAGCCGCGCGCTTGGAATGGCCCGATTGGCGGCGGGCGTGAGGTGCGCGCGCATATGACCGATTTAGCGGCCGCATTGGGTGAATTGGGCGTGTGGACGCGGCTTCACTATGTTTATCCCTATCCGCATGTGGATAAGGTTATCCCGCTGATGGCAGAGGGCAAAATCACGCCTTATTTGGATATTCCGTTTCAGCATGCCGCCCCATCGGTTTTGCAACGCATGAAACGCCCCGCCAACGAAGCTAAAGTATTGCAGCGCGTGAAAAATTGGCGCGAGATTTGCCCTGATTTGACCATAAGATCAACCTTTGTGGTTGGGTTTCCTGGCGAGAGCGAAGAGGATTTCCAATATTTGCTCGACTGGCTCGAAGACGCGCAATTGGACCGTGTTGGCGCGTTTCGGTTTGAACCCGTTGAGGGGGCTGCTGCCAATGATCTGGATGGCGGGGTTCCCGAAGAGGTTAAAGAAGATCGTTATCAAAGATTGATGGAAAAAACCGCCGCAATTAGCGCAGCGCGATTGCAGTCTAAAGTTGGCCGAACCTTACCCGTTATCATTGATGAAATGGGCGAGGCTGATGAAGATGGTGATATTGGCGCAACGGCGCGATCGCAGGCCGATGCTCCCGAAATTGACGGCGCTGTATTTTTACGCAATGTTGATGCGGCCGTTCAAGTGGGCGATATTATCGATGTCACTATTGAAGAGGCTGACGAACATGATCTCTATGGTGCGCCAATTTTATCGGTTTGATAATCTCTAATCGGATTAATTAACCACCGCTGGCTGCGGTGATTGCATCATGCATGGCGATCAATCTTTTAGCCTCGGCTAGGTGCAGCAATTCAACCATTTTGCCCCCTAATTTAATCACACCATTATTGCGGTTTTCGGGCAGTTCAAAAGCCGCAATAATGGCGCGCGCTTTTTCAATATCATCGATGGTTGGTGAAAAAATGGCGTTGGTAATATCTATCTGATTGGGGTGGATTAATGTTTTGCCATCATACCCCATTATCTGGCCTTGGCGGCATTCATCTTCTAAACCAGCGGCGTTTTGAATGTCATTATAAACGCCATCGATAGCGATTAAACCATAAGCCCGCGCCGCGATAAGGGTGACGCTAAGCGCGTGATGAAATGCAGCGCGCTCGGGGGTGGGGGTTGCTCTAAATTCCTTGGCTAGATCATTGGTGCCGATAATGAAGCCAGCCAATTTGGTGGATTGTGATGCAGCGGCAATCTGTTGGATATTAAGGATGGCGAGCGGCATTTCAATCATCACCCATAATGCAATGCCATCTTCTAACTGTGCATCAATATTGACTATATCTTGCGCCGTTTGCACCTTTGGAACGAGCGCACCATCGGGCCTTAGTTGATTTATCATGGTCACATCATCTTTGGCCCATAGCGAAGACAATTCGTTCATACGAATGATGACCTCGCGCTTGCCATAAGGGTTGGTTCGAACCATATCAGCCACCAAATCGCGCGCTGTACTTTTTAGATCGGGAGCTATGGCATCTTCTAAATCGAGAATGATATTATCAACAGGCAAGGATTTACTTTTTGCCATTGCTTTGGCATTAATCCCAGGCGTGTAGAGGCAAGAGCGTCGCGGGCGGTGGTTAAAATTATTATTTTCCATTATAAATGACTCAATAGATATTTTAAGATAATCTCAATATCAATCCTAAGCTGGGTTGGCTATGTTTCTCATCAGCAATACACTATATTTTCATCGAAAATATTACTATCTTTGTTAAGAATATGCATATGCTATAGTCTATAAGGAGTGGGTAATGAAGATATTTGTGAGCGGGGGTTCAGGCTTTGTCGGCGGTGCGGCTATAGAGGCTTTAAGCGCAAAGCATGACATCATAGCCATGTCGCGCAGTGAAAATAGCGATGCCAAGATTATAGCCAAAGGCGGTATCCCCATTCGCTGCGATCTCGGCAATGTCACCCAAGAGCATATAAAAGGGTGCGATGCCGTCATACATGCCGCAGCCTATGTAAAAGAATGGGGCCGATGGGAAACATATGAAGAAATTAACGTTCAAGGCACGCATTTTATTTTAGCTGCTGCAAAGGATGCTGGGGTAAAACGTTTCATTCATATTGGCACTGAATCGGCTTTGTTTCTGGGGCAAGATTTAATCGATGTAGACGAACAATATCCGATCGCCCCGTATAGCGAATATCCCTACAGCAGCACCAAAGCCAAAGCAGAGCAATCTGTTATGGCCGCGAATGAAGATGGTTTTCTCGCATTGTCATTGCGGCCAAGGATGGTCTGGGGCAAAGGCGATGAAACCATCCTGAAAACCGTCACCAATATGGCAAAATCGGGTAAATTCGTATGGATTGACGAAGGGAAATATATTACATCCACGACCCATATTGACAATTTGGTTCATGCGATAACCCTCTCGCTAACCAAGGGAGAGGCTGGAGAGGCTTATTTTATAGTCGATGATGATACGATCAGCATCAGAGAGTTTTTAACGCAATATTTGGCATCGCACAATATAGATTTAGGGGAGAAATCTTTGCCTTCTTGGATGGTGCGAGGCATTGCCAATAGCGTAGAGCCGATATGGCGATTTTCGGCGATAAAATCACCACCGCCCATCACAAAATTTACGGCTTATATCATGAGCACGCATTGCATATTGGTGGGCGATAAAGCCCGCAAGGCACTAGGATATAAGCCCATTATATCGCGCGCCAACGGTTTTGCAAAATTGGGTTAATAAAGCCTAGCGATTATTGATATTCTTCTATAATATACGCTCTATGATTAAATTTTTGAAAAACTTAAATTATGGCTGCTGATACGCCCCAAACCCTAAAATCGGAGATGATAGTGGCTTTGCGGCGTTTCGCGCGGACGGTAATGGTTATATCTTGTGCGCATCAAGGACAGAGATTTGCTATGTCTGCGACAGCGGTGAGCGAGGTAAGCGTCGAGCCTCCTTCTATGCTTATATGCGTTAATCGCGGGACAAAGATTTTTCCAGCCCTATCAGCAGGCAGCAAGTTTTGCATTAATATGCTGCATTCAGGACAATCGGAAATTGCCCGAAATTGCGGTGGAATGTTGAACGGTGAAGATCGGTTTTCGGCTGGAGATTGGGACTTAAATTCGCATCAAATTCCCTATTTGCGCGATGCACAGGCCAATTTTTTCTGCGAAAATAAAGGCGGCAATAGCATTGGGACGCATGATATATTCATCGGTGAGATTAATGCATTGAATATGATGGATCGGGTTGATCCGCTCCTCTATGTTGATGGGCTGTATCAACCAATATGGTATCATAGCGATAGGGGATTATCATGAGCAAATATGACGTTCTTATTGTTGGTGGCGGGCATGGTGGGGCGCAAGCCGCTATTGCTCTGCGTCAGGCAAAGTTTGACGGCAGTATTGCCATATTCTCCAATGAAGAATTTTTGCCCTATGAACGTCCACCGCTTTCAAAAGAATATTTTGCTGGCGAAAAAAGCTTTGAACGAATTTTGATAAGACCAGAAAATTTCTGGCAAGAGCGTGATATTGAAATCTATCTAAATAACCGCGTTACAAAGGTTGATTCGCAGTTACGCACAATCGAAACTGCAAATGGAGAGCATTTTGGCTTTGGTCAATTAATTTGGGCAACGGGCGGGGCTGCGCGCTGGCTTTCATGCCCAGGGGCACAATTGCCGGGCATCCATGTGGTGCGCAGTCGCGATGATGTTGATGCCATTATGGCGCAGCTCGACACTGCGCGCGATATAACCATTATTGGCGGCGGTTATATCGGATTGGAATCGGCTGCTGTTTTGCGCAAATTAGATAAAAATGTGACGCTTATTGAAGCGCAAGATCGATTGCTATCGCGCGTTGCAGGGGAAGAAATATCTGAATTTTATTTGCAGCACCATCGGGCGCATGGCGTGGATGTGCGCTTGGCTGCGCAGGTCGAATCGATCGAAGGTGAAGACGCTGTAACGGGCGTTAAATTATCGAACGGCGATGTTATTAAAGCTGATTTAGTCCTCATCGGGATTGGCATCGTGCCTTGCATCAATGCCTTGCGCGACGCGGGGGCTATTTGTGCGAATGGCGTCGATGTGGATGAGCTATGCCGGACATCATTGCCCGATATATTTGCTATTGGTGATTGCGCATCGCATGCCAATAAATATGCAGCAGGCGCTGTCATGCGCGTTGAATCGGTGCAAAATGCGAATGACATGGCCAGCGCCGTTGCCAAAACGATAGCGGGCAACGACACGCCTTATAATGCCGTGCCATGGTTTTGGTCTAATCAATATGATCTGCGTTTGCAAACGGTTGGGATTTCTTCTGATTATGATGCGACTGTTTTGCGGGGTAATCCAGCCGATAATAGTTTTTCATTAATCTATTTACGCCACGGTAAAATTATCGCTCTCGATTGTGTCAATGCAACCAAAGATTATGTTCAAGGCCGCAAATTGGTGCTTAACGGAGACAAGATTGTTCCTGCTTTGCTAGCGGATAGCACTATTCAGCTCAAAGAAATGCAGCTTGGGTAATTTCATTAAGGCTAGTATTATGGAACATGCTGCTATCACGGTTGTGCTAGGCCCTACCAATACGGGCAAAACTCATTTGGCAGTGGAAAGAATGTGCGCCCATAGCAGCGGCATGATGGGGTTTCCGCTGCGTTTGCTAGCGCGTGAAATTTATGACCGTATTGTGGCGATTAAAGGCGTATCGCAAGTCGCTTTGATAACGGGCGAAGAGCGTATAGAGCCTGCGCATGCCCAATATTATTGTTGCACAATAGAATCCATGCCCATTGGACAAATGGGCGCAAATATCGTTCGCGATTTTGCATTTGTCGCTATTGATGAAGCGCAAAATGCCATCGATCCCGAACGCGGTCATATCTTTACCGATAGATTGCTTAATGCACGTGGCCGCGAAGAAACCATGATCTTGGGTAGCGAGAGCCTGCGCCCGATCGTTAAAAAATTATTGCCCGAGGCCCAGATTATTAACCGCCCGCGATTTTCAACGCTCAGCTATGGCGGCGTTAAAAAAATATCGCGCCTGCCAAAACGTTCGGCGATAGTCGCATTTTCGGTCGAACAAGTGTATGAGATAGCCGAAATGTTGCGCCGTTTTCGCGGCGGATCTGCGGTGGTCATGGGAAATTTAAGCCCGCGCACGCGCAATGCTCAGGTAGAGATGTATCAATCGGGAGAGGTTGATTATTTGGTGGCGACCGATGCCATTGGCATGGGGTTGAATTTGGATGTAAAGCATGTTGCCTTTGCCAAGCTTCGTAAATTTGATGGCAAACGCCGCCGCCGATTGAATATATCGGAAATGGCGCAAATCGCAGGCCGTGCAGGCCGTCACCATAGCGATGGTAGCTTTGGCACAATAGCGGGAGATGAATTTTCGCCCGAGGAAATTACCGCTATCGAAGCGCATGATTTTCCTGCATTGCCCTATTTATATTGGCGCAACCGCGATGTGCGCATGGACAATCTTGATATATTATTGACCGATTTATCATGCAAATCCCCCGATAAATTATTGCGCCCAGCCCCCGAATCGCCCGATCTTGCCGTGTTGAAACGGCTATGCGAGATGAACGAAATCCGCGACAATATCACTCGGCCCTATTTGGTGTCGCGGCTCTGGTCGGTCGCTTGTTTGCCCGATTTTCAAAATATGGGCGCAGAGCATCATGCGCGTTATATAGCATCGTTATGGCAATATTTGGGCCATGGCAATGGCACTATCCGTCACAGCCATGCAGCATCACAGATTGCGCGGTTGGACAATATCCAAGGCGATATTGATACATTATCGGCGCGTATTTCTGCGGTTCGAAGCTGGTCTTATATCGCTCAACGCTCAGATTGGCTCGAAAACTCGATTGACATTAGCGAGCGGGCTAAAGCCTTAGAAGAAAAATTGTCCGATGCTATGCATGTTAATTTGCGCATGCGATTTGTCGATAGAAGGGCATCAATATTAATGAAAGCTGCGGGAAGGGATGCGGTGCTATTGCCCGTCGAAATCGATGAAAATAATGTTGTTTTGGTTGACGGCGAGACATTAGGACGCTTGAAAGGATTTCAATTTGAGGTTAGCAGCGCTGCACGCCATCAAGATAAAAAGATATTATTAGCAGCGGCCGAGCGTCATTTGAGCATGATATTGAGCAATAAAGCAAAGGAAGTAGCCATGTCTGGCGACGATAAATTTACATTAGGTCAAAATAGCGAAGGCAAAGCCGCTCTCTTATGGAATGATAATCTGCTGGGGCTCATTGTAGCTGGCCGCGATTTGCTCAACCCAATGTTTAAGCCCAGTGCGGCCGTTGCTGGATTAGAGGGGGATGCTCTGCGCGATGTCACCGATAGAGCTTTGCAATGGATGAATGACCAAATTGCGAGACATTTGGGCGGGGTCAAAGCTTTGATCGAATTATCGCAAAATCCGCATGTCGATGGCTCTGTGCGTGCGCTGGCCGTGCAATTAGCTGATGATGGCGGTGTAGCCAGCCGCGTGCGTTTATCCTCGGCGCTGAAAAATCTTGCTAAGGAATCGCGCGGCGCGGCGCGTAATGGAGGCATTATTTTCGGAGCGTTGGATATTTTCCATCATGCGGCGCTGAAACCAGGAGCGGCGAAATGGCGTGCAGCCCTAATGGCGGTGCGCCAGGATAAAGCTATATTACCATTGCCGCCCGAGAGCGCGGTGCATTTGAAGGATTGGAAATTCTTAAATATTATGCATTGTTATGCAGCGGGCTACCGCCGAATTGGCAAAGAATATTTGCGTATTGATTTGGTCGAGAGAATCATCAAAAAAGCGCATGAAGCGCGCGGCAAGGAATTGAGCTTTGCCTTTGATATGGCCTTTGTTACCTCTTTGGGCGTTGGCGATGATGCATTTAAGGCTTTGATGATGGATGCAGGCTTTAAAAAGGTGCAAGACCCCTCGCTCATTAAAGAGCAAGAAAAAGATAAAATCCCTGCCGCTCCTCCATCGGTGGATAAGGCTGAGGATAAAATAGTGGATAAACCTGCCGATATATCCGATGCTGATGCGCATATTGCACAAAATAACCCGCAGCAAGCCACAGAAGCGTCGGCCACGGCTCCTATAACGGCTTCAGCGGAGCCTCCAACACAAGATATGAGGCTAGAGTCAGCGTCTAATGCAACAGAATCGAGCATAGCAAAACCAACTACAGACTCAAAACCAACCCCAGACTCAAAACCAACCCCAGATAATGCGCCTAAAGATTCGGCTAAAGAAGGACATCAGCACGCTATGGTCTATAGTTATTGGAAATGGAAAGGCATAAGACGGCCTAAGAAAAAGGAAGAAAATATTCCTCAAACTGCCCTTGGGGCGCAACTGGCGGCCCTAACGCGGCAACAATAGCAAATCATTATGGCGGGCTTGCAAGAAACCGAATATATCAGAATTGATAAATTATTTTATTATTTGCGATTGGCTAAGAGCCGCTCAACCTCCCAAGAAATTTGTGAAACGGGTCATGTCCGAAGGGATGGCAAGCGCATAGTTTCAGGCCATGAAAAGGCGCAAATAGGATCGGTCATCACTATGCCGCGCGGCGATGCTATATTGATATTCAAATTGGATGATATTCCCAAAAGGCGGGGCAGTGCAAAGGAAGCACAATCCCATTATCAGATCATAAATTAAGAAGCATTTCGCAGGCTTTTAAGCAGCTTTGCCGCCATGGCGCAGCTTGTCGCTATTGCGGGTCATTCGCGTTAGTATAAATCATAGCTTTTTGGGCTTTTTTTTGATTAAAAATAGCTCAAAATATGCATCAAAATGGTTGACTTATAACCCCATAAAACAATAGGAATTTCTTATAAAGAAAATGGAGACCGCCAACAATGACCTATGTTGTGACAGACGCTTGTATCAAATGTAAATATATGGACTGCGTTGAAGTATGCCCCGTGGATTGTTTTTACGAAGGCGAAAATATGTTGGTTATCAACCCAAGCGAATGTATTGATTGCGGCGTGTGCGAACCCGAATGTCCCGCAGAAGCAATTTTACCCGATACCGAAGATGGTTTGGAAAAATGGCTAGAAGTCAACGCTCAATATAGCGAAACATGGCCCAATATTACGGTTGCCAAAGACCCGCCTGCTGATGCCGATGATTTCAAAGGCAAAGAGGGTAAGGAAGAATTATTCTCTGAAGCACCAGGCGAGGGCGACTAACAAGGCCAATTACCACCCTATTGCAGAACCGATAAAGACGCCCAATAACGGGTGTCCCAATAACGGGTGTCCCAATAACGGGAGTCCCAATAACGGGAGTCTTTGTCATTATATCGATGATGAATATCAAGCCGCAGCCGGGGCATCATCAATAGCAGCAGCATAGAGGCTTTGCAGTGGACGGGCCATCACGCGGCGCACCATAGGCTCAAAAAATTCCAATGGCTCGCTCTCATAGTCTGCATCAAAGGCCGCTTGGTCATATTTTTCGCAAAATTCAGCGCAAGCATCATAATATTTATGGTCTTTGAATTGGTCGCGGACATTGCGATCCATGCCCAGATAATGAAAATAATAATAGCCTTGGAAAACGCCATGGTTTTGGCAAATCCAGTGATTTTCTTCTGATACAAAGGGCTTGATGATAGCAGCGGCTACATCAGGGTGATTAAAGCTGCCCAATGTATCACCAATGTCGTGCAACAATGCCATCACGACATATTGCTCGTCTCGGCCGTCCCTATGCGCACGGGTCGCGGTTTGCAGGCAATGCGATAGACGATCGATTGGGAAGCCGCCAAAATCTCCATCGAGTAATTTCAAATGCTCTAAAACGCGATCCGCCACTTTAGATGCATAAGGCAGAAATTCCCCTGCAATGGCTTGCCAATCTTCGGCAGTGCCTTCGGTCATTTCAGAAAATTGTGCTCTATTGTGATCGGATGATTCATTGTGATGATCCATAATATTCTCCTTAATCGCCTGATTAACCTAGCTGGCATAAAAAATAACTGTTCGCAAGGGGTTCAAGGAAAGGAAAAATAACGTTAGAGAGGTTATATGGCTGTTACTGACCTCAATACAGAACCTTTTTTCTCGAATAAAAATCGAGCATTTTGGAATTTGCAAACGGCGGGTTGGATTGGTTTTATAATCTGGCGTGGGGCTACTGCTCTGGCAAATGATACAGATAATCTGTTTCAATTTTTTATTTATTTATTAATATCGGCAGCGACTGGATATTCGCTGACATTAATATTATCGATAATATATGGTTTGGTCATCGATCGCAGGCCCATCATCACTTGGGGGACTTCGGCCATAGTGTTTTTATTAGCTTCAATTATTTATTCTTACATGAATGTCTTAACCTTTGAAACATTGCGTCCTGAATTTGCATCGACAAGTTTTACGCAGCGGATTTTGGGGTCTTTATATCTGGATACGACATTGTTAGCCGGCTGGTCGGCCCTCTATTATGCTATTAATTTCTTCGTTCGTTCAGAAGAACAATCGGGTCAATTGCTGAAATTAGAAGCGCATGCTACATCGGCGCAGCTCAAAATGTTGCGCTATCAGCTCAACCCGCATTTTTTGTTTAACACACTCAATAGTATTTCCACCTTAGTCTTATTAAAACAGACCGAACAGGCCAATGCCATGCTATCGCGCCTTTCATCCTTTTTGCGGTTTACATTGATTAATGAGGCCGAGGCAAAAGTATTATTGTCGCAAGAGGTAGATACTTTAAAACTTTATTTGGATATTGAAAAGATGCGCTTCGAAGAGAGGTTGCGCGTTGATTTTCGTATATCACCGAGCGCAGAAGAAGCACTTGTGCCCTCATTGCTTTTGCAACCTTTGGTGGAAAATGCCATTAAATATGCTGTTACCCCCAAAGAAGAAGGAGCAGATATTATCGTAAGCGCAAATATTGCCGACGATATATTAATATTGAAGGTTTCCGATACTGGCCCTGGTATTGCCCCCAAAATGCAAAATCAACTATTATCAACGGGTGTTGGCATGGCCAATACAAAAGAACGTCTCTCTCAAGCTTATGGTGAGGATCATAGCTTTACATCTTATGTCAGACCACAAGGTGGGTTTGAGGTTGTGATAGAAATGCCGCTGCAAAGCCGAGCCGATGAGATAGAATTTGAACGCAAGCAATTAGAGCAATTCAAAATGGTGAAATCATGACAATTAGAACGATCCTAGTAGACGATGAAAAATTAGCGATTCAAGGATTGCAACATAGGTTGGAAAAGTTTGATGATATAGAGATTATCGCAACCTGTTATAATGGCCGCGATGCCATTAGGCGGATTAAGACGCTCAAGCCTGATTTGGTGTTTTTGGATATTCAAATGCCCGGCTTTGATGGCTTTTCGGTCGTCGAAGGGGTGATGGATATAGAGCCGCCCTTATTTGTTTTTGCGACCGCCTATTCAGAACATGCTATTCGTGCTTTTGAAGCGCAGGCTGTTGATTATCTTATGAAACCTATCGAAGAAGAACGGCTTGCCGATACTTTAGAACGGGTGCGTTCTCGCATGGAAGATAAAAAAGTGAGCGAAGAAGTAGAGAAATTGCGCAACGTGCTTATCAGCATGGACCCCAATGTTGCGGATAGAATGAATGAAAAAACCGATGAGCAAAGCAATTCGCGTTATGAAAAGCTCATCAATGTCAAGGACCGAGGCCAGATATTCAGAGTTGATGTCGATACTATCGAGCGGATCGATGCAGCGGGTGATTATATGTGCATCTATACGGCCGATAACAGCCTTATATTGCGCGAGACGATGAAGGATTTGGAAAAACGCCTTGATCCGCGCATATTTAAGCGCGTGCATCGCAGTGCGATTGTTAATTTAGATCAAGTAAGAGAGATTAAACCGCACACCAATGGCGAATGTTTTCTGATTTTGGAATCGGGTGCGCAAGTAAAAGTGAGCCGATCTTATCGCGATGTTGTGGCCCGCTTTATATGACATCAGAATAATTTAAGTTCATCGCTGTTTTTGAAAAAATTTTCTAAGCAGCAATGCCGATTCTTCGGCGCGAAAACCGCTATATATCTCTGGCTTATGATGGATGGTGTTATGCGAAAATAGCAATGGGCCATGCTCTATCGCGCCGCCTTTGGGATCATCAGTGCCATAATATAATCTATCCAGCCGTGCATGCGCTATGGCCCCAGCGCACATGGCGCAAGGCTCTAATGTCACCCATAAATCGCAACCATTCAGCCTCTCGCTGCCTAATTGTTTGGCGGCATCGCGGATAGCCAATATTTCGGCATGCGCGCATGGGTCGCTATCAATCAAAGTGCGATTATGCGCTTGGCTGATTATCACATCCTCTTTCACTATGATTGCACCGACAGGAACTTCGCCCATTGCGCATGCTTGATTCGCAAGCGATAAGGCAGCATCCATCCATTGTAAGGCTGTATCGATAGGCATATCATTGCTATAGTTTACTTATCAGCCGCGCGCCATCCCTTTACGATAATATCATTTCTGGCCAATATTATCATTTTTTAGGCAATAAAATTTCAAAATAGAAGATGAGGTTCTTGACCTTTTGATGAATCAAGGTTAGGTGCACGCATCATTGGGCATTTAATGCTTATTCACTCGTTTGAATATAGGAATTTATATCATGTCGCGGATTTGCGAACTGACCGGTAAAGGTCGTTTAGTTGGAAATAATGTCAGCCATGCTAAGAATAGAACACGTCGGACTTTTTTGCCAAATCTACAAAAAGTAACTTTAATGTCTGAAGCCTTAGAGCAAAGCTTCAAATTTCGTGTGTCTACCCAAGGTTTGCGCTCTGTTGAACATGTAGGCGGCCTTGATAATTGGCTTATCAAAACGTCAGACAGCAAATTAAGCGATCATGCCCGCAAAGTGAAAAAAGAGCTTGTTAAAAAAGTAGCAGCTTAAAATATTTTTCTAAGCCTATAAAGATTTGAAACCAGGTGAAATATCTTCATCTGGTTTTTTCTTATGGTTATTATATGTTTCGATCAGAGAAAATTTCATCAATATTGTGCGTTGGAATATATTGAAATTATTGTCTGAAATCATCCAGATAATAGTTTTTCCATTCTCTTGGGATAGGGTGATACCCTCAAAATTATCGACCAGCAGCGGCGGCTCTAATGTTGCAATCATTTGTCCCTTTATACTCTCACCAGCGATAATTTTTTCTGGATCTAATATGGTTAATTTCACGGTAAAGCCATTGGGAAAAGAGATACGGCGGTGTAATATGAGCAAATTGCCATCGGGTAATTGCACCGCATCTGTGACTTTATAGCCATCGGGTGGATAATAGCCAAAGCTTGCGCTCGCGCTACCATCCACAGTAGGATCACCCGAAAATAAAATCGCTCCATAGCTGTCATCGGGCAGGTCATAGCCTTCGGAGAAGATAATGAAACGGCCATCTTTTAATCGTACAATGGCTTCTGCACCGCTGTTCGCTGACCAATTTTTCATCAGCGGTGGTTTAACAAAACGTTCGGTGCGCGCAAAAGATCGGCTAAAGCGGCGCACGGCGTTGCGAAATTCATAGGCGACCCAAAATCGACCGCTATCCGCATCATAAGCTATAGCCTCTGAATCTTTATCGCGAAATGTTAATTTTTCGCCATTAGCTCCTGGTAAGGGGGCTAGAAATGGGCGATCCGCCGTATCATCACCGTTCAGCCCAAATCCTATCAATGTGCCTGCATCGCTGACGCCGATAAAACGCCCATCTTCGAGCCTGTTGAGGGCAGAAATACCGCCAAAATTAGGGTTTACGCTAGTCAATTCCCACGCATTTTCGAAAAATAAATGCCCTACTTTTTTTTGATTTGGATTTTCAGGGTTAAGCTCTAGCGGGATTAATGTGATGGTTGGATCAAAATTGGGCCGCGTGATGCGCGTGCCTACGACAGTGATAATCGCAATCACTGCAATCAAAATTAAAGTTTTTCCAACCTTAATTAAGCGGGGCATATTAATATCCAAGGTCGAGATTAACCTGAGGTTCGAGCGGCACGCCTTCACGGTAGCGATCCAAATTTTCCAAAAAACGATTGGCTGAACGGATGAACATTAAATTTTGCGCACGCCCAGATAAATGCATGGAAATATGGGCATTATCGAGCGTCCATAATATATGATTGTCGGGCAGCGGCTCGGGCGATGTGACGTCCAAATGGGCCGCATGGATGGTGCGGTTTTGCAAAGCTTTCACCAGCGCATCTTGGTCTATCACGCTGCCGCGCGCGATGTTGACCAAAGACGCGCTATTTTTCATCGCATCAAGCTCAACCTTGCCGATCATAGCATTGGTCTCATCGGTAGCGGGAACCGCCAATATCACCCAATCATAATCGCCCAATTTTGCGCGCCATGCATCGGGGCCGATTTCATGCGCTGCCACTGGCGTGCGGCGGACAATATCCACCTCCATGCCAAAAGCTCTTAGGCGCGGCTCGATTAATTGCCCAATCGCACCATAGCCGAGCAGCAAGACTTTACCGCCCAGCAATTCCATTTTCCCTGGCGAATCTTGCAGCCATTGATGCTTTTGCGCGGCTTCAATCACCTTGCGATATTCTTTGGCGATATTGAGCATCGCCATCACCACATATTCGGCAATTGTAATCGCATTAATACCCGCACCATTGGTCACTATAGTCCCGCGTTCTTTTAGCGCAGCCAGCGGCATACCATCAACGCCCGCATAGATGCTATTGAGCCATTTGATGTTGCTCGCATGCGAAATAACGTCAAACATTTCCTGCTTATCATAGAGATCAACCCAAGCAATCTCTGCTTGCGGGGCAAATTCTATTGCTTCGTCTTTGGTCATAAACCAATGCGGCTCGACCCAATCGGGCAGGCGGTTTTCGAGCAATGGTTTGATGAGGTTCGATAATAGAGCTGGGGTTTTGGTCATATTTTCCAGTCCCAACCGAGCGGATCGCCATCCATCAGCTCTATACCTTGCGCATTTAGTTCATCGCGCAATGCATCGGATACGGCAAAATCTTTATTGGCTTTGGCTTCTTTGCGCTGCGATAATTTTGTCTTGACCGCATTCGCTGTGATGCGCGCATCTTTGGGGCGGATGCGCAAATCGGTGCGCGAAAGCGCCATAAGGTTGAGGCCCAATACATTATCGATGATTTGGATCGCACCGAGCTTTTGCGCACTGTCTATTTTCTTCATGGAGACCACATCATCCAATGCCGTGAGGGCGATGGATGTATTGAGATCATCGCAGATAGCAGCATCAAATTTCTGCATTGGCGCAGCTAGTTTTTGATGGACAGGTTCAGCAGGAATAATAGTCCTATCGATACGTTCCATCATCATCACAAGGCGTTTAAGGCGGGTGAAAGCGGCTGATAAATTATCCCAACTAAATTCAAGTTCGCTGCGGTAATGCGCCTGTAAACACATCATGCGGTACGCCAGCGGGTGAAAGCCTCTATCAATAAGCAATTGTAGGCGTAAAAATTCACCCGATGATTTGGACATTTTACCGCCGCGTTCAACCAGAAAATTATTGTGCATCCACATTTGCGCACCGCTATGTTCGCAATTTCCATGCGCTTGGTTTTGAGCAATCTCATTGGGATGATGAATTTCGCGATGGTCAATCCCGCCGGTGTGAATATCAAACGGATGGCCCAGCAATTCCTTGCTCATCACGCTGCATTCTAAATGCCAACCCGGTGCGCCTTTGCCCCATGGGCTGTCCCATTCCATCTGCCGTTTTTCGCCAGCAGGCGTCTTGCGCCAAATTGCGAAATCGGCGACATTACGTTTTTCGGCTACGTTTTCTATCCGGCCTTCGGCATCTTCTTCATCGCTTATTGCGCGTGCTAATGATCCATATTCTGGCACAGTAGTTGTATCAAAATAAAGCCCAGTTTCGCATTCATAACAATGTTTTTCGGCTATATCTTTACCCCATTCGATCATTGCTTCGACATAATCGGTGGCTTTAGGATGCTCTAATTTGCGAATATTTAATCGCTCTAAATCATTCTCAAAATCGGCCTGATAATAGGCGGCAATATCCCATGCCGATTTACCACTTTTTGTGGCCATTTTTTCCATCTTATCTTCGCCTTCATCAGCATCAGATGTCAAATGCCCGACATCGGTAATGTTAATGATATGCTTTAATTTATAGCCTTTATAGGATAAGGTGCGTCCCAAAGTATCAGCAAAGACATAAGCCCGCATATTGCCAATATGTTGGTAATTATACACGGTCGGCCCGCACGTATAAACCCGCGCTTCACCATCGTGAATTGGAGCAAATATCTCTGGCTGGCGACTTTGGCTATTGAATAGTATAAGCGGTTTTTTATCTTGAGAAGTCATAGGTGATGCGATGCTGTAAAAAACACCATTGGTCAAGTTTAGATGCTAAAATCCGCGCCATTCTATCGCATCATCGATACCCACGCGCGCTACGGTGAAATTGTTAATCACCGCATCCGCATCGCGATATCCAATCGCCATACCGCAAAAGAAAATATGATCATCATCAATGCCGAGCAGCGTGCGCATATAAGTGCCATACATCGCCCATATTTCTTGCGCGCAGCTATCAAGCCCTTCTTCGCGCAGCATCAGCATGACCGTTTGCAGCCACATGCCCATATCGCTCCATTGGGGCGGCCCCATATATTTGGGGCAATAGGTGAACATTTGCACGGGCGCATCAAAGCTATCCCAATTTTTCATCATCTGCGCCATGCGGCCCATTTGATCGTCGCGTTTCAAATCAAGCGCATCAAACATGGCCTTGCCAACGCCGCGCCGTTGATCTTCGTAACGGCCTTCTAATCCCTTGGGGTAGATGGCATATTCATGGCCTTCGCCCATGGGAGCGGTTTTGGCTTTTTCTTTGATTTTTGCGGTCAGCTCGGCCAGCGGCTCGCCCGTTAATATAATCGCATTCCAGGGCTGGGTATTGCCGCCCGATGGGCTGCGCTGCGCGATTTCTAGCACGCGGCGCAATTTATCTGCCTCAACAGGTTTATCGATAAATTGGCGGATAGAACGGCGCGATGTTATGGCTTCACTTGTTTTCATGCTTCTGGTTCAAATTCAATTGCAATCACACTAGCTTCAACTGACCCAGCTTCCCATTCAGAAGGAACAGATTTAGCTGAATAAAAACTTCCTCTTTCATTCTGCCATATATATCCTGGACGTAGAGGCTTATTATTTGATAGAGCAATACTACTGTCCTCAATGTATAATACAGGGCTGTACTCGACTTCATCTATGGCGTTACCGTCTTTGTCTTTAAAAATAATGCGGACCTCAACAGTATGAAGTGTTCTATCTCCATTATTTTTTATTTTGAAAGTAACTCCTGGAACGCGACCGTCCAATAAGCTATCCATATACCTTGCATTAACATCATATATCTCAATATTTTTGATATATTTCATCTCATCGCTATCAATTGATGATATGTCGCTAGCATCTGCTTGAATATCTTGATTTAGACTAGTTTCTTCAGAGACACCATCAGACTTCTTGCAACCTGATAATACTAATGCGCTTATCAAAATAATATATTTGTATTTCATATTAAACCCCTTCTTTTATAACCCTGAAACAAGTATGGAATTACGATATTGTTACAGGCTGCTTTATTGTGAAGCAAGTATAGGATGACGTTAATATTATCCTAAAGACTTCAAAAATATCCTAGATCCTCTATTCCTCATCAAATAATCCAGCCAATTGCTCCATCATCGTACCGCCCAATTGTTCCGCATCCATAATCGTAACCGCGCGTTTATAATAGCGCGTCACATCATGGCCGATACCAATGGCGATTAATTGCACGGGCGATCGCTTTTCGATCCAATCAATCGTCTCGCGCAAATGCTGCTCCAAATAAGCCCCATTATTGATCGATAAAGTGCTGTCATCGACGGGCGCACCATCGGATATGACCATCATGATACGCCGTTCTTCGGGGCGGGCAACAATGCGGTTATGCGCCCATAACAGGGCCTCACCATCGATATTTTCTTTGAGCAATCCCTCGCGCATCATCAGGCCCAAATTGCGCCGAGCTCTCCGCCAAGGTTCATCGGCTTTTTTATAGATAATATGGCGCAAATCATTAAGCCGCCCAGGGTTTGGTGGCCGCCCAGCCTCTAGCCAGCTATCGCGCGATTGACCGCCTTTCCATGCCCGGGTGGTAAAGCCCAGAATCTCGGTTTTAACGCCGCAACGTTCCAATGTACGCGCCATAATTTCCGCGCTAATCGCCGCGATAGAAATCGGCCGTCCGCGCATAGAGCCGCTATTATCGATTAGCAATGTCACCACCGTATCGCGAAAATCGGTATCGCGCTCGACCTTATAGGACAGCGATTGCCCCGGTGCGGTGACGATGCGCGATAGGCGCGCCGCATCAAGAATGCCTTCTTCTTGGTCAAAATCCCAACTGCGGTTTTGCTGCGCCATCAATCGGCGCTGCAGACGATTGGCGAGCTTTGTTACCGTGCCTTGCAAGCTTTCGATTTGGGTGTCGAGATATTTGCGCAACCGTTCTAATTCATCGGCATCGGCCAATTCCGCAGCTTCGATAATCTCATCATGGTCATTGGTCCAAAATTTATAATCGCTCGGCGGCAAACCATCCCAATTACGGCGCTTGGGGGAAACGGGTTGCATGCCTTCGTCGCCCATATCGCCCTCTGACGCATCGCCATCGTCCATATCGCCTTCTTCGATGTCGCCTTGGCTTTCCTCGCCTTCGCCTTCTTGCTGCTCGGCCCGCGCATCGCTGTCCGATGCATCGCCCGATGCGTCTTGATCGCTCTCGCTCTCATCTTCATCTTGCGCATCGCTGCTGTCATCTTGCGCATCGCTATCGCTCTCATCGGGATGCGCATCGCCTTCGGTAAGCTCAAGATGCTCGAGCATGACCTGCGCTAATTGCGCAAAACCCTCTTGATCGTCCATCACATCGCCAAGCGCATCAAGGTCATCGCCCGCTTTTTCTTCTATCCAATCGCGCAACATATCAACGCCATCGGCTGCTTTATCGGGGACAGGCGCACCCGTAAGCCGCTCGCGGGCTATTAATTGCAATGCTGTGGATAATGGCACATCATCGCGGTTAATGGCGCGCGTGATGGGATCGGCGAGGAGTTTATTTTTGAGCGCATTTGTTAAATTATCGGATACGCCCGCCATATCATTGCTGCCCAAGGCCTCAATACGGGCAGTTTCCAAGGCATCAAATACGGCCGCTGCCACAGCTTCGCTAGGGCGCGTGGAAAAATGCACGGCTTCATCATGATGTTTGAGGCGTAATGAAAAACTATCGGCATAACCGCGCGCCAATGCGACTTGATCGGCGGGAAGATCGCGCTGCGGCATCGGTATTTTGAAATGATTGCCAGCCTGCATCGGTGTGTCGGCACTATAGGCCAATTCAACCTCTGCATCGTCGGATAATGCGCGCGATGCGCCCGTGAGAACGGATTTGAAATCATCTAAAGTGGAACGATCTACCATAATATATTGCAATAGCGGGGCAAGGGATCATAAATCAATGAATAATGTGAATTAATGCGACGCTGGAGCGTGAGTGACTGTTGGTGATTTTTTCTAAAGAGTATCAATTTTTTGAATATGATCGGCAACGCCATTTTCGATGGAATAACGCTGCGCTGTATCGCGCATAGATTGTGATGGTTGGGATGGTTTTTGCAATGCATCATGCATCATTTGCGCGATCGAGCCTGGGTCTTCATTTTCCAGTAGTGCACATCCAGCTATGGGGCTGAGAATTTCGCGCGCTGCCAAAAAACAATCGGTTGAGAGAATAGGGCAATTACTAGCTAAGGCCTCTAAAATGACGGCGGGCAATCCTTCGTAGCGCGATGTCATGACATACAGGTCAGCCGCTTTCAGATAATCGCTCACATGCGGAGCAAAGCCTGGCATAGTTACCCGATCTTCGATGCCCAATATATGAACCAATTTTTCGCAATCCCCTTTTAACGCGCCATCGCCCAATATGATTAAATGGCAGTTTTCAACCGTTAATTTTGCAAAGGATTGGATTAGCAATTCCATATTTTTCTGCGGCTCAAAACGGCCTATGCTTACTATGATTTTATGGCCCTTTGGAATATTGGCGATGTTGGGTTTATGCTTTGATATTGCGAGCATTTGATCGGTCACATAGGGGTTTATAACGCTTTGAAATTTATGCGCCGCGTTTGGAAAAATTTGTTTTAATTCCTTATTTTCTGCTTCGCTGAGCGTTAGCGTCAAATCGGCTTTTTCAAATGCTATTTTATACCCCCATTTGCGCAGCATGGCATAGAGGCCGCTATCGTCTTTTCGGACAATCGGATTGGTGGTTTTGAAGATGACTTTGGCGTTGCTCTGGGATAATTTTGCAGCAAGCAAGCTGATCCAATTCATATTATTGCATGTCGAGAGCAAGAGGTCGGTGGGATTAGCTTTGATCCATCTCACCGCTGTAGGAAGCAGGCGAAATATGTCTTTGGTGCGCGAAGATTGGCTATCCCCCAGATGGATAAATTTGACATTTTCATCCATCTGTTGGCGGTAGATATTTTCTGCGCTGCCATCGCGGCAAAAAAGCAAGAGCGTCACATCATAACCCGCCTTGGCCAAACCGCTAGCCAATAATGTAGCAACGCGATCAATACCGCCATTATCAAGCCGATAATGCAAGAGCGCGATATGTTTCATCACACTATCATGCGCTTATTATGGGTAAATAGGAAGATGGATAGCATAAACGGTGAGCAATATTATCAAACCAGCGATAAGGCCTGCGGCGACATCGGATGGCCAATGCACGGCAAGATAGAGGCGGCTATAGGCAATGGATATGATCAGGGTGACGCATAATATTTGCAAAATAATATTGGGGGTCATGCCCATAAATTGCGGCATTAAAAAACCAAGCCATCCCAAGATGGTCATAGCCATCATACTGTGCACGCTTGGAAAGCTAGAGGTAAACATTTGCGGGGCATCGCTGCGCACCGTTGGGCGTTTTCTTTTGGCAGTTCTCTTGAGGATATGGCCAAGCAAACGGGCTGATAGCGCGGTGATTAAATAGCTGTGTAGAAATAATCTATCGCCTATTAATTCAGAAACCCCGATCATCAACAAGGTCATAATCACTAAAAATGTATCCCCGCCCAATGCTGTGGTGTCGATCATTAAACGGCGCATTTTTGGGATTTGTGTCTTGGTTGAACCATCTTCATCGTGCATGAATTGCAAGATACGCAGGTCGTAATCATCGCATTTACCGCGACTCACTAATTGCATGATGATGATATAGAGTATGACCAATATGGCTAGAGAAAATAGCATGGTCATAATTTATAATTTATGCTTTCTTACGGTGAAAATCCAGTGGGATAACATTCCCATAAGCAGGTCGATCATAATGTTCTTCCTCAACCTGCCTCATATCAGCTTTCATAAATTCTGCAATAGCCAATGCTGCGCGGTGCGAAGAGGAGCGTTTGGGATCGAAGTCAAAACTGTCTAAAAATGTTTCATTTTGTATTTTGGCATATTGGGGATCTAATGTTTCGGATCGCAATAAAGCCTGTTCCAAACTATCAAGTTTATCAATGACTTCACCAAAGTTCCAAAATTTATAATAATCATTATCTTGCCATTCAGCATCGTGCGAATTGATGAAAATGGCAGAGCGCGGACGCTCGATAAATTCGTAAATCTGGCTGCTAACATCCCCCATATAAATATCGGCGGCGCGGGTATAGGACATATCCACCGAATTTATGCTGCCCGTATCAATATGGATGTGAGGAAGGCCCTTAAAGCGTTGCGGCAAGGTACGGCGTATCTTCACCTTGCGATGTTCAACCGATGCCAAAAATGTGCGTTGGAACAGCATGACATGCGGTGCAAAGATTAAATTATAGCGGTCTTGATTGGCAAAATAATCGAGGATTTTCTCGCCATAATCGAACCATGACGATAATTTAGGATCGAAATGCGGATTGTATAATATAATGGGTTTATCATTGTCGAAGAATTTTTTGCGCGTTCCTAATGTGGGCGAATCAAATTTGGGATAACCGACAATTTTATTAGCATCGGGGCGAATGACATCTGCTTTTAGCATCTGGGTTTGTGTTTTTTTACCCGGTAGCAAGACCAAATCAAAATGCCGATTGCTGGATGAGAATGAAATCTGACGATCGCCCGCGCCGTGCGGCATCAATATCAATTTCACCTGATCCACCTTAAGATGCGTGCGCAGCACCGTGCTGGTGGTCTCGGGAACCACCAAAGCATCATATTGCGCGAGTAATTTTCTGTTGCTGAGCAAATCGCTGATGCGGCGAATGGGTATGATGCCGCCCAATATTTTTTCAACGATGTGCCAAAATTTATTTTGCTGCAAGGCATGGAAAGGAGGGCGTTTCAGGCTTGGATCCAAATGCGAGGACACCGCCTCTGTTTGCGCTTGGCTAGAGGTTAATATCTCAATCTGTGCGTTGGGGGCAACGCGCTGCAACCACGGGATAATAGGCGCGCTGTGGGCGATTTGGTGCAAACCATCATGATTGAACAAAAACCCAATGCGCAAAGCTTTATCAGTAGGCAAAGCATGCAAATTATTTGATTTTTCTTGTTCCATGACAATATTATCCATAAACGTACAAACTAGAGTATTGAGACCAATTAGGGCTGAAATGTGTCAAGAGTATGGTTGAAATATTGAATTATTAATTGGCGAACCAAATATTATGAGCGAAAAAGATAATATCTCGAGAGAGGGTAGCAATAGCGCGCGCGATTTTATAGACCTACGCCGCGCCGTTATGGCTACTTTTTCCAGCTCTTTGGCACGCTCTATTGCGCGTGTCTTGCTGATAATATTTGTTGTCGATTTATATGGTATTGGCAGCTTTGGCTATTTAGGCGAAGTCGCCGCAACCGTTGAGCTATTGGCGGCTCTGGCTTGCCTTGGTTTACCCAAAACAATTATGGCCTATTTTGACCGCGATAGAGAAAGCCCAGAAAATAGCGCAAATTTGGTGGCCAATGCCTTGGGCCTGACGATGCTAATGGGGGCGGGGTTGAGCCTATTAATGCTCATAATATGGCCTTTATTATTTCCAATTGATGCGCATATTCCGGCCTATGCTGCGCTTGCCATTTTCTTCATTTGCACCACCGAAATGATGCTGACCTTAACGCGCTCTCGCCGTATCATTAAATGGGAATCTATCGTTAAAGGATTAGTGAAACCTTGGGGTTTTTTCATCCTTGCAATGGTGGGATATTTTCTCATCCAGCGTTATGATTATGAATCGATGATGGTCTTGATTGCGGCTTATTTTCTATCGCTGATAATATCGGCATTATTTGCTTTTGTTGGGATGGTTCAAATTTTAAAAGATGGCCAAATAGCGATTGGGAAAATCACCATAAAGGCGATGGCAGGGTTGGCCAAAGAGAGCGCCCCTATCGCTATGGTTGATGCAGCCAGTTTTGCGTTTCGACGGTTGGATATTATAATTTTGGGCGCGATGACAGGATCAAACGTCACTGGCGTTTATTATTTGGGGCAACAATTAGCCACAGTGGTTGAAAAAATGCGCCATTTATTCGAACCGATGGCAGCCCCTATATTGGCACAAACGCGCTCCACGCAAATTATCGCAGACTATCTGCAAAAAACCTGTCGATGGGTGTTCGCAGCTAGCCTTGGCAGCGCAATATGTTTTGCATTATATGCACAGCCTTTGATGGCATTATTCGATGTATATTTTGCCGCTGCTCTATTATTTATGAGCCTATTATTATGGGGCGAAATAGCCGATGGGTCGAGCGGATTGATCGAATTACCAATTATTTTTAGAGACCCTCTAATAGCATCGCGCAATGTCATGATTGCTCTGTGTATAGAGGCGGTGAGCGTCGCAATAGGGGCTTTTCATTTCGGTATATTGGGCGCTGCTTCGGGCTTTGCTGTGGGCATGATGGCGCTGTGTGGTTTGCGGCTTTATAGCGCGAAAAAACTCTATGATATGCGCATCATTGATAGCAGCTATTTCAAACCTATAGCAGCCGCTTTATTGAGCATAATGATTACAGTAATGGTGCGCGATTATCTGTTATCCTATCCCTATATTGGTCTAATATTTGGGGTGTTATTGTGCGGCGGGATATTCCTATTTGCGCTCAAACTTATGGGTATTTCTATGAAAATTTCTGACAATAGTTAAACGCTAATTTGGGGCAATATACTTAAGATTTAGACGCTACTAAAATGCTTCTTTTATTTACGCGATAGTAACCAAAAAGGGTTACACCATGCTATGGACCGAAGTTTCACTCTGAATGATGCGACAGAAAGCACTGCTCAGGATATTGATCTTGATGCCGAAAATGCTATTGATAATGCGCAAGAAATTGCTTTGCTAAAACGCCGCTTGAAGCGCAGTGAAATGGCAAGGGAAGAAGCCGAATCCCTATTAGAGAGTAAAAGCAGACGTCTAAGCAAATTGGACGATCAATTACGGCAAAAAGAAGAAGAGTTGATCCGTAAAGTAGATCAGACGCAACAATATTTGGTAAATGCCCAACGCTTGGCTAATGTCGCCACCTTTCATATTGACGAAGATGTGCGCTTTGTGGGTTCGCTCAATTTCTCTAAAATTGTTGGCTCGAAATCTGAAGTCAATAATATCAGACAATTACGTGCCATGGTTCATAGGCGCGATATTGATGATATTGATGCGATTATCAAAAATGCCATGTTGGGCGGGTTAATTGGTAATGCTCTAGAGCATGATGTGCGCGTGCTGGATGATTATGGACGTATCCGCTGGTTGCGATGGTCGGCGCAACAGATTGTTAATGCCGATAATGGCAAGGTTGATTGCTATGGAGCGGTTCGCGATATTACCGTTGAACGGCGCGCGGAACGCCATGAAAAAACGCTGTTGGCCCTGAGCGAGCGACGCTATAAACAGTTGCAAAAAATGTCCGCTCAATTATCCGATCGCGTTAAGGCTATGGAAATGATGAGCAATGCCTTGCGCGATGCGCGCGAAGTAGCGATTCGGGCTAATAAATCTAAGTCCCGTTTCTTGGCGATGATGAGCCATGATATTCGCACACCAATGAATGCTATTTTGGCAACATTAGAATTATTGAGCCTATCTAAATTGGATGAAGTGCAGAAACGGCAATTAAAATTGGTGCAAAATAGCGGCGATCAATTGCTATTCCTGCTAGCTGATATTATTGAATATGCCCGATCGGATGGTTGGTTGATTGAAATAGAAGCCCAACCCATTGCCGTCGATACTGTTATCAGCAATACAGCCGATACGTGGCGGCAATTGGCGCATAAAAAAGATTTGGACATTCAAACCGATATAAAAATGGATGGTGGTAATTATATCAAAACCGATCCAACACGGGTGCGTCAGTTGCTGGATAATTTGATAAGCAATGCCATTAAATATACCGATAATGGTATCATTACGATTAGCGCGACTATTAAGTCTGATAAGGATGATAATATATTAAGGGTTAGCGTTTCTGATACTGGTGATGGGATTAGCGAATCGGTGCAACAAATGTTGTTTGAAGATTTAGAGCGCGGCGAACATCAAGATGATTTGAATATCCAAGGCAGCGGATTAGGTTTGTCCATTTGTCGCCGCATTGTATATGCTATGAATGGCGATATTGGCGTAGAAAGTAAATTGAATCAGGGCAGCATGTTCTGGTTTGAAATTCCAGTTAAAACCACGAACGAAGAAGATTATCTCTATAATCAAGTCAGCGAGAAAACTATTCAAACATTGCTGGCAAATGGGCGACGCCCAAAATTATTAATAGCCGAAGATGTGGCTGCTAACCGCATGGTTTTAACCTCTATGTTGGAAAAATTAGGGTGCGATTATGAAATTGCTATCGATGGCCGTCAAGCGGTTGAAATAACGCAATTGCATAAATTTGATGCCATTTTGATGGATGTCTCTATGCCGCGCATGAACGGGATGGAGGCCACTAAAGAAATACGCTCACAAGGTAAGGAAACCCCTATTATCGCCGTTACTGCCTTTGCTGCCGATGACGAAAAAGAAGCGATTATGGCCTCGGGTATGGATGGTTTAATTTCTAAACCTATTAGCATCTCATCGCTATATCAATCGCTCGAAACCATCTTTTGTGGTGCGGATAATAATGATTTGCACCGATATTTGGGCAATGGTGAAAATGATAATCATAACCGTGCCTCGGTCCCCGATTTTGATGTTATAGATTATATTGATACCGAAAAATTACACCATCAGCTAATATCTGTCCCGCCCGAAATGCGGGTTAAATTACAAGAAGCAATTGTCGATGATTTGGGCAGTTGGTTCAGGCGTTTTCAAAGCGCTTGGCAAGCATCGGATGACCAGGAAATATCGGCAGCTAACCATGCCTTAAAAGGGATTTGTAATGGCTTTGGGGCGCATAAATTAATATCATCAATCGAGAGTTTGCGCGCCAAATCATCGATAGGGGATGCAAAAGCTTTGACGCAAGTGATTGAAATTTATGACCATACGGCCTCTTCGTTTAAGAATGCAGCCGCGATAATAGACGAACGCAACGGCTAAGACTCAAATCATTATTCGGCCAATCACTATTCGGCCAATCACTATTAGGATCAGGGCTCTGGGCAAAAAAAATGCTAAAATAGCAGAGCTATTCTAGCATTTTTTGGGTGGGTGTTTGTCACTAATTAAATTAGCTATATGTTATTTTTAATAGGCGCCTTTGCCCGTTATGACGGCTGGGATGGTGCGGAATATTAATTTAATATCCTTCCACAAAGATTTTTTCTCAAGATATTCGACATCCAAATCGACTTGCTGTTCAAAGGGAATATCAGCGCGACCAGAAACTTGCCATGTGCAGGTGATGCCAGGTTTTCCGTCCAACCTTTTGCGTTCTTTATCGCCATAAGCAATAACCTCATTGGGCAAGGCAGGTCTTGGCCCAACTATGGACATTTCGCCTGTTAGCACATTCACAATTTGCGGTAATTCATCAATAGAGGCACGGCGAATAAATTTGCCAACGCGCGTTACTCTTGGGTCTTTCTTCATTTTGAAACATACAGAATCGCGTTCATTCATATCGCTTAATTCTGCTTTTCGGGCTTCTGCATCGCTATACATAGACCGAAATTTCCAAATCTTAAATGGCTTACCATCTTTGCCGATACGGGTTTGTTTGAATAAGGGTGAGCCTTTATCTTCTAAGGCTATGAGCAAGCAAAGCGCAGCAGCTATCGGCCCCAATAAAATTAATGCAACCAATGCGATCGTCATATCCAAACCGCGTTTCATGATATTTTTATATCGTTCTTTATAGCCTCTGCTCTCGAGCGCATAAATTACGGCGCGCGATAAAAACTCAATATTACCCGCAAGATAGCGTCCCGCCAACCTTTTGGGTTCGCACATAAACCGCCAGACCCATTCCATATGCATTGTGCGCATTAATTTTGGGGCTCTTGGGATTCTACCAGAATAATAATCAAACAAACCGCCGACGCCCATCACCACAGCCGCAGTTAATTTATCACGATTTTTATTGATCCAAACCTCTTGATGCGGAACACCCATGCCGACCAAAACTATAGAAGCTCCAGATGCATTGATGGCGGCGATAATTTCGTCTTCCTCTTTTTCTTTATCATAATATCCATGCTGCGTACCAGCGAACTTTAGCCCAGGATAGCTGTTGCGCATATTCTTACTAGCCGCCGCCGCGACGCCCTGTGCGCCCCCCAATAAAAATAAGGATTGACCAGCGATATTTGCTTTTTCGCACAGAAGCGGAAATAAATCGGTACCATTTAGGTTGTTGATATAGTCTGTACCAGCCATTTTCCCAGCTAATTTTACGCCAGCACCATCGGGCAAAATCGCATCAGCATTTTTGAGGGCTTCTTTATAGTCTGCATTTTTGCGAGAGATGTTGACGCAATGCGCGTTGATAAAATGCAATGTGTTCTTTTCGCCCAAAGCTGCAGCCTTTACGATTGCACTAGCTGTATCTTCTAAGGAAGAATTAACCAGCGGTATTTGAAAGAGAGGAATCGATTTTTTGCGATTGAGGTGCAAACCCAAATTGGTGGTATCGGCATCGATATTAGAAATGGTGGACTGACCGTTCATTGCTTCTAATTTAAGCCGTGCAAATTGATTGTTGATGTCAATATAACTCATATCGCGTCTCCATATAATTATGGTGATATAAGAGCATAATTTGTGCCAAATAGGGTAATGTTCTCAAATTCAAACCTTTATATGGTTAATGCTATATAAGGGATTACTGCATTGAAAAATAGAGATAAATTTATTCTCAATTTACGAATATGATATTGCAAAATGCAAATTATTCTGCCCCATATTTGCATATTGCTAAATCAAATAATATTAATTTATTTAAGACATTGTAATATTTGATTTTATTTTTTGGCACGGCTTTTGAATAATAGTCTGACTAAAGATTAGGACAGAATATGAAAACAATGGCGATGAAATTGAAAAATAGCTTTGCAGAAGGCGGAAGCTTGCCAATCATCAATGCATTGATGGCTTATGGTTCAGCGCAATTGGCCATTCGTTTGGTGCGTTTGGTTGTGGTTATCATCATTGCGCGGCAATTGGTGCCAGAATTGGTCGGCGTTGCGGCTCTAACATTGACGATATTCGAACTTACCCGCGTCCTAGCCAATATAGGCGTTGGTCAAAAAATTATATCCTCGACCAATGCTGACTTTGAAAAAACATGCAATAGCGCGCATAGAATATTTTGGATTTGGTGCCCTGCGGTTGCCGCTGTGCAATTGCTCATGGCGCTGGGACTATATACTATATTTGATCAATATTTATCCGCAATGATGCTCGCTTCGCTCTGCTTGGTATATTTCTTTATGCCGGGTGGTTTGGTGCAATGTTTTCGTCTTATGCGGGCAAAGAAACTATCAACCTGCGCCAAAATTGACGCTATTCAAACGATCAGCGATCATATCTTAACCTGCGCGATGTTGATGGTATGGATTAGCCCTTGGTCGATCGTGCTGCCCAAATTGCTTACGGCACCCATTTGGCTCATCATGATGCGCCGCAGTGAAAGCTGGAAACCCGATGCATCGCTGGGCTTTATTGAATATCGCTCTATGGTGCGATTTGGATTGTCGGTATTAATCACCGATAGTTTAATCGCTATCCGCAGCCAAGCCGATAAATTGATAATCGGTGCGATGTTGGGCGTCAGCGCATTGGGCACTTATTATTTCGCCTTTAATGCGGGCATTGGCATAGTATCTGCTCTGATAACCGCGTTTGGCACAGTGATATATCCACATTTGTGCAACAATGAATTAGCCGCACAACAGCGCGATAAAATGAAATTAGCGATAATGGCTGGCCTTGCCATTTTTGGAACTGCCGCCGCCGCGCAATATATTTTAGCTCCTTATTATGTGCCGATCATTTTCGGTGAAAAATGGAACCATGCGACGCAGCTAATCCAGATATTGGCATTGGCATCTATTCCCATGATTTGCCTAGCTTTGACCACCGGTTGGCTTCGCGCCAATGACCGCGCCAATATTGATGCATGGGCAGGGTTATTGGCCAGTGTGTGCGCATTGGGCGCGATGGCAATAGGCGCTCAATATGGCTTAGTTTCGGCGGCGATGGCCTGGGTTGTGGGAACAACGCTAATCGCCATTCCATTTGCATTGACAATTTTTATCCCATTATTTCGACTTAATATCCCCAAATTTCAACCAGGAGTATGATTATGCCATCCCCTTATTTTTCCGTTATAATACCCGTCTATAATGCGCAAAACCATCTAAGAGAAACTGTGCAATCTGTAATCGATCAAAGCTTCACAGATTTTGAAATTATCATGATTGATGATGGGTCAAGCGACGATAGCCTGGCTATCATGCTTGAACTTGCAAATCATGATGATCGATTGAAAGTCATATCGCAAAATAATCAAGGCGTTTCTGTAACCCGTAATATGGGGGCAGAGATTGCCAGAGGTAAGTTTTTGGCTTTCTTGGATGCTGATGATATTTGGTTGCCTGAAAAATTAGCAACGCATTACGCGCTGCATCATCGCAACACGTCTATCAGCGTAAGCTATGGGCAAATCGCATTTGTCGAAACCGATAATTTACTGAGCCTGCGCACATATTCCACCGTTATGGAGCATCCGCTTACGATCAATGAAATCGTTGCTGAGAACCCAGTGTGCACCACATCAAATTTGGTGGTTTCGCGCATCTTATTTTTATCAACTGGTGGTTTTGATGAAACGATGACCCACGCCGAAGACCAAGAATGGCTGGCTAGAATAGTCCAGGATGGCCACATCATTTGCGGTATTGATAGATATTTGGTGGATTATCGGCTTAGCGCCGATGGTTTATCGGTTAATTTACCCGCCATGTATGATGGTTGGAAGCTGATGGCACAACAATATAGCGCATCAGAAGATTTCAAATATGCAGAAGCCATTTATTTGCGCTATTTATCGCGCCGCGCATTGCGCTCGGGTGCGCCTTCTAAAGTCGCGCTGCACTATGCGATAAAAGGTTTATCCTCCAATAGCCAAGGCTTTTTTAACGATAAAAAACGCGGCTGGCTGACATTGATTAGCGCAGGCGTTGGAATGATCCTGCCGCGCTCTACGCGCCTGCATATTTTTGCTTAATGACTCTATCAAAATAATAGGAAAGATTTGAAAATGAATGATGTTTTAATTTCGGTTGTAATGCCCGTCTATAATGTAGAAAAATATGTAGCAGAATCGATCCAATCGGTTTTGAATCAAAGCTATGAAAATTTTGAACTGATCATTGTGGATGATGGAGGTCAGGATAAAAGTATTGATATTTGTCACCAATTTGACGACCCGCGAATTAGAATAATTTCGCAAAATAACAGAGGATTGGCTGGCGCGCGTAATAGTGGAATTAATGCCGCTAAAGGACGCTATATCGCATTTTTAGATAGCGATGATTTGTGGCATAAAGATAAATTATCGCTGCATAAAATCCATTTGGATAGCAATGGACGCATCGGCGTAAGCTATAGTAGTTCGCGCTTCATTGACGAAAATAGCAAACCATTAAAACAAGCCCAAAAACCAAAATTATTAGATATTACGGCAGAGCATATTTTTAAGCGCAATCCGATTGGTAATGGCTCAGCCCCCGTTATTCGGCGTGATGCACTAAATTTAATCGCCTTTAGGCATCCGAAAGAAAATGATAGAATATGTTATTTTGATGAGAGTTTTCGTCAATCCGAAGACATTGAACTATGGGTTCGCATTGCATTGACCAGCCCCTTTATTTTTGAAGGGATAGGCGGGCTGCTGACACGATACCGCATCATCAGCGGCGGATTATCGGCCAATATTGTTGCGCAATATCAAAGCTGGGATAGAATGCATGATAAGGTTAAAGAGCGTTTCCCCGAATTTATTAGCGATCATGGAGCAGAAGCGAGAGCGTATCAATTGCGCTATTTATCGCGCCGTGCCGTCCAATTAGGCGATGGCGCATTTGCGCTAATCTTGATAAAAGAAGCACTACAAATTAGCCGCACGCCGCTTTGCAAAGAGCCGATTAAAACGCTCTCAACCATGGCGGCGGCCTATATTTCGCGCTATCTGCCATCGTCATTCGTATCGTCTTTGATGGCGGGTTGGACTGGCAGAAAGTCGATCATATGACATATTTACCAAAAATTGTTCATTTGATTTCTGATTTATCGGTGGGCGGTGTGACCAATAATTTGAAATTATTTGATGAAGATATATTACAATCAAAATTTGCATCCACTATTGTGCCCATTACAACGCAATGGACGATAGCCCCGCAATATGATGCTGATATTATCATCACCCATTTTTCACCAAGTTGGGCAAATTTGCCCTTTCTATTTTCGTTGCGCAAACGCAATATCGGGGCGAAGATTATTCATGTCGAGCATAGCTATTCTCCTGAATGGGAAAAATATAGCGTCCCCGAGCCGCATCGTTTTCGGGCTATGCTTAAATTTAGCTATGCTCTTTTTGATAGGGTGGTTTGTGTGTCCAAAACACAATCAAAATGGATCGAGACTATCAAGGCGGCCCATCCATCTAAGCTACAGGTAATAAACCCATGGTCCAATATTGAACCATTACTCTCTATCGCTGCGCCTAAATTAGAGGATGATAGGCCGTTGGTCATTGGCAGCTTTGGCAGATTAGTAAAAGAAAAAGGATTTGAAGATTTAATCCACTCTTTTCTAAAAATAGCTGACGGCGATGATATGACCCTCTTGATCGGTGGATATGGCCCCGCCGAGGCGCATCTGAAAAAAATAGCAGCGGATGACCCTCGGATAAAATTTTATGGCATGGTGCATAATCCAGCCGAATTTATGATGCATTGCGATATTTTTGCTGTGCCGTCTTATTTTGAAACCTTTGGCTTAGTAGCCACCGAGGCTAAAGCCGCCGCCAGACCCGTGCTGGTCAGCCCTGTGGGGGCATTGGTCGAGCAAATCGGCAATTCAGGACTGGTGATCGACTTTACCAAACATAGTCAAGCCGGCCGCAGCTTAGCATCCTTAAAATCATGGCCATTACAAATGATGTCCGATGAAGGACGGCAGTCTTGCATCTCTATGACCGCGCGCAAAGCCGCGCAATGGGAGCAATTTTTGAACGCGCAAATTATGGATGATTTTATCGCATCAAAGGCGGCATAATTATGCACCTATTATATGCTCTATTGCATTGAGTTTTAATCACGCGATAGGCGGTGCGCTCAGGATGGTAATGCCCGCACCGCACGGTCTCAAACAGGCAATATTATCTGCTGACAAGCTCCCTATGCTTATCGTCTTTTGCGGCTGTTTTCTGGCGGGGATTACAGCCCTTTTGGCGTTAGCACTCTATGCTCAAATTGACCCTATGGCGCGTCTGACAAGCTTATAATTGCATTGCCATGCAGAGGCTTGCTTGGCCTATTGGCACTACGCTGCCAATCCTGCGCCGTGCATGGGCTAGCCTCTGTCTAAATTAAACTAGCCTCTGTCTAAATTAAATTTTTGCTGAAAGTCATATTCAAATTAGCGGGCGATTAACCCCCATAATCACTATCGCTTAATTCAAATGAGGCCCTATGCAAATAAGGCCCTATGCAAATAGAGCTTGCGGATTAAGTCCAGCGATTATCATCTTGCTACTTTACGCATCACCCTTTTCATGGCTCTCGGGCATCAGCCCTTGACCGATGAGGATGAGGGCGGGCCAATAGAGATAGGCTAATATCTCTAAATTTTCACCAAAGCTGTATAATATGAGCAATGTCACCATCGATAAGGCGAGGCGCGATGCATGATATTTATGCGCATTATAGAGCAAGAATAGAAATGAAACAGCCAGCGGTATGGCAAGAGCAAAAAAGCCGCTGAGCCCCTTTACAAATAATAATCCATACCAGCTATGGTGGCTGCCTATGGGCATATATTCAACCAAATGTGGGCCGCGCTCTACGACGGCATGGCCAAACCAATAGGCTTCATTCTGCCACCGCTCAACCGCGATACGGCCCAGCGCTGCGCGCACGCGCGATGAATCAGCTCGCGCTCCTGAAAAGCTCTGAATCGCGCTATCAATCAAATTGATAATATCGACCGCAAACCAACCCAAGAGCAATAATATCGGCATGGCCATAAACCATAGATAGGGTCTATTGATTTGTGATGCCGCAAAAGCAAAAGGCCAAATGATAATGAGCGCAACCAGTGCCAGGCGCGATTGTGATAAGAGCATGATTGCGAGCGATGCTATCAAACCGATGGCCTTCCATTTCGCGTCTTTTTCTTCGAGCGCGCATAAAAAATGTACCAAGGCTATCATCCCAGCAGCAGGCGACCATGGGGCAAAAAATTGCCACCGCGCTGTGCCGACACCAGGTTCGATTGTATATAAAGTTGCCGCAAAATATTCGCTGCCAGAGCCGCCCAAAACTTTGAGGGGGGATACCCATAATGTTTGCGGCAGTCCGATATAAGGCGCGATCAAAAAGAGCGGTAAAATAAGCAGGCTATATTTGCCCAAACGGCATATGGCGCGGTGGATGACCTCGCTGCGTATCGGCAGCACAGCACCGGCCAGAATGAACATGGCTAATAAAGCCCATCCTTTTGCCCAACCGATAGAGGATTTAATCGTTGCGCCCGTGCCGAGGCGATAATCGACATGACCGATCCATAAAATGACCAAGAGCGCGAACATGCCCACAATCCATAGCCATATGAATATGTTGGGGGCTTTGATACGTTTTTCTTCGGCTAAGCCTGGTGCTATAAAATAAGTCGATAGGACGATGGCGGTTAGCGCGACCCCAAGAACGGGGCCGGCTATATATAATCCGCCGACCAACCATAAACCCCAAGTGCTTATTATGGCATAGACAATTATTTTTTCTTGAATATTTTGCGGATGATCCGCTGACGTAACCATAATAATGTCAATCCAATGATAAGAAAGAGTGTTGCTGCTATTGCGCCAGCGATTGCTAGCATTTTTGATGGGCTAGAAGGGCCGTTGGGTAGAGAAGGGGCTTCTAATAGCTGAACCAAGGGATAAGAAGCAAATGGATCTTGTTTATTGGTATCTAGGCGCGCCAAGGCCGATGAAAACACCGCCTCGGCCACGCGGTGATCGCGAATAAGATCCGCGAGCTGCGATGCGCTGGTTACAAGCTCGCTGCGATTAGCCGATAATCTGCTAATGTCGCGGCGAATTTCGGATAGGCTAGCATTGATACCAGAGCGTTGTGATTCTGCCAAAGCCATGCCTTGCATCAAATTGGAACGACCAGCCGATACCGTAATATCAACGCTATTTAGGATGGAATCATTGTCCAAGCCTGTAACGTCGCGTCCACGGCGCAGCAGGGCATCACGCAGGCTATCGCGTTCATCTTTGCTGACTATCAGAGCAGTATGATTATCGCCCAAAGTCGCCGATTTTTCCTCTGCGATGACAGAGGCTTTGGCATATTTATCGGCCAGCCCCTGAAATATTGGATCAGAGCGCAATTTGAGAGCTTTATTGGCATCGCCAATGCCCGTTCCTAAGATAGCGGCGAATTTTTGCGTTTCGGCCGCTTTGCTGCGTAATTTTGTGCGCTCATCGCGCTCTTTTTCCTGCAAAGCATCCAAATTGGCAATGCGGTTATTAAATTGATCTAATGAAACCAAGCCATTATTGGCTTGAAAAGCGAGCAATTTCTTTTGGGTAGATTGCACCTTTTTTTCCAATTCCACCAAATATTTGCTATCCACTATCTCGCGCTGCTTCGCTTCATCTTTGCGCAAAGATTGAAGCTGCAATAAAAATTGGTCTTTAAGAGCCGCTGCCCTTTTTTCGGCTTGCTCTGCGCTGCCGCCCGATATTTTCACAATAATCAAATTGGTTTGATCGATAAGTTCAATTTTTGGTGTGGGAAAATTATCCGCCTCTTCGCCTAAGCTGATGGCGGCACTGCGCAATGTGCGGTTGGTGCTGAGCAGCCTTTTGTAATTTTCCGTAGGACTCAAAGTCGCGCTAGCAAAAGCCGATGATGAGGAAGATTGGGCCTGCCCAATACTCTCAACATTGAGCGAACCGCCAGCACCACTTCCAGGTAATATCAACGAAAATTCACTTTGATATTTAGCTGGTGTAAAGAGCAAATAGGCAGTGGTTAGCGACCAAATAGCAGCGAAAATCAATAATGAAGTGATAAGATAACGCCGCTCGCGCCAGTGCAAATTTCGCCATGATAATTTGCGCTGTTTGATAATATCTCTAATGAATATGACAGCATGGTCATAATCTAATTGTTCTATAATCGACATGATTAATCCAAACTCTTGACTAAGATTAATGGAGAAATAGTCTCACCTACGACGCTCACCACATCGCGCAAATTCATCGCCAAACTGTCATAACATGCGATGCTGTCACCGGGCATAAGATAGGGATCACGGCTATCGCGGTCGGCATTACGAACTAATTTTTCGACAGCACGCGATATTACAATTGATTGACCCGTGATTGGATTGCGCGACATAAGCACAATCTGACGCGCTGCATTCATCGATGAACCACCCACGCAATTGGCTCCAACCATCGCTTGAGAGAGGCGCGTACCATAAGGCAGCTTGCCGCTATCGGTGGTTATCCCCGATGAGGCGCTGCTAAGTGCTGGCCGCGATAGGTTCGACATATAAACGCGAACACCAGGTTGGGTGATAATGGTTGGGCGAACCAAGGAAGCTTGTAAACATCCGATTGATGGGACAATGATCTTATCGCCCATTCGCACAGGTATGTCTTGCACAGCCTCTCCTGTAATGGCCCCGCTCATATTGACTTGTGTCCATTGATTACCGCGTAATAGATATATGGTTTTGATTTCGGCATCGGGTCGAACACCGCCTGCGGCGCGCAAAGTGGTGGACATATTCTGGCTAGCATTGGCATCGCCATATTGAATATTATTGAAATTCACATCACGAGTTTCGGCATTTTTATCCCCAATTCTAATTAAACCTGGGTCAAATACTGCGCCATTAACCGCAACATTCACGCCGCTTAATTCTGCAATAGTAAGCCTAACCCCAGCATGGGCTCTGCGAATTAAACCTTGGTCATATAATGTTTTAGCAACGATATTTTGTGCGCTAATTGTCGATTGTCCTGCAATTTTTATGCGATATTTGCCCAATAATGTTATTTCGCCATTATCGCCTATTGTATATGTACCCGTTAATTGGTCTTTATCGCCCGCGACATTTAATTTAATGCTATCGCCGCTATTTAACGCATCCATACTCTCTATGAATTGTTCGGGCTTTACAAAAGTAAGGCCATCGATTGCCTGCGGGATGGGTGCGCTATGACAAGAGGTTTGATGTATATCGCCCGACATATATTGTGCGGCATAATAATTTTCAATATCATTATCTGGCGTGCGCATCGTGGCGCACCCCGATAATAGGGACAGCAATGTTAATGAGGTGATAAGTTTTTTCGTCATTTATTATTCCTCTGGGTGAACCCTATACAAATAGTATAATGGTCTGAGATGCGGTAATTATGCTATTTGCATTTTCGGAATTTTAATTTGCAACGGTCGTGCCAATTGCATTTTTGGTTCAAAATGGTCGAAAATAAGAGGCTTTATCAAATTTATTTTGAAATCTTTGCAATTTGCAAACCTTTTTCTTGCATATTGCAATCAAGATTATTGCATATTGCAATGCGCTAAGCCCAGAAACTCTATGTTTGACACTATAGTATAGCATTTTGATATTGGCATGAGCATTGCTTTACCACCGCGAATAAGAATTAAATTTTTAAGTAAGGAAATGGTATGAAGGGTATAATATTTACAGAACTTGTGCGCTTTATGGAGCAAGTTAAATCGGCAAAATTTGTTGATGAAGTGATTATCGCTGCGCAATTACCCAATGACGGTGCCTTCACTTCTGTGGGTAATTATCCATCGGAATATGCCCTCTCTATGGTGACGCAAGCCTCTGCTGTATCTGGCATTGATGCCGCCGAATTATGCCGTCTTTTTGGCCATTATCTCTACAATAGATTTTTGGTGCTTTATCCCGATATTATCAGCGCTTATACGAATGCCGAAGATTTGCTTGCCCATGTTGGCAGCCACATTCATAGCGAAGTGCGCACCTTATACCCTGATGCGCGGCCGCCCCATATAGAGAGCAAGAATAGCGATGAAGGTTTTGAATTAAATTATCAATCGCACCGCCCTATGGCCGCCATCGCTTGTGGTTTGGTTCAAGGGTGTATGGAGCATTTTAAGGATGAACGCGAGCTGAAATGGAGTTTTTCAGAGGATGGAAAAAGTGCAAGCTTTACCATTAAGGATCGATTAAATGCCTAAACCGACCATCTTGATAATTGAAGATATTGCTTCGCTATCTTTGGCATATGCAGGGGATTTAGAAAGTGCTGGTTTTCAATCGATCATCGTTGATAGTCTTGCGCAGGCTAATGAACAAATAAAAAGCAATGCAAATGGCTTTGATGCCATCTTGCTTGATCTGCAACTGCCCGATGGCAATGGTTTAGATTGGCTGAGAGAAAATGAAGCGTTTGTTGCCAATAATGCTATCATTGTAGCGACAGCCGATGGTTCAATAAACCGTGCGATTGATGCGATGCGTCTTGGTGCTTATGATTTTATGGTCAAGCCACTGGCGCCTGCTCGTTTGGTCGCAGCGGTCGAAAGCGCTCTAAAAAATAACAGTAAAGCCGATAATATCCCGCAAGAATTGGCGTCACCCGTTCATAAAAATGGTTTCGCGGGCTTTGTTGGTAACAGCCCCCCCATGCGTAATATTTACAAGCAAATAGAGAATATTAGCCGATCAAAAGCGACAATTTTCATAACAGGTGAGAGCGGCACAGGCAAAGAAGTTTGCGCCGATGCTATTCATAGCAGCGGCCCGCGCGGCAAAAAGCCTTTTGTTGCTATTAACTGTGGTGCGATTCCCGAAGATTTGATGGAATCTGAACTTTTTGGTCATTTGAAAGGATCTTTCACGGGTGCCATTTCTGATCGTGTCGGGGCTGTTCAGGCCGCGCATGGCGGGACATTATTTTTGGATGAAATTTGTGAAATGGAATTGAAGCTCCAAGTGAAATTATTACGCTTCATTCAAACGGGAACAGTACAGCGCGTTGGTGCGACCAAAACAGAGAATGTCGATGTCCGTATTATCTGTGCGACCAACCGCGATCCGCAATCCGAAGTAACAGCAGGACGTTTTAGAGAAGATCTATATTATCGTTTGGCCGTTGTCCCGATTGAATTGCCCGCATTGCGCTCGCGCGGCGATGATATTATATTGCTCGCCAATGAATTTTTGACGCGATATGCCGAAGAAGAAGGCAAGAAATTTTCAACTATGGAACCATCCTTAGTGCAAGCATTGCAAATGCACCAATGGCCCGGCAATGTTCGTGAGTTGCAAAATTTGATGCGCCGCGCGGCGGTTATGTATGCGGGGCCAACGTTAGGAACAGAAATATTACCCGAATTTATTCCGCCCAAAGAAATTGACCGTATTCAATCCGAACCATTACAGATTAATCCAGCAAATCTAGAAGCAGCGGCGATGCAAGCCATTGAGTCCGCCAATCAAATGGCGACGCTCACCAATATGGATTGGATGGATGGCCGCACTTTGGATCAGATAGAGCAAATGGTTGTCGAACAAGCGATAGAAAAATGCGGTGGGAGCGTTACTAAAGCTGCGAAAATTTTGGATGTCAGCCCATCAACCCTCTATCGCAAGCGCGAAAAATGGATGGTGGATGGAGAAGCTATGGTTGATTTAGAGCAGGTTGATGTGCGCCATTTATCAAAATTACGTTCATAAAATTGATTTAGTCAGCCGCAATCACAGCGATTTGTGCACTGGCTAAATTTTCTTGCCCAAGGATATAATTGCCGCCGTTCCAAGGATTATATATATCACCAAGATTAATCATTTTACAGCCATAGTTAAAGATATAATAATATCCGTCTTTGCGGCGAATGCGCAAGTCTTCGGGTAATATTATCGGCTCTGCATCGGTTAGCTTTAACAGATCGATGAAGATATTGTGCAGTAAAGCATCGTCGGGCCAAGCGCTGCAATAATAGATATTATCTTGGCGGCATAATATCGCATTGCCATTATGACATTGTTCCACCACTTCGGCGCTGCCAATGATATGCTCTATCCAATGATCGATACGAAAATCATCCCCATGGCGCGAGGTGCCAAAATGATGCAACCCATCTCGCATGCTCTCGACATGTGTGACTTTAATATCGATTAATTGTTGCAATGGGCCAGGTGCTAAATTTTCAGGGATAGAAAAATCTTTGGTTTTGCTGCCGCTCCTAGGGCCAAACATCACGGGTATATCGAGGTTTTTTACTTTTGCGATAAAGCCATCGTCAATAATCGGCATAGAGGGGATGATGAGCATCGCATAACCGTCTAAATCCGCGTCTTGCGCTATAATATCAACATTAAGCCCTAATCGGCGCAAAGCGCAATAATGTTCAAATATCAGCCATAAATATTGAAAGCTTTGGCCCTGTGGTTGGTTTTCAAACAGCCATTGCGCTTCATATGAAAAATGCAGCGCGACGGTTTGAGATTCTTGAACCATATTTTCGCGCGCATTAGTGAGGATGCTGATCTCCTCTGCCGCTTGGCGCGCTTCTATGGCACCTTGGGCTTCTTCGCCATCGGGGCGCAGCAATCCTGCATGCATTTGTTCTTGCGCAAAGGGCAGTTGCCGCCATCTGAAATAGGAACAAAAATCAGCTCCATGCGCCATAGCCTCTATTGTCCATAATCGCACCATACCATCGAGGGGGGCTGGGTTATGATGCGCCCAATTAACGGGGCCCGCTTGTTGTTCCATCACGCCCCATTTTGCAGAGCAGCCGCGATAGAGATCATGATGAAAAGCCGCAATGTCAGGATGGCCTTGCCGCGCAAATTTATTTTTATCTTCTTCGCTAAATGGGAACATATCTAAAAAACCAAGCGGGTAGCTATCCCATGTTGCAATGTCTAAATCATCGCCCACTTTATGGTGATCAAAATCTGTATAGAAACCCATGAAATTATGGATGATGTTACGATCGGGTGAATATTTATTGATAATCTGGGTTTGAATTTTATTGAAGGACACGACTTCATCGGAGGCAAATCTTCGATAATCCAACAGATGGGCAGGATTGGCTTCTGTGACAATATGGTCGGGTAAATCAATCGAATCAAAGCTTTGATACTCCATGCTCCAAAACACATTACCCCAAGCGGTGTTTAAGCTATCAATAGTATCATATTTATTCGACAACCATTCACGAAAACGCGACAAAGCGGCGACAGAATAGCTGAGCACCGTATCATGGCAGCCATATTCATTATCGGTCTGCCAGCCCATAATCGCATCATGCTGACCATAGCGTTCCGCCATAGCTTGGGTGATGCGCGCGCATTCTTTGCGATAGGGCAAGTGCGAAAAACAATAATGACGCCGCGATCCAAATTTGCGCGGGTTGCCATTTTCATCGATCGCGATCATATCGGGCATAGTATCAACCAGCCATTTTGGCGGGGTTGCGGTAGGGGTGCCTAATATGATTTTCAGCCCAGTTTTGGCCAAGCTCTCAATAGCGCGATCTAGCCAATCCCAATCATATTGACGATGCTTTGGTTCCATGCGGCTCCATGCAAATTCGCCGATACGCACCAATTCCAAGCCCATTTCGCGCATGTGGAGCGCATTATTATCCCATTCATTTTCGGGCCAATGTTCGGGATAATAACAACATCCTAATTTCATATGATAAGAAACTTTCTATGATTTAAGATGGTGATATATTGCTGATGCTAAATGTCAAATGATACCCCTTGCGCTAGGGGTAAGTCAGCGGAATAGTTGATGGTATTGGTGGCGCGGCGCATATAGGCTTTCCAAGCATCGCTGCCAGATTCGCGGCCTCCGCCCGTTTCTTTTTCACCGCCAAAAGCACCGCCAATTTCCGCGCCCGAAGTGCCGATATTGACATTGGCAATACCGCAATCACTGCCCATTGCGCTTAAAAATGTCTCCGCCTCACGCAGATTAAGCGTGAAAATAGCAGAGGATAAACCAGCGCCGACAGCATTTTGCGATGCTATTGCATCGTTCAAATCGGTATAACGCATAATGTATAAAATAGGCGCAAAAGTTTCCTGCATTACAACGCCTTTTTGTGCCTTTATTTCGGCCAAAGCAGGACGCACATAATAAGCAGTATCATGCGGCGTTTCAAAGCGATTACCGCCGACGATTTGCGCGCCTTCTTCTCTTGCCTTATCAAGAGATTTTTGCATATTATCAAAGGCTTCTTTATCAATAAGCGGGCCAACCAATGCATCGCTAGCCAGCGGATCGCCGATACTTATGCTTTGATATGCGCTTTTGAGGCGCGGCACAATTTCATCATAAACATCGTCATGCACAAATAGTCTGCGCGTCGAAGTACAGCGCTGCCCTGCTGTTCCCATTGCACCAAAAGCGGCTGCATTTGTCGCCATTTCCAGATCAGCAGAGGGCGCGATTATCATTGCATTATTGCCACCGAGTTCGAGGATGGTTTTGCCGAAACGTGCAGCGACTTTTGGCCCAACTTCGCGGCCCATTCGGGTCGAGCCTGTGGCCGAAATAAGCGCGACATCATGATGTTCGACCATCGCATTACCAATATCGCCAGCACCGATAATAAGCTGTGATAACCCTTGCGGTGCAGCCTCTCCTGATTGGGCGAATTTTTCTAGGGCGCGGTCTAATATAGCATGGCATGCCATTGCGGTGAGCGGTGTTTTTTCCGATGGTTTCCAGATGATGCTATTGCCGGTAACCAATGCCAATGCGCTGTTCCATGACCAAACGGCGACGGGGAAATTAAAGGCTGATATGATACCAACCACGCCAAGCGGATGCCAATTTTCCATCATGCGATGGCCAGGGCGTTCGGATACGATGGTGAGACCATATAATTGGCGCGATAAGCCGACAGCAAAATCGCAAATATCGATCATCTCTTGGACTTCGCCAAGTCCTTCGGAGGGAATTTTGCCTGCTTCTATGCTGACTAATCGGCCCAATGCATCTTTATGGCTGCGCAATTCTTCGCCCAATAAACGCAGCAATTCTCCGCGTCTTGGCGCAGGAATATTGCGCCAAATATGCGCTGCATTTTTGGCATTTGCTATCAGTGCATTCATCTCCTCCAACCGCGTTTGTTGGACTTGCGCGATTGTCTCTCCGGTTAGCGGCGAAGAAACGATTAGATCGCCTTTTTGCAGATCATTATCTGCGCCAATAGTTTTGAAAATATTGGCAACCTCTTGGGCGTATTTCATAAATTATCTCCTTATGCTTCGCTCGCATATAATGATCCTGTCGGCGTTGCGATAAAATCATCAAAGCTTATATCTTCTTGTTTCAAAAAACCATGATCGGGTAATTTCCCATCGCGCACCATTTCAATTATGGCGACAACCGATGATGCCGTTGTCCATGCGATGGCTGTGCGCATTGTACCTGCGATTAATTTTGGGCGATAGCCGCGAACAAATTCTTCGCGCGCTGGGCGACCATCTTGCTCGCCTTCTGCGCTGATATGGACATAAACAATATCATCTCTGACGGGGGGTTTTGCATGCACCAAAATTTCGCCTGCTTCTTCGCGGCGTTGACGCATGAGTAATTCGTGGAAAAAGAAATTCATCAATTTCATATGCCCTGGATAACGCATAGTTTTATAATCTAAATTGGCAACTTTGCCATGGAACGTCTCGCACATAGTACCCAACCCGCCAGAGGTGGTGAAAGCTTCTAACTCTACCCCGTCAATATAAATAGTCTCTAGCCATTCCATCGATGATACGGTCTTACGCTCTCCGCTCTCAATCACTTCGCAATCGTTGAGATATTCATTGACCACGCCAGCAGGCGACCAATTAAATGCATAGCCCATCAGACCAGTCGGATTTTGTGGGAGCGCGCCAACGCGCATCCGGCAATTACGAGCAATATCCAATTTGCCGATTAAATTGCTGCCCACTATGCCAACAAAACCCGGCGCTAACCCGCATTGCGGGGCCATAAGGCCTTTGGATTGCTGGGATAGTTTAATGATAGATTGAGTGGTGGGAACATCTTCTGTCAGGTCAAAATAATGGATCGCTGCCGCGCAGGCTTGAACGGCAAGTTTAGCGTTAAGATCATATGGCAAACAAGATAGGATGGCATCGACATCGCCCAATAAATTTTCTACTAAAACATCATCATTCAAATCTATTGCGCGCGTTTCAAATTCATAGTCTTGCAGGGCCGTATGTTGATCCACGCCGATTACTTGAAACCCTGAATCATGTAGCATTACGGCTGCTAATGACCCAACATTGCCCAATCCTAAGACTGCTATTTTTTTCATAATCCGTCCCCCTTTATAATCGGATAAGATGCTATTTATCTGTGCATTATTCCAAAAGAGTTTTAATTACAAATGATACTTTTCTAGATGATTATAGGGTCTCATCATTTTACTTATTGAGTTGCCTTACTCAATTTATTTATTCAGGCGTCCCGTGATTAATCCATCGACCAATGATGGGTCGGCAAGCGTAGAAGTATCGCCCAATGAACCATAATCATTTTCAGCAATTTTGCGCAAAATTCTGCGCATGATTTTACCAGAGCGTGTTTTGGGCAGAGCAGGGGTGAAATGCAGATGATCTGGAGTGGCTATCGGGCCAATGTCTTGGCGAACATGATTGCACAAAATAGCGGATAATTCATCATCGCTCTCTACACCTGCGTTCAGCGTTACATAGCAATAAATGCCTTGCCCCTTGATGTCATGCGGATAACCAACCACTGCTGCTTCGGCGACCAACGGGTGCGACACCAATGCGCTTTCAATCTCGGCGGTGCCCATACGATGCCCTGATACGTTGATGACATCATCGATACGGCCTGTAATCCAATAATAATCATCGTCATCGCGGCGGCATCCATCGCCTGTAAAATATTTGCCTTTATAGGTTGCAAAATAAGTCTGCACAAACCGTTCATGATCGCCATAAACCGTGCGCGCTTGGCCAGGCCAGCTTGCGGTAATACACAGATTACCATCGGTGGCCCCTTCAAGCACATTACCCTCATTATCAACCAGTTGCGGCTGGATACCAAAAAATGGTTTGCCCGCGCTGCCCGGTTTCATAGCGTGCGCGTTGGGCAGGGTGGTTATCATCACGCCGCCAGTTTCGGTCTGCCACCATGTGTCTATGATAGGGGATTGGCCATCGCCCACTGTCTCATAATACCAACGCCATGCCTCTGGATTAATGGGTTCTCCGACTGTACCGAGCAACCGAATAGAGCTTCTATCATGCGCTTTTACGGGGGCATCCCCCTCGCGCATGAGCGCGCGAATCGCGGTGGGGGCGGTATAGAAAATATTGACCTTATGCTTAGCCACTACTTGCCAAAAGCGGCCATGATCGGGATAGTTAGGGACGCCCTCGAACATGATTTCTGTAGCACCATTGAGCAGCGGGCCATAGACGATATAGCTATGGCCTGTGACCCAACCAATATCGGCGCTGCACCAAAAAATTTCGCCCGCTTGATAATCAAAAACATAATTGAATGTGCTCGCCGCCCACACCGCATAGCCGCCCGTTGTGTGCAACACGCCTTTGGGCTTGCCCGTTGAACCCGATGTGTAGAGTATGAACAATGGATCTTCGGCGTTCATGGGTTCGCAAGGGCAATCATCGGAGATATTTTCTGATAATATATGATAATAATGATCGCGTCCTGAAACCATATCAACACCGCTGCCCGAATGTTTTACCACCAAAACACCGCTGACATCACAGCCGTTTTTTGCCAGCGCTGCATCGACATTAGATTTTAACGAAACAGGCTTGCCGCCGCGAAAACCTTCATCAGCAGTGACGATAAATTTGCTATCGCAATCGATGATACGGCCCGATAAGGCTTCGGGTGAGAATCCGCCAAAGACCACGCTGTGGATGGCACCGATGCGCGCGCAGGCGAGCATTGATACTGCCCCTTCAATAATCATTGGCATATATATAGTGACGCGGTCGCCTTTTTTAACGCCCATTTCTTTTAAGCAATTAGCCATTTTAATGACTTCGGTTTGTAGCTGTTGATATGAGAGCTTGCGACCTTTTGCATCGGGGTTATCGGCTTCCCAAATCAGCGCAATATTTTCGCCTTTACCAGCCTCAACATGCCTATCGATGGCATTATAACATATGTTTAATATCCCATCCTCATACCATTTAATGGTAACAGGGTCATAGCTATAATTGGCAATAATATTGGGCTCTTTCACCCAATTTATGCGCGAGGATTGCTCTTTCCAAAATTTATCGGGATTAGAAATACTCTGCTCATAAAGGCGGTTATAATCCTCGGCATTGCAATGGGTGTTGTCCATGTAAGTTGGCGATTTAATAGCATTTATTTTTACAGCGGTCATTTGTCTCATCCTAATAATTCAGGAAACTCAACCATATATGGGATATTGTTTCAACTCTATTGTGGACTTTACACGACGAATCGTTTATTGTTTCATTTGAAACTAAATAACCATTTCATATCTAGAGGAAATTGCTGTGGCGGACTTATTTGAAAATCCAGTTGGATTAGACGGTTTTGAATTTGTTGAATTTTGCGCACCAAAACAGGGCGTGTTAGAGCCAGTTTTAACCATGGCTGGTTTTACGCATGTCGCGACGCATCGTAGCAAGGATGTCCGGCTGTGGCGTCAGGGCGGCATAAACCTTATCATCAATTATGAACCCAAATCTGCGGCGTGGTATTTTGCCCGCGAGCATGGGCCATCCGCCTGCGGAATGGCGTTTCGTGTCAAAGATGCTCGCAAAGCTTATGCGCATCTTATAGAGCAAGGTGCCGAACCTGTGCAGGTCGAAACAGGGCCAATGGAATTACATATTCCTGCGATTCGCGGTATCGGCGGGGCAATATTATATTTGGTCGATCGCTATGGCGATGATCTGTCCATTTACGATATTGATTTTGAATATTTAGATGGGGTTGACCATAACCCTGTGGGCGCAGGTTTCCAAATTATCGACCATTTAACCCATAATGTTTATGGCGGACGTATGGCCTATTGGGCCGATTATTATGAGACATTGTTTAACTTTCGCGAAATTCGTTTCTTTGACATTAAAGGTGAATATACTGGCTTAACCTCTAAGGCTTTGACCGCGCCAGATGGTAAAATCAAAATTCCATTGAACGAAGAAGGTGAGAGCGGAAAAGGCCAAATAGAAGAATTTTTGCGGGAATTTAATGGTGAAGGTATTCAGCATATCGCATTCATCTGTGATGATTTGGTGGCCTGTTGGGATCGACTAAAATCGTTGGGCGTTCCCTTTATGACGGCTCCGCCCGAGACTTATTATTCTATGCTGGATGAACGTTTACCTGGTCATGGTGAAGATGTTGATGCTCTGAAATCGCGCGGCATATTATTGGATGGCACCACCGAAGGCGGCGAGCCTAGATTGCTGCTTCAAATTTTTGCTGAGGCCCAAGTTGGCCCTGTATTTTTTGAATTTATTCAACGCAAAGGCGATGATGGTTTCGGTGAGGGAAATTTCAAAGCTTTGTTTGAGAGCATAGAGCGCGATCAAATAGCGCGCGGTGTGCTCAACCAGCCCGCATAGATAAACGGATATTAAATATCGATAAGGAATATATTTTTAAGGCTCGGCTTAATGAAATAGGCTCGGCCTTTAATGAGCAGGATCAGACCCTAATTCATTAAGCGTCATAAGCTGATAATGCGTCTAGGCTCTGACCTTCATTCGTTGCGCTCTTATCATTTACAGCAAAGAGCCTTAATCTCATATCTTTTACCCAAATTATAGAAAATTGCCATCGAATTACGGTTTTACTGGATTATGACAAGCTTGTCATATAAGTGATTACACTTAGGTGAATCGTTTCATTTGATTATTATTGTTAAAATTTACGCAAAAATGTTTACAGCAATAATTTATGAATGACGCTAACCTGTGGGTGGGAGCATGAGATGAAAATAAACTCCATTGTAAATGCAGTGACGCAAAGAATTACAGAAAGGTCGAGCGACACTCGGGCTCATTATCTGGGTTTGATTGATCGTCAGCGCGATGAAGGTGTGCATCGCCCTACTATGTCTTGCGGAAATTTGGCGCATGGATTTGCCGCCAGCGGAGGCGATAAAAGCACGATTAAATCTGGCAAAATGATGAATATCGGGGTTGTAACAGCCTATAATGATATGCTCTCTGCGCATCAACCCTATGGACGCTATCCAGAGCAGATCAAAATATTCGCGCGTGAAAAAGGCGCAACCGCGCAAATTGCGGGTGGAGTACCCGCCATGTGCGATGGTGTTACCCAAGGCCAAGCTGGGATGGAACTCTCATTATTCAGCCGCGATGTCATCGCTATGTCCACTGCTGTTGCGCTGAGCCATGGTATGTTTGAGGGCGCGTTATTGCTGGGGATTTGCGATAAAATTGTACCTGGCTTGCTTATCGGGGCCCTGCGGTTCGGGCATTTACCGACAATCTTAATTCCTGCTGGCCCCATGCCATCGGGCCTCTCCAACAAAGAAAAAGTGCGCGTGCGGCAATTATTTGCTGAAGGGAAAGCGACCAAAGAAGAGCTATTGGAAGCCGAATCTGCTAGCTATCATGGGGCTGGAACTTGTACTTTTTTTGGAACGGCCAATAGCAACCAAATGATGATGGAAATGATGGGGCTGCATGTTCCCGGTAGCAGCTTTGTCAACCCTGGTACTAAATTGCGCCAAGAACTTACGCGCAAAGCCGTTCATCAGCTCACTCAAAATGGCTGGGCTCAAGAGGGTTCGGATAAACAATATTATAAACCCTTAGGCCATTGTATAGATGAAAAAGCCATTGTGAATGCCGTCGTTGGGTTGCTGGCTACGGGGGGGTCTACCAATCATGTTATTCATTTGCCAGCGATAGCGCGCGCCGCTGGGATTATTTTGAATTGGGATGATATTGATGATTTGTCATCGGTTGTCCCTTTGATTGCTAATATTTATCCCAATGGAATGGGCGATGTTAATCACTTCGCAGCCGCAGGCGGTATGCCTTATGTGATAAGCGAATTGGTACAATCGGGGTTGGCGCATAATGATATTATGACCGTTTATGGCGGTTCTTTAATGGAAGGTGCCAAAGAACCAAAAATGAACGGTGATGCATTGATGTTCGAAAATGCATCTGACAAAAGCCATGATGAAACGATGCTGCGTGCTGTTTCAAGTCCGTTTAAGCCTAATGGCGGAATGAAATTATTGCAGGGTAATTTAGGCCGCTGCACAATGAAAGTCAGCGCAGTTGATAAAAGCCGTTGGACGATAGAAGCTCCAGCGCGTATTTTTGACGATCAAAATGATGTGGTTACGGCTTTTAAGGCAGGAGAATTAGATCAAGATACGGTGGTTGTCTGTCGCTTCCAAGGGCCAGCGGCCAATGGTATGCCAGAGCTGCATAAATTAACGTCATCATTGGGCGTATTGCAAGATCGCGGCCATAAAATAGCCTTTGTCACCGATGGTCGTATGTCAGGGGCTAGTGGCAAAGTACCCGCTGCTATCCATATTAGCCCAGAAGCATATCATGGAGGCCCGCTTGCAAAATTGCGCGATGGCGACATTGTGCGTGTTTGTGCAGAGACGGGAATATTATCAGCTTTGGTCGAAAAGGCCGAATGGGAAGCAAGGCCATTAGAAAAATGCCCTGTGCCATCCGAGGGAACAGGAAGAGAATTATTTTCAATGCTGCGCCGTTATAGTGACCCCGCTGAGAAAGGCGGCAGCGCAATGTTACAAGAGGCAGGTTTATAAAGAATGGAAGTTGTAGTAGCCGATATTGGCGGAACGCACGCGCGCTTTGCCATAGCACAATTTGATGGTGGCACAATCAAATCCTTATCGCATAAAGCGAAGTTAAAGACAGCAGATTATGCAACTTTGGTGCTTGCTTGGCATGCGTATGCAGATCAGATCGAAAGAGAATCGATAGCCAAAATGCCGCAAAGGGCGGCTATCGCAATCGCGGGGCCCGTCGATCAAGAAAATATAAAGTTTACCAATAATAGCTGGGTGATTAATCGTTCAAATTTGGCCAGAGAAATAAATGTTGATGACTTTATTTTGCTGAATGATTTTGAAGCTGTAGCGCATAGCGTCGCTGTATTAGATGATAAATATTTTAGCCATTTGTGCGGCCCTAAACAGGCCGTTGATTTTGGCGTGACGACGGTTATTGGGCCTGGCACAGGATTGGGCGTTGCGCATTTGAGCGTGACAAAAGATGGTTATTTCGTTGGTGAAACCGAAGGAGGTCATGTTGATTTTGCCCCCTTGGATAGTTGGGAAGATAATCTGCTGAAACTATTGCGTGCGCAACATGGCCGCGTATCGACTGAGCGCGTGCTGAGCGGCCCTGCTTTGCGTTCATTATACAATGCCCTAGCTAGAGAGTCCGAGAGGTTAGACGTTGATGACGCTAGCTTATGGACATTGGCATTGGCTGGCAAAGACGAAAAAGCTGTGGCTGCTTTGGATCGCTTTTTATTATCCTATGGAGCGATAGCGGGTGATTTAGCCTTAGCGCATGGTGCTAATAAAGTGATATTAACAGGCGGCCTTGGGATGCGTTTGGTCGATCATATAGCGTCCTCGGGTTTTTGTGGACGTTTTGCCGCCAAAGGTCGTTTCCAATCAAAAATGGAACAAATTACCGTTCAGCAATTGCGTTATGATGAACCTGGCTTATATGGAGCAGCAGCGGCTTATCTTAAGTCGATGGCAAATATTTAGGTGATAAGGACAGCAGAATGAACAAAATTGGCACTATCATGCGCACAGCGCCAGTCATCCCAGTATTGGTAATTGATAATGTAGATCATGCTATTCCAATTGCGCAGGCCTTGGTGGCTGGTGGTTTGAGAGTATTAGAAGTGACGCTGCGCACTGAATGCGCATTAGATGCCATCAAAGCTATGAAAAGTGTCGAGGGGGCTATTGTCGGAGCAGGTACAGTGTTAAACCCAGATCAGCTTAACCAATCAATAGACGCTGGCTCTGAATTTATCGTTTCTCCAGGGCTAACAGAAAATTTGGGCAAAGCCGCCTTGGATGCAGATATTCCATTCCTGCCGGGTACAGCCAATGCAGGCGATATTATGCTCGGTATGGATTTGGGGCTGAAACATTTCAAATTTTTCCCTGCAGAAGCAGCGGGAGGGCGCAGCGCCTTAAAGGCTATTGCAGCTCCATTTGGCGATGCATTATTCTGTCCAACGGGCGGTATTAATCTGCAAACTGCTCCAGCTTGGCTCGCGCTTAATCCTGTATTATGCGTTGGCGGCTCTTGGATTGTTCCAAAAGGTGCGCCCGATACCGATCTTATTACAGCCAATGCAAGGGCTGCGGTTGCTCTGGGGTAATAATCCTAGTTGCATTTCAAATTTAACTGCGCCATTAATTTACGCAGAGAGGCGAAGTGCAAAAGATTCATATCTAATGCGCTTTGTATAAGAGCAAGGCCAGAGGGGAGTTATGATATGAACAAATTATTGATGGGTGCTGCCAGCGTGGCATTGCTCGCTGGGTGCAATCAAACATCCAATGACAGCACCGCAGAAAAAAGCGCGTTAGCGGGAAGCAATGAGCAGCCCAATGCGGATCGTAATGCTTATTTTGGAGATTTGCATATTCACACCCGCAATAGTTTTGATGCTTATATCTTTAATGTGCGCACTACACCCGATGATGCGTATAAATTTGCCAAGGGTGAGACTATATCGCACCCTTCGGGCTATGATATTAAATTAGAAGGCCCTAAATTAGACTTTATGGCGGTTACCGATCATGCTGCCTATTTGGGGCATCTTCCTGCCATGGATACACCCGGTACTAAAATTTCTAAAAATGAAATAGCTAAGGATATGTTTAGCACCGACCCTGATAAAATAATCCAGGCTTTTTCTCTTATTGGCGGTGCTATTCGTAATGGAAAAAAAATAGCAGGTGTTTTTGATGAAAATATTACCGCTGATGTTTGGAAGCAAACCGTAGAGGCGGCTGACAAATATAATAAACCAGGTGAATTTACGACTTTCTCGGCTTATGAATATACAGCCGTGCGTATTTCTCGTGGCGAAGGCGGTGGTTTTGCTGGCGGGAATTTGCACCGCAATGTCGTCTTTAAGGGCAGCGCACCTAAGCTTCCATTTTCAACGCTCGATTCGACCAACCCCGAAGATTTATGGACTTGGATGGATGATCAGCGCGATGCGGGCAATGATGTTTTATCCATTCCGCACAATAGCAATGTCTCCGATGGCGAGATGTTCAAACTAGAGACATATGATGGTGCTCCGCTCACCAAAGCTTATGCCGATAAGCGTTTGCGCAACGAGCCTATTGTTGAGATTACCCAAGTAAAGGGTACATCAGAGACGCATCCCGCATTATCGCCCAACGATGAATGGGCTGATTTTGGGATTTATGAATATCTGCTCTCATCGCAAATCAAATCTAAAAATGAAGGCAGCTATGTTCGTGAAGCATTGGCCAATGGATTGGCGATTGGAGAGAAAATAGGTAGCAATCCTTATAAATTTGGTTTGATTGGTTCGACCGATAGCCATGTCGCAGGTGGTTCTTTTGATGAGAAAAATTTCTGGTCTAAAGTGGGTATTGTTGATGGTACGGCCGAGCGCAGAGGGTCTGTACCACCCGATGGCAAGAAAAGTTGGGAAGGGGTGGTATTAGACCCTAATGCCGATAATTGGTTCTCGCGTTGGGGAGCATCGGGTTATGCGGCGGTATGGGCCGAGGAAAATACCCGCGAGAGCATATTTGATGCTATGCGCCGTAAAGAGGTGTTTGCCACTACTGGAACGCGCATCAAAGTACGTTTCTTTGCGGGATTTGATTATGATAAGGCTTTATTAGATGACCCTGAGATGGTGTCAAAAGCCTATAAAAACGGTGTTCCTATGGGCGGCGATTTAATCGGCGAGGGTAAGGCTCCTAATTTCTTGGTATGGGCAATGCGCGATCCGCTTAGCGCGCCTTTGCAGCGGTTACAGATTGTTAAAGTCTGGGTCGAAGATGGTCAAACTAATGAAAAAGTCTTTGATGTCGCTTGCAGCGATAATGGGACACCCGATGCCAATTACCGATGCCCTGATAATGGTGCTAGCGTCAATATTAAGGATTGCTCTATATCATCGGACAGCGGTGCGCCCGAATTAAAAACCTTTTGGCGCGATCCAGAGCATAAACGCGAACAACGTGCGTCTTATTATGTCCGCGTGCTGGAAAACCCAGTATGCCGTTGGTCTACATGGGATGCTGTTCGTGTTGGAGCAGAGCCTAATCCAAAATTACAAGCTACGATTCAAGAAAGAGCTTGGTCCTCGCCCATCTGGTACACGCCATCTAATAGCTGATTGGCCCTAAATTATGAAGCGATATTTGCGCGAACCAATAGTCCATTTTATTGCTTTGGGCGCACTCTTAGTCTTTATCCATAATCTGTGGAGCGATTGGCAGGGCGTGCAAGGCCGCACTATCGCTGTAAGTGCATCTGAAATCGAACGTTTGAGTCAAGCTTGGGCTAGCACTTCGGGGCGCGCGCCAAGCGATAAAGACCGCGATTATATTATCGATCAATATGTCAAAGAAGAAGTATTGGTGCGCGAAGCCAAGCGGCTCGGTCTAGATGAAGGCGATGTCATTATGCGCCGCCGTTTGGCGCAAAAAATGGATTTTCTTATTGGTGCTGAGAGCGAATCGGAAGACGCCAGCGACAGCGAATTACGCCAATTTTATGATGAGAATAAAGAGCAATTTGCTAGCAATGAGAGGCGCAGCTTTAACCATATCTATTTGAGTCCTGAAAAATATGGCGATGGAATAGAGAGGCAAGCGCGGCGGGTGCTAGAGCAATTAACAGCAGGGGTTGATTGGAAAAGTCTAGGGGATCCCTTCATTCAAAAACGTTCTTACGCCGTGATACCGCAAGCCGAAGTAGGACGCTTATTTGGCCCTGGTTTTGCCGCGGCTCTATTTGCGACTAAGCCAGGAGAATGGAGCGGGCCGATTGGCAGCGCATTTGGGCTGCATTTGGTCAAAATTGAAACTATCGATGATGCTTTGCAAGCCGATTTTGAAATGATTAAACCCCAAGTTAAAGAGGCATGGCGCGCGCAGCAACAATTAGAGTTGAAGGCTCAAAAAATAGATAATCTCGTATCTGATTATACTATAATTGTCGAAAATATTGACGAATGATGCGGTGGTTTTTATGTTTTTTAATAGCATATTTTGCGACACAAAATGCCTATGCCCATGAAGTACGTCCCGCTGCTTTAGAAATTGATCAAAGCGCGGATAATCAAATTAATGTTAGTTGGAAGCTTCCTATTACCAACGGTAAGAAGCTGAAATTATTTCCAATATTTCCTGATGAATGCATATTGCCCGACGATAGTCAGCAAAAAATTATTGGTGGCGTCATCGTAGAAAGATGGCAGATGTCATGTGCGCTCGATAAGGGCAGCATAACTATTGCTGGTCTTGAAAATGTTCTTACCGATGTGTTTGTGCGCATTAAACGCTCTGGGCAAGACGAACAAATTTCTGTGTTGCGTCCTGCGGATAATGCGCTGGATTTATCCGAGCCAGAAGGGGCTGCTTTTAGCGAATATATTGCCATAGGGGTTGAACATATGATCTTTGGGTGGGATCATTTATTGTTCGTTTTGGCTCTATTATTGATCGTATCGCCTAGACAAATATTATGGGTTATCACCGCCTTTACGGTGGGACATAGCATCACCCTAGGGCTAACGGCATTAGGCGTATTATCTTTGCCGAGCGGCCCAATAGAATTGTTGATCGCGCTTTCTATATTCTGTCTAGCGATAGAGGCGATGCGCAAATTAAAACAAGGCACTAGTATTGCGATAGAATATCCGTGGATTATCGCCATCGCATTTGGGTTGCTGCACGGCCTTGGTTTTGCGGGTGCTTTATCAGATATAGGCCTGCCAAAAGGAAATGAATTATGGGCCTTAGCCATGTTCAACACAGGCATAGAATTGGGTCAGATTTTGTTCATCATCGCCGCAGCTTCGCTCTATACATTAAATGGGCGCATGGCATGGTTGAGCGAATATAAAATCAAAATAGGGTTAATCTATTTGCTAGGCGCAGTGGGGGCATATTTCACGCTAATGCGTATATTTTAGCGCGTTGAAATGATTATATTGCTGGAGATTATAGAAAATTTTAGAGCAATTCTTCCCAAGCTTTGGCTTCTTTTTTGGTGGGAGCCGCCAATAATTCGATAGCATGTCGCAAACGTTGACGCATAATGTCGCGCCCTAAATGGGTTATGGCATCAAATAATGGAACCGATTGCATAGACCCTGTAGTCGCTAAATACATGGCTTGAATTAGAAATTTGAGCTTAATGCCGAGTTTTTCGGCTGTATTGCGCAAAATGGACTCTATGCTTTGTTTATCCCAAGCCGATGCGGCATCAAATTGCATCAGCACCAGATGATAGATTTGGCGTTGGGTTAATTCTTCTAGCTTTACTTGGCGCAGATTTTCTTGGGTTTGACCTTCAATACGGTTCATAAAAAAGAAACTTAGCAGATCGCCGAGATCGGATAATTTGGTAATCCGAGTTTGCGCCATTTCTGCGATAGGTTTCAGATAATCATCGTTGAGTGCCCATGTTTTTACCTTGCTCAAAAATTCTTCGCTATTCATATTTTCTCGCAAATAGCGTCCGTTGAGCCACTCTAATTTATCTATATCAAAAACAGGGCCGCCCAAGGATATATTTTTGGCATCAAAATCTTTGACCATATCGTCAATGGTCATCATTTCTTCGCCCTCAGAGCTGGAACGGGCAAATAACCCCAAGAAATTGATAATTGCTTCGGGTAAATATCCTGCGCGTTCAAAATAGAGTATGCTGGTTGGGTTTTTGCGTTTAGACAATTTTGATTTATCTAAATTACGCAACAATGGCAGATGCGTTAATATTGGTGCATCCCAACCAAAATATTGGTATAACAAAAGATGTTTAGGGGCAGAACTAATCCATTCTTCGCCGCGCATCACATGCGTAATCCCCATTAAATGATCGTCCACCACATTGGCGAGATGATAGGTTGGCAGGCCATCAGATTTCATCAGCACCTGCATATCCACCTCGGGCCATTCGAACTCTATGTCGCCTCTTATAGTGTCGTGGACAATGCATTTGCCCTCGACAGGGATTTTCAGACGCACAACATATGGGGTGTTTTCGGCTTCATACTTAGCATGGCCCTCGGAATTAAGGCGCAAACAAGTGCCATCATAGCGCGGCGGCATTCCTGATTTCATCTGCGCTTTACGCATATTGGTTAAGCGTTCAGCATCGCAATAACATTTGAAAGCATTGCCCTCATCTATCAGTTTTTGCGCATATTTGGTGTAAATCTCACTACGCTCGCTCTGACGATAGGGGCCATTGGGCCCGCCAACATCGGGGCCTTCGTCCCATTCAAAGCCCAACCAGCGCAGAGATTTGATAATCATATCTTCGGACGCACGCGAAGAGCGTATTTGGTCGGTATCCTCTATGCGTAATATAGTTTGGCCACCATGTTTTTTGGTGAAACAATGGTTCATCAGGGCAATATAGACCGTTCCAACATGCGGGTCGCCCGTGGGGCTGGGGGCTATACGTGTTTTAATTACTCTATCGCTCATAATCATCTCGCAAATCTAAATCTTGCATTTTGCAGCACTTTGATGATGCCATTAACAGCCAATATGCCTTTGGCCAAGCCGCTAGTTTCTTATTTGCAATATTAATTTACTTATTATGGGTTTGTGGTCATTCTCTATATATCATAGGGCGATTGCTGAGAATTTATTTTCAAATATCGGCAGGGGCATTTGCTATGAAGGTTAATAGACGACAATTAGGTGCAGGTATTGGCAGTGCTGCCATAGCGGCACTAGCAGCAAGGAGTTTTGCAGCAATTCCTACTGGCGGTACCAATGAAGTGTTTGGTTATGGTGCGTTGGTTAAAGATAAAAATGCGTTGCTGGATTTACCAAAGGGATTTTCTTACCAAATTATTTCGCGGCTGGGTAATGTCATGCGCGATGGCAATGTCGTTCCCAATGCAGCGGATGGCATGGGATGCATTGATTTGGGCGAGGGCAAAGTTGCATTGGTACGCAACCACGAATTGCGTCCAAGCCAAATCCGAGAAGGCGCATTGCGCGAACAACCCAAGGCTGGTTTCAAAAGCTATGATACGCATATAGAGCGTGGTTATCCTCTACCAGGTGGGACAACGACGCTAATTTATGATGTAAAAACGCAAACGCTCGAGAGTGAATGGCTCTCGCTTAGTGGCACTATCAGAAATTGCTCGGGGGGAATTACGCCGTGGGGTTCTTGGCTGTCATGCGAAGAATCAACCAATGTTGCGGGCGATGAAGGCAATAAAGATCATGGTTATGTTTTTGAAGTGCCGATCGAGATGGGCAAAATGGCCGACCCTATTCCGCTAAGAGCAATGGGGCGTTTCAACCATGAAGCCGTTTGCGTAGATCCGCGCACGGGCATTGTCTATTTGACCGAAGATAAAAATGATAGCCTATTTTATCGGTTCATCCCTAATGTAAAAGAACAGCTTGCTCATGGTGGTAAATTACAAGCCTTAATGTTTGAAAAAGGTGATATTAAAGATACCCGTAATTGGGATAGACATAACATATCTTTGGGCGATGAGCACGCCGTCCGTTGGGTTGACTTAGATGATGTAGAAAGCCCCAATGATGATTTGCGTTTGCGCGGCCACGCAGCAGGGGGCGCTCTTTTTGCGCGCGGTGAGGGCGTTATTTGGGACGGCGATCAACTTTATTTTGCATCAACGAGCGGCGGGAAAGGCAAATATGGGCAGATTTTCCGTTACACCCCTAATCCGCTTGATGATGCTATTAACGCAGCGTCGCCATCGGGCACATTATCGTTATTTTTGGAATCGAATGATCCAGCATTTTATAATTATGGCGATAATTTATGCGTGATGCCCAATGGTCATTTGATGGTGTGCGAAGATCAATATACAGCCATAGTGAATAATCATCTGCGCGGTGTGAATAAAGAGGGCAAAACCTATATTTTTGGGCGTAGCAAAATACAAACAGAATTTGCTGGGGCTTGCTTTTCACCCGATGGGCAAACCATGTTTGTTAATCTCTATGCACCGACTTATACGTTTGCGATAACGGGTCCATGGGATAGCGTGAGGGCTTAATCTACTCTGATATTATCTCTTTCAAAGATACATTAGAATATATCATCTTGCTTTTTTGATTGCGCTTAACCAAAGATAGAAAATGAGTGAAAAATAGCAAATGTTGATAATGATAAAATGCAAGAAGAAGCCATTGTAAATTGTTTGAATTGCGGTCAAATATTGTCTCAAAATTATTGCGCAAATTGCGGGCAATCACGCCATATCCACCGATCATTTGCGGCTATATGGCATGATTTTTCGCACGCTGCGCTGCATTTTGATGGAAAGTTTTGGCGCACTTTGCCGATGCTTATATTCAAACCTGGCGTATTGACGCGCGACTATATTTCAGGAAAACGAGCGCAATATATATCGCCAATGGCGATATTCCTATTTGCTATCTTCCTTATGTTTGCGGTTTTTTCATTGATTGGAGGTCCGAATTTATCTGACAATAATGAAATTAGTTTTGAAGATGTTAGAGAGAGAAGCAAGCAAGCCCTTGAAGAGCAAATCGCATTTGTGCAGCGTGATATTGCCAATGGCAAATTAGTCGATGATGAGGGTATTAATACTGCAGATAAACTCAAAGGGTTGGAAACTGCATTATCCTCTGTACGTACTGGCGATAAGGATAATGAAGAGAAACCTAATCTAACAACTGGAGAAATTACACCTGAAAATACGCCCATTATACAAAATGATGGATCAATTATTCAAATCAAAGGCATGGATGAATGGGCTGAAAAAAATGGAGTGTTGGCAAAACGATTGGTAGATGAAATTAAACTAATGAATGAAAATTCTGATTTTCTGCTCTATAAAATGAAAGCCAATGGCTATAAATTATCATGGTTACTGATACCCATATCTTTACCCTTTGTATGGATCGCAATGTTGGGCGTGCGCGGCCATCATTTTTATGACCATGTTATATTTACAATTTACTCGATGAGTTTTGTCACATTATTATTCATCACTTTGGCTGTTTTGGGGAGTATTGGGTTTTTATCAGGCTGGTTGATTCCAACGGGTTCCATCATTCCTGTCATTCATTTATACAAACAGATACGTCATGCCTATCAGCTCTCACGCCTTCAAACATTGTTGCGTTTAATCATCTTGTGCATGGGAATAGTTTTAAGTCTATTGATTTTCTTTGCTATTTTATTGCTTTTGGGCCTATTGGGTTAGGCTAATATTCATGCAATGATAAGCCCGTTATATTTAACCGAAAGCCAGTTGTGTCTTATATTAAATCCATTGCTACGGCATTGCCCGATTATCAAGTCAGCCAAGAAGAAGTTTTGACTATATTAGCGCGAGCAAGAGGGGCAGAATTATCAGCGCGCTTAAGACAAATATTGGGCAATAGCGGAATCGATCGTCGCTATTTGGCAAAGCCTGCTGAATATTATTTGCAGGGGCGCGGTTGGCAAGAGCGTAGCGCAATTTACGCACAAACTGGCATGGCTCTGGCTAAGAATGCATCTGAAAAAGCATTGGCACAAGCTTCGTTAAAAGCGCGTGATATTGATGCTATTATATTTGTTTCAACGACTGGAACAGTAACGCCTTCTATTCCTTCGGCCCTAATAAAAGAGTTGGGTTTTCGAGAGAATGTTCAAACGATTCCAGTGTTTGGATATGGTTGTGCTGGCGGATTACTTGGGCTTCGGCTTGCGAATCAATTGGCGACTCAATTGGCAACTCAATTGACCGTTGCAGCTAATGACGGCCACAATATTTTAATGATTGCTTTGGAATTGTGCAGCCTATCCTATGATTATAGTCAGTTTGATAAAAAGAATATGATTGCCACTTCTCTGTTTGCCGATGGGTGCGCGGCAGCAATAGTGAGCGGTAAAGAAGACCAAGGTTATAGCCCCATATTCCGCGCCTTTGACCAAAAAACATGGCCCAATTCGCGCGATATGATGGGGTGGGATATAGGTGAAACAGGTTTTGATTTGGTGCTTGCCCGCGATATACCGACTTTTGTGAGCCGTGATTTTGCGCCATTTTGCGATGCTTTTTTAGAACGAGAGGGTTTGTCGCGCAAGCAGATGGGGGAACCAGCCTGTCACCCCGGAGGTGGGCGCGTTGTCGATGCTTTGGATGATTATTTTGGCGATGATGTTGGCAATATCGATACAACGCGCAATGTGCTGCGTCATCATGGTAATATGTCATCACCCACTATTTTATTCATTCTCAAAGATTTATTGGCTGGCAATCCGACTAAGCCTATTGTCATGACCGCGTTAGGCCCCGGATTTACCGCAGCAGTTGGCATATTGGATCCTGAAAGAGCTATGCATGGCTAATATATTCGCAATATTCAACCAGTCGCCGACGTGGGTTTTTTGGGTTCTACTCTATTTGCTAATCCAACGTTTGGGTGAGCTGCTGCATGCAAAGCGCAATAGTGCGCGTTTGTTATCCGAAGGCGCAACAGAATATGGTGCCGAACATTATCATTATTTTATCCTGCTGCATGGCAGTTGGATTATTGTGATGGCGATGCTGGCCAAACCTGACCATGCGCTGAATCCTTATATTTTTAGTGCTTTTTTTCTCTCGCAAATAGTGCGTTTTTGGACATTGGTCTCAATCGGGCGCTGGTGGAGTACGCGGATTATCAGCGCACCGCATTTCCCGCGCGTAAGAAAAGGGCCATATAAATTTTTGGCGCACCCCAATTATGCGGTAGTTGTTCTTGAAATTGCCATTATACCCTTGCTTTTGGGTCTATGGTGGGCGGCGATCCTATTTTCGCTGTTTAATGCCATTTTGCTGCGTCACCGCATACGCATAGAAGAAGCAGTTCTGAAAGAACGAGGTGAATAGTGCTGCAACCATATGATAAGAGGCCCTGGCCTCAGATTGAATAGGAACTGACCTCAGATTGAATAGGCTCTGAACTGAGCTAATGACAATTTGTTAATCCAGAGACATTAGCGAAAATATAGAGAGATTAGCGAGTATTAAGATTTATAATGTTAAGGCTCGGTATAACCATCATTTTTTTAAAGAAAAAGAGCATCAATCTTTTGCGATTGATACTCTTTTTATCAAGTGGAAACTACTTGATGTGGTTCGTTAATTTGCTGCAAGCGGAGCAACCCCAAGTGGAGCAGATGCTTGTTCGCAATATACCATGACTTCGCTGAATGCGTCAGGAGAGAAGTCAGCGGGTAAATCATATGTTTGACTTCCAGAGATGCTCTCTAAAGCTGCAACTTTATTTGCAGCGTCATATGTCTCATCATTAACCAATGCAACAACAGGAGCTGGTGCACCATCGAGTGAGAAATCATCGGCCAGTACAAGCTTATAACCTTCGTCTGTTTTAACAATGGATGCGCCGCCTGACATGACATGATCGGAACGACCCGTAAATGTACCAGATGAAATTGTTTCACCGGCTGCCGTCGCTTCGCTTGTCTCTGCTAGCGTCTTTTCTTCAGTGGCTTCTACAGCATTTTCTTCAGCGGCTTCTTCGGTTTTATTTTCTTGACTGCATGCGCTTATTGTCAATGATAAAGCACCGATGAGTAAAATTTTTTTATTATTTATATTCATTGAAATTCCCCTTGATTAAGCTGTAACAGCGATAAACTAGTCATAATTAACTGTCAATAAAACTATGCGCCCCTTATTTAAGCCCTTATTCTAAATTAAACCTTAGATCCCGTGTTTGAATTTTGTCTGATTTTAGTGTTTTTCCTGCGCGTATGAATGTTATGCTGCGGTTGCTTTTCTAACTTGACCTTTGAGCGAATCCTCGTTAATGGCCGCGCTTCTGTTTCATGGTAATGGATATATTCTGTTTCTAAGTTTCAGAAACTATATTAGGCAAAACAATGGTGATGGTTCGCATCATCAGAGTAACCCTAGAATTTCTAGATATAAGGTGAAGACTTTATGCCAACGATTAATCAGCTTGTCCGCAAAGGCCGGGTGCCACAGAAGGTAAAATCAAAAGTACCTGCTATGGAACAAAATCCGCAAAAACGCGGTGTTTGCACAAGAGTTTATACAACGACCCCGAAAAAACCTAACTCCGCTTTGCGTAAGGTTGCCAAAGTGCGTCTTACCAACCAACGCGAAGTAATTAGCTATATTCCTGGTGAAGGCCATAATCTGCAAGAGCATAGCGTTGTGCTTATTCGCGGTGGTCGTGTTCGCGATCTTCCCGGTGTGCGCTATCATGTTTTGCGCGGTGTTTTGGATACCCAAGGCGTAAAAGATCGCAAGCAATCACGGTCCAAATATGGCGCTAAGCGTCCTAAATAATCAGGAGAATAGAAAATGGCACGTCGTCGTCGTCCGGAAAAACGGATAGTCCTTCCTGATCCTAAGTTTGGAGATCAGGTTCTTTCAAAATTCATGAATAATTTGATGGTGGATGGTAAAAAATCAACCGCTGAACGTATTGTTTATGGTGCCTTGGATGTTGTTGAAGCAAAAGCTAAAACCGAACCATTGGCATTGTTCCACGATGCTTTGAACAATATCAAGCCCCAAGTAGAAGTTCGCTCTCGCCGTGTTGGTGGTGCAACCTATCAAGTGCCTGTTGATGTTCGTCCAGAGCGTGCGCAAGCGCTCGCCATTCGTTGGTTGGTTGGTGCGGCGCGCGGCCGCAGCGAAACCACCATGGCAGCGCGCCTCTCGGGTGAGCTTATGGATGCCGCTAATAACCGTGGAAATGCGGTTAAGAAGCGCGAAGATACCCACCGTATGGCAGATGCGAACCGTGCATTTGCGCATTATCGCTGGTAATCATTTTAATATTTGGAAGGGTTGATGATTTTGGCCTTCTAAAAATAATTTGATAAATGAACTATTGGGGGCTGGCATTATCCAGCCCCTTTCACTATAGGGCCTATGAAATCGAGGTCGAACGAAACTTGATGGCACGCGCCATCGCATCTACGGAGTATTTATCATGGCACGCAGCCATCCATTGGAAAGATATCGTAATATTGGCATTATGGCGCATATTGACGCGGGCAAAACCACGACAACAGAGCGTATTCTTTATTACACAGGTAAATCCTATAAAATTGGTGAAGTGCATGATGGTGCTGCAACAATGGATTGGATGGAGCAAGAGCAAGAGCGCGGCATTACCATTACCTCTGCTGCGACCACCTGTTTTTGGAATGCGGATGATCGCAATGGCCCAGAGCACCGCATTAACATTATTGACACACCAGGGCATGTTGACTTCACGATTGAGGTTGAGCGTTCATTGCGGGTTCTTGATGGTGCGGTAGCTTGTTTTGATGGCGTTGCTGGCGTTGAGCCGCAATCTGAAACTGTATGGCGTCAGGCTGATAAATATAAAGTTCCGCGTATGTGTTTTATCAATAAACTTGACCGTACTGGCGCAGATTTCAAATATTGCGTTCAGTCTATCATCGATCGTTTGGGGGCTGTTCCTGCGGTTTTATATTTACCCATCGGTTTAGAGGCTGATCTTATTGGTCTGGTTGATTTGGTGAATGAGCGTTCGATCACATGGGAAAATGATGGTTTGGGTGCTGAATATAAATATGGCGAAATTCCCGATGATATGAAAGAAGAAGTAGCCCAATATCGCGAGCAGCTTATCGAACTTGCTGTTGAAAATGACGATGATGTGATGGAGCAATATTTAGAAGGAAATATGCCCGATGTTGCGACGCTAAAAGCCCTTATCCGTAAAGGTACTTTGGAGCATAAATTTGTTCCCGTTGTTTGCGGTAGCGCATTCAAAAACAAAGGTGTTCAGCCACTGCTTGACGCGGTCGTTGATTATTTGCCTAGCCCGCTTGATGTGCCTGCTATTGAGGGTGTGTCGATTGATGGGACAGAGCAAGATACGCGGCCATCTAGCGATGATGAGCCATTTTCCGCGCTAGCATTTAAAGTGATGAACGATCCATTTGTGGGATCATTAACTTTCTGTCGTATCTATTCTGGTAAACTTGAAAAAGGCACTGTTCTTAACTCGGTTAAGGATAAGAAAGAAAAAGTGGGCCGTATCTTAGAGATGCATTCTAATGACCGTAAAGATATTGATGAAGCAATGGCTGGTGATATTGTCGCTTTGGCGGGCATGAAATCCACCACCACTGGTGATACATTATGCGATTCTTCTAAGCCTATCATTTTGGAGAGAATGGAATTTCCTGACCCTGTGATTGAGCTTTCTGTCGAGCCAAAAACCAAAGCCGACCAAGAGAAAATGGGGGTCGCTTTGAACCGTTTGGCGGCCGAGGATCCCTCGTTTCGTGTTTCTACCGATCATGAATCGGGTCAAACGATTATCAAAGGTATGGGTGAGCTTCACCTTGATATTCTTGTCGATCGTATGAAGCGCGAATTTAAGGTTGAGGCCAATGTTGGTGCTCCGCAGGTTGCTTATCGTGAATCGCTAAGCCGCGCTGTTGAGATTGACTATACTCACAAGAAACAATCGGGTGGCTCTGGTCAATTTGCGCGTGTGAAATTTGAAGTAACGCCAGGCGAGCGCGGTGCTGGCATCACTTTCAAAGATGAAATCAAAGGGGGTAATATTCCAAAAGAATATATCCCATCTGTTGAGAAAGGGATGCGCGAGACAGCGGAGACGGGGTCGCTTATTGGTTTCCCAATTATCGATTTTGATATTCGTCTTTACGATGGGGCTTATCATGATGTTGACTCTTCGGCCTTAGCATTTGAGATAGCAGGGCGTGCAGCGATGCGCGAAGCCGCTCAAAAATCGGGCATTCAATTGCTCGAACCTGTGATGAAGGTCGAAGTGGTGACGCCCGAAGAATATTTGGGTGATGTTATTGGTGATATGAATAGTCGCCGTGGCCAAATTCAGGGTACGGATAGTCGTGGTAATGCTCAAGTGGTTGATTCAATGGTGCCATTGGCCAATATGTTTGGTTATGTGAATGAGCTTCGTTCATTTACCCAAGGCCGTGCGCAATATAGTATGCAATTCTCTCATTATGAGCCTGTACCCAATAATGTTGCAGAAGAATTACGAGAGAAGATGGCTTAAGCAATAAGGTTGCGAGAATTGCGCAGCCTATTTTTGAGATAGAGCCATCTTAAAGATGCGCATTTCAATCGAGCGCGTGAATGGTATAAATCATCATTTATTGGTGGTAAATTGCACTCTAAGGCTTGACAATCGCTCATAATCGCGCCAATGCGCGCGACACGAGCTAATATAGTTTTGAATATAAAGGTAGGATATAATGGCAAAAGCAAAGTTTGAACGGAACAAGCCGCACTGTAACATTGGTACCATTGGTCATGTTGACCACGGTAAAACAACACTTACAGCGGCGATTACAAAAGTACTTGCTGAATCAAGCGGCGGCGAAGCTGTTGATTTTGCAAACATCGACAAAGCACCTGAAGAGCGTGAGCGCGGCATCACAATCTCAACGGCGCACGTTGAATATGAAACCGAAGCGCGTCACTATGCGCACGTTGATTGTCCAGGCCATGCGGACTATGTTAAAAATATGATTACGGGTGCGGCGCAAATGGATGGTGCTATTTTGGTGGTTAATGCTGCTGATGGCCCAATGCCGCAAACAAAAGAGCATATCTTGCTTGCTCGTCAAGTTGGTGTTCCAGCCATGGTTGTATTCATGAATAAAGTCGACCAAGTTGATGATGAAGAATTGCTTGAGTTGGTTGAGATGGAAATTCGTGAACTTCTCTCTGAATATGATTTTCCAGGGGATGATATTCCTATCATTTCTGGTTCAGCTCTTGCGGCTCTTGAAGGGCGTGACGACAATATTGGTAAAGAAAAAATCCTTGAGCTTATGAAGGCTGTCGATGATTTTATTCCGCAACCAGATCGTCCTGTTGATAAAGATTTCCTAATGCCCGTGGAAGATGTGTTCTCAATCTCTGGTCGCGGTACTGTGGTTACTGGCCGCGTAGAAACTGGTATTGTGAATGTTGGTGATGAAGTTGAAATCGTTGGTATTAAAGATACTACAAAAACAACGGTTACTGGCGTTGAAATGTTCCGCAAATTGCTAGATTCGGGCGAAGCTGGCGATAATATTGGTGCATTGGTTCGTGGTATTGCGCGTGAGGATGTTGAGCGCGGTCAGGTTTTATGTAAGCCTGGTAGCGTTACGCCGCACACAGAATTTTCTGCAGAAGTTTATGTGCTTTCTAAAGATGAAGGCGGTCGTCATACCCCATTTTTTGCTAATTATCGTCCGCAATTCTATTTCCGGACAACCGATGTTACTGGCGAAGTCATTCTTCCAGACGGTACAGAGATGGTGATGCCAGGGGATAATGTGACAATCAGTGTTAAATTGATTGCGCCAATCGCTATGGATCAAGGATTGCGTTTTGCTATTCGTGAGGGTGGCCGTACTGTTGGTTCAGGGGTTGTCGGATCGATAACTAAGTAATATAGAAGCTCACACCGATTGATTCGCTTGATTTGATCGGTTTGAGATTTTTTGGGTTCACCTCTTATTTTACCTGTCGGCAGAATATGAGGTGGATTTATTTTTTGGCTCTTTGATATTGGTATAATTGACTATGGAAACGCAGAATATTCGTATTCGACTTAAGGCATTCGATCATCGAGTGCTCGATCAGGCTACGCAAGAAATCGCCGAAACAGCACGCCGTACTGGCGCATTAATCCGTGGTCCTATACCATTGCCAACCCGTATTGAAAAATTCACGGTTAACCGTGGCCCTCACGTCAATAAAAAATCGCGTGAGCAATTTGAGGTACGGACATATAAAAGGCTGCTCGATATTGTTCAGCCTACACCAGAAACAGTTGATGCTTTGATGAAGCTTGATCTGGCTGCTGGTGTAAATGTTGAAATTAAGCTTGCTTAATTCGTAAGAATTGCGCAAGAGGCATCGCAAGATGCGCGGCATGACATTTTCATGCCCGAAGGCATAGGAATACCGCCGGTTCTTCCGCAAGGAATCGACCGGGCTGCGTTCCCCGTCTCGCTTATTACCCACCTGGGTAATCGGCACCTAGCCCAGACGGGGCTCAGCGTAAATTTGGGTTAGACGAATTTTAATCACGCCCGTGGAGCAATGGTGCTGCATGGGCCTCTGTGAAGGAGAAAGGTCATGCGCACTGGCGTGATCGCGAAAAAAATGGGTATGATGCGCATCTTCCAAGAAGATGGTCAGCATGTTCCTGTTACCGTATTGGCTCTTGAGGGATGCCAAGTGGTCGGAAATCGCAGTAATGAGACGGATGGTTATCTAGCCGTTCGTGTTGGCTCTGGGGTCCGTAAAGCGAAAAATATTAATAAGCCGCAACGCGAAGAGCTTGCAAAAGCATCGGTAGAGCCAAAAGCGCGTATCGCCGAATTTCGTGTTGATAGTGAGGAAGCTCTATTACCTGTAGGTGCTGTTTTGTCTGCCGATCATTTTGTCGATGGTCAAATGGTTGATGTTACAGGTCATACACAAGGTAAGGGTTTTGCTGGCGCGATGAAGCGATGGAATTTCGGTGGTCTTCGTGCAACGCACGGTGTGTCATTGTCTCACCGTTCGCATGGTTCAACGGGTAATCGCCAAGATCCTGGTAAAGTGTTTAAGGGCAAGAAGATGGCGGGTCATATGGGGGATCGCCAGCGTACGCAACAAAATCTTGAAATTGTTCGCACCGATTCGGAGCGTGGCTTGATTTTCGTCAAAGGCTCGGTTCCTGGGGCTAAAAATGGTTGGTTGATGATACGCGATTCTGTGAAGCTTCCTTCTCCTGAGGGTGCGCCATTCCCAGCTTCATTGAAAACGGGTAATGATGTAGCTGATAAACCAGTTGATGCAGCGGTTGAAGCGGGTGTTGATACATCGGCCGATACGCTTGAAGCTAAAGAAGCAAAAACCGAAGGGGAGGGGTAAGACATGAAGTTAAAAGTACAAACCCTCGAAGCAAAAGCAAAGGGCGATATCGAATTGTCCGATGATGTGTTTGGCCTAGAGCCTCGCGCTGATATTTTGCACCGTGTCGTTAATTGGCAGCGCGAAAAAGCGCGTGCTACTGCGCGTCCAACCCGAGAGCGCAGTGATATTGCGCGTACCGGTAAAAAGTTCGGTAAACAAAAAGGTGGTGGTACCGCGCGTCATGGTGATCGCCGCGCTCCTATCTTTATCGGTGGTGGTAAAGCGCATGGTGCGCGTCTTCGCGATTTCAACCCATCGTTGAACAAGAAAATTCGCGCTTTAGGTCTGAAAATGGCCCTTTCAGCGAAAGCGAAAGCGGGGTCATTAATCATAGTTGACAATTTGGATCTGAAAGCAGCTAAGACGCAAGCTCTTAAATCTCAATTAGATAAGCTTGGTTTTGGCCGCACAGCATTGGTGATAGATGGCGCAGCGGTCAATGATAATTTCCGTAAAGCTTCATCTAATCTGATTGGTCTTGATGTAATGGCTGCTTCGGGTGCGAATGTTTATGATATTCTAAACCATGATACTTTGGTTTTGACCAAGGCGGGCGTCGAAAAGTTGGAGGCGCGTTTCAATGGCTAAAAATGATATTATAGATAATCGTCATTATGATGTGATTATATCGCCTCATATTACAGAAAAATCGACATTACTCAGCGAGAATAATGCGGTGGTTTTCAAGGTTTCTGGTGATAGCACGAAACCGCAAATTAAAGCTGCTGTTGAAGCATTATTTGATGTTAAGGTGCTGCGCGTAAATACCTTAATTCAAAAAGGTAAGGTTAAACGCTGGCGTGGGCGACCTTATCGCCGTAATGACATTAAAAAAGCGGTTGTGACTTTGGCTGAAGGCCAAACGATCGACGTAACCACGGGGGTTTAAGGCTTAGATCATGGCATTAAAAAGTTATAAACCAACCAGTCCAGCACGGCGTGGCCTTGTTTTAGTAGACAAATCTTCTTTGTTTAAGGGTAAGCCTGTAAAAGCTCTGGTCCATGGTAAGAATAAAACAGGTGGCCGTAATAATAAGGGGCATGTGACAGCGCGCGGTATTGGCGGTGGTCATAAGCAAAAATATCGTATTATCGACTTTAAGCGTCGTAAATTTGATGTTCCTGCTACCGTTGAGCGTCTTGAATATGATCCAAATCGTAGCGCATTTATTGCGCTCATCGCTTATGAAGATGGTGAGCAAAGCTATATCATTGCACCGCAACGCTTAGCGGTAGGTGATATTGTTGTCGCTGCTGAAAAAACAGATGTGAAGCCTGGTAATGCGATGTTATTATCGCAAATGCCAGTGGGTACTATTTGTCACAATATTGAGATGAAGCCTAATAAAGGCGGTCAAATAGCGCGCGCAGCCGGTACTTATGTACAGTTGGTTGGTCGTGATCGCGGTATGGTGATTGTGCGTTTGAATAGCGGTGAGCAGCGGTATATTCGCGGTGATTGCATGGGAACGGTTGGTGCTGTTTCTAATCCAGATAATTCGAATCAAACATTGGCTAAAGCAGGGCGAAACCGTTGGGCAGGCAAGCGTCCCCTGACACGTGGTGTTGCCAAAAACCCTGTCGATCACCCGCATGGTGGTGGTGAAGG
>CALLJS010000005.1 GCA_938050045.1 uncultured Sphingomonadaceae bacterium
GCACTAGCCAAATTATCAAAGCAAGAATTATGTGCTCTAAAAGCTAATCTGAAAGCACAATTTCATTCAACCAGTTCTTCCGCCGAGAAATCAGTAATCCAATCAAATATTAGAATAATTGATATGAGCTTGACCCAGAAATAAGGCAGATTAGCTTTTACTAACTTCTCATATGAGCGCAAAACTTGTTACTAGGCCTTTAAAGTTAACGCCAACTTAGGCGATAACGAACCCAAACTGCCCCATGATCTGAGAGTGTTTTTTCACCTCTTATTTCAGGCGCTTCTTCGACAATATCATTATCCACATCAATGATTTGAATAGGCGTTACTGTTACCTTATGCCCAGAACTAAAGCCCTGCCAATCTTGCGTATCCAACCATGGCGTTTCACCTTTAGAATTGAGGAATGTTTTACAGGTAATGGGTTCAGATTTACAATATTCATGCGTCAATCTGACAATTTCTGGACGTCGGCTTGACACCCGTTCAGAGAGGGACGAAATATAGTCTAATCGCTCTTGTGATCCTTTGGCATTGAAATCTCCACCAAATATCATAGGATGTTCTTCGGTCCAGACGCTTTGAAGAAATTCATCCAGATGATCAAATTGCAATTTATAAGCCGTGAACGTTCTTTCAGCGTCAACACCAGTTGTTGAACCATTCGAATTTAAGTGCGTGTTAAATAGCTGTAAATGTCCAGGCATGCCCGGTACTTTAATTTCTGCCCATAAAACACCTTTATTAGCACTACAATCAAAGCCTGCACATTCACGTGAATAAAAAGGTTGTGTGCTTTTTTTAATAATAGGCCAATTACTAAGCACATAAAGGCCTGAACCTAATACCTTACCAGTTGTTTCGCCTTTAAATAGCTTACGCCCTTTTTTAAATTTTTCAGGTGCACGTTCAGAATATTTAAGCACTTTACCATCGCGCCTGACTCTGTCTTTGCTATTTGGTCCTCGAACCCAATTTGGGTAGCCAGCATTTTGAATAATTTTCTTTGTACCTCTGCGAAACCCTTCTTGTAGTAAGATAATATCAGGTGCCACACCATTTGCTCTTACTTCTTTCAAAGACTCTCCAATAAGAGCCAAAGCGGTAGTTCGGTTTTTTCTAATTGGCCAAGGTAATGCCGCCACATTATAAGTCAGAACATCAATTTCAGTAGAATATTCGCCGCTAACAGGGTCAAATATTATTTCAGGTTCATCAACAGTTGATATTTGAGGCAACGCAGTTTCAGGCAATCGGAATGAACCACATGCCGAAACACATATCATAAGAAAAATGAGCGTGATATATTGTATAGCCTTATTTAACATTCATATCCTCATCGACTATATTATAATCTTTTATATATCTTGATTATAGAGCGTAAAAAATCATTCTCCATGTCTATACTTATTATGCAAGACTCATAAAAATTTGATTAGCAAATAGTAGTAAAAATGCAAAGCCTGCAGCAATCAAACCACGAACGAACCTCTTTCTCTTGCTTTCACGAAGTTTTGAGACATTAATCAATTCGTGCGCAATTTCATCGGTTGGCTGGCATTCTTCCGCCGCAGTTATGAGTTCTGATGCGCTATTATATCGATCAGGGTGAAGATATAATATATGGTTTGCCCCATTACCATCATGACGTTCCGCAGAAGTTTTGCGAACTGGATAAAGCACATAACCAAACAGAGCGATTGGCGAAATAACTACAGCCCATGCCACAATAATGGTCACTATTCCTACATCATTATGCTGGGTCAATTGCTCTCCGACTTGGCCAATAACATTCAATGCAAAGATATAACCAACACCTAAAATTTGGGCTTTTGTATCATAGGCCCTGACAGATATTTGCGCTTCGGACAGGCTGTCTTTTAACAATATCATTGCAGCACTTTTATCTTCAATCATATGATTATCCTATTAATTTTTCAAGCGAAATATAAATACACACAATCGTTGACTTAGCCAAGGACTAAGCTAAGCTATACCCTAGAAAGGGGGATGCTATGATTCATTATAAATATTATGGAATAGCTGTTGTCTCTACTGTGTTGATACTATCTTCGCAAACCGCGTCAGCGCAAAATGTGCCTACGCAAAATTCAGCCATACAACTTCAACAGAACCAATATGTTTATTGCAAATTACGGGCTGCTGAAATATCTGGATATAATGGTTCTGTGCCTGATAAATATTTACCCGGTGGGGCATTAGAAGGAGCCGCTAAAGGGGCTGCAAGAGCACAACTTGGCGGCCTGATTTTCGGCAGAAATAAAAAACAACGCCGTAAAGATGCAAAGCGCGATGCAATCATTGGCGGTATAGCTGGTGCGATCAAACGCAGTGCTGCAAAAAAGAAACTTGCAAAACAAGCGCGCCATTATCGATTGGAACTAGACGCATGTATGCGTGCAGGAGGATATTAATGAATAATTTAAAAAAACCAGGCCTGATTTCTAAAATCAGAAATACCATATTATGGGGTTCTGCAATGCTATGTGTTGGCTCACCAGTAATTGCACAAAGTCAAGAACAAGAGGCCATTGGTCTCTCCTCTGCTCAGCAAGTGGATTTAAAAGCATTAACATGTTGGGACGTAGTTACGCTTGCCGAAGATGACCGTGCCTTTGCTATGACATTGCTCTATGGATATGTTTTGGGACAAACAACCAAATCGACTATTACACCCCAAAATATCCAAATAGCTATTGTGTCGACTATGACAAAATGTGCCGATAACCCCGATTCAAAAGTATTGGATATTCTGAAAGAGCAAATCTCTCACTCCGAATAAACTTTATCCAGAGTGAGCAATCGCACCCATCGGTCATTAATTCGGTGGAAATCCAGCTAATATGGTGCGTACATCTTGTGCGGATGTTTCTTGCTCTCCTGAAAGCTCTTTACGGGACAGGTTTTTTGTACCTTTTCCATGCCAAACAGGTCGGCGTGTTTTTACATCATATATGTCTACAGAAAGTGTACCTTCGGTATAATTTCTTACAACTGTTCTGGTTGGAGCTGGAAAAGGACGTGTTCTTGGGAAATAGACACTACCCCATGCCCAATCTAACTGACTTTGACGGAAGTAATCTGGAATTTCATTTGTTGTAATTCCATCTCTTGTCCCGATAGTGAATGAAACAGCAAAATCAGCCGACTTCACATCATCGGTAAATTGATATCCATTAGACAAAAGATAACTCTTAATGGAATCGGCTACTCTAGATTGTACAATAGCTGGAACATCACGATTTCCAAACGAAACCATCGGCTTTTCGCCAGCCCATGCAAATACTTTATAGGCACTAAAATTTTGAGCAGGATCACTATCAGTAGTAATTTTTCCCGTGGTGGCACATCCCGTCAAGAATAAAGAACCAATGATAATAGCAGTAGATATTTTCTTCATGCGTTTTCTCCTTCATTTTCAAACATTATAACCTATCCAAGCGATAGAAAGAATTGAATCAATATTGAATTGGCAATATCGATAAAAAATGCTCCAACCAGTGGCACAATGATAAAGGCCGTGGGTGCTGGACCATGTGTTTTCGTCACAGCCGACATATTAGCGACAGCCGTAGGCGTTGCCCCTAGACTAATACCCGTAAAGCCAGCGCTAAGAACAACCGCTAGATAATTTTTACCCATAACGGGGAATACCACAAACAGAATGAACACAACAGCCACCACCACTTGTAAACCTAATAATATGAATAATGGTCCCGCCAATTCAGTTAATTCCCATAGCTGCATTCCCATAAGAGACATGGCAATAAACAAGCCTAGTGAGAAATCAGAAATAACCGCCAAAGCATTGGAACCCGATGGCCATACAGCATTTTTTATAATTAGGGGTATTGTATTGGTCATCAATATTCCGACCATCATACAAGAAACGAAAAGCGGAAGTTTTAAGCCTAGTTCAAGTAATAGCTCATTCAACACATAACCAAAGATCATAGCAACATGGATAACCAAGATAGAGCTCATCAAATTAAGGTGATTGATCTGCGCTTTATCTTCTTTTTTATGCTCGATACCGATCATTAAATTAGAAGTTTCGGTCGATTTAATATTATGGCGTGACATAAGATAATTTGCAATGGGACCGCCTATTAGGCTGGCAATTACCAATCCAAAAGTTGCCGCGGCAACTCCAATTTCCAGTGCATTCGTAATGCCCTGACCCTCGGCAATAGTTGGCGCCCAAGCGATGGCCGTACCATGTCCTCCGGCTAATGAACCTGAGCCTACTAATATACCCATACCGCTAGGTTGACCAATGGCAGAAGCTGCAAAATAACCAACGCTATCTTGTACCATTAAATAAACAAGTGTCAGCCCCAACAAATATAGAAGCGGCTTACCACCCGTGAGTAGATGTCGGAGCCTCGCATTAATTCCAATAGCGGTGAAGAAATAGATCAGAAAAACATCTCGTGTATAAAGGCTATATTCGATTTCCCACCCAAATATGAGGTATAACAATAAACCAATCAATGACGCAATAATACCGCCCGTAACGGGTTCAGGAATGTTATATTTTTGAAAGAAACTCACATAAGCGGTAATTTTGATACCTATGAATAAAACTATAATACCCAGAGTTAAGGTAACAAAATTATCGATATTGATGACATTGCTTGAGGTGAATTCCACAAAAGTTTCCTATTCCGAAACTATTTCAGCAGGTTGATTTGAGGTTCGCCAATCACCACCTAAGGCTAAACTGATTTCCAAATATTGTTCCAATTGCGCTCGTTTTAAAGCCAACAAATTGCTTTGTGCCCCGAAAACTCTCTGCTGAATAGAGAGAATATCAATCAGATCAATCTCACCTTCTTTATACTGTAGAATAGATAGGCGCAGAGCATTATCTGTTTCTGCAACACCCTTTTCCAAGGCAATACGACGTTTTCTTAATGATACTCCACGATCTAGTGCAGTCTCCACCTCTGTAAAGGCATTGATCGCAGTATCCGCATAAATTGCAACAGCCGCGTCCACATCGGCCTCGCTGATCTCGACTTGTGCATCACGTGCTCCGCCATCAAAAATAGGAGCTAATACATTGCTAGCTAAAGTCCAAGCTATATTGGCAGGGTTTAATATATTTTCTAATTCATTAGAAGCACCGCCTAACGTGCTGGATAGGACTATACTCGGCAATCGTGCTGCTTCTGATACCTTACGGCTATTTATGGCCGCTGCAACACTGCGTTCAGCAGCAATAATATCGGGGCGGCGTTTGAGTAATTCTGATGGAATACCAGCGCCAGGCAAATCTGGATTTAGTGGCAAAATTCGAGGCGTTTCCAAATTAGCCGATGGATATCTTCCAATTAATGCTTCTAATGCTCTAAGGACTTCACGCCGTCCATTTTTTGCCGTTTCCAATGTATCAACAGCTGATGCTAAATCAGACTCTGCTAGTGAAACATCATAGGCAGAAGCAAAGCCATAACGATAACGCAAACCAACTATGCGGCGGATTTCAATCAAAGCATCAACAATGTTTTGGGCTACTTCAATTTGCCCATCAGACTCAATGACTAGAAAATAATTCTGCGCAACAGCAGCAGCAATAGAATATTGCGAGAATATATAGTTCGCTTCTGCTGCCCTTGCACTATCAAATGCGGCTTGTTGTCCAGCCTCAATGCGGTTCCATATATCAATTTCGTAACTGGCCTGAATACCGACTGCAAATGAACTGCTACCACTGTTTTCAAACGGCTGTTTGCGACCAACGCTGCCAGTAGCATCAATACTGGGTAATAATGGTGAACCAGCTTGTTTTGCTAGCGCCCATGAACGACGGACATTGGCGGCGGCGGCCTGCAAGTTACGGTTATTGCGCAAAGCTTCATCTACCAATTTCGTAAGTAAAGGGTCGTTAAATTCTGCAATCCAACCTACTTTAACATCACCTATTTTTTCGCGTACAGCCGTCCAACTTGTTGGAACAGGCGGAAGACTAGCAGCAGAAATGTTAGCCGTTTCGCTATCAGTGGCTGGTTGAACACTAGCACAAGCCGATAAAACTAATGTGGAAGCAAGTACTGTCATTACTAGCTGAGGTCTCTTCATTATCCTCATGCTTTTGCTCCTTTGGCCAAGGCCGTTTGATCAGAACTAGCTTCAGCAACCTCATCATCTTTGATACGAAAGAACAATGTATAAAGCACTGGAATGATAACCAAGGTTAACACTGTCGCAAAGGTCAAGCCAAATACGAGAACCACAGCCATTGATTTGAAAAATGCATCGAAGAATAGAGGGATGACGCCCAAAACCGTGGTCAATGATCCCATCATAACGGGACGCACGCGGCTAGCAGCAGAATCAAGAACCGCATCATAACGCGGTTTGCCTTCTTTAATTTCGAGGTCCATTTGATCAACCAATACAATAGCATTTTTAATCAACAATCCTGATAGAGACAACAAGCCTAAGATAGCCATGAATTCCATAGCTGTTCCCGTAAGTAACAAACCAAAAACCACACCAATGAGCGACAGCGGAACTACCAACCAAATAATGAGTGGTTGTTTCAATGCATTGAACAATACAACCACAACGAGCACCATAGCAAGAAAACCAAGCGGTAATGTACTAGCGAGACTGCTATTCGCTTCGCTGCTATCACCAATCTCGCCATTCCATTTCATGGCATAGCCCTCTGGTAGAGCAATATCTTCAATATCTGGCTGTATACGTGCTAATAGATCGGACGCTAATTTTCCGGGCAATGGGTCAGACTGTGCATTGATGGTCCACACACGATCAACGCGGCGTAATCTTGAATTTTGCCATTTGGTTTCAAAATCATTCACTACTTCCAATATAGGTACAGACTTTCCTGTAACTGGACTGGTGATCTGAATACCGCGCATCGCGCTTGCATCCAATCTCTCACGTTCTGGTGCACGTGCTACAATAGGGATGAGTTGATCATCTTCGCGATAAACACCCACATTACGGCCAGAGAAGTTGCTTCGTAGAGCATTTGCTAAATCTTCACGCGATATGCCAAGTCGTCTACCATTATCAGCATTATAGGTCGGCTCAATAACGCTAACGGGTTGCCGCCAATCATCCTTGATAGAAATCGCACCACCATCAGCCGCCATAATCGCTTTGGCTTTATTCGCCAATTCTCTTAGCACAACGGGATCTGCCCCTGAAAACTCCACTTCAATTTTGGAACCGCCACCAGGGCCTAATTGAAATTGCCAAACCTTGGCTTGTGCATCGGGATAATTGGCATCGATATGCTTTTGAATTTTTGGAAGTAAGCCGCTAATCACATCATAATTATCTGTTTTAATCAAAAACTGTCCATAAGCACTGCTAGGTGATTCTGGGCTATAGACCAGCATATATCTGAGGGTTCCCATGCCCACCAGCGATTGAACATCCTTGATGCCTTCTTGCTCCATCAGGTATTTTTCGAGACGCTGCATTTTGACATCGGTTTCTGTAATGTCCGTGCCTTCGGGTAAGTTAAAATCTACAACGATTTGCGGACTTGTTGACGGTGGGAAAAAGCCTGGTGTGACATATGAAAAACCTATGACGGACATCACAAATAATGCCACCACAGCAGTCACGGCAATTTTAGATCGGGCCAAAACATGCCGCATAAAATTCTTATATTTCACAAAAAAAGGATGTTCAGCTTTTTCTTCGGCAGATCCATCACTTGGTTCCGAGAATAACATATCAGCAAAAAGAGGTACCGCTGTAATAGCAAAAATCCAACTGAAAAATAACGAAATCATAACAACCCAGAACAAATCACCCGTAAATTCGGCGGTATTCCCAGGTGCTAAACCAATAGGTGCAAAAGCAATAATACCAACAAGTGTTCCGCCCAAAAGCGGCCATTTGGTACGTGCGACAATTTCCTTGGCAATATCTAATTTCTTGCGTCCTTGCTGTGTGCCAACCAATATGCCTTCGGTAACAACAATGGCGTTATCAACCAACATACCAAGCGCGATAATGAGCGCACCCAGCGATATACGGTGCATGGGTATATCAATTATATACATGGTCGCTAATGTCGCAGCGATAGTGACAATCAAGACGCTGCCGATCACAATAGCGGAACGCAAACCCATGAAAAAGAATAATGTCACCAAAACAATAACTAGTGCCGCCAAAACATTGAGCGCAAATGCGGAAACAGATTCTATTACAATTTTACCCTGATGATAATATTCGTGAATTTCGATACCCAATGGTCGTAGGTTTTTTGTTTCTTCGAGTTTAGCATCAATCGCATCACCCATTTTAGCAACATTCGCACCAGATATATTGGAGATGCCTATCGCAATCGCTGGCTTACCATTATAACGAACAATAAAATTTGTGGGGTCAGCATAATCGCGCGTAACAGTGGCAACATCTCTTAAGGTAACAATGGTTCCAGATGAAGCGGTAGATACAACTAAATCACTGATAGCTTCAACGGAATCAATTTGCCCCGTAGGCTGAAATTTCAAACGGCGATTACCCAATTTAATATCACCAGCTGGGGTAACAGAGTTTTGCTGTGATAAATCTCCATAGATTTGATCAACCGATAGTCCAAGTGCATTGGCTCGTTCACGCGATATTTCAACATAAATAGATTCTTGCTGCATCCCCAACGGCTGCACTTTCGCAACATCTTCCACTGAAAGTAGGTCAGTGCGCAAGGATCGTATATAAGTATTTAACTCTGCATTGGTGAAGCCATCGCCTGTCACAAGATAATAAAGGCCGTATACATCCCCAAAATCATCATTAACGACCGATGTTTCTACTCCGGGCGGCAATCTTGATTGGGCATCATTGACCTTGTTACGAAGCTTGGTCCATATCAATTGGAGATCAGATTTTTCAGTAGAAAATTTATAGAGAATATCAACACTGATTTCCGAACGTCCTGCCGATGAAACAGATCTAACTTCCTCTACCTCTTGTAGTTGCTGAATAGAACTTTCCAGTGCTTCGGTTACCTCATTCGCAACCTCTTCGGGCGTTGCGCCAGGATAGGTGGTGACAATTTGAGCGGTTCTAATAGTAAATTCAGGATCTTCAAATCGCGCAATATTCTCATAACTATACCAACCACCCGCAAGCGCGATAGCAATCACTATGAAACAAATAAGACGGTTTTTAATTGAAAATTCTGCGAGATCCATAATATGATGCGTTTATGGTTTATAGGGACGAATTTTCATCCCCTCTTGAAGATATGCAGCTCCAGCAGCAACAATGGTTTCATTCGCTTTCAAACCACCTCTTATCGTTATTTCCTCGCCAGCGTCTTTTTCGACAATTATATTGCGTTTTTTAACTGTCATTGTCTTTGTATCAACCACCCAAACATAACGTTTTTCGCCATCGGATTGAATAGACCCTACAGGAATAGTAATACCACTATCTTCTTCACTTTCGAGCAAGTCACGGCCAACGAATACAGTTCCTGTCATACCGGGTAAAACCGTTAATCCTCTGGGAGGAGCAAACGCAAATTTGACTTGAAATGTTTGCGATTCAGTATCGCCTTGCGTGGTGGCAGATTTAAAGCGCCCTGGTATTTTTAAATCAGGGGATGAATTTAACACCACATATTCTTCTGTTGGGCGCCTATTAGCAAGACGAGCTACCAGACTAGCAGGTACACTCACCACTGCTTCAACTTCTGCGACAGATTGTAGCGTGATAATATCTTCTTTGGGTTGAATATTCTCAAAACGCGTCGCATGTTTTTCTGCAACCACCCCAGAATATGGGGCTCGCAATACGGTATCAGCCAAATCTTTTTGCGCACTATCTAAGCTAGCGCGTGCTACATCGCGTTGAGCGCGGCGTTGATCCACAACGATACGCGCTATTGCATCTTCTTCCAAAAGTTTTGCTGCGCTTAGATATTCGGTTTGCGCTGAATCATATTGGGCCCTAGCTGAATTAACAGCGTTAGCATAGCGTCTCTGATCAAGCCGCCCAATCACAGCACCTTTACGCACAGGCTGCCCTTCTCTGACAGGTAAGCTCTCGAGAAGCCCTCCTACTTGAAAAGTAAGTTTTGCCGAAGAACTTGCTTCAATAATAGCAGGAAAATTCACATCAATACGCTGTGAAGATTCTTTAACGACATAGAGTTTTGCAGGACGAATAATCTCTGACTCTGCAACGTCACCATCAGAACAAGCCACGGCGCTAAACGCTAAAAAAGCAACAAAAAAAGCATTTACTGCAGAATTTAATCCTAGCTTTTGAATGATCGCCCCCTACTCATTAAAGTAGTTAAACTGAATAAACGATTCGCTTAACTGAATTTACAACTTGCCTCATATAATTCTATATAGCAATGGCAGAAACTCACATCATTTGATATAAAGATACTAAGATTATCGATATATTGAGAATCGATATATTGAGAGGGGTATATGCTTACACAATTGCTAATAGGGTCATTGCTAATTTGTATAACTGTGATAGTCGAATCTGTGTTCATTGGAACGGCGATCACATGCCTCACATCAGCAGGAAAATGGTTCTTATCTGGTTCGAAGATGTTAAAATTTATTGTTACTTTGACTGTAGTAGTGCTCTGGATGCTAGCAGCCTTGAGCATCGCTGTTTGGATATGGGCAGGTACATTCATGCTACTCGGTCAATTTAATGATCTGGAAACATCTCTATATTTCTCAGTAGTATCATTCACGACATTGGGGTTTGGCGATATTACCATTGGAAAAGAATGGCGACTTCTCTCAGGTTTAATCGCCGCTAATGGTTTAATCTTATTCAGCCTCACCACTGCTTTCCTTATAGAATTTGTCACAAGATTGCGCAATGCTCAGGATCATCCACCACTGACTTGATAGGATTAATTAGAGTAGCGTTAATTCATATTCGATTTCAAGATAGAATGGTCTTTGATTGATAAACAAATGCTAACCTTCAATTGCTGTTTCACAGCAAAATTAAGAAAGTGTTAACTTTGAGATGATGTAATGAAGTTATATAGGGTTGGTGATCATTTGACGCTCGTGTGAGGCATAGCGGTTAAGTAACATAGATTACACAAATGATACAGCTAGTGGAGCCATAGGCGGAAAGCTAGGGTCAGGACTCATTATTTGAGCCAGAAGATGAAGATAGCAGCGATGGTGATGGCGGACATGAAGGTGTGCGCGCATCTGTCATAGCGTGTACGCCGCCAGTCCTTGAGTTTGCCGAACATATTTTCAATTTTGCGTCGCTGTTTATAGATCGCCTTGTCGAAACTTACGGGTAATATCCTTCCCTTTCTTGGCGGGATACAAGGCCTGATGCCCTTGGCTTTTAAGGCAGCACGATATTCATCGCTATCATAACCTTTATCGCCGATCATATACGTTGCATGGCTTGGAAGTGCAGGGTATGTAATCTTTGCACCGATATGATCGCTCATCTGCTTGCGCGTCTCTCAATGTTCCCCGAACATTGTCGATGCTCAGTCGCTCAGGCACAGGATTAGCGGCCTACCATTCCCATCACAAACCGCGTGCAATTTGCTGTTTAGACCGCCTTTAGTTCTTCCTATACGTCTGGGTAAAACCCCTTTTTTAAAAGGCTAGCGGCTGTGCGGTGCGCCTTGAGATGCGTGGCATCAATCATGAGCACATCATCGCTATCGCTGGTAGCGGAAAGAGCAGCGAATATCTTATTAAACACGCCCAATCGGCTCCAGCGGATGAAACGATTATAGATTGTTTTATGCGGGCCATAAGCCGCTGGTGCATCGCGCCAACGTAGGCCGTTTCTGATTACAAATATTATCCCGCTCAATATCCGCCGATCATCAACGCGCGGAACGCCGTGCGACAACGGGAAATATGGCTCTATCTTCTGTATCTGTGCCTTACTCAACATGAATAAATCATTCATTTGTAACACCTCCTTGGTGCTACCGTTGAATCAACTTTCAACACATTATGCAAACAATTTAATAGGTCCTGAGCCTAGTAATTTTTTAATACTAGCCCAAAAGCCTAATTTAGGAGCTAGTTTGACGCCTGTAACTACAATTGTTCCCGTGCCTACTGTCCCCAACGTTAGAGCCATTTCTAGCATCGGCCCAGGATCACCTACTTTTCCCTGATGCTTAGCATTAAAACTTTCAATACAGCTAGGACTTGATCCAGCGGGACATGTCAATGATGGCAGACTTTCGCCTCCAGCACTCTGCATCCCAGTCGGATCGATGAGGTTCACCGGATCGCTGCCGACATAATTATACCAGTTCATGCCATCGGCGTATCCGATGGGATCGGTTTGGAGGAATGAGGAGACGCGATCATGCGGGGCATGATTGCAAGCGAAGAATGCCGAGGGTGGGGCTGTAGATGCGGGCTGCGCGTCTTATGGTGCTTGCCCTTACATCAACGATGCTCACTGTAATAATAGCGCACGCAATTCATTTGGGGAGTGAATTGGCGAAGCCCTAGCTCGGGAAGCCAGATTTGCGTTTACTTCACCATGTGCTCCGCACATGGAACGGGCAAATTATATTGGAAGCGACCTATGTTGGCTTCATTATTGAAACGTCAGTCACCACTGGTGAAACAAGTTCGGCACAAGCTGCACCATTAATCGCGATTGCATTACCGCCCTTTGTCCTTTGGGCTATCGGCTACAACTGCGATACTGCCTTGATACCAAAAGATAGAAAGGCCAAAGAGGCCGCCCAATATCAGATAAGGGGCGACGTGCTATCGGTTGTATCGCCCTCATACCCGTTTCGAGGGGATAAGTCCGTTCGAGGAAGCGGACGATCGAGAAACGCCCGTAGCGCAAGCAAGGGAAAGGTTGGTCAACGCCATTGCCGTGCATAAATGTAAAACTGTTTCTTGATAAACCAGTATTCTGCAATATTTTATCATATTTATCGCGCAAATTGCCTTCAATGGACGATAATTAATATTCGAGGCAAGCATGGCAATCACATCTAGGACATTAAAAAAAGAGTATATGAGACATAGTCAAGCAGTCCTCAAAAATGATTGTAATACTTGGATTGTCAAATTGGGAGAGACTCTGCGCCACTCAATAAATCTAATTATCAGAAAATATTCTAAAGTCGGTAATATTCTCGCGGGGCTTTCTGTGCGATGTATTCGACTGATGAGCTTGCTCTCAAATGCCTTGAAAAGCATGAAAAAGTGGGAGGTTTCTCATGATTAAAACAACGCAATATGAAGATGGGAAACGCCTCTCTTTGATGCAATTCAAGCAAAGCGCAATGAGACTATTCGATTTTCTAAAAATTATTTTTAAAAACCCAATAGTTTGTAAAAGTCTTTACTTCGGCATTATGACTACAGTCTTCTTGCTCATATTCCAGAAACTATCTCTAATAGGGTGGGAAAATATATATATGGCGTGCCCATCAAGCCCGCTCTTTTATATGCTGGCGATAGCCTTATTCTTGATTCCGATAACGGCCGATATAATAAGCTGTCGCCTGATTATTGGATGCAAGGTACCAGATTTTGTAAGAGTATTTACGCGCAAACACGCATATAATGAGGCTATTTTTAGTTATATGGGTGAAGCATATCTAATTAAAGTCATTGGGAAATTGCCAAATTTTGATCTACGTCGCGCCGCCATCACTATAAAAGACCAATCTCTCATTCGGACATTTGTTTCAAACGCTTGGCTAATTGTGCTTGTTGTATTGGCCGTCCTTATGGGCCAGTCCGATGCTCTAATGGGCTACACCTCGACCTCCCCCAAAAATGTTGGCGGCGCAGCATTATTATGCGTTGGACTTTGCGCATTAATGATTATCTTTTTTAGGAAACTTACACGCCTATCGATGCGCACCGCCATTGGCATAGCTGGAGTATATGGATTAAAAGCCATTATGATCTTAGCGGTTCAAATATCTCAATGGAATATAGCAATGCCTGGCACGGAGGTATCGATATGGCTTCTTTTCGCCGTTTTTTTTGCACTCTCAAAAAAATCCCCTTTTAGCGGAGAGCTAGTCTTTGTTAGTGTAATATTGACTATACCTGGTCTTGGTGTAAATGAAGCTAATGTAGCAGCCATGTTGATTATGGCAACTGCTATAAACCAATTTATACTTTTAACGATGTTTATACTGACCTCAAATTTTACGGGCCTATCATGGCTCAAAAATCGAGCGCATTCGCCCCAAACTCATCGTAAACCATATAACATAAAGTCGAACAAAACTATGACTGGCAGCTTGAAGCAAATTGAACTTAGTCTCAATTAATTAACCATAGAATAATTTTAGGAGATAGTGGTGACACAGAATGCTGATTTTCAAAAATGCCGCAGCGTTAAATCAGGACTTTTTGAGGCAGATGATAGAGAGGCTGACACAAAAATATGGCGTAAATCGGGTTCTATAAAATTTGTGGTAACACCCGCAGCGTTATGTCATAATATATGACAACAGATGTTCTCATCATTGGCGCTGGCATTAGCGGGTTAATAGCCGCAAAGCATGTGCACGATCGTCAGCTTAGTTTCAAAGTTCTTGAGGCGCGCAACCGCATAGGCGGGCGGGCGTATAGCGTCAAATCGGGGGCAGGCTATCTGGAGGCAGGCCCAGCCTGGGTTTGGCCGCAGTATCAACCCCAGATTCGAACGCTAATCGCGACTCATAATATCGATACATTGGCACAATATGAAAATGGTGACTTTCTCCTCGAACGGGCCAATGAAATAAGGCGTGGGCAATATCCAAAACGTTATAGCGATGCTGTACGTCTCAAAGATGGTATGCAGTCACTTACCAAGGCACTCGCGGATGACCTGCCAGAGGACAGTATTGAACTAAATTGCGCTGTTGATACGGTAAATATAGAAGAAAATATCAGACTGACAACAGAATCAAAACGTTCATTTTCAGCTAAAGCTGTGATTTCCACCGTCCCAGGGCTCTTGTTACATGATTGTGAGTTTACCCCGCCGTTACCTCAAAAGCTTGTGGATGCGCTGGGCCGTTGGCCAACTTGGATGGCTTCGCATGCGAAAGTGCTCATACGCTATTCACATCCTTTTTGGCGCGATGATGGACTGTCGGGGTCGGCTGTTAGCCATGTTGGCCCCCTATTAGAGATAGCGGATCAGAGCAGTGAATCTGATGGGCTATATGCCTTATTCGCTTTTATTGCTTGGCCTGCGACGGTTCGCCAGCAACGCGCTCTGACTTTACAGCAAGACTGTATCGATCATTTGGTGAGATTATTTGGCAGTGCTGCTGCAAATCCAGAGAGTTTTCATCTTCAAGATTGGGCTCAAGAAAAGTTTACAGCCGCAGAAAGAGACCAGATAGAAATAGGGTATCACCCACCTTATGGCGAGCCTCTTCTTAGCCAAGGTTGGTTTGATAATCGTCTCTTTTTTGCTGGCACTGAAACCAGTGAAGAGCATGGCGGTCTTATCGAAGGGGCTATTATGGCTGGCCAGCGCGCAGCTCATCAAGCCATTAATAGGCTTTCACTCTCTTAAATTCGAGCCAATCTTGCCATCAACATAATGGCTCATGGCTTAATGGCTGCAACCTCAGGCGAAGTTCTTCTTCTGGGAGAGGTCATAAGCATAACCGTCAGCATTTTCCACTTTATATTAGTGCCATTTTGACGCTGCGCCCGTGCCTTTAATAGGCTATGATTTGGGACAATTTTATTCGCTTTTATTATATATTTTACAAGACACTAAGCCTCAAACAAAAAAGCTATAACCAAGCATTTGGCTATAGCTTTTTATCTACAAAAGAGGTCAAGGATTAAAAATTATATCCTTTATTTATTGATACGTTTTGACAAGAAGGCATCGATTTTATCCGCTATAAGTTCTGCATCCTCTTCGAGGGCGAAATGTCCCGTATCCAGAATATTATAGTCTAAATCTTCGACGTCTTGTTTGAACGGTTCAGCACCAGATACTGGAAAGAAAGCGTCATTCTTTGCCCAAACCAATAGAACAGGCGGCTGATATTCTTTTAAATATGCCTGCCAATCGGAATATTTTGCGACATTATTACGATAATCATAGAATAAACCTAGCTGCATATCATGTTGTCCAGGCCGCGAGAGTGCCTGATAATCCAAGAGCCAATTATCTGGTAAGATAGCATTGGGATTGCGTGTACCATGCGTATATTGCCATTTCAGCCCTTCTAAACCAAAAACATTGCTTGCAATAGCTTGCTCCAATTCTTGATTACCTCGTCCAGTTTCCCAGAGTTTCATAATCGGTGCCCATGTTTCTTTATTGAGTCCAGCTTCGTAAAGATTTCCATTTTGAATAATGAGTGACTCGATGCGCTGCGGATGTTTGGTCGCGATGCGCATGCCAATAGCTGCGCCATAGTCATGCAAGAAAAGAGAATATTTTTTAATATCTTTTTGGTTAAGAAATTCATCTATCGTTCCCGCGATCGTATCAAAGGAATAATCATATGCTTTGGATGACGGAAAATCACTGGCACCAAAACCAGGATAATCAGGGGCAATCAAATGATACTCATCGCTTAATTTAGCAATAAGTTCTCGATATTGGTGCGATGAACTTGGGAAGCCATGCAATAAAACCAATGTGGGATTATCTGGATCGCCTGCTTCTCGGTAGAAAATCTTAACATCATCCACTGTTTCATAACCATATGATGGGGGTGCTGCCTGAGCAGATAATGGTATAGATAGTGTGGCGATGAAGGCGTATAATAATGCTATTAAACTCTTTTTAATCATAAGGTTGCTCCGAGAACGGGGGTTAATTATTCTAATATTTAGCACAGACTATATATTTTTGATACATTGTGGTTCATATAATATATCTTAGTCCAACCAATCATATTGGGTAATTTAGGAGCTTCAAAAAATAGCTATGCGTTGGATAGATATATTCCATATAATCAAACCTATCGGCTTATTGCTGTTGGGTATCAAAGCTGAAAACATTGATCTGGCTTCGCGTCAAATATCGCTCTAAAGGCGAATTTTATGGTGCAATATTATCTTTAGATAGACGATTCTTTGCATCCAAATGCTGCGAAGCTGGGTTAATCTTCTGATCTTAGCGCGTGCGGCCAGCGCAATGTATTTTGGGTTACTTATTTTGGGTTTCGACCATTTCATACATTGTTGGGCGCATTTTTTAGAGGCGTGCTGGTATAACAATAGCCATTTTCTCTGCCCAGTTTTTATCGTAAAAGGCATATCAGGCGGTTTTGAGAGCAGGGGAGTTGAGGGAAGGAAGTTTTGAGATGGGCAAAGGCATATTCGCTTAATTCTAACCTTCAATATATATAGCGTGTCATTGCTCTATCAGCCTCCTAAGGTTAGGGCTTAATAATTATATATGCATTCTCTTATTTTTGGGGCACATCAGAAAAACGTTGGCGCAATATTTTAGCGCGAGCATCCATGCGCTGCCATTCGGCATTATAGTCTGGATGGTTTTTCAGGGTGGCAAAGATAGGTATCTCAAAAATATCTATAAATATAAATCCTGCTTCATTGGCACGCTTTAATATTGATATGGCGGCATCCATATCGCCTTGCAGGATATAAAGCCCCATCATGCCAACGCATTCGGGCGATACTTTGCAATCGGTTACTTCATACCCTTTAAAATATGTTACAAGCTTCTGCAAAACTTTGTCCGCAAGTTTATCTTTATATTTTCGTAATACATCGACCTCGGAAATAGTCCTTGGCATATCCGTTAGAGGTATTTTATAATCAGCTTTAAAAATGTAAGAAGCGGCTTTATAGTTCTTAAGATATTTATATAAAGGCTCATTATCACCAAGCATATAGTATACTTGTTGCGATGCATAATATTCAGGTAAGGTAGCCGAATATTGTTCTGGTAATTTTATATCTCCGCTGAGTACGCTAGCATAGTCCCGCATCGTATCCATGGGGGCATAATGGATCGCAGCTTTGTAATTTCCCAAACGTTTGTGAAGTTGGTGCAGATTATATTTAGCGGCGTAGCTGCCAGGCTGCTCGGCTAAAACCTTATACAATATCTCTGCGGATTTTTCAATATCTGATGTGTGTAATAATATGCGCGCTAGTGCCGTTTTTGCAATCACACTATCTGGATTCCATCTGATATTTCGTCTGGCAATCGCATTCGCTGAAGCAAGATCATTGGATTGAAAATGAGCCCAGCTCAAGCCCGCCATAATATCGGGATCAACGGGATCGATCTTCAAAGCATCCTCAAAAGCCGCTATCTCTTCTTTTGGACGTCCTGACTCTGAATATGCATTAGCGCGTTCTTTATGCGCCAGCGCATAATTTGGGTTGGCTGCAATCGCTCGATCAAATAAATCTATGGCTTTCTCTGCCGTAAAATCTTGGCCATCGACTTGCAATAGCATAGCTTCAGCCGTCAGAGCTTCTGGCGTATTTGGGCCCAGAGCTTTCATTTGCCGGACTATTTTTTGCATTTCGGGCATACTAACATCTATAGAAAAACCTGCATATATCCAGCCTTCCCAATAGCTATCAAACAGGCGCGCATAGGCCAGCATATATTCTGGTTCCACCGCTATGACATTGCGAAATTTTTTAATCGCTTCTTCTATGTCTGCTCTCGTCCCTTTTTCTAACAAATCTTGGCCTTGCGAAAATAGTTTATAAGATTCAGCCGCGATTATGGTTGGTGAGAAAGAACTAGCAGACGCCCCCAAAGCATTAGCGACATTGAGCGATACATTTTTTGCAATATCAATTTGTGCTTGCTGCATATCTAATGTTGATGCTGGAATATCATAACGTTTTGCCCAGAGCACATTTTCATTTTCAGAGCCGATAAGTTGGACAGACACTGATAATATACCATTGTATAATTCGCATGTATTTTCAACACGATAATCAATCTGTAATGCTTCTATCAATTCTGATGCCGACAGATTTTTGCGGCCCACAGCAAAAGAAGCCTGACGGGAGACGACATTTATCCCCTGTACGCCCCCCAAAAAAGAGATTGTTTCTTCTGCCATACCAATAGAAAATTTGGTCGTATCCAATTCAGGGTCATCAAATTTAGCAGGAAAAACTGCGATAGACCGCCGGTTGACTGGCCGCTCTGCATTATCGGCAACGTTCGTCGTTTCTGTTCCGCTGAACAAGCTATTAGCTTGCATCAATTGATAGCCGATTAAAATCACCCCCATTATAGTTAAAAATAATAGTGCGGCTAGAATTTTAACTGGGAATTTGCGATTGGCCTTTAAAGGCTCTTCATTATTTTGTTTATTTTGCGCTTCGATAAGTGGGCAGACTTCCATTTCTTCAACGGCACCAACAAATTTAAAGCCTTGATGCGTATATGTTTTTATGAGCCTTTGGCGTCTGCCATCATCGCCGATCACTTTACGCGCTGACCGAATACGACTGTCTATCGCACTTTGCGAAATTGCCCGCCCTTTCCAGACAAATTCTACAATATCATCACGCGATACCATCTCTCCGTGGCGACTGACAAGTAACTCCAGCAGAGATAGAATTTGGGGTTCAACATTTATACGCTCTCCATCCTTCCGAAGAACAGCGCGTTGAATATCAAGTTGAAATGGCCCAAATCCAAAGATCATGATTCACCCATAACTTTCCCAATCACAGCAATAATTAAATCTAATTAATTGCATAAAAATACTTACTATTACCACTCTATCATATTTGTCGACCAATACGATACAAAATTTTACTATATTTTCGCACTAGCGTCAAATGTATCGCACAAGCATCAGCTTATTAGATAAAGCCATTAAAATATTAGATAAAGGCACTAGTCTATAAGATAAAGATATTAAGGCCAGCTTCTATCAGGATGCACATTCAATTTAGCCAGAATTTAATAGCTAAGAGATGCAGCATTGCCATAAAGTTTTGGGCGTATTTTTCAAATCGTGTTGAAAGCTTTGGCCTGTCTTTCATTTTACAAAATGCTGCGGAATAGATAATCATTGGGGAGAATGATTATCCCGAAAACACGCTGGACAATGTTGCGCATGGCATGGAGGTTTTTGTCATTGGCGACGAGATAGCGCGCATTATTCTTGCCTGGTATGACGCAAATCGCGCCAAGGTGCACGCAAGATATAGAATATCCCGCTCAAAACCCGCCAGCCACTTGCCTTAACAGGGCCGTGCTTGGCCGCTGGCAACCAAGGCTCAATAACCACCCATTATTTATCCAACAGATAAAAGCTATAATTATAGGCTCACACACCATCAATAATCAATCAAACGGGCAATAATCAATCAAACGGGTGGGCCATGATATAGGAAATTTCGAGTAAAAGAAATTTGGTATAATCTATTGGTATGGAGTTTAATCACAAAAAGGTATAATATTTGTTGACAATATTGTAAGCCATCGCCAAGATTTGGCTAATGTTAAAATCTTTTGGGAGGAGGATATTATGCGTTTAATTGCACCTATGGGCTGTGGAAGCTCTAAATTCAAACATCTTACAACAATATTGATCGGCAGCAGTGCCATCGCTCTTTTGGCGCAGCCCGCGACAGCACAGGAGGCTGAGAATCAAGAGGCTCCAGAACAAGCAGAGGACGATATTATCATTGTTGAGGGTATCAGGGCGACCATACAAGACTCTATCGACATTAAACGCCGCGATGATTTGATCGTTGATGCTTTATCGGCGGATGAAATTGGTGATTTGCCCGCTTTATCAATCGGTGAAGCTTTGGAGACATTGACAGGGGCCTCATCGCACCGTGAACAAGGCGGGGCAACAGAAATCTCTATTCGCGGACTTGGGCCATTTTTGAGTTCAACGACTATTAACGGACGTTTGGCGACCAATGGCAGCGGCGACCGCTCTGTAAATTTTAGCCAATTCCCCTCGGAATTATTTAACAAAGTCGCTATTTATAAAACGCAATCCGCCAGCTTAATTGAGGGCGGTGTTGCGGGGCAAATTCAACTTGAGACCGCAAGGCCTCTCGACGTTGGTGAGCGTCAATTACAAGGGCAATTTAAGCTTAATTATAACCCCGATAATAATGATATTGCGAGCGATCAACGCTTCAGAGATTTGGGCTATCGCGGCACTATAAGCTATATCGACCAATTTAAGATTGGCGAAGGTGAGGTCGGTATTGCCCTAGGGTATCAGCATAATGTAACGACCAATCCAGAGCAAGAAGCCAATGTTAGCAATACTATTCGTGCTTGTGTGCTTGATCCTACAAATACCAGCGATGGTGTGTTTGATGATGGTAATTGCGATACGAGTAGCAGCACAATCGCAGGCTTGCGCGATGGTACGGTGACAGATGGTTTTGTGATTGCGCGTAATAGCTATGCGTTCCGCCAAAATATTACAAATGATAATCGCGATGCCTTTTTTGGTGCGCTGCAATTAGCTCCAAATAGCGATATTAACATTAATTTTGATTTTCAATATTCGGATCGAATTTTTACCGAGCGCCGTAATGATTTAATATTATCAGAAGCGCGCCGCATCGATGGGCCAGGCGATCCTAATCGTCTTGATTTTGACTTAATCACTGGCCCCAATGGTGAATTACAGCAGTTCACAACGGAGTCGCGTTTAGAGGCTGCTAGCGAATTTGTGCAGCGCGATGAAGAATATTATGGCACGGGTTTACAGATTGAAGTGCAGGCGACTGACCGTCTAAAATTATCGGCCGATTTTTCTTATTCTGAAACCACACGGACAGAGACGCAGGTTCAAATTCGCCAAAGAACCGAAGATAATCGTGACATCTTTGGTAATGACGATGTTTATACCGACGGCAGAGAGAGCGATGGCAGTACGCAGGATGATCGCGTCGAAGCTGCGGTTCAAGTGCGTCAAAATGGCTCTGATATATTTAATTTCATTTTGCAAAATTTTGATGTTAATAACCCTGAATTATTTGCGGGCGACCCGCGCGCAAGGATCGATCTTGACCAAGACCGTTTTAACAGCATATTTTCTGCACGAGGCGATCTTGAATATATATTTGATGGTTTTATATCTTCTGTGGAAGCAGGTGTGCGTTATCAAGATCTAATATATCGGGATACTGCGGGTGGCTCTGGGCCTAACCGAATAGAGATTACTTTCACTGATATTGATAATACCTCAGGAGATAGCGATCCCAATAATGCTCTTACTCAAGGGAATTTGGCGTGTCGGACAGCTTTTCCAGAGAGCGGTTTCCTAAGCTCTGTTTCTAATGGGGTGCCGTTATTCACCAATGTTGATGGAAGTGGTAATATCATCGGGACGAGCAATTCATTTGCTACATTTGACGCATTATGTTTGTTAAGAACTTTTGAAAGTATAGACCAAACGGGCCGTATTACTTTTGATGAAAATGGTGTTCCTATTTTCCCAGACGGTTCTTTTGATTCAATATCGAATAATGATGTTAGCGAAGAAACATGGGCTGGATATGTTCAGGCTAATTTTGCTGGCGATTTAGGGTCATTGCCTGTTCGTGGTAATTTAGGTGTCCGCATTATTCACAGCGATGTGGAATCAAATAGCTTTAGAGGCACTATTACTGCAATGGCAAGCGGGCCTAATGGAGAGCTTATAATAAGCGAAGATACCAGCACATTGTCGCCCATTTCTGGGGGTGGTTCTTATACCGAAGCTCTGCCAAGCTTCAATTTAACCGCTGATGTAGACGATGATGTCTTGGTTCGCTTTGGCGTTTATCGGGCATTATCGCGACCCGATCCATCAAGTTTAGGGTTTGGGCGTTCATTTAATGCAACCGATGAAAGCGATGAAATTTTTGATCTGTCCAACGCCATTGGTACGGCCAATGCTCTGGGCAATCCATTTACCAATCCATTATTGTCTTGGAATGTTGATGCTGCAATAGAATGGTATCCTAATGCGGATACAATATTGGCGGTTGGTGCTTATTATAAAAGCTTCAATGGCGGTTTTGAGACGGTGGGCCAGAATGAAATTTTCACCGTTATTGATGATAATGGTGTTGCACAAAATTTGGATACAATAGTAACCACTGTTCAAACCTCTGATGAAAATAGTTCTATTTTTGGTATCGAGGCTACCGCGTCTCACCGCTTCAGCTATTTACCTGCGCCGTTTGATGGCTTAGGTTTTAAGTTAAGTTATAATTTTTCGACATCTGATTTTGAGTTTCAAGATGATACGCTTGGTGCGATTACTTCGGTTAATGATGACGGCACGACGCGTGTAAGCAATGCTCTGATACCACCATCAGAGATTTTTGGTCTCTCTAAACATGTGCTTTCCGCGCAAATTTATTATCAGCTTGGTGGCTTTGACTTCCAAGGGGTTTATAAATATCGTAGCGACTATTTTCAGCAATTTGTGAACACGCCAGGCCGTATTCGTTACGTTCAAGATACTGGCGTTTATGAAGCGCGTATTGCTTATAAAGTGAATAAAAATATTCGCCTAACTTTGGAAGGCATTAACTTATTTAATGAACCGCGTGTCAACTCGCGCGGAACCTTAGAAGACCTTGGTGCCGTTCAAGTGTATGGGCCGCGCTATTTTGCAGGCGTAAAAGTTAAATTTTAAGAGCAAAATATGTTCTAATATGGTGCAGGTCGGTTTATCAATCGATCTGCCTCAATATTTAGATCGACAAATTAAAATAGTTGCTTATCATAATTAAGGAAATTAATTAAATTATCTTTAAGGTTAAGTCACATGACTGAGAAACGACTTTATCACGACATTGCTGATAAAATCACAGATCTTATCAAGGGAGGCGTTTTCTTGCCAGGTGCCCGCTTGCCAAGCGAGCGGGAATTATCAGAACGATTTGGCGTGAGCCGCGTAACCGTCAGAGAAGCAGAGATTGCATTGCAAGCAAAAGGCTTGATTGAAATAAGAACTGGCTCGGGCGTCTATGTCTCTAAAGAGCAGCCATCAAATTCACCAGAGACGCACGATATAAGTGCTTTTGAATTAACCGAGGCGCGCTCTATGGTCGAATCAGAAGCGGCGGCGCTGGCGGCGCAAAATATCAGCGATAGGGGTTTGCAAAAACTAGATGAGTTGATCGGTGATATGGCCTCTGATGATGGCACCATAGCCACGGCGGCTGATAATGAATTTCATATAACTATTGCCGAAGCCACAGGTAATTCAGCGATTGTCTATATTATTAAATCGCTATGGAAAATGCGTTCAGAAATATCGGAAATCAAGACTGCCTATGAATCGGTTTGTGAAGTGGATGCTACGAGCCGCGTTAAAGAGCATAGAGAAATTTATGATGCGCTCAAGGCGCGTAATCCAATGGCCGCGAGACAGGCAATGCGGGGTCATTTTCGCAGGCTTATTGAAGCCATGTTAGATGTTTCGGAAAAGCAAGCTCTTGAGAAGGTGCATGAGCAAGCCAATGCTAGTCGTGAGCGTTTTTTGGCGATCACGCGGATGTAATATTTCGCCATTTCTAATTGGTATTAAATATAATGAAATTGGTAGAGTCAATTGGTTGACACCCATTGGCTTTGGCTTATAACGACTATCTATACACTGGGTATGGAGAGTGAAATGTTACAACGGGCATGTGGCGTAATTTTATGTCTATGGTTATCGATGATTCCCGCCTCTGCAGCAGACTATTTTGTTGACAATCAAGACGATTATTTTGCAGCAGAAAAAAAGCTGCAAGCTGGCGACACTATCATTTTATCTAATGGTGTCTGGCAAGATTTTGAAATCACGCTTGATGCAATAGGAACAGCAGATAATCCAATACGTTTGCAAGCGCAAACGCCGGGCAAGGTGGTAATTTCTGGTCAGTCCAATTTGCGTATTGGAGGGCATTATATAATAGTTTCTGGTTTGATATTCCGCGATGGTTATAGCCCTTCGGGTGAGGTTATTTCGTTTCGCCGCAATATTAATACATTAGCATTCAACAGCCGTATCACGCAGGTAGTGGTTGACCATTTTAACAAACCAGATCGCTTTGATAATGATTATTGGGTTGGTATTTATGGTCAAAATAACAGATTTGACCATAATAATTTGGTCGGCAAAAGCAACAAAGGCGTCACGCTTGCGGTGCGATTAAATAGTGCTGACAGCCGAGAGAATAACCATCGGATAGACCATAATTATTTTGGCCCGCGCCCTGTTTTGGGTTCAAATGGCGGGGAAACATTGCGGATCGGGACGAGCAAATTTGCTCAATATGATTCCAGCACCATAGTAGAGAATAATTTTTTCGACCGCTGCGACGGAGAGGTTGAGATTATCTCTGCTAAATCGGGCGGTAATATCTTGCGCGGCAATGTGTTTTTTGAAAGTAGCGGTACATTAACATTGCGCCACGGCGATAATAATCTGGTGGAACGCAACATATTTTTGGGCAATGGCAAGGACCATACGGGCGGCATACGCATCATTAACAAAGGGCAGATAGTGCGTCATAATTATATGGAAGGCTTGCGCGGTAGTGGTTTTGCAAGCGCATTAACGGTTATGAACGGTGTGCCAAATTCGCCCGTCAATCGTTATGTCCAAGTGTCGGATGCGCAGATTGTTGGTAATAGCATTTATAATAGTGATTTTATAACATTGGCTGGTGGTGCGGATGCTGAGCGTAGTGCTGCACCGATTGACAGTGTGATGCGCGCTAATTTGATTACGGGCGGCGATGCAGGCCCTATATTTCGGATTCAAGATGATATTAGCGGGATTAAATTTGCTGAAAATGCCCGTATCGGGGCGGCTCATGCGAACCATCCCGATGGCATTAAAACGATCAAAGCTCAATTGGTGCGCGCTAAAAATGGATTGCTTTATCCGCGCGCTTCTCAATTTTCAAAATATGGCGTACCGCGCGATTTACAGCCTATCACAAAAGAAGAAGTAGGGGCATCTTGGTATGAGAAGCCTGCTGCGGGCAGCCTATTTTCGGGCGGTTCTACTCTGGCCATCGCGCCCAGCGAAGGGGTGATTGAAAAAGCGATTGCTCATGCTAAGGCTGGGGACGTTATTGCATTAGGCGATGGCGAATATATCGTCAATATTACCCTCGCGATCGATAAAGCGATTACCTTAAAAGGAAGCGGTCAAACAAAGATAGTATTTGATCGCCCATCTTTGTTTGAAATAGCCGAGGGTGGTAGTTTGCGTTTGGAGGGATTGACCATTGATGGCGCATTGGCACCCGATTCTGTTGGTAATGCGCTCATTCGCACAACATCCTATCCCATACAGAGTAATTTTCTAATTGAATTGAACCGCGTGCAAATTTCTAACCTATCGGTGAATAAATTTTTTGATGTCATCAAATTGGGTAAAAGCACTTTCGCTGATCGGATCACCATTAAGGATAGCCAATTTAGCGATATTAGCGGCTCTATATTGTTGGCGACTTCAGAAACCGAGGATTATGGCCAATATAACGCCGAATATGTCGAAATTAAGGATTCTAATTTTCAAAATATCGGTGGCCCGATAGTCAATCTATATCGCGGCGGGCGTGATGAAAGCACATTTGGCCCGCACTTTAATTTGAAAGACAGTAGGTTGGTCAATGTTGGATTGGGCAAAAATAATGATAGCAAAAGCGCGATAATGCTGCACGGCGCACAATATACCAAAATTTTGGACAATAAATTTATTTCATCGGCGCCTATCGTGGTCAATCATACGGTCGGTCGGCCCCAAACGCGGATTGCCGACAATAAATTTGTTTCTACACCAAGGGTGATGATTTCCGAGCTTAATTATGAAGGCGAGCCGCGCGTGATATTAAGCGATAATGCCTATGTTGAGGGAGAGGGAAAATGAGAATATCCACTCTCTTAGCGGTGAGCGCAATCGCGCTTGCACTCCCCTTATCGGGGTGTAAAAAAATTGAATCAAATGATGGTTTGGCAAGCGCAGATGCGCGCTGTGATGCTACATTATTCGAATGTGAGCAAGCCCGTTCAGAAGCCTTTTTAGCCGAGATGATGGCTGAGGCTATTGTCATCCCCATACCAAAAGACCCTGGCGGCGGATATACGCATGAACAGCATAAGCGCAATTATAAGGCGATGTATCAGGGCGGCCAACTATATCAAATTACTGGCGACATAAAATATAAAGATTATGTCCGAGACATGCTGCTGGGGTATGCAAAGCTCTATCCTACATTAGGGCCGCACCCTGCCAAAAAGAAGCAAAATTACGGCAAGATATTTTGGCAAGTGCTGAACGATGCTGTTTGGTTGGTCAATAGTATTCAAGGCTATGAATATATCCGCGATGAATTGGATGAGGAAGATCGCAAAATCATTGACGATCAATTATTTCGCCCTGCTGTCGAATTTCTATCGGTGGAATCGCAAGCGACGTTTGATCGTATTCATAATCATGCGACATGGGCAACCGCTGGCGTCGGGATGACAGGCTATGTGCTTGGCGACCAAGATATGGTGGATCGCGCCTTATACGGCAGCGATAAAAGCGGCAAAGTTGGTTTTATCAAGCAAACCGATTTATTATTTTCACCCGAGGGCTATTATGGCGAAGGACCCTATTATCAACGCTATGCGCTGATGCCTTTCATGGTTTTTGCCGATGCAATTGAACGCAATGACCCCGATAAGACAATATTTGAACATCGCGATGGTATTTTACTTAAAGCTCTAACCACGACGGTGCAATTAACCTATGGCGGATATTTCTTTCCGTTCAATGACGCGATACGCGATAAGAGCCTGAATACCGAAGAGCTGTATCAAGGCATTTCAATTGCTTATAACAAAACGGGCGATCCAGCATTATTATCGATTGCAAAGGGCCAAGGCCGCACCGTCCTAACCCCAGCAGGGCAAAAAATATCGGATGATCTGGCTGCTGGCAAAGCAAAGCCTTTCCCATTTAAGAGCATATTATTGCGCGATGGCCCAGCGGGCGATCAAGGTGCGGTGGCGGTGATACGCGACGGCATAGGCCCAAAATCGAGCGTGATGGTTATTAAAAATAGCTCCCAAGGGCTGGGTCATGGGCATTTTGATAAGCTTGGTTGGCAGTTTTATGACAATGGTAACGAGATTGTCCGTGACTATGGTGCGGTGCGTTTTCTGAATATAGAGGCCAAAGAAGGCGGAATTTATCTGCCCGAAAATACCACATGGGGTAAACAAAGCGTGGCCCATAATACATTGGTGGTTGATGGGGCTAGTCATTTTGGTGGCCAGTTAAGCGTAGCCGAGAATTTCGCACCACAGCAGCTTTATTTTAGCGATGTAAAAGGCGCACAAATAAGCAGTGCGCTGATTGATAGTGCTTATGATGGTGTAAAGATGACGCGCACTATGGCATCCATTGATGTTGCTGGTTTAGAGCATCCAATTGTCGTCGATATATTTCGTGCCGAATCAGCAGCGGCGCATCAATATGATCTTCCCTTACATTATAGCGGCCATATCACCCGCCTTGGTTTCGATACGGCTAAAAATGTAACGACTCGGCCTGTGCTTGGCGGTGCAAATGGCTATCAGCATATTTGGGTCGATGCGATTGGCAGGCCCAATGAAAATAATGCTTTTGTAACGTGGTTGCTTGGCGATCGTTTTTATACATACCGTATGGCAGGTGCACAAAATACGCAGTTGATATTGGCTGAAAGCGGGGCCAATGATCCCAATTTCAATTTGCGGCGTGAACCGATTATTATGGCGCGGCGTAATGGCCAGAACACTGTATTTGCGAGCATATTAGAGCGGCACGGCCTGTCCGATGGTGCAGCCGAGCAAACGGTCAATAGCGATAGTCAGATTAAATCGCTATTGTTTGAGAGCATAGATGGGAATGATATTATGATCATTGAAACTTTGGCCGGGGCAAAAACGGCCTTTGCGGTTTCCTATGACCCAGATTCCAATAAAAAGCATGAAGTAAACTTCAACAACACAATAATAAAATGGAGCGGATTTGCGGCATCAGTAGCATTGTCAAATGGCGCAAAAGAGGGAGAGAATTAATATGGATGGCGTAGGAAAAAAGATAAGCGGATTTCTCGACATTGGAATGTTCCGTTGGGGAATAGTAAGCCTTGTCGCATTAGCTACTATTATCAATTATATTGATCGCGGTGCACTTGGATTTCTCTGGCCCGAGATTTCCGAAGACTTGGGTATGACCAAAGAAGATTATGCGATCATATTGAATATCTTTACCTTTGCTTATGCTTTCGGACAAACCATCTTTGGCAAGATTTTTGATTGGATCGGAACACGCCTTGGTTTCGTACTTTCAATTGTAGTTTGGTCGGGGGCTACTATGCTGCACGCAGTAGCAGGCGGTTTAACAAGTTTTGCTATCTTCAGAGCGATATTAGGGGTCTCTGAAGCAGGCAACTGGCCTGGTGCGACGAAGGCCAATGCGGAATGGTTTCCTATCAAAGAACGCGCACTGGCACAGGGTATATTTAACTCTGGTGCAGCCATCGGCGGTATCGTTTCACCCTTATTCATTGCGTATCTGTTCGTATTTTTGGGATCATGGCAGGCGGTGTTTATTGCCATTGGTGCTCTAGGATTCCTATGGCTTGTCCCGTGGTTGATTGTTTATAAATCTGGCCCAGACACGCACCCTTGGGTGTCAGAGAGCGAGAGAAATTATATTCTCACGGGTCAAAAAGATACCGAGACTAATGAGGTTGCTAGCTATGCGCCCGGTTCAGGTGAAATATTATCGCGCAAAGAGAGTTGGGGCGTTATTCTAGCGTCTTTCTTCTTGGATCCAATTTGGTGGCTGTTCGTTGGTTGGTTGCCATTATATCTCTCCGAAACCTATGGATTTGGGGTAAAAGAAATTGGTCTATACGCATGGGTGCCTTATGTGGGTGCTATGTTCGGGGCATGGTTTGGCGGATTATTGGCACAAAACAGAATTAAATCAGGTTGGAGCGTCAACACATCCCGTAAATTTGTAATTACGCTTGGTGGTCTCATCATGCTGGTGTCTTTGCTACTGACCAGAGAAGCGGCAACGCCTTTGGTAGCGGTATTATTAATGGCGGCTATTTTATTTGGTTTCCAAACGGCTGTGGGTAATATTCAAACATTACCCAGTGATTATTACAGCGGTAAATCTGTTGCTACGCTTGCGGGTTATGCTGGCACGGCTGCGAAACTAGCAGTGGTATTGTTGAACTTCTTGATACCAATCATAACCGTTGATAGCTATGGCCCTGCATTCGCAGTGGGAGCAGGATTAGCTATTTTCACGGTATTATCTGTGTTTATTTTCTGCACAGACATAAAGCCACTCAAACCAAAAACCTAAAAAAATTATAACTTAAAAAAAACTTAGAAACAGGAAAAAATATGACTAAATTAAAGGATAAAATTGCAATCGTAACTGGCGGCAGCCGCGATATTGGTCGCGCTGTATCGGTTAAACTTGCAAAAGAAGGTGCAAAAATTGTTGTCAATTATTGCAACAATGAAGAGCAAGCCAATGAAACGCTGGCAGAAATTAAAGCTGCCGGTGGTACTGCTATCTCTGTCAAAGGCGATATGACCAAAGCCGACGATGTGGCGGCATTGGTTGCGGCGGCACAAGCCGAATTTGGCGAGCAAATCCACATTTTGGTCAATGTTGTTGGTGGTTTGGTTGAACGCAAAGGTCTTGCTGAAATGGATGCAGACTTTTTTGAATGGGTCATGCGCTTAAATGTGACATCAACATTTCTTGCGACGCAAGCCGTTGTCCCGCACATGAAAAAAGGCGGCTCAATCATTAACTTTGCATCGCTTGCAGGGCGCGATGGCGGCGGGCCAGGTGCGAGCGCATATGCTACATCAAAAGGTGCTGTGATGACATTTACGCGCGCTATGGCCAAAGAGCTTGGCCCGAAAGGCATCCGTTGTAACTCTCTATGCCCTGGCATGATTGCAACAAGCTTCCATGATATATTCACCGCCGATGCCGTGCGCGAAAATGTTGCCAATGCTACGCCGCTGCGCCGTCAAGGCGGTGCAGAAGAAACTGCCGATGCAACAGCCTATCTAGCTTCTGATGAAGCATCCTTCATCACAGGTACGAATATCGACATTAATGGCGGACTATTCTTCTCATAATTGCGATATAAACATTATATAATTTAGGGGGCTTCATGCCTCCTTTTTTATGTCTATCAGAGACATTGTTAGCCCTATTTGACTCAGGGGTGAAATATCATCATATTGCTGATATATTGAAAGGCAAAAGCTATGAAATATAGTGTTGCAATTCTTCTCGCATTGACGCTTATTTTCGGGGGATGGTATGCGGCATCGCCTTATTATTCGCTCTCTGGATTGCGCGATGCGGCGGCGGCGGGCGATGTTGATGGTATAGAAAATCATGTGAATTTTCCTGCGCTGCGTAATTCTATCAAAAGCGAATTTAAGTCCAAGTTGAATGCGCAAGCCGCGCGCAATCCTTTTATAGAGGCAGCGGGGATAGCGCTGGCAGATCGCATCATGGATGAGATGCTCGATAATATGATGACGCCAGATGGAATCGCTCAGATGGTAAAAATAACAAAAGATACAACAGAGCAAAGAGGAAATCTTGTTGCTAAAGAAGGTCAAAATAGAGCCAATGGTAAATATGATGCGTGGGCGATTGAGCGCGTTAGTCTCTCCGAGTTTCGCCTGTCCAACCCCAATGATGATAAAAGCCCCATACTGATATTTCAGCGCGATGGATTGGGGTGGAAATTATCCGCTGTCGATATGACGGCTGTGGATTTGATGGGTTTGAGATGAAATTGGGAGATGGAGGACACGGAGGGATTCGAACCCTCGAAGGACCGTGAGGCCCTTGTCTCCTTAGCAAGGAGGTGGTTTCAGCCGCTCACCCACGTGTCCACGCGCATATTGGCTAAGCAGGCCGTATAGCGAGGCTTGACCTAAGCTGCAATAATATATTCGCATCAAAGATAAAATTTCCGTGACTTTGATGGAATAGTGCAATTTTGGTGCGGTTTCATGCGTTAAAATAGGGGTTTATTTTCATTCAAACCCGCTGCTTAATCTTAGAATCAACGCCAATGTCTGGGAAAAACAGCAAAATGATTCGTTTGAACGCGAATAAGACTCATTCTGCCGCCCGTTCATTGTAGAGCGTTCCACTCTGCGCGTATTTTCACAAAGTTTGTGGTAAGAGATACTCTATTTTCTGATGAGAAAATTTTGAATCTAATAAAACCATGGCTTTATTGAGGGAAATATAATGGCCAAATCAGCTTTAGCAAAATTCATGCTCATCCTCTCGGCATTAGGATTAGCGGCGACACCTCTAAGCTCGTCGCTCGCGCAAGTTGAGCGAGTTGACCCCAATGATGTAATTGGAAAAGCCCCCGATGAGAATGAATTGCCATCAAAAGCGGACGTACAAGCTCAAGCAAAAGAGAAATTGCCATCGAAAGATGAGATAAGCAGCTTGCCCAATAAGGAGCTTGCTGGCGCGCATACGCCAGAATTAAGCACAGCGGGCCAAAGCACAGCCGATACAAATACGCCTAATTCAACTACGTCAGATTCAACTACGCCAGATTCAACTACGTCAGATTCAGGCGCAGCCGCCGCAGACCCAATTGGTGACGCGCAGCGCTCTACCACCTATCAACAAGATGATGTATTGGCGGCGGCGACAGGCGTATTTGGTAAAGGCGCTAAGGGTTTAGCAAGCATCGTTCAAGATATTTTCAAAAAACAAGGCGAGCCCAATGGTTATATTATCGGCCGTGAGGGCGGGGGGGCGTTGGTTTTTGGTTTACGCTATGGTTCGGGTACATTATTTCATAAAATAGAAGGGGAACGTCCCGTTTATTGGAACGGCCCATCGATTGGCTTTGATGCAGGGGCTAATGCGGGAAGCACATTTGTATTGGTTTATAACCTCTATGATAGCGAAGATTTATATCGCCGCTATCCTGCGGGTGAAGGTGCGGCCTATTTGATTGGCGGATTTAACGCGAGCTATTTAAGGCGCGGCGATGTGGTGCTCATTCCTATTCGTTTGGGTGTGGGTGCGCGGCTTGGTATCAATGCGGGCTATATGAAATTCCGCAAGAAACGCAAAATATTACCGTTTTAATTTATAATAAAAGAGGGCTTTGGCTTCGTTTTATTATTCGCTATGGTGGTTATACAAGGCGATTAAGATGCTTTTACCGCCATCATGCGTTTCATATAGCGGGCTAACACATCTATTTCCAGATTGACGCTATCGCCGCTTTGGGCATGAGCTAATGTTGTAACCTCTGCGGTATGCGGGATGATGTTGAGCGTAAAAGAGCAGCCACCATCACCGTCTTTCACCGCGTTCACCGTTAATGAAATGCCATTAATGGTGATAGAGCCTTTGGGCGCGATAAAAGGCGCAATTTCTGGCGGTGCTTTTATCGTGAGCGCCCATGATCCGCCGATATTTGCATAGTGGCTGATGGTACCGACGCCATCAACATGCCCCGACACAATATGACCGCCAAGTTCATCACCGACTTTTAAGGATCGCTCTAGGTTGAGCTTTGCCCCCATGTGCCATTGATCGGCGGTGCAATTGATAGTCTCTTGGGATATGTCCACCGAAAAATAATTTTGGCCCGCATCATTTCCTTTGTCGACCACCGTTAAACATACGCCGCTGCAGGCTATAGACGCGCCAATGTCAACGCTGCTCATATCATAGCCACATTGAATCTTTATGTGCATATCGCCGTGATTTTCTATAGCAGATATAGTGCCAATATCGGTGATTATTCCAGTGAACATTTTATATCCTTATCTTTGGCGGTTTATACGAGGCGACGTTCATATATTTCTAAACTATCTTTGCCGAGTGACAGCCTTTTTTGCAATTGCCAAATATCATGGGCATCCTCTAGCTGCTCTAAACCATAATCATTCAAACAAGATCTTCCGCCCAATATTATTGGCGCGCGATAGAGCAAAATTCTATCGACCATCTCAGCACGCAGCAATGCAGTAGCGGTTTGTGCGCCGCCTTCTACCAACAGGCTATTATGTGGGATTTTGCTTATATCCTCGATATTTGTAAGGCTTTCCCAGCCCGATGTAGCAGGCGATGACCCTAATTGATAGCGCATGGGAGAGCGACCTTCTAATCCCTCTAAGCGCACATCAAGGCGCGGCTTATCTGCTTTTAGCGTACCTCTGCCGACCAATATGGCGTCATGATGCGCCCGCTGCAAATGCCCGTGATTGCGAGCAATTATACCCGTTATCCATTGGCTAGTGCCATTTTGTAGCGCGATAGAGCCATCCAATGATATGGCGAGTTTTAGAGTGATGTACGGACGGCCATGCTCGCTGCGCATCAAAAAGGCTGCCATAGCTATCCGCGCTTTTGCAGAGCCTATGCCATTTATCACCTCAATGCCTGCGGATTTAATTTTTGCAAAGCCTTGCCCATTGGTGCGCGGATCAGGATCTTGAATTGCGCATATGACGCGCTTAGGTTTGGCATTAATTATCGATGTTGCGCAGCTTGGGCCGCGATTGCTTGTATGGGCACAGGGTTCTAATGTGCTATAGATAACAGCGTCTTTGGCTTTTTCTCCTGCCATTTTTAATGCCATTGCTTCGGCGTGTGGGCGGCCTGAATTTTGTGTCCAGCCGCGCCCAACTATCTGGCTGTCTCTGACAATGACGCAGCCGACATTGGGGTTTGGGCCGCTGTTGCCGCGTGCACGATATGATAATGCAATCGCCATTGCCATATAATCTTCATGCGCTCTGACGTCGCCCATGATTATTGCGCACTATCGTTGAATAATTCTTCGATGCGTGCATCTTTGCGCTCTAATTCTTTTTGACGTTCGGTAGCATTATCTCTGATTTGTTTTTCCAAGGCCGCTCTTTTTTGGGCCACTTTTTCACGAGCAGCAGCGGTTTCTCTGTCGATCTTGTCAACATCAATCCCCGATGCACGGCCGAGTGCTATATATTTTTGACGTCTTTCTTCTAACAATGCTTCGCGCAGGCGCAGCCTAGCCTCTCTATCGGCGACAATGTCTTGATAATTGCGGCTCTTATCCCAGCTTTCGAAATAAAATATCTCTGGCGGAGGCGGTTTGTTGAGGCGTTCTTGATCCAAAAAAAACATCGTTATGATTAACAGCGGGGGGACAGCAGCGGCCAGAAAGAACAGGGCTTTATAATCCTGTTTTGCGCGCAATACGCCCATCAAATCGCCAAATGCGCCGCGCGGGGATATGTTTTTTGCAAAAGACATGATGCGTTAATAGTTTGCTAGTGCTGTGATTGCCAGAGATAAATGGTATTGATAAATGGTATTGATAAATGGTTTTGATAAATAGTTTTGATAAATAGTTTTGATAAATAAGATCTAATCCCACCGAGTATGAAATATTATCAATTTATATTGAAGGAAACGGTTATCGTCTGCCATTGTTCAACAGGCTGGCCGTCACGCATTGCGGGAATGAACCGCCATTTTCGTAACGCTTGCTTTTCCGCAGCCGCCGCAAAACGTGGGTGCGATGCAGATAAAATTTTGACCGATTTTACCCGCCCATCGGTTCCGATCAAAAAGCTTAACCTTACTTTGCCTTCAATCTCTTGGCGCAATAAAGTTCCAGGGTAGATAGGTTGAAAGCGGCCCGCATATTTAGGATCTTTTTGCGCTCCAATGAATATGGGGCCTTGGATAATGGGTGCGATAATGGGCTCTATTACTGGGCTAATCGGCGCAGGAAAATCGGATATTATATTTTCTCCACTTGCCGTCCCGCTAGCAGCCGTGTTCGCCCTTCTATCGACCGCATCTGCAATATAGCGATAATTTTGCACTGGCGGAGAAATTGGTGGCTCTGGAACCGTTACGGGTGGTATTTGCGGCGTTATGTCGGGTTTAATGATTTTGGGGGGTTTTTCAGTAGGGATATTAAACACAGTTGTGCCACCTCCCTCTGGAATAGGCTCGGCCACATGATTGGTGAGCATTAATCCTGCGACAAGCAATCCATTGATAATGAATGCTCCGCCGATGCTGCTTTGTTTTTGTAACCATGTTGGTTGTTGATTGGCATAACTCATAATTTCTCTCCTTTATTTCAGAAGTCTGAATTTCCAGCATTCTCTCACGCTGCCGTCTCATGCAAAAGGTTGTATAAGTATATACGTTATAACATAACATTTAACAAATTACAAATGACTTACTCCAATTACAAATGATGATGATGCCAAACAGTTTGATGGACATCCACATACATGATGAATTGTCGAGCTTATAAAAAACTAATCATTAATTAGAGCGAAATGCATTGGTGATCGGATAGCGCCGATCGCGGCCAAAGTTGCGGCGACCAAGCTTGACGCCTGGCGGTGCTTGGCGGCGTTTATATTCGGCAATATAGAGCAATCGCTCAATGCGCTCCACAAGGGCGCGTTCAAATCCGCGTGCCACCAAATCGTCGATGCTGCCTTCTTCCTCTACCAATGTGTAGAGGATAGCATCCAGTTCTTCATAAGGGGGCAAGCTATCGCTGTCTTTTTGGTCATCGCGTAATTCGGCACTGGGTGGTTTTTCAATCACATTCATCGGCATCACAGGGCCATCGGGGCCAAGACCCAAAGACGGTTTGTTGGCATTGCGCCAACGCGATAGTGCAAATACGGTCAGCTTATAGGCATCTTTTAACACCGAATATCCGCCCGCCATATCGCCATAGATGGTGGCATAGCCGACCGACATTTCGCTCTTATTGCCCGTGGTGAGCAGCATATGACCAAATTTGTTAGATAGCGCCATCAGCGTAACGCCTCTAATACGGCTTTGAATATTTTCCTCGGTAGTATCAGGCTCTTGGCCTTCAAAATAATCCAATAGCATAGCGTCAAAGGCTGTGACAGCAGGCTTGATGGTGATAGTATCAAGCTTACAGCCAAGCATCTTTGCGCAGCCCTGGGCATCATTTAAGCTTTCATCGCCAGTATAGCGGCTGGGCAGCATAACGCACCAAACGCGATCTGCACCGAGCGCGTCAACGGCAACGGCGGCGGATAATGCGCTATCTATGCCGCCCGATAACCCCAATATAACGCCAGGAAATCCATTGCGGTTCACATAGTCGCGCAATCCAACAATCATCGCATTATATATATCGGCAGGATGTTCATTCCATGCGCTGACTTCTCCGCTATCACAGAACCAAGCATCTTGATTTTTGCGCCATTTGGTGATGCGCAAATGCTCTTGCCAATCGGGTAATTGATGGGCGGTGCTGCCATCTGCGTTGAGGATGAAAGAGCAACCATCAAACACCAATTCATCTTGGCCGCCAACGCGGTTCAGAAATATCATGGGCAGAGCATTTTCGGATATGCGCGCGGCAGCTATCTGGGACTGGCGCCGATCATCTTTATCAATTTCATAGGGGCTGCCATGCGGGGCGATTAATATATTCGCGCCGCGTGATTTAAGATGGGCACAAACGGTGGGAAACCAAATATCCTCACAAATTGGAACGCCTATTTTGACGCCGTGAAATTCTATGGGTTTTGGCAGCGGGCCAGATTTGAACAATCTTTTTTCATCGAATGTACCATAATTGGGCAGCTCATATTTATAGCGGATATGGGCTATTTTGCCGCCATCTAACAGGGCTATACCATTGTAAAGATTGCCTTCATCCAAAAACACACTGCCGACCAACATCGCAGGGCCGTTTTCACTGGCCTCTGCCATACGTGTTAATTCGGCGGTTGCGCGTTGTACAAATATGGGTTTTAATACTAAATCTTCGGGCGGGTATCCGACTAATTGCAATTCAGGATAGACAATCAAATCAACCGATGGATCTTGCGCTATGGCCTTATCGCGCCATGCGAGCATGGCATCGGCATTGGCGGTTAAATCACCGACCCGCTGGTTTAATTGGGCCATGGCTATGGTTATTATCTTGCTCATAGCTTCTAATAGGCGCGGCCTATGATGGCGGCAAGAGGCTATTCAACCAAAAGCTAAAATATGCAGGATGCGTCCAGGAAGAAATGCAAAGCCACCAGCGATTAATGACCCGATATAGAGGCCTTGCATGGCGCTATAATGTCGCTTAACATTGCCGTGTTTTACCGACCATATAGCCAGTGGTACCGATATAAAGGTTACGAGCGTAAATATATGAATGAAGCTAAAACCAGTTCCTGCTATTCCATTCCCTGGGGAACCAATCCATATTGTCGCTGCGGCTGTAATGAGCATCAAACAGCACCATATTTTGCCGAGCATCTTATGCAGCGCATCTCCTTTTTTGGCCCATAAAATATACCCTCCGAGAGGTATTGCTGGTAATATAGTTGCTATATGGATTATGACAGAGATTGTCATGCGCTCGGATAATGTTTGCGCAGAGCTGCTGCTGGTTGCAAAGCCGCCAGAATTAGCACTTAATATAGCAAGCACCATAGTGATAATAATCGTGGCTGCGATGGATATGAAGATCATCGTCTTGCTGTTTGCTTTGGCAGAATTTTCATTTTTCATTTCATTCATCCTATAATATTTAACTCAGATTAAAATTGAAAGAATAAGGCCATTGCTTCAAATGGATTTGCGCAAGCCAGTAATTTATTGCGTGAAATTGCCGATTATTCTGTCTAATATCAGTTCACGAAGCGTGAAAGTGGGAGCTTGCTCATCAATAATTATAGTCAAATGCATTGGAGCAAAAAAATCGCGGTCGAGATATTGGTTGTGATTTTAATCGGGCTAGTCATGGCATTTTTGGGCCCCTTTGGGACTTATGCAATGCCCAGCGGATTGCGCATAGCATATTGGATGGTTTTTGGAATCGTTGGCTATCTGCTGTTTCGACCAATGGCTATTATGGCGCACGGGCTTCGGGATATTATTCCAATGCCAATTTGGGCTGCGGAATTATTGGGGTGTATGCTGGCTGGCATTCCATTTAGTTTTCTTGTCGCCTTTATGATAGCGGGAATGCAATGGGATTGGGTAATAATAATGCGCCACTATGGACTGCTCTATGTTCAATGCAGCGCATTGGGGTTTGGCATATATTTGTTCATGCGCGTCATTTTTGATCGCATAGAGAAGGATGAAACAATCATGCCAGATACGCGAGAGGATCAAGCAACGCCCTCTCAATCCGCCTTGCATGAATATTTACCTGCGGATTTCCCCAAACAAATAGATGCGCTGCAATCGGAAGATCATTATATTCATGTCTATGCCCATGATGCGTGCGGCGTTCGTAAAGAAATGATTCTGATGCGCCTATCCGATGCGATTAATTTCCTGAATGGCGATGGTTTTCAAACGCATAGAAGTTGGTGGATAGCGCGTCATGCCGCCACCGATTATTCGCGCGATGGCCGAAAACATTATTTCACTTTGCAAAATGGTCAAAAAATTCCTATTTCACAAGCTAATATAGCCGCGCTCAAGCAAGCCGAAATGATATAATATAGCTTTGAAATTGGTCTGGCAAAAAAGTTGTGGAATTTTTAGGAAAGAGTCTTTCGGAAATTAAATTTAGCCGCTAAGTGTCAATATTAAATAGAGGTAAAATTTATGAAAATCGTATCTGGCAATAGTAATTTGCCGCTTGCTCGGGCCATTGCGGGTTATTTGGAATTACCCTTAACCAATGCCAGCGTTCGCCGCTTTGCCGATGATGAGATCTTCATTGAGATTCATGAAAATGTGCGCGGCGAAGATGTGTTCGTGGTGCAGCCCACCAACCATCCCGCCAATGATAATTTGATGGAACTTCTTATCATGATTGATGCGTTGAAACGTGCATCAGCCAAACGTATTACGGCGGTTATCCCCTATTTTGGCTATGCTCGCCAAGACAGAAAACCTGGGCCGCGCACCCCGATTTCGGCAAAATTGGTGGCCAATTTGATTACCGAAGCTGGTGCAGATCGCGTACTTTCGGTTGATTTGCATGCAGGGCAGATACAGGGGTTTTTTGATATTCCCACCGACAATCTTTACGGCGCACCCGTGATGAGCGCGGATATATTATCGCGTTATGGCAGCCAAGAATTGATGGTTATTTCGCCAGATGTCGGCGGGGTTGTGCGCGCCCGTGCTTTGGCCAAGCGGCTTGATAATGCGCCCTTGGCTATCGTTGATAAACGCCGCGAAAAAGCAGGCGAATCCGAAGTGATGAATATCATTGGTGATGTTGATGGACGTTTTTGCATCTTAATCGATGATATTGTCGATAGCGGCGGCACATTGTGCAATGCGGCCGATGCGCTGCTGGCCAAAGGGGCATCCGATGTGGTGGCCTATTGTACGCATGGGGTGTTATCGGGCAGCGCAGCCGATAGAATTGTAAAATCATCGCTCAAAGAATTGGTCATTACCGATAGTATAAAGCCCACCGAGGCTGTCGCTGCGGCACAAAATATTCGGCATCTGCCTATGGCGTCATTATTGGGTGAAGCCATTCGCCGTATCGCTGATGAAAGCAGCGTATCGAGCCTGTTTGATTAATGGAGTATTAAATGGATTTGGCGGACTATCTTTCTCGCATCGGCATCGAGTATCAACCCCGTGCTAATAAAGAAAATTTGGCCAAGGTTCAGCAGGCGCACCGCCTCGCCATACCCTTTGAGAATTTGGATGTGCGATTGGGCCACGGCATCAGCGTCGATAATGATGCGATATTTGATAAGCTCGTCACGCAAAAACGCGGCGGATATTGTTTCGAACATAATGCACTGCTGCGCTGGGCATTGCGCGAAATAGGGTTTGATGTGCGCCCATTATTGGCGCGGGTCTGGCTGTTTGCCACCGAAACGCCGGCCAAAACGCACACGCTTAATTTGGTGACGATCAATGGCGAAGAATGGTTTGCTGATGTTGGTTTTGGCAGCAGCTATTGCCCGCCCATGCCGTTGCACGAAGGCGCATGCATAAAAGGGAGAGATGGAGCCGAACATCGGCTTATCATTGACCAAAAACATTGTTGGATGCTGCAAATTAAATTAGCAGGGCAGAGCGAATTTAAGAATGAATTTAGCTTCACCTTAGATGAGGTTGCGGAGCTGGATTTGGCCATGTCAAACCATTGGACGGCGACATCGCCGCTCTCGCGTTTCCTAAAAAGCGTGATTGTTAATATTTCAACCCACAAGGGTATGATAAATTTGAACAATGATGTTTTGAAAATTACCACGGGTGCCGCGCATGAGCAGCATAAATTACCCAATGAAACAGCGTTACAAAATGCGTTGCGCGATTATTTTGGTATCGCAATGAGCCTAGAGGATGTCCAGGCGTTAAGAGCCTTTGAATGCGGCATTGGGTTAAATTAATCGCTGGCAATATATATAGTCTCATCATAAAAGAGCCGCATGACACCAAAAGATATAAAATTAGCCGAGCGTCTGGCCGATGCTGCTGGCCATGCCATCGCTCCATTTTTCCGAAGTCATTTCGTCAGCGAAACCAAAAACGATGCCTCGCCCGTGACCGAAGCCGACCGCGCCGCAGAGCAAGCAATCCGCGATATATTAGATGCAGAATGTCCGCATGACGCCATCATTGGCGAGGAATTTGGCATAAAAGCTGGAGATAATAAACGCACTTGGGTGCTTGATCCCATCGATGGCACGATCAGTTTCATGGCAGGACGCCCGATTTTTGGCACGCTTATCGCCCTCATGAACGATGGATGGCCCGTGATGGGCGTGCTCGATCAATGCATCGCGGGCGAACGGTGGGTGGGTGTTATGGGCCGCGAAACGACGCGCAATGGCATGCCAGTGAAAACCCGCTCTTGCCGTGCATTATCCGATGCTGTTCTGGCATCTTCTGGGCCGCAATATTTTGACGACCATAGCGCGCAACATTTTATGGCGCTGGCGGAAAAAACGTCAAAGCGCGTTGTATGGGGCGGCGATTGCTATAATTATGCATTGCTGGCCAGCGGCCATATCGACATTGTCGTAGAGAGCGGTTTGAAGATCTATGACATGGCGGCGCTGATTCCGATTGTCGAAGGCGCTGGCGGTTTGATGTGCGATTGGCATGGCGAGCCGCTGCACGCAGGCAGCGAAAAAGATGGCGGCCATGTGATTGCCGTGGGCGACCCTGCACGATTAGAAGATGTTTTAGCAGGTCTCGCTTGTCATCATTGACGGATTTTTCATTTATATCGTCATGCTGAACTTGTTTGCGCATGATAGGCGCATAATGACTTTTCTCTCATGATTATCTTACAATAAATTCAGGATGGCGAGCGGGATAGGATGCCGTGCGCGATAATATGTTGCGCGCGTTAGGCTGATGCACGGTAGAATCCCAAGAGCATTGGTTTTTTAGGCATTTATTAACCATTTATCCTTATATTTACAACAGAAATGGAGAGATATTATGAAGATCAAGCTATCATTATTGTCAGCAGCTCTTGTGATGGGAACATCATTTAACAGCCTTTATGCCGAAGATTCTGTATCAAATGCGAGCAATTTATATTATTCAACCTTTATAATCCAATCGGGTGACACTGTATTTACCGTGCCGAATATAAAATCCGTAGAAGGCGCAACGGCAAAAATTGAAAAAAATACTAAATTTGGCCTTATCAAAATAGATTTTACGCCGAGAGCTAATGGCGATCAAGTCGGTGTGAAATGGAATATGACTTTATCGGATCATGATGGCAGCAATAGCTATCAATTCTCAACAAATGTGGTTACTGATTATCATCAAGTCATTCATTTAACCGATATAGCACCGATTAAGGCAGACAATCCTTTTTCTGATATATCTGTAGCCATGCAAGTGACGCCTGATCTCAATTAAACATTTTCGCTTGGCCTTAATATCAGCTCTTTTCTGTGCATATAGTTTGAGAGCGAACGCAGTGGCGGTGCTGATTATGATTGTCAAAAATGCTGCTATTTTGATGCGATCGCACTGCGCAAGCGATAGATTGCTCGAAGTCTTTGGTGAGATGGCGGCCATGCATCACACCTATCGTCATACTAAGCTTGTTTCCGCATGATAGGTGCCTCATGACTTCGCTCATGATTATCTTAAAATAAATTCAGGATGGCGGGCTTAGGTCGCGATCATCGATCGGCTATCACTATATATAATCGTGATTTCACCATCACTCTGAAGTTTGACCATCAATAAGGCAGCCATTTTTAGGCCTTTTCAATAGATATTTGCTTGCAATAATTACGAATCGCTTTAATAGCGCATATTCCTAGTGATGCTCTGGCCAGTGTGGGCTGCCACCAGCGTCCGTTAACGGAAGACTTTTTGTTTCACATGGGGTGAAACAGGCTGCACCAGCCTTCTCCTCCAGCCAGCAACCCAACAGGTTAAAATCTGGGTGCGCTGGGCGGGGGAGAAGGCCGGAACGGTTGCTCATTTGAAAGGAATCCAAAATGCCCAAGCTCAAGACCAAATCTGGTGTGAAGAAACGCTTCAAAATCACCGCAACGGGCAAAGTGAAGCACGGCGTAGCCGGCAAGCGTCACCGCCTTATCAGCCATAATGGCAAATATATTCGTCAAAATCGAGGTACTAGCGTAGCCGCTGATGCAGATGCGCGCACCATCAAAAAATGGGCGCCTTACGGTTTATAATTTTCGCTGTTTGAGCTTTCTCGCAGCAATTTAAGAATAGAAGGATATAGATATGGCACGTGTCAAACGGGGTGTTACAACCCGCGCAAAACATAAAAGAGTATTAGAACAGGCAAAAGGCTATTATGGCCGCCGCAAAAACACCATCCGTATCGCCCGTCAAGCGGTTGAGAAGGCTGGTCAATATGCGTATCGCGATCGCAAGGTTAAGAAACGCACATTTCGCGGCCTGTGGATTCAACGCATCAATGCGGCAACGCGCGCGCAAGGCCTTAACTATGGTCAATTCATGCACGGGCTAAAATTGGCGGGTGTCGATTTGGATCGTAAAGTTCTTGCCGATTTGGCAATGAACGAAGGCGAAGTGTTTAAGACGATTATTAAACAAGCGCAGGATGCTCTAAACGCAAAATAATAGCCAGAGTTTAAGAAATTCAAAAGCGCCGAGGTGAAAACTTTCGGTGCTTTTTTCTTGGCTAAAGAAGTTGGAGCATTATGCTAGTAAAGTCATTCCCGCGCAGGCGGGAATCTATTATCTAACTTCTAAAAATATTCACCAAGGAATATATGTGAACAGAGAATTTAGTCCTTGTTGTTACATTATGGCCAATCGCAAAAATGGTACTTTATATATTGGCGTGACATCAAATCTAATGCAGAGAGTGGCGCAACATCGAGAAGGTTTCTATCCAGGATTTAGCAAAGATAAAGCTACTAAAATATTAGTTTGGTTTGAACAGCATGAAACTATGGCGCATGCTATTTTAAGAGAGAAACGCATTAAAAAATGGAATAGGCAGTGGAAGATCAATCTGATAGAGGCAGGCAATATAGATTGGCTGGATTTGGCATTGGATTTTGGATTTAAGCGACTACCGTCATTGGTAATTGGTAAAACATAGGGGATGGATTCCCGCCTGCGCGGGAATGACGGAATATTGGGAATTATAAATGAGCGACATTGAAAATATTCAAAATGATTATCTAGCGAAGGTAGAAGCGGCATCTGATATAGAGGCTTTGGACACCATTCGCGTCGATGCCATTGGCAAAAAGGGCGAGATTAGCGCGCTGCTCAAAACTTTGGGTAAAATGACGCCCGAAGAGCGCAATATTCAAGGCCCGATTATCAATGGTGCGCGCTCCAAAATCGCCGATGCCATCGCAGCGCGCAAAGAGGCTTTTGAGACAGCGGCGCTCAATGCGCGCCTTACCAGCGAGCGGCTCGATATGAGCTTGCCCGCCCCGCATGGTCACAGCGGCAGCGTGCATCCTGTGAGCCAAGTGATGGATGAGCTCACCGAGATATTTGCCGACCTTGGTTTTGCCGTGGCACAAGGGCCAGAGGTGGAGGATGATTGGCGCAATTTCACCGCGCTCAACATTCCCGAAACGCACCCAGCCCGCGCGATGCACGATACATTTTATTTCCCCGACAAAGATGCGCAGGAGCGCGAAATGCTGCTGCGGACTCATACATCGCCCGTGCAAATTCGCACGATGATGGAGGTTGCGAACCGCACCAAAGGCAAAGGCGAGCCGATCCGTATCATTGCGCCGGGCCGCACCTATCGCAGCGACAGCGATGCCACCCATACACCGATGTTCCATCAGGTTGAGGGGCTTGTGATTGATAGGGCTATTCACATGGGGCATCTTAAATGGACGCTCGAAACCTTTGTCCGCGCTTTTTTTGAACGCGATGATATTGAGCTGCGTCTGCGCCCAAGCTATTTCCCCTTTACCGAACCATCAGCCGAGGTCGATGTCGGTTTTTCGGTGGAAAAGGGCAAGCGTATTATCGGCGGGGATCGCCAAGGCAAAGAGGGCGGTGAAAATGGTGGCTGGATGGAAATCCTAGGCAGCGGCATGGTCAACCCCAAAGTGATTGAAAATTGCGGCCTCGACCCGAATGAATGGCAGGGTTTTGCCTTTGGTTGCGGTATCGATCGTTTGGCGATGCTCAAATATGGCATGGATGATTTGCGGGCATTCTTTGATGGCGATTTGCGCTGGGCGCGCCATTATGGGTTTGAAGCGCAGGATGTGCCGACATTATCGGGTGGGCTAAGCGGCAAGGGAGCAGCGGCATGAAGTTTACATTAAGCTGGCTCAAAGCGCATCTCGACACCGATGCAAGCCTGAGCGAAATCACCGATAAATTGACCGATATAGGATTGGAGCTAGAAGGCATTGAAAACCCTGCGGATGTGATGCGCCCCTTTACCGTGGCCAAAATCATATCGGCAAAGCCGCATCCCAATGCCGATAAATTGCGGCTTCTCTCTGTCGATGATGGCAGCGGTGAGCAATGGCAGGTGGTGTGCGGTGCGCCCAATGCGGCTGAGGGTTTGATTGGCGTTTTTGCGCCGCCTGGGACTTATGTGCCAGGGGCTGATTTCACGATTAAAGCCACAAAAATCCGCGACGTTGAAAGCGTCGGCATGATGTGCAGCGAAAAAGAGCTGGAAATGAGCGATGAGCATGATGGTATTATCGCGCTGCCTATTGATGCGCCCATAGGCATGAGCTATGCCGATTATGCGCAGCTCGATGATCCTGTGATCGATGTGTCGGTGACGCCGAATAAACAAGATTGCATGGGCGTGCGCGGTATTGCGCGCGATTTGGCGGCATCGGGCATTGGGACATTAAAACCCCTTGTGCTTCCTGAAATTACCCGCAGCGGCACCGGCCCCGATGTGCGCAGTGAAGATGCAAAGGGCTGTCCTGCTTTTTATGCGGCCACGGTTAAAGGCGTGAAAAATGGCCCGTCGCCCGCATGGATGCAGCAAAGATTGCGCGCCATTGGGCAAAACCCGATTTCAGCCTTGGTCGACATTACCAATTATGTGATGCTCGATCATGGGCGGCCTTTGCATGTGTATGACATAGCCAAGCTTAAGGGTGGTTTGGTCGCGCGCACAGCTTTAGCAGGCGAAAAAGTGATCGCGCTCAACGGCAAAACCTATGCGCTAGATGAGAGTATGACGGTGATTGCCGATGATGATGGCGCGCATGATATTGGCGGCATTATGGGTGGCGAGAAAACGGGTGCTGGCGATGATACGGTCGATGTGTTGATCGAATGCGCTTATTTCACGCCCGAAAGTATTGCCAAAACAGGGCAGAAATTAATGCTCACATCCGATGCGCGCCAGCGATTTGAGCGCGGCGTTGATCCTGCATTTCTGGCCGATGGATTGGATATAGCCACGGCGTTGGTGCTGGATATTTGCGGCGGTCAAGCCAGCGATATGACCAAGGCGGGGGCTGCGCCAACGCAGGAACGCAGCATTACATATCGGCCAGATCATTGCAGCACATTGGGCGGCCTCGCTGTTGATGATGCTGAGCAAGTGCAAATATTAGAAGCTTTGGGATTTGGCGTAGAACAAACCTCTGAACCATGGACAATCGCAGTCCCAACTTGGCGGCGCGATGTTATTGGCAGCGCGGATATTGTCGAAGAGATTATCCGTATCAAAGGCCTTGATAAAATTGCGCCTGTTGCCCTGCCAAAGAGCGTGACTGTGGCCGATGCAACGGCGACGCCCATGCAAGTGTTAGAGCGTAAATTGCGGCGAACGGCAGCGGCAGCGGGCCTCAATGAAACGATCAATTGGAGCTTTATTTCAGAGAAAGAGGCGGCCCATTTTGGCGGTGATTGGGTGCTGGCTAATCCGATATCCGAAGACTTAAAAGTCATGCGCACATCCTTATTGCCAGGCCTATTATCGGCCGCAAAACGCAATATTGGTCGCGGGGCGTCATCGGTTCGATTGTTCGAAATAGGCCGCCGTTATTTCAAAGCCAAAGATGGTTCGAGCGATGAAAAATTGACGCTGGGTATCGTGTTGAGCGGTGATAAAATGCCGCGCGATTGGCAGTCTGGTAAAGCATCTAATTTCAACCCTTATGACGCAAAATCAGCCGCGCAAACCATATTAAGCGCAGCGGGTGTTGATGTATCGCGCCTGATGGTGATGGATGAGGCGGGGTCGCATTATCACCCTGGCCAATCGGCTACATTGCGTCTGGGGCCCAAAAATATCTTGGCTGCTTTTGGAGCGTTGCACCCAAGTGCGCAAAAAGCCTTTGGCATTAAAGGCGTTGCGATGGCCGCTGAAATATATTTGGATAATATCCCATTGCCCAAATCCCGCGCCACCATGCGCAGCAGCTATGCGCCGCCATCGTTGCAAAATGTGACACGCGATTTCGCATTTTTACTGGATGAAATGCTGGAAGCGGGTAAAATTATCAATGCGATACGCGGTGCGGATAAGGCCAATATTACCGATGCTCGGATATTTGATCGTTTCGCGGGTACGGGCGTTCCCGATGGCAAAATCAGCCTAGCGGTAGAGGTGACATTGCAACCGCGCGATGCCAGTTTCACCGACGAAGATTTGGCAGCAATTTCCGATAAAATTATCGCAGCAGCGGGTAAATTTGGGGCAGAATTGAGAGGGTAATCCTCGCATGCACAGAAAGCAATTTTATGACGATTAATCCGCGCCGAACCTTTGCGATTATTTCTCACCCCGACGCAGGAAAGACGACGCTGACGGAGAAGCTCCTTCTGAAAGGTGGGGCGATCCATCTGGCGGGCGAAGTGAAAGCGCGCGGTGATAATCGGCGGGCGCGCTCCGATTGGATGAAAATTGAACAGCAGCGCGGAATATCGGTAACGTCTAGCGTGATGACCTTTGAACGCGGCGGCATTATCTTTAATCTGCTCGACACGCCGGGGCATGAGGATTTCTCCGAAGATACTTATCGCACCTTAACCGCTGTCGATAGCGCGATTATGGTGATCGATGCGGCGAGCGGTATCGAAGCGCAGACCTTGAAATTGTTTGAGGTGTGCCGATTGCGCAATGTGCCTATCATCACCTTTGTGAATAAGGTTGACCGCGAGGGGCGCGATCCGTTTGCATTGCTCGACGAAGTGGCGGATAAATTGGCGCTCGATGTCGTACCGATGAGCTGGCCTGTGGGCATGGGTGGCCAATTTGAAGGCATTTATGATTTTACCCGCGATGCGCTGCATAAACCAACGGGCGATAGCAAAGTCTATGATAATGTCGCGCATAAATTTAGCGGTATGGATGATAGCGCATTGCGCGATCATCTGTCCGACGATGGGATAGAACGATTAAATGATGAAGGCGAATTGGCCAAGGGAGGCTATGGCGAATTTGATTTGCAATCTTATCAAAATGGCGATTTGACACCCGTTTATTTCGGTAGTGCGCTCAAACAATTTGGTGTAGAAGAGCTTATCGAAGCGATTGCGCAGCACGCCCCTAGTCCGCGACCACAGCCTGCTGAACCAGAAAATATATCGCCCGATAGACCCGATGTGACGGGCTTTATTTTCAAAGTGCAGGCCAATATGGACCCGCAGCACCGCGACCGTATTGCCTTTATGCGGCTGTGTTCGGGTACGTTCAAACGCGGCATGAAATTAACCCCATCGGGGCATGGCAAACCCATTGCCATTCATTCGCCGATCCTATTTTTTGCGCAAGATCGCGAGCTTGCCGATAAAGCCTATCCTGGCGATATTATCGGCATACCCAATCATGGGACGCTGCGGGTTGGCGATACATTATCGGAAAAAAATGATTTGCGTATCACGGGCCTCCCCAATTTTGCTCCAGAGATTTTGCGGCGTATTGCCCTGAAAGATCCGACCAAAACCAAGCAACTTCGCAAAGCATTGGATGATTTGTCCGAAGAAGGGGTAATTCAAGTATTCTATCCCGAAATCGGCAGTAATTGGGTGATTGGTGTTGTTGGCCAATTACAGCTAGAGGTGCTAATATCGCGCTTAGAAGCGGAATATAAGGTGGAGAGTAATTTGGAGGCAGCGCCCTTTGCAACCGCGCGTTGGTTGATAGGCGATGATGCGGATATTGATGCTTTTGCCACTATTAATCGCGGCAATATGGCCAAAGATCGCGATGATAATGCGGTTTTTCTTGCCAAATCGCCTTGGGATGTCAATTATCAGCAAGAGAAACATCCAAAGCTGAATTTTAGCGCCACCAAAGAGCGATAATTGGCGCAACTAATTTTATTAGAGGGGAAATAATATGGCCGCCAATCAAGCTTCAAATCAGAAAATACCAGCGACTATTTTGGCATTAATCGGGGCGATATTGATGATTATTGCCCTGTTGATGGTGGGGTATAATGTGCCCAATGATTGCGGCAATATCAACACGCCGAGCGCGCGGGCTTTCATTCCGCTTATCCCTGGGGTTATTGCGGTGGCCTTTGCTATGCGGCTTTGGATGCAATCGGCATGGATAGCATTGGCGATGGTAGCGACGGGCATATTTGGCTTTATCACTCTGCAAATTCAACATTGGGATAGATATGCAGGTACGATAGCAGGGTGCGTTTTTTAATGGGTTGAAAGAAGGTTAATGTCAATTAATGAGCATCCAAAAACTGGCGCAGTCTTACTCTGCAAATTTGAACCAGGGTTTCAAGTAACTGAAATGGTAAAACGAAGGCCAGTAGTTGTTTTATCGCCGAAAATAGCGCGAAGGCCAAATTTATGTACTGTTATTGCACTTAGTACAACTCCACCCACTCACATAATGACTTACCACTCTCAAATTAACTTATGTCCCGCATTGCCTGCAAAATTTGATAGTCAAAATATATAGATTAAGCTAAGTAATATGTGTTAGCGGCAATCCTTCGTGATCCGCGTCTAAGACCTCATTATCGAGGCCATCGATCTAGCATGTGATAAAAACTAAGGTCGATCTACTCAAAACCACTCAAAACACCCGCTAAATTATCGCCAATTTCGGGGACGCCATAGCCGCCTTCCATGATGAGGACAGTTGGCAGGCCTAGCGAAGCAATGGTGCTGCCATAATCGGCATAATCGGGGGTCTTTAGCTTGAACGAGCTGATCGGGTCATGCTCAAACGTATCAACACCAAGCGAGACGATCAATGCATCTGCGCCAAAATCTTTGATTCGCTCTAAGGCGTCTATTAATGCGCTTTTCCATGCGCTATAGCGCGTGCCAGCGGGCAGAGGATAATTGGCGTTAAAGCCTACGCCTGCGCCGCTACCAATTTCATCTTTATGCCCCCAAAAATAGGGGAAGTGATAATCGGGCTCGCCGTGCAAGGATGCAAAAAATACATCATCGCGCGCGTAAAAAATATCTTGCGTACCATTACCATGATGAAAATCGACATCGAGGATAGCAAGTTTTTTGATGCCCCTATTGCGCATATATTGCGCCGCTATCGCCGCATAGTTGAGATAGCAATATCCCGCCATATATTCGCGGCCTGCATGATGGCCCGGCGGCCGCGTCAACGCCAAAGATGAACCGCCATTATCATATATATATTGTGCTGCTGATAATGCGCAATCGGCCCCTGCTTTAATCGCGCTCCAACTTGTTTTGGTGATAATGCAATCGGCGGATGCGGCATAATATCCAGCCTCGCCATCAATATCTTTAGGCGGTTCTGCTCGGCGTATATTATAGGGGTATGTCATGGGCAGAACATCGCCGCTATAGCCTGTATCTTGCCATTTTTGCCAAGCATTTTGCAAAAATGCGACATATCTTCGACTATGTACCGACAAAATGTCACGCATGTCATGCGCATGGGGTTGGCCAAAATCAGCATAACCATGTTTGGATAGGCCGCTTAAAAGCATATCCATACGGTGCGGGCCTTCATGCGATGGGACAAAGGCACCGCGATGTAATTCGAGGGCGGGGGCATGTTTTATATGATCGGAGGTGTAAAATATCTTCATCAAAGCTATAATTACCAATCTTGGGTTAAATTATCATTGTTATATTATAATATACGATTATCATGATATAATAATATCTATTCATTTGCAGGATAAACATTATGAGCGATAATAATCAACTAGGCCATGGTTTTCTGGGCAGTATCAATCATTATATGAGCGATGCCATGACCTATTTGGATTTGCCAGAGGGTCTGTCCGAACGAATTTTACAGTGTAATTCGACCTATACCGTGAAATTTGGTGTGCGGCTTCGCGGTAAATTATTTAGCTTCCAAGGCTGGCGCAGTGTTCATAGCGAGCATATACAGCCCGTTAAAGGCGGCATCCGATATGCCATGAATGTCGATGCGCAAGAAGTCGAGGCTTTGGCTGCGCTTATGTCGATGAAATGCGCTTTGGTGGATTTGCCTTTTGGGGGGTCAAAAGGAGCTTTGATGATCGATCCCAATGAATGGGAGGCCGATGAAATAGAGAAGATTACCCGCCGTTTTACCCAAGAATTAGCGCGCAGAAATTTGATCGGGCCTGGTCAAAATGTTCCTGCTCCCGATGTCGGAACGGGCGAGAGAGAGATGGCGTGGATTGCCGATGAATATGTGCGTCATGCGCAAAATGACGTCAATGCTCGCGCTTGTGTGACAGGCAAACCGCTAGGGCGCGGTGGTATTGATGGCCGCACCGAAGCCACGGGGCGCGGCGTTCAATATGCTATTCAAGCCTTTTATAATGATGATGCTATGCTGGAAAAATATGGCTATGAAGGAAAGCTTCGCGATAAGCGTGTGCTCGTACAAGGCTTTGGTAATGTGGGTTATCATGCGGTGAAATTTCTGAGCGAAGAAGATGCTTGCCGCATAACCCGCGTCATCGAATATAATGGTATGATTACCAATGATGATGGCATGGATGTCGAAGCTTTGAAGCGTTATTTTAATGAAAATGGCAGCTTTGAGGGTTGTGATTTGGGCGACTATTCAGAAGATGTTAGCGATGCTTTTTTAATCGATTGCGATATTATTATTCCCGCTGCTCTTGAAGATGTAATCTCTGAAAAATCGGCTAAAAAAATATCCACCGAATTAATTGTGGAGGCTGCTAATGGCCCAATTTCTGCGGCGAGCGATACAATCATCCAAGACCGCAATATTCCGATTATGCCAGATATGTTTGTCAATAGCGGTGGGGTGATTGTTAGCTATTTTGAATGGGTAAAAAATCTGACCCATATCCCATTTGGTTTGATGGACAGGCGCAGCCGTGTGCGCAATCGCCGTGTGATTGTGGATGCTATGGAAACGATGACCGAACGCGCATTTCCAAGCGATGTCCGCGAACCATTTCTGGCAGGTGGCAGCGAATTAGATTTGGTGCGCTCTGGGCTTGAAGACGTCATGCTAAGCGCGTATGAGCGCATATCAAAAGTGATGCATGACGATCCAAGCATAAAGGATATGCGCACTGCGTCTTATGTCATAGCGGTGAGAACCATCGCGCGCGCCTATCGCGAGCTTGGTTTATAAAGCAAAAGAAATTTAGACTGACTTTGCGGCGGCAGCGATAATTTTACGCGCTTGGATAAGATGCGGCTTATCAACCATTCTACCGTTCAATTCTAATACACCAGCACCGGGGTTTGCGGCAAAGGCTGCTATCACGGCGCGGGCATGCTCTATTGAATCTTCACTAGGAGAAAATGCCGCATTGATAATCATCACTTGATCGGGGTGCAGCGCCATCATACCAGTAAATCCATCGCGCAATCCGCGCGCTGCATATTCGGCTAAGCCATCTAAATCTCTGATGTTCGGATAAACGGTTTCGATCGCTTGAACCTTGGCAGCATGGGCCCCAAATAATGCTAAATTGCGCACCATTTCATAAGGCGGCGTGAAATATCCATCGCGGTGACGAGATGTTTCTGCCCCAATAGATGCGGGTAAATCCTCTGCCCCCCATGTTAGGCCCATTAGATATTTACTAACCTTTCGGAAAGACCCGATTTCAAAAATTGAGCCCGCTGTTTCGGTGGCAATCGGCAATATCGGCACCCGTACCTCGCCCATTAATGATATAAGCCGTTTTACTGTGGCTGCGCCTTCGGCTTTGGGAAGGACTATTCCATCGGGGAAATGCGGTAATTTGGGGTCTAATATCGCCTTTATATCTTTGATTGCATATTCGCTGTCGAGCGGATTGATGCGCACCAATATTTTAACGGACGAAGAAGATTGCAAATAATCTCTCACAGCTTGGCGCGATTTTTCCTTATGGTCGGCTGGAACGCTATCCTCTAAATCAATGATAATAGAATCTGCACCGCTGCTGGCGGCCTTGTCAAAACGTTCGGGCCGATTGCCAGGCACGAACAGCAATGAGCGGCAAAAAACAGTCTCTAATTTAGGCCCTTTTTTCGGCGATGTAGGCGATATTGTGCTATCGCTCAGCTTATTAGATAATGTATCTTGAATGGATCTTAACAGGCTCATGATGATGGTCTTTTCTGAATCAGAGCCGCACGCTCACAGGCGCAAACAATTTCAGCGCGTTGGTTGATGCATTGATGCGCAAAAGTAATGATACCAGCATTGGGGCGCGATTCGCTCTCTTTGAGGGCTTTGACGCTGCTGTTTGCGCGCAGCGTATCGCCAATGAAAACGGGCTTGGGCATCACCAATTTATCATAACCCAAATTGGCCACCAAAGTCCCCAATGTCGTATCGCCCACAGACAGGCCCACCATCAAGCTAAAGGTGAAAGTACCATTGACGAGTATGTGTCCAAATTCGCTTTTCTTGGCAAATTCTGCATCCAGATGCAGCGGTTGAGGGTTATGCGTCATGGTGGTGAACATCAGATTATCGGTCTCTGTCACCGTGCGGCGAATTTCATGATCGATATGATCGCCAATAGCCCATTCATCAAAATATTTACCCGCCATTATTTGCCTCTATCTGTTGCTGTTTAAGGGCGACTCGCCTGTAAATTGCTGCAACAGCCTTTACGCCTCTGTGTCGATTTGGGCAAGCAATGCATCAACTTGCACCTGTTCATCGAGCGCAGCGTTCAAGGATGACACAATGCCATCAAAAGGCGCGGTCAGGCTATGCTCCATTTTCATCGCTTCTAAAGTGAGAAGTTTCTGACCCTTAGTAACTCTATCGCCCTCGGATATTTCAAGCGCGATTATCTTGCCCGGCATGGGGGACAATATCGCGCCGTCAGATGCTGTTCCTGTTGCACTAGAGATATATTGTGGCAAACCTATGCTGAAGCTATTACCATTTTTGGTAATCAATGCTCCATCTGCATAGTCCGCTGAAGAATATGTATTACCATAGAAGTCTGGTACTTTTGGGATAGTATAAAGTATCCCATTGGATTGAAGATTCAATTTAGTATTTTGAGATTGATTAAGCCTAAAACCCTCAAGTAATTCATTCGCTCTATTATGATAATTTCTATTAGAATATTGTTCGACTAAATGCCTGCCCGCTTGTCCCAGCATCTCCGTATCAGGTTCATCAGGAGGAATTAGAGAATCCCCTTTGTCAGCGATAAATGCCGTAGTAATATCTCCTGATTTAAACTGAGAGCTATTAGCAGCCAAATAGAGAAATCCAGCATTGGATTTAACGGGCCAAACAGCCGTTCCTTGTAAAGCATCTAATAAGCCTTCAATAGCTTCTGCACGGTCAATATCGTGAACAATAAGCTTTGCTATCATGGGGTCATAATATGGAGAGATAATTGAGGTTTCTTCTACACCTGAATCTACTCTTATATGTTCATCTGGCAGACAATAACGATCTAGTTTTCCAATGCTTGGTAAAAATCCATTGGCTGGATCTTCGGCATAAAGACGCGCCTCAATAGCATGGCCGTTGATGCTTAGCTCGTCTTGGCATAGTGGAATTTCTTCGCCCGATGCCACGCGCAATTGCCACTCCACCAGATCAACACCCGTAATTTCTTCGGTGACGGGATGCTCCACTTGAAGCCGCGTGTTCATTTCCATGAACCATATTTTGTCCGCTCTCAAGCCATCGCTGCCATCGGCGATAAATTCAATCGTGCCAGCACCTTCATAATCTACGGCTTTGGCGGCGCGCACCGCCGCAGCGCAAACCGCTTCTCGTGTCGCTTCATCCATACCGGGGGCGGGGGCTTCTTCGATCACTTTTTGATGGCGGCGTTGCAAGCTGCAATCGCGCTCAAACAAATGCACCACATTGCCATGACTATCGCCAAAGATTTGCACCTCGATATGGCGCGGGCTTTCAATCCATTTTTCAATCAGCACAATATCATTGCCAAAACTTGCCTTAGCCTCGCGTTGGCAAGACGCCAAATTGTTGGTAAAATCGTCTGGATTATCTACTTTACGCATGCCTTTGCCGCCGCCGCCTGCAATCGCTTTAATCAGCACAGGATAGCCAATTTCATCGGCTTGCTCGGCCAAATGCTTAGGGTCTTGATTATCGCCAATATAGCCCGGCGTGACGGGAACGCCTGCCTCGCTCATCAATGTCTTGGCGGCATCTTTTAAGCCCATTGCGCGGATGCTGTGCGGTTTTGGCCCAACCCAAATCAGGTCTGCATCGATCACGGATTGTGCGAAATCTGCATTTTCCGATAAAAACCCATAGCCGGGGTGAATGGCCTCTGCACCGCTTTCCTTGGCGGCCGCAATAATTTTTTCGCCGACCAAATAAGATTCATTTGCTGGTGATGGCCCAATATGGATTGCTTCATCGGCTTGGCGTACATGCAGCGCCTTAGCGTCGGCATCGCTATACACCGCGATAGTGCGTATGCCCATGGCGCGCGCGGTGCGGATGATGCGGCAGGCAATTTCCCCGCGATTGGCAATAAGAAGCGATTTAATCATATAAAGGCCTTTTCTATTCCGCGCCATTCGGGTTCATGTGAACCGTCATTATTGGGCATATCTTTTTTGGTTAAACACCCTCTGGGCGAGGCGTAGCTATCGATTCTGCGTTTTGGTTTTTCATTCCACGTTAAATTAAACGCAAATAATTTAGGAAAATAATACATCTCTGAATAGGGGAGATGATCGTGAATCCACCATGCTAATTTTTGCCAATCGCCTTCTGATTGAAATATATCCCAAAATGCTGGGATGACGATGCAAGCACAAGCCCCCATATGACCATCTTTATCGCGCTCATCCCAAATATGCGTGGCGGCATTGGCGGCGTTGGATGCGCAGTTTAACCCTTTTTCATTACCAAATTGATTGACGGTAGGCGTTCGATAGGATGATCGTATTGCAATGCGGCCAAAGCGATCTTGCAGCGGTTCGAGCAATGTTTCGCATAATTTACTGCCTGCTTTTATGGCCAAATCAGGGTCTGTCGGCACATTGGATAATCCATATATGGCCGCAATGTCAGAGAATAAAAAATCCCGCATGAAAAATGTCTTGGACAGACGCACTCTGCCATATTCTTCCAATGTCTTAACCGATTTAGGGGGCTTCATAACAGTGCCTTGTCATCTTGCATCCAATCGTCACCCAGCATCCAATCGTCACCCTGAACCCGATCGTTACTTTGCACCCGATCACATTCTGAACACGCCAAACTTAGGGGCCTCCTGCGTGGGGGCGTTTAAGGCAGCGGCAAAGGCTAATCCAAGCACATCGCGCGTTTGCGCTGGATCAATTATCCCATCATCCCAGAGCCGCGCGGTGGCATAATAAGGATTGCCCTCATCTTCATATTTCTGCCGTATCGGCGCTTTGAAATTCTCTGCCTCTTCTGTGCTCCATGTGCTTGCATCGCGGTGTACTGTGGCTAGCACAGATGCGGCTTGTTCGCCGCCCATTACCGAAATACGGCTATTGGGCCAGCTAAATAGGAAATTGGGCGCATAGGCCCGCCCGCACATGCCATAATTGCCCGCGCCAAAGCTGCCGCCGATAAGCACAGTGATTTTGGGAACGCTAGCGGTGGCCACGGCAGTCACTAGCTTGGCCCCATGTTTGGCGATGCCTTCTTGTTCATATTTTCCGCCGACCATGAAGCCCGATATATTTTGCAAAAACAGCAAGGGTATTTTGCGCTGACAGGCAAGCTGAATGAAGTGCGCGCCCTTTTGCGCGCTTTCGGAAAATAGCACGCCATTATTGGCCAATATCGCCACGGGTATACCCCAAATATGGGCGAAACCGCATACCAAGGTGCTGCCATAATTTGCCTTAAATTCGTGAAATTCGCTGCCATCGATTATGCGCGCAATCACTTCATGCACATCATAGGGCGCGCGCACATCTTGCGGGATGATGCTATATAATTCATCGGCATCAAATTTTGGCGGTTGGGGTTCACTTATGTCGATTTCTGGGTGATGCACTGGCCCAAGATGCGAGACAATATCGCGGACAATGGTCAGCGCATGTTCGTCATTCTCGGCGACATGATCGACCACGCCCGATTTTTTGCCGTGCATATCGCCGCCGCCCAAATCTTCGGCGCTAATTTCTTCGCCTGTTGCAGCTTTGACCAAGGGCGGCCCTGCGAGAAAAATCGTACCTTGATTACGCACAATGACCGTTTCATCCGACATAGCGGGGACATAAGCTCCGCCAGCGGTGCAGCTACCCATGACGCAAGCGATCTGCGCGATGCCCTTTGCGCTCATATTGGCTTGGTTATAAAATATCCGACCAAAATGATCGCGGTCGGGAAAGACCTCATCTTGGTGCGGCAGGTTAGCCCCGCCGCTATCGACCAAATAGACGCACGGCAGATGATTTTGCAGGGCTATTTCTTGGGCGCGTAGATGTTTTTTCACCGTCATCGGATAATATGTGCCGCCTTTAACGGTAGCATCATTGCAGACGATCATGACTTGGCGGCCCGATACGCGGCCAATACCAGCAATCATGCCAGCGCCCGCTATATCATCACCATAGAGGCCATTTGCCGCGAGTTGGCCAATTTCAAGAAAGGGCGAGCCTGGATCAAGCAGATGTTCGACGCGATCACGCGGCAATAATTTACCGCGACTAACATGGCGTTCGCGCGATTTTTCTGAACCGCCTTTGGCAGCCTGTGCAACTTTGGCCCATAGCTCATCGCGCAAGGCTTTGTTATGCGCGGCTTTGGCCGTTGCAACGCCAGATTGCAGATCAATATTTGTGGTTAAAATGGGTGCGCTCATAAAATATATCCTAAAATACTCAGCACGCCGATGATGGAGAGTAATGACCCTCCAGGATGTTTTGCTTTGGTCATGATGAGATTGGTGATACCCAATATGAGCCATATAGCGCCTACCATGAGTTTCATAAATTCGGGAATATCGGGGTGAATCAACGACAAAGCGGTGAACAGCATGAACAGGCTGGTTGAATGCCAACCAAAACGGGTGATGGCCTGCGTCATCGGACGTTGAATAAATTCATCATCAACGGCTAGCGTTGGTTTGATCAATTTGTCTTCTCCTCCCCATGAATGGAAAATAGCTATAAAGACAATTAAACCTGCGGCGATATAATAGAGTATCATCCTGCAAAGCCCTCCACCATGATGGAATCGCCTGTGCTTCCCGCCAAGCGATCTTTGGCGATTTCTTGATATTCGGGCGACGTCATCCATGCATAGGCGGCGGCTTTATCGGGAAATTCGATCAGCACGCTGCGGCTATAATCCCAATCGCCTTGCAGGACTTTAGGATCTTCATCAACGCTCAACATTTTGCCCGCATATTTTTCAAATATAGGGCCAAAGCTCTCTTCATAGCGATCATAGGCCGCACGATCATGGATTTTGAAACGCGCTATAATATAAATACTCATTTACTTCTCTCCGTCATGCTGGACTTGTTTCAGCATCCATTTTTCATCATTCACCATCGACCTGTTGGGCGCAATAGATCCTGAAACAAGTTCAGGATGACGATGGTTTGGATTATCCATTATTTTAGAAAGCCTCTTTCAATGAGTTTATTTCTGCATGCACTTTCTAGTTCAATATTCGGGTTATTTTCTAAATAATTAGTAATTATTTCTTCATTTTGAGAAGAACATGGTGATGCTGGTAAATAGACTTTTATACCGCACCAGTCACAGTCTTCACATGTATCAATTATTTGGGTCTGACTATTATCTTCAACCATTTCTCTAGCTGGAAGATACCAAATCGCTCTAACAAGGTATCCCAGTGATAATAATAGAACTCCTAGTCCAATTCCTAAATTTGCTAATATTAATCCCCATATTGATTGTTCAAAACTGTCCGCATTAACTGACATAATTACAGCAAAAACGCCTATTGCGATTAATATAAACCCAATCATTGAGGCTTTTGTTCCATCTGGTCTAGCAGACATCTTTAATCCTCCTATTATTTACTAATTTCATTGACCCCCAATCAATTCGCGGCCGATCAGCATACGGCGAATTTCATTGGTGCCTGCTCCAATATCAAGCAATTTACTATCGCGCCAATAACGCTCTACGGGCCAATCGGTGGTATATCCCGCGCCGCCTAAAGCTTGGATGCTCTCCTCGGCAACGCGTACGCTGCTCTCTGATGCATACATAATCGCACCGGCAGCATCAAAGCGGGTGGTTTGTTCATTATCGCATGATCGATTGACGTTATAGACATAGCTGCGCGCGCTATTCAGGCGCACATACATGTCGGCGATTTTGCCTTGCATAAGCTGGAAAGTACCAATCGGTTTGCCAAACTGGCTGCGCTCGCGCACATAAGGGATCACCGTGTCGAGGCAAGCCTGCATAAGACCAAGCGGTATCGCGGCCAGCACGGCGCGTTCATAATCAAGACCGCTCATCAACACGCCAACCCCGCCGTTCAATGGACCCATGATATTGTCGTCGGGAACTTCGCAATCTTGAAACACTAACTCGGCGGTGGGCGATCCGCGCATACCGACTTTGTCGATTTTCTGGCCGATTGAAAAACCCTTCATATCTTTTTCGATTAAGAATGCGGTTATCCCGCGCGATCCTTCGCCCGTTTTGGCATAGACGACTAATATATCCGCATAGGGCGCGTTGGTGATCCAAAATTTGCTGCCGTTTAAGACATAACCACCCGAAATTTCTTGGGCTTTTAATTTCATCGAAACCACGTCCGATCCCGCGCCAGCCTCGCTCATCGCTAGGCTACCAACATGCTCGCCCGAAATGAGCTTGGGCAGATATTTTGCTTTTTGCTCTGGGGTTGCCCAACGGCGGATTTGATTGACGCAAAGATTGCTATGCGCGCCATAGCTTAGGCCGATGGACGCGCTAGCACGGCTGACTTCTTCAACGGCAATCGCATGTTCCAAATAACCAAGGCCAAGCCCGCCATCATTTTCTTCTACGGTGATACCATGCAGGCCTAATGCGCCCATTTGCGGCCATAGTTCGCGTGCGAACCAATCATCACGGTCAATTTTTGCCGCCAATGGCGCAATTTTCTCATCGGCAAAACGGCGCACCGTATCGCGGATTTGGTCGGCCATTTCGCCGAGCCTAAAGTCAAAATCTGGAGTCGCGATCATGGGTCATATCCTATTTTTATTTCAATTAATTGTTATATTAAAACATAATAGAAAAATAGCAGAAATTTCATCACGACAAAATTTCTAGACTTTGGCGGCGAAGCTTAGATCAGACCTAAGTGGATTATTATTATAAACAAGATCGGATATGCACGGTTATACGGTCAAAATTAACATTATCGTTGCGTACTATAATATGACCACCCAGCGCAGTAGCAAGACAAGAAATAGGCTTGCGCTAATATCTTGGCCGCAACCAAAAGGCTTATCATTCAGCCGTTGCGCAAAATAGCAATGCTTTGATACCATTTTGGCGAAAGCGCGATAATTATTCTGTAATTTCTATGGTTAGATTCTCACACGCTATGCTATATGCAATGTATAAGCCAATGGGGTTTGCGGCTGATGAGCTATTTTGTGAAAAGCCCAATCTGAATTTATAGCATAATGCCAGTTCTAATGCTGCTGTAAGATAATAGTGGATACTGGCTTTTCGGTGTTCAATATCATAGGTGATATTGGCATGATTAGAATTTCTGTCCGCGCAATCGGATTAACTGTTCCGCACAATCGAAAATCTTCGTCCTTATATCCACTATATTATCTTTTATCCTTCAATCTGTTTTTGGCGGCTTGGCATATTGAATATGACCCGTTTTAACCCAGATTTTAGCACCATTTTTACCAGCCTTTGCATTTAATGCTCCGCCGACAGGAATGCGCAACCAATCATGACGTTGCAAATGCGTATCGCCAAAAATAAAATCGCCTTCTAAGACTAAAAACTCTCCGCCTTCTGATAAATTGAGATCGATCTGCGTATCGGCATCCCATATTTCCATTTGCACGGTTTCACAGTTATCTTGGAACAATGGCATGATGGAAACGCCCGCGCGCTCTGGGCTTTTTATCGCATGCATTTTATTCATGTCAATTTTGACATTTGTGCGATCTTCGAGCTTAAATTGCCACAATTTAACAAATATGGTGCATCCTTGCTTAGAGCTTGGGGTATGGCTGCTGGTGGGTGGATTGCGGATATAACTGCCCGCTGGATAATCACCATGCTCGTCTTGAAATACACCATCTAAGACAATAAATTCTTCGCCGCCAGTGTGGACATGGGGTGAAAAATGGCTGTCTTTTGCGTAGCGAACGATCGTGGTTGCGCGTGCAACTTCATCCCCTATGCGATCTAGCATATGACGCTCCACGCCAGGCATTGGTGATTTTTTCCAGTCGCCTCCGGCAAATGGGACTAAAACAGTTTCATTGAAGTTTGCATTTAAATTCATTTGATTATTCCTGTAGTTAAAAATAAACGATAAATTATATCATAATATCTATCGCTGATTTTCAATATATTTACTTTATTACATTGAATACAATGATAGAGAGCTCAAAAATTATCCACAACTTGGACGCTTGGCGATACGGTCGCGCCAGGCTGTGAGATTATCCAATCCTTCGGGGATATCCACTTTGGCAAAATCGGCAAAACCCAACCCTGCAAATGCTGTAATATCTGCCATTGAAAATGAATCGCCCGCAACATATTCGCTATCGGCCAATACATCGTTGAGATAGCGCATAGTGTTTTGCGCAGTATCTTTGCGTTTCATTCCCCAGTCTTTATTTTGGTAGGTTTCCAAATCAGGGCCAAGGCCAGGCGTGGCATGGTGGAAATAATCACCAACCGCATCGACTAAACCAGATTCAGCCCGCAAATTCATCATGTGCGTAATCGCGCGCTGTTTTGGGGTGTTGCCAATGAGAGAAGGCCCTTCATATTTACCATCAATATATTCTATAATGGCCGTGCATTGTGAAATATATGTGCCGCACTCTAATTCTGCCATTGGTACAGCCGCATCAGGGTTTTTTGCTCTGAATGCATCCGTACGATGCTCGCCATCCATTACATCAACGGGAATAAATTCTACAGAATCTGTGGCATTTTTTTCAGCAAGGGCGATGCGGACTCGTGCTGGGTTTGGGAAGCCTTCTACATCATAAATCTTCATTATACTTTCCTTTTATTGGTTGGTTAATTGCTTGGGAAGCCGGTTTCAATCGGTAGATCTGGGTCATTGGCCCATTCATTCCAAGACCCGAAATAGGTGGCAATATTCTTAAAACCCGCTTGTTTAAGCGCGACATAGCTGTTGGAAGTGCGTGCGCCTTTAAAGCAATAGAGCCATATTGGTTTGTCTGTATCCATACCAATATTTTGAACTTCGGCGCGGATCTCATCAGCATCTTTGATACGCGAAATATCACCATCGGGTTTCATCATGCGATACCATTCCAGCCATTTTGCACCTGGGATTCTTCCTTTTCGGGGCGCAAAATCGGTGCCATAAGGAGAGCTGCTTTTTCCGATCCATTCATCGACATCTCTAACGTCTAATAATGTGACACGGTCTTTACCAATTTCTGCCAAGACATCTTCTTTGCCGACAACCATAGCGATATTGGTATTGGATGCATTAAATGTTGATTTTTTGGGAGCGGGGATTGTGTCCGTCATAGCGAAACCTGCATTTGTCCATGCTTTGAGCCCACCATGCAATATATAGCTATTTTCATTACCAAGGTAGCTTAAAATAAAATGCCCTCGGCAAGATTGGCCATAACCAGTGCCCATACCGCCTTCATAAAATATTGTTTGGGTGGTTTCTGATATACCAACTTTCTCAAACGATGATGCAAAAAATGTTCGCATTTCTGCTATACCTTCGGGGGTAGACGATGCAAGGAATGTGAAAATATCATGAATATTAACAGCCCCTTCAATATGGCATTCCTTATATTCTTCAGGGCTTCTTGTATCCACAATAACAATGTCTTGGTTAAGCATCATTTCCTTTAATTCAACGGGTTCAATTAATATCTGTGTCATAATTTTCTCTTTATTTTACCTTCTGGATGATAGGCGTAATCTTTGTCATTAATTGTCAGTATTTTTTCATTCTAAGAATATATGATTATAATTATTCCATGAAAATTATGATTATAGAATATCAATATAAGCTGATATTTGAAGCGATACTGCGATGCGCCATAAGCATGACACTTATGTAACTTTGTGATAGAATATTACGAACTGCTTTTCATAACATGCACATTTTGATGCGCACATTATTGCCAAAGGAAATGAGATGAAAAAATATATAGCCCCACTTATGTTATCCTTAGTGATGAGTATTTCTATGCCTGTAATGGCGCAGAGTTTCGATCATCAAGCATGGGATGATATTGTCAAAAAAAATGTTAAGCCCATTGGGCCTGGCGCGACAAGCTTTGATTATGCCAATGTACACAGCAAACATCATCAGCTAAAAACCTATTTGGAACAATTATCTGTTATCGACCAAGCAACATTTGATGCATGGTCCACCGATGAACAGCTCGCATTCCTCATCAATGCATATAATGCTTTTACAGTCGATTTAATTCTTACAAAATATCCTAATCTCAAATCGATCCGAGAATTAGGCGGAACGTTTAAATCGCCCTGGAAAAAAAAATTTATTCCATTATTGGGTCAAAATATATCGCTCGACACTATTGAACATGATATGATTCGCGGCAGTGGACGTTATAATGAACCGCGCATACATTTTGCCGTAAATTGTGCTAGCATTGGGTGCCCCCCATTAATCAACGAAGCATTTACGGGCGATACGGTGGATGCGCAGCTAGAAAAAGCAACGCAAGATTTTTTAACAGACCGCACCCGTAACTTCATCAATGGAGATAGCGTCACTGTATCAAAGATTTTTGACTGGTACCGTGGCGATTTTGAAGCGGGATGGCGCGATGCAATCGACCTTGGCGAATTTTTAGCCCTTTATGGCGATAGTCTGGGCCTTTCTGCTGAACAAAGCGAAGCCCTTGCTGCGGGTGAATATGATATAAAATTTAGCGATTATGATTGGCGTTTGAATGATGTCATGGTTCCAAAAGACACAGTTAGTGCGAGCATTTCTCCGCTATGGATTGCCAATATATATCCGATTAACGTTGGTATCGGTATTTTGATATTATTGGGTCTATCATATGGCGGATGGCGCTTAGTGAAACGCCGTAAATCAGCATAAGAGACTATAATTATAACAGAAACTATATTGGCCCAGCAGTGAAATGTTGGGCTATTATCTCATGGAGCAATGGATTAAATAATTCATATTATATGTTTTAATTAACGGAAAAAAGCCTCGCGTCCGATTACATATAATATTTTGGTGCCAGCACCCCAGACACCGCTGATCGTTCCTGATATTTTTGAAATACCAATACGCTTGCGATAATTGGCAGGGCGTTCCAAAACCCGCATTTCATACTGTATCGCTTTCACTTGCATTTCAATCGTCCAGCCAAAATCACGATCCGCCATTTGTAACCGTTCCAGAGCATCACGGCGTATCGCCCTAAATGGGCCAAGGTCGGTGATATTTTTTTGCCATATTAATTTTACAAGCCGCGTAGAGAGCCAATTTCCAAATCGCTGCGGTGGCGTCATTGCGCCATTTTCTATATGCCCTAAAGCGCGCGAACCAATAACCATATCGGCATGGCCATCGATGATCGGTTGCAGCAAATTGGGGGCTTCTTCGGGTACATCTGACCCATCGGCATCAATAAAAAGAATGATATTCACATCATCGGGCAAGGCTGCAATGCCTGCCAAACAAGCAGCACCATAGCCTTTTTGCCTCTCATTCACAATATGCGCTCCTGCGGTGATAGCATGATTGGCCGTTTCGTCCATGGACCCATTATCAGCTACGATAATTGCAGCATCTAAATGACGCAGCGATGACACGACGCTGCCAATGGAATCTTGCTCATTCAGCGCGGGAATAACAACCCCAATCTGGGGGTGCTTTATTGGTGTAGGGGGCAGAGATATATGTGTTTCGTTGCGCCTAGATTGGATATAATCATAAATTAACGCAGCCAATATAGCGATTATTTCAATATACCATGCTATAGGATGTACTTCAAATTCGCGCAAAGCCTCTGTGTCTAATGTGAGGCCCGTTATATAGCTTAGGGGAATGAAGCTTGCGGCAACAAAAGGCCAAATCTGGCGCGATCCAATGGCAAATGGTAATATCCAAATCATATACCAGCTATTGACGGCTGGAGCCAAAAATAAAATAACACCAAAAATCGCCGCTAGAGGCGGAAACTCCTTATCATATGTGCGAGCATGGATGAGCATTATGACCAAAATACCGATAATGGCGGCTAATAAACGAGCAATATTTTGCGGTGCAAGGATCGAAAGCATAGCAAACCCCATTGGATTAAAGAGCCATTCATTGGCAAATGTGCGGGTGGAGTCAAAGCCTATGCTAGGCCCTAATATTATAAAATATCCATAGAGGAATGCTACTGTAATCATGGCTGCAATAAGGGCTTTTTTGGGCCAACGCAGCATTAATGGCCACGCCGCCAATGCAATGATTTTCACGCCCGTTGCTGCGCCCCATAATATACCCGCCAAGAGCGGATGTTTGCGCGCTAACCAAATACCAGCAGCTAAGAATATGGCCATTATCCCATCGGGGTGAATGTGAATTATTATGTCGGTTACGACCAAGGGACACCAAGCATAGAGCGCGACGTGATGCAGGGGATAACGGCGCGTTAATATAGCTATCAGCCCTATATTGATGAAGGCAAAAATAATCCGCAAGCCGATTGGATCGCTGTTAAATATAGTATATATGGCCGCAAATATAAATTGTAGAGTTGGGCCATAGATGGTCGGAACATTGGGGTTATTTACATTGTCTAAAATGGGCCATAAATGCCCTGGCACATTGGGGTTGGTATAAAATTCAGCGGGCGCTTTGCCATAAGGCGTGCCTTGTAATACCTGCCATCCATCCCAGATAAATCGGAAATAATCATCCTCATAGAGGGCAACACCAAATAGCGCGATGCCATGCAGCGTGGCTGTGATTGCCCAAAATAAACCAGAATCAAGCTGCGTTGTTTTGCGCAATAGGGCAAAGATTAATGCGCTAGAGAGCGACAAAGTGGCTATATAATAGAGGATTGATATGTCTAAATATCGCGATATTAAAACAAGAACGGCCACACTGGTTATAGAAACCGATGCAGCCGTAATATTATATGGATTTATAGACACAGACGATATTTTGGCGTCTATATGCTAAAATAGCAATCAGGTTTTTACACGATAGCGTTGTGACATATAATAAAGTAAATCTTCTTGATGGCTTTTCTTCAGCTTGATTTGACCATTTTTCACCTTTGTTACAGCATCTTGTGCTTGCTTGGTGGACGTAATGCCGCGTGGGAATGCACATTTGGAACAAGATAAAGACTTTTTGAATATTTTCTGCCCGCGCTGAAATGAACGCTGCTCTGGGCTTAGTTTAACGCGGGGTGAACCGCCGCTATAACCGCTGCCGCCATAACCGCCGCCGCCAGAGGCTAAGGCCGGTGACGCTACTGCAATTGCCGCTATTGTTGCTATCATTTTAATTTTCATGATCTCATTCCTCGTCTATTAAAAACAATTAATCAATGGTCACAATCCTATTCGAGAGATATGTTTTAATGGTTACAAGCGCAGAATTTTTTATTTTATCTTGAAATCGAAGAATAAGATATTCAAGCATAATATTATTTAATAGACCATTTAAGCGATTATCATGGTGGATATGCCAGAAACTCAAAATATACGTCTTATCATATTTGCGCGTTATCCTGTTGCGGGCCAAGCAAAGACCCGTCTTATCCCCGCTGTTGGCGACGTAGGGGCGGCCCAAATTCATAAAATATTGGCGCGTCATACTGTTAACACTCTTTATAATGCTTGGCTCTCTCTGGCTAATAGCCAAATCATTATATCATTTACTGGCGGAAGTTTAGACCAATTTAAGCAATGGCTCGGCGCGGGTGATATAAGGTATGAGCGACAAGCCGATGGAGATTTATCGGAGCGACTTTTAGCCTGTTTAGACCCAGCGCCTGTGATATTTTTTGGATCGGATACACCAGATTTAACCGAAGGCCATGTGAAAGATGCAGTGAACGCTCTGCACGAATATGATATAGTCATAGGCCCTGCTTTGGATGGCGGCTATTATCTTATTGGAATGAATAGCTCTTATGAGGGGCTATTCAAAGATATGCCTTGGAGCAGTGATGCGGTGCTCCCAACCACATTGGATCGCTGCGAGGCTATGGGACTAACGGTCAAGATGTTAGAACCATTGAGCGATTGCGATATGCCCGAAGATTTGGTGCGCTGGCCTTGGCTTTGCGAAGCCATGAACGATGTGATATTATGAAGCTCTCTATTCTCATACCCATTTATAACGAAGCCGCAGTGCTTCCATCGTCTATTGCCGCGTTAAGATTGCTCGAACCACAACCCGATGAAATAATATTGATTGATGGTAAAAGCGAAGATGATAGCGTTAAAATTGCTAAAAATGCTGGGCTAAAGGTCATATTATCCCCAATAAGAGGCCGCGCGGCGCAAATCAATTATGGCGTTGAAAAAGCCAGTGGAGATGTGATTTGCATTTTGCATGGCGATTCTATGCTGCCCAGCGATGGTGTTGCTGTGATGAAATCTGCCATGCTAGATAAAGGCTTGGCCTTGGCGGGATTTACGCCGCGTATAGCGGGTGAAAATGGCACGCGATGGGGTTCTACGATTCATAATTGGCTAAAAACTTGGTACACGCCTATGTTGTTTCGACCGCGTCTATTTTTCTTTCATGGGGTGCGATTACTCTATGGCGATCATGCCATGTTTTTCCGCCGAGACCATTTCAGAGCTGCAGGGGGCTGCGATGAACGTGTAGTCGTGATGGAAGAGGCTGACCTTTGTATAAAATTAGCCCGCTATGGAAAAACCAAAATATTAATGCGCTGGGTATGGACGTCGGATCGCCGTATCGCGCAGTGGGGGCGATGGCGGGCCAATTATATCTATCTAAAAGTCGGTCTTATGTGGGCTTTTGGCGCGCGCGAACGTCTGGCAGAACATTATCCTGATATTCGATGATTAACAGCAAGCCGCAGGTTCTGCTGCTTTGCTTACGCTATCCATATCATAGGGCAGCCCGCCACCGCATCCATCGAAAACGCCATAATGTTTGGAAAAATCGCCTATATATCTGAAATATTTGGCAAAGCGTGTATCGGCAAGCATTTTCCAGCTATTGCCGCAAATAGGGAAGATATGTCCAGCCTCTATGCTATGATGTTTATCCAAAATAAAAACGCGCTCTTGGTCAATAACACCGCCTTTATAAATAACAGCCTGTCCATAATCTTCGCACTCGGGTTCTAAATCTGCAATGTTGAACAAGCGATATGTCGAAGAGAAAAAATTTATCCCGTCTAATTTGGCTGCAATTTTATCATCGCCAATGCCCAATGGTCGGTCATTGACTAAGCGTGGATCGCCAAATCCAGATTGTTTGGCAATAGCCATAAAGTCGCCCCAATAAAGCGCACCCGATAGGCATTCACCATGCAAAATAGGGTCATTAAGTAGCGCGGCGGGGACCCGGCGATCGGAATATACATCTGAAAAATAGAGTTCGCCGCCTGGTTTTAATAATTTTTGGGCCGCGCGAAATACCGCGCCCTTGTCAGCCACAAGATTGATGACACAATTGGAAACAATGATATCAAAGCTTGCTGCTTCGAGATCTAGCGCGTCTAATTTTTCAATATCGCCCTCGATGAAGCTGACATTTGATTGGGCATAGCCAAATTTTTTTCGGTGCCATTCGATATGATTATTGGCAATATTTAGCTGCGCAGGCGTAGCATCAACGCCAACGATGCTGCCATGTTCGCCGACCAATTGAGCGAGCAAATAAGCATCTTGGCCGCTGCCAGAGCCAAGGTCTAATATGCGAGCCCCTTCGATAGCGGCAGGAGCAACAAGTCCGCAGCCATAATAGCGTGATTTAACCTCTTCATGAACATTTGATAATGCTTTGCGTACGCGCAATGAGGGCATGTCAGCCATGGTGCAAGCATCGGTTAGCAGATCATCAGATCCACCCAAAACTTCACCATAATAATTTTGACTATTTTCAAGGTTCATCATTATTTCCTAAATCTGTAAACATATATTTCTAAGCTGAGCTATAATTGTTATAGTCCTAACGCTGTGATATTACATTTGCATGACAATAATAGCGCATCTTGATAAATAATAGTGCGTCTTATTATATGTCCCGTAACCTTTTAATGAAAATAACGAAATTATAAATATGTCCTCAATCATAAAGAGAGAAATTGATGCTGTATCGCCTTTTGTCGAGGCCGACTGCAAAGCGTTAAGAAGCGATAAGTTTCAGAATCCAGATTTTACCGCAACGGGAGATGCAAGAGCATCGGTTGCGATGGCGCAGTTTGAGACTCTGTGGTTCAATACAGGCACATTATGTAATTTGGCGTGCAAAAATTGTTATATTGAAAGTTCGCCCAAAAATGATGCTCTGGTCTATATAACTCTGGACGAAGTGCGCGTATATTTAGATGAAATAATACAAAAAAATCTTCCCATTAAGGAAATAGCCTTCACGGGCGGCGAGCCTTTTATGAATCCTGATATGATAGCAAGTATATCGCTTTGTTTGGAACGCGGCTTCAAAATTTTGGTGCTGTCCAATGCGATGCGGCCCATGCGCAGATTTGAACAGCAATTACTGGATTTACCAAAACGCAATCGGCTCACTTTTCGCGTAAGCCTTGACCATTTTACGCAGGCCATTCACGAAGAAGAACGTGGCCCTAATAGCTGGGATAAAGCGATTGATGGTCTAAAATGGCTTGCAGCTCATGATTTCCCTTTGGCAATCGCAGGACGTCATTTGCCTGGCGAGGGTCATACGGCAGCTATGCAAGGGTATGCGGCTCTATTTTCCGAAAATGATTTGCCGCTCGATGCTGCTAATCCAGCACATCTGATGCTGTTTCCAGAGATGGATGCGCGCGCTGATGTCGCCGAAATCACAACATCTTGCTGGGGTATATTGGATGTTGATCCAGCCAATATTATGTGTTCGAGCAGCCGCATGGTGGTCAAACGCAAAGGCGAAGATGCACCGCGCGTAGCGGCCTGTACTTTGCTGCCTTATGATCCGCAATTTGATATGGGAGCAACGCTGGAAGAATCGATGCAGGATGTGAAATTAAACCATCCGCATTGTGCTAGATTTTGTGTGCTTGGCGGCGCAAGCTGCTCTATATAATAGGTCGGCGCAAGCTGCTCTATATACTTATTTGGTACATTAAACGCTTATTCTATGCCTTTAACGCCCGCCCCGCAACCGCGTCCAATTTTGCAATAAGCTCTGGATTGCGTGCCGAGGGCTCGGTGATTAGGGCAAAATCTAATCCTGTATCAATCGGGCTGGCCTCTCTTTCTTTTGGCAATGAACGCATCAAATGCACGATCATATGACGGGCTTTTTCGGCATTGCTCTGTAATTGCGCGATGATGGTTTCAACCTCTACATGGGCTTCGTTTTCGCGCCAGCAATCATAATCTGTTACCATCCCGATTAAGGCGTAAGGCAGTTCCGCCTCTCGGGCTAATTTGGCCTCTGGCATAGCCGTCATACCAATAATATGCGCCCCCCAAACACGATATATATTGCTCTCTGCCCTAGAAGAAAATTGCGGGCCTTCCATCGCCAAATATGTCCCCCCGCGATGAACATTGGCATCCGCTTTTTCGGCGGCATTTGCTGCATAATCAGACAGGCGTGGACATACTGGTTCTGCCATAGATATATGCGCGACAACGCCTTCGCCAAAAAAGCTTTTTTCCCGCGCAAAAGTTCGATCAATAAATTGGTCTACAGCTATGAAATCGCCTGGGGCCATTTCTTCGCACAGCGATCCTATAGCAGAAATAGAGATTATATCAGTAACGCCAGCGCGTTTTAATATATCAATATTGGCTCGAAAATTAAGCTGGCTTGGCCCTATGCGATGGCCACGTCCATGGCGCGGCAAAAATATACATTTTATGCCTTTTATTGTGCCGCAAAGCAATTCATCTGATGGAGTGCCCCATGGGGAATCAATCTTAATCCATTGGGGGTTTTCCAGAGCATCTAGAGCATAAAGGCCCGATCCGCCAATAATACCGATAACCCATTCGCTCATAATTTGCTCCATCGCTCAGTGAAGCTTGGCATAGCCGTGCTGGAGTCTGGGTGCAATATTCTAATGTTCCCATGACGTCATAATCGTTTATAGGGCTTATATGTTATCGCTAGAGCGGCCCTTCATATTATTCGATGATGCGCGAGCATCGGGTGCTGCGCATGGTCGTTATTATCATGATTTGCACGAAGAAATCTCTCTCAATTGCGCTGCGGATATATATGCGATGCAGGGTAAATTGCGCGATGCGCTAGAGCGTGGTTATCATGTAGCAGGCTATTTATCTTATGAAGCGGGCCTGTTGTTGGAAAAGCGCACTGCAGTCTTGGCGGGTCGGAGCGATTTTGGATGGTTTGGTATTTTTAACTCTTATGATTCCGTAAAAGATATTATGCCTTTGCTGCCAAGCGCGCAAAATGTGTCTTGGCAAAAATTGGTGCCAGAAATCAGCCAGTCAGAATATATTGATATGTTTGATTCCATCCAAAAATATATTGAGCAAGGCGATATTTATCAGGCCAATTTAACCTTTCGGTGTTGCGCAAAATTTGCAGGTCCTCCTTTGTCGCTTTATGCGGCATTGCGCGCGAAAGCGGCAGCGGGATATGGCGGTATTATAAATGGCGGTGGTATCCAATTACTATCTTATTCGCCCGAATTATTTTTCACGCTCAAAGATAGGAAAATCACCGCACGGCCGATGAAGGGAACGGCTAAGGTTTGGGCCGATCAAGATGATAATTTAGCTGCTATAGCAGCCTTATGCTCTGATCCAAAGCAGCGCGCAGAAAATTTGATGATCGTCGATTTATTGCGTAATGATTTATCAAAAATATGCATGCCATCAAGCGTGAAAGTCCCCCAATTATTCCATGTTGAGAGCTACCCCACTGTGCATCAAATGACATCAACGGTGAACGCTACTTTATCCGATGATAAAGACGCTTTGGATATTTTGATGCATATATTCCCGTGCGGTTCGATAACGGGAGCTCCAAAAATTAGAGCTATGGAGATTATTGATGAAATTGAAAATAGCCCACGAAATGCCTATTGCGGCTCGATGGGGTGGATAGAACCCAATGGGGATGCGGCCTTTAATGTTGCAATTCGCAGCCTATCCATGCAGCATGGTGATGATCGTTTTACTATGGGATTGGGTTCGGGGATAGTTTCGGATTCCAATGCCGCCGACGAATGGGCAGAATGCTTAACAAAAGCGGCATTTATCGCAGGATAACCAAACGGCGATCAAGAGGGGCAGATGGGCAATTTCGATTTGATAGAAACGATGGGGTTCGATCCATCACATGGCATATTACGATTAGAATTACATTTGATGCGGATGAAAGAGAGCGCCAATATTTTGGGGTTTGAATTTGACCGACACGAAGCGCGTAATCAATTACATGCCGCCGTATTTACTGCGCAACGAGATGCTAAAATTCGTTTGCTTCTCTCGCGCAGCGGCGCATTAGCCATAGAAGTTTCCGAGAAACCAAAAAACAATCAAAATATGAAAGTAGGCGTTGCGCGAATGATGGCAAAAGCCGATGATATAAGATTAGCGCATAAATGCAGTGACAGAGAGATTTACGATGCACCGCGCCGCAACCACCCGCAATGTGATGAGGTGATATTTATGGACTCCCAAGGTTATTTAACCGAAGGCAGCTATACTACATTATTTGTAGCGCGCGATGGCTGTTATATCACGCCGCCGCAATCGCGCGGATTATTGCCGGGTATATTGCGCCAAGAGATGATAGAATCGGGTGCCGCTATCGAGGGGGATTTGATGGAAAAAGACTTATTAGAGGGTTTTTTTGTTGGAAATAGCTTGCGCGGTCTCATGAATGCGACATTATTTATCAATCCAACGGGCTGAATTATTATTAAACTGTTGCGCAATTAACCCTACGGGATTAGAGGCTGAGGCACTATTTCTCGCCATTTCAAACAATGAGGATAATTTCATGCCATCTCTATCGCAAGCTTTAGGCCGTATCCAACCCTCTGCTACTTTGGCTATGTCGGGCCGAGTTACAGAATTGCGCGCGCAGGGTCTGGATATTATTGGTCTATCAGCCGGCGAACCCGATTTTGACACACCCGATTTTGTCAAAGAAGCCGCCATCAAAGCGATAAGAGATGGCGATACAAAATATACGGTTGTTGATGGTACGGCCGCTTTGAAAGAGGCGGTTATCAAAAAATTCAAACGCGATAATGATCTGGACTATACGGCGGCCCAAGTCACGGTGAATAGCGGTGGTAAACATACATTGTTTAACGCATTGGTGGCGACTATTGATGCTGGTGATGAGGTGATTATACCCGCGCCTTATTGGGTGAGCTATCCTGATATTGTTGCCTTTGCTGGTGGTAGGCCAGTCATAGTAGAAGGCGGTGCAGACCAAGCTTATAAAATCACCCCTGCCCAATTAGACGCAGCGATTACTGCTAAAACAAAATGGGTGATGCTCAATTCACCTTCTAACCCCAGCGGCGCTGCTTATAGCGCGGATGAATTAAGAGCATTAGGCGATATAGTGCTCAAGCATGACCATATATTGGTTATGACCGATGATATGTATGAACATATTTGGTATGCTGACACGCCTTTTGCGACCATCGCGCAAGTTTGTCCCGATCTTTATGACCGTACCTTGACCGTTAATGGTTGTTCGAAAGCCTATTCTATGACGGGATGGCGTATTGGATATGCGGGCGGGCCAGAATGGATCATTAAGGGAATGCGTAAATTGCAATCGCAGTCCACATCAAACCCTTGCTCTATTTCCCAAGCGGCGGCTGTTGCAGCATTAAATGGCCCGCAAGATTTTCTGAAAGAGCGCAATAAAGCATTTGCCAAACGGCGTGATTTGGTGGTGGCGATGCTCAATGATGCGCCGGGTCTATCTTGCCCATCGCCAGATGGTGCTTTTTATGTTTACCCCGATTGCAGCCAATTAATGGGCAAAACCTCGCCCAATGGAGAGATTATTGAGAGCGATGAGCAATTGATCGGCTATTTCCTTAATGCTGCAAAAGTGGCTGCTGTTCATGGCGGAGCATTTGGATTAAGCCCTGCTTTCAGGGTCAGCTATGCCACCTCAGAGGATGTGTTGATCGAAGCTTGTATGCGCATCCAAAAAGCCTGTGCCGATTTATTTGAATCATCATAAAATACTGATATTACATAATATAATTTTAATCATCGCCATTATCATTATTTTTGACCAACTATTGAAACCTTTTTTGCATTTACCACGAAACCCATAGCGAACATTCTCAAGAATTTTTTGAGATATTTGGTAAATGAAATTAGGCGTAAAATGACAAAATTACTTAAAATGCTATCTTCGGATTTAATCGTCACTCTCATAGGTGGTATGACTATCGGCTTTATGGCGATTAGCTATGTTGAGCCAGAGAATGAAGGTCATAAACATATATATGAAGAGGTGCGCGCTATCAGCGTAGAGCAACCCATTATTGCGAATAGCTAGAGCGTTTTGAAGCGTCATAAGCACTTTCAATAGTCATAGGGGCTATCCATAACCACAGTCCTCGATCATCAAAATAAAACGCCCAAAACACCCGCCGCTAAAGCAAAAATTGCTGCGCCGCTATAATATATCTAAATAAACAATGGTGCGGCTAATGCGATAGGGTCAACATTCAATATAGGCTCGTCATTACATGTGAATAGGTTTGCCCAGAACGGCCATAGCAGCTTCTTTAACAGCTTCGCTGTGCGTTGGATGCGCATGGCAAGTATAGGCAATATCTTCTGATGTAGTACCAAATTCCATAGCTTGCGCAATTTGAGCAATCAAAGTTCCAGCTAGAGATGATATGATATGAGCACCTAATAGGCGGTCGGTCTCGGCATCGGCCAAAATTTTCACAAAGCCATCGGTATCACGATTAGTTTTGGCTCGGCTATTTGCCATAAATGGGAAATTACCAACTTTATAATCTATGCCAGCCTCTTTAAGTTCTTCCTCAGTTTTGCCAACCGATGCTATTTCTGGGTGAGTATAGACTACGCCTGGAATGATGTCATGATTTACTATGCCTGTTTGACCAGCGATGTTTTCGGCAACGGCAATGCCTTCGTCTTCGGCGCGGTGGGCTAGCATAAGCCCAGGTGCAACATCACCAATGGCCCAAATGCTGGGCACAGATGTTTGCATGCGATGATCCATTTCGACTTGACCGCGACCATTGGTTTTAAGGCCAGCAGCTTCTAGGTTAAGCGCGTCGGTATTAGGGCGTCGGCCAATGCAAACGAGCACAGCATCAGCTTCGATTATTTCTGTATCGCCGCCTTTGGCGGGTTCAACCGAGACGATGGCTTTCTTGTCTTTCACGCTCACACCTGTGACCTTCGTAGACATTTTCAGGCCAAAGCCTTGCTTCTTAAAAATCTTAGCGGCTTCTTTGCGCACGCCGCCGTCCATGCCTGGTAGGATTTGGTCAAGATATTCGACCACGGTTATTTTTGCACCCAGACGACCCCAAACGCTGCCAAGCTCCAGACCAATAACGCCGCCGCCGATGACCACCAAATGTTTGGGTACGGCGGGTAAGTTTAATGCCCCTGTGCTATCGACTATTATACCGCCATCATTATCAACCTCAACGCCGGGAAGCGGTGCAACGCTAGAGCCCGTTGCAATGATAATATCTTTGGCTGTGACGCTTTGGCCATCAACCTCGACGCTGTTAGGGCCTGTAAAGCCAGCATGCCCTTTAATCCATGTGACTTTATTTTTCTTAAACAAAAATTCGACGCCGCCAGTAAGCTCGCCTACGGCTTTATCCTTTTCCGCGTGCATTGCATCCAGATCAAGTTCAGCGCCTTTTACCTTTACGCCGAATTTTTCCATCGCCCCAGACGAAGCTTCGTGAAATAATTCTGATGCGTGTAACAGCGCTTTGGATGGAATACAGCCGACATTGAGGCATGTGCCGCCCAATGTTTCACGGCTCTCGACGCAAGCGGTTTTTAATCCCAATTGTGCCGCGCGTATGGCCGCAACATAACCGCCTGGGCCAGCACCAATAACAACTACATCATAATCAAAATTATCAGCCATATTTTATTCCATTCGCATTACCACTAAAAGGCTTATTATAGTTATAGATCAATCAAAAGACGGGTGGGATCTTCAATCGCTTCTTTGACGATTTTGAGGAAGGTTACCGCCTCGCGACCATCAATGAGTCGGTGGTCATAGCTTAGTGCAATATACATCATGGGGCGAGCTGCAATGCTGCCATCAGCCAAGACAACAGGACGCTGTTCTATTCTGTGAAGGCCCAAAACTGCACTTTGCGGGGGGTTAATGATAGGTGTTGACATGAGGCTGCCAAACACACCGCCATTGGAGATGGTAAAAGTACCACCTTTCATCTCATCCATGGTGAGTTCGCCTCTTTTGGCCCGTTTACCAAAATCACCTATGGTTGATTCAATTTGAGCAAAGCTCATACTATCCGCATTGCGAACCACAGGAACAACCAAACCATTGGGGGCACTGACTGCGACACTTATGTCCATATAATGATAATAGACAATTTCATCACCATCAATTTGCGCATTGACCGATGGAACGCTTTTCGCGGCTAGGGCTGCTGCTTTGGCAAAAAAGCCCATGAAGCCCAATTTCACCCCATGTTTTTTCTCGAATAATTCTTTATATTTTGCACGAGTCTCCATAACCGCGCTCATATCCACATCGTTAAATGTGGTGAGCAAGGCTGCCTCTTCTTGCGCTGATTTCAATCGCTTAGCAATGGTTTGACGCAGGCGTGTCATACGTTGACGTTCTTCTATACGTTGACCAACCATAGGGGCATTAACCAGAGGGGCATTAACCAGAGGGGCATCAACCATAGGGGCATCAGCAATAGCGGGGGCTGGGGTGCTGACAATAGGGGCAGACGATGCGCTTGAAGCTGCTGCGCTGCTACCTTGCGTTTCAACCGCAGCTAGAATATCTTCTTTGGTGAGGCGGCCATCTTTTCCTGTTCCATTAACTTTGGTAGGATCAATACCATGTTCGAGTACCAATCGTCTAACGCTAGGCGACATGGTCGGCATTTCACCGCTCGTCACCGCTGTTGTGCTGGCCGGAGCGGCGGGAGTGTCAACCGTTTCTTGTTTTTCAACGGGAGCCGTAGCGGCTTGACCATCTTCGATCATCGCGATAATCGCACCAACTTCAACCGTATCACCAAGCTGAGAAATATAATCGCCCATCACGCCAGCGCTAGGGGCGGGCACTTCGATAGTCACCTTATCGGTTTCGAGGCTCGCAATAGGTTCATCGCTCTCAACTGCCTCACCAGGTTTTTTGAGCCACTCGCCAATTGTTGCTTCGGTAATAGATTCGCCCAATACGGGGACTTTAACTTCGCTTGCCATAATATTCTGCCCTCAATCTAAAAGGAAAATTTATTGATGCCCTAATGCTTGCGCGACTAGAGTATTTTGCTGTTCTTTGTGTACAGGAGCAAATCCTGTCGCGGTTGATGCTGATGCATCCCGTCCAGCATAGGTTGGACGTTGGGGTTTTACGCCAGCATCTATCATACATTGCTCGATAATCGGATTAACAAAGAACCAACTGCCATTATTTTGCGGTTCTTCTTGCGCCCAAACCACCTCTTCTAGGTTAGTCATCCGTTTCAGGCGCGTCACCAATGGTTCGCTCGGGAACGGGTATAGCTGTTCGATACGGACGATGGATGTATTTTTATCTTGAGCAACATCGCGCGCTTCGATTAGATCAAAAGCGACTTTACCCGAGCATAATACCAGACGCTTCACATTTTTATCAGCGGGTGGGTTGGTATCCGATTTGATCCGCATGAAATGATTGTCGCCTTGAAATTCTTTGGCTTCGGAGACGGCCATTTTGTGACGTAGCAGCGATTTGGGTGCCATAATCACCATCGGCTTGCGGAATGAACGCAGCATTTGACGGCGCAACACATGAAAATAATTGGCCGGTGTTGTGATGTTGCACACTTGGAGGTTATCGCCAGCACAAAGTTGCAAGAAACGCTCTAAGCGCGCACTGCTATGCTCTGGCCCTTGTCCTTCATAACCATGTGGCAAGAGCATCACCAATCCATTAGCGCGCAGCCATTTAGCTTCACCGCTGGCAATGAACTGATCGATCATGATTTGTGCTCCATTAGCAAAATCGCCAAATTGTGCTTCCCAAAGAACCAATGACTTGGGGTCGGCCATGGCATAACCATATTCAAAACCAAGCACACCATATTCAGATAAGGGACTGTCTAAGACTTCAAAACGGCCATGCGGCACGGTGGATAGAGGGATATGTCGGTCGCCTGTTTTTTGATCAATCCATACAGCGTGACGATGGCTGAAAGTACCCCGACCACTGTCTTGGCCCGATAGGCGAATATTATAGCCCTCGCTGATGAGCGAACCAAAAGCCAAAGCTTCGCCCGTTGCCCAGTCAAACCCTTTACCCTCATCAAACATTTTTTGTTTAGCCGATATGACACGGCCTAATGTTTTGTGAATATGGACATGATTAGGAATAGTGGTGAGCGTGCGGCCTAAGCTTTCAAACAATTTGGCATCGATTGCCGTTTCAACATTACGGCGCGCAGTTTCTGGATCGGCTGGTGCGCTTAATCCGCTCCAACGCCCTTCAAACCAATCGGCTTTGTCGGGTGTATAATCTTTACCCAATTCAAATTCAGTTTCGAGAAAATCATTATATTCTTTGGTGATAGCATCGATCCAAGGTTGATCGACCACGCCTTCATCAATGAGACGTTTCCCATATTGCTTGCTGACTTTGGGATGTTTTTTAATTTCAGTATACATAAGCGGCTGCGTGAACATGGGTTCATCGCCTTCATTATGGCCAAAGCGGCGATAGCACCACATATCAATAACAATATCGCGTCCAAATTTTTGGCGAAACTCAATGGCGATTTTACAAGCGAATGTAACCGCCTCTGGATCATCTCCATTGACATGGAATATGGGGGCTTGAACGCCTTTAGCGACATCAGATGAATAAGGAGATGAGCGCGCAAATTGCGGACTAGTTGTAAAGCCAATTTGGTTGTTGACGATAAAATGGATACAGCCGCCCGTGTTATAGCCACGAATCCCAGAGAAGCCTAAACACTCCCATACGATTCCCTGGCCAGCAAAAGCGGCATCGCCATGCAGTAATACAGGCAATACTGTGCTATGGTTTTTCAAATCATCAGCGGCCACTTGTTGCGCCCGCACCTTGCCCAGTACAACGGGGTTGACCGCTTCGAGATGCGACGGGTTGGGCACAAGCGACATATGCACGCTTATACCATCAAATTCACGATCGGTTGACGTACCAAGGTGATATTTTACATCGCCGCTGCCGCCGACATCATCGGGGTTAGAACTACCGCCAGAAAATTCATGAAAAATGACATGATAGGGTTTGGCCATCACATTAGACAGGACGTTCAAGCGTCCGCGATGCGGCATACCATAAATAATTTCTTCGACACCATATTGACTGCCATATTTAATCACGGCTTCTAATGCTGGTAACATGGCTTCGCCGCCATCTAAGCCAAATCGTTTGGTGCCTACATATTTTTTACCCAAGAAGCTTTCATAGACTTCGCCTTGGATTACTTTGGATAAGATTGCCTTTTTACCCTCTGGTGTAAATTCGACAACCGCATCTTTACCTTCCATCCTATCTTGCAAGAAACGTCGTTCTTCGATGTCAGATATATGCATATATTCTAGGCCTACATTGCCGCAATAATTGGCACGCAGCGTATCCACTATTTGGCGAACATTAGCATATTCCTCGCCCAATGTTCCGCCCATATAAATTTCGCGATCCATATCTTCTTCTTTGAATCCATGAAATTCAGGGGATAAATCGCGCGGCTGTTCCATTTTTGAGAGGCCCAGCGGGTCTAAATTGGCTGCATAATGGCCGCGCACCCGATAGGTGCGGATGAGCATCATCGCGCGAATGCTATCGCCCGCCGCTTTCGTCAGTGCTTCACCAGATAATTCTTGCCCCCGCGATGCGCTTGCGCTTTTGATTGCTGCTTCCATTTGCATCGGGTCGAGCGCGGTGGTCAAATCATCTGCATCAATCAAAGGCCAGCCAGCATTTTGCCAGCTCGGCCCCTTTTGCGGCGCATCATTTGGATTTATGTCTAAATTCTCGTTACCCATTAATAATTCCTATTTGTTAGTGGGTGGGGGGGAGGCAGAATTTTTTATGCGTCAGCTAATAATCCTGCTAATGTCGTGCCTAGCTCTGATGGGCTTGGCGATACGCGAATGCCAGCGGCTTCCATGGCAGCAATTTTGTCATCAGCACCGCCTTGACCGCCCGATACAATCGCACCAGCATGGCCCATGCGGCGTCCTGGCGGTGCTGTGCGTCCTGCGATGAAACCGACGGTGGGTTTGCTGCGGCCTTTTTTGGCTTCGTCGGCCAAGAATTGCGCGGCTTCTTCTTCGGCGCTGCCGCCAATTTCACCAATCATAATGATGGATTTTGTAGCATCATCGGCCAGGAATAATTCCAATACATCGATGAAATTTGTACCATTTACGGGATCACCGCCAATACCAACGGCGGTGGTTTGCCCCAATCCAACGGCGGTGGTTTGATGCACAGCTTCATAAGTGAGCGTGCCTGAGCGCGATACCACGCCGACGCTGCCCTCCATGAAAATGCTACCAGGCATGATACCTATTTTGCACTGATTTGGGGTTAAAACGCCGGGGCAATTTGGGCCGATAAGGCGTGATTTTGATCCTTTAAGTTTTGCTTTCACTTGCACCATGTCTAGCACGGGAACGCCTTCGGTAATCGCCACGATTAATTCTATCTCGGCCTCAATAGCTTCGATGATCGAAGCTGCGGTAAATTTTGGCGGCACATAAACAACGCTTGCGCTTGCGCCCGTTGCATCTTTGGCTTCGGCGACGGTGTTAAAATTGGGCAGACCCAAATGCTCGGTTCCGCCTTTGCCTGGCGTTACACCCGCCACCATTTGCGTGCCATAGGCCAGAGCTTGCTCGGTATGGAATGTACCAGTTTTACCCGTCATGCCTTGGGTGATGACCTTGGTATTTTTATCGATTAAAATGCTCATTGAAAGCTCCCCTGTGTTTCCTCTATTGGCGTATAGATTACGCCATTTGATTTATTCTATATTTGACGTTTTTCTATATTAGCAAAACATGTAAAAGCATATTCCGTTGTATTACCGTTGATATATTTTCCTGACGGCGCAACGAAAGTTCTATTCTGATTGCTTCTTTTCAATGTTTTTGGGTTATAATCAATATTAGGATAGCTGAAGATGAAATTTCCATCACCTTCATAATCCATATAGTGCTGGTCTATATCGCCTATTTTTAGAGCAATATCATAATTATCTATGAGCGATGGCTCAGGGAAAGCTTCTAATGGGTAATTCAAACAAGCTTTGGCAGCATTCTCTTTGTTTTTCGACCAAAAGGTTGGAGGCCTACTAGCTGTTACGGTTGAGAGAATTAGAGAAGAAGCCATCACTTTTAAGCCAAGCTGCTATCCAAGCCTTTGCAGGCTTCTAGCAATTCTTTCACCGCATCGACGGAAATATTGAAATTGCTCTGCGCTTCGTCGGAGAGTTTAATTTCGATAATTTTCTCAACGCCATTTTTGCCAATCACCACGGGAACGCCGACGTACAGATTATCAACGCCATATTGCCCAGAGAGGTTGGCCGCAGCAGGCAGTACGCGGCGTTTATCTTTAAGGAAGCTTTCGGCCATCATAATCGCCGATGTCGCTGGCGCATAATAGGCACTGCCATTGCCAAGCAGACCAACAATCTCGCCGCCGCCCTTGCGGGTGCGATCAACGATTGCGTCCATTTTTTCTTGTGTTGACCAGCCCATTTTGATGAGATCGGGTACAGGAATGCCTGCAACGGTGGAATAACCCAGAACAGGAACCATCGTATCGCCATGACCGCCCAGAACAAATGCCGTGACATCTTCGACCGACACCTTAAATTCATCGGCCAAGAAATGGCGGAAGCGCGCGCTATCCAAAACGCCCGCCATGCCAACCACCTTATTGTGCGGCAGGCCAGAAAATTCGCGCAAGGCCCAAACCATCGCATCCAATGGGTTGGTGATACAGATAACAAAAGCATCAGGGGCATGGGTTTTAATCCCTTCGCCCACGGCTTTCATTACTTTTAGATTGATACCGATCAAATCATCGCGGCTCATACCAGGTTTGCGAGCAACGCCTGCGGTGACGATGATAACATCGCTGCCTGCAATATCGGCATAATCGCTCGTGCCTTTCAAATTGGAGTCAAAACCATCAACGGGGGCTGCTTGAGATAGATCCAATGCTTTGCCAGCGGGCATACCTTCGGCAATATCAAACAGGACAACATCGCCCATTTCTTTTGAGGCTGCTAAGTGGGCCAGAGTGCCGCCAATCATGCCTGCGCCAATTAGGGCAATTTTATTACGGGCCATAGAAATGTTCCTTATTATTCAGAATAGATATTGTTGGTATGGGCAATAAAACCAATGATTATATAACAAAACCAATAATTATATATTCTCTAGGCTTATTGTCCCGCAGTTTCAACCTTAGTTTGCCAGACTTTACCAGTTATTTTTGCTATTAGTTCGCAATAGTAATTAGAAGATTATTTGCAATATAATAGCGATAAAAAAAGTATGATTTTTAGACCTTATTTGACATATAAATATGGCTGTTTATTATCATCAAAATTAAGGGGAAATTTTATGAATTTATTTTATAAATTATGCGTTTTTGCATTTTTGGCCAGTCCGATTACAGCGCAAGCTGAAGTAAAAAGTTTGAGCGCAGAGGTTAACGGAAAAACAATCCGCTATAAAGTTGTTTTGCCATATGGTTATGATGAAACAAAGAAATATCCTACAATTATAGCAATACCCGGCGGGCGTCAGGACATGAACCGCGTGACAAGAGACTTGAATGATTATTGGAAAGATGAAGCCGAAAAAAGAGGCTATATAGTTATATCTCCAGCGGCTATTGGCTCGCGTCTCTATTACAAAGCTGGTGCCAGCTACATTCCAGAATTTATGGAGCAAATGAAAGCGCAATACCCCATAGATGCAGATAATATGCATATTGCGGGCACTGCTAATGGCGGTCAAAGTGCATTTCATATCGCAGGCATGTTGGCTGGAGAATTTCGTTCCGTAATTGCTTTACCTGGGTTTTTTCCGAAATTATCAGTAAATCTTACCAATGATAATTATGCGGCCATGCGCAAATCTTGTTACACTATTTTTACGGGGCAACGGGATCGTCCATATACAGATGAAGCAGAAACACAGACGGACAAGCTGCGCCCATTACTCATAAATATTAGCCATATAGTTGAACCAAAAGAAGAGCAGTCAATGACTAGTTTGCAAGGTGAAAATAGCTATCGCCTATTTGACCGTATAGAAGAATGGAAAACTTGCCCATTTATGGAGTCAAAATAATATTTGCGTTGTAACAATAAGGTTATGTGAGGTAAAATTTTACTATCAATTTAGACCTTATTGTTAAGCATCATCGCTGCAAATGCCATGCGCTTGGGATAGATATTCTTCGGACTGCATTTCTATCAAGCGCGATACTGTCCGTTCAAATTCAAATTTCCCATCGCCTTCTTCATAGAGATTATCTGGCGATGCATCCGCGCTCGCCATCAGCTTGACCTTATATTCATATAGTGCATCGATGAAGGTGACAAAACGAGCCGCTTCATTGCGGTTTTCAGGGCCAAGTTTTGGAATGCCGACCATGATGACGCTATGATATTTACGAGCAATGGCCAGATAATCTGAAGATCCCCGCGCTTGGGCACATATTTTTTTGAAAGAGACAACCGCAACGCCTTTTAGCGCGCGCGGAATTTCCAATGTACGGCCCTCGCTAATTTGTAATATTTCGCACGGAACATTGTGATCGGGTGGAAAGTCGGTTAGGCGAAAAAATATATCGCTCAATGCTTTGGTTGCTTTTTCTCCATTGGGGCTATGCCATATTGTTGCATTGCCTAGTCGTTCGCGGCGATAATCAACAGGACCATTGAGCGAGATAATATCTAATTTTTCTTCGATTAAATCAATAAAGGGCAAGAATAATGCGCGGTTAAGCCCATCTTTATAGAGTTCTGCTGGGACACGATTTGATGTCGTAACAATAGTAACATTGGCGGCTATTAAACCGGTGAAAAGTCGCGACATGATAGCAGCATCGGCCATATTATTGACCACCATCTCATCAAAGCATAGCAATCTTGCATCATCTGCAAGGTCTTCGACGAGCTGGGGTATAGGATCTCCTTTTTCCTTATCGCGTTCGATGCGTAATCGCGCATGAATATCGAGCATAAATTCATGGAAATGCACGCGCTGTTTACGGTGAATTTTGACATTGTCATAAAATAAATCCATCAACATAGACTTACCGCGACCAACCCCACCCCACATATATATACCGCGTATAGCATCTGGTTTGCGCCCCAAAGCGCGCCATATAATGCTGCCGCGCGGTGGCACAGCTTCTAATTCTTCTTTGACGCGCGATAAGATTTCAACCGCAGTGCGCTGGCTGGGATCGGCTGTTAATTCACCGCTTTCGATCAATCGTTCATAATGTTTGATAAATTTGGGCATGGTTTAGCTGGACTGTTTTTTATGGTGGGATAATTTTTTGACCAAGGCCGTGAAGGCCATAATTGATTCATCATTTTGCGTCGCTGTACCGCGCATAAAATAGAGGCTGCGGGTTTCTTTGGTAATATAGATTTGAGCTTCAATCGCATGGCCAATTTTGACAGCAGATGTAAATTGGGTCTGCAAATCTACCGTCACGGCATAAGCCGCCCAGCTATCCCGCAATATGTGCAATGCTCCAAATAGAGCAACATCTATGAAACCTAACATGGCCCCGCCATGCATTGCGCCGCCAAAATTACTATGTTTTTGTTGCGGTGTCATGCGCACCAAAGCATGGTCGTCATTATCAAAATTACTATTTTTACGAACTAATAATTTACCCAGCGAAGCATTAAAACTGCTCGTATCTTTGATAGTCCAATGCAACCAATCAGGATATTCGGTATCGGGCGTGAATATAAAGGGTTGCGCATCCATATGTTCAACCCATCCTCATTATTAATTGCATTAATTGGTGCTGATTAAATTTGACGTTCTGCCACCATTTTTTTGGTTTCTGCAATGGCTTTGGCCGGAGAGAGGCCTTTGGGACATGCATTGGCGCAATTCATGATGGTATGGCAGCGATAAAGACGAAATGGATCTTCTAATTCATCTAATCGCTCGCCTGTCATTTCATCGCGGCTATCGGCTAACCAACGATAGGCTTGCAACAAAATTGCTGGACCTAAGAATTTATCGCTATTCCACCAATAGCTAGGGCAACTGGTTGAACAGCAAGCGCATAAGATGCATTCATAAAGACCGTCTAATTTTTCACGGTCTTCTGGTGATTGCAGACGTTCTTTATCGGATGGCTCTGGGGTCACGGTTTGCAACCAAGGCTTTATCGACGCATATTGCGCATAAAAATGTGTAAAGTCAGGCACCAAATCCTTGATGACTTCCATGTGCGGGAGCGGTGTAATTTGCACATCGCCTTTAATATCTTCAATGGCTGTGGTGCAAGCAAGGCCATTTTTACCATCGATATTCATGGAGCATGATCCGCAAATACCCTCGCGGCAAGAACGGCGGAATGTGAGCGATGGATCTTGTTCGCTTTTCATTTTAATGAGCGCATCAAGCACCATGGGTCCGCATTCTTCAAGATCAATCTCAAAATTATCATAGCGCGGGTTTTCGCCGCTATCGGGATCATAACGATAGACTTTGAAATTCTTTACCTTATTTCCGCTTTCAGCTTTATGCACTTCGCCTTTGCTGCGAATTTTGCTATTTTTTGGCAATGTAAAAGCGGCCATAATTTTTTCCTTATTACTGATAGAGATAGCCTTAGACAAATCTACGCTTCATCTCAAGAGATTCATTGTAAATATATCGGCAAAACTATTGTATTCTTGCTGTATCTACATCCATAATATGCTCGGTCAATATTATATCCTCGGGTTTATCAACATCTATACAAGCTTGGGCCTGGGGCATGGAGACGAGGGCGATGTCTGCACCAAATTTTTGCCCTGCTTTTTTAATCGCATTAGGAAGCGTGATTAAACGCAAGATTGATGCCAGTAAAAAACCAATGCCAAAGGCCCTGATAATCTTGCGGCCTTTCTTACGATCGTGTTCAATGCTTTGCCAAAATTTTAATATTGGCAAGGCCTTATCTCTATTGCCAAGCCAAAACATATTGGCGCCAGACCATTTCCCGCCGCGAAATTTTAGCCATGTGCGTTTCGATTCAGGATATTGCGCGAGCAATATTTTGCTCTCAACCATCGCAACTGCAATGTCATGATGCTGAGCAGCACCAGAAAAATGTGCAATCATTTCTTGGTCTAACAGCACATTATCCCCCGTAGTAAGCAGCATAGGGCCATTGGCATATTCGCTCATTAAAATGCTAACGGAGCTGCTAATGCCAGCACCGCTTTGATGCATTATCACGCGCGGGTCATTTATCATTTTTGATAATATCGGGTCATTATCAAAGGCATGAATATCCTGATGCAGCACCCAAATTTTGTTGATTTTGGGGTGCAATAATAATGTTTTAAGCGGATAATATAGCATCGGCTTGCCCGCTATTGGTACCAATGCTTTGCACGACACATCGGCGTTTTGCGATAATATCTCAACGCCAGGCCTGTTGCCTGCTAATAATATCGCATCAAATCGAACAATATTATCCTGCATCAACATGCTTCTCAATAAAGGTGATGCTATCTTCTAACGCTGGACCATATCCACGAAACGGCCGAGCATAGGCCATAATGATTCCATAATGATCCATATTAGGATATTCGATAATTTCCACCTCTCCGTTCACATCATTAATAGCGGCTGTTAATTTTTGGCCATTGCGCGGTAATACGGTTGTATCATCCGTCCCCGTTAGCAAGAGCATGGGGGCGGCATCGCCTCTTGCATAAGTGATAGGTTGTGTTTCCTCGGGTTTGGGCCACCCACCAAGCGCAACCTTTGCCGCCTCGCTGTCAAAGGGAAGAAAATCATAAGGGCCAGCCAGACCAATAATCCCCCTAATTTTTGTAGGATCGCTGTTCAATGCGTTGAGATATTTGGGATTAAGACCAATGAGCATCATCAAATGCGCCCCTGCGCTATGCCCCATGATGAAAATATTATTGGCATCGCCTCCATAGCGCGCGATATTTTTTTCTGTCCAGACAAAGGCGCGGGCTGCATCCGCAACAAATGATGGGAAAATATGATCTGGTATTTTCCGATAATCGGCAATCACCGTTACATAGCCGCGCTTTGCCAAAGCTCGCCCTAAATAGGCATATCCCGCTCTTTCACCATCGCGCCAAGAGCCGCCATGATAAAATATCACAACGGGTGATTTACCATCCTCTGCTTGGGCATTCTCGCCTTTTTGTTCGGGCCAATATACGTCCAATTTTTGCTTTTCATCATCGCCAAAAGCAATATCTTTATGAGCATAAGCAAATTGGCGTTCACCTATGAGATAGGCTTTATCTGCAAAATTGAGCTTTTGCGGGCCGCTTAATCCGTTAAACCAAAGTATGAAACCAATGATAAGGGCCAAAATGGCTATGATAATATATTTTGTCATGACTGCTTATTGCCTTAAATTAATAGGATGGGCAATAGTCCGCTAGCCCGCAATTAATTTAATGTTTATCTGGCTTTAATCATATTATGGCATAGGTTAGAGCCGCTGCAACAGGGATGGAATATGGCTTCGGCTTTCGCATATCGAAAAGAGATTGATGGACTAAGGGCGCTTGCGGTCCTGCCTGTCATTTTATTCCACGCTGGTTTTGAGGTTTTTTCTGGCGGCTTTGTTGGCGTTGATATATTTTTTGTGATTTCTGGCTATTTGATAACATCGATAATTCTGAGCGAAATGCAGGATCAAAATTTTTCTTTGCTCAAATTTTATGAACGGCGCGCGCGGCGTATCTTGCCTGCATTGTGCACGGTAATATTATGGACTGCAGTGGCCGCTTATTTTATCATGCTAGAAGAGCAATGGCGCGACTTTTTGCAAAGCGGAATATCGGTTATATTTTTCGCCTCTAATATTTTCTTTTGGCTGGAAGATGACTATTTCGCCGCTGTTTCAGAAGAAAAACCGCTGCTGCATAGCTGGAGTTTAGCAGTAGAAGAGCAATATTATATATTCTTCCCCATCATGATAATGGCATTATGGCGATTTGGCCGTAATCCCATGCTCTATAGCATTGGGATTTTGGCTGCGATAAGCTTGATAAGCGCAGAATATGGATCGCGCTATTATCCCAGCGCGAATTTTTATTTATTATTCGGCCGTGCTTGGGAAATATTGGCAGGCACTATGGCCGCTTTTTATATGCAAAAGCCAAGGCCGTATGAAAGCAAAGATGATCTGCTTGCTTGGCTTGGTTTCACATTGCTTTGCATAGCGATTTTCTTATTTGATAAAGAGACGCCTTTCCCCTCTGTTTATGCTGCATTGCCCGTGCTGGGTACATTGATAATCATAATCTGCGCGCGCAGCGATAGAGGTCTTGGTAAGCTATTATCTAACCCGCTGTGTGTGGGTATTGGTTTGATTAGCTATAGCCTATATTTATGGCATCAACCCGTTTTTGCTTTTGGCCGTTTGTTGGTATTTGAAATGGGCTGGATGTTAAAAATTGGCTTGATAATCTTGTCAATTATCTTAGCAATATTGAGCTATTATAGTATTGAAAAACCAGCGCGCTATGCTTGGTTAAAAGATATAAAGCCGCTCAATTTCTTTATAAAGGCCATGATAATTCCGCTTGCTTTAGTTCTGACATTTGGGTTTTTATTATGGACTCAGGCAGGGCCTCTAAATAATGGAAACCACCATCGTTATGCTGGCGAGAATAAGCCGTGGAATTATGCTAATGAGGCTGGTCATAATAAACGCATAATCCTCTATGGCGACAGCCATGCGCGCCAATATGCCGCTGCAATCGAAAATTATGCCGCCAAAGAAAAATTTGATTTTGAATTGATAGCTGGGCCGGCCTGTCTTGCGCTGCCAGATTTGACCAACTATTATAAAGGAGCAATTTCTGCTGATTGCATAAGCCAATTACACATTCTAAAAGATAAAATTCATCGATTGGCCAAAGATAAATCAAATGAAAATATCATCATTATAGCGCATCGTTGGGGGCCTTTGCTGTCCAATTTAGAGGGCAAAGTCATAGGTAAAATTGACAGTAGTTTAAGCAAAGATAATCCGCAAAAGGCGCAAGCCGCTCTATTTGCATCTTTGCGTAAAATGATTGATAGTTTTCCTGCCTCTCAAAAGCTCATATTTATCGGCAATGTTCCCGCAGTGACGCCATTATCTGAACAGATGGAACAGGGCCCCGCCAGATGCTTGCAATTTATCAATGGGAATTGCCCCATGAGCTTTGCCCGCGAAAAAGGTGAGTTATTTGGATTTAATCAAGATTTGCGCGCTATGCTCAAGGCTTATCCCAAAGCTTATTTCCTTGATCCTTATGATAGTTTTTGCGATGATGAGATATGTTATGCAGGGCGCAACGATGAGATATATTATTCGGATGATGCGCATCTAACGGCATCTGCTGCGCATATTTTCATGGCGCGAGAAACACCAATTTTAGATGCAATAATAGAGAAATAAGACCATAAATATTGCGTGCATAAAAAAGGCGACCTTTGGGCCGCCTCTCTAATTTCGATAATCGCAAAACTTAACGTTTTGAGAATTGGAAGCTGCGACGTGCTTTCGCGCGACCATATTTCTTACGCTCAACAACACGGCTATCGCGTGTCAGGAAGCCAGCAGCTTTTACCGCGCCGCGTAATTTGGGTTCATAGCGGGTTAATGCTTGTGAAATACCATGTTTTACCGCACCAGCTTGGCCCGATAGACCGCCGCCTTTTACGGTGGCAACAACATCATATTGGCCCGTACGTTCGGTTAGGTCGAATACTTGGTTGATAACCAAACGCAACGTTGGGCGCGCAAAATATTCGGTTTGATCGCGGCCATTGACGATGATAGAGCCTTTGCCAGGTTTTAGCCAAACACGCGCGGTGGCGTCCTTACGGCGGCCAGTAGCATAGGCGCGGCCAAATTTATCAAGCTCTTGCTCGCGCAATGGAGCAGGCTCTTGGATAGTCTCAGCAGGTGCGATTGTTTCTAAATCAGCCAAAGACGTTTTGGGTTCTTCTGCGGTATTGGTTTCAGTGGTTTCAGACATTATGCATCTACCTTATTTTTACGATTTTTAGAGGCAATATCAAGCATGGTTGGTTTTTGACCGTCATGCGGATGTTCGGTGCCATTATAAAGATGCAAGGCGCGCATTTGATCGCGACCTAATGGGCCACGCGGAACCATACGCTCCACAGCTTTTTCAAGCACACGCTCTGGGAATTGACCTTCAAGCACTTTTTCTGCTGTTACACCCTTAATGCCGCCTGGATGACCCGTATGGCGATAATATGTTTTTTGTTTCAGCTTATTGCCAGTAAAACGCACTTTATCAGCATTGATAACGATCACATGATCGCCGCAATCAACATGCGGAGTGTAGCTGGGTTTATGCTTGCCGCGCAAAATATTGGCGATAATGGTGGCAACGCGGCCAACAACTAAACCATTGGCATCAATAATGTGCCAGGCTTTTTCGACATCTTGCGGGCGAATCGATTTGGTGGTTTTTGATAGCGCCTTCATGGGTTCAACCTCTTAAAATGAGACTATAATAGAATCGCTCGGATGAGCAGTGATGCGCGCTATTGAGGTTTTTTATGCGCTAAGTCAAGCTGTAAAGGCTTTTTCAGGAAGGTAAAATAATACCACTTGCTTTGGTGGCGCAAAAATTTGATTAAGCCCGATATTATTTCATGGTAATTTCACCTCTATTTCGGTCACTATTTTGCGCTTCTTATCTCCTTGGGATTGATTGATACGTGTTAATTTATGCACGAGCCCTGTCTGATGGGAGACATAAAAATCGCTAGTTTCAGCAATTAAACCATTTTGGCGATCGTGGCTTTGCGTGACTTTAACCAACATTTCATCTGCATCATTAGTGGGGATTATTTTACCAATAAAAGAGAGTAATAAAGCCATATCTTGGGACAGAATGGCAGTGCGGCTGCGCGGTGGGATATTTTGAATAGCATCCACTAATTTTTTATCTTCTATGCGCTGCGCTTGAGACCTTGCTTCAGCATTTTGGATGATTTTATCAATCGAAGCCATCATGCCTATCCATATTTTGTCGCTATTATGCAAAGTCAATCTTTCATTAGCTTCATCATATGAATATTGACTGATACTACCAACAGTAGGATGGGCATTTGCCAATAGCCCGATAATCTTTGAATCGCCCTCTATTTTTATATCAATAATTTCGACACTGATGTCATAGCCTATGAACATATCGTCACTGCGAGGCTTGAAAACCATATCTTTCACTAAGTGCAGCGCAAACTGCTTGTCACCAATATGATGTATTTGTGTTTTGTTTAGACGCAGAGGCACATTAATGGGCGGCGATAGACCGACTTTTTGAGATTGAGCCTCTTTGGTTTCTATCGTATCGGTGCTTGAAATTGGCTGTGCTATTAAGAGCGATGGTGCTAGTAATAGAGATAGAGAGCATAAAAGCGTCATGGCCTGAGCGTCTTTCGACTGTTTTGTAGCCCGATATGGTGAAAACCCCATGTTACCGATGCAACGACCAACGCCCCTACAGCTTGATGCAGCACCGCCAGAGCAAAATTCATCCCGCTCATAACCGTGGCAATGCCCAGCAATATTTGTATACCCAAAGCACTGTGAATTGCGAGAGAAATATGCCGCGCACCCGTAGCTTTCACGCGGCGGGCCAGCACCACCAATGCTATAACCAAAACCCAAGCCCACCAACGATGCGCAAAATGCAGCCAAAAAGGATCATTGCCAAGCATGGACAAAAAACCATTGCTGCTATCGATACCATCTGGAATGAATCTATCGTTCATGAGCGGCCAATCAGAGGCAACATAGCCTGCGCGTAATCCAGCCACATAAGCACCCAATAAGAGTTGGATAAATAATATGGCGGTAATGAGTTTGCAGAAACGGGGGAAAGAAGCGGGCTTTTCTGTGCGGTATAATGATCGTAAATCCAATGCCGTCCAGATAAGCCCTGCCATTATGAACAGAGCCGTTAATAAATGAACGGCTAGACGATAATGGCTAACATCGGTGCGCATAGACAGGCCAGATGCAACCATCCACCACCCGATAGTGGCTTGTAAAGCACCCAGTGCCAATAGAGCCAATAGCCGTGGCTTATATCCTTGCGGGATGCTATTTTTCATCCAAAACCAGAATAATGGAACGGCAAAAGCCAAACCAATGAAACGGCCCAATTGGCGATGCGCCCATTCCCAAAAATAGATAAATTTGAAATCATCCATGGCCATGCCTTTGTTGATTTGCTGATATTCTGGGATTTGTTTATATTTCTCAAATTCGCTAGCCCAATCGGCTTCATTTAGCGGCGGCAAAGCCCCTGTAATCGGTTTCCATTCGGTTATGCTAAGCCCCGATTCGGTCAGGCGCGTTATGCCGCCAACGACCACCATTAAAAATACCAAAACAGCAACCGCCAACAGCCAATTTGCAATAGCAATAGGGCGCGTCAGCGATGGGGTATTTGCAGTATCAATATTGGCTGAAACACTCATACAAACGCTATGGCAATCTTAAATATGAGATGCAAGCATATCTCCATGGAATCGGTGAGATAATTTTTGCTCTATTATGATTGCATATTCTATCTGAATTTTTGCATTGTCAATGAAGCATGCGATAACCCACCGGCAAAATTATATACCATCAAGGCCTTTGCTGACGAGAATATTTACAGCAACACGCCGGTTTTGCGCTTTGCCCTCTGGCGTATCATTATCGGCTATCGGGTCTGCTTTTGCCATGCCTGTTGGGGTTAGCATACGATAGGGTTTCCACCCGCAAGCTTGCTGCAAATAATTGACAACATTAGCGGCTCTTTTTTCACTAAGCCTTTGATTTAGCTCTTGAGAGCCCGTTGAGTCTGTATATCCTACAACAAGCAATAATGCATTATCGGTTGCCTCGGCTTGGGATGCCGTTTCGCACAAAGCAGATTTATCTTGAAAGGAAAGTATAGCTTTACCCGTATCAAAATTCACATTGGTTGTTGATTTTATATTATATTTATCAATATCACTAACGCGAGAGCGCAGCGCATCAGTAGCTGCGGTTTGCTCTGCAAAACCCTGAGCAGTGCCAGTATGGATCATATTCGCGATTCTTAAATCTTTGTTTTTGAATTTAATCTGGCTGGCAAATAAATCATCATTTGATTGCAGTGTTTTAACCGTAACTGGCAGGCCTGTTAATAGAGCATCTTCGGGGAGTGTATTGCTGTTAAGACCTAAAAAACCCTTGCTCACTTTTACTTTAGTGCTTGCATTAACTGCAATGGTTGTTCGGGTGCCATCATCCGATATGACTTGAAACTTATTGCCTTTTTGGGTCGAGATTATGCCTTTAATTTCTGGCCCTTCGATCGCATTATCATCGGTTATATTACTATTAAGATCAGGATTTTTCTGGCCATTTACTATCACAGCCTCTGCTCTATCCTCTTGGGCAAATATATCATTTTGCGCCATGATCGCGATGGATGACAGCATGATAGTGATTTTTATATTCTTGGAAAAATTATTCATTATTTCGCTCCTTAAAAGAATATGATCGGCCCTGCCCGTTCATAATTTCTGACAGACCAATGAGCGGTTTGCCAGACTATAAGAAGCCCCCAGCAGGCATGATTGTATACTTGAAAAATGACATTTATAATAAAACAACTTTTGTCAGATGAATATAATAATATGTACCCTGAACATCATAATAAGAGTATGTTTTATTATCATAAATTTGACCTGATATTAGACCAAATAGAGAGGCATTTTGGGCATATTATCCATGCAGTGAATGAAATAATCCTGCGAGCGTCTCAAAAAAAATACAATTTTTAACGGAATATCATCAATGATATGTTGTAACGTGAAGCAAGTTACCCTATGTAGGTCGTACTGGAAATATAAAGATTCGTAAAAATGTTAGCAAAGCTAGAAAATTGGTCCGCAAAAGGACATTTTGATAGCCTCGGTTTGGGGCTGGCTGGCTTATGTCTTATCCATTGCCTTGCTAGTGCTGTTATCATTACCCTATTAGCATCAGCAGGCGGCATATTATTGCATCCCGCAGTGCATGAGATTGGCATATTATTCGCCCTATTATTTGGCGGTCTTGCTTTGATTAGCGGTTTTTATCGCCACGGCTTCATCTTACCTCTCGCGATTGGTTCTGTTGGACTTGGCATGATGCTGGGTGCATTGACTTTGCCGCATGGGGGTGGCGAGATATTATATACTATCATGGGGCTTGCGGTGCTGGCTTTGGGCCATGATCTTAATTATCGCGCCATGCATTAACCCGCGCATTTCTCATGATAGATCTATGAGCCCAATAAGCGTCAAGGGCACTGCGCTCATATCAGCTTGCTCTGTGCAAAAAAAAGCCGTAAACACTGCTTATGGTTCATTCACATAAACATGACGAACATGCTGGCGATGCTCTAACGGATGCAGCGAAGCAGCAATTATCGCTATCTGGCGAACAATGGACACAGATGCGCGAGGACATATTCACCGTTTTGGCGGATTTCAAAAAGCCAGCATCGGCCTATGATATAGCCGATATTGTGTCGCAAAAACGCGGCAAACGTGTGGCGCCAAATAGCGTTTATCGTATATTGGATTTGTTCGTGGATACCAATCTGGCGCGCAAGGTAGAGAGTAGCAATGGATATTTGGCCAATAGCCATCCTGCTTGTATGCATGATTGCATCTTTTTAATTTGTGATAATTGCGGATGCGCTGTCCATTTGGACGATGATGCCTTGACCAAAAATGTGCGTAGTGCGGCTGAAAATGCGGGTTTTGCAAATGTACGTCCAGTGATAGAAGTACGCGGGATTTGCTCCGATTGCGATAAAAATTAGGATGACGATAGTTCATCTTGCTTTCATAAACGGATGTTAATTAATCATTATCGCTAATATTGCTTTGTAACTATGTGCTAAATAAGCTTAAGAGAATATATGACGAATAGCCAAAACCCAGCGACTCCATTGCTAGATCAAGTGCACTATCCTAGTGATTTACGCAAATTACCATCCGATGCGTTGCCAACATTAGCCGCAGAATTGCGAGCAGAATTGATTGATGCGGTTTCGGTAACGGGCGGGCATTTAGGTGCAGGGCTTGGTGTGGTGGAACTGACGACCGCGATTCACTATGTATTTAATACGCCCGAAGACCGGCTGATTTTTGATGTAGGACATCAATGCTATCCCCATAAAATTCTTACTGGACGCCGCGATCAGATTCGCACTTTGCGCAAAGGCGGTGGTTTGTCTGGCTTTACCAAAAGAAGCGAGAGCGGATATGATCCTTTCGGTGCAGCGCACAGCTCCACCTCTATTTCGGCGGCATTGGGATTTGCTGTCGCCAATAAAATTGCTGGCAAAGAGGGCAAAGCGATTGCCGTCATTGGCGATGGTGCTATGAGCGCGGGTATGGCCTATGAAGCGATGAACAACGCCGAATCGGCGGGCAATCGATTGGTAGTCATCTTGAATGATAATGACATGTCTATCGCGCCTCCCGTTGGCGGATTATCGGGTTATTTGGCGCGTTTAGTGTCTTCATCCGAATATTTAGGCCTTCGTAAATTAGCCAGCAAAGTTACCGCAAAATTATCGCGGCGTATGCATAGTGCAGCAGAGCGCGCCGAGGGATATGCGCGCGGTATGGCTATGGGCGGCACATTGTTCGAAGAATTGGGCTTTTATTATGTTGGGCCGATTGATGGGCATGATATAGAGCAACTTATTCCCATATTGGAAAATGTGCGCGATAATGCACAAGGCCCCGTGCTCATCCATTGTGTTACCAAAAAAGGCAAAGGCTATGCTCCTGCTGAGGCTTCGGCTGATAAATATCATGGCGTAGCTAAATTTGACGTGGTGACGGGCAAACAGGATAAAGGCCCTGGCGGCGGCCCGCCTGCCTATCAAAACATCTTTGGTGAAACCTTGGCAAAACTTGCCGAAAAAGACCCAAAAATTTGCGCTATTACAGCGGCGATGCCCTCGGGTACGGGCGTTGATAAATTTGCCGCAGCACATCCCGATAAAAGCTTTGACGTTGGCATTGCCGAACAACATGCCGTCACCTTTGCCGCTGGCTTAGCAGCGCAAGGGATGCGCCCATTTTGTGCGATTTACTCAACATTCCTCCAGCGCGCCTATGACCAAGTGGTGCATGATGTCGCGATCCAAAATCTGCCCGTGCGTTTTGCGATTGACCGCGCAGGTTTGGTTGGTGCAGATGGCGCGACGCATGCGGGCAGCTTTGATATTACCTATTTGGCGACATTGCCCAATTTTGTGGTCATGGCACCCAGCGATGAAGCCGAATTGGTTCATATGACCTACACCGCTGCTCAGCATGATAGCGGGCCAATCGCGCTGCGCTATCCGCGCGGCGGCGGTACAGGTATCGCGTTACCAGATGCTCCAGAAGTTCTGGAGATCGGCAAAGGCCGCATCGTCCGAGAGGGCAAGAAAGTGGCTATATTGTCGCTGGGTACACGCCTTGCTGAGGCGCAAAAAGCGGCGGATATTTTAGACAGCAAAGGCCTATCTACCAGCGTTGCGGATCTCAGGTTTGCTAAGCCTTTGGACGAAGATTTGATTGCCAAATTAATGACGACGCATGAAGTGGTTTTGACCATTGAAGAGGCAGCGATAGGCGGCTTGGGTGCGCATATCTTAACGATGGCATCGGATAGAGGTTTGCTCGATGCGGGCCTTAAAATCCGTACATTACGCCTCCCTGATATATTCCAAGATCAAGATAGTCCCGACAAACAATATGCGCAAGCTGGCCTCGATGCGGATGGCATTGTGAATAGCGCTTTGGCAGCCCTGCGCCATAATAGCGCAGGGGTTAAGGATGCTATTGCATAAGCCTTGAGAGTAAGAATGGATGGTTCGATCTGATAAATAAGTCAAAAAATAAAGCCCGCGAAAGCGAGCTTCATTCTCTATAAAATATATTAAATATTCACTCTGGCGTTGTTGCCTGTGCGTTACGGCCAGCCCCTTCGGGGGCTGCGATAATATCGCGCGTTACATTGCCCTTGGCAACGGTGTTGGTTTCTGGATCATCGACGCTGCTACGGATAGCGGCATCGGCATCACCAGCCTGTTTCAGAACGCCGCTCTCAACGGCACTACGCGCTGCTTCGCCGCCAAATAATGCGCTTAAAACTTGCTCTTGCGCGCTGGTTGCATTGGGGCGTAGCGCGCCATTTTGCGGCGGCACAAGTATGAAGTCTGGCGGAACTACCAATGGCGCTTGGCGCGATACGGCAAATTCATCGGGACGCTGGCGATCAAATACACCGCCTGATCCGCATGCCGATAACAATGTTACCATGCTTAAAGCGACTATTGTTGAGGCAGTTTTGCGCATTATTTCGTCTCCATTAAGTTTTATTCAAAACGCATTATCAAAAATATTATGAACGCGCCATTACTATTTCGGATTGCGTCTTCATTCTGCAGTTTCAATATCATTTCCGTTGTTGGGGGCTTCCTCGGCGGGGGTTTCAGTGCCATCTTTCATGAAAATCGCGCGCAGCAATAATATGGCCACACCAATGCTGATGGCGGCATCGGCGAGATTGAATATGAAAAAAGGACGAAAGCTACCAAAATGCAAATCAGCATAATCAACGACATAGCCATAGCGCGCGCGATCCACAATATTGCCCATTGCCCCCCCCAATACTAGGGACAGGCACAGAATATCGCCGCGTAATTTCTCGCGCCAAATCCAGATTAAGACGCCAATGGCAATGGCAGCGGTAAGGGCGACTAAGGCCCAGCGAGCCGTCTCGCTCTCTGCGGTGAGAAAGCCCATCGATACGCCGCGATTTTCCGCCCAGCGTAAATCAAAAAAGCTGATGATATGAATGACGCCGCGACTTTTGAGCTGCAGCGGCCCAATCATCGCATATTTAATCGCTTGATCGGCAAAAAATACCATCGATGCGAGCATGATCGCTTGTAGGCGATATTTTTGAATCTTATCCATATATCACATCCTCACAACGACCACATAAATCGCCATCTTCGCTGACTTCGGGCAGCAATCGCCAACACCGACCGCATTTATAATGTTCGGTTTTGGTAACGGATAGCGCGCCATCGGTCAAATCCGCCACGATACATAATTCGGTAAATTCTTCGCTGCTTATGGGTAAATCTTGCAATGGATATTGCACTTCTGCTTCTAGGCTTGAGCGGATGATTTTATCACGGCGAAGCGGCTCAATAGCTTCTGTAACGGCAACGCGCGCTTCACGAATGAACGCCCATTTATCATTGAGCGCATCATCTTGCCATGCTGCATCAATTTCGGGCCAGACTTTCAAATGGATGCTGTCATTGTCATCGGGGAAGCGGCTTTGCCAAATTTCCTCAGCGGTAAAGACCAGCACAGGCGCAATATAGCGGGTGAGGGCGTGGAATAATATGTCCATTGCGCTGCGATAGGCGCGGCGTTTCGGATCGCTCGGTGCATCGCAATAAAGACAATCTTTACGAATATCGAAAAAGAAGGCCGATAAATCATCCTGCGCAAAGCTTGATAGAGTCCGCATATAAGGGCCAAAGGCGAAATTATTGATATGCTCTTTTAGCTGCGCATCGACTAGTGCCAAGCGGTGCAGAATATAACGCTCAAGCTCTGGCATGTCGCTCGGGTCAATGCGCTCGCTTTCGTCAAAATCAGATAGACCACCCAGCATATAGCGGAACGTATTGCGCAGCTTACGATAAGTGTCGGTGACGCCTTTTAGGATTTCATCACCAATGCGGTGGTCCTCGGTATAATCGACGCTCGCTGCCCAGAGCCGCAAAATATCAGCACCATTGACGTTGATAATCTTTTTCGGATCAATGGTATTGCCCAGCGATTTGGACATTTTCTTGCCATTTTTATCCATGGTAAAACCGTGCGTTAGCAATGCTTTATAGGGCGCTTCGCCGCGCGTACCGCAGCTTTCTAATAAGCTACTTTGGAACCAACCACGGTGCTGGTCAGAGCCTTCTAAATATAGATCCGCCTTCCAGCTTTGCGATGGCCATATATCGGATTCGAGCGTGAAAACGTGCGTGCATCCGCTGTCGAACCAAACGTCCAAAATGTCGGTGACAATATCATAATCGTCGAGATTATAGGCATCGCCCAAAAATTCCTGATGATCGGCGTTGAACCAAGCATCGGCACCGCCCGTTTTGAAGGCTTCGATAATGCGGGCATTCACCGCAGAGTCATTCAAATAATTACCCGTTTTGCGATCCAAGAATAGCGCGATAGGAACACCCCAAGCGCGTTGACGAGAAAGCACCCAATCGGGACGCCCCTCAACCATAGATGAAATGCGGTTGCGGCCTTTTTCGGGGACAAAGCGAGTGTCGGCGATTGCTTTAACGGCCTTTTGGCGCAATGTTTCATCGCCCTCCTGTGTAGAGCGATCCATCGGAACGAACCATTGCGGCGTGCAGCGATAGATGATTTTTGCTTTGGAACGCCAGCTATGCGGATAGCTGTGCTGGAAATCATCGGCTGCCGATAATAATGCACCTGTTTCGCGCAAGTCGCTGCAAATTGGCCCGTCTTTAGCGGTAAATTTCTTGTTGATGACGCTGCCTGCGCGCTCATCACCGCGCGGCAACCATGCCCAATCTTCGCGGTACACGCCATCGCCATCGACGGCAAATACGGGGTTGATGCCATTGGCTTTGCACAAGGTAAAATCATCCTCGCCATGATCGGGCGCCATATGGACGAGACCCGTACCCGCTTCGGTGGTGACAAAGGATGATCCATTAAGAAAGGGGCGGGGTTTGTTATAAAAATCGCTGTCGGGAAATTTATCCGCCATCGGATGTTTCGCCATCGCCCCAGCAAGCTCTGAGCCTTGTAACATAACAATGCCATTCAATAAAACTCTCGTATCATATTGCTTATCGAGACGTTCATTGAATGCACTGAGCAGCTTCCGCGCTATAAAGAACTTTTTGCCTTTTAACTCTTCGACGTTGATTGCTTCTACTAGGCCGTACTCAATATCCGCGCCATAAGCCAAAGCTTGGTTCACAGGAATTGTCCACGGCGTCGTCGTCCAAATCACAGCATGAATTTTCTCGCCTGCATCAATCAGCTCTTGAAGTTTTGGTGCATTGGGCGCTGCGGTAATTTCAAACGCCACATCAATCTGCGTTGATGTAATCTCCTCATATTCCACTTCGGCTTCGGCCAATGCGGTTTTTTCAACGGGAGACCACATCACCGGTTTTGCGCCGCGATATAATTGGCCGCTTTCGGCAAATTTGAGCAGCTCGGAAACAATGGTGGCTTCGGCATGATAATCCATGGTGAGATAAGGTTTGTCCCATTCGCCCATCACGCCCAAACGCTTAAATTCCTCGCGCTGTACATCGACCCATTTGTCGGCATATTCGCGGCACTCGGCGCGAAACTCGCTTGGCGGTACTTCGTCCTTATTGCGCTTTTTCTTACGATATTGTTCTTCGATTTTCCATTCAATCGGCAGACCATGACAATCCCAACCGGGAACATAGGGCGCGTCTTTGCCGAGCAAGGATTGGCTGCGCACCACCAAATCTTTCAAAGTTTTATTGAGCGCATGACCGATATGGATATTACCATTGGCATAGGGCGGGCCATCGTGCAGGATGAATTTCTCTGCCTCTTTGCGGCTTTCGCGCAATTTTTGATAAAGCCCAATATTCTCCCAACGCTCTAAAATCGCGGGTTCTTTATTGGCCAAGCCTGCTTTCATAGGAAAGGCGGTTTTGGGCAAAAAAACCGTATCTTTATAGTCGGGCTTTTCAGCAGCGTCTTGCGCTTCATTTTTGGGCGTATCAGTCATCCTGTTGCGATTAAGCAAATAGTGCGCGCCTCGCAAGCCTTTAGTTTGCTAGCGCATCCAATATAAGAGTCTTTAGGGCTTATCTTATTAATGCAGTGCCTAGATTTTTAATATCATCTATCCATATATTGCCCACAAAACTATCGGGTATATCGCTATAACTATCCACGTCATCAAGGCCGATGATTTCACCATCTAATATCTCTTTAACGACAAAAATTTCAACATCATTTTCGGCAAAACGTTGCATGAGGCGATCGGGCCAACCCCATAGGGTAAAGCCATCATTTAGCGTAATAATGGCCGTGCCTTGGGCGCAGCTATTGGGGATGTTCCCATACCATCCGCTGTTTTTATAATCATTGATACATTGGCGCGCCGCTGAAACGGGCAGTGCTTTTACGGTCGGAAGAGCATCGGCGACTTTTTTTGTAAGGTCATTATCCCCATATACCCAGATTTGTTTGGGATAAGTTTTGCCTGTTAGGGCGGCTATCATCGCATTGGCTTTATCATCATCGCTAGCTCTTAAAGGCATGAAGATTTCCAGTGCCGACATCGCCGATATGGCATCATTTATGTTAGAGCGTGGGCGATTTTGATCCGCTGCGCAATCGGTTTTTGGCGGCCGTGGGATCAGCAATTGATTGCCAACCAATTCGGTTTCAAACTTAACCGCATCGGCATCATGGGCGGCAATGGATCGTAATGATCGCACATCGGCATTGTAAGGCGTCTCATTATAAGCCAATTCAGCATCGATAATACAATTTTGCTTATCAACGGGGAGCGGCCAACTGCCATGTCCTATGAGGATAATCTCGCCATCAGTTTCATCGGCGAGCCATGATGCATTTAGCAGATATATTCCATAGATAATGAAACAGAAAACCCCAAATATGATCTTTTTCTTACTCATAAGCTATTCTAATAATGCTCTCGCACGATCACAATCTAATGCCATTTGTGTTTTTAATTCTTCTATATTGTCAAACTTTGCTTCACCGCGCAAGAAATGATGTAATTCGACTTCGATGGTTTGACCATATAAATCTTCGTTAAAATCGAAAAAATAAGGCTCTAACAGCTCTTTGGGCGGATCAAAGCTTGGGCGCATTCCCAAATTGGCAGCCCCATCCAATATGCGGCCATCGGGCAAGCGACCTTTTACTGCATAAATGCCATATTTAGGGCGCAAATATTGGTTCATCTCTATATTGGCGGTGGGATAACCGAGCAACCGCCCATTTTTATCACCATGAATGACGTCGCCCTTGATAGTGAATGGACGGGTGAGAAGCTGCATTGCATTTTGCGGGTTGCCCTCTTGCAGGGCTTTGCGAATGCGGCTGGATGAAATGACTTCATCGTCTTTCATGACTTTTACCGCCTTAGCCGAAAGCCCCACCATAGCCCCATAGCCATGCAGCAATAATATGTCGCCTTTTGCGCCTTGGCCAAAGGTGAAATCTTCCCCCGTGACAACGCCATAAGCCCCTAAATGATCGACCAATAAATGGGCTATGAAATCGTCTGCTCTAGTGCTCGCCAATGCTGCGTTGAAAGAAAAAACCAGCATCGCATTTGCGCCTGCTTGGCCAAAGAGCTCTGCGCGTTGTTCGAGCGTTGTCAAGCGAAAGGGTGGTGTGTCGGGACGAAAATAGCGTACTGGGTGTGGATCAAATGTTGCTATGATTAGAGGCCGGCCTTTGCTTTGCGCCCAATCATAAGCGGTCTTGGTTACCAGTTGATGCCCTTTGTGGAATCCATCAAAATTACCAAGCGCAATGATCGCTCCGCGCACATCATCGGGGATTTTTTCATCGGAATAATAAATTGGGGTCATTCTCTATAAAGGCTCTATTCCTGCTTTCAAAAAGCGTATTGCATTACCGCCCATGACAGCTCGAATTTCTGCATTCGTGAATCCAGCCTCCATGAGGGCTTGGGTTATATGCACCAATCCCGAAGTATCAAATCGCGCTGTAATAGCACCATCATAGTCGCTGCCCAATGCTATATAGTCTATGCCCGCAATATCGCGTATATGTTTCATAGCTGCGGCAATGGAAGCGGGCGAAGTATCGCACACTGCACCCTCCCAATATCCAATACCGATGAGACCACCATTCGCCGCAATAGCCAGGATTTCATCATCATTAAGATTGCGATTCGCATTACATTTGGCTTGCACCCCGCCATGGCTCGATACCACGGGACGCCGCGCCATAGTCAGCACATCTGTAACGGCTGCGCGGCTGGCATGGGCAATATCAACAATCATACCCTTTTCTTCCATGGCGATAACAATCTCTTTGCCAAAATCCGTGAGACCATATTTTTTTGTGCCGTGCATAGAGCCAGCGACTTCATTATCAAAAAAATGCGCCAGACCCGCCATGCGAAAACCGGCATCGTATAATTTATCTAAATTTTCGCGCTTGCCCTCTAAATTTTGCAATCCCTCGATGGATAGCATCGCGCCAATGCGCTTGCCTCCATTGGAGCGCGCGTTGAGCATTCTGTCAATCGAGCGGCTAGATTTGATAGTAACCATAGCGTCTTTGGTCTTAGCGACAACATCATCCATTTTTTCGGCATGATAGAGCGAGCGGTTGAGCAGCGAATTCCATGTGTGTATTGGCTGTAATTGGCTGATAGCAAGCAATGTGATATTATCGCTTTCATCGCTATTGCTGTCATAATTCTGGCCACTGGGGGTCTTTGTTACCGATGAGAAAATTTGAAGCGCGACATTGCCATCTTGCAAACGTCCTAAATCCATATGGCCATAATCGGCATCGTCGAGCAAAGATCGCTTCCACAATAATGTGTCCGAATGAAGATCAACGATGGTTAAACTATCGTGTAATTTTTGGGCCTCAGCCGTGATGGTTGGCAGTGGTTTGCCATCAATCTTATTGGTATTGCTATCGAATATTTTGGGTATAAATGTGAAATAGGCAATCACCAGTAGGATGATAAATAGGATGAACCCATATAATAGTCTCTTTTTGGTCATATTTTTCTTACCAATGTAATAAAGCTATGCGCGGCTTGTTTATCAACAGCTTCGTGATAGACGCGCTGCGTCTCTTGCCAGACCGATGTGTCAAATTTGTCCATCATCGTATCACCATGGGCATTAATATGCACCTGCGTCAATATGATTTTATCTGCATAGTTTTCAAATAATTTATATATTTGCGCTCCGCCAATGATAGAAATTTTGGGTGTACCCGCTATTTTAATGGCGTCATCGAGCGTGCTAGCTTTTTCGGCTCCTTGCGCAGTCCAGTTGGGATCACGGGTTAAAACTATGTGGCGTCTTCCTGGTAATAATCCTGGCAGGCTATCAAATGTTTTGTGCCCCATAACCATGGGCGATCCTTTGGTTATGGCTTTGAAATGTTTGAGATCAGCAGGCAGATACCATGGTAATTTACCTGCATCGCCAATGATGCCATTATCCGCCATAGCCAAAACCATAGTGATTTCAGGCGTTGAGGCGCGTTTGTAACTATCAATAGTCATATCAGTTATTAATCAAAATAAAGGCGCGTAACATGGCCCATTTTTCGACCTTCGAGAATCTTATCTTTGCCATATAGATGCAAATTATTGCGACTATCGCTCAAAATATTATCCAATTGATCGGTATAATCGCCAATTAAATTTTTCATTTCAACACGGTCTGATAGAGTCTTTGTGGCACCAAGCGGCATACCCGTGATGGCGCGAATATGGTTTTCAAACTGGCTTGTTATCGTTGCCTCTATTGTCCAATGGCCGCTATTATGAACCCGTGGGGCCATTTCATTAAAGACAGGGCCGTTCGCGGTGGCAAAAAATTCGATCGTGAGCACACCGATATAATCCAATTCATCTGCAATACGGCTGGCTAATTTTCGCGCTTCGCTCCTCTGCGAATCTATTAATGGGCCTGTGGGGAAGGATGATTGTTTCAATATTCCATGCTGATGGACATTTTTCGAAGAATCCCATAATATGATATTACCCTCGAAGGTACGGGTTAAGATAACCGAAAATTCGGCTTCGAAATCAACATATTCTTCTAATATAGCATCGTTCTGGCCCACCGCCATCCATGCACCCGATAGGTTGGTGCTCTCATCGATACGCGCCTGGCCTTTGCCGTCATATCCTAGCCTATCGCTTTTCAATATAGCATCAGCGCCCAATTTTACGATAGCAGCTTCAATATCCTCGCGTTTTGATATGGGAACATAGCGCGCCGTTACCGCACCGCATTTTTCAGCAAATTTCTTTTCACTCACGCGGCTTTGCGCAATTTCCAAGGCTTTAGCACTTGGCCGTAACACATATTTTTTTTCTAGTTTTTTTAGATTATCTACTTTGACATTCTCAAATTCATAGGTGATGACATTGCAATCAGATGCAAATTTCATCAAGGCATCCAAATTATTATAAGATCCGCACGTAAATCGTGCTGAAACTTCTGCGGCGACATTATTTTTTTCTGGAGCATAAATATGAACTTTATACCCTAAGGTAGTTGCTGCAATGCTTAACATTTTGGCTAATTGACCGCCGCCCAAAATCCCAATGACTGAACCAGGTTTTAAGAAATTCATAAATTATCACCATTATCTATAACATTTTCAGCGATAGTATTGCTTTGTTCTTTGCGCCAATATTCTAATTTTTGCGCGATCTTATCATCCTGTGTCGCCAATATTGAAATAGCCAATAAGGCCGCATTTTTTGCTCCAGCATTGCCTATCGCCAATGTGCCAACAGGAATGCCCGCTGGCATTTGAACGATGGATAAAAGACTGTCCATTCCATCCAAAGCTTTGGATTGCACAGGCACGCCAAGCACAGGCAAGCGCGTCATCGATGCAGCCATGCCTGGTAAATGTGCGGCACCGCCTGCGCCTGCAATAATGACTTTTAATCCGCGCTTGACCGCTGTTTTTGCATAATTATATAGGCGATCGGGTGTTCGGTGCGCGGATATTATTTTGACGTCATGCGCAATGCCAAAATCATGCAATATCATAGCGGCATGCCGCATCGTTGCCCAGTCTGATTGGCTGCCCATGATAATCCCAATTTGCGGATTTGCATCGCTGTTCGGATATTCAGATTTCTGTATGTTCGATTGTGAGCTCAAAACATGTTCCTTTTAGCAGCAACTTTTTATAACAGACTGTTTTTAAGCTCTTAGCCTTTAATCTAATATAAAGGTTTGCGCAATCCATGATTAAAAAATATGAAAGGGTTGCCATAGGCTTGTAAAAAACTGTAAATAGAAACGCATTCTTCATCATTTGTAATTAAATGAATGTAATATATGCTGAGTAAACCATAGTGCGGTAAAGAGATAAATGAACTTTTTAGATAAAAATGAATTACAACGATTGCGCCGCGAAAATGAGCGGTTACGCTGTGAAATCATATCGTTAAAGCAAGCCCTTAATCAAGATGATTTCACTTTAACGCACAACCGCAAATATTTTTTAGAATTATTAGAGGATACTTGCCGTAATTGTAATGATCCTTTTTCTATATTGTTCATTGATGTCGATGGTTTGAAATTTGTGAATGATAATTTTGGTCATGCCGCTGGAGATGAGATATTATTGCAAGTCGCTCATATGCTGAGCGCAGCGGTTGGTAAGCGCGATATTTTGGCGCGCATGGGCGGCGATGAATTTGCAATTTTAATGCATGATGTTGGGCATCGGGATAATGCACGGTTGGTTGAGGGTCTGTTAGAAAATATCTATGCTATCGATTTTCAAATTGATAATATGCAAATGTCTATCACCGTATCTATTGGTATCTCTAATGGGTATAAAGGTGCTAAGCCAGAGCAATTATTGGCCGAAGCAGACCTTAATATGTACCATCACAAAAAGCATAAAAATATAAATGATAATCAGCCTGCTATCGGCGCAGCTTCCTGATTTCTATAAGAGACATAAACAGCCAATCAGCGTCATATTTCTGATAAATAATAACGGTTTAGGGCATTAAGATCATCATCCAAATCATAAATGAAGGGTTGGCCTGTTGGAATTTCTAGGCCTGTAATATCGTCATCAGAAATATTGGATAGATGTTTAACCAAAGCGCGCAGGCTGTTACCATGCGCAGAAATTAAAACCGTTTCCCCAGATTTTAGTGCCCGTGTAATGCGGCTTTCCCAATAGGGTAGCACCCGCTCGATCGTGTTTTTGAGGCTCTCTGATTTGGGAACATCACTATCAGCATAGCGCGGATCATTGCTCATTTGATACTCACTATCATCATCCATGGTGGGCGGTGGCACATCAAAGCTGCGACGCCAAATATGCACTTGCTCATCGCCATGTTTATCGCGCGTTTCTTGTTTATTAAGGCCAGTTAGTCCGCCATAATGACGTTCATTCAGACGATAATCTTTTTCGACCGGCAACCATAATTGCCCCATCTCTTCGAGGGCGAGATTTAATGTTTTGATGGCTCTGGTTTGCAGGCTTGTAAAACAGAGCGTTGGGACAATATTTTTTTCTTTCATTAATTTGCCAGCATCTCGCGCCTCTGCTGCACCTTTTTCGGTAATATCAACGTCCCACCATCCCGTAAAACGATTTTCCAAATTCCATTGAGATTGGCCATGGCGGATGAGAATAAGCTGAGGCATTGCGGGGCTTTCTTATATTGGTTATGATAGATTATATGGCATTATAGTGACAATGCTAATGCACGCAAACAATCATGCGCAAGCAATTTGCAGCGTTCAGGAGACCAACCTTGGTCGCTGCACGCAAGTTCATGATTGTCTTTGAACGGCATTTCTAATGTCATTGCTATCGCTTGATAGCGTTCCGCAACGGCATTGGTTGATATGGTCAAATTTGCTTGGCCTTCCGCGCTGATAGGATAGCCTAGCGCGGTTTGGAAATCTGGCGTGCTGCGCGCTAGTAAATCTTTATAATCGTTAAGCTTTGTTTGCATGGCATTTGTGATAGATGGTATGCCCTCAAAACCAGCTATAAAAACCGCAGGAATGGCCTCATCACCATGAACATCCAAGGCCCAATCAACGCCAGTTTCGTCCATTTTATTACGAATTGCCAAAATTTCGGGCGATCGTTTTGCGCTGGGGTCTTGCCATTCGCGATTCAAATTTACGCCGACTGCATTGGTGCGCAAATGACCCCGAAATGAACCATCGGGATTACAATTGGGGACAATATGGAAACGGCATTTATGGCGTAAATCGCGCGCATGCGGGTTGGCAGAATCAAGCAACATTTCGATTGCGCCCTCCATCCACCATTCGGCCATGCTCTCGCCAGGGTGTTGCCTTGCATAGAGCCAGACTTGCGTATCGCCTGTTCCCAATGCTAGATAATCGATAGACCGACCATCCAATGTTTGGCCTATTATCGCATGCTCTACCCCCTCATATTCGGCAGCATCGGCGATAAGATCATTGTGCCGCTCCATAGAATAAGGTGCAAAATATGCGAAATAACATATTGGGCTTGTGGGCGTATATGTGATCGTTAATGTACCGCCAGCTTCTGCGCTGTCAAAATGGCTGTCTGCGCGCCCCCAATATTCACGATCTTCGCTCACTACGCTATTATAATCTTCCCAACCTTTGGGATAGGCGCTGTTATTAAGATCAGAAATTTTCAGGGTTATTTCTTCTCCGACATCCGCAGAGACTTGGAAATAATACCATTGGAAAAAATCGCTATCTTTATCGAGTCGTATAGATAGATTCGCGCGCGGTCCATCAATCGAAATAATAGTGATATTGCCCGCATCAAAGCTGCTTAAAATATTATGTATCATTTGACCTCAATAGTTTCTCCTGAGCGTCCTGGGAACCCCAGAAATAAAGAAGATGCTAGTTTTGATGCCGCAATGCCCTCTTGGGCTGCGGGTGTTCCTGTTTTTGCGCTTTGTAATGCACGACCTTCCCATACGCTGCTGCCATTTTTGGAAATGCGCGTCGATAATTCGGTATGGGTTCTTTTCTTGCGGCCGCTAAGATTAATGCCTAGTCCAAGGCCTACGCCAGAGCCAAAGCTGCCCGTTGACGCTCCGCCACCAACGGAAACATTAGAATTTTTGGGACGCTCGCTATCATAGCGATCAACCTTGATGCTAATCATATAATTGGCCTGTGCATCGCTTGTCGCCGTAAATCCTAGGCGCTGCATTTCACGCGCGATAGCGGCGCGATAGGGAGCTAATGATAGAGAAGACTCTCTATTGTCAAAAGCAAAGCTGCCAGCATATTGACCATTGACTTGTTCAAATTCACTTTCTTGAACAAAGCGCGTAACATCAACGGGCCCTGTTGGTGTTGCGCAAGCCGTTAAGGTGCTGGCGATTAATGCGGTGCTGATAAGATAAGCTTTACGTCTGAAAATCATATTATTCACCCTTTCAGCTTCATCATAGGAATTTCTGCAAGAATCGGCAATGGAAATGAGTTGTTGCTTGACATTGACCTCACTCACCCATAGTTACCCGCCTTCGTAATCAAGATTCTTTTATGCAACGGGTATTTTCCGATGAAAATCGTCAACTCACTAAAATCACTCAAGGGCCGTCATCGTGACAACCGTGTAATTCGCCGCCGTGGCCGTGTTTATGTGATTAACAAAACCAACCGCCGTTTCAAGGCGCGCCAAGGTTAATATGAGAGGATAAGGGCATTAGCTCTTATTTTATCGTATAATGTAAATAATGGTATATTCCCGTTCTCCCTAATAGGGTAGGGCGGTTTTTCTATATAAATTTGGTGATATAGCTCGCACAAATCATTTCGATATTGCGCGTATGAAAGACGAATCATGATTAAAAATGTGATCTTTGATGTGGGCCGCGTATTGTTCGATTGGGATTTACGCCATTTATTTGAAAAATTAATCAGCGATCCTGACGAACTTAATTGGTTTTTGGCAAATGTTGTGACGCCAGAATGGCATTTTGAGCATGATGCAGGGCGCGCGCTTGCCGATATGGCGGCTAAGAGGATTGCGCTATTCCCCAAATATGAGACCCATATTCGCGCTTACACCATGCGCTTTAACGAGACTATCCCTGGCCCTGTGACAGGTTCGCTGGAAATAGTGGCGGCGTTGGCATCGCAGAATATCCCATTATATGCGATTACCAATTTTGGTGCTGAATTTTGGGATGCGTTTCGGCCAACGCAACCCATATTTGACCATTTTGATGATATTGTGGTTTCGGGCCGTGAAAAATTGGTCAAGCCCGATCCTGCGCTATATAAATTGGCTATTGAACGTTTTGAGATAAAGGCCGATGAGTCGCTGTTTATTGATGATATGAACGCCAATGTAGAGGCCGCTAAATCGTCTGGGATGCGCGGGCATATGTTTAAAAATGCCGATGCTTTGCGCGATGAACTGATGCGATTGGGATTGCTGTGATTATGTATCTGCTAATTGCGCCGCAAATTATAGAAATTCAAATCATAAAAAATTAGCTTTACTATCAGATTCGCCCTAGCCAATTGCGGGTTGATATGCTTTAGCTTTCGGCAAAGTTTTCACCAATTTATATCTAACCAAATAAGGGTGTCAGTATGAACATTCACGAATATCAAGCCAAAGAACTTCTTGCCAAATATGATATAGGAATACCAACTGGCTTTGCCGCTATGACCGTTGAAGAAGCGGTGGCAGGGGCCGAAAAGCTTCCTGGGCCTCTCTATGTTGTGAAGGCGCAAATCCATGCAGGCGGTCGTGGTAAAGGCAAATATAAAGAGCTTGGCCCAGATGCATCGGGCGGTGTTCGTTTGTCTAAATCAATCGAAGATGTCAAAGCCAATGCACAAGAAATGCTGGGCAATACATTGGTGACTATTCAAACGGGTGAAGCGGGCAAACAAGTGAATCGCCTGTATGTGACCGATGGTGTCGACATACAAAGCGAATATTATCTCTCTATGCTGGTGGATCGTGCGAGCGGCCAATTGGCGATGATTATTTCTACCGAAGGCGGTATGGATATTGAAACCGTGGCGCATGACACGCCAGAGAAAATTACAACTATCACCCTTGATCCGCTGGTTGGCTTTACCGAAGCCGATGGCAAAAAAGCAGCGCAAGCATTAAAATTAAGCGGTGATTTAGCTACCGAATGCCAATCGCTAACGGCCAAACTCTATAAAGCCTTTACCGAGATGGATTGCGAAATGGTAGAGATTAATCCGCTGGTTGAAACCAAAGACGGTCAATTATTGGTGCTCGACACCAAAATGAGCTTTGATGGTAATGCATTGTTCCGCCATGCCGATATTGCGTCGCTTCGCGACGAAACAGAGGAAGATCCTGCCGAAGTTGAAGCCTCTAAATATGATCTGGCCTATATTAAATTGGACGGTAATATTGGCTGTATGGTCAATGGTGCTGGTCTGGCTATGGCGACAATGGACATCATTAAATTAAACGGCGCATTCCCTGCAAATTTCTTGGATGTTGGCGGCGGTGCTACTACAGAAAAAGTAACCGCAGCCTTCAAGATTATTTTGGCTGATCCAGCGGTGGAGGGTATTTTGGTCAATATATTTGGCGGCATTATGAAATGCGATATCATTGCGCAAGGCATTGTCGAAGCTGCTAAAGAAGTTAATCTCGCGGTTCCATTGGTCGTTCGTTTAGAAGGTACTAATGTTGAGCAAGGCAAAGAAATTCTGGCCAATAGCGGCCTGCCAATCGTGTCGGCATCCGATTTGGGTGATGCGGCGAAGAAAATTGTTGCGCAAGTGGCTAAAGCTTAGGCCGAAAGCATAGGCCCTAAGCTTTGGGCCTGCCTCTCATCGCGTGATAATGATTATTAAATGGCGGAGGTGAGGCCATCTCCGCCTTTTTTGTGCCGCTATTTATATTGTAGCTATGATGCGCTGAGAGATTTTTATTCTACTTGCCTGTCCAATTAGGCTTGCGTTTTTCAGCAAAAGCCCGCGCCCCTTCTTTGGCATCATCGGATGCAAAAACATGACCGCTTAATGCCATCTGTTTGGCCCACATTTCTTCGCTTGACCAATCGGGGCGTTCGTTAATAATGCGTTTCGTCGCAATCAGAGCGAGAGGGCCATTCGCGGCAATTTTAGCGGCTAATTCTAATGCACCATCCAGCGCGGCACCCTCTGTGATACGATTGACAAAACCCATTTCATACGCGCGATGGGCGTCGATGAAATCACCCGTAAGGGCAAGTTCCATCGCCATACGTTTACCAACAATAGAGGGCAGGCTGAGCAAACCGCCCGCAGCAGCAACCAAAGAACGTTTTACTTCGGGGATACCAAATTGCGCTTTATCATTGGCAACCACCAAATCAGAAGCAATCGCGACCTCCATACCGCCTGCTAGTGCGTAACCCTCAACAGCAGCTATCAATGGTTTTTTGGGAGGCGATTCAATAAAACCAGCAAAGCCCTTGCCTTTAATGGATGGTAATTCGCCCGTTAAAAAAGCTTTGAGATCCATGCCAGAGCAAAATGTACCGCCCGCGCCCGTGATTATGGCCGCATTGATGCTATTGTCGCTATCAAGCCTGTCCATGGCATCGGCAATACCCTCGGCTACTGCTCGATTGACTGCATTTTTTGCCTCGGGGCGGTTGATGGTGATGACCATTACGCCATCTTGGGTTTGCGTTAATACTTCGCTCATACTATTCTCTTTCTTTCTAAAACATTGTCGAGCCTGTTTCGGTTATAATCGAACATCATCGGGTTTTGGGCAGCCCCAGCACATGTTCGCCGATGATGTTGCGCTGAATTTCCGATGTACCACCGCCGATAGTGGCGGAAAAGCTGTTGAGATAGCTGCGATGCCAATGCCCATCATCAACGGCATTTTCATCACCCACATAATAGCCTGCTTGGCTGCCCTGAAATTGTAATGAGAATTGAGTCAATTCCCTAATCATTTCAGTGCGCGCTAATTTGTTCATAAGCGGCAGGCCCATCGGCCTATCGCTGTTGAGAGGCGGCATACGGCGGCGTTGATTATTGAGATTCTGCGCTTGAATATCGATCATAAATTCGGTTAATTTGTCCCGTAATATTGGATCTTCTAACACAGGCTTACCGCCGCGTTTCGAAGTACGCGCCAGATCAACAATGCTCATTACATCCATTTCTTTGACGAAATAGCCGCCAACGGGATTGACTTTTGCACCTCGTTCATACTCAAGGGTTTTCATCGCTACCATCCAGCCTTGCCCTTCTTCGGCGACCAAGCTGCTCGCGGGAATACGTGCATCGGTAAAGAAGCATTGGGTAAAACCATATTCACCCGTAAGCTTTTTAATCCGCGTCGTTTCAATGCCTTTTATTTTCATCGGTGATAGGAAAAAGCTTAATCCTGCATATTTATTAGATGTCTCAAAATCGGTGCGCGCGAGCAAGATCATCATATCGGCGCGATCACCCAGCGATGTCCATATTTTAGAACCATTGATGATATAGTCATCACCATCGCGCACTGCCTTGCACTGAGCATTACCCAAATCGCTGCCATTTTCGGGTTCGCTAAAGCCCTGACACCAAATATCTTCGGCGGATAACATGGGTTTAATATAGCGTTGTTTGTCTGCCTCGCTGCCAATATCGAGCAACAGCGGCCCAGCCCAACCATTACCAATAGCATTAATCATGATCGGTGCGTCATGCTGTTTCATAATCCGCGTTGCGATGCGCTGATAATCGCTGTGCATCCCGCCGCCGCCATATTCTTTGGGCCAGCTCATCCCCAGATACCCTGCTTCATAGACTTTGCGTTGCCATTCGCGCAGGAAATCAAATTGTTGATCGGTGCTGACCTCCATAAAGGTCAACGGCAGCATGAAGCCTGGATTAGCTTGTGTATTTTGGGCAAACCAAGCATCACAATCTTGGGTAAATTCGTCTTGTTCTGCAGCGGTTGGCTTGCTCATTCACTGTCTCCATCTCTCACGCTATTTAATTGCGTGATTAAGATGGAAATGCAAGCAAAGAATTAATGTTTCAGCCTTTATATTTTATTGACATCGGCCAATATTTGCGCGGACACATCTTCGATTGAGCCAGTAACAAGCAAGGGTGAACCGCCCACCATACCGACATTGGTTTGGCCATTTTCGCCCGTGCGCAGCCACGCAATATTGCTGGCCACTACCATATAATCGCCGCCGCGTGATTGTAATTTGATGAATTTCATGCAATGTCTCCTGACCAATGAGGCGTTATACCACAAGCCTCTAAAATTGATTAATAGAGATAATAATTAATATAAACTGATACTATCTCTGGGCAATATTATTTAATCACATTAATCTATCATGCTTCATGGCATTTGTATTGGCAGGCAAAGTGAAGAGCATACCGTCCTCACCAATGATGATGGGGCCATTAAAATATTCCTCTGCATCGCCCAAAAATGCCGGATAAAAATAGCGGCTTGGGATGGGCGGCACCAAATGGCTCAAAACTAGCTGTTTGACGCCCGCGATTTCCGCAGACTGAGCCGCTTCTTCTGGTGATGCATGATAATCCAATATATCACGGGTGATAGTGGCTGTGCTGGCTAAGCCTTTATCGTTCAGTGCTTTGGTCATTTTTTTGACCAAATTGGGCTGTAATGAATCATGCACCAAAATATCGGCCCCTTTTGCTGCATGCTCTAGCGATGGCGATTTTGATGTATCGCCGCTAATCACAACGCTGCGCCCTTTATAATCAAATCGATAACCAACCGCAGGTTTAATTGGATTATGGTCAACCTTAAAAGCGGTTATAGTCAAACCAGAGCGTTTTAATATCACTTGGCTTTCAGAGGTCATGGTAAATGGTTTAGCAATCGCGCCCGCCCCCGAGGGAGGTACAATTTTTTCGCCATGGTGTGCGATACGATAGCCATTATCAATTTTATAAACAGCATTAAATCCATCGATAATAGACTGCACGCCGCTTGGCCCATAAACTGGAAGCGGCGATGTTGCACCGCCAGTCCAATGAAACAGCATCATAGGCCCCATGCCATCGATATGATCGGAATGAAAATGGGTGAGCAAGACAGCATCGACAGTAGCTGGAGCGATACCCATGAGGTTAAGGTTTCGTGCACCGCCTTCGCCAATATCTATTACGAAAACTTGTTTGCCTGCAACCACTATATTGCAAGGGCCAGCGCGCCCTACATCGGGCAACGGCGATCCTGTGCCGCATAAGCCAAGGTGCAGACCATCGGGCAAGCTACTTAGATTATCGACCCCAACACGCTCGTTCACCGCGCGCTCAAATATTGATAGGCCAATCGATTTTTGAAATATGAAAAATATGGCTATAAATATCAATATTATTGCCATGCCAGTCATAGATATTTTAAGCGATATTTTTTTAATCATGGTTTTCCCCTAGCTTTCAGCAAAGCATAGAGAATTAATGGGCGCAATAATAAAATGATACAAGGCCTCTAAAATAGGGGCAGCCACATGACTTTAGATAAGTTAGGAGTTATGGATGCATGTAAAGTATTGTAAGTTAATTAGAAATAAGCAATTAGAATTGATGAAATATTTTGTTGCAGCTTAAGCAGCCCGAACAGCGGCCGATTTAGCTGGCATTCATCGTAATGGTGCAGCTTGTTTGTTGCATTAATTGCGCAGTGCTATCGCACCCAAATAGCAAGAGCGTGCGGCGCAATTTACAAAGCGAGATAGAGGGGGATGAGAGCTATTTTGACGGGTTCCGCATCGCCAATCTCGCCAGGGGGCTGTACGCAAAATATAAAATATCCCGTTTAGCACCCGCCGGTCATCCCGCCGCAAGAGGGCCGCGCAGGGCCAATCTTGATCCAGAAACCGAAGCACAAATATTTTAAAGCACGAGTCTGGGCCCCGCACCCAAGATAGCGGCTCGATCATCGGGGTTATACAGCGCGCATTTTTTCAAGCTTAAACAACCGCAACCAATACAGCCATCGAGCCTGTCTCTGGTGCGCTCCAACTGTGATATTCGATCATCAAGCATCGCCTTCATCGCGCGGCTAATCTTATTCCAATCGGCCTGCGTTGGTGTGCGGCCATGCGGTAATTTTTTGAGCTGCTCTTCAATCTCATTAATGCTTAATCCCAACTGCTGCGCGATTAAAACAAATGATAATCGGCGAATATCAGACCGTAAAAATCGCCTCTGCCCGCCATTGGTGCGAAAAGGTTCAACCAATCCTTTTTCTTCATAAAATCGAATAGCAGAAACGCTTAACCCAGTACGGCGCGCCAAATCGCCAATCGATAATAGTCTATTTTCAGGCATAAAATATCTTTCATATAAAGCTTGACCTCAACTTAACTTGAGATTGTACGAATCGCAAGTCAGCAATTTTTGACAATAATTATGGCCCATGGTTTTGCCACATAATCGGCCTCTTAAATGAAAGATAAGGATGTGAAGAATGACCCAGAAACAATCCCAAAAACTATATGCCCAGAAAGTGAATGCTAATATCGAACATGTGAACATCAGCGTAAGCGACCCTCAAAGATCCGCCGATTTATTTATCGCGCTTTTCGGGTGGCGTATCCGGTGGGAGGGGCCAACAATGTCGGATGGCCATATGATCCACGTTGGAAATGATAGTCAATATATTGCCCTATACACCGATAACACCATAGGTGCTGCCAATCCGCAACATCAAAAGGGCGAGCCGTTGAACCATATCGCCATCACCGTTGATGATTTAGAGGCCCTAGAAACCAAGGTCAAAGCCGCAGGCCTCGAACCTTTTGGGCATGATGATTATGAACCTGGTAAGCGATTTTACTTTTTTGATTGGAATCATATTGAATTTGAAATCGTCAGCTATGTCTAGTTGCTCTTATCCATCGGATGATAGCGTTCGGTTGCGGCGGCCTCGACATCGGCGCGGGTGATATGCGCTTTACGCCATTTTTGCGCCGCGAATATCGGAGCTTGGTCAGCATAATATTTGGATTTACGCTTCATGGTTGCGCTGCCAAATTGATGGATGATTTCGGCACTTTGTTTGCCATCTGCATCCCATTCAACAAGGCCAATCCATGTGTCGCCAGCATTGGCATGCAATTGCCCATCGGGCCTTACAGCCAGCGGATATATAGCCCGCAATACATCTGGTGCACCGCTAATCGGGATATTGACATCCCCGCGTTTCAGGCGGTTCACCTCGCCCCATGTGGGGTCAATGCGCCCATGGTGTTTATGCAGATAATTCACAGTCAGACGAAACGCCTCCAGCGGCGGTGGGGCTTTCTCACCTGTATAACGCTCTACCGTTGCTTTAAGCGTTGATAGCACGCCCAAAGCAGCATGAGTGCTATCCATATCGCTACTCAAGTCCCATGCGCGCAGATGATCGCTCGCAGCTTGCAAACGTTCATCACCGCTCCAATCATGCGCCAAAATTGCGCGCACCACATTGGCTGCCAATGATTGTTGCGCATAGCTATTATCGAACTTCATCGCTAATAATCGCTCACGAGAAATCGGCTGCGTTGGATCGCTCAATTCCAATATGCGCAATGAACGATTGGTATGATCGTCTTGCAAGAGCATCGATGATGGGAAATCCTCTGGCTTCAAATTATCGCTGCCATCGGTGGCATTATAGATACGGTTATTGGCATTCCAGATAAAGCCCGATTCGGGATTGGATAGAATGGGTACAAATGAATAAGGGCGATAGCCTTGCCAGATTAATGCGCTGCGATCACCAGGCATATCTTTGCTCCAATCCCATCCATCGATGCGGTTTGGATATTGGCCATTATGGATGATAGCTACCGTGCCTTCGCGGTCGGCAAAGACATAATTTATCGACGGCAAAGCATTCATCGCCATAGCTTGGTTAAATTCGGCAAAATTCTTGGCCTTGGTATATTTAAGGCGTTGTTCTAATTGACGCACCTCACCCATACCAGCATAGCGAATAGCAAAGGTGCCATTTTCATTTTTGAGCACTGGCCCATGCTCGCTGCGCAGCACTTCTTCTTCGATAGTAAGCGCAAATGGCCCAAATAAACGCACATCAATCACAGCCGTCTTGCGTTCAAAATCGACCCATTCACCATCCAGCCGATATTGATAGTCATTGTCGGGGTTAATCGTGAGTTGATAAATATCGACTAAATCAGGGCTATTGACCGTATTGGCCCACCCCAGATAAGGGGTAAAGCCTTGCAAAATAAAGGGCGATCCAGGAAAAGTTGCCCCGTTGATATTCAACCCCTCTTCGGACACCATATGCGCTTCATACCAGGCCACCGGCCCCGTCATCGGTTGGTGCGAATTGATAATGAGCCGCGTCACGCCATCGCCCGAACGCTGCGGTGATACGGCAAAAGCATTGCTCCCGCGCGGCGGCGTTTTTTGCGCAGAGGCTATCCAGTTTGCAACGCCCGTTGATGGATCAACAGATAATTCCATATTGCGATCAGGCTCGGCTAATTTCAATAACTCTTTATCCAAGCCATAGAAAAAGGGGGTAATGAAAATTGAACCAGCGGTCGCATCTTGCTCGGTAAAGGGTTTGAAACCTGGTGCTAATTCTTCGGGGTGCTGCGCTGCATAAAGGTTTAATCCATCGGCATAGGCTTTGCTAATATCTTTGATATTTTGCGGGACATCGCTCTCATATTTTTCATCCACGGTTTCCCATATTTCAAATAAATGAACCAAATAATCCGTAACCGCTGCATCAGCACCTTTTATATTCGCCAGCTCACCGCGTACAGCAATGGAACGGTCTTGGATGGTTGCAAAATCATCTTCTGCATGCGCATATCCCATTCCAAAAGCTGCATCTGCATCTGTTTTCCCATAAATATGCGGCACACCAAATTCATCGCGAATAATTTCCACATCATATTGATCTGCACCCGCAGCTAACGCTTGCGCACTGGGCGCAGCAGGATGCGGGTTCCAAGTATAAACGCCTCCAATAAGCAACAGAGTAAGAAAGCCAATTCCAGCATATTTCACATATTTTTTCATGACGCTCTTATCCCTCTCCTTCTCTGCGCTATTGCCCTAGCATGGGGTTTAAAGACTGGGGTTTAAAGACTGGGGCTTAAAGACTGGGGTTTACCAAAAATTTAGTCCCCGTCGCTTTGGCATCATACGCTTTGACCGTATCAATATCTATCATATCCGCTAGCGATATTTCTTTGGTATAATGGCTAGCGAAAATACCATTGCGCTCTTTCATAACCCGCATCCGCATCTCCATAAATTTCTCCATACCAATTTTTTGAATATGCGGCGTTAAGAGCCAACCCGATACGCCCCAGAATAATCCATAACCGCCCGTCAATGTGGTTGGGCCCGTGTCCAAACGTCCATATTGATAGACTTGTTTGTGCGTGGTCGAACCATAGACGCTAAATTCTTCACCGCGCTTGCCAGCGGCTGTTTCCATCGCCACCAATATGGTGCTGGCCAATGTGCCGCCGCCAATCGCATCAAAGGCGATAGTCGCACCCGTCGCCACCAAAGCATCAACCAGATCATTAAAGAAACTTTCTGCGCTGCTATCGACAACATGGGTCAGGCCAATGTCGGTCAAAATTTTGGCTTGCGCTGCGCTGCGCACAATCGCCACCAATGGAATATCATCGGCCAAGCATAGCTTTGCGAGCATCTGCCCTAGATTTGATGCCGCTGCGGTATGCACTAATGCGCTATGCCCTTCCATCCGCATCGTGTTGGTCATGCCAATGGCTGTGAGAGGATTCACAAATAAAGATGCGCCCTCGCGCGCCGCTGCGCCATCGGGTAAGGGCATAACTTCCATCGCTTTCATAGTGCGGTGCGTTGCATACATTTCGCCGCCCGCCATAGATACGGTCTTGCCCATCAAGGCTTGCGCTGCGTCGGATGAACCCGCAGCGACCACAGTTCCAGCGCCTTCGTTACCAGCGGGCAATTTATTGCCTGCACGTCCGCCAAATACTCGTTGCATTTGCGCGCTCACATCTGCCACCAATTTTAACGCATCACCATCATCTTCGCGGCGTAATGTGCTCATTTCTGCAGGCGCGGTGAGCAAACCCAAATCCGATGGATTAATCGGCGTTGCTTCCATTTGCACCACGACTTCATGCTCATCTGGCGCAGCAACGCTCATCGGTTCAATGGTAAATTCGAGCGTGCCTTCCTTGGTTAAGGTGGTGAAAAATTGCTTTGCGTTTGAAAAATCTGCGCTCATTATATTTCCTTTTTCATTATGCGTTAAAATTTTTATCGGTTGAATAACGGCCCAACCGAGCGGTAATTTCAAAAAATTCAGCGATGGTTTCGTCAATTATTTGCTTCGCTGTTTTTATGTCATTAATCAAACCAGCCGATTGCCCCGCCAAGCCAACGGCCGCCTCCATATCACCGCCAAAATAAAGATCCAATATCCCCTTAAATGTATCGGGCGGCATAAGACCATCTTCGTAAATTTTACGGGTGCGTTCGGTCTTCAAAGCGCGAATACAGGGTGTGGCTTTTTTATTCAGCACATAAGTGCCTGTTTCTTTAGCATCCAAAATCGCTTGCTTATAATTATGATGCACAGGGCTCTGTGCCGAGGATACAAAGCGCGTTCCCATTTGGATAGCCTCTGCCCCCAATGCAAAAGCCGCCGCCATGCCTTTGCCATCGCAAATACCGCCAGCCGCAATCATCGGCACATCGCTTTGCGCCCTTATGGCTTGCAGCAATACTAATGTAGATACTTCTTCGGGGTTTTTAAACCCGCCGCCTTCGCCGCCTTCGACTACCAATCCATCAATACCCGCTTCGACGCATTTCATCGCCGCATCCACGGTCGGCACGGCATGATAAACGATGATACCCGCCTCTTGCAAAGGCCCCAAAAATTTGCGCGGACTACCCGCAGAAGTGGTGACAAATTTCACGCCCGAACCGCAGATATAATCTAATATCGCAGGGTCCTTCAAAAACATAATCGGCAGGTTCACACCGAAGGGCGCATCGGTGAGAGCGGCCATTTTTTCTATTTCAGCCATGCAATTTTCGGTCTCGCCCGATGATGTTTCAATCACCCCAAGGCCGCCCGCATTGCATACAGCCGATGCCAAAGGCGCGCGCGCTATCCAGCCCATTGGGGCTTGGACGATCGGATATTTTGCGCCGCTATGCGCCAAAAATCTATTCATTTTCTCTCCTCATAAATGGGGCGACCCCATTTCATTTCATCCCATTGGGTATAAAATATCCTTGGTCACAGCATCAATTTTTTGCATCACATCATCGCTTAGCTCTAATTCGCTTGCGGCCAATATATCCGCCAATTGATCGCTATGCGATGCGCCCACGATGGTAGAGGCCACAAAATCATGCTGCTTTGACCATGCCGCCGCCAGCGTTACTGGCGCAATAGCAGCATCCTTGGCAATCGCCATGAAGCATTTGGTCGATTCCTCGGTCCGCTCGTTCACAAAACGCGCTGCCATCGCCACATGGCGTCCACCCAAGCTCAGATATTTTGAGAAGCGCGCACCTTCGGGACGCGCACCATCATTATATTTGCCCGACAGCATCCCTCCACCGAGCGGCGAATAAGCGATAAGGCTAACATTTTCTTGGCGGCAAACTTGGGCCAATTCATCTTCGAAACGGCGGTTATTCATGCTAAAATTATTTTGGATAGTGCAATAGCGCGCAAGCCCCAAACGTTCTGATGCTTCCAATGATTTCATAAGACCCCAACTTGTTTCATTCGAACAGCCAATAGCGCGAATTTTGCCTTGACGAATTTGCTCATCCAGCACTTCCATCGTTTCATCATAGGCCACGCCATGGTCGGGCCAATGCACTTGATAAAGGTCGATATAATCGGTCTGCAAACGCTTTAGACTCTCATCCAATGCTTTGACAATATTATGGCGATCGAGCGCCGTCATGCCAGCGCGCTGCGCTGCCTTAAACCATCCATGGCTAGGCCCTGCGACCTTAGACGCGATAATCAGGCCATCGCGGTCTTTATCTTTCATCCAACGGCCAATAATTTCTTCGCTGCGCCCAGCATATTCAGGCTTTGGCGGGACGGGGTACATTTCTGCTGTATCAAAGAAATTGATGCCAGCTTCCACCGACATATCCAGAATTTTATGCGATTCCGCTTCATCGGTTTGCGAACCAAATGTCATAGTGCCCATACATATATCGGACACATAAATTGCGCTCTTTCCTAAACGGCGATGCTTCATATCTCTCTCCAGAGGTTTATAGCCACTAATCAAGTTTGGCCTTTGGTTTCATCGTGCAACATGACCAGAAAAATTATAAGTTTCAAGCAGCAAAATTAAGTAATAGTGAGCCTCGGGCTAATTATGCCGATTGCCCTACGGTCAAGCAGGCCAAAAATAATAATAATCCTGCAAATCTATTTGAACGAAACTTTTGCACTGCATCGCTATGATCGTCTTTTAAGCTCATCGCTTGCCAGAAAAGATGCAATGCCATGGGTATGATCGCCAATAGCACCATCGTCTGCGCGCGGATCAACCAAAATGAGGTCGCCCAACAAACCAGTGCCAAAATATAAAATATCGCAACACCCAACCGTACATTTTGTCCCAATCGCAATGCGCTAGAACGCACGCCTATCAGAGCATCATCTTCTGCATCTTGCAGGGCATAGATAGTATCAAATCCTATCACCCAAAATAGGCTCCCTAAATAGAGGGCGAGCATCGGATACAGGTTATAGCTTAGCAATAGTGGATTAATCTGTAACCATGCGACCAATGCCCCCCAACTAAATACCATACCAAGCCAGGCTTGCGGCCACCATGTGATACGCTTCATAAACGGGTAAGCTGCTACCAACAATAGGCTGCTAAGGGCCATGATTTGCGCGGTTACATTTAATTGCAATACGACCAACAGCCCGATCAAAGATAAGGATAGCAGCCATAATATAGCGGCTTTCGGACTGATGCGTCCGCTAGCGATAGGACGCGCAGCCGTGCGTGCTACTTTGCTGTCTAAGTCTCGATCAATAATATCATTATAAACGCAGCCCGCGCTGCGCATCACAATCGCGCCCAATAATAACCATAATAACATATCCCATCGCTCGATTGCGCCGCCAGCTAATGCCAAACCCCATGCGCAAGGCCAGAATAATAACCACCATCCTATTGGACGATCAAAGCGCGCTAGCAATGCATAGTCGCGCAATAGCGGTGGCAATATCGCCATTAAACCACGATATTGGCTGTCGGTCACAATATCGGACTCTATTTCTGCGCTCATATTCGTAGCTTCGCTCTGGTCATTATGGATTTTTTTGGCCATAGCGTCTTTTATGACTGCAATACCCGCTTGGCCATTAAATTCTTTACCGCGACTCTTTATCGATGAAAAATTATCGGTGGAACAAAGCGTGGTTATCGACGGCCAAGCTTTTCATTATCTATGCCGTGTGATGCGCCGCACCGTTGGCGATTATATCAAATGTTTTGATGATCGTAGCGGTGAATATTTGGCCGAAATAAGGGGTGTTGATAAACGCAAATGTCAGATCATGCTCATCGCTAAATTGAATGAGCGCGAAGAAACGCCCGATTTATGGTTATGCGCTGCGCCTATCAAGCGCGATCGATGGACTATGATGGCAGAAAAGTCTTGCGAATTGGGTATATCTGCCTTTGTCCCTGTGCAAACCAAGCGTAGCATCATTGATAAAATTAAAGATGATAAATTACGGCATTGCATGATCGAAGCTGCCGAACAATGTGAGCGTACTGCTTTGCCGACGATTCACCCTTTACAAAAATTAACCCATTTTTTGGCCGATTTTCCCGAAGGCCGCACCCTCTATTTTTGTGACGAAAGAGGCGGCAATAAGGCCATAGAAATGTCTCAAAAATTAGACGCCAATGCGCCATCGGCGGCTATTTTAATCGGCCCAGAAGGTGGCTTCACCGATGAAGAAAATGCGCTGATTCGAGCTCATCCTTCTGCAAAGCCAATATCTCTTGGCCCGCGCATATTAAGGGCCGAAACGGCGGCCATAGCGGCCATATCAATTTGGATGGCCCAAACTGGGCATTCCTAGCTTTCAGAATATAATCAGAATACTAACGTCATAATATCATGCCCGCTGTGCCAATATTATCCATAAATTCCTCTTAAAGTTTTGGAATTGAGATAAATAATGGTTAATTATAAAATTATCTAGCAAAGAGCTTATAATCTTCCTAAACCCTATGTATGAGCACAAAGACAATATCCAATATAAATCAGCCTATCATATCTAACAAAGCCGAATTAATTTTACCTATGGCCAATGGTGAAAAACCTAAGAGCGCGTGGAAAATTGGCACGGAGCATGAAAAATTTGTGTATTGCCGCGAAGATTATCACGCGCCGAGCTATGATGAAAAAGGCGGCATAAAAGACCTCTTGCTCGCCTTGCAAGAATTTGGATGGTCTCCAATAGAGGAAAATGGCAAAGTCATTGCCATGCGCGGCGATGACGGCACCGTCAGCTTAGAGCCCGCTGGACAGTTAGAATTATCGGGTGCGCCGCTGGATAATCTGCATGAAACATGCGCAGAAACAGGCCGTCATTTAGAACAAGTGAGAGCTATAGGCGATAAAACTGGCAAAGGCTTTTTAGGACTTGGATTATGGCCCGATAAAAAGCGCAGCGATCTACCGATTATGCCCAAAGGTCGCTATTCTATCATGCTAGATCATATGCCCAAAGTTGGCTCTATGGGGTTAGATATGATGCTTCGCACCTGTACCATACAGGTTAATTTAGATTATAGTAGCGAACCAGATATGGCGCAAAAATTCCGTGTTGGTTTGGCATTACAACCGCTAGCCACCGCATTATTTGCCAATTCACCTTTGCTAGAAAATAAACCCAATGGCTATTTATCTTATCGCAGCCATATATGGTCAGACACCGACCCACAGCGCACCGGCATGCTCCCCTTTGTCTTTGATGAAGGCTTTGGTTATGAACAATATGTCGATTATATGCTCGATGTCCCCATGTATTTTGTCTATCGCGATGGACACTATCTTAATGCCGCAGGATTGAGTTTTCGCGATTTTCTGAACGGCGAATTATCAATACTCCCAGGGGAAAAACCGACCCAATCTGATTGGGAAGATCATTTATCGACTGCATTTCCAGAAGTACGGCTTAAATCCTTCCTTGAAATGCGCGGTGCTGATGGTGGTCCATGGAGTCAGATTTGCGCCCTACCTGCTTTTTGGACAGGCTTATTATATGACCAAAGCGCGCTAGATGCAGCATGGGATTTAGTCAAAAATTGGTCGATGGAGGAAAGAGAAATACTGCGCAATGACGTCCCGAAAATGGGATTACAAGCCTCTATCCCTGGCGGCAAAACATTGCAGCAACTTGCCCATGAAGTTTTGGATATAGCATCCACAGGGCTCACCAATCGCGCTCGATTGAACAGCAGCGGCGATAATGAAGCTGGATTTCTTAATTCCCTAAGAAATATTGCAAAAACTGGTACGACACCCGCACAGCAATTATTAGATAATTTCCAAGGGGAATGGCAAGGCGATATAAGCAAAATTTATGAAACTATGAGCTTTTAACCATTAATAGGCCTTTTATTTCCAATAGGCCATCCGCAAATTTCACGCTATCATCGATATTATAAAATTCTAAATCATAATATTCCCACCTTTTTCTTGCTCTCGCCGCATAAGGTGGTTAAAGGCCCTACATCGCGATTTTGATGCGATGATTAAATGGCTATAGGAGTTTAGCTCAGTTGGTAGAGCATCGGTCTCCAAAACCGAGGGTCGTGGGTTCGAGCCCCTCCACTCCTGCCACCTCGCTTGTTTGGGCGTTGGTGGACGAGAAGAAGATAAGAATTTAGACGGCAAACTGATGCTGCCCCTCACGGGCGCGGGTTCGCCATAGCAGTTTTAGAGACAGGGCAAGGCATGGCACGCACAAATCCAGTCGAATTTTTTCAGCAGGTCCGTCAGGAAGTGGCGAAGGTCACATGGCCAACCCGGCAGGAAACCATGGTCACAACCGTGATGGTGTTCATCATGGTTGTGATCAGTTCGTTGTTCTTCCTGCTCGCGGATCAGGTTTTGAGCTGGTTCGTGAAGCTGGTGCTTGGACTTGGAAGCAGTTCACCCTTCTGAAGACACGGCACGCCCCATGATTGCGCCGGACGTTAGAAACGTTCTGGCGCGATAGTCCCTCAACCGACGCATTCGATCTGGAAGTAGAACACGACGCATGGATCACCGCTGGTACATCGTTCACGCGCATTCGAACTTCGAGCGCAAGGTTGCAGACTCGATCAAGGAGCGCGCCGCCGCTGCTGGCCTGGAGAGCAGTTTCGAAGAAGTGCTCGTGCCTATGGAAGAGGTTGTCGAGGTTCGCAAGGGCAAGAAAGTTCAGGCGGAACGGAAGTTCTTCCCGGGCTATGTCCTGGTGAAAATGAAGATGACCAATCAGGCGTATCACCTGATCAAGGACACACCGAAAGTCACTGGTTTTCTCGGTGCAGACAACAAGCCGATGGCGATCAGCGAGGCCGAGGCTGGTCGGATCATTCATCAGGTCCAGGAAGGCGTTGAACGCCCACGTCCGGCGGTGTTGTTCGAGGTTGGCGAGCAGGTGAAGGTGGCCGACGGCCCGTTTGCCTCGTTTAACGGTCACGTCGAAGAGGTGGACGAAGAGCGCGCCCGCCTCAAGGTTGCAGTTTCGATCTTCGGTCGGGAAACCCCGGTTGAGCTCGAGTTCGGTCAGGTCGAAAAGCTCTGAGGAGCTGGGCGTTCTGATCAATCCCGTGTGGGAGTGGCAACAGGTCGGCCAGACCTGACGTCTCGAACCACGCATCTTTCGAACCCGGTTCGCACGAGCCAGATGAAGGACACGATTTATGGCGAAGAAAATTCAAGGCTACCTGAAGTTGCAGGTGCCGGCGGGGCAGGCAAATCCGTCCCCACCAATCGGGCCTGCGCTCGGTCAGCGTGGCATTAACATTATGGAATTCTGCAAGGCTTTCAATGCTGCAAGCCAGCAAATGGAGCAGGGCGCACCGATTCCGGTGAACATTACGGTGTTCCAGGACAAGTCGTTCACTTTCGAGATGAAGACGCCGCCCGCGTCATACTTTCTTATGAAAGCCGCCAAGCTGAACAAAGGCAGCACAGCCCCGGGCAAGGAAGTCGTCGGCAAGGTGACAGATGCCCAACTTGGTGAAATTGCCGAAGCCAAGATGAAGGACCTGAACACGAACGATCTGGAACAGGCGAAGAAAATCATCGCCGGGTCTGCACGCTCGATGGGTTTTGAGGTTCAAGGGTAATCGTCATGGCAAAAGCTGGAAAAAAACTGATCGATGCGCGCAAGAATATCGATCGCAACAAACTTTATGATCTCGACGAGGCCGTGAAGTTGGTGAAGTCCACCAAGTCCGCAAAATTTGACGAGACCGTCGAAATTGCAATGAACCTTGGTGTTGACCCGCGTCACGCCGATCAGGTTGTTCGTGGTGTCTGCACACTGCCGAACGGCACAGGCCGGACGGTACGTGTTGGCGTGTTTGCACGCGACGCAAAAGCCGATGAAGCCCGTGCAGCAGGCGCTGATGTTGTTGGTGCTGAAGATCTTGCCGAAGAGATCCAGAAGGGCAACATCAACTTCGATCGTTGTATCGCAACACCGGACATGATGCCGCTCGTCGGTCGACTGGGCAAGGTGCTTGGCCCACGCGGCATGATGCCGAACCCGAAAGTTGGCACAGTCACGCCGAACGTTGGTGAAGCTGTGAAATCGGCCAAGGGCGGCGCAGTCGAATTTCGTGTCGAGAAGGCGGGCATCATCCACGCAGGCATCGGCAAGGCAAGCTTCGACGATACGGCTCTTGTCGAGAATATCAAGGCGTTCACAGACGCGGTCATGAAGGCCAAGCCGACGGGCGCCAAGGGCACATACCTCAAGCGCATGGCGGTTTCATCGACGATGGGTCCGGGTGTGAAAGTTGAGCCCGGCACCGTGATCGGCGGCGCATAGAGTTAGGAATTCCGGTCGTCGCCCATCGGGCGGCAATCGGTAAGGAAGGTCGGCAGGGATTTATCTCCGTTGACCAACCTGTCCAAGATTGCAGGTGGCGTGCGGGCCTTGGCTCAAAGCGCTTTAATCAACCGGCCTGCATGAGACGGGAACAGACATTTCGAGGATCCCTGCTTCGCTTGCGAGGTTTGGATCGCACCAGCGGCGGGAACGCCGACGGTTCGGAGCTTGTTTGGACCTTGTGAGCTTTGCTGTTCCTCTTCGTGAGATGGGCAGCATCTGGCTCATGGACAGGCACATGAGCGTCGCTTCGGGCGCTTTTGGGCCGACCTGTCGGGTCAACTGCCCTGCCATGAACCTCATCAGAGGAAAGTGGCGCCGAAGCGGCAAGGTGCAACCCCGTGGGGGACGTGTGATGCGTTTCCCACATGAAGGAGAGAGCAAGTGGAACGCGCGGAAAAACACGAGTTCGTCAAAACGCTCAACGGCACATTCAATGATGCCGGCGTGATTGTCGTCGCTCAGTATACCGGTTTGACCGTTGCCGAAATGACGGAACTCCGCAACCAGATGAAAGACGCTGGTGCAACCGTCAAGGTAGCCAAGAACAGGCTTGCCAAACTTGCGCTGAAGGACACGCCGTCGGAAGGCATCGGTGAACTTTTCACCGGGCCGACATGCGTCGTGACCTCTGAAGACCCTGTGTCCGGCCCGAAGATCGCTGTCGAGTTCGCCAAGAAGAACGAGAAGCTGGTGATCCTCGGTGGAGCCATGGGGGAAATGGTCCTCGACGTTGCAGGCGTCAAGTCATTGGCAGCATTGCCATCGCTTGATGAACTGCGCGGCAAGATCGTTGGTCTTCTGCAAGCGCCAGCCGGCAAGATCGCCCGCATCCTCAACGAGCCAGGCGGTCAACTCGCCCGTGTCGTACAGGCCAAGGCAGATGCCGGATAAGCAGCACGCAAATCCATATCATCGCCGGGGAAGGGCAATTCACGTCCCTCGCGCCCGGCACATGAACCGAAACCGAATACAACGAATAAATGTGAGAACGAAAAATGGCTAACCTCGAACAAATCGCTGAAGACCTTTCCAGCCTGACCGTCATGGAAGCAGCTGACCTGTCCAAGATGCTCGAAGAAAAATGGGGCGTCTCTGCTGCAGCACCTGTTGCAATGGCAGCGGCTGCCGGTCCTGCGGCTGCAGCTGAAGAAGAGAAAACCGAATTTGACGTGATCCTGATGGCCGCTGGTGACAAGAAGATCAACGTCATCAAGGAAGTCCGCGCCATTACAGGCCTTGGCCTGAAAGAAGCAAAAGATCTCGTTGAAGCTGGCGGCAAGCCTGTCAAGGAAGCTGCGACGAAAGACGAAGCAGAAGAGATCAAGAAGAAACTCGAAGAAGCTGGCGCAACGGTCGAACTCAAGTAGTTCGATTAACGTCAGGAAAAATCGTCCGGGCGCGGGATCAAATCCCGCCCCGGATAATCCTGTTCTGGGGGGGGAATTGATCGGCGTGCCCCGCGCATAGACGAAAAAAGCTGACATCTTTCCACGAAGCCGTACGCGGTTTCGCGGTGAGTTGTCTTTCCCGGCGGCGGCGGCACACCGACGTCGGATTGAGATAACGTCAAAGGCACTGGCACACGAGGACACCACATGGCTGAGACCTTCACAGGGCGCAAGCGCGTGAGGAAGAAATTCGGTAACATCGCCGAGATCGCCCAAATGCCGAACCTCATTCAGGTTCAGAAACGATCCTATGATGATTTTCTGATGGCAAACGATCCCGAGGTCTCGACTGGAGATCACGGGCTTGAGGCCGTCTTCCGTTCCGTGTTCCCGATTTCGGATTTTTCCGAACGGGCCACGCTCGAGTTCGTGAAATACGAGTTCGAGGATCCGAAGTACGACGTCGAGGAATGCCAGCAGCGTGATATCACCTACGCGGCTCCTCTCAAGGTTACGATCCGTCTGATCGTGTTTGACGTCAATGAGGAAACGGGCGCCAAGTCGATCAAGGACATCAAGGAACAAGATGTCTACATGGGCGATATTCCGTACATGACGCAGAACGGAACGTTTGTCATCAACGGCACTGAGCGCGTCATCGTCAGCCAGATGCACCGTTCACCGGGCGTGTTCTTCCATCACGACAAGGGACGCACGCACTCGTCGGGCAAGCTTCTGTTCGCAGCGCGGATTATTCCGTATCGCGGCTCATGGCTCGATTTCGAGTTCGACCCGAAAGACATTGTTCATGTTCGTATCGACCGCAAGCGCAAGCTTCCGGTAACAGCACTTCTCTATGCGCTCGGCATGGATGAAGAGGAAATTCTCGCGGAATTCTACGACACGATTTCAGTGACGGCGGCGAAGGGCGGATGGAAAATTCCATACGTTGCAGAGCGGTGGCGCGGCGTGTCGCCAACGACTGACCTGGTGGACGCGAAATCCGGCGAAGTCGTTATGGAGGCCGGTAAGAAGGTTACGGCCCGTGGCGCGAAGAAACTTGCGGAAGAAGGCCTCAAGGATCTTTTGATCCCGGATGAGGACGTGATCACACGTTACCTCGCAGAAGACCTCGTCAACATGAAGACAGGCGAAATCTGGGGTGAAGCAGGTCAGGAAATAGACCAGGAGCTTCTCGACAAACTCCGCGAAGTGAAGGTCAAGACGTTCCCGATCCTCGACATTGACCATGTCAACGTCGGCGCGTTTATTCGCAACACGCTGGCTGTCGACAAGGCTACCAACAAGGCCGAAGCACTGGTCGACATCTATCGCGTCATGCGCCCGGGCGAGCCACCAACACCGGAAGCCTCGCAAGGCTTGTTCGACGGTCTGTTTTTCGACGGTGAACGTTACGATCTGTCTGCTGTTGGTCGCGTGAAAATGAACACGCGCCTCGACCTTGAGACGGAAGACACACTGCGCACGCTCCGTAAGGAAGACATCCTTGCGGTTGTCAAAACGCTGGTGGACCTGCGTGACGGCAAAGGCGAAGTCGACGATATTGATAACCTCGGAAACCGTCGTGTTCGCTCGGTTGGCGAACTTCTGGAAAACCAGTACCGCGTCGGCCTCTTGCGTATGGAACGTGCGATCAAGGAACGCATGAGCTCCGTCGACATCGACACGGTCATGCCGCAGGATCTGATCAACGCGAAACCCGCGTCGGCAGCCGTGAAGGAATTCTTTGGTTCCTCGCAGCTTTCGCAGTTCATGGACCAAACCAACCCATTGTCCGAAATCACGCACAAACGCCGCCTCTCGGCGCTTGGGCCAGGCGGTTTGACGCGTGAACGTGCCGGTTTTGAAGTGCGTGACGTGCATCCGACCCACTACGGCCGGATCTGTCCGATTGAAACACCGGAAGGCCCGAACATCGGCCTGATCAACTCGTTGGCGACATTCGCGCAGGTCAACAAGTACGGCTTCATCGAAAGCCCGTACGCGAAGATCAAGAACGGCAAACTCACAGGAGACGTTAAGTATCTGTCTGCCATGGAGGAAAACCGTCACTTCATCGCGCAGGCCAACGCCCCGGTCGACAAGGACGGCAAGTTCGTCAACGACATGGTCAACGTACGTCACGCAGGCGACACGATGCTCCTGCCGGCTGACCAGGTCGACTACATGGACGTGTCGCCAAAACAGCTTGTGTCCGTTGCAGCGGCGCTTATTCCGTTCCTCGAGAACGATGACGCCAACCGCGCGCTTATGGGCTCGAACATGCAACGCCAGGCTGTGCCGCTCGTGAAAGCGGAAGCGCCTTTCGTGGGCACCGGCATGGAAGCTGTCGTGGCGCGCGATTCCGGTGCGGCGATTGGTGCCCGCCGCGCGGGTGTCATTGACCAGGTGGATGCAACCCGCATCGTCGTGCGTGCGACGGAAGAGCAAGACCCGTCCAAGCCATCGATCGACATCTACAACCTGCGGAAGTTCCAGCGTTCAAACCAGAACACCTGCATCAACCAGCGTCCGCTGGTGAAGGTTGGCGAACGGGTTCAGGCTGGCGATATCATTGCGGACGGTCCGTCGACCGACCTCGGCGATCTCGCGCTTGGCAAGAATGTGCTCGTCGCGTTCATGCCGTGGATGGGGTACAACTTCGAAGATTCGATCCTCATCTCCGAACGCATCGTGAAGGACGACGTCTTCACCTCGATCCATATCGAGGAATTCGAAGTGATGGCCCGTGACACCAAGCTCGGACCAGAGGAAATCACACGCGACATTCCGAACGTTTCGGAAGAAGCGCTGAAGAACCTCGATGAAGCCGGTATCGTTTACATCGGCGCCGAAGTGCATCCGGGCGATATTCTCTGCGGCAAGATTACGCCAAAGGGTGAAAGCCCCATGACGCCGGAGGAAAAACTCCTGCGCGCGATCTTCGGGGAGAAAGCCTCGGATGTGCGCGACACGTCATTGAAACTTCCGCCAGGTGTTGCCGGGACAGTCGTTGAAGTGCGCGTGTTCAACCGCCACGGCATTGAAAAAGATGAGCGTGCCACGGCGATCGAACGTGAGGAAATCGAACGTCTCGCGAAGGACCGGGATGACGAAGTCCAGATCCTCGACCGGAACGTGTACGCCCGCTTGCGCGAGGTCATGCTCAACAAGGAAGTGTCCAAGGGACCGGCTGAAGCGCGTAAAGGCACCAAGCTGACCAACGCAATCCTTGACGAGATCCCGCGCAGCCACTGGTGGGAAATTGCGCTCGTCAACGAAAAGGCCATGTCCGACGTCGAAGGCATCCAACGTCAGTACGAAAGTGCCAAGAAGAGCCTTGAACGTCGCTTCATTGACAAGGTGGACAAGGTCCAGCGCGGCGACGAGATGCTTCCAGGCGTCATGAAGATGGTCAAGGTGTTCGTCGCGGTGAAGCGCAAGCTGCAGCCGGGCGACAAGATGGCTGGACGCCACGGCAACAAAGGTGTGATCTCGATGATCGTGCCGGTTGAGGACATGCCGTATCAGGAAGACGGAACCGCCGTTGATATCGTGCTCAATCCGCTTGGCGTGCCAAGTCGGATGAACGTCGGCCAGATTCTGGAAACTCATCTTGGTTTCGCTTGCAAAGGTCTCGGTCGTTTGATTGGCGAAGCCGTCGACCATTATCAGGACACGCAGGACGTCGGGAAACTCAAGGGCATGCTCGACAAGGTCTATGGTGACGACGAGACTGTGAAGTCACTTGACCAGGAAGGTATGCTGGAGCTTGGAGAAAATCTCCGTTTTGGCGTCCCGATTGCGACACCGGTGTTTGACGGTGCGCATGAGAGCGAAATCTGCGACATGCTGGAACTCGCGGGCTACGACGCCTCGGGCCAGGTTGTCCTGCACGACGGCCGGACCGGTGAGCCGTTCGATCGCAAGGTGACAGTGGGCTACAAATACCTGCTCAAACTGCATCACCTTGTGGACGACAAAATTCACGCGCGTTCCATCGGGCCATACTCGCTCGTCACCCAGCAGCCGCTCGGTGGTAAGGCGCAGTTCGGTGGACAGCGTTTCGGGGAGATGGAGGTCTGGGCTCTGGAAGCTTACGGTGCCGCCTACACCTTGCAGGAAATGCTGACTGTGAAGTCGGATGACGTGGCCGGTCGCACCAAGGTATACGAAGCCATCGTCCGTGGTGACGATGCGTTCGAGGCCGGCATTCCGGAATCGTTCAACGTGCTCGTTAAGGAGATGCGTGGCCTCGGCCTCAATGTCGAGCTGACAGACAGTGAATCTGAGGACGACGAGGCTGATGCCCAGCCTCTGGCACCTCAACAGTTACCACCCGCTGAGGCTGCTGAATAACCGCCTGTTATACCGCAGGGCATGATCGCAAACGCGACGTGCCCTGCTGATTGGTTCGGATGAAAATCCACCAGTCGCAATACTCTGATCGCGATTGCGCAAGCCGTCGCATTTTCCTCTGACCCACTCCGGACTTCATCCCGGAGTTGGCGTCGACAAGGAGACCGAAGCATGAACCAGGACATGGCCAACATTTTCTCGCCGCAGACCCCGGCGCAGACATTCGACCAAATCCAGATTTCCATCGCCAGCCCGGAAAAAATCCGGTCCTGGTCGTTTGGTGAAATCAAGAAGCCGGAAACCATCAATTACCGGACATTCAAGCCGGAGCGCGATGGCCTGTTCTGTGCGCGTATTTTTGGTCCGATCAAGGACTACGAATGCCTGTGCGGCAAATACAAGCGCATGAAGTACAAAGGCGTCATCTGCGAGAAATGTGGCGTGGAAGTCACGCTGGCCAAAGTGCGCCGCGAGCGCATGGGGCACATCGATCTTGCAGCACCCGTTGCGCACATATGGTTCCTGAAGTCGCTTCCGTCCCGGATTGGCCTGCTGCTTGACATGACGCTGAAGGATCTTGAGCGCGTTCTCTACTTCGAGAACTACATTGTCATGGAATCCGGCCTCGAGAGTGATCTTGAAATCGGGCAGCTTCTCTCTGAAGAAGATTACAACGAAGCCCAGGAGCGTCTGGGTGAAGACGCCTTCACGGCAGGTATTGGCGCGGAAGCCATTCGCGAGCTGCTCGAAGGCCTTGATCTCGAAGCTGAAAGCGAAATGCTCCGCAAGGAGATCGCCGAAGCCACGACGGCATTGAAGCCGATCAAGCTCGCCAAGCGTCTCAAGGTTGTGGAGTCGTTCATTCAGTCGGGCAACCGTCCGGAATGGATGATCATGACGATCGTTCCCGTCATCCCACCAGAACTGCGCCCGCTTGTGCCACTCGATGGCGGCCGCTTCGCGACATCAGACCTGAACGACCTCTATCGTCGTGTGATCAACCGGAACAACCGCCTCAAGCGGCTCATGGAACTGCGCGCACCGGATATTATCATCCGGAACGAAAAGCGCATGCTGCAGGAATCCGTGGATGCGCTGTTTGACAATGGTCGCCGCGGTCGTGTCATCACCGGTGCGAACAAGCGTCCGCTGAAGTCACTGTCCGACAGCCTCAAGGGTAAGCAGGGCCGCTTCCGTCAGAACCTGCTCGGAAAGCGTGTCGACTATTCCGGTCGGTCCGTCATCGTGGTGGGGCCGGAACTCAAGCTGCACCAGTGCGGTCTGCCGAAGAAAATGGCGCTTGAGCTGTTCAAGCCGTTTATCTACTCGCGGCTCGACGCGAAAGGGTATGCGTCCACGGTCAAGCAATCGAAAAAACTGGTTGAGAAGGAAAAGCCGGAAGTCTGGGATATCCTGGATGAGGTGATCCGGGAACATCCTGTGCTGTTGAACCGCGCACCGACGCTCCACCGTCTTGGCATCCAGGCGTTCGAGCCCGTGCTCGTTGAAGGCAAGGCGATCCAGCTTCACCCACTCGTCTGCGCAGCGTTCAATGCTGACTTCGATGGCGACCAGATGGCGGTCCACGTACCGTTGTCGCTTGAAGCCCAGCTTGAAGCCCGCGTCCTGATGATGTCGACGAACAATATCCTCCATCCGGCCAATGGTCTTCCGATCATTGTGCCGTCTCAGGATATCGTGCTTGGTCTCTACTATCTCACCCTTGAGCAAGAGGGCGAGAAGGGCGAAGGCATGCTGCTGTCCGGCCCTGAAGAAGTGCGTCAGGCTGTCGATGCAGGCGTTGTCTCCCTCCACGCGAAAGTGAAGGGCCGCTTCGAGACAACCGATGCAGACGGCAACGAGACCTCCGAGGTGCATGACACGACTCCGGGTCGGATGTTGCTTGGCGAACTGCTGCCGCGCCAGTCGAGCCTCGGTTACGATGTGGTAAACCAGCTTCTGACAAAGAAGGCGATCACCGGACTGATCGATACCGTCTACCGGAACTGCGGTCAGAAGGACACGGTCATCTTCTGCGATCAAATCATGGGTCTTGGATACAATCACGCGTGTAAGGCGGGCATCTCGTTCGGTAAGGACGACATGGTCATTCCGGAGACGAAAGACGCGATTGTTGATGAAACTCGCGGCTTTGCCCGCGAATTCGAGCAGCAGTACCAGGACGGCCTGATCACCCAGGGCGAGAAATACAACAAGGTGGTCGACGCCTGGGCCAAGTGCACGGACAAGGTTGCTGCGGAAATGATGGACCGGATTTCCGGCGTCAAGGAAGCGAAGACTGACCGTCCGGCCAACAACAAGATCAACTCGATCTACATGATGGCCCACTCCGGAGCGCGTGGCTCACCTGCTCAGATGAAGCAGCTTGCCGGCATGCGCGGCCTGATGGCCAAGCCGTCGGGTGAGATCATCGAAACGCCGATCATTTCGAACTTCAAGGAAGGCTTGTCCGTTCTTGAATACTTCAACTCGACGCACGGTGCCCGTAAAGGCCTTGCTGATACGGCATTGAAAACGGCGAACTCGGGTTATCTGACACGTCGCCTTGTGGACGTTTCGCAGGACTGCATCATCACGGAAGCAGATTGCGGAACCGACAAGGGCATCGCCATCAAACCGGTGATTGACGCCGGTGATGTCGTCGTGTCTCTCGGTGATCGGGTTCTGGGTCGCACACCATGCGAAGATATTGTCGATCCATCAAGCGGAGAGACGATTTGTAAGGAAGGCGAACTGATCGACGAGGCGCGCGCCGAGAAGATCTCTTCATCGGCCATCCAGGAGCTGCAGATCCGTTCTGTTCTGACATGTGAAACGCGTTCAGGCGTTTGTGGCAAATGCTACGGCCGCGACCTGGCGCGTGGTACACCCGTCAACCATGGTGAGGCCGTTGGTGTCATCGCGGCGCAGTCGATCGGCGAGCCGGGTACACAGTTGACCATGCGCACATTCCACATTGGCGGCACGGCACAGGTGGTCGACCAGTCATTCATCGAAACCAGCTTCGACGGTGTGGTGAAAATCCCGAACCGTCTGGTTGCGAAAGACAGTCAAGGTCGGCTCGTGGTCATGGGTCGCAACATCGAGCTGATCATTCAGGATGAAGACGGCAACCAACTGTCCAGTCAGAAGATTGGTTACGGCGCGCATTTGCGGGTCGATGATGGCGACAAGGTCAAGAAGGGCACACGGATCGCGGAATTTGATCCATACACCCGCCCGATCCTCGCCACGGCTGATGGCAAGATTTCGTTCCAGGATCTTGTCGACGGTGTGTCGGTTAACGAACAGTATGACGAAAGCACGGGTATTACGAACCGCGTAATTGTTGACTGGCGTTCAAGCCCACGTGGTGTGGATCTCAAACCATCGATCGTCATTGTGGACGATAAAGGTGAACCGATCACATTGCCGGGTGGTGCGGAAGCGCGTTATGCACTCTCGATCGACGCCATTCTCTCGGTCGAGCCTGGCAAGAAACTCAAAGCCGGTGATGTCATGGCGCGTTCTCCGCTCGAAAGTGCGAAGACACGGGACATCACAGGTGGTCTGCCACGGGTTGCGGAGCTGTTCGAAGCCCGTCGTCCGAAGGATCACGCGGTCATTGCCGAAATTTCCGGCACCGTGCAGTTCGGTCGCGACTACAAGAACAAGCGTCGCATCGCGATCCTGCCAGACGACGAGAACACGGACACGGCGGAATATCTGCTTCCGAAAGGCAAGCAGTTGGCCGTTCAGGAAGGCGACCGTATCGAGAAGGGCGAATATCTCCTCGACGGGCACCCGGCGCCGCACGACATTCTCGCAATTAACGGTGTGGAAATGCTGGCGGCCTACCTGGTGGACGAAATCCAGGATGTCTACCGCCTGCAAGGTGTGACGATCAACGACAAGCATATCGAGGTGATTGTTCGTCAGATGTTGCAGAAGGTCGAGGTCGAAGATCCAGGCGAAAGTGGTTTGCTCAAGGGCGAACAGTGGGACCGGATCGAGTTTGCGGACTTCAACAAGGCAGTCGAAAAGTCGGGTAAGCGTCCGGCCAAAGCGGCTCCTGTGTTGCTTGGGATTACCAAGGCATCGCTGCAAACGAAGAGCTTCATTTCTGCGGCTTCGTTCCAGGAAACCACGCGGGTGCTGACCGATGCTGCCGTTACCGGCAAGATCGACACACTCGATGGCCTGAAAGAGAACGTCATCGTCGGGCGTCTTATCCCGGCCGGCACGGGTGGCATGCTCCGCAGGATGAAAAAGATTGCCGCCTCGCGCGACGACCTCATTCTCAAGGAGCGCGCGAAGCTTGCCGCAGATCGTGCAAAGGAAGCAGCACTCGTCGCAGAGGCCGCGTTCACACCACCGCCAGCGCCTCCAGCTGAAGATGCAGGCGAAAGCAGCGAACCTGCAGCCGCCGAATAACTCTTCGATACAAAAGAGAT
>CALLJS010000006.1 GCA_938050045.1 uncultured Sphingomonadaceae bacterium
AAAAGCCGATATGATGGGCATAGCATCGCCATCATCTATGCCCAGCTTGCCCAAATGGATTGTGATAAAGCGATTAAAATATAAACCCACATGCTCGCTAAAGCGCCAAGCATCCATTAGGTTTTGCACATTATCAATGCTAAGATATTGCGATTGCCGCGCCTTGTCATTGCGCTTTCCACCCCAGCTTTGTTTTGGGGGGTATTGGGTATTCGCCAAACTACTAATATATGTATCTATAATAGCAACGCCCGTGCCAATTGGACGCGCCTTTTCAAAACCCGCGCTTTTGCGCAGATCACAGGGATTCATTACAGCCATAGCCATGATGCTTTCGTCAGTTTCAAGTTTAGGGAATAAACGGCGGGGACAAGCCTATGCCGCCCCCGCTATTCATAATTGCTTATTGGGCGTTAAAACCGCCTAATGCTTGGTATAACGGCGCAATTTCATCTATCGGAATAGTGCAACCTTTGCGGCTGGGTTTCCATTCATCGCCTACTTGATACCATTCGCGCAATTCGGCATAATGTTTGCCATGATATTCTTTAAGCATGAAGCGTTTTGATTTATTGCTTTGCCTAAATTCATAAAGCAATAATCCATGCTCGGTTCGCATCATGCAAACATTTCCATTGCAATTATCAGTACGATTATCGTAAAGATTGTTTGTCTGAGTTGTCACATACGATGAAGATATGGCCTCATTGGACGTTGCCGCGTCCTTTGGGGCATTTTTTTTGGATTCGCTTCTCATGCTACTTCCCCTTGATAAGTTGGCAATGAAGCGGCCCATGCCTGTGCATCATTTTTTGCAATACGGCTTGCCGTGCCTAGCTTTGTTAAACGAATTTTGCCTTTATTGACTTGACGATAAAATTCGGTTCGGCTTATCGCATAGCTTTTCAAAAACTCATTCACTGTGTAAAATTGAACCTCAATATTAGAGAGTGGCGTTAAATTTATTTTACTCATAGGTGTTTGTTCCTTAACCTTTCTAAATACACAACGGAATTGCTGTGTATTGAATGGGTTAGCACAAAAAACATCAAAAATCTCAGTGCAGACAGAAGAATCGTTCTCTTTTTGTACTATAATATGGGTAAAAATAATAAAACCCATTAATAACAGTATTTTAAGCAAAATATTCTTCCACAGAAAAGTTAAATTTGTCCACAGGTATTTCAATAAATGTGTATAAACACTAGACTTTTTTAGGTTTATCCAAACACGCTTATTATTTTATCATCTTTGCCACAGCAATGATTCGTCAAAATATTAGAATTTTCAGATATTAGCAGCGCGCGGTTCAAGCTTGATAACATCACCTCCAACTTTTAATTGATCCAAATAGTCACTCCACCATTGCGCCATTTCAACACGTTCTTGCCAATAGTTACCGCGATGATATGCCCCGCGCACTGCATTGCTATCACCATGGGCCAAACTGCGCTCGATAGCATCGGGATTCCACTTGCCGCTTTCATTGAGCAATGTTGACGCGGTTGATCGCAAACCATGCGCCGTTATTTCCTCTTTAGAAAAGCCCATGCGCCTAAAGGCTGTGTTGACTGTATTCTCACTCATGGGACGCGAGGGGGTATAAAATGATGGGAAAATAAAACCTTTATCGCCTTCTATGCTTTTTAATTCCTCTAGCATTGCTAAAACTTGTTTGGATAATGGCACGGAATGTTCACGCCTAGCTTTCATTTTTTCGGCTGGTATGTTCCATATAGCCGCATTAAAATCGACTTCACTCCATCTTGCGTGCCTTAACTCCCCTGGTCTCACAAATATATGTGGTGAAATCATCAAGGCAAATTTTGTAATATATTGCCCTTCATATTCATCTATGGCTCTCAGCAAGTGACCAAATTTAACGGGGTCTAAAATTGCTGCATAATGCTTAACCTTTGGATTAGTCAAAGCACCCTGCAAAGCATGAGCTGGGTCGGTTATGGCTCGGCTTGTTAACATCCCATGCCTAAAAACACGGCTAGCAAAGGCACGGCATTTTTTAGCCGTCTCATAATTGCCTTTATCTTGAATTTTCGTAAGCGCGGCAAATAATGTTGGAACATCTATGTCATTTAATGCCATTTTACCAATTGAAGGCTTCAACTGTTTTAGAAAATATCGTGCTTTTGTTATCGTAGCTGGGGCAAGGTTTTTGCCTATCATTATTTTATCAATATATTCAGTAGCCAATAATTCAAAATTATTTGCAGCATCATGTTTAGCCGTAGCCTTAGATTTTTTGCGTTCCAACGCTGGGTCAATGCCTTCATTAAGCTTTGCTCGACCTTCATCTCTTAAAGAACGGGCCTTTGCCAAACTAATTTCAGGCCATGAACCAAGGGCAAGCCGCTTTTCTTTTCCAGCTATTCTATATTTCCAACGCCATAATTTAGAGCCTTTAGGCGTTATTTCCAAATAAAGGCCTTTTTCATCACTCTTTTTATAGGCTTTAGCGGTCGCTGGAAAGCCGCGGATTTGCATAGCTGTCAGTGTCATTTGGGGGCATCCCTTTTTTGATTTTCAAAATGCCCCCAAATATGCCCCCATTTTAGTTAGGATTTGGGGGCATAATGAAGCATAGCTAGAAACAATATGAGAATGCAAATGACACAAAAGTCTAGTAATTGCAAGCGTTTGGGAATGTTCAGGGATAAAATTCTGGTGCCGCTTAGAGGACTCGAACCTCTGACCCCATCATTACGAATGATGTGCTCTACCACCTGAGCTAAAGCGGCTAAACGAAATAATGTTTAGATGCTGGCGCATACCATAGTCGCAAATAGTTTCAAGCAATTAGTTTGTCCATCATCCTATCGATAGCCAGCACAGCTTGTGATGATAGGAAATAATAAGAAATAGTATGAGATAATTAACCTTTATTTACGATAAATTTACCATTTAGAGTGCATATAGGCTCTTGAATATTATAAAAGATATGAATTTCTTGGGAATATTAAGGATTACAAGATGGATAATGTAAGGGCATCAGAACCATTTAACAATGAGTTGGATAGCAATGCAATGCCCGATAATTGGGATAGTGCAGAATATATGTCCTACGAAGACCAAGAAGATGTAATGATGGAAACACCGCCGATCATCCATGGCGATGAGCGCCGTTTGCAGGTGCGTGCCTATAATTTTTGGACCGAACAGTTGGGCGAAAATAATTATCCAAACATCGAAGATTTAGTCCCAGAAGAAAATGAAGATTTTGCCCCTTATGGTGTTTTGTTAGATTTCACCTCTGGCATTGAAAATCCATCGATTGCTTATGTTGGCGATAAATTGCGCGCTGAATGCGCACTGCCAGATAAAGCAACCTATTTAGAACAAGTACCAACACGTTCGCTATTATCGCGTATCACAGACCATTATCTGCAAATTATCGCCAATCGCGCGCCCATTGGTTTTGAAGCAGAATTTGTCAACGATAGCGGCACTAATATCATGTATCGCGGTATATTGCTGCCCTATTCTTCCGATGATGATACCATTGATTTTATTTATGGTTTGATTAATTGGAAAGAAGGGATAGACCAAAAGCTTGGCGATGAATTACAGCTAGAAGTTAGCAATGCTCTGCAGGATACGGCCGATCAAATCGACACAAATCAAATTTGGGCAAATGCAGCAACCAACACTATTGTCGAGGCAAGTTCCAACAAAGATGAAATATTGGATCAGCATGATATAGAAATATCAAACGATGCTATCACCGGACAGATTGTTGAGCAAGAACCTGAACCAAGCGATAGCTTAGCCGATTGGCTGCATGCTGCTCGCAGCTCTGCTGATACTGCAAAACATGCCGATGCGCGAAGCCGAGAAACATTATATAAAGCCATCAGCAGAGCTTATGATTTTGCTTTGGTTGCCAAAGAAAATGCCGATGATTATCAGATGATTTTAGAAGATTCTGGTCTAAAAGCCCAAAAACGTGCGCCTATGACGCCCATCGTTAAATTAATATTCGGGATAAATTACGAAAAAACACGCATCGCCGAAATCGCATCCGCGATGAGCTATGCCAAGCGTCATCAAGTCGAAATGGGAGGCATGGCCAAAATGCTTGCCGAATTTGATGGCGGTTTGAAAGCAATGGTAAAAGCTGAGCGTATAGCGAAAAAAACCGATAATGGAGGGCAAAAAATTGCGCTTCCTGTTGACCCGCGTGAAGCATTGCGCAACGCACCAACGCGCAGCATTCAAGACTTCTCTGGCGATGGTGAGGAATTTGTCGTTCTTGTGGCCCGCCGCGATGAAAAGGGTAATATCGCTATCATTGGCAATGTCGATGCGGAGCCAGCATTTACTGAAAGAGCATTGCGCAAAACTGTAATTTGATGCGTGCTTAATGCAATAGAGCAATCATCATACAAGTGGTGAAACCAACCCCTATGGTCAGCGGAATTCCAGCCTTGAAAAAGTCTGTGAAACGATAATTACCCGCAGCATAAACAAGCGTATTGGTTTGATAACCAATCGGCGTAGCGAAACTAGCCGATGCAGCAAGCATAACCGCAATGACCAGAGGTTCAGGCGCAATCCCTATATTTTGCGCCAAAGTTATAACGATCGGCGTGATGATAATCGCCACAGCATTATTGGTGACAATCTCTGTCATGATGACCGAAAATATATATATTGCAGCGATTAGAGCCCAAGGCGGTAAATTGACCAATATTGGCGTCATAGCCGAGACCAACAGATCAACGCTCCCTGCTTGTTGCAAACCAACACCAACCGCCAGCATAGCAAAAACCAGCACTAACACATTGCCATCGATAGAGCCCCATGCTTCCTCGGCATCGATACAGCGCGCAAAAAGAATGGCGCCCACCGCTAAAATTGCGGCAACAGCAAGCGGCAAAATTCCCAACGCGGATAACGCCACCACCATAATCAATGCGCCAATAGCAATCGGTGCGCGATCGCGGCGAAATGCGCGTGCCTTAGTATCTCCAACCCCAAAAAGATTAGGATTATCATAGATAGATTGAATATCATTTTTACTGCCAGTAACGATCAACCTATCGGCAGCATGAATGCGCGCATTGGGAAGATCGCTGCGCGGTAAATCACGATAGCGCGTCAAGCCCAATATCCGTAAATTTGGATTAGACAAAAATGGTATATCAATTAATTTATTGCCAATGGCGGGATGGCTCGTGGAGACCGTTGCTTCTACTAATGCCTCGGCCATCGCGCCTGCATCGCCTTTTCTGACGATACCAATTTTGAAATCAGTGGAGGAACGCAGCGACAATAATTCTGCAACATCCAATTGTACAACGACTCTATCGCCAGCTTCTAATATTTGCTGTTCCAGATCATGCCTTATAAATTGATTGCTGCGCTTGAGCGTGGTGATGCGAATCTTGGGTCGCTTTAGCGCAACAACTTCAGAAACTTTCTTACCAATAATTTGCGCTGCGTTGCGGACTTCTAATTCGGTTAAGAAAGTTGTTTCATTATCATCGGTAAAATCCAAACCAGCATCATCCTTTGGCAACAGCCAACTGGAAAATAATAGCATCATGATAGTCCCCGCAAAGGCCGCTGCTAATCCATAAGGCGTGATGTCAAAAATACCAAATCCATCAAGGCCATTATCACGCGCTACGCTATCGACTATCAAGTTGGTAGATGTACCAATCAATGTCGTAGTGCCGCCTAAAATACATATAAAACTCAGCGGGATAAGTAATTTTTTAGCTGATATTCCCGTCACTCTGGCAAGGCGCAATATAATCGGTATCATCACCACAACCACAGGCGTATTATTCATAAATGCCGATGCCACAAAGCCGCCCAAAAACATCTCAGCAACGGCCAGTTTCGGATTTTTCTTGGCGCGCCGAATGATAAAACCTGCAACCGCATCAATAGCCCCCGTGCGCAGCAAAGCGCCCGATAATATAAACATCGCACCAATCGTAATCGGCGCAGTATTAGAGAAAACACCGAACATCGCATCGCTATCGATGATACCCAAAAATAGGAAGGCACAAGCCCCTAAAATAGCGACAACGGCTGCTGGGAAACGCTCCATAATGAAACCAGCGAATAATAGAATCAATATAGCAAGGCCAATAAAAGCTTGATATTCAGCAATAATCGCACGGATAAATTCAAGCATAGACTAATCCCATCGCTGTCATTATCTTATCATCCACATTGCGCACGGTGCATCAATTTTTGATCGGCCAAAACTATCGCCATCATCGCCGCGACCACGGGCGTGCCTCTTATACCAACACAGGGATCATGGCGACCTTTGGTGCTGATCTGCGCGGCATTACCATCGCTATCAATCGTATCAACGGGCGTTAAAATGCTGCTCGTTGGTTTAAAAGCTACGCGGCAGATAATATCTTGCCCTGTCGAAATTCCGCCAGCGATACCGCCTGCATTATTCGTCAAAAACTGCGGGTTATGGCCATTATCAGCAGGCCGCATCGGATCGGCATTATGCTCACCGCTTAACCGAGCGGCCTCAAAACCAGCACCAATTTCAAACGCTTTGACAGCATTAATGCTCATCATCGCCGATGCCAATTCACTGTCTAATTTGGCATAAAGCGGCGCGCCCCAGCCTGCTGGTACGCCCGTTGCGCGGCATTCGACAATCGCGCCGAGCGAACTGCCAGCTTTACGCGCATCATCCACCAATTTTTCCCAGCGTTTTGCGGCCTCTGCATCAGGGCAAAAAAACGGGTTTTGTGTTATTTGTTCTGCATCAAAATTGGTTGGATTAATTTTATCGCCGCCAAGTTCGCATATATAAGCAATCACTGTGGTTTCAGCTATAATCAACCGCGCAACCGCGCCCGCCGCCACGCGCGATGCCGTCTCGCGTGCACTAGAGCGTCCGCCCCCGCGATAATCGCGAAAACCATATTTGGCATCATAGCTATAATCGGCATGACCAGGACGATAGGATTTCGCCACTTCGCTATAATCTTTGCTGCGTTGATCGACATTTTCAATCATTAGCGAAATGGGCGTACCCGTAGTTTTCCCCGCGAACACGCCCGATAAGATTTTGACATAATCGGGCTCTTTGCGCTGGGTCGTATATTTTGACTGCCCTGGTTTGCGCGCCTCCATAAAGGGCTGAATATAGGCTTCGTTCAATTCTAATCCTGGCGGCGTTCCATCGATTATTGCACCAATAGCGGGGCCATGGCTCTCTCCCCATGTGGAAAAGCGAAACAAATGCCCAAAGCTGTTATAACTCATAAAATATCCTAATGCGCGAACATCTCGATAAGATGCAGAGCTATTGATTGCGGCCTATTGAGAGATTCGTCAAGCATTAGCACCAGACTCATCTTTTATATTTGATGCTTTAATTATCAGTCAGTCACTTATTACTTAAACCAATATCAGGCGCATCTTCTTGTTTCATACCCACCGTATGATACCCCGCATCGACGTGATGCACCTCGCCCGTTACGCCGCTCGACATATCGCTACAGAAATAAAGCCCCGCCCCGCCGACATCTTCAATGGTCACATTGCGGCGCAGCGGCGAATTAAGCTCGTTCCATTTCATAATATACCGAAAATCACCAATACCACTGGCAGCCAATGTTTTAATCGGCCCAGCGGATATAGCATTGATGCGAATATTATCTGGTCCCAGATCATTGGCCAAATATTGCACGCTGGTTTCTAATGCTGCTTTGGCAACGCCCATGACATTGTAATGCGGGATTACTTTTTCAGCCCCATAATAAGTGAGCGTTATTATACTGCCGCCATTTGGCATCATTTTAGCAGCACGTCTTGAAACCGCGACCAAACTATAAGCCGAAATATTCATCGTCATAAGAAAATTATCGAGGGTGGTGTCGACATATTTGCCGCGTAGTTCATTTTTATCTGAAAAACCAATAGCATGGACAACAAAATCAATCGTATCCCAATGCGATGCCAATGTTTCAAACGCCGCATCTAGTGCCGACATATCAGACACATCACAATCGATCAGCAGATCACTTCCCAATTCTGCTGCCAGCGGCGCAACGCGCTTTGCCAAAGCCTCTCCTTGATAAGAAAAAGCAAGCTGCGCTCCTTGGTCATAGAGCTGCTGTGCAATCCCCCAAGCCAATGACTTATTATTTGCGAGTCCCATAATTAACCCGCGTTTGCCAGCCATTAATCCGCTCATAATATACTCCCGTTCAATTATTATTGTCTTTGTTAAATATCATTATCATCTTTGGTATTGGCCAAAGCCGCATTTAATTGCGCACCTGTGACCATTCCTAATCCTATCAAATAAAAGAATATCAATGCCACCATCACGCCTGCAAGGCTTCCATATGTTAAATCATAATGCGTCATTTTAGAAAGCAATAATGGCAAAATATTCGTGCAAATAAGCCACCATATACTAACCAAGACAGCGCCAGGCCATTTAGGATAATTTTTATTATATTTACGTGGGGTTAGCATCTTAAATAAAATATAAATTGTTAAAAATAACAAAAAAAATGGTAGTAATTGACCAATAGAAATAATTGTTGGCAAGCGCATATCGCTCGGGAAGAGTTCGTCCCAAAACTCCCCAAGCGCGCTGACGATCACTTGGGCACTAAAAGCCAGCATAGTCAAAAATACGGCAAAAATAACTACCGCTATCGAGCCAAGGCGGTAATGCCAAAACGGCCTCGATGCTTTGGTTCCGTAAGATTTGTTCAGCACATCCCTAATGGTTTCAATCAAGCTGGTCGTTGTCCATAAGCCCACCACCGCACTAAACCATAATATTGGGCTACTTTTTGTAGTCATCACGCTCTCAATCGGTCCGCTCAAAGCAGCACCTACGCGCGGCGGAACAGTCTGAAAAAAGGCTTGAATTAATTCGACACCAGATTGGGTTTGGCCAAATAAACCAGCAATTGCAGCCGCAACAATGAAAAAAGCAAATAGAGCCAATAGCGATAAATAGGCAAAATTACCTGCGTGGACAAAGCCTTCGCTATAAACGCCTGTCACGACACGTTTTAATATTTCAATGATTTGGTCATGAGGTTTGAGCCTATGAAACCATTTATCTTCGCTTTCGATATGCTCGGTACTGGCCAAAAGAGAGGCCATTTTTGCCCGCGCTTCTGGGGTTAATGGAGACGGATCAGACACCCATATCCGATCTAATATCTTCATTGGCGGGCATAGTATCGACAAAATTTTTCAAAGCTTCATCATCGGCGGAAATATGGATCATAATCGTGACCAATTGATCGCCGCGAATATCCTTAGTGCCTTTTTTGCTAAATCCTTTGCCTTTTAATCGCATCACTGTTCCGCCATTTGTTCCTGCTGGCAGCGTGAGCAACACCGCACCGCTAACGGTTGGTACTTTTACTTTTGCGCCATTAACAGCTTCTTTCAATGTAATCGGAAGATCAAGACGTATATTATCGCCATCGCGTTCAAAATGCGGATGCTTGCCTATTGTCAACGAAACCATGCCATCACCATTACCGCCAGGTCCGCGATGGCCTTTGCCCGTAAGGCGGATTTGCGTGCCATCTATGACGCCTGCAGGCAATTTTATTTCGACTATTTTACCATCGTTCAATGCGATGCGCTGCGGAACCAAGGTCGCCGCATCGATAAAGGAGACCAAATGTTGATAGGCTATATTCGCGCCTTTAGCTGGTGGTCGCGCACGCTGCTGCGCTCCAAACCCTGTTTGTCCAGCTTGCGAACGCCCTGGCTGCCCCGCACCAAACAACCCCTCAAACATGTCTCCCAAATCTATACCACCGCCAAAATCAAACCCAGAACCATTGGCCCCTGCCGCATTAGGGCCGCCGCCAAACCCGCCAAAACCAGCAGGCGCGCGCGGATTACCATCGCTGTCGATTTCCCCGCGATCATATTGCGCGCGTTTTTGTTTATCCGATAAAATATCATAGGCGCGGGTGACCAGATTAAAACGCTCACTCGCTTTTGGATTATCTTTATTTTTATCTGGATGCAATTCTTTGGCCAGCTTGCGATAGGCTGACTTAATAGCTTTCTCGTCTGCGCTTTTTGATACGCCCAATATGGAATATAAGTCTGACATATTTCTTCCGTTTTGCCTTGCTAATACACTAATATCAGCAGCGGTATAGATATTTTCAATCTAACAGCGATAAATATGACCAAAAAATGCTCATCGCAAGCCTAAAAATAGTGGATAAATGCTCATAACAAAGATTATGATATTGGTTGAGCGATCGAATAATCAGGACTATGGCATCATCAATAGCTTATAAGGTTACCCAATATCATGTCTACTATGCAAAACACCGACCCCTTCATTCTATTTGACCAATGGTTAGATGAGGCAAAAGCTTCTGAGATTAATGATTATAATGCGATGGCACTGACCACAGTCGCAGCCGATGGTCAACCCTCAACCCGCATGGTGTTGTTAAAAGGGCATAGCCAAAATGGTTTTATTTTTTACACCAACCTAGAGAGCCGCAAAGCTGGTGAAATAAAGTGCACTGGCAAAGTTGCTTTATTGTTTCATTGGAAGAGCTTGCGCCGACAAATCCGTATCGAAGGCACAATATCAGCCGTCGACGATATGGTTGCTGATGCCTATTTCGCCTCGCGCTCGCGCAATTCCCAATTAGGGGCATGGGCATCTGAACAATCACGGCCTCTGGCCGACAGAGAGACGTTCGAAAAACGTTTCACCCGATTTGAACAAAAATATGCCGACAAAGAAGTACCGCGCCCCGCCCATTGGTCTGGCTTTTTGGTGAACCCACAGACAATAGAATTTTGGATGGATCGCGAATTTAGGCTTCATGAGCGTTGGTTATTTGAGCGCGATTTTGAATGCGGGGGCGATTCATGGTCGCGCGGAATGCTCTACCCTTAATCGCCAAAGGTGCATGGCATAAATTAAAAGGCAATCGATAATGGCAAAGCTTCCTTATTTCCACATTAATGCATTTGGGGACGGCCCATTCAAAGGTAATCAAGCCGCCGTCATGCCGCTGAATGAATGGCTGGATGATGATATTCTGCAAGCCATTGGCGAGGAAAATAATTTTGCTGAAACCGCTTTTTACATCCCCGATAAGAGCGGCGCTGCCGATTATGCATTACGCTGGTTCACGCCCAGTTTGGAAATTGCATTATGCGGCCATGCGACATTAGCGAGCGGATTTCATATATTAAACCAAAATCCAGACAAAGAATGCATCACATTTCGAACCCGCAAAGCGGGAATATTGTCGGTTAAACGAGAGGGCGATGATTATATCGTTGGCCTGCCATCTTATCGCCCTACCCCAGCAGAAATGCCCGATTGGGTGTCATCGCTCGATAGTGGCGGGTCACTTCCGCTAGACTATCTTGTGCGCACTGGAGGGTATAATCTATTCATCTATGAAAATGCTGATAAAGTACGCGCGCTCAATCCCGATTTTCCTGCCTTAATAGCCGCTGGTGGCGACGCTCAATTCATTTGCAGCGCGCCCGCCGATAACGCCGAAGATTATGATGTGATTAGCCGCATCTTTGTGCCAGGGGCCAGCGTCAATGAAGACAGCGTTACAGGCAGTGCGCATGCTGTGCTTACGCCCTATTGGACGGAGCGATTGGGCCGTGATAATTTCAAAGCCCATCAAGCAAGCCTGCGCGGCGGATATTTGAATTGCTCCATAGACGCAGATATGGTCTGGCTTGGCGGGAAATGCGCCTTAATAATAGAAGGCGTTTTCAGCCTATAATCCTAAGCAGATCAACTCTCTGGGAACATTGTTATGACTTGTTCTATCTGGTCATAAATGGGCCGAGTGCGATCATCCAATGTGCGGCCAAGGCGCACTATGGTGAGCTTATGATGGGGCGATACAATAACGCTCTGTCCCAAATGCCCCAACATGCCAAAAATATTTTGATTCCCGCGCCCTTCAAATAATATCGGATTAACGCCTGCAGCTCTTCGTTTATTGAGCCATGTTTGGCCACCATAAGCGGGGTCGGTTGGGCTAGATGTGCGCATAAAACGTGTCCAACTCGTCGGCAGCAGTTGCGCCCCTTTTACCGAACCATTGCTGCGCAAAAATTCACCAAGCTTTGCCCAGTCTCTTGCGCTGGCATGCATCATCGAACCGCCCAGCATCGTGCCGCTGCGATCAAATTCTGGAACGATTGTTCGCATACCCAAAGGTTCGAACAATCGGCCGCGTGCAAAGCGCAACATAGCATCGCGGCGCACCTCAGGGTCTTTGCTATCGGTCAATATATTGGTCATTATATTGGCTAAAATATTGGTGGTCGCGCTGCTATATTCAAATTTTGCACCGGGTCGTGCTTCTAATTGTCGGGCCTGAGCATATTGCGCAACATTATCGCGCCCATCCAAAAATAACATGCGCGTTGTATCGGCCTGATATATTGCTTTTCCTTCCTCGGGCTCTGCGCCTTCGCTATGATCCAATCCCGATGCCATATGCAGCAAATGGCGTATTGTAATTTTACCGCGCGGGTCTCCTGGGCTTCTCCATGCCTCAACGGGTGCAGGATCATCCAAGACTAAACGGCCGTCCGCTACCATTAACCCCACCAAGGTAGCGGTCACTGTTTTTGCCATCGACCAGCTAATCATGCGTGTTTCTTCTGAATATCCTGGCGCATAACGCTCGGCCACTATTCTACCTCGGTGCATAATCACCATAGCGCGGGTTTCGGTTAAATCTTCGCGTTCAAAAAAGGGCCGCAATGCATCATAAAGCATTTGTTCGCTTACATCATCATTGGCCGTAATATTGATAATTGATTTATCGGCCAATATTTTTGATTCTGCCTCGGGTAATAAAGGCGCTATACTATCCTCTTCAGACGCACAGGCAGATATTGCGGCGCATAAGCTTAATGTCATGATTTTGGCTTTTGTCGAAAAAGCTATTGCACTATAGGGTCTTTTAATCATAATCGTTCTTTATCACCGCAAGGATAGATTATGGCAACCGAAAGTTTGAACAGACCCAAAAAAAGCAGAATGCGCAAATTGAGCATCAGCGTGCTGCTCATTATCGCCATCATCTTGGGTTATATTTTATATAATATGGCAAGCTTCACAGGGAATGCCCAGCTTGGGACAGCCTATGCATCGCATATTATGTGCTCGTGCCGCTATATCCAAGGCCGCAGCCTAGAGGATTGCCAAAAAGATTTCGAACCTGGCATGGACATCGTTCATATATCCGATGATCCAACAAACAAACGGCTCACCGCTTCGGTTACATTTTTATCAGAAGCCGTCGCTGAATATCGCGGAGATTTTGGCTGCATCCCATTATCCGAAGAAGAAATAGACGCGCTGTAATATTTAAGACGCTCTAATACTCAAAACGCTCTAATATTTAAGACGCTAATTGAACCTTCTGCATATCATAAGCTGCGACGGTTTCTTCTATCCAGCCGCCACCCATGACGCGCTCCCCATGGTATAAGACAGCAGCCTGTCCTGGGGCAACTCCATATTCTGGGTTGCAAAATGATAATGTAGCACTGCCGTCTGCACTGCGCTCTAAGCTGACATCAACAAGACGCGACATAGAGCGCACTTTGGCTTTTAAGATAGTGTCAGATTCGCCGCCAATCCAGCTCATATCTTTTAAAAGAGCACTGTTCACCGCCAAAGCTTGTTTTGGCCCAACGATCACTTGTCCTTTTTTGGCATCCAATCGGATCACATAGAGAGGGTCAGCATGGCCGCCAATATCAAGACCGCGTCTTTGCCCGACAGTATAATGGATCATTCCTTTATGTTGCCCCAAAATATTCCCATCAATATGAACAATATCGCCGCTGGTTTCTGCATCGGGTCGTACTTTTCGAACAACCGAGGCATAATCACCGTTGGGAACGAAACATATATCTTGGCTATCGGGCTTCATAGCGACAATCAAACCAAGCTCGGCAGCAATCTCACGCACTTGGCTTTTGGGTAAGTCGCCAAGCGGAAATCTCAAAAAATCCAATTGCTCTTGAGAGGTAGCGAATAAAAAATAGCTTTGATCGCGCGCGGGGTCGAGCGCACGGTGCAATTGCGCGCCATCGCCTTGGTCTATGCGCCGAACATAATGGCCCGTCGCCAAACAATCCGCCCCCAATTCCTTAGCAAGCTTAAATAGGTCGGTGAATTTCACACCCATATTGCATTGCACACAGGGTATGGGGGTGCGGCCTGCCATATATTCATCGGCGAATTGATCTATGACCGATTCTTTGAAACGGCTCTCATGGTCAAACACATAATGCGCGATGCCCAAAGTATCGCATACGGCCCGCGCATCGCGAATATCGCGACCAGCGCAACAACTGCCCGCGCGATTCACCGCCTCGCCATGGTCATAGAGCTGCAATGTGATTCCAATTGTTTCTGCTCCGCTAGCAGCGGCAAGGGCCGCAACGACCGAAGAATCGACTCCGCCCGACATGGCAACAACAATTTTTTTGCCCGATAAATCGGTTCCAAGCTGAAAATCGACAATATTAAATTTATTTTTCATAGCGCGTGTCGTTTATACATTTGACTGAAGAATACTAGTTTTACGTGAGCATTTCTCATTTTGGAACATAAATCGTTTACAATTAATAACATAATTTAACTATCCCTAATGGCTTCTTTAAGAGTCTTTTACCAGAATTTATATTCTTTGACCTAGTTCAATCGTCATGGATATGAATTTCCCCCACGACTCTGTTTCTCATGAACAAGAAATTATGCTCGATTTGAACGCAATACGTTCATCAATCATTGCCAATGCGAGTGCGCGTCAAGCAAGCAGCGAAACGGCTAAGAAATTACAAATTTCTCATGAAACAAAATTATATTCTAATAAATTACATTCAATGAGTGGATTAAAAGCAAGGATTTTATTTTTTGCTCAATCCAAACTAAATACCCGCGATGGTCTTATTCAAGACATTGTAAGTGGGCCATTTAATCCCATTGATAACAATAAAAAATCAAGCTCAAATTGCACTAATTTGGAATATGAAGACGCTGTTAACCTAAACAGTTCAAACAATGTAAAATCATCTGCGCTAAACCATGAGAATAATGATGGCGACATTGTTAGCGTAAACAATAATTCGATAAATAACCGAGGGTAATATGATCGAGAATCAAAAAATTAAAGCAGGTCAAATAGTAGGTCCATTGGGAGAACCCCTCACATTAGAGACGCTTCCACCACCAGAAACGCGCCGCTGGGTTGTACGCCGTAAAGCAGAAGTTGTTGCGGCTGTAAGCGGTGGTTTGCTGACCATTGATGAAGTATGCGAGCGTTATACGCTTACTTTGGAAGAATTTGCATCTTGGCAGCGCGCGGTTGATCGTTCTGGTATGCCTGGTCTGCGCGTTACTCGCATTCAGCACTATCGCGATCTATATGAGCGTCAGCAAAAATATTAACTCAAATGCTGCGCTAAGAAGCCCATAAAAACAATCTATTCTCTTGTTAGGCGGCAGGTCTTTTGTTGGGCGACTAGCAGATTTGTGCAACGCTCCATTTAGTCCAATGACCTTGTTGGTCGCTTTTGGCAGAGCTGTTGTTCTACTGGGGGTTGTTAATTTCATCAAATTTGGGACAATAAGTTGAAATCATCGCCGCATGTAGCATAAAAGCCGCTCTTAATCACTAGGGCGGCTTTTTTTGGCATTATCGCTAAATTATAGCGATTTATACATTCATCCAAGAAATTAGTCCTTTAATCGAACTAAAATCCAATCTAAGGTTTTTAGGTCTATGCAGATAGTGCATGATTATTGATAAATGTCGGTCAATGCCGCGATCAAACTATTGCAAATAGATTCTGTAGCGTCACTTAATTTAACAATTGATACATTATAAAATTTTGCGCAATCGCATGACGAGTTTGGACTATATGTATGACCGATGATAGAGCTATAAATTCTAACTCTACTAATGACAAAAATATAATTTTGCCGCAACGGCCAAGCGCCGCATATTATGATGAGAATAACAATCGCGCGCGCAATCCTTTTGCCATTATCATCGCGCTGATATTATTTATACTCATCGTTGCGGGGGCCTATTATTTCTATTCATCAAAAACAGAAACACAAGAGCCAACCGTAGAAGTTAATCAAGCGCAGACCGTAACGGTGATAACCCCGAAAATTGAATCCGTTACATCGACTATTAAAGCCACAGGGTCTCTGGCAGCGCGCAATGAAGTGCCCATCGGCGTCACGGGTGAAGGCGGCCGCGTAGCCCGCGTTTATGTCGATGCTGGCGATTGGGTAAAGGCTGGCCAAACTTTGGTTAGTATAGAAAGATCGGTACAAACGCAGCAATTAGAAGCACAAATGTCACAAATTGACATTGCCAAAGCCGATCTTAAACTAGCGCAAAGTGAATTGGCGCGCGCACAGCAATTAATTGGCAGAGGTTTTATTGCCAAAGCTGATGTGGATCGGCGTATCGCCACGCGCGATTCTGCTAGAGCGCGGGTTCGTGCAGCCCAAGCGCAATCCAATGAGCTGCGTGCGCGTACTGCGCGGCTCGATATAAGAGCTCCATCATCGGGTTATATTTTGGAGCGCAATGTTGAAAAAGGTCAAACTGTCTCGCCCGGCAATACAAATCTTTTCCGTATGGCGCAAAATGGTCAGTTAGAATTACGCGCATTATTGAGCGAGGTTGATTTAGCCGCGATCCAAATCGGCGAAACAGCAAGCATTGCTCCGGTCGGATTAGAAAAAAAATTTGAAGGTAATATTTGGGCCATTTCACCGACAATTAATCCACAAACGCGCCAAGGAATGGCCCGCATAGCCGTACCATTTGATAATTCATTGCGCCCAGGCGGCTTTGCTAGCGTCACTATAAATGCTGGCACACAAAATGCCCCTATTTTGCCGACCTCGGCTGTGCAAAATGACGGGACAGACAGCTTTGTCTATATCGTCGAAAAAGACAATAGAGTAGCCAAACGTATGATTAGCATAGGCTCTGTTGCGGCCAATGGCCTTATCATAACATCGGGTCTTAATGGTGATGAAAAGATTGTGCTGCGTGCGGGTGGTTTTTTGAGCGAGGGGGTAACAGTAAACCCCGTAGTCGAGCAATAAAATGCTGTTTATAATCAACAAGTCTTGGAACATTAGATAGGCATTATAAATGAATTTTCGCAATCTTTCAGCATGGTCTATTCGCAACCCCGTCATCCCGATGGTGTTCTTTATTGCTGTATTTTTAGCAGGTATCTTAAGCTTTATCCGCATGGATATTGTGAACAATCCAGAGGTTGATTTTCCTGGAGTTCAGGTCAATATTGTGCAGCCTGGGGCTGCGCCAACAGAGATTATCAATCAAATCACCGACCGCGTCGAAGCCTCAATTCGCTCTATCAATGGCGTTAAAACAATTAACTCAACTGCTAGCGAGGGCAGCAGTTCTTCCTTCATTGAGTTTGAAATTGGCACTGATACTGATCAGGCTGTGGCCGAAGTTAAAAATGCCTTAGATCAAATAAGGGGCAGCCTACCCGCTGGTATATTAGAGCCGCGTATTTCAAAAGTGAATATAGCGGGCGGCGCTTTCTTGGGTATTTTCTCTGCCGAAGCCACAGATATGACCATAGAGGAATTAAGCTGGTTCGTTGATGATACTATCGCCAAGAGATTATTGGCCATTGATGGCATGGCAGAGGTTTCTCGCGGTGGCGGCGTAGACCGAGAAATTCGTGTCATATTAGATCCCAGCAAGATGCAGGCGCTGGACGTATCGGCCAGCCAAGTCAATAATATATTACGGCAAATCAATATCAATGCAGCAGGCGGTCAATCAGAAGTCGGTGGTATCCGTCAATCCGTGCGCGTCTTGGGCAATAGCAATAGCGCCTATGAACTCTCTCAAACGACCATCCCTATTGCTGGTGGTAACACGGTGAAATTATCAGATATAGCGACTGTTACTGATTCCTATGGTGAGAGACGTTCCATCAATACATTGCGCGGTAAAGAGGTTGTGAACTTCAACTTTTCACGCGCACGCGGTGCATCTGATGTCACCGTATATGACGAAGCAGTAGAGGTATTGGCAGAGATAGAAGAAGCCAATCCCGGCATCAAATTCACAAAACTTTTTACCACCGTTGATTATACCAAAACCCAATATAGCAGCTCTATGAAGGCCATGATTGAAGGGGCGTTTTTGGCCGTTGTGATTGTATTTTTCTTCTTGCGGGATTGGCGCGCCACGATAATCTCTGCAATTGCTATCCCCCTATCCGCAATTCCAACATTTTGGTTCATGGATTTGCTTGGCTTTAACCTAAATTTTTTGTCATTGCTTGCGTTAAGCTTGGTTGCGGGGGTGCTGGTCGATGATGCCATTGTAGAAATTGAAAATATCGTGCGCCACATGCGTATGGGCAAATCCGCCTATCAAGCCTCTATAGATGCTGCTGATGAGATTGGCCTTGCCGTTGTGGCGACATCATTTTGTATCGTTGCTGTGTTCCTTCCTGTCGGATTAATGCCCGGCATTTCTGGTCAATTTTTCAAAAACTTTGGCATTACAGTGGTTATTTCCGTTCTCATGAGCTTGGCTGTTGCGCGGATGATAACGCCGCTCATGGCGGCCTATTTCCTAAAAGCCAAAGGGCATGCCGATCATGGCAAAGGCCCAATGATTGATTTTTACACCAAGGTTTTGAAATGGACTATCAGCACCCGTTCAGCCGCTGCATATCGCAATCACCGCAGAAATAGAGATAATAAAGTCGCTTTTGGTCATAAATTTATTAGCCTATTTTTAGATCATCGTATTTGGATGATGGGCATAGGTTTTGGGGCTTTCATTCTTACCATTATATTGTTCGCCATTACCCCCAGTCAATTCCAACCTACGATTAACGAAAATAATAGCCGCGTTCAAATTGAAATGGTTCCTGGTACGACATTAGAGGAAACCCAAGAGATAGCAACCAAAGTAACAGCTATTATGGTAGCACAACCCGAAGTTAAAACTGCATTGCAAAATGTGCGCGAGGGTGCAGCGACAATCTTTATGACATTGAATGAAGATCGTGAAAAAACATCGGTTGAGTTTGAAAAAGACCTGAATGATGAATTACAGCAAATACCCGATGCGCGGGTTCGTTTCCAATCACAAAGCGGCGGCAATGGAACAGGCAGAGACCTCTCTATCATGCTCACAGGATCGGATTCAGACCTATTAAAAGAAACTGCCGTAAAAGTTGCCGAACAAATGAAAAAGCTCGATACTGTAAAAGCACCGCGCGTTAATGCTGATTTGCAACGTCCAGAAATTTTAATCACGCCGCGCAGCGATTTAGCATCTGAATTGGGTGTGACAACGGCAGCCTTGAGCCAAACAATTCGTATTGCGACATTGGGCGAGATTGATCAAAATACCGCCAAATTCTCGTTATCCGATCGACAAATCCCTATCCGCGTCGTCTTGGATGAAGATTCGCGTCAAGACATAAACACGATCAATAATCTGCCTGTACAAATGACCAATGGGGCATCGGTGCCATTGGGTACAATAGCAGAAATTGGTTTCGGCTCTGGCCCAACAGCCATTCAGCGCTATAATCAGACGCGGCGTATTTTCATTGGAGCGGATTTGGCCGATGGTGTGGCATCGGGCGCAGCTAGAGAGCAAATAGACCAATTACCTATCATGCAGAATTTACCCAGCGGCATCTCAACACGCCCCTTTGGTGATGCTGAATGGCAACTTGAATTGCTCGAAAATTTTGTGATCGCGGTCATATCTGGCGTCCTCACCGTGTTCGCGGTTTTGGTATTGCTCTACAAACGCCTTATGTCGCCGCTGGTCAATATGTGCTCGCTTGCATTGGCCCCGCTTGGCGGTATCGCGCTTATTTGGGCGGTTGGCCAGCCTTTATCTATGCCCGTATTCATCGGCGTGCTTATGCTATTGGGTATTGTCAGTAAAAACTCAATCTTGCTGATTGATTTCGCCATTGAAGAATTAGCAAAAGGCACCGACAAATATACTGCCATTGTTGAAGCTGGGCAGAAAAGAGCTCAGCCTATTGTGATGACGACTGTGGCTATGACGGCAGGCATGGTTCCAACTGCTATATCGCTCTCGGGTGATAGTGCGTGGCGGCAACCTATGGGAATTGTAGTGATTGGCGGCTTGATTGTATCCACACTGTTAACATTACTGATCGTGCCCGCTGGGTTTAGCCTTGCCGATGGGGTTGAAAAACGCACTGGGCCGTGGCTGCGCAAAAAATTACTCACTTATAATCCTGGTGATAGCGATAGTGACAATCAAAGATTAACGGGCGCAATATAGAAGCGGTTGAATAAAGCATTTGGCATAGTGCGTATTATAAGACTATAACAGCACTTAGTGACGAACGAACAAACAATTTTATCGCATAAAAAATTATCAGCATTGCGCTTTCAACAGCGTGATGAAGAGCTTAAAAAAATGCGCATTATTGCCACGGCTTTGCTCGTGCTGATGGCGGTGATTTTCGTTATTGGCAACCATATGGAAAAAGAATATGCTGGTCATTGGGGCTTTATGCGCGCCTTTGCAGAGGCTGGCATGGTGGGTGGGCTGGCCGATTGGTTCGCGGTCACGGCCTTATTTCGACACCCTTTGGGCATCCCCATTCCGCACACCGCCATCATTCCCAAAAATAAAGATCGCATTGGCGAGACATTAGCAGGTTTCTTACGGCGCAACTTTCTCACGACGCGCATAGTAGCCCGAAAAGTGCGTAATATTGATGTGGCTGGTGCTGCTGGTAAATTTTTGATGCATCCCGATGGCGGCGAAGGCCGAATGCGCATGGGGGCATCGCGTTTGATAGGCGATATCATGGCATCATTGGATGATGAGCGGCTGGGGAAAATTGCCAAAGATTCGATGCGCCAGCAGCTAGAAAATATCAATCTTGCGCCATTATTGGGACAATTATTGGAAGCGATGATAAAAGAAGGTCGGCATAAACCAATATTGAATAGCGTGGTGAAATGGGCTTCAAAGACGTTGAACAGCAATGAAGATATAATCCGCAAAATGGTCGAAGAACGCGCCAATACGATCATGCGTTGGACAGGGCTTGATGATAGGCTTGCCGATGCCATCGTCAATGGGTTGAGCAAATTACTGACCGATATGGCGCAAGACCTTAATCACCCACTGCGCGAAAAAGGCGAAGAAGGCATAAGAAAGCTTGCCCACGACCTACAACATCAAAAGACATTTGAGAAAAAAATACATGCTTGGAAAAAAGAATTGCTCGCTAATCCTGCAATGGCAAAATGGATGGACAGCCTGTGGCAAAATGGGCGGCAAGCTCTGCTCAATGCTGCGCGCGAACCCGATGCAGCCATGGCGGGTAAATTTGGTGAAGCCCTAACGAAACTGGGGTCTTCATTGCAAAAAGATGCGCATTTGAAAAAGCAGATCAACCGTTTTGCGCGCCGTGCTATTGTCGGCACTACCGAAAATTATGGCGATAAAATTGTGACCTTAGTATCCGATACGATTGGTGGTTGGGAAGCTATCACCCTCACTAGCCGCATAGAAAATGTCGTGGGTAGCGATTTACAATTCATCCGCATCAATGGAACGCTTGTCGGCGGCTTGGTTGGCCTTTTCATCCATGCCGTTGGCGAATTACTCTATTAAATTGACAGCCTATTAAGCACCGCCTCTAGCCAAACCTCTCTATATACATATCTTTTTGATTGCTCTGTAAAAAATATTCGCATAGCATAATCGCTTAAATATTCAGAAAGGCGCATCATGGTTGCATTTTGGTTTAATATCCCCCTTTGGCAACGGGTGATTGCTGCTTTGATATTGGGTGTTATCGCTGGTCAAATTATGGGGCCAGATGCGCAAAGCATAAAATGGATTGGCGATTTTTTCATCAAATCCATCAAAATGCTAGTTGTGCCTCTCATTTTCTTCTCATTGGTGTCGGGCGTCGCCGCGATAGGCGATATTAGCAAATTAGGCAAAGTCGGCGGGCGAGCTATGATATTATTCATTATCACCGGTCAAATCGCTGCATGGCTTGGGCTGATGCTTGGTACTTTGATTAAACCTGGTGCTGGGCTGCGCACCGATTTAATCGACAAAGGCGAAACACCCGTTCCCAATGAAACCACTGCGGTTGATATGATATTATCCATCATACCAGAGAGCCCCGTGCAAGTGATGGCCGATGCGCAAGTATTACCCTTGATTGTCTTTGCCTTGTTGATTGGTATTGGCATTTTGATGGCCAAAGAAGATGGCAAACCGCTGATTAAAATATTCGATAGCGGTGCGATAGTGATGCAAAAAGTCACTATGATTGTTATGGAATTAACCCCCTTTGGTGTGTTTGCTCTCATGGCTTGGGTCTCGGGCACTTTGGGTTTTGAAGCCTTACAAGCACTTGGCTGGCTCGTATTCTTAAATTATTTGGGCTGCATATTGATTATCGGCATATTATATAGCGCGATGCTCAAATTTATCGGCAAAGTGCCTGTTATAGATTTTTTCAGAGGCATAATTGACGCCATTGCGGTTAGCTATTCCACTGCATCATCCAATGCTACTCTGCCCGTCACATTGCGCTGCGCTCAGAGAAATTTGGGCGTATCAAAAAGCGTATCAAGTTTTGTCATATCATTGGGTGCGACCATCAATATGAACGGTACAGCGATGTATTTAGGACTGGCAACATTGTTCGGCGCGCAAATATTCGGTGTTGACTTATCATGGGGTCACTATGGATTAATCGCATTATTATCGACATTAGGGGCAATCGGTGCAGCAGGTATCCCAGGTGCGGGCCTTATCATGATGGCATTAGTATTTGGTGCCGTTGGCGTACCATTGGAAACTATCGCATTTGTCGCGGGGGTTGACCGTATTATGGATATGATGCGCACGACCACCAATGTTTCGGGCGATGCGGCGGTTGCCGTCACCGTTGCATCGATGACCGGGGAATTGGACAAAGAAGAATTAATCAGCACCGATGATGTGTAAAACGCGATAATTTATGGCTTTAATGTTGGGTTTTGTGCTTTTTTAACGCCGCTTGGCAGGGCTATTATGAAAATGATGATTGTAAAATTTTAGCCAAACGCGCATCGCGGCCATAAATATCTTTGCGTATCAATAACCCTCTATTGGGCGGCATTTAATCGTTTTCGCCCCTAATCCGCAAATGGATCTCGTACCAAAATCGTATCATCGCGCTGCGGCGAGGTTGATACTAATGCCACAGGACATGCGATCAATTCTTCTATACGGCGAACATATTTAATAGCTTGCGCGGGCAAGTCTGCCCAGCTTCTTGCTCCAGCGGTTGTGCCTTCCCATCCATCAATCTCTTCATAAATGGGTTCGACTTTTGCTTGATCGGCAGCATGCGGCGGCAGATAATCATAATCAACCTCATCAACGCGATAGCCAACGCAAATCTTAATCGTCTTAAACCCATCCAAGACATCAATCTTGGTCAGAGCGATGCCCGATACGCCCGATACCGCGCAGCTTTGGCGTACCAATACCGCATCAAACCAACCACAGCGGCGCTGGCGTCCTGTGACCACGCCAAATTCATGACCGCGCTCGCCCAATGTTTGGCCCACTTCATTAAGCTGCTCGGTAGGAAATGGCCCGCTGCCCACTCTCGTCGTATAAGCTTTCACAATGCCCAGCACAAAACCAACGCTCGATGGCCCCACGCCGCTGCCGCCTGATGCTGTACCCGCAATCACATTCGATGAAGTAACAAAGGGATAAGTGCCATGGTCAATGTCAAGCAACACCCCTTGCGCGCCTTCAAATAATATCCGCTTACCGTCGCTCTTAGCATTATTGAGCATACGCCATACCGGTTTTGCGAACGGAAGAACATAGGCTGCAATATCGGTTAAATCATCGATCAATCGCTTGCGATCAATGGGGGCTTCGCCAAACCCTTTGCGCAATGCATCATGATGGGCGCAAATACGGTCAAGCTGCGCTTCCAAATCATCCAGATGCGCCAAATCGCATATCCTAATCGCACGGCGGCCAACCTTATCTTCATAAGCTGGGCCAATGCCGCGCCGTGTTGTGCCAATTTTGCCAGCACCGCTGGCATCTTCGCGCAGAGCATCTAAATCGCGGTGAAACGGTAATATGATCGGGCATGTTTCTGCCACCATCAAATTTTGCGGGTTTATATCGACGCCTTGGGCTTTGAGTTTACCGACTTCGTCACGAAAATGCCAAGGGTCAAAAACAACACCATTGCCAATGGCGGATAAAGTCCCGCGCACAATGCCCGATGGCAGCAAAGATAATTTATAAATATTGTCGCCAACCACCAATGTATGACCTGCATTATGGCCGCCCTGAAAGCGCACCACAACATCGGCACGGCTGGCTAACCAATCAACAATTTTGCCTTTGCCTTCGTCGCCCCATTGCGCGCCTACTACAGTTACATTTGCCATATTAAGGCCTTCCTATGGTGATTAGATCGAATAGAAATCAAACATATTTATTAAGCAATTACCGCTCTCTCGTCCAGCGATAGAATGAACATGGCTATCTTATCAGTGCATGATTGGTGGATAAGTTCCAAAAGGATCATATTGTATAAGGGATTATCTTTTGACCATCCAGATAATGGCTGCAGCCAAGGGCTTTGCCGTCATCATTATCTTCGAGCGCGGCAATAGTAATCCAGCCTTCTTTGCGTACCTTAGATGCACAATCAACATCATGATCCAATGGCAAGAATAGATAATCTTCTTCTATCTGATTGGATATAGTATTTATCGCATCGGGATAAAGAGAAAAACCCGTTGCTGCTTCCCCATTATCCAATTGATAAGTACCGCCTCTGCCTATCGCACCAGCGATATTATCAGCATAGAGCGTAAACCCAATCCAGCTTTGATATTCAAACCCATGACGCTCGGTCGGGTCTAATGTCACATGAACATCATCGGCTATATATTGCGCTATTGATTGCAAACCTGCTATGCGCGAAGATAGAGCGCCGCCTGCATCAATGTCGCATAATTTTTGAATAGCTTGCTCAAATTCACCCGTGGCATAGAGCAAAGGCAAATATTCATCAGCACCCAAAGATTTCAGTGCGCTCGCATCTTTCATATCCAATTGCTCGCTGACCTTTTGCAAATTTTCATCGGCAAGCGGAAAAGTATGTTGGGCCAATGTTATGACCAAATCGGGCAAGGTAAAATCAATAGTGATGCCTTTTATGCCGACCGATTTCAATGCCTCTATCGCCATGGCCGCCATTTCGCATACCGCCGACACATTATCGCGGCCTATTAATTCCGCGCCCAATTGGGTCATTTCACGATTAGGATTGGGCGGATTAGCACGCAATTTGGCCACCACGCCATGATAGCATAAACGCAAAGGGCGCGGCATATCGGCCAATCTTGTCGAAGCAATACGGCCAATTTGCAAGGTCATATCGCTGCGTATCGCCATATTACGCCCTGAAACAGGATCGGTAAAGCGCATCAAATGGTTGCGCGCAGCGCCCAGTGGCCGTCCGGTTAAACTGCTCTCATATTCAGCAATAGCGGGCATCACCCGTTTATAACCATGCGCGGTCAAAACATCGATCATCGAACGCGCATTGCGAGAAATAAGAGCAGCTTCCTCGAACAATCTGTCGCGAAAACCCTCTGGCAATAGATCAATATTGTGTTGAGTCATGATTTCATACCTGAAATTTAGCTGAGTCTTACCCACTCTTTACCAGAATTATGAACGGAGGAAACCACAGTTTAATGGCGGTCTTCCATACAATATAGGGTTAAGATTAAAATTGAAGATGCTTCACTATCTTAACGCCATCTAATGCATGCACTGCCGACAGGGCGGCTTCGCTGATCGCATCATCAATAGACAATAATAATACAGCCTCACCGCCCGCAACTCGGCGGCCTAAATGGAATGTGCCGATGTTCAAACCAGCCTCACCCAATGCAGTCCCAACGCGGCCAATAAAACCAGGCGTGTCTTCATTCACAATATAGAGCATATGGCCATCAAGATCGGCTTCGATTTTTATGCCAAACATTTCAACCAAGCGCGGCACATTATGACCAAATAATGTTCCCGCTACGCTGCGATCACCTTGTGAAGTTTGTACGGTTACGCGCACCAATGTTTGATATGTTCCTTCGCGTTCATGGCGAATTTCACTAACTTCTAAGCCGCGCTCTTTTGCCAAATAGGGCGCATTGACCATATTCACCGTGTCGCTGTAGCGGCGCATAAAGCCCGATAAAACAGCCCCCGTAATCGGCTTAATATTAAGATCGGCGGCGGCCCCTTCGACTTCTATTGAAATATTATGCAAATCATCCGACGCCAATTGCCCAACCATGCTGCCTAATTTCTCAGCAAGCGTCATATAAGGTTTTAATTTCGGAGCTTCTTCGGCCGATAGGCTTGGCATATTCAGCGCATTGATAACACCGCCGTTCACCAGATAATCGGCCATTTGCTCTGCTACTTGAATGGCTACATTAACCTGCGCTTCGCTGGTAGAGGCCCCCAAATGCGGGGTACAGATAAAATTTTCTGTGCCAAATAAAGGCGATTCTTTAGCAGGCTCGGTTGCAAACACATCCAATGCCGCACCACCTACTTGCCCCCTATCCAAAGCATCTTTCAATGCCGCTTCGTCAATCAAACCACCGCGCGCGCAATTTATTATTCGCACGCCTTTTTTGGTTTTGGCCAAATTTTCAGCCGATAAAATATTGCGGGTTTGATCGGTTAATGGTGTGTGCAATGTAATAAAATCAGCTTTGGCCAGCACACCATCCAAATCAACTTTTTCAACGCCAATTTCAATCGCCCGCTCTGGCGTTAAAAATGGATCAAATGCGACTATTTTCATTTTGAGCCCCAGAGCACGACTAGCGACGATAGAGCCAATATTACCCGCACCGATGAGCCCCAAAGTTTTGCCCGTCAGCTCCACCCCCATGAAACGGCTTTTTTCCCATTTGCCTTGCTGGGTCGATGCATCCGCAACGGGCAATTGACGCGCCAAGGCAAACATCATCGCAATGGCATGCTCGGCAGTGGTGATGCTGTTGCCAAACGGCGTGTTCATGACCACAACCCCTTGCGAAGAGGCTGCTGGAATATCGACATTATCTACGCCAATACCTGCACGGCCTATGACTTTTAGCTGTGTCGCTGCCGCCAATATTTCGGGCGTCACTTTGGTCGAAGAACGAATGGCAAGGCCTTCATAATCGCCAATGATTTCCATCAATTCTGTGGGGGTTTGACCTGTAATAACATCCACATCACAGCCGCGTTCGGCGAATATTTCAGCGGCTTTTGGATCCATTTTATCCGAGATTAAAACTTTAGCTTTGGTCATGATATTGTCTTTCATCGCATTAGCAAATTAAAGATGATATTTCTTTTTTGCATTTAATATTTGGAGATTTCCCTATGCTATAGGGGTTTATATTCAGCGTATCTTATGCAGCGGATTTAGCCGTTTCATAGGCCCAATCCAGCCAAGGGCCGAGTGCTGCAATATCAGCCCTATCGACCGTCGCACCGCACCAAATCCGAAGCCCAGCAGGCGCATCACGATAACCAGCAATGTCATAAGCGGCATGTTGTTCTTCGAGCAAGGACGCCATTGATTTAATGAAGGCCATATCCGCACCAGCCACGGTCAAACAAACCGATGTGGTTGATCGCGTTGCAGGATCAGCCACCAGATGGCCCAACCATTCACGTTCCTGAACGATGCTATCTAAGGCGGCTGCATTGGCATCGCTGCGCGCTATCATACCGCTCAATCCACCAATAGATTGCGCCCATTCCAATGCGAAAATCACATCTTCAACCGCCAACATAGAGGGGGTATTTATGGTCTCACCTTTGAAGATACCCGCGATTAATTCGCCGCCTTTGGTCATTCGAAAAATTTTCGGCAACGGCCAAGCAGGGGTGTAATTCTCCAGCCGTTCAACAGCGCGCGGCCCAAGAATGATGACGCCATGCGCGCCCTCGCCGCCCAATAGTTTTTGCCAACTAAATGTCGTGACATCCAACTTGTGCCATGGCATTTCATAGGCAAATACAGCCGATGTCGCATCGTTAAAGGTTAATCCCGCGCGATTATCGCTAATCCAATCGCCGTTGGGAACGCGCGCCCCTGATGTCGTGCCATTCCATGTAAATACAACATCATGGTCAAAATCTACCGCTGATAAATCAGGGATGTCACCATAATCAGCGCGCATAACATTTGCGTCTAATTTTAATTGCTTATTAACATCTGTAACCCAACCAGCACCAAAGCTCTCCCACGCCATCATAGTCACGCCGCGCGCGCCAAGCATAGACCACATCGCCATTTCAATAGCTCCTGTATCGCTGCCAGGGACAATGCCGATATGGTGCGTATCAGGAATTTGTAATATGTCGCGCAATAAATCTATCGCCAATGCTAAGCGAGATTTACCAATTTTAGCACGGTGCGATCGCCCTAGACATTCGGTTGATAATTTAGAGGCTTCCCATGTGGGTGGCTTTACGCATGGCCCAGAGGAAAAATGAGGACGCGCAGGTCGCACGTCGGGTGTCGTTAATTTCGTCATATTCGCTTCTCCTTACAGAGAGCTCGCGCGGCGTTGGGACCGCGTGGCCCGTCAACGCCTCTATGTGCAGTGCAGCATTTGGTCAACATAATAATAATATTATATGAAATTAAATCCGCCTTGCTTATTATCTTTAACCTCCATTAGTAATGATTATTGTAAGAATATCTGGTAATGTTGCGCGGGCGCACTATGGTAAGATTATGATCAAAAAAAATCTCAAAGATCGCCGATTTTATAAGGCGCAACAAGAAATTGACTTTGTTGAAAAACAAAGCTCTACCGCGCAAACGCAAGACCCAGCCTATAGCTTAGCTTTTCAAGACAATGATTTTTTATTGCGCGAAGAATTACGCCCAGTGCGGTTTCAATTAGAACTTTTGAAGCCCGAGATGCTGCTCGATGAAGCCAATATCGAATCAACTTTTGTGATTTATGGCTCGGCGCGGATTGGCGATAAGGCGAGCGCGCAAAAAAAAATTGATGCCGCTGAGACAAAACGCGATTTGGAAATCGCTAACCGCTTGATGCAAAAAGCACGCTATTATGATGAAGCCCGCAAATTAGGGCGTCTAGCCAGCGAATGCGGGATTAATGAACCCGATGGCAAACGGCATTTTGTCGTTTGTTCGGGCGGCGGCCCTGCCATTATGGAGGCGGCCAATCGCGGTGCTGATGATGCCAATAAAGAATCTATTGGTCTCAATATCGTGCTGCCTTTTGAACAAGCACCCAATGCATATGTTACGCCCTCCTTATCGTTTCAATTCCACTATTTCGCTTTGCGTAAGATGCACTTTTTAATCCGCGCCCGCGCAGTGGCAGTCTTTCCCGGAGGGTTTGGGACATTCGATGAATTTTTTGAATTATTAACTCTAATACAAACGGGCAAGATGAGCCCTATCCCAATATTTTTATTCGGCAGCGATTTTTGGAATCGTGTGATTAATTTCGAAGAATTGGCTTTAGAGGGTACGATTAGCACCCAAGATTTGGATCTGTTTCAAATTGTCGATGATGCCGATGAAGCATGGCAAAAAACCAAAGAATTTTATGCCTTAAAAGATTGCTAATTTAAGCAATAAACTGTGTAAAAAGTCTCTTTAGCTTGGTTTATCAACCGACAGGGTGAAGCTTTATTTTCGCTGCTTTTTACTATCGATTATCCATATACCCAATGCGATAATGCCGCCTAAGGCAAATCCAGCTAATGTGCCAACCGCTGTTTGGCCATGAAAGGCACCCACAAAAAACCCTATCAATATGCACAAGGCAAAAAAGAAACCACCTGCGATCGATTTGCTTGCGTTATCATCATGACCATTTTCCATAATGTTTCAATGCGCTTTATTGGTCATAGGTGCAAGAATTTTATATAGTAAATATCGCTTAACCAAATGTTTTGATAATGTTTCCACAATATCTCTATATATCATTTTACATCAAGTCAGGAAATAATCAGTGTTGATTATAGACGGCTTATACTCTTTCAATGGCCTATTCAATAGGCCCCAATAATGGAACAATATTTATGCACTTGCCGCTTTATGTTGAAAATCGTGACGTGAACCAAGCCCAAGAATTAATGAGTGAATATGGACAAGAAGCAGGATTAGAAGCAGCAGAGCGCGCCGAAAAAAGCCGTAACATTGGCAACCATATCTCCTTTGCGCGGTGGCGGCAAATAGAGCGACTGATAATCATGTTATCAAATGAAACGCCGTCAGGAACCGTGCATTAAGAGCCTTGCGCTCGAAATAATCTTTTGCTGAAATATGCAGATTATTTAACATTCAACCAGATTAACAGCAAGCCCACCTTGCGAGGTTTCTTTGTAACGCTCGCTCATATCTAGCCCTGTTTTGCGCATCGTTTCAATGACCTCATCAAGGCTAACGCGGTGCGACCCATCGCCCATAATGGCCAATCGTGCTGCTTCTATAGCTTTGACGGCTCCAACGGCATTGCGCTCGATACATGGAACTTGAACCAGCCCCGCAACCGGATCGCAGGTCAAACCTAAATTATGCTCCATACCTATTTCTGCCGCATTTTCAACTTGCGACGATGTGCCGCCCCAAACAGCAGTAAGGCCCGCCGCCGCCATTGAACAAGCAACGCCTACCTCTCCTTGACAGCCAACTTCGGCACCAGAAATAGAAGCATTTTCTTTGAACAAAGAGCCAATCGCCGCTGCTGTCAATATGAATGTCTCTGTACATTGCGCATTGGCGCCTTGGGTAAAGCGTTCATAAAAACGCAGCACCGAGGGGACGATACCAGCAGCTCCATTGGTTGGTGCGGTTACGACGCGGCCACCCGCTGCATTTTCCTCATTCACAGCAAGCGCCCATAAATTGACCCAATCGAGTATCGTCAGCGGATCCGATAAGGCGCGTTCTTGCCGTGATTGAAGATGCGCATAAATGGTTGGTGCGCGCCGTTTGACATTAAGACCCCCAGGCAAAATACCCTCAGAGGCAATTCCTCTATCAATACAGCCATTCATCGCACTATCAATCTCAGCAATTTGAGCACTGATTTCCTGATCGCTCCTCAATGTGCGCTCATTTGCGCGCATGATATCCGCAATAGAAATATTGTCCCTTGCTGCGATTTCTAATAAATCTTTTCCAGAGCAAAATTTATAAGGAACATCCCATAACCCGCCCTCTGCTTGATTACTCTGCGCTATTTCGCTCTCATCGAGCACTGCACCACCACCAATAGAAAAATAGGCGCATTTCGCTATTTCTTTATCATCTGCAAAAGCGGTGAAACGCATTGCATTGGAATGAAAATCCAACCGCCTATGCTTATCAAATATTAAATCCGTCGCTTCATCAAAGGATATGCGATGCTTGCCTGCTAGTTTTAATCGTTTTGAAATCCGAATATCGCTAATCAAAGTTTCGGCATGATCTAAATCTACATTTTTGGCATTTTCACCCGATAGGCCCAAAAATATGGCGCGATCGCTGGCATGGCCTTTGCCTGTAAGCGCAAGCGATCCAAACAGACGTACCTTGATGCGCGTGACATCTTCTATGACATCATTATCATCCAACCGCTTAACAAATTTAGACGCAGCGAGCATTGGCCCCATCGTATGAGAGCTAGATGGGCCTATGCCTATTTTGAATAGTTCAAATACACTTGCAACCATAAATCCTCTTAACGATGCATAGCATCAGTCCTTTTTACGATGCACAGCATCACTGCATTAGCCTATTATAACTTGTTTGGGACAGTTCAAACAAAACCTCTTATGAAACACTCTCTACGCGCTGGTTTCTTGTCAATTTATGAATCTTTAACTGCCGCAATCCATTGATCGATTTGCTGTTCCAAAATGTCGAGCGGAACAGAACCTCCGCCCAATATCGTGTCGTGAAAACCTCTTATATCAAAATCATCGCCAAGCTCTTCTTCGGCTTTTTTGCGCAATTCCAAAATCCGCAACATACCAATTTTATAGCTTGTTGCTTGGCCAGGAAGCACCAAATAACGCTGTACTTCACTACGCACCGCAGTCTCTGGGATAGGCGAATTGGCTAAGAAATAAGCAACGGCTTTTTCTTCATCCCAGCCCTTTGCATGCAAAGCTGTATCCACCACCAAGCGAATAGAGCGCCACATTTCTGTGGTTAGGCGGCCAAAGTCAGAATAAGGGTTTTCATAGGCCCCCATTTCTTTGGCCAATAATTCTGAATATAGCCCCCAACCCTCGCTAAAAGCAGAGATAGAGCCGCCCCTAGAGCGGAACTTGGGGATGCCCTCTAACTCTTGGGCGATAGATATTTGCATATGATGGCCAGGCAATCCTTCATGATAGGCAATGACTTCGAGCGATGGAATCGCCATCGCCCGCATATCGGACAAATGCGCATAATAAGTGCCTGGTTTTGACCCATTGGGCGTGCCAGCGCGGTAATGCTGAGCAGCTCCATCTTGTTCGCGAAATGATTCAACACGTTTCACCACCAAATCAGCTTTGGGTAACACCCCAAAATAATCAGGTAATTTGCTTTTTAGATCCTCAATATATTGGGTCGCAGCATCGATATAATCTTGCGCGCCTTTATCATCATTCGAAAAATAAAATTGATCGTCTTCGCGCATGAAAACAAAGAAAGCGTCCAAATCGCCTTCAAATTTCACTTGATCTTTAATCGCTTCCATCTCGGTTCTGATCCGCGCAACCTCGGACAGACCAATTGCGTGAATTTCATCGGCGGTTAAATTGGTAGTGGTATAATTATGCAAACGGGCGTTATAAAAATCTTTGCCATTGGCAAGCTCTGACACCCCAAAGGATGGCTTGGGCAAATTGGCAATATCTTGCTTATACCAATCAATGATGGATTGATAAGCAGGCTTTAATTTTTCAACCATCGCCGTGCGCGCTTCGCTTTCTAATGCATCACCCCTTTCTTGATTGATGATGCCATCCTTCACCAATTTCGCTATTTTCTCTCGCGTCGCGCTCCATAGCGCAGAATCTTCACCCTCGGTAAAGGGTGCGCCCGTGATAATCTTAGTCGATTGATCGATCACCCCATCATAGGCAAATTTGGGCGGGCGCGTTCCCGCCTTTGCCGTGGCTTGTGCCTCGGTCAGCAATTGTCCCAAAGCCCGCGCACTCTCATTAAGACGCGAGATATAAGCGATCATATCTTCTTCGCTATCGACGCTATGATTATTAATCAAAAATGTCGGCAAGAAACTCTGCGCGCCGCTAAATTGGTGCATGACATAGCCATTATCACGAAATTTCGCTTCGGCCTCGGCTTGTTTTAAGCGGAACAACCACATATCCCATGATATTTTTGCTGTGGCCGATAATTTATCATAATCAAATTTGGACTGCATTTCTGTGGCCGCAGCGCGGCGCCATGCAAGCTGTTCATCGTCAGCCTTCGCGCTCATATCATCAATTTTGCCATAATCGGTTTTGATACCCAGAAAAGTTTGGCGGATTGGGCTAAAAGCCAATTCCTCTTCAAATTTCTCTTCAAACCAAGCGTTTAATTTAGCGGATTCGTCACTCTCATTTTGGCTGGTCTCTGGGTTATCACCAACGGGTTTGCAAGCCACAACGGCGGCCGATGCCAATAAAATAGCCAAAAAATTCTGCATATCTCGCTCCTCTATATCTGCAGTTACGCGAATGATTCTTACAATAAGGCGATATAATCATACAAAGAGCGGAAAAGAAAGAGCGATGATTAAGTCAGCATAATCAGTCGAAAATTTCGTTACCACAAAATCTTAACATATAAAGGCCAATATATTAAAAAGGCCCGTGCATAAAAAAGGCCCGTGCATAAAAAAGGCCAATATATTAAAAAAGGCCAGTGCATCGCTGCACCGGCCCTCTTTGCTGTTAAGCTTTTGGGTTTAGAAACCCATGCCGCCCATGCCGCCCATGCCGCCCATATCAGGCATAGCAGGCGCACCGCCAGCCGCTTTATCTTCTGGCAATTCAGAAACAGCCGCTTCGGTTGTAATCAATAAGCCCGCAACAGATGATGCGTCCTGCAAAGCCGCACGCACAACTTTGGTGGGATCAATCACGCCCGATGCAACAAGGTTTTCATATTGATCGTTAGCAGCATTGAAACCAAGGCTTTCATCATTACCGTCGATCAATTTGCCCGCAACTACCGCGCCGTCAAACCCTGCATTTTCAGCAATTTGACGCACAGGAGCTTGCAAAGAACGGCGTACAATATCAACACCGCGCGTTTGGTCATCATTCGCGCCTTCGAGGCCATCGAGAGCAGAAGTGGCATAAAGAAGTGCCGTACCGCCGCCAGGGACGATGCCTTCTTCAACGGCAGCGCGCGTTGCATGCAATGCATCGTCAACACGGTCTTTCTTTTCTTTCACTTCAACTTCGGTAGCACCGCCGACTTTGATAACCGCAACGCCGCCTGCAAGCTTCGCTAGACGCTCTTGCAATTTCTCTTTGTCATAATCAGAGGTTGTGGTTTCAATTTGCGCACGGATCGCGTCAACGCGGCCCTTGATTGCGTCATTGTCGCCGCTACCATCTACGATTGTGGTGTTATCTTTGTCGATGGAAACGCGCTTGGCTTCGCCGAGCATTTCCAAGGTCACGCTATCGAGCTTGATACCCAAATCTTCGCTGACCATTTCGCCTTTGGTAAGGATCGCAATATCTTCGAGCATCGCTTTACGGCGATCGCCAAAACCAGGTGCTTTAACCGCAGCCACTTTGAGGCCGCCGCGCAAGCGGTTCACAACCAATGTTGCCAATGCTTCACCTTCAATGTCTTCTGCGATGATAAGCAAAGGACGTCCAGCTTGCATAACGGCTTCTAGAATAGGAAGCATAGGTTGCAGGCTTGTCAATTTTTGTTCGTGGATAAGGATATAAGGATTATCCATTTCAACGAGCATTTTTTCGGTGTTGGTGATGAAATAAGGCGACAAATAACCACGGTCAAACTGCATGCCTTCGACAACATCCAATTCAAACTCTAGGCCCTTGGCTTCTTCAACGGTGATAACACCTTCTTTGCCAACTTTTTCCATAGCTTCGGCGATTTTCTCGCCAACTTCTGTATCACCATTGGCAGAAATCACGCCAACTTGAGAGATTTCAGAAGTACCAGCCACAGGCTTTGAACGGCTTTTAAGATTGTCAACAACCTTGGTTACTGCCAAATCAATGCCGCGCTTAAGATCCATGGGGTTCATGCCAGCAGCGACCGATTTCATGCCTTCGCGCACGATAGATTGTGCCAGAACGGTAGCAGTAGTTGTGCCATCGCCCGCAACATCATTGGTGCGAGATGCTACTTCTTTGACCATTTGCGCGCCCATATTTTCAAACTTGTCTTTTAGTTCGATTTCTTTGGCAACGCTCACGCCGTCTTTTGTGATGCGCGGTGCGCCAAAAGATTTATCCAATACGACGTTACGGCCTTTTGGGCCCAAAGTTACTTTTACAGCATCCGCAAGAATATCAACACCTTGCATGATACGTTCACGGGCATCGCGCCCAAATTTTACTTCTTTAGCAGCCATATTTATTTCCTCTGCATAAATTGTTTAATGTAAATATTTCTGAAATTTGCAATATTATAGTGGGTATCGAAATTATTCGACTATGCCCAAAATATCGCTTTCTTTCATAATCAATAGATCTTCACCGTCGACTTTAACTTCGGTGCCAGACCATTTGCCGAACAAAATTTTGTCGCCGGCTTTTACGTCAAGTGCCGTGACTTTGCCGCTGTCATCTTTTGATCCAGCGCCTGCTGCAACGACTTCACCTTCTGATGGTTTTTCTTGCGCGCTATCGGGAATAATGATCCCGCCAGCCGTTTTTTCTTCTGCCTCTACGCGGCGAACAAGAACACGATCATGCAATGGACGAAATTTCATACCTTGCTTTCCTCTTATCTGTTAAAAATTATGCTCATATTAGAGCCAAAGAATCAATTTTAGCACACCCCTAGGGTGAGTGCTAACGCTCATATATGGACATTATATAAAATTTCAAGAGCTGCTTTTCGACAAAATAAAGCACATTATAAATATAGGGGATTTGATTATTCTGCTTATCCTACGCACGATGAGAATATATTCTGTTAAAATCAGCGATTATAGCAGCTAGAGAAAGCTGCATTATGATATGCGTTATATTGTATAATAATCTCAAAACTGAATCGCATAATGGTTGGTGCGTAACCAAAATATAGCTTCATACGAACCCCATGATGAAGCCAGCCTCTCTACTTGGTTATCAAACAAATTTTTAATATATTATTACGAAGGATATTATCATGAGCAATTTAATTAAAGCAACCGCCGCCGCCGCCGCATTAACAGCAGCAGCAGGTTTAGCATCAGCTCCAGCTGTAGCACAGGGCGCAAAAGAAAAATGCTATGGCATTTCTTTGAAAGGCAAAAATGATTGCGCTGCTGGCCCCGGTACTTCATGTGCTGGTACTTCAACCGTTGATTACCAAGGCAATGCATGGAAATATGTCGCCAAAGGCACATGCGTCAAGCAAGGCGGCTCTTTGAAAGCGCGCAAAGGCAATAAAAAGCCAGTAGCAAAAAAATAATTTTTGAAGATTTCTAACCGCCCGCTTGGGTAATATAATGGTCTGTGCTATATAATTTCGATGCTAAATAACCTCCCTCCCCTCGTTGGTATCGGACTGAAGCCAGACCATTTCCAAGCCGTACTTGATCATTCCCCCCTTTCGGATCAAGACAAGCAGGATCATATAGCTCCAGCGGGTTGGTTAGAAGTTCATCCTCAAAATTATTTCGGTGATGGTGGCCCTGCGCATATGCAGTTGGCCGCCATTTCTGAATCTTACCCCATCAGCTTTCACTCGGTTGGATTATCGCTGGGAAGCGCTGACGGGTTAAATCATTATGATTTAGAAAAAATAGCATCCTTGTGCGAGCGTTATGATGCCGCCAGCGTCTCCGATCATCTAAGCTTTAGCGGCAATGCCCATGATCGTTTTGCCGATTTATTGCCCGTAATATATACGCAAGAATCGCTCGATCATTTCTGCAAACAGATTGATATTGTGCAAACGCGGCTAAAACGCCCGATGCTGATTGAAAATCCATCGCGCTATTTGAACTATCGCAACAATGAAATGAGCGAGATTGAATTTATTGAGCGCATGGTCACAAAAACGGGTTGCGGAATTATTTTTGATGTCAATAATGTCGAGGTCTCTTGCAAAAACTTGGGCGAAGATTGCGATGCCTATATTGATGCAATCAACCCCGATTGGGTTGGCGAAATGCATTTGGCTGGCCATGCCATAGAAGATCATGATAGCGGCCCGCTGCGCATCGATAATCATGGCAGCCCTGTCACAGATTTTACATGGACATTATTCGAACATTTTATAGCGAAATCAGGCCCCAAAGCGGTTTTGATAGAATGGGATAGCGATATTCCATCTTATGATATTTTAATGGCTGAGGTGCAAAAAGCCCGAGATGTTATAAATAATGCACATAATAGTGCACATAATGCTGGCTCTATATCTACCGCTAACCAAGCTAGAGTTTATAACAATGTCGCTTAAATCCATATTAGAAGAAAGCCAAAATAATTTCATCGATACGATCAACCAAGGGCCCAATGCGCTCAATCCTGATTTGTTTGATGGCCCGATCGACAGAATCATCCTTGGCTTAAAGGCGCACGCCAACACAATATCGCATGCGCGTTTGGTTGCATTAGAAGAAACATTCCCCATGACTCGTGAAGCAATGGGCGAAGATATTTTTAATGGCTTAACCCGCGAATATGTTGAGCTGGACCATGTTAAAAGGCATGATAATAACGAATTGGGTGTGCATTTCGAAGCATTTATTCGCCCAACATGCGCGCCAGAATTTGCCGACTTAGCAGCGATTGAATGGGCCTGGTTAAAGAGTTATAATGCTGCTGATGCTAGCCCATTATCTTTGGAACAATTAGCGCAATTTGATGAAGAGACTTTGGTCGCGCAAAACATCACCCTACATCCCGCCGTGCAAATCATTGCTCTGCAAGCACCGCTTGCTCAGCCTTTGAGCGAATTAAATAAAATAATGCATAATCCGAACACTATATTGATAACGCGGCCCGATGCAGAGGTGAAACTCTTGCCAATTGATGCCATTGCTGCAAAGTTAATATATGAGTCAAAATTAATTACACCAATGCGTAACCTTTTAGCTATTGCTACCGAAACGGAAGATATAAATAATCCATTGCAGCCACTTTTAACTATCATTGGTGCTGGCGCGTTGACAAGCGTGGATACATAATAAGGATTTAATATGTTGAAGAAAATCATCGCACTATATGACCAAATTACTGGTTTTTTAGCCAGTAAATTTGGCGAATCTCTCGTACTATTATTTGTCCGCTTTGCTCTAGCATTTCCATTTTGGACTTCTGCTCGAACAAAAGTAGAAGAAGGCACATTGCTGACAATGAACGAGATTCAACCAATATTATTTGAAAATGAATTTGGTATGCCTGGATCATTAGCCCCCTTAACAATGTATGCCGAACATTTCTTACCCTTATTGTTGGTGGCTGGTCTTTTTACCCGTTTTGCGGCTTCTGGATTATTTGTAATGACCATGGTTATCCAATTTTTTATATTCCCAGAGGCTTGGGGTACTGTCCATATGTTTTGGGCTGCGCTGGCCCTAATTTTGATTAGCCGTGGCGGCGGTGTTATCGCTCTCGACGCGCTATTAACTAGAAACCGTAAATGATAGCAAATGAAGAGACATTAAAGAAGCTGATGATAAGAGCGCAGAGCGGAGATAAACAGTCTTACTCTGTGCTTTTAGAGCAAACGGGTCGCTGGCTTGGCCGCTATTTTTCCAATAAAATTGCGAGCGATGCCATCGATGATCTCATCCAAGAGACTTTAATATCGCTGCACCGCAAACGCGACAGTTTTGATCCAGCGCGGGCATTTTTGCCCTGGATCGCCGCTATTGCCCGTTATCGTTGGGTCGATAAATTACGCCAAACATATAAGCATCAAGCGGGAACATTGGATTTTGATATTGCCGAAGAAGGCCATGAAGATGTTGTGGGCGCGAAAATTTCGATTGACCGATTGCTAACGATGATCCCAGAAAAGCAAGCAGAAGTTATCAAATTGGTAAAGGTTGAAGGCCATAGCATAGCCGAGACAAGCCAAAAAACTGGCCAATCAGAGTCGCTCGTGAAAGTGAATATTCATAGAGGACTCAAAAAATTAGCGACGCTGATTGAAAGCGAGTAGAGTGAAAGTTCAGTAGAGTGAAAGTGAATAAGATAATGCACAATAAATTTAACATAGATGATTTGGTGAATGATTTAACACCCGTCAAACCAATGAATATTAACAAAGGCCTCGCTCTTCCAACCGTGATAGTGATCGCATTCATTGCGTTATTCGTATCGCAGCTTGGTCTGCGTTCCGACTTAGCAGCGGGCATTCCTGCCCCCATTACTATGATGCGCAGCGGTGTATTATTGCTGCTGGGTTTTGCAACGGCGCGCGCCGTTGTCAGCATGGCCACGCCATCGGTTGGCAAAGGTAGCCAAGGTTGGATTTGGGCTGTTGGGGCCGCATTATTATTCCCTATTTCTGCTCTTATCGTTGCTATTTCAACCATGTCTGCGGATATGCCCGTCACGGTAAATACAGGATGGTATTGCTTCAAAATGTGTTTGGCAGCCGCCTTAGCAACCGCCATTCCCATGGTATTATGGCTTCGTAAAGGTGCGCCAACATCATTGCAACGCGCGGGTTGGCTTACGGGTCTTGCGGCCGGTGGCTTGGGAGCATTTGCTTATTCATTCCACTGCCCATTCACCAGAGTTGTGGATATTAGCATATGGTACACAGCCTCTATCGTCACATCCGCAATTATTGGCCGCTTGATAGTGCCGCGCCTTATCCGCTGGTAAGTGCAAACATCTTCGGGATGGGCGCACAAATATTACGGCTTCAAATTTTAACGGACTATAGCTTTGCGCCTTATGCTCTGGTTTTTACGCTCTGGTTTTTTAGGCCCAGCCCATTTTAGATCTGGCCTAATTTAGATCTGGCCTATTTTAGATCTAATTTATACTGCACCGCGCTGGCAGACCAGCATTGCGCAAAGCATCATGCGCATCGGCAATGCTTGCCTCGCCAAAATGGAAAATCGATGCCGCCAATACGGCGCTGGCATGCCCTTGCGTCACACCGCGCACCAAATCATCAACATGGCCAACGCCGCCGCTCGCGATGACGGGAATAGCAACATTATCGGCGATCGTGCGGGTTAGCTCCAGATCAAAACCAGCCTTTGTTCCATCACGATCCATAGAGGTGACAAGCAATTCACCCGCGCCCAAACGTTCCATAGTGTGCGCATGTTCCAATGCGTCTATCCCCGTTGGTTTGCGGCCGCCATGGATATATATTTCCCATTTACCAGAGGTTGCGCTATTGGCATCGCCGCTATTGGCATCATCTTCCGACCAGCGTTTTGCATCAACCGAGGCAACAACACATTGGCTGCCAAATTTTTCTGCAATATCGGCTATCACTTGCGGATTGGAAACCGCCGCGCTGTTGATAGCCACTTTATCCGCCCCCGCCAGCAATAAAGCGCGCGCATCCTCTACGCTTCTTACCCCGCCGCCGACGGTGAGCGGCATAAAGCAAACCTCTGCGGTTCGACGCACCACATCCAATATCGTAGCGCGATCTTCATGGCTGGCGGTTATATCCAGAAAACACAGCTCATCTGCGCCTGCCCTATCATAGGCTTTTGCTTGTTCAACTGGATCGCCAGCATCAACCAAATCCACAAAATTCACACCCTTGACCACGCGGCCATCGGCGACGTCTAAGCAGGGTATGACACGAATACGAACGCTCATACTGCTTTATCCCCCATTGCGATAGCCGAGGCCAAATCAAGTCTGCCCTCAAACAAAGCGCGCCCCGTAATCACCCCTTCGATGCCATCTTGCGCGTGGAGGCTTAATATATGAATATCATCAATACCCCTTACCCCGCCGCTGGCGATCACGGGCAAATCAATCTGGCGGGCCAAATCAACGCTCGCATCGACATTGCATCCTGTGAGCATACCATCGCGCCCAACATCGGTGAATAAAATACTCGCAACGCCAGCATCTTCAAATCGCCGCGCCAAATCCACGACTGGCATATCCGATTTTTCAGCCCAACCCTCGGTTGCTACAAAACCATCGCGCGCATCTACGGCAACGACAATACCGCCAGGAAATTCTTTGGCTATTGCTTTGACAAAATCAGGATTTTTAAGTGCCGCCGTGCCAATAACAAGGCGCGAGACACCCAGACTAAACCATCGCTCGACCGTTTCGCGGTTTCTAATCCCGCCGCCCAGTTGAATATGCCCATCAAAAGCAGAGATTATCGATTCTACAGCATTGGCATTTTCGGGCTTGCCCGCAAAGGCTCCATCCAAATCAACCACATGCAAAAATGCAGCTCCCGCCTGTTGAAAGCGCAGCGCCTGCGCAGCGGGATCATCGGCATAAATGGTCGCCCTGTCCATATCGCCTTCGGATAAGCGCACCACTTGGCCCGATTTCAAATCTATAGCGGGAAAAATAATCATAATGTAAAAGGCCTTATCTTTAGGGACGCCATTGTAAAAAGCGCGCCAGAAATGAAATACCATAATGCTGGCTTTTTTCGGGATGAAATTGAACCCCCAAGATATTATCTTTGCCAACGGCAGCCGTCACTGTGCCGCCATGATGTGTGCGCGCAATAATATCGCTTTCGTCAAGCGCATCAAATTTATATCCGTGCAGAAAATAGGCCTCGCCCGATAATAATAAACCATTGCCTGCTAATGGATGATGCTTTGATAGCCTAATCTCATTCCATCCCATGTGCGGGATTTTAATCGTCTCGCTAGGGTCAAAGGCGCGCACATTGCCCTTTATCCAGCCCAAACCCTTATGCATTCCATGTTCAACGCCCGTATCCGCCAATAATTGCATCCCAACGCATATGCCCAAAAATGGAATAGCACCGCCTCTCACGCTTTGCTCCAGCGCATCTATCATACCATCAATGGCGAATAATGCGTCTTTGCAGGCCCCAAATGCGCCAACGCCCGGCAATATTATCCGATCAGCAGCGGCAATATAATGCGCATCATGGGTCACTTCTACCGAGTGCGCACCAGCCGCTTTTAAGGCATTATAAACGCTATGTAAATTACCTGCCCCATAATCTATCAGGGCAATTTTTTCGGCACATATGCTCATATCGCTCAGGCGCCTTTGCTCGCCAGCATACCTTTGGTAGAAGGAACAGCCCCCTGTTTGCGCGCATCGATGGCGATGGCTTGGCGCATGGCGCGGGCAAAGCCCTTGAAAATACTCTCTGCAATATGATGATTATTACGCCCATGGATGAGATCAATATGCAGCGTCAAACCTGCATTATCGGCAACACTGTGAAACCAATGATCGAATAATTCGGTATCCATCTCGCCCAATCTAGGCTGAGAAAAAGCTGCATTCCACACCAAAAATGGACGCCCCGATATATCCACGGCGACGCGGCTCAATGTTTCATCCATAGGAGAGTAAGCACTGCCATATCGCATGATACCCGCTTTATCGCCCAATGCTTGGTCAATCGCTTGACCGATAGCGATGCCGCAATCTTCGGTTGTATGATGTTGATCGATATGCAAATCACCTTTGATTTTACAGATCAAATCAATCAAAGAATGGCGCGCAAATTGCTCGATCATATGATCCAGAAATCCAATACCCGTACTCACTTCATAGTCGCCCGTTCCATCAAGGTTTAGCTCGATGAAAATATCGGTTTCTTTGGTTTTACGTTCTATCAGTCCTTGTCGCATAGGGACGGTATAAAGCGCGGGCATAATTAGGCAAGTTATTGCAGCAATATTATATCTATTTTATCCAAATGTTCGTTGCATTAAATTTTTTATACTATCCGTGCCATTATTTCTTGATTTAGGAGGCAAGCAGGTTCAATTATGCAGTATGAGCGAAGAAATTACAGATAGTCTAATTCCCTATGATGATATTGTCCAAGAAGTGCTGCGCGCCGTTGTGGGGCGCGTGCTGCGCACCATTGAGGCTGATGGACTTCCTGGCGATCATCATTTTTACATCACATTTCGAACCACCGCCGATGGTGTGTCTATCCCACAAGCATTAATCGAACGCTTCCCAGAAGAAATGACGATTGTATTGCAGCATAAATATTGGGATTTGAAAATTGGTGATAAACATTTCGAAGTTGGCCTCTCTTTCTCGCAAGTGCCTTCGCATTTGGTGATACCCTATTCCGCTATCACTGCTTTTGTCGATCCTGCGGTTGATTTTGCGCTGCAATTTCCCGTCGATAATGGCCAAGATACTCTCTTTGAAGCCCTTGAGCCCGAGGAACAAGCCAATGAAGAAGAAATAGCGGCATCGCAAGAAGATGGAACCAATGTGGTCAGCGTTGATTTTGGAAAAAAATCTTAAATTTGATATTTTCATCAATCATTATATGTCGTAATTTTATATTAGGTCTGCAAAATAGTTGACGTGAGGCCTTGATTTGCGGCAATGGTCGATATGGCCAGCGAAATTAAAACGAAAAATCAAAATTCTTCTATCCAGCTCGAACGGCGCGGACTTTTGTTCGTATTATCATCGCCATCGGGGGCTGGAAAATCAACATTAGCCCGTAAATTACTCGCCTCTGACGATCATATATCATTGTCCGTATCGGCCACAACGCGCCCACCGCGTCCAGGTGAAACCGATGGCAAAGATTATCATTTTGTCGATAAAGCTACTTTCAAGCAAATGGCTGCGAAGGGCAAATTTTTGGAATGGGCCAAAGTATTTGGTCACCGCTATGGCACGCCAAAAGCCCCTGTTGAAAGCTTATTAGCAAGCGGGAAAGATGTGCTATTTGACATTGATTGGCAAGGAACGCAGCAGCTTTATCAAGAAGCAGGCAATGATATTGTACGCATATTCATCTTGCCGCCATCGATTATCGAGCTCGAAGATCGCTTGCGCAACCGCGCTACTGACAGCGATGAGGTTATCACCGATCGTATGGCGCGCGCTAAATCTGAAATTGGCCATTGGGACGGTTATGACTATGTCCTTATCAATGATGATGTCGATACCTGTTTTGAAAAAATCACCCATATTTTGGCCGCCGAACGCCTCAAACGCATGCGTCAAAAGGGGTTGATTGGTTTTGCAAGAAAGCTGATGGAAGGCTGAAAACTCACACCAATTTTAGGAAATCATAAGCTGCCTTAAAATCTACATAACGATCATTGCGATGCTTTTGCGCAAAACTATCCGCGCCCCATTGTTCCTCTTGCCACAACTCATCGAGGCAGAGCGCAGGCCAAATCGCATCAATTTCGGCTTTGCCCTCAAACAGCGCGAGGCTCATAATCAATGATCCCGAAATATGCGTCAATTTTGCCATAGCGGAGAGCTGATAATCATCCATAGCTTCGATAGTTTTGCGCAAATTGAGCAAGCTTTGCTTTGGCTGCGCTTTATGCATAATCCCGCTCACGGCAATCAGCGGCGCATCATAATGCTGCTCTGCCCAATCCAGCCATGGCTGCCATTCGCGCATTTGACGCGCGACCAGAGGATCGGGGCTATCGGCGCGATAGCATAGCAAATCGCTCTCCCCATAAGCGGTAATATTTTGCACAAAAGTCTCTTTGTCATCGGCAATACGGTCAATCGCCGCATTGGCAAATCCCGTCACCACCATAGCGGCTGGATCAATATCTTCGCCTTGCGCATCCCATTCGGATTTCACAGCATCGGCCATATGCGGATTGGGCAGCGATAGTGCGCGGCGCATCGGTGTTTTGACGGGCTTGCCATCGAGCAATATTGCATAGCCATCATCGGCAGCATGCACGGCAACTTGTTTATAAAAACGCTTCATTATCTCTCTATATCTGCATCATTACATTCTATATCTGCATCGTTACCTTCATCGGGGGTTTTCCATGCGCGGGCCAAGAGTATCGGCAGGACGATAAATGCAAAACCGCCCATGACTATCAAAAAATACGCTACGCCATCTGAGAGCTGCATAAAATCATTGAGCAAAATAGCAAAGCCAACCGCCATCATTGCAATACCGATAATCCGCACCAGGCCGATGGTCAAATATTTGCTTAAAGCATTTTTTTGCTGATGATTGTTCATAATCCACCTGCGAAATTTGCTAATGCAGTGCTTAATTCATCCATCCTATGCACGCATATATCCGCGCCACTGCTTTGCAATATTTCCAGCGAATGATAGCCCCAATTCACGCCAATGGTGTAACAACCAGCCGCTTTTCCCATTTCCATGTCAAAGCTGGTATCGCCAATCATAACCGTATTGCGCGCATCGCTGCCCGCATCGGCCATGGCCTGTTGCACCATAGAAGGATGCGGTTTCGATGGATGCCTATCGGCGGTTTGCAACGATATAAAATAGTCTTTTATCTCATGCTCGGTAAGTGCGCGAACTAAACCGCGATCGGACTTTCCCGTAGCCACGCCGAGCATCCAACCCGATGTATCAAGAGCCATAATCAAATCTTTAATGCCGTCATAGAGCGGCTCATGCACCAATCCATTGCCGCGCATCGCGTAAAATGATTGTTTATAATGCTCGGCCAGCTCGCGATGAAACATATTATTTTTGTGCGGCATGAGATGCGCCGCCGCCTCGACCAAACTCAGCCCAACAATATGCCGTATTTCGCTGCGCGGCGGGGGCGGTAAATCCATCAACTCAAAGGCCCGCTCCATCGCCATACAAATATTGGCTTGGCTATCGAGCAAAGTACCATCGCAATCAAATAGGGCTAATTTATTGCTCATTTGCCAATATCCCGTACCAAATGGGCCATCGCCAAATGGCTGTGGTTATTGGGCCATTTCAAATTATAATCAATATGCATTAACGGCCGCCTTTCTTGGGCGAACCTTTGCCTTTTTTAGGACCAGATTTTTTCACGCCAACTTTATTGGCACCGCTCGCAATTCTATCGGATTTTTTGCCTTTGGTACCAGATTTCTTACTATTGAGTCCATCACCCCTAGAACGTCTTGCCCCGCGCTGATCTTTGCGGATATTTTTGCTATGGTTTTTAGCGATTTTTTTCTTAATCGCTTTGGTTATCGGCCCGCGCCCCTCATCAATGGGTAGATCGCCCTCTGCCGCAACCAACCCCAAAGCCTCCATAGTCGCCGCAAAATGTTCGGGCAAATCAGCCCGCACATCCAGCTTGCCACCACTTGGATTTGCTATTCTTATGCGCCGCGCATGCAAATGCATTTTTCGGCTAATCTCGCCCGTTAAGAAACATTCTTTGCCGCCATATTTACCATCCCCTACAATCGGATGACCAATGGCCGCCATGTGAACACGCAATTGATGCGTGCGCCCCGAATAAGGCGTTAATTCCACCCAAGCGGCGCGATTGCCAATCCGCTCTATGATGCGATAGCGACTTTTTGCGCTTTGGCCATTTTCTTCATCCACTTGCATTTTTTCACCGCCCGATGATGGCTGCTTGGCAAGCGCAAGATCAATGATACCATCATCAATATCGGGCACACCCATAACGATAGCCCAATAGATTTTACGCGCGCTGCGGCCAGCAAAATGTTTTGCGAAATGCGATGCGCTGTTGGCCGTGCGCGCCAATAATAATGCGCCCGAAGTATCTTTATCCAAACGATGCACCAATTTAGGGCGATGGTCATTTTCATAGCATAATGCATCCAGCAAGCCATCGACATGCTGAGTCATTTTTGTGCCGCCTTGGGTTGCTAAACCGGGCGGTTTGTTGATAATGATGGCCGATTTATCTCTATAAATTACCATATCCAAGGCCTTGGAAATTTGCGCATCACTCAATGGCATTCGGCTTTTGGGAATGGGCCGGCTATCATTCTGCTCAATCGGCGGGACTCTGATGATTTGCCCAGGCGTAATGCGAAGCCCAGGGTCGGCGCGTTTGCCATCGACGCGCAACTGGCCCGTGCGCGACCACCGCGACACCATAGCAAAAGACACTTGCGGAATATGCCGCTTAAACCAGCGATCTAATCTGATGCCATCATCGTCTTGATCGACAGAAAATTGCTGCACATCATCGGATATTTTGCTTGGTTTATTGCTTTTATCGTTCATAATATCCACCGCGTCGCGCCCATCCCAGCCAATAGTGCGCATAATGATAATATCACCGAAGCTAGAGCATAAAAAAGTGCGTCCAGCCATGCGCCGCGCTCTAACATCAGAGCCATCTCTAAGCTGAATGCCGAAAAGGTTGTAAATCCGCCGAGCAGTCCAACCCCAATGAGCAATCGATAATTTTCCATAGGGCCATCAGCCTGCATATCACCGCGCATCAAAAATGCCATCAATATGCCCATGCATAATCCGCCCAATATATTAGCGCACAATGTCCCTATCGGCCAATATCCTATATTATATTGTGCGAGAAAATGGCCCAAATTATAGCGCAATGCTGCGCCAATGCCGCCGCCAGTCATGACCAATATAGTGGGCATAAAAGAGGAGGCTATCGTCATATATTATGGACTATTCTTAGCGGCATGCTTAGCCCTTAGCTTTTGTTACCCCATTTACGCAACTTATTTGCTGAAACTGGTAAATTCTATGGCCGCCACGCACAAAAAAGGGGCTATGCTCTGAACCAACAAGCCCCTTTTTCAATATCATATGGTTTAGCGATTATCGGCCGTTATTAGCCACAATATCAACCGCTGTTCCGCCCGAGGGACGCGCATTAAATGTTACCACATAGGCACCGCCATCGCTATCGCGAATGCCGCCCAATGTATGCTCGCCCTCGCGCAACACATATTCGGCCGTATAGCCAGTGTGCCGCGCCAAGGAATAATAATAATCAACGATTTTTTTCATCGCAACATTGCTGGTAAAGCTTACCACGCGAATATCGCAAAGGCCACCAGCAACGCCTGCTGCTTCTAATACGCGGCCGCGCGGATATACAGGAAATTCTGCTGGCATACGGTTCGCCCAAGCCGCGCCATATTCTAATTTTGCATCGCAGCCACCTTTGCCGCGTTGAACAGATTGTTGTTCGGCACGCGCCCCCAAAGTCGCACCTTGGCTGGCTTGACCACAACCCTTGCATTCTTCTTTGCTCATTATTGTTGGAGCAGGAGCAACCAGAGCCGGTGCCTCTCTTATTTCAGCCAAAGTAAGCGCATCCCCGCTAGACCCTCTATCGGCTGGAATGGCACCAGACTGGCTGCCATTGACATTTTGAACAGCATTATTATTTGAGCTATTTGTCAAATCTGGATCGACCAAAATACGATCATCCAAAGCGACATTTGCCTCTGGATCGCTGCCTATGAGATTGGTATCCAATTCTTCTGTATTAGGAGCTTCATCTGATCCACAAGCACTTAATGATAATGGTAATGCGAGCATTGCAAGGGGCATGGCAAAGGCATTCCACTTTTTAGATTTGAGAGGCATATACTGCTCCTTTTATGACAACTTAAAAAATACTGCTGCTATGGTTGCCAAGAAAAAAACCAAATTACTAGCCCCATAAAGGGTTAATTAGGCCAACTATACTGATTTAACAGGTGCAAAACCCTCATCTGTGCCAACGCGAGACATTGGCCTGCTAGAGGTTAATATAATCTCTTAAAAGCCATAGCAAAGCTGCTTGAATTAATAGATTATGCTGCTTTTTCGAATCAATATTGGATTAAATTTAAGCCAGAGTCTTTTTATTTAACCACGCCTTCAAAGGATAATTCACCCGATTCACCAACTTCTATTGGTTTATCAAACACCCAACGCACATGCGTTACATCTGCAACGCCCGCAGCGCGCTTCACAACAGTATCGCTCTCAGGCGTATCGCTCTGGGCAGTATCGCTTTCGGGCGTATCGCTCTCGGCAGTATCGCTTTCGGGTGTATCGCTCTCGGCAGCATTGCTCTCGGGTGTATCGCTCTGGGCAGTATCGCTCTGGGCAGCATTGCTTGTTATGGCCGCGTTAGATGGAAGCTTGGTTTCAACCGTGAGATATTGTAATTCACCCCAATTTTTGCCGCCATCGATAGAAATTTCCGCCCATTCTTCTGCGACTTGCGAAAATTGAACGGCATTAGGCATAGGATTCACGGCCTTAAATCCTTCGATAATCTGCCCTGTTTCATTTTTATAAGATAATATGAATTTAAGCCTATCCCCAGGGATAACCACAACATCATTTGGTGTTTTCAACACTTCTTGTTCTACACCATCTGCATTTTTTTCGGTGCGGATTACATATACTTTACTCGTGAGTGAAACTTGGCTTTGCATCGCAACAGTCGCCGATGCTGAACTGCTCGAGATGATAAAAGAAGCCAGAATTGCAACGCTGGATAATAGCACAACGCACAATAAGCTGGTGCGCAACATTAGTGTATCGTTATTATTTTCAAACTTAACGGATAAACCAAACATATTTTAGACCCTTGTTGGGATGGTGATATTTATAGATTATGATATTTAATATCAATCAATATCGTCATTCATGGTAAAGAAATGATTAACGCATCGTCAATAAGGTCTAATTTTAACACGCTTATATCTGTATTTTGGATTATATAAGACCATTGACAATATTTCTGTCATTATTTCAGTGCCGAAACATTGCAGTAAAGCAAGCTATAGTCTAGGTATGAGGCAATGATTCAACCGCCAGTGGATCAAGAGCTTGCTGGCTATTATTACGGAGCACTCCCATATGACTACAACAGGACAAGATACGCTTAATGTGCGCAATCAAATGCAAGTGGGCGAACACAGCATCAGCTATTACTCGCTATCCAAAGCTGCTGAAAAATTAGGGGATATTTCACGCCTGCCCTTTACATTAAAAGTCCTGCTTGAAAATATGCTGCGCTTCGAAGATGGGACCACCGTTACGACCAAAGATGCGCAGGCCGTTGTTGATTGGCAGAAAAATGCGAAAAGCGATGCCGAAATTCAATATCGGCCAGCGCGTGTTTTGCTCCAAGATTTCACTGGCGTTCCGTGCGTTGTGGATTTGGCTGCTATGCGCGATGCAATGAATAATTTGGGTGCTGATGCCGAAAAAATTAACCCACAAGTGCCAGTGCATCTGGTCATCGATCATAGCGTTATGGTGGATGAATTTGGCACAGCGCAAGCCTTTGAAAATAATGTTGCATTGGAATATGAGCGCAATGCCGAACGGTATGAATTTTTGAAATGGGGCAGCAAAGCACTCGATAATTTCCATGCCGTTCCCCCAGGCACTGGCATTTGTCATCAAGTGAATTTGGAAAATATCGCGCGCGGCATATGGTCTAGCACCGATCAAAATGGCGATATGATTGCTTATCCCGATACCTGCGTTGGCACCGATAGTCACACCACCATGATTAACGGCCTTGGCGTTTTGGGCTGGGGCGTCGGCGGTATCGAGGCCGAAGCGGCGATGCTCGGTCAACCTGTATCGATGCTTATCCCAGAGGTTGTCGGCTTTAAGCTGACGGGCGAATTGGCCGAAGGTATCACCGCAACCGATTTGGTTTTAACCTGCGTTGAAATGCTGCGTAAGGTTGGCGTTGTTGGCCGTTTCGTTGAATTTTATGGCCCAGGCGTTGCGGCTCTATCGCTTGCTGATCGCGCGACCATCTCTAATATGGCCCCCGAATATGGCGCGACATGCGGTTTCTTTCCCATTGACGATAAAACGCTAGATTATATGCGCCTCACAGGCCGCGATGAACATGTGATTGCCATTACCGAAGCCTATGCCAAAGAGCAAGGATTTTGGCGCGATGATGATGCACCAGAGGCTGTATTCACCAAAACATTAGAGCTAGATATGAGCAGCGTTGTGCCATCGCTCGCTGGCCCAAAACGCCCGCAAGATCGCGTTGCATTAAGCGAGCTAGACGATAGCTATAATAAAGATTTAGTCGATGTCTTTGGCCGCCCTGCCGAGGGCGCGCAAGTGTCTGTCGATGGCGCAGATTACACCATTGGTGATGGCGATGTTGCTATCGCTGCTATCACAAGCTGCACCAACACATCCAACCCATCGGTTCTCATTGCCGCTGGTCTTGTCGCCCGTAAAGCCCGCGCAAAAGGATTGTTCGTCAAACCTTGGGTTAAAACATCCTTGGCCCCTGGTAGCCAAGTTGTGACCGATTATTTAATCAAAGCTGGCCTTCAAGAAGATTTGGATGCGCAAGGGTTCAACCTTGTTGGCTATGGCTGTACCACCTGTATTGGTAATTCTGGACCATTGCCGGCCCCGATTAGCAAAGCGATAAATGAAAATTCCTTGATTGCCGCATCGGTATTATCGGGCAACCGTAATTTCGAAGGCCGCGTTTCCCCTGATGTCCAAGCCAATTATTTGGCATCACCGCCCTTGGTTGTGGCCTATGCATTAAAAGGCACGGTGCGCGAAGATATTTACAACACACCATTGGGCCAAGGCAGCGATGGAGCGGATATTTTCCTAAAAGATATATGGCCTACCAATGATGAAGTGCGCGAGGCGATTGAGGCGCATGTTGGCCGCGAGATGTTTGAGAGCCGCTATGCCAATGTTTATGATGGCGATGCCGCGTGGCAAGACATTAAAGTCGATGGAACGCCAACCTTCGCATGGCGCGCCGGTTCAACCTATGTTGCCAACCCACCTTATTTCGAAGGCATGGAAATGGCGCCCGCCGCCGTTGGCGATATTAATGATGCCAAGGTTCTCGCGCTGCTGGGTGATAGCATCACCACCGACCATATTTCGCCAGCGGGTGCGATTAAGGAAGATTCGCCTGCGGGCGAATATCTAAAATCTCACCAAGTTTCCAAAGCCGATTTCAACAGCTATGGATCGCGGCGCGGCAACCATGAAGTGATGATGCGCGGTACATTTGCCAATATCCGCATCAAAAATGAAATGGTTCCTGGCGTCGAAGGCGGCATGACCAAATATCAAGGCGAAACCATGGCGATTTATGATGCTGCGATGCGCCACAAAGCCGATGGCAAGCAATTGGTCGTCATTGGCGGCAAAGAATATGGCACAGGCTCATCGCGCGATTGGGCCGCGAAAGGCACCAACTTATTGGGCGTTAAAGCCGTAATCGTTGAGAGCTTTGAGCGTATTCACCGCTCAAATCTTGTTGGTATGGGCGTGTTGCCGCTGCAATTCGAAGAAGGTATAACGCGCAAAACATTGAATATGACGGGCGATGAAAGCTTCTGTATCAAAGGCGTTGCATCGCTCGATCCGCGCCAAAGCGTCGCAGTGGAAATGACCCGCGCCGATGGCAGCGTTGAGACATTTAACACGCTATGCCGTATTGATACCGCCAATGAAATGGAATATTTCCTCAACGGCGGCATCTTGCAATATGTGCTTAGAAAATTAGCGGCTTAAAAAGCGTTATATATAGCGATGACCATTAAACCGCGTGGAGCGATCCATGCGGTTTTAATATGCGATAGAATGAAATATTGTCATACTCTGGACTCCCATTTCCATGGGCGTGACGAGCTTATGCGAATTTAATGGGCGTGACGGGCTTGCATGAATTTGATGGACGTGACGAAATGTTTTTCTATCTCTATGACGTTGACATATATTCTGCATGACGGCCCATATAATATCAAAACTTAACCCCGAAACTTAGCCGCCAAATCATACATAGCAATCGCCGCTTTTGCCGCCTCGCCGCCTTTGTCTTTTTGCGCAGCATCGGCACGCGCCAAGGCTTGCGCTTCATTTTCAACGGTGATGATACCATTGCCAATTGCAACGCCATCTAGCGTTAAGGCCATAATCGCCCGCGCGCTCTCATTCGATACGATTTCAAAATGATAGGTTTCGCCGCGAATGACCACCCCAATCGCTACAAAACCATCATATTTCTCGCTCTCCATCGCAAGGTTAATCGCGCCAGGTACTTCCAAAGCCCCAGGAACGGTGATGACTTCATGGCTGTGGCCCGCAGCTTCTAAGGCTGCCTTTGCTCCATATATCAGCATATCATTTAGCCTGTCGTAAAAACGCGCTTCAACGATCAAAAAATGTGCCATAATTGTCTCCAATATCTTTGTTTTGGGCTATATTATTGAGGCCATATTACGCAGTATCATGCAATTCAACAGCACGCTGCCCCACTATGCGCAAGCCATAAGCATCAAGGCCAACCAATTCATGGCTGCTATTGCTGATTAATTCCATATCCTGCACACCAAGGTCTGCCAAAATCTGCGCCCCTACGCCATAATCGCGTAATTGATCGGGCATTGAGGGTATTGGTTTTTCTTCATTTTCTTGCTTCTTCATATCTTTTTGGCCCAATAAACGCTGCACTTGCGTTGACAAAAAACGCCTGCCCGTTTGCGGTATCATGACAATCAGTCCATGCCCTTCTGCGCCAATGATACGCATCGATTCCGCCAGCATCCCCGATGGGCGTTCGCATTGGCCAAAAATATCATCAAATACAGACAAAGCATGCATGCGCACCAAAGTCGGATTATCAGGATCAATATGCCCTTTTTGCAGCACCAATTGCTCGGTTTGCGTGGCATGGTTGAAATAGGTTATCGCATTCCATTCGCCGCCCCAACGGCTGGTAAAACGCGCTTCGATACGTTTTTCCGCCAGATGGTCATTGCGCAAGCGATAGGCAATTAAATCGCGGATTGTGCCGATTTTCATATTATGCCTATTGGCAAATTCTATCAAATCATTGAGCCGCGCCATCTCACCATCATCTTTCATAATCTCGCAAATCACACCCGATGGATTGAGGCCTGCAAGACGCGATACATCGACGGCAGCCTCTGTATGCCCCGCCCGCACCAACACGCCGCCATCTTTGGCTTGCAGAGGAAAAATATGCCCAGGCGTTACAATATCGGTTGCGCCTTTATTACTATCCACAGCAACCGCGATAGTGCGCGCCCGATCGGCTGCGCTGATGCCCGTGGTCACGCCTTCGCGCGCTTCAATAGAAATGGTAAAGGCGGTGCTATATTGCGCGCGATTATTCTGGCTCATCATATTAAGATCAAGCTCGTCCACGCGCTCTTTGGTCATCGCGAGACAGATAAGGCCGCGTCCATATTTGGCCATGAAATTTACCGCATCAGGGGTCGCCATTTGCGCGGGGATAATCAAATCGCCTTCATTTTCACGATCTTCATCATCGACCAAAATATACATGCGGCCATTGCGCGCTTCATTGATAATATCTTCGGCGCTCGCCATCACGCTGCCGCCATTACTCGCTAAATATTTTTCCAATCGATTTAATGTATCGGCCGTTGGATTCCAATCATCTTGCCCTAAATGTCGCAAGCTGTTGGCATGCAACCCCACCGCGCGCGCTAGGCCCGCTTTAGATGTTTTTCCGCTGTCGACTAATTCGACGATTTGATCTATCAATGATGTGCTCATATTTCTTAAATATCACATTACAGTGTGATGTCAATTAGCAAAATCACATTATGCGCCGCATAAATTTGATTTATCGGGCCTAATATTCATATTTTTAATCATCACAATGTGAATTTAACTTGACGATTAAATTATCAAACCCCACATTGCTGCTCTGATATGATAAGGATGATATATGAGCCAAATTCCCGATAACACCCCAATTATCGTTGGCGTCGGTCAAGCTAGCGAACGGCGCGATGGCGCAAATTATACTGCGCTATCCCCGATGGATTTGGCGGGCAATGCCCTTGCTGCAGCCATTAAAGATAGCGGCGAAGATGTTGCTACGCACATCGATACTATCGCTGCGATCCGCCAATTTGAGATTAGCTCTGAAATAGCAGTGGCGCCTTTTGGTAAATCGAATAATCCGCCGCGCTCCATTGGCCATCGGGTGGGAGCAAACCCCGAGCGCGCGATATTGGAAATCACGGGTGGCCAAGGCCCGCAAAAATTGGTTGGCGAACTCGCTCAAGAGATAGCCGATGGTAAAAGCGACATGGCGGCGATAGCGGGGTCTGAAGCTATCTCAACCATGCTGATGCATCTTAAAAGCGGCGATAAACCGAACGCGCCAAAAGCTGATTGGAGCGAAGAAATTAGCGGCGATTTGGAAGATCGCGGCTATGGCTTAGAAGGACAATTTGATCGCGCCTTGCTCAAAAATGGATTTACGGGCCCTGTTACGGGCTATGCCTTATTCGATAATGCACGGCGTCATAAATTGGGGGTTCATGTTGCTGATTATCAAGCGCAAATCGGAGCATTATTTGCGCCCTTTACCGATGTCGCAGCGGCCAACCCGCATGCAGCCAGCCCTAAATCACTAACCAGCGACACTATAGCGACAATGAGCGACAAAAACCGCATGATATCGCACCCTTATTTGCGCCATATGGTATCGCGCGATCAAGTCAACCAAGGGGCCGCGATCATCCTCTGCTCTGCCCGCAAAGCGCGTGAGCTTGACATAGCAGAAAATAAATGGGTTTATATCCACGCCGTCACCTGCGCCAAAGAGGCTTCTATCATGGGGCGCAGCGATCTCTCGGCTTGCGCTAGCGCGGTGAATGTTGTGCAAGAAGCCTTTAATATCGCGGGCCAAGGCGTTGATGATGATTCGCCGCTCACCATGCGCGATATGTGCTATCTCGACCTTTATAGCTGTTTTAGCTTTCCCGTTTTCACCATTATGGAGGCGTTTAACTTGCGCCATGATGATAAGCGCGGTTTGACGCTAACGGGCGGCCTGCCATATTTTGGCGGTGCAGGCAATAATTACAGCAGCCATGCCATTGTCGAAGCCGTCATCCGCGCGCGCCGTGACCCCAAAGCCTTTGCATGGGTTGGAGCAAATGGCGGCGCAATGAGCAAATATGCTTGCGGAATTTACTCAACGCGGCCCACACGATGGGATATTGGCCGTTATAATTTGATGGCCGATACGCAAAGATCGTTCGAAGTTGCAGAGGAATATGATGGCGAGGCCATTGTTGAGAGCTATACAATAGCCCCGAACAAACGCGGTGCGGTGGCGAGCATAATTGCACGTACGGCCGATGATATGCGCGTGGCGGCGATGATTAATCAAGATGCATCGGATGTTATGCAGCATTTATCTGATGACCAAGCCATTGGCCGCAGCGTGAGCATTAGCCATCTTGGAAAAGGCGTGCATAATTTTATATTTTAATCGCGTTAAGTTGCTGTAATATAGTCAGCATTATGGTGCGGATATTCTGCGTCAATTCTATACCCCCTCGCCTATGACTTAGGCCATTAACACCCCTCATCATTGCCGCGCAAGCGGGAAACCAGTGCGCAAAAAATCTAAACGGATAAACGCCCTAACCTCTCATTGCCATGGGAGTGAGCAATGCTGTTCCTATCGCAAAGGCGCGATGATATTAGTCCTATAAAAAGGGCGGAAGTTTCCCCCCGCCCCTCTTTGGTGATTTTCAAAAACCTTAAGCTGCTTTATAAAAGCTTTCGCCCTTATCGGCTTTTTCGCGAAAGCTCATTGGCGGTTTGAAACGTTCGCCATATTTTTGCGCAAGACTATCGGCCGTGCGGACAAAATTATCAACGCCGATGGTATCGATATGGCTCATCGGGCCGCCCGTCCAAGGCGCAAACCCCCATCCGAAAATAGCTCCCAAATCAGCACTTTGCGGATCAGACACCACTTCTTCGTGATAGCATTGGGCCGTCGCTATCAATTGAATATACATCAAACGCTCTTTAACTTCTTCAACGCTAGGCTGCTCTTCAGCAATTGGGAAATATTCGCCAATACCTTGCCATAGGCCTTTTTTATTCCCTTTATCATCATAGTCATAAAAACCAGCACCAAAGCGACGGCCTTGGCGATCAATTTTCTTGACCATCAATTCAGACAATCCCTCGCTACCCGATGGGACATAAGCATCGCCCATTTCTTCTTTGGTGGATTGCATGATGTCATAGCCAAGCTTTAACGTTGTTTCATCCACAACGGCAAGCGGGCCAATGGGCATGCCCATAGAAATAGCTGCATTTTCAATCAACGCCATTTTCACACCCTCTGTCACCATCAGCATCGCTTCATTCGCATAAGGCGGGAATACGCGGTTGGTATAGAAACCACGCACATCCTTCACCACAATCGGTGTTTTGCGAATTTTAGCATTATAATCAATGGCTACGGCCAAGGCTTTATCGCCTGTTTTTTCGCCGGGAATTATTTCCAAGAGCGGCATGCGCTCCACTGGTGAGAAAAAGTGCATGCCGATAAATTGGTCAGGACGTTTTGAATGTTTCGCAAGGCCCGTAATTGGCAAAGTCGATGTATTGGATGCAAAGACCACATCATCGCGGATAACCGCTTCGGTTTTCTTTATCACATCGGCTTTCACATCGGGGCGTTCAAACACCGCTTCGATAATCAAATCGACATCTTTAAGATCATCATAATTATCGGTGGGTTTGATACGCGCCATAAAAGCATCGGCTTTTTCTTTGGTCATCTTGCCGCGCGATACTTTTTTGTCGACAATTTTTTGGCTGTAATCAACGGCCTTTTGCGCATCTTCCATAGTGCGATCGAGCACGATAACATCCATCATGCCTTTAGCCGTGACATGGGTAATACCCGAACCCATCAAACCACCGCCAATAACGCCTACGGTCTTCAGTTCAGTTTTTTCAATAGCTTTGGGGCGCGCTGCGCCTTTTTCCGCTGCCTGTTTATTGACGAATAATGTACGGATCATATTTTTGGATTGCGGGCCAGCCAAGAGCTTGGTGAAATATTTGCTCTCCACGCGAAGAGCTGTGTCAATCGGCAACATAGAGCCTTCATAAAGGCATGAAAGAATGGCTTTTACCGCTTCATAATTGCCCTTTGATTGTTTCAGAGCCATCGCCGAAGACCCCATATATAATGGCACAGCGCGTGGATCCATAGACCCTGCACCGCCTGGGAATTTATAGCCTTTTTTATCCCAAGGCGCAGATGCTTTAGGATTAGCCTTCACCCATGCTTTGGCTTTGTCAATCACCTCATCGTGCGGCACAATTTCATTGATAAAACCCTGAGCAAGTGCGGCTTGCGGGTTGGTGGGTTGCCCCATCATAATCATCATACCAGCGGCTTGCAAACCTGAAAGACGCGGCAATCGTTGCGTTCCACCGCCGCCAGGCAACAAACCAACTTGAACCTCGGGGAGGCCTAGCTGAATTTTCGGATTGTCTGAACAAATACGATAATGACAAGCCAATGCTAATTCTAGACCGCCGCCCAGTGCAAGGCCGTGCAAAGCACAAGCAACGGGCTTGGCACTCTTGCTGCCTTTGATTAATTCTTTTGCGCTGTGACCCCCCGTTTCCATGCGGCGTAATTCACGGTTCAATCCCCAGCTTTGCTCAAAAGCTTCTTTCATAGTTTCAGCTTTAGATGATCCCAGCATGCGCAAATCTGCACCGGCCAAAAAGCCAGATTTTTTGCCCGATGCAATCACCGCGCCTTTAATATCATCATTATTGATAAGCTCATCGACAAATTTGGGGTAATCAGCCATCAAGCCCTCATTCCAGACATTCATAGATTGGCCTGGTAAATCGATCGTCACTAAGGCAATGCCATCGGCATCAATATCAATGGTTAATGTTTCATATGTCATAATATAGTCCTAATTATCTTTATTGCTGGGCTCAAACGCGCTCTATGATAGTGGCGATACCCATGCCGCCGCCGATGCACAGCGTGGTAAGCGCGGTTTGTTTATTGGTGCGCTCCATCTCATCCAAAACGGTCCCCAAAATCATCGCGCCTGTTGCGCCCAAAGGATGCCCCATTGCAATCGCACCGCCATTAACATTCATCACGCTATGATCGACATTCATGGCTTCCATAAAGCGCAGCACCACGGAGGCAAAGGCTTCGTTCAATTCCCATATATCAATATCGCTATTGACCATGCCCGCGCGCTGCAATGCTTTTTTCGCGGCAAATTCAGGCCCCGTCAGCATGATGGTTGGTTCGCTACCAATAGAGGCCATCGCTACAATGCGCGCGCGCGGTTTTAGATCATATTTCTCGCCCGATTCTTTATTTCCCAGCAACACGGCCGCGCTGCCATCTACTATGCCCGAGCTATTACCCGCAGTATGGACATTGTTAATCTTTTCCAAGTCAGGATGCTTTAATAATGCAACATCATTAAATCCTGGCATCGTCTCGCCCATCATTTGGAAAGCTGGCGATAATGCACCTAATGATTGCATATCAGCATCGGGGCGCATTAATTCATCATGATCTAAAATCACTTCACCAATCACATCTTTGATGGGCAGAATAGATTTTTCAAAACGATTTTCTTGCCACGCTGTCGCTGCGCGTTTCTGGCTTTCAACCGCATAAGCATCAACATCATCACGGCTATAACCATATTTTGTCGCTATCAAATCGGCAGCAATGCCTTGAGGGACGAAATATTCTTGAAACGCCAATTTAGGATCAGCCATACCGCCCGCACCATCGCTGCCCATTGGCACGCGGCTCATGGATTCGATACCGCCGCCAATAGCGAGGTCGGTCTCGCCAGATTTTACTTTGGCCACGGCGATATTGACCGCTTCTAAACCAGAGCCACAAAAACGATTCACTTGGATCGCCGATGTTGTTTCTTTGTAACCAGCCGCCAAGACAGCGCTGCGCGATATAACGGCCCCTTGCTCGCCCACTGGGGATACACAGCCAAAGGCAACATCTTCGACTTCATGACCTTCTAGCCCATTGCGTTCATTTACAGATGAAAGCACCTGCGATGATAATTCTAATGCCGTTATTTCATGCAAAGATCCATCGCTGCGTCCTTTGCCGCGCGGAGAGCGCACAGCGTCATAAATATATGCTTCGGTCATGTTTTAATCCTTCTTAATTGATACAATATTCGCATCGGCGAGTTTTGTAATATCATTATCATCATAGCCTAAATCGTTCAAAATAGTGCGGCCTTGAGCTCCTTTGGGGGTCAAAGTGAATGCATCATAGAGCTTAGAGCCACCAAAGCGGGGGGCCATTTGCGGGTGGTTCCATTGCCCTTCTTGAATATAGGCGTTTCTTTTCAAATTAACAGGGTGATTAGCAGCTTCTTGATAATTAAGCACGGGCGTCACGCAAGCATCGGTAAGCGCAAATATCGCCTCCCATTCATCGCGGCTTTTGCTTGCAAAAACTGTAGCCAGCATCGCCTGTTGCGCGGGCCATTTGGAAAAATCATTTTGTTTTCCATAGGCTTGCTTATCAATCGGCAATCTATCCATCATTTCGGCAAAAAATTGCTTTTCGATACAGCCAACCGCCATATATTTTGCATCAGCGGTCTCATAACAGCGATAATAAGGCGCGGCGCCATCCAATAAATTAGCCGCTCTTTGCGCCTGCCATTGGCCGCGCCCCGCCATGCCGTGAATGAAGCTCATTAATGATGCTGTACCATCGATGATAGACGCATCGACAATATCGCCTTGTCCCGTTTTCTCTGCTTTCAGGAGCGCAGCCAGCAAACCCGTCACAAGAAACATACTGCCCCCGCCAAAATCTCCGATCATATTGAGCGGCGGCGGCGGCGGCGCATTGACTGGACCGATAGCATTGAGCGCGCCCGTCATAGAAATATAATTAATATCATGGCCCGCCATTTTGGACCATGGGCCCTCTTGCCCCCACCCCGTCATACGGCCATAGATAAGCTTGGGATTGCGGGCCTGACAGGCATCGGGGCCGATGCCCAGCCGCTCCATCACCCCAGGGCGCAGACCTTCTATTAAAACATCAGATTTTTCAGCCAATTTCAGAATGATTTCTGCACCTTCGGCGGTTTTAATATCAACGATGATTGATTTTTTACCGCGCGCATCAATAGCCGCCATATCCATCGCAGGATTACCCGATGGCGCGCGATCGACAACGGTAACTTCAGCCCCCAAATCGTTCAATAATTGACCAGCATAGGGCCCTGGGCCGATACCTGCCAATTCTAATATTTTATAGCCTATTAATGGTTTATCAGAAGATGGCATATCATTCTCTTTTGTAAATAATGATTTATAGCTGCACTAGCGCGTGATTCATCATACCAGCGGTACAGTTTAATCGGTTAATTAAACTATCTATTATAAGGAGAGCCATGGATTAGCAAGAGAATTTACGTGAATGATAAGCTGCAAAAAAATAGTATAAATGCCTCAATGGCAATGATTGTTTTTAAGTTTTTTGCCGCCCCATAAATCCAAATAAATGCCCCGCCACTTTGCGCATCTGTATCTCTTCTGCACCCTCGGTAATACGATACCGTCTATGATGCCTGTAAATATGCTCAAACGGTTTATGACGGCTATAGCCTATACCGCCATGCACCTGCATCGCCCGATCGGCTGCATTGCACACCAAGCGGTTGGCGCGATAATTACAAATGGATATTTGATCAGATAATTTCTGCGCAACATCCACTTTGTCCATCTGGTCCATAGCATCGGCTACGCTATAAATATATTGGCGTAGCATAGCCGCCTCGCTGTGCAATTCTACCAATGGAAATTGAATCGCTTGATTGACCGCTAAGGGCTTGCCAAAGGGCTTGCGTTCTTGTGCATATTTTACAGCTTCATCGATACAATATTGCGCCGCACCTAATGATGAAGCCGCTTGGCGAATACGGTTCTCATGGACAAAATGTTGCGCGCAAGCCAGCCCATAATCCGCATCCCCCAAAACATCTTGGGCAGGAATCCAGACATTATTAAAGCCGCATTTTGGATGATCGGTGGGCATATTAAATGTCCACATATAGTCCCCGACTTCAAACCCAACCGCATCGGTCGGCACTATGAAACAACCAATACCGCGTGCATCACCATCCTGACCGCTATGGCGCGCAAAGGTCATAACATGAGTCGCTTTATGCAGCCCTGTAATCCACATTTTTTCGCCATCAATACGCCAACCATCTTTGCCATTGCGCATTTCTCTTACCGCGCGCGTTTCCATCCAAGTGGCATCCGAACCATGCGCTTCCTCGGTTAAGCCAAACGCCCATAGCATTTTACCATCGAGCATAGCCGGTATATAATCCGATTTTTGTTTTTCAGTGCCAAAATCACGCACCATCAGCGGCTGAACCAAATTACCGACTATTGAATTTTCATTTTGCAGATCATTATGCAGACCCAGTCCTTTTTCAGCAAGATGCTCTCTTATCCGCGCCATCGCCAAATTATTACCATTTTGGCCACCATATTCACGCGGCAAGGCAAAGCGATAATGCCCAGCTTCATCTGCTAAACCGCGCATTTGCTCCAGTAAATCTTCCCACTCTTGGGTTGGTAATCCTTGATTATCCCAATCGGTACGCGAATGCTCGCGCCGATGATCGAAAAAACGCATATTATCATCAGCCTGCTGCAATGGCTGAATCTTTGCCTCGATAAATGCATCAAGCGTGGCCAGATAATCTTCAATCTCTGTGGGAATAGAAAAATTGCTCATATCATGCCTTTGCTTTTGGTGTCATCCGCCATTTTTTCTGCGCCACTTTGACAGCAGCATAATGGGGTTGATCGATGGTAATTTTCTCTAGCGCGCAAAGCCGCAAATGATTAATGACAGCATTATCGCCTGATACAGCCTGCTGGGCAATATTGTGCTCGGTCAAATTGGCTATAATTTCCTGGCGTTCTCTTTGTTGACGCGCGAATAGCGCGCCATAGCGCAAAGAACGCTCTACATTAGCAAGGGCATTTCTGGCCACGCGCGCTTCGAATAGATCGCGCCCTCTTGCTTGGGCGATAACGCCCTCATCCCATTCATATAAAGCGCGAATTAATTCACCAACCTTAGTGGCTCCAGCGGGGGTAGCTCCAGCGGGGTTTAGATTATGCACAGGACAGTCCCATTCGCTTACTGCATTGGAAACAGGAGCATCGCCTTCCAAGAGCAAGAGCAAATCAAGCTCAACCTCTGATACGCGCGTGCCAATAACCGCACGCTCAAGCGTCCTTTCTGCTCGCACGCGCCATGAATCGAGCATTTTCAAGCACACTATGCCCCACCAAAGCGTCGAAAATAATAACCAAAAATCAAATCGGCCCCTATCAATAGTGCGCCCGCTAATGGTTTGATAATGATGGATGAATGCATCAATTTGACCAAATCCTCCAACGGGCTTTTCATATTGTCCAAACCTCCACGAAGGGGCGCACATATAGGCCAAATCTTGCTCTGCATTTCCAATATGACCCAGCTCCCAATCCAATATTGCCGAGACGCCATTATCATCAATCAGCAAATTACCCATGCGAAAATCACCATGCAAAAATACAGTTTCGCCAGCATTGGGACATAACGTCTCGAGGCTCAAAAAAGCCCAATCAAATATTGGTAAATGCGCTTCAAAAGCCTGATAATCTTGCTTTAAGCTATGCAGCATTGCTTTGGGGCTATCATGCCTTACCCCTCTAGATATTGGTAGATTATGGATGGACGATAATTGCGCGGCGCATTGCTGCAATAGCTTTTCGTAAAATTGCTTATCGCTATGGGCTTTGAATATCTTGTGCGGTACAGACTCACCCGACATATATTGCATGATAAATCCATACCCAAGGGCATCGCTTTTTTCTATCTTAGCAATGATTGCGGGTACCTTTAGGCCATTATCATGAGCAATAGCAATAATATCGGCTTGATGGTCTAACGATAAAGCCTCAGAAAGTGGGTTTTCATCGTCTTCGCGCCGCATAATATAGGGAATATTATCATATTCAAAATACCAGCTTTGCGCACTCGCTCCTCCGGTCAGGCGTTGCAGCTTATCAACTTCATTTTTGCTATCAAAAATACGATTGCATAATCGATTTAACTGTGCGCTAATTTCATTATTGGAGTGAATATCGTTAATCTAAAAAACCCCTCTTAACAAAGATATAACGCCTTAAGACACCAAATGCAAATCGGCATTGTTTTTATTCGTCAAAGCGACTGCATCCGCCTCTAAGCCTGCAAAAATGACAGAAATAATTATCTTTAATTTTTCGACAGGTAATTTTTCATGCATCTGAATTAAACTATCTGGATTCACATAGGGATACACCATTAAATTCACGAATGAGACAGCAGCATCAATGGTCAAGCCTTTGAAATATCCATTATCCATCGCCTCTGACACGATCATAGCCAGATAATGATCGCCAAGATCAACATAGCCTTCAACAACATCATAATGTTGCTCGCCCAATTCACAATAGCTGCGAAATAATTCGGGTTCTTTGACAAAACTTGCACGCATCAAAAGAAACCGCCGTGCGAAAAATTCATATAATTTTGTTTCTACTGGCAAATCAGATGCCGTGACTTCTTCCATGATTTTGACTTTATCGCTGAACCAATTTTCAGCAATGGCTTCCCACAATGCCTCTTTGCTCTCATAGAAACGATAAATATTGGATTGCGACATATCGGCCTCGCGGGCAATTTCTTGGAGCGTCACTTCAACCGCTCCGCGCTTACGGATTAATTGTTCAACGATACCCAATATCATTTTTTGACCCGCTTCTATATCGGTTTGAGGGCGTGCCATTTCATACTCCGTTTTATATTGGTAGAACAGTTTTATGATAAATGAATAAATTCTTCAATACTCATTTTAAGAAAAATCAAAACTTTTTTGATTATCCTGATTTCGGACATTTTTAATCGCTGGTTTTTTGGCGACGCCTTCCAAATTTGTCAGAGTTAATCCCAATAATCTTACACCCTTTTCGGCGGGCAAAATAATATCCAAAATTGCCCTAGAAATTGCGCTAAATTCAGCTTTATCAATGATATTGCGTTCCAAGGATCTTGATCGGGTGATTTGTTGAAAATCGCTATATTTGGCTTTCAAGACTATCGTTCGGCCTTGCGCTTGATTTTTCTCAATCCGCTCCCAAACAATATCGATAATATGGTCTAATGCGGCCATTAAATCTGCATTGCTCCATTTATCCGTGCGATAGGTTAATTCACCGCCAATAGATTTTCGAATGCGATTGGCCTTAACAGGGCGATGGTCAATGCCGCGCGCCGCCGAGAATAAATATTCGCCCCAACTGCCAAAATTCTCGGTAAACCAATGCTCTGGCTTGTCGAGCAAATCGCTGCCTTTATGCACATTTAATTTGGCCATTTTTTCAGCCGTACGCGGCCCGACACCATGAAAACGGCGCACGGGTAATGATGCCACAAATTCAGGGCCTTGTTCTGGCAATATAACGCACATGCCATTGGGTTTATTTTGATCGCTGGCAATTTTGGCGATAAATTTATTATAAGAAACTCCTGCGCTCGCCGTTAATCCTGTTTCAGATTCAATATCTGCACGGATCATCTTTGCTATTTTAATAGCACTGCCAATGCCTTGTTTATCATGGCTCACATCCAAATAAGCTTCATCGAGCGAGAGCGGTTCGATCATATCGCTATGCTGGGCGAATATCGCTCTAATCTGCTGAGAGACTTGCCGATACACATCAAACCTATGCGCTACAAAAATCAAATCTGGGCATAATCTTTTCGCTATACTCGATGGCATGGCTGATTTGACACCAAATAGCCGCGCCTCATAGCTAGCAGCGGCCACCACACCGCGTTTTGCACTCCCGCCCACGGCCACAGCTTTGCCGCGTAATTCAGGGTTATCGCGCTGCTCTACGCTAGCAAAAAATGCATCCATATCGATATGGATGATTTTGCGACCATCATCCTTGCGATCGTCAGGGAGCGATTCATTACTCATGCTTTTGATTTACGGGCTGCGCGGCAATCGTGCAACCATATCGGCATAAATATAGATAGGGCGCAATAGCCCCCTTTTATCTGGTCAAACCAAATAGAAAAGCGCATGGGAGGAGGATGAACGCGCAAATATCAGATGAATCTTCCAATGATCTGCCCATAAGCCCCATCGAATTAACATGGATGATGGCACTTACAATGGCGCTCAATGCAATGGCCTTAGATTCGATGCTTCCCGCCTTTCCTGCGCTACAATCTGCCTTTGGATTGGACGGTAATGAGGTGCAATATATCATCGGTATTTATTTGGTGGGTATGGGCGCAGGGGCTATAATTTATGGCCCATTATCAGATCGCTATGGCCGAAAGCCCATCATGCTATCGACGATAAGCCTATTTTCTTTTTTCAGCCTTGCGAGCTGCTTTGCGCCCAATTTCACTCTATTTCTGCTGCTTCGGCTAGCACAAGGGCTGTGCGGCGCGGCCATGGGTGTGCTGGTCATATCCATCATACGCGATAAATTTGAAGGCGATGCGATGGCCAAACGCATGTCGCTGATATTTCTGACCTTTATGATTGTGCCTATTATCGCGCCGAGCATTGGACAGGCGATATTATGGGGGGCTAGCTGGCACTATATTTTCTTTGGTCTAGCGGGCATTGCGATCATCATGGCCTTTTGGATTTCGCGCCGTTTACCCGAAACATTAGACCCTAAAAATATCATCCCGATTAAGCCCAAGCTCATCGCAAAAACTTGGAAATATGTCGCCTCCAATGGCCATGCCACCGCCTATATTGGGGCAAGCGGTATGACCCAAGCTGGCCTTTATGGATATTTGAGCAGCGCCCAACAAATATTCGATATTACCTTTGGTGCAGCAGATTTTTTCATATATGGATTTGCTATTATCGCCATTGGTATCGCCGTTACTAATTTCACCAACAGTAAAATTGTCATGCGCTTTGGCACGCGGCGCGTATCGCATAGCGCATTATTCATGTTCATATTGTGCGGTTTTCTGCAAATAGCAGCGGCCTATTTCTATCCGCAATCTTTGACGCTTTTCATCATTGTCATCACCGTAAATATGGCGATGATCGGATTTACATCCTCTAATTTCAGCGCCATCGCTATGCAACCATTTGGCGCGATGGCGGGAACAGCATCTTCGTTTCAGACATTTTTGCGTACATTAATAGGCGCATTATTGGGCGCGCTTATCGGCCAACAATTTGATGGCACTATGCTGCCCGTCTCCATCGGTTTTGCTAGCACGGGCGTGATTGCATTAATGCTGATATTATATGCGGAGAAAGGGAAATTATTCACCCGCCCCAATCTGGCACCCCCACCAAGGGGGATGGCCAGCGGGCGATGAATTTCGTCCAATATTAACTGTCCTAATATTAATTGGGCAATAAGTCTGGGAATAATCCGAATATTAGGACTAAACCAACCGCTACTGGGCTGACCCAAGCTGTCAAGAAACGATAAAAAGCCAATTTACCGCCGTTTAAGGACGTTTGGCCATCCACCAATTTCTTATCCGCTTTCCAACCAATGAATATAGTCGTGATTAAAGCCGCCACGGGCAGCAATATTTTGCCGACAAAGCCATCAATCATGTCCATAATATTGGTTTCAGCGAAAATAGTCCAGAATCCCAATATTCTAATTTCGCTCCATATATTGAGCGAAAGCGCACAGGCTACGCCTACTAAGAAGATTAGTCCCCCTACAATCCATGCAGCTATAGCACGGCTGCATTGAAACTTCTTAATCGCCCAAGCCACAACGGCCTCCAAAAGCGATATAGAGCTGGTGAGAGCCGCAAAGAAAATCAGCACAAAGAATAACATACCAATAAAAGAGCCAGCGGGCATGGATTGAAATGCGATTGGCAGCGATTTAAATACCAATGTCGAGCCAGCAGCAACGTCCAAACCAGCCGAAAATACAATTGGAAAAATCATCAGGCCAGCGATTATGGCCACGCCCGTATCCGCAAAAGCAATCATCCCAGCAGTAGGCGCCAATTTTGTTTCTTTGGGAACATAAGCGCCATAGGTGATAAGCGCAGCACTCCCCACGCTCATCGAGAATAGGGCCTGTCCTAGCGCTTCATTGACAACGCTAGGACTAAGTTTGGAAAAATCGGGGGTAAATAGAAAGGCTATGGCTTTGGCAAACTCACCCACAAAAGCACCATAAATGGTGATACAGACCAACAAGATAAAAAATATCGGCATCAAATAGGTAGCCGCTTTTTCAATACCATCGGTCACACCGCGCGCGACAATGGCGATGGTCAGAAACATGAATATTACATGCATGGATAATAATATTCTATTATTCTCAAAAAGATTATCCATGCGCTGCGGGATTTCTTCCTTTGTCTCATTGAGCAATGCCCCCGCAAAAGGATCGCCGCTGATTAAATTACCAAAAAAGTCACCGATAAAGACGCCGACATAATAGAGCACCCAGCCCGCAATCACGCTGTAAAAAGTAAGGATAAGGAAAGCGGCGCTGATACCGATACCACCAAAAGCAGCCCAGCCTTTACTAACATTCGAGTCTGAGGCTAATTTCTCGGCACTATGATAAGCATCAGCGCGACCATTACGGCCGATTAAAATCTCCGATAAAACCAACGGTAGTCCAATTAAAACAACGCACGCAATATAGATGAGCACAAATGCGCCGCCGCCATTTTCGCCAGCAAGCGTTGGAAAACGCCATATATTGCCCAAACCAACGGCAGCTCCAACCGCTGCTAAGATAAAGGCGGTGCGCGATGACCAACCTTCTTGTTTTACTGCTACCATTATTCTCTCCCAAAAATCCGGCGTTTAACACCCTTATTATTGTGTAATAAAATTTCGTTTAGCCCTTATTTAACATAGGGCCAAGCAATTTCCCTGCAAAAATATGCACATGCAAATGCGGAACTTCTTGATGGGCATCGCGGCCGATATTGGCCAAGAGACGATAGCCGCTCTCCACCATGCCAGCCGCACGCGCAACATGACCCACACCGCGCACAAATTCAGCTATCTCGGTATCGCTGCCGCGTGCTGAAAAATCATCCCAACTGACATAAGCGCCTTTTGGAATGACCAAAATATGATACGGTGCTTGCGGATTTATATCATGAAAAGCAAGGACATAATCATTTTCATAAACCGTTTTATTGGGGATTTCACCACGCAATATTTTTGCAAAAATATTATTATCATCATATTCTAATGTTGGATCAATCGCCATTTCTGCCTGCCTTATATTATGTCAATTATATGCATATTGAGCGCGTTCATCATCATATTCTATTGGCTTTTTCAGCGATGCCAGAGACACCCTCACGCCGCTCAAGCTCTGTGCACACATCGGCAAAATCAATATCCATATCCGCGAGCAGCATCAAATGATGAAACAATAGATCAGCCGACTCGGCCACCATCTCTTCTTTTGACCCTATCATAGAGGCTATCACCGTTTCGACAGCTTCTTCACCTAATTTTTTGGCGATTTCAGCGCGTCCTTTGCTCGCTAGCTTTGCCACATAGCTTGTATCGGCTGAGGATGTTCTGCGCTGCGCAATAATCTTTTCCAAAGTAGCAATAATATCTGTCATATTTCCCTCTAACCCAATTTGCGCAATGCTGCGATCATCGGTAGATCTTCTGCGGGAATTAATCCCTCTAACACCCGCCAAAAACCAGATACGCTATCTTGTCCTGCTTTGGTATAGGCATTGGACAAGCCTTGGCGCAAATCATCAAATAATTGCGCCTCTAATGCTGCGCCGCTCTCGGTCAGCCGCAATAATTTTTGCCGCCTATCCGATAGGCCAGGGCGCGTCTCGATTAAATCTCTGTTCGTTAATTCGCTTAATACGCGGCCCAAAGATTGTTTTGTAATCGCCAAAAATCTGAGCAATTCTCCAACGGTGAGATCGGGCTTACGCGCGATAAAATACAGCGCTCTATGATGCGCTCGGCCCAATCCTTGCTTGGCCAATCTAGTATCAATAGCTGCGGTCAAACGGGTATAGCCGAAATATAATAATTCCGCACCGCGTCTGATTTCATCTTCGCGCAAAAAGAGCGGCGATGCGCCGATAGAGACATTTCGATCGCGCGATTCTATTTTATAAGGGTCAGCCATGTTGACGTATATATCCATGATGGTAAGAGATTGGCAACCCTATCCTGTTAACAACATCATTATCCGCAGATATAATATGCGCCCAATGAGATGAGATAAATATCATGAAATTTGACATTCAGCCCAATATAAACCCTGTCTCGGCACAAGAACGTCAGGATATTTTGCGCGATCCAGGGTTTGGCACTGTCTTCACCGATCATATGGCGATCCTTAAATATAGCGAAGATAAGGGCTGGCATGATGCGCAAATTACCGCAAGAGAGCCTATCTCTCTCGACCCAGCAACCTGTGTTTTACATTATGCCCAAGAAATTTTCGAAGGGATGAAGGCGTATCGCACCAATGATGGCGCAGCCCTATTTCGCCCTGATGAAAATGCACGCCGATTCCAGCAATCGGCAAAGCGTATGGCCATGCCATTATTGCCCGAAGATATGTTCGTTGAATCGGTCAAACAATTAGTAAAAATTGACCAAGATTGGATTCCCGACATTGACGGCGGCTCGCTCTATTTGCGCCCCTTTATGTTCGCCAGCGAGGTGTTTTTGGGGGTTCGCCCTGCCAAAGAATATATCTATATGGTCATAGCATCTCCAGCGGGCGGATATTTCAAAAGCGGCTCACCCGCCATTCGCATATGGGTGTCCGAAGAGTATAGCCGCGCGGCCATTGGCGGAACTGGTGCGGCCAAATGCGGCGGAAATTATGCGGCCAGCCTATCCGCGCAAGCCGAGGCTATTGAAAATGGCTGCGACCAAGTCGTATTTTTGGATGCAGCAGAGCGCAAATGGGTCGAAGAATTGGGCGGTATGAACCTATTTTTCCTCTGCGATGATAAGACCGTTATCACGCCGCCGCTATCTGGAACAATATTAGCTGGGATCACGCGCAAATCGATAATCACATTGCTGCGCGACAAAGGTTATGATGTAAAAGAGCAGCCCTATTCCATCGACCAATGGCGCAATGATGCCAATAATGGCGTGTTAAAAGAGGTATTTGCTTGCGGAACAGCGGCCGTTGTAACAGCGGTGGGCCACATATGTTCGCGCGATGGTAATTTCACTGTCGCCAAGGGCGAACCTGGCGCATTAACGACTGAATTGCGCCAACAAATTACCAATATTCAAAAATGCATTGGGCTTGATCCTTATGGTTGGGCCGTGAAATTAGAAGCATGAGTAAAATTCAATATTAAACTTTGCGAGAATTCTCTAAAAAAAGTAACACTAGCTATTGCTCTATTCTTATAAGTTCGATAATAGCCGCTTTCGTCGATGCAAAGTCGACTGCTGGGGTGTAGCCAAGCGGTAAGGCACCGGTTTTTGGTATCGGCATGCGCAGGTTCGAATCCTGCCACCCCAGCCATTTTTGATGATGCTAATTTTCATCGCATTCGAATCATCAATAGCATTATTCTCCATAAGATTTAATTATCGTTCTAGTTTCTCAAATATATGGAATAATAGCAAGAACTAAAAGTAATTTGTAAAGGTTTGTAAATCAAACTGCTTTACAATTGTTCCAAGTGTAAAATATGTGTACGCAGTAATTGTACAAATAATATTAGTAGGAATTATTAATGCGCATAGCACTAGCCGACGATCATCAAGATGTTTTAGATTTCATGACTTCTATTTTAGAAGAATTGGAACATATTGTTGTAACTTTTCCAGACGGAGAGCGTCTATCTCAGGGATTGATGCGCGATACTTTTGATCTGGTCATCCTAGATTGGAACATGCCCAAAAAAGATGGTCTCGCCGTTCTAAATTGGATGCAAGAAGCTATTAAAGAGGCTCCTCCTGTTATCATGATGACAAGCCGCACGGCCAAAAATGACATTACTGCTGCGCTCAATGCTGGTGCTGATGATTATATTACAAAACCAGAAGATCGAAACGTTATTGCGGCTCGTATTTCGGCAATGCTAAGGCGTTCAACAACTAGCGGCTCTTTTGAGACCAAAGCGGTCTATGGTAAATATACCTTAGACAGAATTGACCATAAAGTCATGTATGATAGCAAAGAAGTCACGCTTACAGCCAAAGAATTTGAGCTAATCGATCTATTGTTCCGTAATCGTGATCGGACAATGTCGCGTGATTATATCATGGAAACGATATGGCGCACCAACGCGGCTCTGACCACACGTACTCTAGATATGCATATTTCTCGGGTGAGATCGAAGCTGAATTTGAAACCAGAAAATGGGTTTCGGATATTCACTGTATTTGGCTATGGGTACCGCTTGGAAACATTGAACTGATAAATTACAAATATTTACTATTACCTCATGGCCCGTTCATGTTGCATAATTATATTAGCGTGTGTTTCTGTCATTTATCATGTAGGGGTGAATGCATAAAATATAGTTTAAGGGATGAGCATGTATAATATTGGAAACATAGAGTCAGCACCATCATCAAAAACGGCAATGATGAGATATAGTCTTGCGCTATTTCTCATCTTATCGATGCTGCTATTAGCGATGATGCAGCCTGCCAATGCCAATACGCAAGTGAAAAAAAATGCTATCCCTTATATCATCCAATCTGGGGATACATTACTGGAAATAAAGAATAAATATATCCGTCCCGAAATATCTTATCGCCTGATTCAAAAATATAATGGCATCGACAATAATAAACGTTTGAAAATTGGCTCTACATTATTTTTACCGCGCCAATATTTGCTCTATAAACAAAGCCGAGCCGAGATACTCTCTTTGCGCGGCGATATATTAATTGCGGATAATAGAGGCGAGGAAGCAAAGCGTTATAAAGTCGGTGATGTGATAAGCGAGGGGGCTGTTATCAACACAGGCCGTTCGTCATTCATGTCATTGGCATTAGAAGATGGATCACAAATATCATTGCCATCCAACAGCAATGTCACCCTAAAACGCATGCGCCGCTATGTCATTGAACGTGCGATTGATTATGATTTTGATATAATGAGAGGCGGCAGCCGTACAAAAGTATCTCCATTACGCGGTAGCAATGATCGTTTTAGAATTCGCACCCCAAAAGCGGTTTCCGCCGTAAGGGGAACCGAATTTCAAATGCGGGTTGATGATAGTACAGACAATGCCATTGCCGAGGTCGTCGAAGGCCGCCTCTCGGTATCGAATAGCATCACCAACAGAGAAGTTCCTTTGCCCGCTGGTAATGGTTTGGCTGTCACCAAAACGGGCAGAGAAATTAAAGAGAAGCTCTTGCCTGCTCCAGAGGTCATCAATGGCACCGACATTCAAAAAAATGAAAATATTAGCTTTGAAATTGCTCCTGTAAAAGGGGCCAATAAATATCGCATCTCGCTGGCCAATGATGCGAGCTTTTTAGAGCAGTTTGAGGATAAAATTATCGATGGCAACAGCCTGACTTTGCCATCGCTTGATAATGGGCGTTATTTTTTACGGGCCTCTGCAATATCCGTGAATGGCATCGAAGGGCTATATAATACCTATTCCTTTAAGCGTTTACAAAATAGCGTTAAAGCACAAGCCGCCAAGGATGATAATGGCCTATTATTCAAATGGTCTGCCAATAGCGAAACCAATAGAAGCTTTCATTTCCAATTCTTCGCCAGCAATGGCAAAGACAAACCCAAGAGTGAGATAGCCATTATTGATGAGTCAGGGTTGAAATCAAATAATATTTTATTATCCAATATTAGCCAAGGCGAATATGTATGGCGTTTGGGCACTATGATTTTTGATGAAGGCGAGGTTCATACCAATTGGACTGAATATCAATCATTAACCATTGGCCCAGAATAATGGTTTGCGATGGCTCAAAATAGCAGAATAATGACCCAGAATAATGGCTTATAAATGGCTTATCTTGGCCAATTAATGGCTTGTGATGGCTTGCGCATTTACCTGCATCCCTTAATAGATATTATATGACATTTCGCCTGCGCCTTATTATCGAATGGATTATTATTGCATTGCTTGCCAATGGAGTCATTATCGCATTTTTACATTGGGACATAACCGCATCATTCGATAATTTGCTCTATGATGGCTTAAGCGAAAGCGCTAGGCCAACAGCAGATGACGCAATATTGATAGTCGCAATCGACGACGCTAGCTTGAAAGAATTTGGAAAATGGCCGTGGGGACGCGACCAACATGCGCAAGTTATCAATAATATTAAAAAATTAGAGCCGCGCTCAATATCGCTTGATATTATCCTGAGCGAGACAGGCGAACCAGAGGCTGATGTCTCGCTTTCCAAAGCCCTTTATGGCGATCCGCTTAGCGCATTAGAAACGCAATCAAATGAGCCAGCAATCTTTCTCCCGCTCCATTTTGTAACGCCTGGCAATGATGGCAGAGCCTTTGATACGATACTTCCTGCTCCGCTATTCTTAGACCCCCTCAATCACCAGAAAAACTTAGGCCATGTTAATTTAGCATTTGATAATGACGGTATTTTGCGAAAAAATAATATTTGCTTCCAAGCCTCAGAAGAGGCACCGCAATGGCCGCATTTGATGGAGCGCATTTATCAAAATCGCCATAATAAGCCCTCTGCAACCCTGCAAAAGGCACTCAAAAAACCATTGTGCGATGCGCCCGTCCTGATTCCATTTAGCGCAAGCGGCAGCATTTCAACTATTTCATATAGCGAAGCTGCAAATGATACTATGTTGCCAGATTCAGTGCGCGGGAAAGATATTATCATTGGGGCCACAGCCGCTGGTTTAGGCGATAATTACCCCACCCCCTCTAGCAATGGTAGCCTGACCCCAGGCGTTGAGATTATCGCAAATATGTTAGGGGCATTAGAGCGTGATGACTTTGTGACACCTCTCTCACTTTGGCAAAGTGCCCTCATATCTTTGCTGCCCATTTGGATACTTTTGCTCGGCTTTCTGCGCTGGCAACCGCGTCTTATTCTAATGGCTTCAGGCCTGATATTCTTGGCTCTATTAATTTCGAGCGCAGCATTTTTATATTTTGGATATTGGTTTCCACCTGGCCCCGCTTTGGCCGCTTTATTATTGGCATATCCGCTATGGGGTTGGCGCCGATTGCAGGCGATAAGCTATTATATGGGGAAAAAACTTCGGGAATTGGAGAGCGATGAAGATAGCTCGCCGCTCGGCCTAATTCAAAAAAAATCAATCGATTTGGTCGGAAAACAGCGCGATACGCTCGATCAAGCCATTGATAATATTCGTGATTTGCGCCGTTTCGTTACCGATACTCTTTCTGGATTACCCGATCCAATGTTCGTTATCAACATGGATAATGAAGTCATTTTATCAAATGATATTTTGAATATACGCATCGACAGTAATTTGGTAGGCGGCGATTTATCCAATGCTATTGATACATTGGTGCGCAAAGAGGACAGGCCCTCTGTTTGGCAATATATTGATGCAAGCGATATAGATTCTGCCAACATCATCATCGATCAAGAAGAAATAGTGCGGATGGTGGATAATTACAGCAGCAGCTATGCCCGTTTCACATCGCCGCGGGGCCGTAATTTTGTTATGCGCCGTGTACCATTGCGCAATAATGAAGGCGAATATAGAGGCTATATCCATTATTTGGCCGATATTACCGCGCTAGCCCGTGCAGATTCGCAGCGCGAGGAAATGTTGCAATTACTCTCGCATGATATGCGCGCCCCACAATCGGCTATTCTAGCTCTGCTCGATGGGAAAATCGACGAACAAGCCAAACAAAGCATTGCCAATAATTCAAAACGAACATTGCAATTAGCGCAAGATTTTGTTGAAATTGCCCGCATGGGCGAAACCCCATTTGACGGTGAAGAATTATTAATAGACAGCTTAGTCGAAGAGGTGATTGATTCCCTATGGCCGCTCGCAAATGAGAGAGGTATCAAGATTGATCTTAGCAATATCGACGATGGAACTTTTATCATCGGCGAAGCAGACAGCCTGTCGCGCGCTTTCATGAACTTGCTCGACAATGCTATAAAATTTAGCCCCGATAATTCTAATATCGCGGTCAAAATTAAGAATATGGAGTTTGGCAAAACCACTATGGTGAGCATCACGATAGAAGATCAAGGCGATGGTATTGATAGCGATATGCTACCGATTTTATTTGAAAAATTCACAACCAATCGTGGTAATGAGGGCCGTGCTCAGGGGACGGGCCTTGGTTTATCATTTGTCTCAGCAGTGATTGAACGGCATCATGGTAGCATTTCAGCGGATAATAAACGCGATGGCGGTGCCATTTTCAGTATATTGATTCCAGAGTCGATAGAAAATGATGAGTGATTAATTAACCGGCAACAGATTTGATAGAGCGACACTCGTTAAATAGCGCATGCTATTTTGCTCATCAATATCGCATCTTCTCTGCGCTGCAGCACCTTCATAATGAATGCTACCATCGTTAATATCATACATTTTCAGCGATAATTTTATAACATTATCATCGCAAAACTTCAAAAATACATCATCCGTAGATTCCGATATGACCGCTTTACCATCTTCATTTTGAACGCTGACAGAGCTTGCCGCATCGCGCTGAGACAGCGTGATCGTGACATATAATTGACCATCATCCACCTGACGATAGCCTCTCTTGGTCAACTTATCTCTGACCAATTTTTGTGCTAAAATATAAGCATCGCTTCTATTTTCAACCGTATGGGCGAATTGAAATGTCTTGCTTTGCAAAACAGTGGGGGTTGAAATATTAGTTTCTAGGGGGTGATTACAAGCAGCCAATAAAAATAATGATGCAAAAGCAGCTATAGGCCCAATATTTTTCATAATATCTCCTGTTCAACACCATTTTAAGCATTGCTCTATTTGTAACAAAAATTTTACAAATAAGCTAATATATAATGTGATTAATCATTATTTTTAGTGGTTAAGATTGGGTTAGAATAAAGTAAATGATATAAAGCCATGAAAATAGACCATGAATTATTGCCCAGATAATCGACTCATTAGCCACATAACTTACCGCTATCGCTAAGGTGGAGCCAAATGTCACACCGCGCTGAACGGTACGATTGGTTGTTACATAATGATATAATGGTGGTTTTCCTGATGGTTGTTCCATATCAATTATGCCGCCAAACTATTGCGTTCAGATATTTCACGATTGAGCATCTCTGCCAATAAAAATGCAAGCTCGATCGATTGCGCCGCATTTAAGCGCGGATCGCAATGGGTGTGATAACGATCCGCTAAACTCTCATCGGTAACGGCCACCGCACCGCCGGTGCATTCGGTCACATTCTGACCCGTCATTTCACAGTGGATGCCCCCAGCGATGCTACCTTCGGCGCGATGCACCGCAAAAAAGCCTCTTACTTCGGCCAATATACGCTCAAATGGGCGAGTTTTATACCCGCTGTCCGATTTGATAACATTCCCATGCATAGGGTCGCATGACCATGTTACGGGATGCCCCTCGCGCATGACGGCGCGCACTAATTTTGGTAAGCCAGACTCAATCTTATCATGGCCATAGCGTGTTATCAGCGTCATCCGCCCAGCTTCACGATTGGGGTTTAATGTATCGAGCATAGGCAGCAGGGCATCTGGTTCCAAAGATGGGCCGCACTTCATGCCAATCGGATTATCTATACCGCGCAAAAATTCAACATGTGCGCTGCCATCAAAACGTGTCCTATCGCCAATCCATAGAAAATGCGCAGAAGTATCATACCATTTACCCGTTATCGAATCTTGGCGTGTTAAGGCCTGTTCATAGGGCAATAATAAAGCTTCGTGGCTGGTATAAAATTGAGTCGCTTTTAACTGCGGAACAGTATCGGGATTGATGCCGCATGCTTCCATAAATTCTAAGGCTTCGCCAATTTTATCAGCCATGTCAGAAAATTTCTTTGCCCATGGACTACGGCCCATAAATTCTAATGTCCAACCATGTACTTGCTTCAAATTAGCATAGCCGCCTTGGCTAAATGCGCGCAATAGATTGAGCGTAGCAGCCGCTTGGCTATAGGCTTTTACCATACGCTCTGGGTCGGGCTCTCTGGCCTTTTTTTCAAAGGCAATATCGTTGATAATATCGCCGCGATAGCTTGGTAATTCGACGCCATCAATATTTTCGACATCGCTGCTGCGCGGTTTGGCAAATTGCCCTGCCATACGCCCTAATTTTACCGTCGGTTGTTTCGATGCATAGGTTAGCACAACGGCCATTTGCAATATGACGCGAAATGTATCGCGAATATTGTTGGGGTGAAATTCGGCAAAACTCTCTGCACAATCGCCGCCTTGCAATAAAAAGGCTTTGCCTTCTGCCACGTCGGCCAAATCAGCTTTCAAGCTTCTAGCTTCACCAGCAAATACCAGCGGTGGATAAGAACCAAGCTTTTCCTCTGTCGCATTTAATGCAGCAACATCGCGATAGGTTGGCATTTGAATACCATTATGATCGCGCCAGCTTTGCGGCGTCCAATTCGCCATTTTAATTCTCCGTTCGCCTTAAATATTCATATCATCGCTATAGACTATTTTTACAATCGCCTAGATATTATTAGTTTCAAACGTCATCATATAGAGGGGTTTTTCATCGAAATATCAGAAAATCGGCAATTTTTCGAGTGATATTATTCAATTTACCTCAGCGCAAATAGGACGATTTACTCGCCAGTCACTTTTTTGTCACCGCTTAGGGCTTTATCATCGCTTGAGGCTTTATCACTCTCCAAAACTGGCGTTTCTGCTGCTTTTGTTTCAATCGTAACACCGCGCCGCGTGATATAATATGTTGCAAAACTAGCCAGCCAATGACTACCAGAATAATGCGCAGCCGATACCGATTCCAAACCGGATTTTGCATGCGCTTTTTTAGCCGCATCTAATGAGGCTATGCGCGGATCATCTTCTGCCAATGCGCTTGCTATACCATCGAGCGCCCAAGCCCGAGATAAATTAAGACCATCAATATGCACTAGCTTCCCATCGCTGGGATCATTGACAATGCCAATTTTCAACCAATCACCATCCCGATCGCCATCCCGAAAACCAGCGTCATCTATAGGAATATTGGGCAAAAATTTACTCAGCCATGTTGAGAACTCTTGCGGCGGCAATAGTCTGCGCATCAAATCGGCTTCCATCAAGCAAGGCGAGAGAAAATCTTCGCCCGATGGCTCATAGCCCAAGGGGCAATTTTCATCATTTTGATGAAATTCGAGGCTTTTATCGCGCACAAGCCGCCCTAGACCCGCATCGCCGCCAGCGCGTTCCCAATCCAATATCAGTCCAAAAGCAAAGGCCGTTTGATTGTGGGTGCCAATGCGCACAGGATAAGCCAATTTGGGCAGCCATTTTTTTAATTTCTCAATGATTACAAATTCCAACGGCGCCATAATTTCCATAAGCTGTTTTGCTTTTTGGGCTTTTGCACCCTGGCCTTTGCTAATGTCGCGCAATTCGGTCATTAATTGGAAATACCAAGCCACACCATAAGGCCGCTCAAAACTATCGCGGTCATTGCCAAGAAAATATTGCCGTTCGATGGCTACTTTTTCTGGCGTAAAACTATTATCCAATAATGCTTCTATATCTGCGTCTAATTCGGGGACATCATTACGCCCCCATAAACGCACCAATAACCAATGCCCATGAACAGAGCTGTGCCAGTCGAAACAACCGTAGAAAATCGGATATAATTCTTGCGGAGATTTCACATCTTCGCCGCTGGAAAGCACATGTGCAATTTTATTGGGATATTGGCGGGCCACACAATCCAATGCTAGCCTTGCAAATTTGGCTTCGGTCGTCGCGATCGCATCGCCTGCAATTGTATCGGCTATAGGCGCAAATCGGCCTGGGGTTTTTTCAGCAATCGTTCCGCTTCGTTCGGCGTCTCCCTCGCCGTTGCATGCAGAGACAAGCAATAATATCGATAAAAGAGAGATTTTATACTTAAGTTTCGGCATCAGATAATCCTAATGAAGTGCTTTTCTTACACGCATAAATTTGATTTTTTCATTCAAATTAACGTTACCCCATCACTGCTCTAAAGGCTAGTGATCTATAAGAAGATTTTGCATAATAATGAATAAATGAAATCCGTTTGAACTTTATTGGCATCAAAATTTTCAAAAATGGTGCATATTCATTAACCATATCCATAAATTCTTTCTGGCTCTGGAATAGAAATTTTTACATTAAACCTAGGTTTTCCATTGGTTATTTCATGGTTAATTAATTATGGTTGCACCACCCGTCCCAAGCTGGCACATCAGACATATGTAGAGTGATTCGACTCGTGTTTTGGTCTAATAAGGCAGCTCTACACAATAGCGTTAAATAGTAGATTCGCGAAGGTTACAGTAGTTTGCCCAATAACCAGATTAACATTCCGCCAATTCATGATGGCCAAAGAAAGACCGCACGCAACAGGCGACGTCTAGTTGGTATGCGTGAAATCATTATCATCAGCATTGCCTTTTCTTTGGCGATATTGGGCCCATCTTCGAGCAACTTTTGGGCGCAAGCGCAAGATGTGAAGCTCTCTGAAACGGGCCTAGTAGAAGCCGAAATGGCGGCTAAAAATTTCCCAGGATCCGCTTTTTATTTTACCGAAGATGATCGCGAAGGCACTGATTTTGATAATGCTCAATCCCAGCCTTTGGATGATTTGGCGGGACTTGGTAATGACAATCTATTCGCCTCCGATATTGATGGTTTCTCTTTCGCCGTGGCGAGCGATAAGGGCCAGCAACGCCTGCCCAACCAAAAAGGGGTTGGCCCATTTGTAATCGACCCGCGCAACGCTGGATATACGCGGGCGTTAAAATGTCTAACCGACGCAATTTACTATGAAGCTGCAAACGAGCCTGACTCTGGTCAACGCGCCGTGGCACAAGTGATATTAAACCGTTTGCGTCACCCAACCTACCCTACATCTGTGTGCGGCGTAATTTATCAAGGCTCTGAGCGCAGAACAGGCTGTCAATTCTCTTATAGTTGTGATGGGTCAATGGCCCGCACGCCAAGCAGATTTTATTGGAATCGCGCGCGCCGCGTCGCCGCAGATGCGCTTGCGGGAAAAATATATGCACCCGTTGGCACAGCAACCCATTATCATACAACACAGATTAGCCCTTATTGGGCGCCAAGCTTAGATTTTATTGGCACAGTCGGGGCGCACCGTTTTTATCGGTGGAAAGGAAGCGCAGGCAGGCCATCCGCATTTTTCAAACGCTATGCTGGCCGCGAGCCATTCCCTGGCCCTAAAGCAAAAAAATATCAGCCGCGCAAACAGCTTAATCCTATGGAGCTGCAAAAAGAATATGAACGTAAATTTCGTATTGCGGCTGAAAAGGCAGAAAAAAAAGCCTATGCCAAAGAATTAGCAGCGCAAACCAAAGCCGATAGCGCGATACCATTTGCATCTGCTGTGACCTCCAATCGCGCTGCATCTGTGACGCCCAATCGCGCTGCGCAATATGCAGAGCCAGATTATTCTCAAGAAGCCCAAAAAGCGGGCGGTGAAAAACAATTTGGTGGTTCTAACTTGCCAACTAATGGCAATATCAAATCCAAGTATAGAAATAGCGGTACCTGGAAAAAATAGCCCATTTAATCCTAATTTGAAAAAACTATAATCCATAATAGAGGATTATAGAGCGATGCTCTCTCCACTATGGATAGAGCATTGCTATATGATAATATTTCATTAATCATGATACTGCACATTTAAGTCCTGCACAGAGAAGGTATAGCCCCAGCTTCTCTCGCTTACTCTCTTCATTGGAGGATTTGGATATGGCACTATTGGTTCAAAATAAATTTGCTAAGACCAATAATAAGGCAATAAACGCACAGAAAAATACGGGTCTTAGTGATGATATTTTACAAGAAAAATTTGATTTAATTAGCGATCAAGACCAGCGGTTACACAATAAGATTGATACATTATTCATAGGCACGAGCGTTGCAGCCCGCACAGTAAAACAAATGATCGCACGCGCAGCACCATCATCTAGCCCCATCTTAATAACAGGCCCTACCGGCAGCGGCAAAGAAGTCGCAGCTCAGGCTATACATGCCGTATCTCCGCGCCGCGACAAACCCATTATTTGCCTCAACTGCGGTGCGCTTGCGAGCGAACTTATCGAATCTGAATTATTTGGTCACAGCAAAGGGGCTTTCACGGGGGCGCATAAAGAGCATATGGGCCTGTTCGAACAAGCCAATGGCGGCACCCTATTTTTGGATGAAATTGGTGACATGCCATTGAACCTGCAAATAAGGCTATTGCGAACATTGGAAGACGGAATGATTCGTGCTATTGGCGGGCGAGAAAAGAAAGTGGATGTGCGCATCATTGCGGCCACAAATAAAGATATTGGTCATTCCATTGGCCAAGGCGCGTTTAGAGAAGATCTCTATTATCGGCTATCTGTGCTTTCTATTTCTATACCTAGGCTGAACGATAGGCGCGATGATGTCAGAGCTTTAATAGAATATTTTGACGAACGCATATCAAATAAACAGCTTATGATTGATGAGACTGGCTGGCGCGCTCTTATCAACCATGATTGGGCGGGTAATGTTCGAGAGCTGCGTAATTTTGTAGCGCGCGCCTCTTTGTTTCAATCCTCTAAGAGGCTCGATGCGCCGCATATTCTCTCTTTATTAAACATGGGTATTATCAAACAGAAAATTGCATATTTTGAACAGCCCGAAATTGCCGTTTCGCCTGGCAATGAAATGCCCCATGAATTTGATAGCATCGTATTGGGCGATGGATTTGATATGCGCAGCCATCTAAAGAAAGAGGAGATAAAATATATGAAATTAGCATTGCAACAGGCCAATGGCGTGATTGCACAATCGGCCCGGGCTTTGGGCATGAAGCGCACGACCTTTGTTGAGAAAATGAAACGCTATACACTATAATTATCCGATAATTTAACTTTTGCGGTTCAATACCGTTCTTATTTATGAGATGTCTATAGATATAGAATGTCTCTAGCCATAAATATCCCCTCTAAACGGCTTCTGAGTATTCCCCACCTCTCAGGAGCCGTTTTCCTATGCCAATAATGATAAATTAATAGGCTTACCATCACAAAAAACCCAACCTTAATCGTTAAGGCTGGGTTTTAAGCTGGGTGCCTGCTTAGGAGTTTAAGATTGAATCATATTTAATATTAGGCTAATTTATATGCATCGTGCGTATTAATATTGCTGCGCATATTCTCAATCGCTTTTTTACGAATTTGACACACTCTAGCCGCGCTAATACCTAGATTTTCTCCTATTTTATCAAGCTTCATCTCCTGACCATAGCTCATCATAATGATTTGCGCCTCTATAGCCGGCAATGATTCAATCATTTCTTCTAATAATACGCTGCGCTGGCTCATTTCCATCGCTTGATCGGGCAATAAAGAGCTATCGCTGAAATTCATATCATGGTCGCTATAACTATTATCCAATGATGTTTTTTCTATGGGATTGATTTGTGATTGCAACGATAGCCATGCCTTACCGTCCAATCCCAAAGAAGCGGCCAACATTTTATCCGATGGCTTGCACCCCGTTTGGCGTTCTAATTCTTGTCTTTCAATCTCCAACGCGCGCCTCTTTGAGCGGCTGGTGCGGCTCTCATCACTGTGCGAGCGCAAAGCATCAACCATAGCACCTTTGACGCGCAATTTGGCATAGGCTGCAAAACCAACACCGCGATCTTCAAACTTTTCAGCAGCCTGAACGAGCGCAAGCATACCAATTTGCTGCAAATCATCCCATTCTATAGCGCGCGACATTTTGTAATAAATATCATTAGCAGCACCATCAACCAATGGTCTATAACGCAATATTAATTGATCTCTTCTGCGAATTTTTTTCGCATTTTGCGACGCTTTATTGCAAAATTGAACTTTATGAAAAGAAAGATCGGCCATTTTATATCCCCTGTGTTACTGATGGGGATAGATTTGCAATGGTTGTGCCAGTTCTAAAAAATTAAGCCGATTATAAGGTTCAATCCCAATTAAATTAGCCGTAATTTTAGGACAGCATTAATAATTTAAGATAGGCCTATTATAATCAGCAGAGCATTGGTGGATTGGCTGTTTTGAAAAAATGAATATAATATGACAAATTCTAATCATTATGGATTATGTCTATTTCCATAGCGAAAAGACCATCAGCCCCCGCTATAATTTTGATAATTCTATCCGTCAAATATATGACGCTAAGCGTCACATTGATGGCTATGCGTCAAAAATTTACCGCTATTACCCTATACACTCTATACCGCCACTGCACATAAGCGACTATCTCATAGGGTGAACATTCAATGAGATTGATTGCCCAGCCATCACGCACCATTTTTTCGCGCTGCAATAGCTTCTAAAATCTGGTTTTTGCGTTTATCGGATGCGCTAGCCCATTCCCCTATTTCCTCTAATGTTCTAAGGCATCCTTGGCACAGACCATTTTTATTGATGCTACAAATATTCTTACAAGGGGATTGCGGTTTATTCATACAATATGACTTCATTCCATCTATAGCGAATTAGATTATTTTATCCGCTATGCTATATCTATCATTGTTTTGACATTAAATGTCATTAGAAACAAACAGAGAATTAAATTTCAGCAAGGATAAGCAATGGATCGTGCAAAAATTGTTCACGAAAATTTTCTACGATGCGTGTCTGATGAAATTTTCCCGCTGGGCAACGCGCCTAATGGACCGCTCTCTAACAGCCTTGCTGTTTCGATTTATAGATCAGCCTGCCTAAGCAGGGCGTTAGATATAGAAAGTCGTAACCTGCAAGCGCGCGGGCAAGGCTTTTATACAATTGGGTCATCGGGCCATGAAGCAATGGCTGCGCTAGCAGCCGCATTAGAGCCCAGCGATATGGCATTTTTACATTATCGCGATGCTGCGTTTCAAATAGAGCGTTCCAAGCAAATAGCTGGTCAATCGATAATATGGGATATGCTGCTGTCTTTCACTTGTTCGTCCGAAGACCCAATCTCTGGCGGGCGGCATAAAATATTAGGATCAAAAACGCTCAATATTCCGCCGCAAACTTCGACCATTGCCAGCCACCTTCCCAAAGCTGTGGGTACAGCCTATTCGCTCGGGCTAGCGAAACATTTGAAATCGGCTGGCAAACCCCTTGCCACAGACAGTATCGTGATATGTTCATTTGGCGATGCATCGGCCAATCATTCCACGGCGCAAGGCGCATTTAACACCGCGCAATGGACAGCCTATCAATCGATAGCCTTGCCGATATTATTCATCTGCGAAGATAATGGCATCGGTATTTCAACCAAGACTCCGAAAAATTGGATTCAAGAAGTTTTTTCTAACCGCCCTGCCCTTAAATATTTTTCTTGCGATGGGCTGGATATGTATGACAGCTATCAAACGGGCATGCATGCTGCAGAATATGTGCGCAAGCATCGCAAACCTGCTTTCCTCCATATCAGCACACTGCGCCTATATGGTCATGCTGGCGCCGATATGCCGACAAGCTATATGCCGCGTACCGAGATAGAAGCCGAAGAAGCCAATGATCCGTTGCTGCATAGCGTGCGCCTCTTATCACAAAGCGGTGCTCTTTGCCCTGCTGAAGCGTTAAACATTTACCAACAGACGCTTGCTAGCGTGCAGCGGGTTGCCCAACAAGCCGTAAAACGCCCGCACCTGCAATCGGCCAGTGCTGTTATGGCGAGCATCATCCCACCCAAGCGCGCGATCAAAAATAGCAATGCGCCAACCACAGATGCAAGAAAACAGATATTTGGTCATGATATTCAATTAATGCAAGAACCCCAAATCATGTCGCGCATCATCAATTGGGCCTTAGCCGATTTGATGCTTGAGCATAAGGACATCATCCTCATGGGTGAGGATATTGGCAAAAAAGGCGGCGTTTATGGCGTTACGCAAAAATTATGTGATCGCTTTGGTCGCGCCAGAGTGATTGACACTTTGCTCGACGAACAATCTATTCTTGGGCTTGGCATTGGATTAGCGCATAATGAATTTCTGCCCATTCCCGAGATTCAATTTTTGGCCTATTTGCACAATGCCGAAGACCAATTAAGGGGTGAAGCCGCAACATTGCCGTTCTTTTCCAACGGCCAATTTACAAACCCAATGGTTGTTCGTATCGCGGGCCTTGGTTATCAAAAAGGATTTGGCGGCCATTTCCATAATGATAATAGCTTTGCTGTTCTGCGCGATATTCCCGGATTAATATTGGCCTGCCCATCCCATGGTGAAGACGCGGCATTGATGCTGCGCGAATGCGTTAGGCTGGCGCAAGAGGAACAGAGATTAGTTGTATTTTTAGAGCCTATCGCGCTTTATGCGGCGCGCGATTTGCATGAAAAAGGCGATGGTGGATGGGTATCGCATTACCCCTCCCCTGAAAAACGCGCTACATTTGGCAAAGTTCGTCACTATGGCGATGGCAAAGATATAGCGATAGTGAGTTTTGGCAATGGCATATTCCTCTCATCGCAAGCCCAGCGCATATTGCAAAACGAAGGAATAGAGGCGCGCATCATTGATTTGCGGTGGCTTAACCCTCTGCCAACGGACTCCTTGTTGGATTCTATTGCCGCGTGTGGGCAAATATTAGTGGTTGATGAAACGCGCCATAGCGGCGGATTAGCCGAAGCATTAATGGCGTTTTTTACAGAGAATAGCGATAAAAAATGTAACCGATTATGCGCAGAAGATAGCTTCATAGCTACTGGCCCTGCCTATGCTGCGACGATGCCGTCTGCCGATGCTATTGTAACGGCGGCGCGAAATATGATGAAAGCGGTACAATGAAGGCAGCACAATGAAAACAGCAGTCATCATATGCCCTGGACGCGGCACTTATAATAAGACGGAACTTGGCTATCTACAGCGTCATTTTCCTGATGCTAAATTATTGCACAGTTTCGATGCTATCCGAGAGCAGCAGCAGCAACCAAGCTTAAGCGCACTTGATGGGGCAGATCGCTATTCGGTGGCCCAGCACACGCGCGGTGATAATGCATCCGCGCTTATCTATGCGGCAACGCTTGGTGATTATATGGCCCTTAATCGCGAAAATATTGACGTGGTTGCGGTCACGGGTAATTCGATGGGCTGGTATTCGGCATTGGCTTGTGCAGGAGCATTGAGCGCGGCCGATGGATTTCACCTTGTCAACACCATGGGCAGATTGATGCAAGATGCGCTCATCGGCGGACAGCTTATCTATCCATTTGTCGATGAACAATGGCGCGTTATTCCTCAGAAACGCCAAGACATATTATCCAAGCTAGCGCAGATTAATAGCCGCAAAGACCATGCTCTCTATCTCTCTATCGAACTTGGCGGGATGCTCGTTCTGGCGGGTAATGAGGCTGGCTTACATGCTTTTGAAAAGGCCGTTGCACCAGCATTGGGTAAATTTCCAATGCGGCTGCATAATCACGGGGCCTTTCACACCATTTTGCAAAACCCAGTCGCGCTTCAAGGGCAAAATAGCATAGACCCGCAAATTTTCCATCAACCGCGTTTGCCCTTGATTGATGGGCGCGGCTCTATTTGGTGGCCCAAAGCATGCGAAACTGACGCATTATATGATTATACATTGGCTACGCAAGTCACGCAGACTTATGATTTTACCCGCGCCATCGCTATTGCAGCACGCGAATTTGCACCCGATTATTGCATCATCACTGGGCCTGGGTCAACGCTCGGCGGGGCGGTGGCGCAATCCTTAATCCTATCGTCTTGGCACGATATGAAGGATAAATCTGATTTCCAAAAAATCCAAGAAAAAGAGCCGCTGCTCATCTCTATGGGTATGAAGCAACGCGCATTAGTTACTTAACCCATCATAATATATAGAATAGGATATATAGTGTGAGAGAGTTGGAGCGGGTAAGGGGAATCGAACCCCTCTAGCTAGCTTGGAAGGCTAGAGCATTACCACTATGCTATACCCGCTTATGCGATGCTATTGCCAGCATGATGCGCACTAGTCAATCATAGAAAATCAAATGCGGCGCAATGTTTTGCATAAATTGACAGCATCTTCATAAAATAAAAGAGCCGCCAAAGGCAGCTCTTTATCTATGACTAAAATATAGAGATTAATCTTTGCGTTTTTGCGCTTTCAAATCAGCCCAAATATTCTGATAAGAGAAATAAGCCAAGAAGGTAAAGACTATCAAGAAACCAATAACCCCAAGACCTATGCTTTTGCGGGCTTCCATTTTCGGCTCTGCCGTCCAAGCAAGGAAGGCCGATACATCTTTCGCCATTTGATCAATGCTCGCTTTGGTACCATCATCATAACTCACTTGGCCTTCGCTATTTAGCGGCGGTGCCATAGCGATGTTCAGATTGGCAAAATAAGCATTATAATAAAGACCCGTTCCAGGGCGATTTTCTTCGGGAAGATCGCTTGGCGGATCGGTATAACCGGTGAGCAAACTATAAACATAATTTGTACCATCATGGCGCGCTTTGGTCATCAAAGACAAATCAGGCGGCAAAGCATTATTATTCGCGGCCCGTGCCTGCACATCGTTCAAATAAGGCGAAGGAATTTGATCGCTCGCCAAAGATGGGCGCGTTGATGCTTCGCCCGTATCGGGGTTAATCGAAGGTGTTTCGGTGGCCCAATTTTTGGCAATCGTTTTAATCTGACCTTCGCTATAGCCCAAATCTTCAAAATTACGAAATGCCACCAAATTCATAGAATGGCATGCAGCGCATACTTCTTGATAGACTTTCAAGCCGCGCTGTAATTGACCGCGATCAAATTTACCAAATATGCCTTCATGGGCAAAACCAGGTTTCTCGGGATGCTTATGAAATGAATATTCCACAGCCTTCACAGGCGGTTCTTTAATAAAATTAACCGCACCCATAACGAAAGAATAGAGCAATATCAGCGTAAAGCCAGCACCAGCAGCGATTCCAAATAAGCGTATCATGTTATTATTCCTTTATGCCGCCGATTCCAGAGGCTTACCCGTTACCGCTTCCGTGATGGAATTGGGCAATGGTTTGGGCTTCTCTGTCATTGAAATGATAGGTAATATGATTAAGAAATGCGCAAAATAATAGGCCGAAGCCAATTGTGAAAGCATCACATAAGGCTCTTCCGCAGGAGCACCGCCCAAATATCCCAACAATAAGATACATGGGATGAGACCGAACCAAAAGAATTTGCGAAATATAGGACGATAATGGCCCGAGCGCACGGGTGATTTATCGAGCCATGGCAAGAAGAAGAGCAACAAGATTGATCCAAACATTGCGATTACGCCCAATAATTTCGCTGGAATGAAAAGAAAATCAAAGGTGAAAGCGCGCAATATGGCATAGAATGGCCAAAAATACCATTCGGGCACGATATGCGCTGGCGTCGAGAGTTCATTCGCGGGGATATAATTATCGGGATGCCCCAAGAAATTCGGCATAAAGAATGTCAATATGCAAAAGAATATAAGAAAGATGCCCAATCCGAAGCCATCTTTCGCCGTGTAATATGGATGAAATGGGATCGTATCTTGCTGGCCCTTAATCTCTATACCCGTTGGATTAGAAGACCCTGGAATATGCAAGGCCCAAATATGCAATATAATCACACCAAAAATCACAAATGGTAATACAAAGTGCAATGAGAAAAAGCGATTAAGCGTGGCATTATCGGGCGAGAAACCACCCAATAGCCATTCTTGCAAAGCAGGGCCGACCAGCGGAATTGCTGAAAATAGACCCGTAATCACTTTAGCACCCCAGAAGCTCATTTGCCCCCAAGGAAGCACATAACCCATAAATGCTGTCGCCATCATCAGTAGGAATATGACCAACCCTAAGAGCCACACCATTTCGCGCGGTGCTTTATAAGAGCTATAGAATAAACCCCTAAATATGTGGATATAAACAACGATGAAGAAGAAGCTAGCCCCGTTCATGTGCGCATAACGCAATAACCAACCGCTGTTCACATTGCGCATAATATGCTCAACGCTATCAAAAGCGACACCAACATTGGCCGCATAATGCATCGCCAAAATGACGCCTGTTAAAATTTGAATCACCAATGCAACGCCAGCCAATACGCCAAAATTCCAAAAATAGTTCAAATTACGCGGTACGGGATAGCCTGCACCGATAGCGTTATATATTAAACGAGGAAGTGGAAGGCGCGAGTCCATCCATTTCATAAATTCATTTTCAGGTTGATACTGATTAGCCCAAGGAAAACTCATTTTTAGACTCCTTTACCCTATTTTCACAACAGTATCGGAAATGAATGAAAATTCCGGCACTTCTAAATTAGTGGGTGCTGGGCCTTTTCTAATGCGGCCAGCGGCATCATAATGCGAACCATGGCATGGGCAAAAATAGCCGTCATATTCGCCTTTAATCTCGCCTTGCGCTGCGCCCAATGGGATACAGCCAAGATGGGTACAAACCCCAAGCATCACCAGCCAATTTTCTTTGCCAGGCAGTGTACGCTCTTCAAAAGTGGCGGGATCGCGCAAATCACTGGCATTCACAGCTTTTGATTCGGCAATTTCTTCAGATGTAAGGTTACGAATAAAAATAGGTTGCTTGCGCCATGTTGTTTTGATCGCTTGACCGACTTCGATAGACGATACATCGACCTCAACGGAGGCTAAGGCCAAAACATCAGCACTAGGCGACATTTGACTGACGAGCGGCAAAGCCACTACTCCTGCGCCAACGCCAGCAAAGCTGACTGCTGCTATATTGATAAAATCACGGCGACGGACTTCCCCGCCTTCATTTGTTTCTGTCATTTCTGGCTCAGCCATCACCCTGCCTTTTCTGCCTTATTTACCCGCATCAGACCGTAAAATATAATGCGATGATAGTCCCCTAACGCCATAAAATAATGCGAAACATATATTTCGCTATATTTATAGCCGATTCAAGGGCCTAATAGCCCTGTTTATACCCATTTGCCAACAGTGTTTTTTCAATATGATGACAAGAAATGATTAGCTGTTATATAACGCCCATGAATCTAGCACTTTTTCAACCCGATATAGCAGGAAATACAGGTACAATTTTGCGCCTAACCGCCTGCCTTGGCGTCCACTGTGACATAATTGAACCATGCGGTTTTGCATTTGGCGAGCGCGGATTAAAACGCGCGGGCATGGATTATGCCGCCTCTGCATCGATGACGCGCCATAGCGATTGGGAACATTTTGAAGCCATGGCCTCTGAAAAGGGCAAACGCATAATTTTAATGACCAGCAAAGGGTCTGTTGCGCTGCATCACGCCACATTTGCACCCAATGACATAATATTAATGGGCAGCGAGAGCTCAGGCGTTCCAGACCATGTCCATCGGCGCGCCGATGCGCGCATCCATATTCCAATGCAATCAGGCTTTCGTTCGCTCAATGTCGCGGTCGCCGCTGGCATGGCATTGGGCGAAGGATTGCGCCAGACAGATCAATTTGCGCAAGGCTGATAATATATCAATCTGCTCCAAATATTATTGCCATTGGTCCTCACCTTATGAGATAAGCATAGGTTAATAAGATAATTAAGCATGGCTAATACGATAATATTGCCACATTATATGGATTTATGAATATGCCCATCATTTTGGATAAACAACAGCAAGCCGCACGCACTTGGTTTGAACAATTACGCGATTTAATCTGCGCCGAATTTACAGCGATAGAGCGCGAAGCAGGCAGCGATGCCGCATTTGAATTTATCGAATGGGACCGTATCGAAGATGATAGCTCAGAGGGCGACGGCAATGATGGCGGCGGCGGCGTGCGCGGCGTCATGAAAGGCAAAGTCTTTGAAAAAGTTGGCGTTAATGTCTCCACAGTGGGCGGAAAATTTAATCCCGAATTTGCGGCTAGCATCAATGGCGCCGAGCAAGACCCGCGCTTTTTTGCCACAGGCATTTCATTGGTGGCGCATATGGCCAATCCGCATGTTCCTGCGGTGCATATGAACACACGATTTTTGGCGACGGCCAAACGCTGGTTCGGCGGCGGTGCAGACCTAAATCCGCCGATACCTTATGACGCGGATAGCAAAGAATTTCATGCCGCTTACCGCGCTGCTTGCGCGCCCTATGGGCCAGAAGTCTATGAGAAATATAAAAAATGGGCCGATGATTATTTCTATATCCCGCACCGCAATTGCCATCGCGGGGTCGGCGGGATATTTTATGACCATTTAGAAATAGAGGATGACGCCGCTTTTGACCGTCATTTCAAATTTACCCGCGATGTAGGTCAAACATTTTTGGACACATACCCTGCCATTGTGCGCAAAAGAATGGATCAAGAATTTTCAGAGGCCGAAAAATTAGCGCAGCTCAAATGGCGCGGACGCTATGCCGAATTTAATCTCATCTATGATCGCGGGACATTATTCGGGCTAAAAACGGGCGGCAATATTGATGCTATTTTAATGAGCCTACCGCCCGAAGCAATATGGGAATAATTATACCTGATTGACAGAAGCATCAGCAGTATTGCCATCGAGCTGTGGTTTCAAATGGCGATAAATAGCGATCATCAAGGCTGCCAAAATAACAGAGCCAATGGCCCCTACCAATGATGAAATTGCGGTGATTAGTAATTGACCACCCGCTAAGGCCGCCAATAGTCCAACAAATAATTCAACTACTAAGCCCACAATGAATAGCACTATTGAAACTATGAATATCATCAAAAATGCCATCCAACCCACATTATGGGTGAGCGACCATCCATATTTGATAGAGCCCAATATGCCGCGTTCTGGTTCAGCGGCAACGACGCCTGCAACAGCAGAAAATCGGCCTGTTAGATATAATGCACCAACAAAGAATGCCAACAGACCTAAACCCGTTAGTAAACCAGTAATGATATTCACAATTAAAAATATTGGGAATATCGGCAATGCTCTTGCAATTCCGCTACCGATGGAATCATAATCTTTGCGCGATAAAATTACATAATATGCTAAAGTCCCAAATGAGGCTAATAAGACCATAGCAATGAGTGGCAATATATTATCAGAATAAAATTGCAGCATTATATCCAATATTTTATCCGTATCTACAACCCCATCAGTATCGGGTTTACCCACGAAATAAGCAAATAGCCAAGAGGGCAGAAATAGAAAAACGCCAGCTATCGCAACCGCTGCTTCTTTGTGCGCGCCAAGCAATACCATTGTATCATCCCAAACCGCCGTTAAATTTAATGTTGTTTTTGTCATAATATAAACCCCTCTCTTACATCTTATTACGCATTTCGAATGATGCAGCAAGACAAGTTTGCAAATCAAAGCCAATTATATAATTTCTGTGTTTCCGATGCGGCACATTATGCAAAACATCTTGTATCCTCTCTTTATCAGGCATAGATGATAAGCGATGGATGATATGAGCAATAATATTGGCGATGATATTATATGGGAGCGCGCGAAAGAGCTTATCCTCTACCCCGATGCGGTGCAGCGCATGGAAAAACTGCAAACCGATATAGTTGCAGCGAATTGCAAAGAGCATATTTGGTTGATCGAACATCCGCCTTTATATACGGGCGGAACAAGCGCAGAGCCTGCAGAATTATTGCACCAAAATTTTCCCGTGTATGACAGCGGGCGCGGCGGACGTTATACCTATCATGGCCCAGGGCAGCGCGTTGGCTATGTGATGCTCAACCTTGGTCAAAGAGGCAAAGATGTGCGCCAATATGTCCACGCCCTAGAAGGATGGGTAATTGATAGCTTGGCGGTTTTTGGGGTTCAAGCGCGCCGTGCAGAAGGGCGCATTGGCATTTGGTGCGATAATCAGCAAGGACAAGAAGCCAAGATTGGCGCGATTGGCGTACGCATCAAAAAATGGGTCACAGCGCATGGTTTTGCCGTGAACATTAACCCCGATCTGAGCCATTTCAATGGTATCGTGCCATGCGGGATTACAGAATATCCCGTTACCAGCCTGCACGATTTGGGGTTGGATGTGAGCATGGCGGATTTTGATGCCGCCTTGCAACACTGTTTTGCTAATTTTATAGCCGCCATCTCAAAAAAATAAGTTTTATTGCAAAACCTATATTTATCCATTACGCAATATTGAGGAATATAAAATGAATCATTGTAAATTAACTCTCATATTATTAGCTGCGGTCGGCCTATCGGCTTGCGATACAGAAGATAAGAGCATCGATAAGGATGTAGCTGGCGATGCTATCATCACCGAAACCATATTGGATGATGTCGAAGGCAGCGAAGGCACGATTAGCGATGCCATGATTAATGTTGAGGGGTTGGACGAAACCACCGACGCGCCAAAAGAGAGCGATGATAGCGAAGATGGCGCAAATTCTGATGACGATAGTGACAAGAAAGATAGCGCATGAACAAAGCTGCCGATATATTAAACACGCCTCTAACGCTGCCATGCGGAGCGGTGCTGAATAACCGTATCGGCAAAGCCGCTATGACCGAGGGGCTGGCTACTATGGCGGGCGTTCCTACCTCTTATCTCGATACGCTCTATGGCCTGTGGTCTGATGGCGGCGCTGGCTTGTTACTAAGCGGCAATATTCAAATCGACAAAGATCATTTGGAACGGCCCGGCAATGTCATCATCGATGGCAGCGCCGATGCAGCACTCAAAACCGCGCTAGCATCTTTTGCCAAAGCTGCGACTCGCAACGGCAATCATTTTTGGGCACAGATAAGCCATGGTGGCCGCCAAACCATGAAGAATGTTAACCCCACCCCCAAAGCACCTTCTGCAATAAAATTGGGCTTACCAGGCGGGCAATTTGGCCAACCTGTGGCCTTGAGCGTTGATGAGATTAAGCAGCTTATCCAAAAATTCGCATTCGCTGCTAAAAGCTGTAAAGAGTGCGGTTTTACGGGCGTGCAAATTCACGCGGCGCACGGATATTTGCTCAGCTCATTTTTAAGCCCACGCGCCAATATACGCACCGATGAATATGGCGGCAGCATAGAAAATCGCGCGCGCTTCTTGCGCGAAGTGATTATCGCCGTGCGCAAAAGCGTTGGCCCCAAATTTCCCATAGCCGTCAAATTAAACAGCGCCGATTTTCAGCGCGGCGGATTTGCATTTGAAGATAGTATCACCGTCGCCAAATGGCTCGAACAAGACAGCGTCGATTTGATCGAAATATCGGGCGGAAATTATGAACAACCCAAATTATTGGGTGTTGAAGGATTAGAAGAAGTTGAAGATCAAAAAATAACGCAAACTGGCACCGATGCCGATAGAGACAATAGAGCGCAATCCACCATCGAACGCGAAGCCTATTTCGTCGATTTTGCAATGGCGATGCAAAAGCATGTGAGCATCCCATTGATGGTAACGGGCGGGTTTCGCCATGCATCAACGATGCAATATGCCATCGAAAGCGGTGCCGCCGATATAGTGGGATTGGGCCGTCCGATGTGCGTGATGACCGATGCACCCAATGCGCTGTTATCGGGGCAAGAAAGCTTGCCAGCTTATGAGAATGATCTGGCCCTTATTCCTGCATGGCTTGGGTTTTTGAAGACCATCAAAACAATCCGCACTATCGATAGCTTTGCGGTGCAATATTGGTTTTACGCACAGCTCTCTGCACTAGGACGAACGGGCAAAGCCAATCCAAAACTATCAACTTTTGCCTCAGCTAAATTGATCGATGCCGAACAAAAAGCTTTGTTAAAAACGCGCTAATAGGCCGCTTTAATAGAGCAAATATTCACCCCAATTCTTGGGTGCGTAATGCTTTGCGATCAAGCTTGCCAATCATAGTTTTGGGCAGTTCATCGCGTATAGCAACGGCAACGCAACGTTCATGCTTACCCAGCTCCCCATTGAGCCAATCCTTTAGCTCTTCACAGCTAATATCCGCACCATTTTCTAATACCACAAAGGCTTTGGGTCGTTCTCCCGAATAATCATCGGGCACACCGATCACTAAATTTTCTTTGACGCTTTCATGATGGCATAGGATATGTTCAATCTGCGTGGGAAATACTTTGAAGCCGCCAACCGAAATCATATCTTTTATCCGGTCAACAATTTTGATAAAACCATCGCTATCAACCGTTGCAACGTCGCCCGTTCGCAAATATTCCCCCATAAAAACTTCTGCATCCGCATCGGGCCTATTCCAATAGCCTTGCATCACTTGTGGGCCAGAAAAGGTGAGCTCGCCAGGCCCGCCTTTTGGGGCGGCCTTGGTATGATCCTCTTTATCGACAAGACGAATTTTTGTGCCAGGAACGGGAAGGCCGATACTGCCTATTTGCCCTTCGCCTTCATAGGGATTGCAGCTCACAACGCCGCTGCTTTCAGTCAAACCATAGCCCTCTATAAGGCGCGATCCTGTTTTGGCCTCAAACTTCTGTTTCAAATCACCTGGCAAAGGGGCACCGCCCGAAATACAGGCCCGTAGCGCGGAAAAATCGGTGCTATCAATCTTGGGATTGTCGAGCAATGCTTGATACATAGTTGGTACGCCTGGCATCGCTGTAATCGATTCTTTATCGATTGCTGCCAGAGCTTGGTCAGCATCAAAACGCGGCAGCATAAAGATAGAGCCGCCATTATTGATAGTGCGATTGAGTACGCACGCATTTGCAAATACGTGGAAAAATGGCAATACACCCAGGATTATATCCTTGGCTGGTTCGGTGGGATTGTGCATTTTTGCAAAAGGGTCGAGCATATTAATTTGCCGCGCATTGGCGGTTATATTTTGATGGCTGAGCATCGCCCCTTTCGGCGTCCCCGTTGTGCCGCCTGTATATTGTAACAAAGCTATGTCTTTTAGAGCATCAAATTCTGTGAGATAATATTCTCCATCATTTTGTAGCAAGTCAAAATAATGGGTGACATTATCGGCATCAGGAATGGGGCTCATTTCTGAACGTTTGAACAAACGATATAGGATTGATTTAATAGGAGGCAATGCCTGCTCTATCGTTCCCACAATTAATCGCTCCAGCGATGAATGCTCTAATACTTCTAACGCCGTTGGCAGCAAAGCCGCCGCATTGACCGTGAATAAAAAGCGCGACCCGCTATCTTCGACCTGATGCGATAATTCTTCGGCTGTATAAAGAGGTGAAAAGTTCACAACGATAGCACCGATCGCCATCGCGCCATAATAGGCCGCGACATAATGCGGTACATTGGGCAAAAATAACCCAATACGATCGCCGCTTTTCACGCCCATTTCTTGCATTGCTTTAGCGATTTTTCGCACATCATTCGCAACATCATTATAGCTATATTTTCTGCCCATAAAGTCGAGCAGATTATCATCGCCAAACTCTTTTACCGCATCAAAAAACATATCGGATACCGACAAAGGGGTAAAATCATGCTCGCCCATTATAGGGTGTTTATTTGCGGCAATATTTGTTTGCATATCATTCATAATAAAGCTCCATCACGCAGATTTACCCTCTGATTTGAACCAAGCAACGCCATCACGAATGTCGCAGCTTGCTCGGCCCTCTTCGACTAAATAGACGAGGTGCGCCATAGCTTCGCCCGTGGCCAGACCATAAACGCTATCATCTATAGGCCGCGAAAATAGAAGCTTAAATGTATCTACGGCCCTTAATTCGCTTTTTTTAAGCGCTGCTGCCAAATCATCCAATCTCTCATGATGCCCCTCTGCCAATCTATCAAGGCGCGAATAAGCCCCTGTAAAGGGTTCACCATGCGCGGGCAATATCAATGTATCCTCGGCCAATGTAGCGCGAAATTTATCAATACTATCGAGCCATTCCGCCAATGGATTGGCGCTAGGCTCGCTCGTCATAAATGAAACATTGGACGTAATTCGCGGTAATATTTGATCGCCAGCGATTAAAACACCATTATCTTCATCATACAGGCAAACATGTTCGGGCGTATGACCGCCGCCCGTTATGATACGCCAATTCCTCTTGCCAATGCGCACCATTTGTTGATCTTGCAAACGGACATGCCCCACGGGTACTGGCGATACAACACGGGCAAAATTACCCCAGCCGCGCTTTTTGAAAGCCGCCAACCGATCATCATCCCATCCGCAATGGCGCATCTGGTCAATGGCTTCTTGCGGTGGTTCATCGCGAATATCGGCGGCAAGCAACCGCGCCATCAGCCATTCGGTGCGATTCATCCATAACCGCACCTTATGTTTATAACAGAGCCACCCTGCCATCCCGACATGATCGGGATGAAAATGCGTCACAATCACGCGCGTAATTCTTTTGCCGGCCAATGGCCCGCTTAACAGCTTATTCCACGCCGCTTTGCTATCGGGCAGATTGAGCCCTGTATCAACAATAGCGATACCTTCGCCCTGTTCATCCCGATCCGCGAGGAGCCAAATATTGATATGTTTTAAGGCCCCCGGCACGGGCAATCGCGTCCAACCCATATCGGGGGTGAGCGGATAATATTCGCCATATTCAGGGCCAAATTCCCCCAAAGGATATGTTAGCCCCTTTAGCACATGGGAATCAAAATCATGATCCGTCAGCGACATATCATAAGCAGGCGGTTGTTTAGCCGATTTGTTCATACTGCCTAACTAGCGGTAGTTGCAATGCAATAGCAACCATGCCCTTAGGTAAGGTTGGCAAATTTATTTTTTAGCCAGAGCTAATGATAAGATATTGCTTACTTTTTCTTGAACAGATTATCGGCGGTCAATTCTTCTTTGACCGCTTCGCCTGCTTGCGCATTAAAGGCCGCTTCAGCATCGCTAATTTCTTTGGCGCGTTCAGCATGCAATTGCTCGATCATCGCGTCTTTATCTTGGCCCAATCGCGAATCAACCGTTGGCGGTGCTTCCACGCCTGCTTTTTTAGCAGCCTTAGCCACAACGGCATCCAATTCACGCTGCGGACAAAGCCCCAGCGTCACAGGATCTTTGGGTTGAATTTCGGCACTATTCCAGTGGCTACGATCCCGAATAGCGGCAATGGTATTGCGCGTTGTCCCGATAAGCTTGCAAATCTGGCCATCGGAGACCTCTGGATGATTGCGCAAGAGCCATGCAATGCCATCGGGCTTGTCTTGGCGTTTGGATACAGGCGTATAGCGCGGCCCTTTGGTACGGCGCACTTGATCTGGCCCTTTGCTAATCACCAACGCATAATCAGGATCATTTTGCCCTTTTTCAATTTCAGCCGTGGTCAGCTCGCCCGCTTGCACAGGATCGCGCCCTGTATATTTGGTGCTGGCGGTATCGTCGGCCATGGCTTGAACTTCCAAAATATGCAGGCCGCAAAATTCTGCGATCTGGTCAAAAGCAAGTCCAGTATTGTCAACGAGCCAAGTCGCCGTTGCGTGGGGCATTAAAGGTAACACCATCATTCTCCATAAAATAAGGGCCACCCCGCACGGGATGGCCTTCTGTTAATACCATCTTTACGCCACATTTTCACAAACGGCAAGAGGCGAATTTTATAGATTTTTTCAGGACAATTCATTAGCGTTAATTTTATGAGTGAAACTAGAATTAGCGGATCATGCCATTGCCAATCGGTAAATATCATTGTGAATGCTAAACCAGACTATATCAATGATTGTAATTGTTCATTGTGCAGCAATAGCGGCGCAATATGGGGATATTATAAAGGTGACGATATTATCGTAACTGGTAGCACCATCACCTATAGCCGCACCGATCGGCCTAATCCCGCCGTTCAAATCCATAGCTGCAAGATATGCAGCGCAACCACTCACTGGACATGGACCGAAACATTTGCGGCGCAAAATAAAGATATTAATCCACCCTATGATACTGGCATTAATATGTATTTATTTAATGATGATGCATTAACCGGCTGCGAACTGCGCTTTCCCGATGGCAAAGCATGGGATGGGATTACATCCTACGCCTACCGAAAAGATAGCATCATATTATAATATCACCCCATCGTCAGGATGATTTTCCCGCAATGCTTGCCGCTTTCCATATAATCATGCGCGGCCTTTACATCGTCCAATGCAAAACTTTTATCCATCACAGGCTTTAATTTACCCTCGGCAGCAAAAGGCCAAGCCACGCGGCAGATCTCATCAACCAACATCGCTTTGAATCCATCATCGCGGTGGCGCAGCGTTGATCCTGTCATGGTGATACGTTTCAGCATGATTTGCAGCATATTGATATTGGCTTGCATCCCGCCTTGTACGGCGATGGTGACATGCCGTCCATCGGGCCGCAGACAAGCAATATTGCGCTCCATATAGTCGCCAGCCACCATATCCATAATGACATGCACGCCCTGACCATTGGTGATTTTCAGCACTTCTTCGGCAAAATCCCGGGCTTTATAATTGATCGCATGATCGGCGCCGACAGCTCTCGCCTGCGCGCATTTTTCATCGCTGCCACACGTCACGATAATCTCTATATCAAATAATTTGCACAGCGTAATCGCCATCGTGCCAATGCCGCTCGTCCCGCCATGCACTAACGCCGTTTCGCCACCGACAATATAAGCGCGTTCAAATAAATTATGCCAGACGGTCATCAATGTTTCGGGCATCGCCGCCGCTTCGTCCATTGATAGCGCAGGAGGCACGGGGATGCATTGCGCGGCTTTGGCCACGCAATATTGGGCATAGCCGCCGCCCGCCACCAAGGAGCATATTTTTTGCCCAATCAGATCGGGCATTACGCCTTTGCCAACGGCGATAATTTCACCCGATATTTCAAGCCCCAGCACTGGATTTACGCCTTTGGGGAGCGGATATAAGCCCATGCGCTGCAATATATCAGGTCTATTCACACCAGCAGCATGCACCTTGACCAAGACCTCATCTTCATCTGGAACAGGAATTGCGCCTTGAGCCAATGTTAAGCCCTTAGAATCACCAGTTTTGATAACATCAATATATTTCATACTATCTGACAAAAACCCATCTCCCCCAACAGCCAATTAAAATAGTTATTTTTAATCGCTTAACTGCTCTATTGACTTCTCGCTCTCTTAGGTCAACAATTTGCGGATGGATGATGATTTAGAAATTGTAAAAAAGCAAGGTGATTTGGCTGAAATGCTCAGCAAGGAAGATTTAGACCCTTATTCTGTGCAAGAATTAAAGGTTAGAAAATCCTTATTGGAACAAGAGATTAAGCGAACAAAAAGCAAAATAGAGTCCGCTAATGACCATCTTAGCGCAGCAGAAAATTTGTTCAAATAATATAGATGAATTTACATTCCTATCTCTTAATGAACAGACCAAATAACCGTCATTCATTATATGCGGCTATGCCATGGGCAAAATAACAATTTATTTTGCCCTTTTGCTATTGAATAATGATGTTTAATGACAACATCCTAACAGAATATAGAATCAGCATTACGTGGAATTAACGTTTGCAAATCATTATTATATGGTTCAGCTTTCATTAGTCATATATTGATATGATGCGTAGAAGTTAAGATTTTGGAGAATAAATATGCCGTCATTTGCAGAATCGTTAGAGGCTACCTTGCATCAAGCGTTGACCAACGCAACGGAGCGTTCTCACGAATATGCAACATTGGAGCATCTTTTGTTGGCGCTGATTAATGATAATGATGCCGCCCAAGTGATGCGTTCATGCGGCGTGAATTTGAGCGAGCTATCAGAAGCCGTGAAACAATATCTTGATACAGAATTGGATAGCTTGCGCATTGATGGTAAGATTGACCCATCCCCCACCAGCGGATTTCAACGCGTCGTGCAGCGCGCTATATTGCATGTCCAATCCTCGGGTAAAAATTTGGTACCTGGGGCCAATGTTTTGGTAACTGGGGCCAATGTTCTAGTGGCATTATTTTCCGAACGCGAGAGCTATGCCGTTTATTTTCTGCAGCAACAAGATATGAGCAGATTGGATGCTATATCCTTTATCAGCCATGGCGTGGGTAAAGATGGTGCTGTAGCTGAACCGCGCGAATTAGAGGGGCTGGACGAAGAAGAAGGGGCTTCTGCTGAAGGCCAATCTAAAAAAGAGAGCGCGCTCGACCTTTACACCATCAATTTGAATGAAAAAGCCAAGGCGGGCAAAATTGACCCGCTCATCGGCCGCAGCGAAGAAGTTGACCGTACCGTCCAAATCTTATGCCGCCGTTCCAAAAATAATCCGCTCTATGTTGGTGAGCCTGGCGTGGGTAAAACAGCTATTGCAGAAGGTTTGGCGCGCCGCATTACCGAAGCGGATGTCCCCGAAGTCTTGCTTCCAGCCGAGATATTCTCGCTCGACATGGGCGCATTATTAGCAGGAACGCGCTATCGTGGTGATTTTGAAGAACGTCTAAAAGCCGTGGTCAATGAGCTTGAAAAAATGCCCGACGCGATTTTATTCATTGATGAAATCCACACAGTGATCGGCGCAGGTTCGACCAGCGGCGGTGCAATGGATGCATCAAATTTGCTCAAACCCGCACTATCAAATGGCAGCATTCGTTGCGTGGGATCGACCACTTATAAAGAGTTTCGCAATCATTTTGAAAAAGACCGCGCCTTGCTGCGCCGTTTTCAGAAAATCGATGTTAAAGAACCGTCAATTGACGATACAATCAGAATTTTGGCGGGCTTGCGCAGCGCATTCGAAGACCATCATAAGGTTAAATATACAAACCCTGCGATAAAATCCGCTGTGGAATTATCAGCCCGCTATATTAATGATCGCAAATTACCCGACAAAGCCATCGATGTGATTGACGAGGCTGGGTCTATGCAAATGCTCGTTCCGCCCAGCAAACGCCGCAAAACCATTACACCCAAAGAGATTGAAGCGGTGATTGCGACTATGGCCCGCATTCCGCCAAAGCAAGTATCCTCTGATGATCGCAGCACATTAAAAAATCTTGAGACCGATTTGAAACGCGTTGTATTCGGTCAAAATACCGCCATTGAAACGCTATCAAGCGCGGTAAAATTGAGCCGCGCAGGATTGCGCGATGCAGAAAAACCCATTGGCAATTATCTGTTCAGTGGCCCAACTGGTGTTGGTAAAACCGAAGTCGCCAAACAATTAGCTTCTATCATGGGTATCCCGCTCAAACGCTTTGATATGAGCGAATATATGGAGCGTCATTCCGTGAGCCGCCTTATTGGTGCGCCTCCTGGATATGTGGGCTATGACCAAGGCGGGCTGCTTACCGATGCCGTCGATCAGAACCCGCATTGCATTTTATTGCTCGACGAGATTGAAAAAGCGCATCCTGATTTGTTCAATATATTGCTGCAAGTCATGGACAATGGCCGTTTGACCGATCATCACGGCAAGACCGTCGATTTTCGCAATGTTGTTTTGATTATGACCACCAACGCTGGTGCGAGTAATATGGCGAAAGACGGCATCGGTTTTGGCAATAATATCAACAAAGAAGATGCGAGCGACGAAGCCGTCAAGAAAATGTTCACGCCCGAATTTCGCAACCGTCTGGATGCGGTTATACCCTTTGGATATTTGCCAACACAGGTTGTCATCCGCGTTGTCGATAAATTCATCATCGAATTGGAATTACAGCTAGCCGAACAAAATGTGCATATCAAATTGGATGATGACACGCGCCAATGGCTCAGTGAAAAAGGCTATGACCGCCTCTATGGAGCGCGGCCTATGGCCCGATTAATCCAAGAACGGATTAAAACGCCACTCGCCGAGGAATTATTGTTCGGCAAATTAGCGCAGGGCGGCGAGGTATCTGTGCATATGAAAAATGGTACACCGCATTTTGAAATATCGCCTTCTGCGCCCAATGATCGCAAAAAACCAAAAGGGCCAAAGAAAAAAAAGACAGTTAAGGCAAAATAAAATCATTTTATTTACAATGATTTAGAAAATATTTTCAATATGATGAATATTTTTTTGAACTTTTTTATGCCCAAATGTAACTCATTAAACGAGTCTTGCGAATAGGTTGTTATAAGCGCGTATCAGCTTAGCTAGTCGCAAGACTTGCCATATTTATTGGGCCAACAGCATCCCCTTCCATTGTTGGCCCTTTAACCAGTAAATTTATGCAGGGTCAACGCCTCCCCTCCAAAAGTTGACCCACAAACTCACACCCTGAAGTCCTTATCTGGCTTCAGGGTTTTTCTTTGCGCAATCGCTTGAATGCGCTAAAAGAACATTATGTTTCAATATGCTCTTTCATGACCGAGAATTATCCCTTGCCACGCTTTAATTTTCATCAGAAATATCTGAATGCTCTTTCCCAAACCTCGCAAAGACGGCATTTATATCAAAGCCATGGCTTATCTTTCTCCTCCAATGATTATTTGGGTTTAGCCACGGGTACTGAAATATCAAACGCAGCCCAAAAAGCGATTGATGCTAACATCCCGATCGGCTCTGGCGGATCGCGCTTATTAAGCGGCAACCATGAACAACATGAAGCATTGGAAACCGAAGCGGCTGCTTTTTTCAAGGCCCAATCTAGCCTCTATTTTGCCAATGGCTATGCTGCAAATATGGCAGTTCTCTCAACCTTACCGCAAAAAGGGGATATGATATTTTATGATGATCTTATCCATGCGAGCAGCCATGATGGTATGCGGCTTGCGCGGTGCGAAGCGCAAAGCTTTGCCCATAATGACACCCAAGATTTGCACGCTAAAATAAAAATATGGCGCGCCAAAAATCCAGACAATAATATGTGGATATTGTTTGAAACTTACTATTCGATGGATGGCGATCGCGCCCCCATCGATGCTATATCTGATTTAGCCCACCAATATGATGCTATCATGGTGATTGATGAAGCCCATGCTTGCGGCGTTTATGGCCCTGATGGGCGCGGTTTAGCAGCGCATTTAGATGGCCGCGACAATGCGATTATCTTGCGCACATGCGGCAAAGCTATGGGATGCGAAGGCGCGCTTCTGTGCTTGCCCAATATTGCCAAAGATTTTCTGATAAACCGTGCGCGCCATTTCATATTTTCCACAGCCCCATCTCCCCTCATCGCCCATAGCGTGCGAACAGCATTACGCATCATGCAGATCCAGCCGCAGCGCCGCGAGGCATTGATGCAACTGTGCGATTATGCCGCTAAAATATTATCGCCACTGGGCGCTATCACCCACGGTGGGCCTATCATCCCAATTATCATCGGCGAGGCTAAACGGACAATGGATATTGCCGCCGCTTTGCAAGATGCAGGCTTTGATATACGCGCGATAAGACCGCCAACGGTAGCGCAGGGAAGTTCGCGTTTGCGTATCTGCATCAGTTTGAATATTGATAGAGAAGATATTGATAATCTTGCTTTGACGCTCAAAAAATTATTATCAAAGGACTGCTATGAAAGCTAAGCAATTTATCATTACAGGCACCGATACCGATGTCGGTAAAACTATATTTGCTGCGGCTCTGACCCGTGCATTAAACGCTCATTATTGGAAACCTGTGCAAGCAGGCATAGAAGATGGCACCGATACCCAGCGAGTAACGGCATTAAGCGGGCTTGCTGATACGCATATATTACCAGAATCCTATTGCTTAAACACGCCATGCTCGCCGCATCTGGCCGCTGAAATTGACGCTGTAGAAATTGATATAGACCGCTTAACCCCGCCCGTTACCGAAGGCACGCTTATCATAGAAGGCGCAGGCGGTGTATTGGTGCCGCTTAATCGGCGCATCACTTATGCCGACATATTTGCCCGCTGGCAGATACCCACGATCATAGTGGCGCGCACCGCGCTGGGTACGATTAACCACAGCCTGATGACCATAGAGGCTTTGCGCAGCCGAAATATTCCCATTCACGGCGTTGCATTCATCGGCGACGAAATGCACGACAGCCAATCCACGATCTGCACAATGGGTGCAGTAAAGTCTTTGGGCCGATTGCCAATGCTTGACCCATTGAATAGCGAGACAATCCTAACAGCCTTTCATCAGGCCTTTAAGGTTGAGGATTTCCAATCATGACTTCACCAATTTGGCATCCCTTTACGCAACATGGTTTGGGCCATGACATCCCCGAAGTCAAAAGCGCATCGGGTGCATTATTGCATACCAAAGATGGCCGCGATGTTATCGATGCCATTTCATCATGGTGGGTGACGACGCATGGGCATTGCAACACAGAGATTATCGCCGCTATCCAAAATCAAGCGACGCAATTAGATCAGCTTATCTTTGCTGGATGGACGCATGAGCCTGCCGAAACATTAGCCGCTTCGTTAATCGCCCTAACGCCCGATAATTTGCAGCATGTTTTTTATTCCGACAGCGGATCAACTGCGGTCGAAGTCGCCTTAAAAATGGCTTTGGGGTATTGGAATAATATTGGGATTAAGCGCGAACGCATCATTGTCATGGAACATAGCTATCATGGAGATACTATCGGCACTATGTCGGTGGGGGAGCGCGGGGTTTTCAATCAAGCCTATAAAGCGCTCATGTTTGATGTTGATAAAATTGCTTTTCCCGCTACGGGGCAGGAACAAACAACGCTCGACCAATTAGAGCAATATTGTGCATCGAAAAATGCTGCGGCTTTCATTGTTGAACCGCTCTTGCTGGGTGCTGGAGGAATGCTGATATATGGGCCAGAAACATTAAAGGCGATGCGCGATATATGCACCGCGCATGATGTATTATTTATCGCAGATGAAGTGATGACTGGATGGGGCCGTACAGGGACGTTATTTGCCTATGAACAAGCGGATATTAGCCCCGATATATTATGCCTATCCAAAGGCATAACGGGCGGCAGCATCCCACTGGCCGTTACCGTGTCAAATAAAGCGATATTTGATGCACATTATTCCACGGATCGCAGTAAATTATTTTTCCATAGCAGCAGCTATACCGCCAACCCCATTGCTTGTGCGGCGGCCAATGCCAATATAAAAATTTGGGAAAAACCAGAAACACGCACAAATCTTGATGCGTTATGCGCACGGCAAAAGTGGCATCTTGATCATATTGCGCGCATGCCCAATGTCCAAAACCCGCGCCAAATCGGCAGCGTTACGGCGCTAGAAATCGCCGATAGCAAAGGGGCTTATATGTCCGAACTCGGCCCGAAGCTATTGGCATTTTTCAAATCCAATGATGTATTGCTACGCCCATTGGGGAACACCATATATGTAATGCCGCCCTATTGCATCAGCAATGAACAGCTCGCTGCAATCTATGCGATTATCGCTGAAGCCATTGAGAAATTAGCTGATTAACGGCCAGCATTTATGTTGGCTTTTGATCGCCATATTGAGCATGCCAATCCGCCAATGCTTTTTGATAGGCTTCGTAGCTGTCATAAAAGTCGATAAAAATAGCATCGATTTTTGGCAATGTGGTGGCCGCATAATCCCCTAATTCAGAAGATTGCAGCCTCGTTAATTCATTGGCTATATCATACATCTCTGAACAAAAACGTGCTTTTACAGGCGGAAGTGAAAAATAATTATATAATGATGTAATATGCGTATCGCGGGCACGCAGGCCAGCACGGCCCCTATTTTCTCGCTGAAACTTTGCTTCTATTGCACGATTGGCAATCGCCAATCTTTTGCCATGTTTTTTAATAAAGCCATTATAGCTTGGGGCCATTTGCGTCCATTCACCATTCTTACAGGTCAGTGCCGCAACATTGAAAGATGAGCGCACATGCCATAATGTTTCCTCTGGCCCGAGCCCTTTATTGGGGCTGCTGCGAGTCCCATCTGCATCCAATGGCGGGATGGTAAGCGTGGCTGCTGCACCCAATGGCGGTAATGGCATAGAGGGGATTGGCGGTGGCGATGCTGTTACAACAACGGGTGCTGGTGGCTGCACCACCGCTACAGGCTGGCAAGCCGCTAATATTGAAAAACCCAATAATAGGGTTATTTTACAAGGAAGCTTCATAGCCATATTTCCTAATTTTATGTTCTTTTTGAGTTACTATTTCTCGACGCGATTCTCTTTTGGAGTAACCCCACATCTTAACCTTGAACAAAAAATACAAATATTTCAAGCCCAATGAATATAATTATACAGTCATGATTTATTCGCAAAAAAAGGCCAGCATCGCTGCTGACCTTTCTATTATCCTGATGCTATAATTTTAGTCTTGACTGCCCAAGAAGTTGAGCAAGAATTGGAACATATTCACAAAGTCTAAATAGAGAGTCAAAGCACCCATAATGGCCGCTTTACCGAGCATCGATGTACCCGCCAGTTGGAAATATGTGCTTTTAATTTTTTGCGTATCATAAGCGGTTAAACCAGCAAAAATAAGTACGCCCAATGAGCTAATCACCCATTGCATGGTAGACGAACCGATGAACATATTTGCGATAGATGCTACAATCAAACCAACCAAGCCCATGATGAGAAAGGTGCCCATGCCGCTCAAATCTCTTTTGGTGGTATAACCGAACAAGCTAAGACCAGTGAAAGCCGCAGCGGTTGCAAAAAATGTTTGAGCTATTGATGCTCCAGAGAAAAACATGAAGATTTGAGACATGGATAGTCCCATCAAAACACAAAAAGCCCAGAATAAGGCATGCAATGTGCTGGTTTTCATTTTATTGACACCAAAGCTCATCGCCAAAATCATCACCAATGGTGAAAACATTATCACCATGCGTAATCCGCCGCCCATGGTTTGAGCGAATGTGGTTTGTGCAAATAACATGGCAACAATGCCAGTTAAAAATACACCGCTTGCCATATAATTATATACTTTAAGCATGTGCGAACGAAGGCCAGCATCAAATGCTACTTCGGCATTTTGCTGCACGCCCTCTAAGGAAGCGCGCTGCGCTGTTGAACGTGAATCAAAAGGATTTGCCAATATAATCTCCTATAAATTAACTCGGGATAATACCCAATTTCTATAATATCGTATCAAATGCACAATATTTCAAGCGAAACATGGTGATTTATCTATACCATGCATCATTGCTATCAAGGCAATCTATCAATCAAACTCTTAATATTTTCTTATAATGGCTTCGCAGGCCGCGCTGAGCTGAGTCCAAACTGTCTCAAAATCGGATATTTCGCCATAATAAGGATCAGCCACAGATTGCGATTGGCCCAGCTCTTCGCGCAGCAAAAATAATTTGGCTTTGCTCTTTTCGGGGCGCATATTTTCCAAATCGCGCAAATTTTGAATATCCATGGCATAAATAATATCAAAGCGATCAAAATCCTCGGCGCACACTTGCCGTGCTTTATAATGGCTCATATCGGTATCAGCATTGTGCAAAACCACTTGCTGTCCCCGTATATCGGGGGCTTTACCAATATGATAGGCCGCCGTACCCGCTGAATCGACGCTTATTGCAACCCCTGCTTTTTCGGCATGATAGCGCAATGCCGCCTCGGCCATAGGGGATCGGCATATATTGCCCAAACAGACCATCAATATTGCGTTCATTATTATCATCCTTTTGTAATAAAGCGGTTTATCATTTTATACCGCTATGCTAGCCCTATTTTCTAAGACAAAAAAGGAGAGAGTTTTGTCCGACAATGAAATGCGCCCAAAAAGCAATCAATTAGGCAAAAATCAATCCGAGAATTTAGCTGGAAAGCCAAGCGATAATAATGGCAAAGATCAAAAAGCCACACCCTATGCTTGGTATGGGCTTTCGGTTTTAGTCATTGTCTATATGCTCAATTTTATTGATCGCAATATTATCTCAATCTTAGCCGAGGATATTAAAGCCGATTTGGGCATAAGCGATGCGCAGTTGGGCTTTCTCTATGGCACAGCATTTGCTGTTTTCTATGCGCTATTTGGTATCCCGCTTGGCAAATTAGCCGATAATTGGCACCGCATAAGATTAATGACCATTGGCTTGGTTTTATGGTCGAGCATGACGGCCTTATCGGGCTTTGCCAAAAATTTCGCGATGCTCAGCATCGCCCGTATTGGTGTTGGCGTTGGTGAAGCCACCGCTAGCCCAGCCGCTTATTCGCTCATATCGGATTGGTTTCCTAGGCACATGCGCGGCAGGGCATTGGCCATATATTCTTCGGGACTCTATGTCGGGGGCGGTATATCATTATTAATCGGCAGTTTGGTCGTTGAGAATTGGAATAGGACTTATCCCATCGATGCACCTTTGGGCCTAGCAGGCTGGCAGGCTGCGTTTTTGGCCGTTGGTATCCCAGGAATATTATTGGCTATATGGGTGTTGAGCTTAAGAGAGCCAGCGCGCGGTGCGATCGATGGATTAAAAACAAAAAAAACCGAACGACCGTTTAAGGAATTTTTTCAAGAATTGTTCGCAATCATCCCACCCCTCACATTAATCGGTGCCGCAATGGCGGGCCCAAATGCCTTTATAAAGAATATCATAGGGGCGATTATCATAGCCATACTCTGTTACGCCTTCATCCTATTAACGGGCAATATCGCGCAATGGGTTTTCATCGGCATTGGATATTACGCCGTATTTTCTTGGGCCAGCACGCTCAAAAGCCGAGATTTGCCGACATTTACGCTAATCTGGGCAAACCCGGCCTTCATTTGCACAATTTTGGGCTATGGCTGCGTTGCCTTTCTAAGCTATTCCAGCTCATTTTGGGGGGCTCCTTATGCTATTCGTGAATTGGGCATTGATCGCGTTGATGCGGCATTGCTGCTCGGCGCACCCAGCGCAGCATCTGGATTTGCTGGCGTTATTTTGGGCGGCTGGGCATCCGATTGGTTATTAAAACGCAACCCGAGTGGCCGTATTTTAGTCATCGCATTTGGCTTATTAGCCCCCATTCCATTCTATATCATCACCTTTACGACCCAGTCCTTACCGATATTTTATTTCGCAGCATTCACATCCACATTATTTGCCAGCAGCGCATTGGGGGCCGCTGCCGCCACCACCCAAGATTTAGTATTGCCCAGAATGCGCGGTACAGCCACAGCAACATTTTTCATCGCAACCACTATGGTGGGTCTGGCCCTTGGTCCCTATGCAGCGGGACAAGTGTCAACCGCCACGAATAGCTTATCCACTGGCATGTTATCGATCCAGACTATCGCTCCCATCGGCGCCATCTTATTGATTGTCGCTTATAAATTACTGCCCACTGCCGAAGCCACGCGCAACGAACGCGCGCGCTCAGCAGGCGAGGATATATAATCATCGCTTTGTTTTAGTTGATAAAATAGAGAGCTTTAGAATATGTCCATGACCGTATCGCGCGATAGCATCGGCAATAATTGCAGCATCGCATCGCGCGCAATAGCCACGCAGCCCTCGGTTGCGCGCTCTGCCATAGGTTTTTCATGATTCCATAAATGGAAAAATATCGCACTGCCCTTGCCCGAAATCGGCGGATCATCATTATGGCCCAATATCACGATAATATCATAGAGTGGATCGTCGCGGCGCAAAGTTTCAGCCGAATGGCCATGCGGGAAAAGCACAGGCCGGTTATAGCTAGGATCGCCCAAACCATCTGACCATCCATCCTGTATCCGTGTCCATCGCCACGGTAATTGCATAGCCTCTGGCACGGTTGAACGGTGCGGATTAAAGAGCGCAGCGCGCAATGGATAGCGGCCCAAAGGCGTGCAACCATCGCCTTCGACCTTATCGGCTGCGCGACATGTGCCGCCGCGCCCAATAGAGCATGGCGTTTCAAGAGCATCAAATCTCAATATCAAAGCCTTGGTATCAACGATGATTTTACCCATGCGCTATTCCCATCACAAATGAAACATAGCTGATGAGCGTTTTTGTTGCTGGCCATGCATAGCTGATGAGCGTTTTTGTTGCTGGCCATTCATAGCTGATGAACGTTTTTGTTGCTGGTCATTCATAGCTGATGAGCGTTTTTGTTGCTGGTCATTCATAGCTGATGAGCGTTTTTGTTGCTGGTCATTCATAGCTGATGAACGTTTTTGTTGCTGGTCATTCATAGCTGATGAACGTTTTTGTTGCTGGTCATTCATAGCTGATGAACGTTTTTGTTGCTGGCCATTCATAGCTGATGAACGTTTTTGTTGCTGGTCATTCATAGCTGATGAACGTTTTTGTTGCTGGTCATTCATAGCTGATGAACGTTTTTGTTGCTGGTCATTCATAGCTGATGACCAGTGCGATCGCGTTTGGTGTCGAGATATTTTTCATTATGCGCATTGGACTCAATCTTTATCGGCACGCGCTGCGTCACAACAATGCCCTGCTCTTCTAACCCTACTACTTTTTCGGGGTTATTGGTCATCAGCGCAACTCTATCGAGCCGCAATAATTTCAGCATCTTCGCGGCAATAGAAAAATCGCGCGCATCGATAGCAAAGCCCAATCGCACATTGGCATCGACGGTATCAAACCCTTGGTCTTGCAGGGCATAAGCGCGTAATTTATTGATTAACCCAATAGCTCGCCCTTCTTGGCGCAAATAGAGCAATACGCCCCAATTTTGCGCCATTCGATCCAAAGCATGATGCAGTTGTGGCCCGCAATCGCACTTTAATGACCCTAGCACATCGCCCGTTAAACATTCGCTATGAATGCGGGTTAATGGTGCTGTGTCATCGGGTGTGCCAACGATCAGCGCAACATGCTCGCTGCCATCGGCATCGCTGCGAAAGGCTATGATTTGCGCGTCTTGATTGGCGACTATTGGCAATTTGGCTCGCGATGCAATGCGCAAATTATCGCTGTCTGAATAATCATCGACATCATCTGCGCATATATGCTGCGCATCAGCATCGGCGCAAAGGATTATAAAGGCTGGCAATAATCCAGCGTGGCGCGCCAATTCCATCGCCGCCAGCGCAGCCTTTGGATGTTTGAGCGCATGGGTGGTGAATGGCCCTTTCATCGGATAGCGCAAATCTAAGACTGGATCGGCAATCGCTATCGCACTGTGCGGTGATAGGGGCGCGCCAGTGGAAAGACATATGGGTAATGCAGTATCTGCCGCCGCAATTTGGTTGGTTATATTCAATGTTGCGGCGCGGCCCGATGATATGAGCATCTGATCGCATATTGCATCATCATGCCACATTTCAGCCGCTCGCAGATAAAGCGCATTATCGATGCAAACACTCCACCCGCGTTTCAGCGCGTCGATGGCTTTCGCTGCTTTGCGCGCGCCATGATGGTGATTGGATGGCCTCTCGCTCAAAAAGCAAACTCGCTGGTAATTGGAATATGGTCTGATGGTTTTTCCCAATCTCGGCAATATTCTGAGACTTCATGCGATAGGACTTTGCTAAGCAAATCAGGGGTAATCCACATATGGTCGAGCCTGCGCCCACGGTCTGACGCGCGCCAATCCTTTGCCCGGTAACTCCACCATGTGAATAATCGTTCTGGATCTTTGATAAATTTACGCCCAACATCGGTCCAATTACCGGCGGCTTTAAGCGCATCCATAATATCGACTTCGATAGGTGTGTGGCTGACGACTTTGAGCAATTGTTTATGATTCCACACATCGCTAGGCAGCGGCGCAACGTTAAAATCGCCCGTGACTATCGTCGGCTTATCAATGGTTTTTGACCATTGGATCATGCGGCCAAAAAAATCGAGTTTTTGTCCAAATTTAGGATTTTCATCGCGATCAGCAATATCACCACCCGCTGGAATATAAACATTTTCAAGCCTTGCGCCATTGGGCAGAGCTACCCCAATATGGCGGGCCTCGCCATTGGCCTGCCAGTCAAATTTTTCTATATCGGTGAGCGCTATCTTGCTAAGCGTTGCAACGCCATGATGCATTTTTTGTCCATTGATGGCCATATGGACATAGCCCAACTGCTCAAACATTGCTCTTGGAAATAAATCATCTGCAACTTTGGTTTCCTGCAAACATAATATATCGGGCGATTCTTTTTTCAGAAATTCTTCGACAATGCCGATACGGGCGCGAACGGAATTAATATTCCAAGATGTAATGCGAACTTTTTGGGTCATTTATATCGCTTAGTATGCCGAAGATATTTCAGCAAGAAATAGTGCGAAATCGGGTGCATTTTTTCGCTATTAAATAGCCCCCATCTCGGGGGCATGAGAGATGGAGGCTAAATATGCGTTTAATACGCCTTGTCAGATCATCATTACCTCGTCAGGGAGATATGGGAATGAATTCGACCTGATTTGTAAAATATAGTATAGTAAATCTTTCGCTAAAATGAACGAAACCATTAATCTATACTTTATTGTTAAATTAACTTGGCTACAGGTCATAAATAGTTGATTCAGCGTCTTCCTCTTGGGCCGCCGCGTCGTCTTGGATCGCGCCATTTGAACGCACTATTGCTGACGGCCGTGTTAAATTTAACATTATTCAACTGGACGGTGGTGCGGTTATTTTTCGAATCAAGAGCAACCCACCCCACCAAGCTAAGCCCTGCTGGTGCGTTGGATTGCCGATTAAAGAACATAGTGATAATCCCATATTCAGGATGCTTAGGGTCGCGCACTTCAACGCTGATGACATTTTCATTATTGGTCGGAATGATTTTACCAAAGCGCGTTAAATCTTTGTTGGAATCTAATAATGCCGATAAAGGGCTATTTTTGATCGGCCAGCGCTGCACCTGGTTGACCTCATAATCAATCATATTCAGGGAATTACCATCAGCCACAATCAATAAGGATTGGTCATTTTTATATTCAAAGCGCACTTTACCTGGGCGGCGCATAATCATCGTTCCATCAACGCGCTGCCCCAAACGATTGGTTTGTACAAAATTGGCCCGCATCGTTCTTACCACTTTCAAATGCTGTGTTATCTCAGCCAATTTTTGCGCCGATGTTTTCACATTTTGGGCGTGAATAGCATTTGGGATGGTTACCGCCGGTATTGCGGCACATAATGAAGCTGATACTATGATTTTGCGCATTCTCTTGCTTACCATTTTTTAATCCTTAGCTTTTCAATATCATTCTGATCGAGATTATCTTCGCACATAAGATGATTGGGGTTGAATATAGGCTGAACTTATCTGTCAGTTTAGATATTCATTGGTAAATCAATCTTAGAGTTTTAATCATCAGAGGGGTTGCCCATTTTGATCGCGCAACACTTCTCTGCGGCCAATATGGTTGGGGGCCGAGACGATAGCTTCTTCTTCCATACGGTCGATCAATCGCGCTGCACTATTATAGCCGATACGCAATTGTCTTTGTATCCAGCTAGTTGAGGCTTTTTGGCTTTCAAACACAATCTGACAGGCTTTTATATATTGCTCATCTTCGGGGTTATTGGCTTTTAATCCATCGAGCGCAAAACCGCCATCTTCAGGTTCTTCGGTAACGGCTTGAATATATTCTGGCGTCCCTTGCTCGCGCCAATAATCGGCTACGCGGCGCACTTCTTCATCGGATACAAATGGCCCGTGGATACGCATTAATTGCTTGCCGCCTGCCATATAGAGCATATCGCCCTTGCCCAATAATTGTTCGGCGCCCTGTTCGCCCAAAATGGTGCGCGAATCTATCTTTGATGTAACATGAAAGCTGATCCGCGTCGGCAAATTTGCTTTGATAACACCGGTAATAACATCCACCGAAGGCCGCTGCGTCGCCATAATAAGATGAATGCCAGCCGCCCTTGCCTTTTGGGCAAGACGCTGGATAAGAAATTCAACCTCTTTGCCCGCTGTCATCATCAAATCGGCAAGCTCATCAACCACCACCACAATTTGCGGCATCGCTTCATAATCGAGGCTCTCTTCTTCATATTGCGGTTGCCCCGTCATTTGATCATAGCCAATTTGCACTTTGCGGCCCAAGGGATTACCTTTGGCTTTGGCATTGCGCACCTTTTCATTGAAATTTGCTAAATTACGCACCGATAATGAGGACATCATACGATAGCGTTCTTCCATCTGCTCCACCGCCCATTTTAGCGCGCGAACCGCTTTGGCGGGCTCTGTAACAACGGGGGATAATAGATGCGGAATATCATCATAAATGCTTAGCTCTAACATTTTCGGATCGATCATTATCAATCGGCATTGATCGGGTGTCATTCGGTATAATAATGATAATATCATACAGTTTAGGCCCACCGATTTACCCGACCCCGTCGTACCCGCAACTAATAAATGCGGCATCGGAGCAAGGTCAGCAATCACTGGGTCTCCCGAAATATTCTTGCCCAAAATTATCGGTAATTGGCCATCTTTACCTTGGAAATCATCCGATTCCACCATCTCCGATAGCGACACCATTTCACGCTCTGAATTGGGCAATTCAATCCCCATCACCGTGCGCCCTGGAATCACCGAAACACGGGCCGAGAGCGCCGACATATTGCGCGCAATATCCTCGGCCAACTGTATCACACGGCTCGATTTAATGCCAGGCGCTGGTTCCAATTCATACATAGTCACCACAGGGCCTGGGCGGACAGCTTTAATCTCACCCTTAACGCTAAAATCATCGAGCACCGTTTCGAGCAATCTGGCATTGCGCTCTAAAGCCGCTTTGTCGAGCTTTGGGGCAGATTTTTCAGCAGCAGGGTCAAGCAAATCAACCGATGGCAATGCATAATTGCTCAAAAAATCGCCTTGGCGTGCGCCCGTTGAAAAACTTGCCTTTTTTGGGGCTTGGCTTGGTTCAGCAATCTCTGGTGCGGGGCGTTTATCAGCGACGACTTGTTTGCGCGGCACAGGCTCTTTGGCCGATATAATATCGATATCGCCTTGCGCATCTTCTTGCACATCTTCTAGCGTGTCTTCTTGCGTGTCCTCTTTTTGCTTCCTCGCAAATGAGAAACCTAATTTGGGCCGTTTCATCGAAGGGATATGGATAATGCGATCTTCCAACCGCAACGCGCTCACAACGCTATATAATCCGCCGATGAGCGATACCGCCAACAATAAAATTCGGCCAAAACTCTGCCAACCCGCATCCACCAATATTATGGCTTCATTGCCAAGTTTAGCGAGCAATAATGCAAAAACACCACCCCAGCCCGCGGGCAGACTGACCTTACTCTCTTGCTGCCAAAATGCCATCGCAAAGCCAATGAGCAAAACACCGATGATCGTGAAGATAATCTGTCTGCGCCAATAGGGCTGCGTTTTATTTTTCCACATCCGGTGGGTAAAAACCACCAACAACGGAATGAATAATATCGACGGGAGGCCAAACAAAAATAGAGCCGCATCGGATAAATAAGCCCCAAAAGAACCCAATAAATTATGCGATGCGCCAGACGCTGCGCTATTGAATGCATTGTCTTCGGATGCATAGCTCAAAAGCGATAATGTATAGATAATGGTGAATAAACCCAGAGCAATAGCCCCAAATAGCATACCGCTGCGCCGCACGCTTAATTTTATCATTTCGCGCCAATTTACCGCTGAATTATTTTTGCTTGTTGATGCCATATTGGCAAATATCCTCAATTAATTGCTTCAATCGGATACCTTTTGCGCCTTATAAGGACTCCCCGTCAAGAGTCTGCTTCAAATCAATAGAAATTTTAACAAATATCATAAGACAATATCCCCTATATGATATAAGGAAATATGCAGCAATAAAGGTGAAATTGATGAACAAAGCAGCGCATAATTTTGATGTCATCATTGTCGGCGGCGGATTAATTGGGTTATTACAGGCTCTATCGTTGGCACAATATGATGTGCGCTGTGCCATTATCGATCAGAGCGATATAGTCTTGATGCAATCTCACAGTTTCGATGGCCGCACCTCGGCCCTTACCAGCGCGAGTATGAATATGCTCAATATGCTCAATCTAGATAAAGCTATTTTGGGCCAAGGCGCGCCTATAGAAAAAATCATTGTCCGCGATGGCAATGATGGCCCGCCTATCTGTTTTGATGATGACGCAGCATTGGCAAATGTCTTTGAAAACCAAAAATTACGCATTGCGCTGTTGGATGCCGCGTTAAAACATGATAATATTACCCCCTATTTTTCGGCAATAATCGCTGAACATAATAGTGATGATTATGGCGTCCATATCCTAATGGATGACGGCACAAATTTGCGCTCTCACCTGCTAATTGGTGCCGATGGCCGCAATAGCCAAGTGCGTCAATCAGCCCAAATCACCCTATCGCAATGGAGCTATAACCATCACGCCTTAGTAGGGGCCATTGCCCATGAAAAACCGCATGATAATATCGCGCATGAGCTGTTTTTTAACGAAGGGCCATTGGCGTTATTGCCCATGACACCCAGTGCATCGGCGCAGCATCGCTCTTCGCTGATATGGTCAGTTCCGCAAAGCCAAAGCAACGCCTATCAAAAATTATCACCAAAAATATTGGCGCATGAATTGGACAAAAAAACCAATGGATTATTGGGTAAATCCAACCTCATTGCCCCGCTTATCTCCTATCCGCTAGGGTTTCACAGCGCGGTAAATCTCACCGCCAAACGGGTCGCATTGATTGGCGATAGCGCGCACCGCGTTCACCCCATCGCGGGCCAAGGATTGAACCTTGGTTTCAGAGATGTAGCAGCGCTCACCGAAGCATTAGTCGATGGTACGCGCCTTGGGTTGGAATGCGGTGATGCGCAATTACTGGCCCGCTATGAACGTTGGCGCAGCGTTGATAATCTAACGGTTTGCATGGCCACCGATGGTATTAATCAGCTCTATGCCATTCCTGGAAAAACGGCCCAAGGGATAAGACGCATGGGCATGGATATGATCCAAAAATCAGAACGTATCAAAGCATTCCTTACACAAGAAGCGCGCGGCGAAGCTGGGGAATTGCCCAAAATGCTCTCGGCAACCATACTCTAAACCTATAAGATTATGCTTTCTTCAACTCGATTCCGTGACAGGTACAATCCGGATTTCGACGCGGCGATTGAGGGCGCGGCCCTCATCGGTCACATTGCTCGCGCGCGGCTGGCTCTCACCAAATCCGCGCGTTGCAATGCGCGCCTGATTAACCCCGCGCCCCGAGAGATATTCTGCTACGCTATTGGCTCTGCGTTCGGATAATTGTTGATTATGGCTATCAGAGCCGGTTGAATCGGTGTGCCCCAACACATCAACATAGGATTGTTCAAATTCGGCAAGCGTTGTCGATACTTTATCCAATGAAGCACCAAATTGCGAATTAATGGTAGCACTATTCACATCAAACGTGACCTCTGATGGTAAATCAAGGATTAGATTATCGCCATCGCGCACCACATTAATGCCTGTTCCAGACGTTTGCTCGCGCAATTTCTTTTCTTGATCGTCCATATAACGACCAATGCCTGCACCCGCGATAGCCCCAATGCCTGCGCCCAATAATTTTTCGCTGCGATCGTTGCGCCCGCCGATGACGTCACCTAGCAAATACCCCCCCAATGCTCCGCCTACACCACCCATCGCGGTTTTAGAAATTGATTTTTTGCCCGTTTCTGGGTTTGTAACGCAAGCCGAGAGCGCCATCATAATGCCCATGATAGAGAGCGAGGCCATTGTATTTTTTATATTCATATAAGCATTCCTCTTATAAATAATTCCATGCTAAACTCCGCATGACGCGCTATATCTGCACTTTTGAATATTAACGATAGATGATTGAACGGATATTCTTGTAAAATTTGCATATTCAGATAAATCACAAAATATGAAATATATTTGGTTGCCCCAATGACAATTTTCCCATGGCTAGATGCCGCCATTATCATGGCCCTCATAATGCTCAATGGCGTGTTTGCAATGTCCGAACTGGCCATTGTATCGGCGCGCACGGCCAAATTAAACGCTATGGCAGAATCTGGCAATAAAGGGGCGGCCATGGCCATAGAATTGGCCAAAGACCCTGGAAAATTTCTCTCCACGGTTCAAATCGGCATCACTTTAATCGGTATTATTGCTGGTGCTTATTCTGGCGCAAGCCTTGGCGGCCCCGTAGCCGAGAGATTAGCCGCTCTGGGTATGGATGATTCTTTGGCGAGCAGTTTTGGCTTTGGCCTAGTGATTGGCATCACCACCTATTTTTCATTGGTCATTGGTGAATTAGTCCCCAAACAATTTGCACTGGTGGCGCCCGAACGTTTGGCCTCTATCATGGCGATGCCGATGCGCTGGCTTTCCATTATTGCGGCTCCATTTGTATGGATATTGGACAAATCTAGCGCGATAATATTTCGGCTATTGGGGTTGCGCAGAGACAGTAGGGTCGCATTATCGGCCGAAGAATTAAAAATGATTTTTGCTGAGGCGACATCCGAGGGCATTATCGAAGAGCATGAGCAAAAGGTGATTGCAGGTGTTGTGCGCTTGGCCGATCGCCCAGTGCGCGAGGTGATGACGCCGCGTACCGAGGTTGATTGGATCGCCGCTGAAGCATCGCTCGAAGATGTTAATAGAGCTTTGCTACAATCTCCGCACACGCGATTGCCCGTCGCTGAAGCAAATGTCGATAATATTATTGGCGTTGTGCAAGCCCGCGATATTATGCGATCACAGATTAAAGGCAGCACCACAAATATACGCACCCTAATGCGCCGTGCGACTATCGTCCCCGATCAATTGGATGCTATGGATGCGCTGGAACAATTACGCAGTGCCGAGGTACCAATGCTGCTCGTTCATGATGAATATGGGCATTTCGAAGGTATCGTCACGCCCAATGATTTACTCACCGCCATTGCGGGCGAATTTGCATCCGATAGAGATATAGGAGCAGCCCCAGAGATTATTGCGCTAAACGATGGCAGCCGCATAATTTCGGGGGCCATGTCCGCAGATAATATGTCAGAAATATTGGGCATCAACCTACCTGAGGATAGAGATTATGCTACCGTTGCTGGCCATGCGTTGCATGTTTTACGCCACCTCCCATCCGAAGGCGAATATTTTGTCGATCAGGGCTGGCATTTTGAAATTATCGATATGGATGGACGCAAGATTGATAAATTGCGTATTTTTCAGATTGAACCAAAAGAATCCTAAGCCAAGAACAACGCCCCAAACAAAAATAAAGTTCTGAACAAAAATAAAGTCCCGCGCAAATAATATGGCTTTATAGGTCGGTAATAATAATGCCCAAAACCCAAGGCTAGCCCTAACAAACCCAAAGCTAGGCCCTAACAAACCCAAGGCTAGGCCTAACAAACCCAAAGCTAGGCCCTAAAAAATCCAAGGCTAGACCCTACAAAAAATCCAGAGTCAGCCTCTAGTTAGACGCGCGGACGCACCGTCAAAATGGCACTGAAATCTGGAAAAAAAGCTCTGTTGGCTATATTTATTGCCTCGGCAAAGCATTTTCTGCCAGAAATTTAAGCCATTTTGGCGTGCGCAAAATTTGTCCTAACGTTTAATCTCTGATCCCAAAGAGCCATATTTTTTCTCAAAGCCTTTGACATCGCCTTTGCTGAGTAATTTGGCTTGGTCGACCCAATTATCGCGGCTGATACGGCCTGCAAAACTGCCAAGTTTAGAATCAACATCTCTCACATCAGCAGCCTTCCAATTGGCGATTTGATCGAATGATGTGACACCAAGCGATTTAAGCAAGCCATTTAATTTTGGCCCTACGCCTTTTAACAATTCCAAATCATTTGGAATGACGGTTGGCGTGGCTTTTTTGGCGGCTGGTTTTTTGGCGGCGGGTTTTTTGGTAGCTGGTTTTGCTGCAGCCGCCTTAGGAGCCGCTTTAGCAGCCGTCTTCTTTACCGTAGAAGCGGCCTTGGTCGCTGATTTCTTGGTGGTGCTCGCCGCTGTTTTGGCGGTTGATTTTGTTTTAGATGCCGCTGCTACGGTTGCTTTTTTCGCCGTTGCAGCGGTCTTTTTTGCTGTTTTAGGAGCACCGCTGGCGGCCTTAGCCGTTTTCTTGGTCGCGCTCGCCGCTTTTTGGGCCGTCGATCTGGTCTTTTTCGCCGTTGATGTAGCCGCGCTTTGTGTTTTTTCGATCCCTGATTTAGCCGTTGATAAGCTTGTATCCGCTGCTTTCTTTGTCACATTTACCGCACCAGAGGCCGTTTTAGTGACTGTATCTGTCGCAGAATTGATAAGGCCAGAAGCCATGCCTGCATTATTATCATGGCTATCGGCTCCTGGTTTCGCCCATGCCCACCATGCTGTCAAAAGCCCAATCAATAGAGCTATCGCTAGCCATATCCAATTTTCTGCTAAAAATTCCATCATTTTCTAAGTCCCCCATACTTATGATTATATTCTATCTAAATTTTATTTTTTTGATATAATTATTGTTCGCTCGCGCCCGCTTAATTATTGGCCCGCTTAATTATTGGCGCACTTAATTGTTGGCGCGATACCAAATAAGACTCCCCAAAAATAATCCTATTCCAAAAAACACCAACATACCCAACAATGTTTCCATTAATACTGGCATAAAATCTCTCCAACTATTTGTCTAATAAAAATCGGCAACAGCCATGCAACATTGCTGTTACATTCTCAATTATGAAATTATAAATATCGTGCGGCGGTTTTTGGCATTAGCTGCTGATGTTCTAGCATTTTCCAGCGGTTTGCTGCTGCCATAGCCTTTTGCAATCACACGGTCAGCATCCAGACCGCGCTTGATAAGTTCATCCCTTACAGAGGCTGCGCGTCCTTCTGATAGCCTCTGGTTGACATCAGCGGCACCCATTAAATCGGTATGGCCTTGCACTTCTAATTTTACACCAGCGCAGGGTTTGATAGCGGCAACAATTTCATCCAATAATCCATAGCTATTGGGTGTCACATAAGAGCTGCCCGAGCGAAAGTTGATATTTTTACCATCTGTAATGCTATTAACCCCGCTTTGGCATTTTGCTACCACAGCCTGAATCGCAGGATCATCGGTTTCATTGGCAGCAATTTCTTTTGTGTCATGGGCCGCACTGTTACGCGCCATGCTGTCATTTGCGCTATCATCAGCCCAGCGCACATTGCCAATGCCAGAAATATTTTCGGCGATAGATAATGCTTTATTGCGTTGATCCTCTGAGACATTGCCGCTCAAAATAGCATTTCGGGTGATTGATGGATCGCGTTCAAAATCTATTGCAACGCCTTCGATACCTGCATTGGCTATTTCATATTGCGTTTTGCTCTCTAATGTATCAACAAATGATGACCCCGTAGAGCCAATAAAATGCGCCCCCAATGCCAATAAAGATGTGACCACTGAACCGATTAAAATTTTAGTACTATTATCCATATTTCCCCCTCCCAATACAGCGAACCAATGCAGCGAACCAATGCAGCGCAACGATCGTATCACTATGCCCATCACACAAATATTGATTCTCTCAAAGCCAGCTTAACCATAGTAAATCAAGAGTCCAGCCTGTCGGCGCAATAATCGCGTTTTGAGATAGGATTTTAACCATGGCCCAAGATTATAAGCGGATATGTTCCGCTATGATACAAATTGCGGCTGTTATTGGGTCACGCGCAAATATGAATATGCATCATCAAGGTCTAAAATTAGGCTTATTGCGCGTTTAGCGAGGCAATATCTGCTAATTCTAAAAATTCTTGCCGCCAAAAAATATCCTGATTGCCCGCAAGCTTTGAAATATCAGCAAAGCTATAATCGCCCAAATATGTATCACCGCGCAATTTTTGGCCAAATGCCCCCACGGCAACAGCGAATGCCATATCACCGCTTGGTGCTTTCAAATCCTGCATTGCCTCGGCAAATAACGGATATTCTATCAACGATGATATATCGCTATCGGGCAATTTATAGCGTAGTTTTAAGAAACCCATTTCCCCATTATGCGCCAATTTTACCTTAGCTTCATTGGCTTGATAACGGCGTTGCGAAGCCCAGCCTTCGCCGCCCGCTGGAACAATCTCATACAAAGCGGTGACTTGGTGCGATGCGCCAATATCGCCTGCATCGACCTTATCATTGTTAAAATCTTCTTCGGCTAACGCACGGTTCTCATAACCGATGAGACGATATTGTGACACATAGGCTGGATTAAATTCAAGCTGCAATTTCACATCTTTGGCGATGGTGAATAGCGTCGAACTCAGCTCTTCTTTCATCACCTTTTTCGCTTCTAATGCGCTATCGATAGTGGCATAATTACCATTACCGACATTAGCAATGCCTTCCATTATCTCTTCGCGATAATTGCCTTGGCCATAACCCAGCATCGTCAGTGTAACGCCGCTCTCGCGCTCTTTGGCGACAATATCTTTGAGCTGATCGGTATCCGAAGTCCCCACATTAAAATCGCCATCGGTGGTCATGATGATACGGTTTATGGCATCCTTATCATAATTGCTGCGAGCCACATTATAGGCCATTTTCAGAGCATCGCCGCCCGCCGTTGATCCTCTGGCCACCATACAAGAGAGCGCAGCTTTGATATGCGCTTTATTTGATGTGGGTTTGAGCAATGTCCCCACCGTGCCCGAATAGACCACAATCGATACACGATCATCATCGCGTAATTGCTGAGAGAGCGTCAATAATGTTTGCTTAACCAATGGCAATTTATCTTGGCTGTTCATCGAACCAGAGACATCGACCAAAAATACCAAATTGGCCGATGGCCGCTCGGCTCGATCAATATCATAACCGCGCAATCCAATGCGCAATAATTGCGTATCCTTATTCCACGGCGTTTGCGCCATATCGGTGGTCACGCTGAACGGTATTTTGCGATTTTTGGGCAGCGGATAATCATAGCGGAAATAATTAATCATCTCTTCGCTGCGCACAGCGGCCTTGGGCGGCATTTGCCCTTTATTTAGGAACCTGCGCACATTGCTATAGCTGCCCGTATCGACATCAACGCTGAATGTAGAAACAGGGGTTTCGGTAACGCGCTTGATGCGCGCAACCGCTTCGCCCGCATATTGTTCACCATTCTTAGGCGGGAGTAATATTGGACGCGGATAGCGATGCTTGGGAAAGGGCAGTGTCGCGATATTCTCTTTGGCCAGGGTTGATAGGTCGGTAGCATCTGCTGCTACTGAGGTCGATGCTGATACTTGAGAGAGTGATGATTGTGATCTATTCACTCTGTTTCCCGTAACCACAGCAGGTGCAGATTGCGCCGATGACGGCGGTGTTGCTCCCGAAGCTGGAGCCGCGTTTTTTACGCGCGGATTGCGGGCAAAGGATGCGGTAAAAGGCTGAGTTCGACTATCAAATATCCTGCAATTAACGGGGCTATCTTGCGGTGCAGCACTGCGATTAACCTGCTGCGGTTGCGCCAATAATGGTGCGCTCAATGATGCTATCACTAGCCCAAAACAGGCAAAGCTTGCTATAATCTTTGAATATATCTGCATATCACTCCCGTCAATATCCCAGAAAAATCACACAAGGGATATGACTAGAATATGAATGAAATATAATTGCTAAGAATATATCAGCCGCTTTCAGCCTCGCGCGCGATTTCCCGATGGCCAATATCGCGGCGATAAAATCCGCTTGGAAAATCAATTTTATCAATCGCGGCATAGACGCTTTTTTGCGCGGCTGTGACGCTCTCTCCCATTGCTGTCACATTTAATACGCGCCCGCCATTGGCCAACAATGCACCATCTTTGATCGCCGTGCCTGCATGAAAAATCTGCACATCGACATTTTGCGCACCCAAATCAATCGCGCCGCCTTTTTCAGGGGATGCTGGATAGCCTTTGGCGGCCATCACCACGGTCATCGCGCTTTGGTTAGAAAATTCCATGGCTTCATCTGCGCCCAATGCACCATCGGCAATGCGTTTTAGCAAAGCCGCGAAATCCCCATGATAGCGCATCATTAATACTTGGCATTCAGGATCGCCAAAGCGGCAATTATATTCAATCAACTTCGGCCCATCTTCGGTCAGCATCAGCCCCGCATATAACACCCCATTATAGGGCATGCCCTCGGCAGCCATAGCTTTCACCGTCGGTTCGATAATATCGCGCATCACCCTATCTTCGAGCGATGGCGTCAAAACTGGCGCTGGCGAATAAGCCCCCATGCCGCCTGTATTGGGCCCTATGTCCCCCTCGCCCACACGCTTATGGTCTTGCGCGCTGCCAAAGCGCATGATATTTTTCCCATCGGTCAGGGCAAAAAAGCTGGCCTCCTCCCCGTGCATAAATTCTTCTATGACGACCTGCGCGCCAGCATCCCCAAATCCGCCGCTAAACATCTCTTCAATCGCCGCCTCTGCATCTTCGCGCGATTCGGCAATGATAACGCCCTTGCCCGCGGCCAATCCATCAGCCTTTATCACCACAGGGATTTGGAAATCATCCAAGGCGGCTAGGGCTGAGGCTTTATCATATAAATGCGCATAGCCAGCGGTCGGGATATTGGCTTTATCGCAAATCGATTTGGTAAAGGCTTTTGAACCTTCTAATTGCGCCGCTGCTTTATCGGGGCCAAACACTGATATATCAGCAGCCCGCAAATCATCGGCAAGTCCAGCTACTAAGGGGGCTTCGGGTCCTATCACCACCAAGTCAATCGCATGGCTTTGGCAAAATTCGGCAATGGCAGCATGGTCAGTAATCGTCACATCAATAGTCTGGGCCACCTCGGCCATGCCTGGATTACTGGGCGCGGCATATAAATTATTTGCGCCTAAATTATTTGTGCCTAAATTATTTGCGCCTAAATTATTTACAGTGGGGGATTGCGCGATTTTCCATGCCAGTGCATGTTCGCGTCCGCCAGAACCAATGAGCAGGATATTCATGAGCGATTCCCTATTTGATAAAAAAGCTGCCAATAGTGTTAATGATTCAAGCCTAGTAGCGCAGCAAAAGGCAGGCGACAATGCCCAAGAATTATCTGTGTCCGAAATTTCTTCCTCGCTCAAAAAAATGGTCGAAGATCGTTTTGGTTATGTCAAAATTAGGGGGGAATTATCGGGCTTCAAACGCGCTGCATCGGGCCATTGTTATTTTGGGCTAAAGGACGATAAAGCATTGATTGATGGCGTGATGTGGAAAGGCAATGCTGGCAAATTGCCCTTTGCTGCCGAAGATGGCCTCGAAATTGTCGCGAGCGGCAAAGTCACCACCTATCCTGGACGTTCCAAATATCAAATAGTGGTCGATAGCATGGCTTTGGCGGGCGAAGGCGCGCTCATGGCTTTGTTTGAAAAGATTAAAGCGCGCCTTGAGACCGAGGGATTATTCAATCCAGCGCGCCGCAAAAAACTGCCCTATTTACCGCGCACCATTGGTATAGTGACATCCCCCACAGGATCGGTCATCCGCGATATGCTGCATAGATTGTCCGACCGCTGCCCAAGCCATGTCATTATTTGGCCGACCATCGTCCAAGGCGAGGGCAGCGCGGCCAAAATAGCCGCCGCGATTAGAGGCTTTAATGCCATAGACGGCGGTGCGATTAGCCGGCCCGATTTGCTCATTGTGGCGCGCGGAGGCGGTTCGATTGAGGATTTATGGGCTTTTAACGAAGAAGAAGTCGTGCGCGCTGTTGCTGCATCAGACATCCCTATCATATCGGCGGTGGGCCATGAGACCGATACCACATTATGCGATTATGCAGCAGATTTGCGCGCTCCAACACCTAGTGCTGCGGCGGAAATGGCCGTGCCGGTGCGCGATGATTTGCTCTATAGCGTAGGCGCATATGGCCAGCGCGCCGATGCTATCATTAGGCGTATGATTGCATTAGGCCGCGAGCGCATAGAAACGCAAAGCCGTTTGATGCCAAAATTATCGGAAATTACCGCCCCCCACCAACAACGCGCCGATGAATATGGCGAACGTTTGAAACAGGCACTCAAAAATCATATTGGCAAGTCTGAAGTGCGCTTGGCGGGCCCATCGAGCAGCTTAAATCCGCAAATTTTGCACCGATTATCCGCCGACAAACAACGGCAATTAGATGCGCTGCGTCTATCCTCAAAAACAGTCAATAACGGCATAGAAAGCCGCAAACAAAAGTTAGAATCTTTGCGCTTTGGGCCCAATTTGCTGCGCTCCGCATTGGATAATCGCCAGCTAAGATTGAACACGCAAAACCTGTCTGTAGCGATGATTGAGCGCGGATTGGACAATGGCCAGAAACGGCTTGATTCATTATGGCGGTTGGCTGATAATTTGCATCCTGATAGGCCGCTATCCATGGGTTTTGCGCGTATCACCAATAAAAATGATAGCACATTAACAAGTGCCAATGCCGTGCGGCAAGCGCAGCATATATATCTGCATTTCAGCGATGGCAAAGTCGAAGCTATCACACAGGAGAGCAGTCTTGGCGATGCCAATAGCCCCAAGCAAAATAAAGCGTCGGATATGCCGCCCGCTAAAATCAAACAATCCGTAAAGCCTAAAATATCGGATAATCAGGCTGATTTGTTCAAATAAGCATATCATTAGCGACAGATACATTGAAATTTAGATGTAAATTTTATGCAGCCTGACATTGCCAGATACGAAATTATTGGCCATTATGACACTATGCTATCATCTCATCAAAATCGTGCGGCAAAATTACATTATATGCCCAATAATTTTCGATTGCTCTCGCCGGGCAATCATATCATCTGTGCTATTAGCGGTGCGCAAGTCCCTCTTGAAGATTTACGCTATTGGAGCGTTGCAAAACAAGAAGGCTATGCCAGTGCAGAGCTGTCCGTTCAAGCTGCCCTCTCAGAGCTAGATTGAGATATGATATGAATATTAAGCTCGCACTGCTATCTTTTTTCTTTGCTGCGCCATCGTGCAACACAGTCCCAGCCGATAGCAGCGCGGGCATGAGCAGTGCATCCAGCAATGCAGTGCGATCTTCTGAAACTGCGTCTGGCGAAGCGGGAGCTGGCGAAGCGGGTACTGGCGACAGCGCCAGCCCTGTGCTTGAACCAGATTTTCAGGAAACAACCAAAGTCATTCGCAGTGATTTTTGGATTGCAAAAGATGCACGGCAAGGCGCAGTAATTAATGCGCGTGCGCCTAGCAATGCTGCAAGGGTTGCGCTCAATGGTATGCGTTTACCGATAAGCAAAGATGGTTTTTTCTTGATCGGCTTTGACCGTGATTCAGGTTCTGCTGCAACTTTGGTCGCTACTTTAACCGATGGTTCAAAGGTGCAAAAAACCCTGCCCGTGGCGGCGGGCAAATGGCGACTTGAACGCATCAATGCGCCCTATCGCGGCGGACGATCGAGCGCTACATTTAGAAAATTGCGCGGCCCAGAGATTGCTCAAATCGTCGCCGCTCGCAAAATAGCCACAGATGCGCAAGGCTGGCGTCAAGATTTTATCTGGCCCGTCAAAGGCCGCATTTCTGGGCGGTTTGGATCGCAGCGCATTTACCAAGGAAAGCCAGGCAGCTATCATAGCGGCCTTGATATTGCCGCACCAACGGGCACGCCTTATGTTGCGCCCGCCGATGGTGTGGTGATTTTGGCCACGCAAAAACCCTTCACATTAGAGGGTAATTTGCTGATGATCGATCATGGCAATGGCCTCAATAGTGCATTTTTGCATAGTTCCTCGATCGCAGTAAAAAAAGGCGATACGGTCAAGCAAGGCCAAGTGATAGGAAAGATTGGCGCAACGGGGCGCGCCACTGGCCCGCACCTGCATTGGGGCATGAAATGGCATAAAGCACGCACCGATCCCTTATTATTATTGCCGCCTCAATAATTTTTGGCTCAATAGCAGCTTATCATTCATATAGATTGTTTAATTTTTTATGGGCCACTTGATGCGTCAGGTCTAATGTTAAAGGCGTGAGCGACACATAGCCATCGGCAATAGCTTCTAAATCGCTATCATGCCCAAGTGTATGTTCAATGCCATTGAGACCAAACCAATAATAAGGCGCACCGCGCGGATCTTTACCCTCAATAATCGCAGCACGGCTATAATCATGAAAGCCCTGCTTGGTAATTCTAATGCCTTTTACCGCATCCGCGCGCAATGCAGGAAAGTTAATATTCAACAAAGATCGCGGTTCAAAATCATGCTCTAGCAGAGGTTTAATCGCTTTTGCGCCCCAATGACTTGCTGCTTGAAAAGGGGCGGCATCATATAATGGATCGGCCGAATGGACTTGGCTAAGAGCGATTGATTTGACGCCAGCAAGCGTGCCCTCCATCGCCGCCGCAACCGTACCCGAATAGGTAATATCATCGCCCAAATTAGCCCCGCGATTGACGCCAGAGAGCAATAAATCAGGTTTCAAATCTCCCATGATTTTGCCTATGCCCAGCATCACACTGTCGGTGGGTGTGCCGCTCACGCTATACCGCCGCTCACCATGCTGTCTGATCCGCACAGGCTTGGATAGTGATAGAGAATGGCCCGCTCCCGATTGTTCCTCGGACGGTGCTATCACCCAAATATCGTCGCTTAATTCAGCCGCTATTTCCTCTAAAATTGCCAATCCCGGCGCATTTATGCCATCATCATTGCTGATTAAAATACGCATCAGACAAATTTTTCAATCTTGGTAATGCCGCCCATATAGGGCAAGAGCGCATCTGGAATAGTGATGGCACCATCTTCTTGTTGATAATTTTCGATGATAGCCACTAATGTGCGGCCAACCGCTAAACCGCTGCCGTTCAATGTATGCGCAAAAATCGTATGTTTTTCGCCTTCGCGTTTGTAGCGCGTGTTCATCCGCCGCGCTTGATAATCACCGCAATTAGAACAGCTACTAATCTCACGGTAAAGGCCTTGGCCTGGCAACCAAACTTCTAAATCATAGGTTTTGCGCGCCGTTGCTCCCATATCTCCCGTGCAAAGCAGCATTTTTTTATAAGGCAGGTGTAACGCCTGTAATATGCCCTCAGCCGCTCTGGTCATCCGTTCATGCTCTGCGGCGGATTGTTCGGGGGTGGTAATGCTGACCATTTCCACTTTTTCAAATTGATGTTGGCGGATAAGGCCCTTTGTATCGCGGCCAGCCGATCCCGCCTCGCTGCGAAAACAAGGCGTTAATGCGGTTAAGCGAATGGGGAATTGCGATTCATCCAATATTTGATCGCGCACTGAGTTGGTCAAACTCACCTCAGCGGTGGGAATCAGCCAATGCCCTTCGGTGGTTTGAAACGAATCTTCGGCAAATTTGGGTAATTGCCCTGTTCCAAACAAAGCCTCATCGCGCACCAAATAAGGCACAGCGCATTCGCTATAGCCATTTTTCACCGTTTGCTGATCGAGCATGAACTGGCCAATGGCGCGGTTCAAGCGCGCCATCGCCCCGCGCATAAAGGTAAAGCGCGCACCCGACATAGCCGCCCCCGTTTCAAAATCCAAACCCAATTCAGGGCCTAAATCTGCATGATCGCGCGGTTCAAAGCTAAATTTGCGCGGATTTCCCCAACGCTCTAATTCGATATTTTCTGCTTCGTCTTCGCCCACAGGCACATCATCATGCGGCATATTGGGCAAAGCCGCCATGATAGCCAATAGCGCATCGCGCACTTGTTGATCTTCTTCCTCAAGCTGCGGCATTTTTTGCTTAATTTCGGCGACTTCGGCCATCAAAGCCGCAGCCCTTTCTTCTTCACCCTTACTTTTGGCCGCGCCAATGGCTTTTGACGCTTCGTTACGGCGCGCTTGAAGAGCCTGTAAATCGGTTTGTATTTTGCGGCTTTTTTCATCCAAAGCCAATAATTCAGACGTTATGGCGTGAGCACCTCGGCGCGCGAGGCCAGCATCAAAGGCTTTGGGGTTTTCGCGTATTATCTTAATATCATGCATGAGCGCATCTATGCCGAGCATAGGAGAGTATTGCAAGGCTTTACCATAGAAGCTGGAGGCATAAAAAACGGCGGGGAAAAGCCTAAGCCCTTGCCCGCCGCCTATGTTAATCATCGGTAAATGATTATTCTGGTTCTGATATTTTCTTTGTTTTGCGGCGACGGGCAAATAATGCTGCTGCTGCCGCACCAAATAATAATATGATGGGAGGTGCTGGAACATCGGTTCCGCCGCCAGAGCTGCCGATACCGCCACTGCCTTCGCCGTTAGATGAAGAGCTACCGCCCGATGAACTACTTGATGAGCTGCTGCTTGATGAGCTGCTTGCACCAAAGCTAGAAGAACCGCTGCTGGTTGCACCTGAGCTGGTTGAAGAGCTAGATGATGATCCACCAGAAGAGCTGGAGCTGCTTGCGAAACCGCCCGTTGAGGCACCGCTGCTCGTTGCTCCACCAGACGAAGAGCCAGAGCTGCTTGATGAACTGCTGCTTGATGAACTGCTGCTTGATGATGAAGAGCTGCCGCCAGATGAGGTGCTGATACCGCCAGTGCTTGTATTGCCGCCTGAACTTGTATTACCACCAGTGCTGGTGTTTCCACCAGAAGAAGAGCCAGAGCTACTTGATGAACTGCTGCTTGATGAACTGCTGCTTGATGATGAAGAGCTACCGCCAGATGAGGTGCTGATACCGCCAGTGCTTGATACGCCGCCCGTTGAGCTTGATACGCCGCCCGTTGAGCTTGATACGCCGCCCGTTGAGCTTGATACACCGCCCGTTGAGCTTGATACACCGCCAGTTGAGCTTGATACGCCGCCCGTTGAGCTTGATACGCCGCCCGTTGAGGTTGATGAAGAAACACCACCCGTTGATGTGCTAACGCCCCCCGTGGAGGTTGATGAAGATAAATCAGCACCGCCCGTTGAGGTTGATGTAGAGCCGCCGCTAGAGGTAGATGAAATTACAATGCTTCCGCCGCCGCTTCCGCCGCCGCCAAAGAAACCACCAAAGAAACCGCCGCCAAAGCCGCCGCCAAAACCGCCGCTGCCACCGATTACAACAGGAACAGAACCACCGGTAAATCCGCTTTGGACAGGAACGGGCTGCGGAATGAAAGGAACAGGAACAGGAGGCAATGGAACAGGAGCAGCCGCTTGGCTAGCCACTGTAACAACGGTAGGTTGGCACGATGTTGTGCTTGCGGTTTTCGTTCGCGTTACTTTGCGCACGCGCTTTACTTTGCGCACTGGAGTGCCCCGCGCAATACGGCGCGCCTTAATTTTTTTACGCTCTTTTTGAACATAAGGTTTTGAAGTTGGTTCTGCGAGCTGAACAGCTCCCCCACCGATAAGCGCACCACCGCATGTGCAAGCGCATAATTTTGCTAAAGCCATTCTAACCGACATAATATTAACCTTCTTACTTACTCAAACTAACCAGAGACAATTACTGCTACACCGCCTCTAACCTCTTGGATAATTAGCGACTACATCACAGAAGCGAAAAATAAATTTAATCTCAACGGCGTTAACCTTGATTTCTCAAAAAGGGACAGTTTTTTTTCTGATTTCTAGCCCCTCTCTCTAAAAACGTCCCATTGCGAGACTGTTTAGAGATAAAATATTTACCACTTTCCAACAACGCTACCCAGAATCAGTGATTTTGATAATGGAGTGTAGAATCACATCATAACATTAATTTGACGCTTGAATAGAAAAAAAGCGACGTATATAGGCCGCTTTAATATTGTATCTTCATAATTGGTCAATTTTTCTATTTATCATTATTTTGATACATAAAGTTGTTTGGAGAGTATCGTGTCTGAAATATTGAATAAATCAAATAATAACAAAGTTATAGAGATAGAATCAGATTATATCCCATCTAATGATGAAGAATTTATGAACCCAAAGCAGAGGCGATTCTTTGAATTGCAATTGCTCGCCTGGAAAGCCGAATTGCTCGACGAATCACAAGGAACATTAAACAATTTACAAGATGCCCCTATAAAAGAGCCCGATCCCAACGATCGTGCATCAAGCGAAACGGACTGGGGAATCGAGTTGCGGACACGCGATAGACAAAGAAAGTTAATCTCCAAAATAGACGCGGCATTAAAGCGTATTGCCGAGGGCGAATATGGTTACTGCTCGGTCACTGGTGAGCCTATCTCTTTACCGCGATTACAAGCCAGGCCAATAGCGACTATGTCATTGGAAGCACAAGAAAAACATGAGCGCAAAGAACGTATCTCGCGCGATAATTGATTGACTATAAAAACAGCGGTCAATTAACCTTTTATCTACGATTGCTATGCTATAAGTTTCTGAATGTAAAATTATATATCAGGAATAAAATTGCAATGAATGAGAAATTACCAGAATATAATAGCCCGCACAATTCGGCAAAGGCTGATGACTGCGCTAATGGTGATAATTCTGTAAAGCGCGATACGGACCGCGATAGCCTATTTGTCCGAGCCAATCTAAAATTTCAAAATGGCGGCGAAGAGAAACAAGTCATTGTGCGCAACCTCTCCGAAGGGGGGTTAATGGCAGAAGCATCTGTGCAAGCACCGCGCGGCTCGCGTGTAGAAATTGAGCTTAAGAATATTGGTTGGATCGGCGGCAAAGTCGTATGGGTTGCTGAAAAAAAACTTGGCATTGCTTTTGAACATCCGATAGATCCAAAAGTGGTGCGCCAGCACAATAATAACAAATCAAATATCCCTTACTATCTGGAAAAGATTAACCGCCACGGCGAAAAATTCAAGACAATGAAATATTAAATATCGTTTGAGCGCTAACCAGCCGCTGCTTTAGCGGGCGGGCCTTCATCATAGCCTTATTTATCGAGACAATAAATATCGACCGGAACGGTTAATGCCGCAAAAACGCGGCCGATTGGCACATCGCTGGCCGATCCCAAATCAATGGCTTTATCCAAAACGGCGCGTTTATCCAGCCCTTCAATCGCCACCATGACCGTTCTGGCAGATGCTATGGCATGGGCCGTTAAGGTCACGCGGTTGACTGGCGCATTTTCTGGCATTGGGTCAGGCTGAACACCGATAGCGCGGCGTTCATCTGTCGCATTAAGCGCAGATTCCATGTCAGGCCCTGGAAATATAGAGGCGGTGTGACCATCGAGTCCCATACCGAGCCAAACCAAATCAAGCGGCCATGCCATATCTTGGAGACGCGCATCCGCTGCACTGCCAGCCAAATTATAATCGGCGGCTTCGCTGGTCAAAGGCACAACGCGCGCGCCAAGGGGTAAGAAAATTTTGGCGATTTTCGCTATATTAGAGCGAGCATCATCAACGGCGACCAAACGATCATCGGTCGGGATGATGGTGACATATTTCCATTTTATGGGGGCGCTGGCCAATTTATCAAATATCGGCATTGGTGTATTGCCGCCTGGAAAAGCAATAACCGCACTGCCGCGCGCATCAAGCGCACTTTCGATGATGAATTGAATATCGCCAACGAGCGCATCCACCATCTCTTCGCTATTATCGAAATCCCACCATTCAATCTCTGTCACTTCTTGCTCCTTAATGTCATAGCCCAATCAGAGCTTTAATATCCATAATGATGCTTAGGCTTATAATCGGTTTTAGACCATTATTTTTTGGCTATAGGATCCAAAATTTACGATTTACCAGCCGAAAATTCTATATCATTCATGCCATGATACGCCTTCGCGCTCGGTAAGCGCAATGGCCGTGCTCGGCCCCCAACCACCGCTATTGTAAATTTTGGGTGATAGGCCATGTTTAGAAATAGTGTTGCGAATATCATCCACCCATTTCCATTGCGCTTCTACTTCATCGCGGCGCACAAATAAGGCTTGTTCGCCATCGATTAAATCGAGCAATAATCGCTCATAGGCTATTCTGCGGCGAGCACCTGCAAAAGCTTGGGTCAACGATAGGTCAAGCGGCACTTCGCGCAACACCATTTTTCCCCTATCGAGGCCAGGTTCTTTCGACATCACCAATAATCGAACATATTCCTCGGGCTGCAAACGGATTATCAATCTATTGGATTCTAATTTTGCGCCACGATCTCTAAAAATATTATGCGGTACTTCTCTAAATTGGATAACAATCTCGCTGCGACGTTCGGATAATCTCTTTCCCGTACGCAGATAAAATGGCACGCCCTGCCAACGCCAATTATCGACAAAAGTTTTAATCGCGACATAAGTCTCTGTATCCGATTCAGCCCCCAAATCATCAGCATAGCTTTTGACCAATGTTTCCGCGACAGCGCCTGCTCCATATTGCCCGACAACGATGTCATTTTCAGTTACAGGACGGAGCGAGCGCAAAACTTTAACTTTCTCATCGCGGATCGCCGCTGCATCTAAATTCGCAGGCGGCTCCATAGCAATCAGGGCCAAAAGCTGGAGCATGTGGTTTTGCACCATATCGCGCAAAGCCCCCGTATCATCATAAAAACCTGCACGCCCCTCTAATCCCACGGTCTCGCTAATGGTGATTTGAATATGCTCAATCGCTTGCGCATTCCAAAGCGGTTCAAACATCATATTGGCAAAGCGAAGGGCCATAAGGTTTTGCACCGTTTCTTTGCCCAAATAATGGTCGATGCGAAATGTGCGTTCTTCGGGAAATACATGATTCACCGCATCATTAATGGCTTTCGAAGAAGCCAAATCATTACCCAATGGTTTTTCTAGGCCAATTAAAACATTATCGCCCGCTAATCCTGCTGATTCCAGCCCCAATATTGTAGGCTCGAACAAAAAAGGCGCAGTTGATAAAAATATCGATAAACCTCCAGATATATCCCCAATTTTATCGGCTAGATCGCTAAAGCCCTCTATTGTCGAGGCATCTAATGTCTGATAAAAAATACGCTGCAAAAATGCATCAATTTGATCTTCGGCGATTCTATCTTCGGGCAGAAATTCCATCAGAGCCGCGCGCACTATGTCCCGATAGCCTGTATCGCTAAGGTCGCTTCGCGCCGTGCCAAATATCCGCAGATCATCCGCAATCAGATCATCGACAAATAGAGCATATAGCGAGGGCAACAACATTCTGCGCGCCAAATCCCCCGTTGCGCCAAAAAGTAATAATGTAGAATTGCGGTTCATTTTGCTTCAACCTTAATGCGCATTATATTATTATATTGCGCTATATGTGGAATAATATGATGAAATTATACCGCTTTTAGGGCTAATATTATGATTTATCTAGAGCAAAATTAGACAGCACCGACAATATTTAAGCCTCAAACGCCAGTGCAACCTATTCATCGATAATTTCTCTTTAGAGATGCAAAAATACAACACTATCAAGAAAATTTCTAACCCATCGATTAAATTATAGCCAGATTGTTTTTTTTTGCTAAAACCACGCTGCTACAGATTCATCTATCTCTATAGAAAGAACGTAGTGCTTTATTTGAATTGGGGGATTTAAATAAGGACAAGGAAAGAGCCAGCACATTGTGTTGGCTCTTTTTTGTGTGTTGGCTCTTTTTTGTGAAAAATTCCCAGGCTATCCGCTATAATAGCATATTGATACTCTAGGCGCAGACCCTAAAATCAGGCGTATGCCTCAGATTCAGAGGCATCGCTCAAGCCCAGAAACAAGCGCATATTGCAAAGCCTAGGGCAGGAGATCATCGGGCCTGTTAATATTAATGAAGCGAGCAGTACACCCCATATCAATCGCCTTGATACCACCATATTTTTCGTCAATATAATCTATCCATGCCAGCATCGAGCGCCGCTTTTGGGTGCGAAGCCAATGCTCTAGCATAGCTGAGAGCCCGCATGGCCAATATCCAATGACGGGCTGGTCGATGAAATAGGCAGTCTCTTCGCCTTCAAACCAAAATTTATCATCGAACGGCTGCGCCATTGCCGCACCGCAATCTACTGCAGTGCGCTTTATCGTATCGCCCTTTATTGTATCGCCCTTTATTGTATCACAGGGAAAACTAATAACCGCATCATAATGACGCTCTTTCGCATATAATAGAGCCGCATTTAGCCCTCCTAATGGGCCATTATCCTGTGGAATATCTTGTATCGATTCATAATCTTTATAGCTGCGTCCGCATATCACTATTGCATCGCATTGCGGTCTCAACAGCTCTAATGCATGGTCGATTAAATATTGCCCCCGATAGATAGCCAAGGCCTTATCGCTGCCGTACCTCTTAGATTGTCCGCCAGCCAATAATGCGCCCAAGACTCTCATAAAATTGGTTTCGATGGAATGCTCAAGATGGTGGGCGCGTGCCGCCATTTCGCTAATATCTGCACCAAATTAAGCCCCGACAGGCTGAGCGTTGCGGTATTGCGCAATGGATGAACATTCACAATGGGCGATGCCGCCAATATTTCATCCACCACTATGCTCACCTTGTGCGCATTATCATTAATGGCCGCTAATGGTGTGACAGAGCCGGGCGTAACGCCTAAATATTGCTGCATATCTTCGGCGCTACCAAAGCTGAAACGACCCGCCCCCAAAATATTGGCAAGACGCCCCAAATCGACCCGTTTATCAGCCAGAACAGTAACCAGATAATAGCTTTTATACGTGTCTATAAGAAATAGATTTTTGGTATGCGCTCCAGCTAAATCTGCATTAACTTGGTTTGATTCCAGCACCGTATGAACCGCATCATGTTCATAGAGTTTATAGGAAATGGCAGCCCCGTTGAGCTGCGCTAACAATTGTTTTTCTATGGTGCTCATCGCAGGCATGACGGCAGCATAGCTAAAGCTATTTTTTAATCAATAGATACCCAAGATAATCATAATTTACCGATTAAAAATAATGGATTATCAATCAATGCGCGCGCGAAAACTTAATGAAAAACTTGGCGGAACATCGTCTGTAGCCATTTGCCCCTTTGGGTTGATACAGATATATTTCACATTAGGGTCATAGCCGATTTCGGGCGTATAATTACAGTCTGAAAAACTGCTGGGCCGGCTGTCGCTATTGGAATATCTCACATCGCGGCTCGGATCAAAATCGGTCCCGCTGTCATTATCAATAAACCCTATTGCATGCGAACCAGAAAAATTATTGCTGCTACCGCTATCAATATCATCATTAAAAAATTGGATATTAGCAGGTATTTCATCGACCACAAAGAGCGTGTCCACATCGGTTGGGCCAGTGCCAATATTGCGCACGGTGATGGTGTAAATCACATCATTTTCTGGCAAAGCAAATTGAGTGAAACTCACCGCCTCGAATATTTGCGATTGTTTTTCAACTTCTAACTCAGCTCTTAATTCGATGATATTTACCGTTGCCCTTGCGGTAGTACCAGATGAATCAGCAATCTCATAAATAAAGCTATCCGATCCAAAAAAACTTGGATTAGGAGTATAGGTAAAACTGCCATCGGCATTGAGTATCACCGATCCATCTGCAGGCTGCTGAATTAACGTTGTATTTACTATCAATGCAGAGCCATCTGGATCATTATCCGCACCACTGCCATTATCATCCAACAGATTCCCAGAAACAGAATTAAACGATATTATTCGAAATTCATCATCAAATGCAAGCGGCGCAAGATTCGGAAAATCAGCCGCGCGGCAAGATGCTCCATCATTATTGCCGCTAACCACACCAACGGATACTAGCACAGCACGCGGATTAGGGGTCAAATAATCGAATAATTCATAGACATCACCCGTTTTGTTTTTAAAGAAAAACACGCGGCCACTGAGATCTGCCCAGGCAGCACCAGTGGTTCCTACATTCGGCAAATCTGCGACGCTTTTGACAATATTAGTACCCGTAGCGGGATCATACATCGTCATATTGCTTCGGCCAATTTGGATGATTCTCTGACCGATAGCCGTATCAACAAAGACAAAGTCTGACGAACCGCTCGGAAAGAAACTAGAGTCTACATTGATAATATTGATATTTTGCGTTTCCACATTAATGACAACGAATGATTCTGCACCTTTGACCCATAATTGATTATTATTATCCATGTCACCAGAAGAAGAATCAAAACCAACATCCATAATTTCCACGATATCGCCATTCGCATCTATTTGGATGAGTTTTTCGTTTTTTATGCCATATAAAAAATTGTCATTTTGATTATATCCAATAGCGTTATAGTTACTGCCATCGCTACCAATATCAACATAGGTCGAGCTAATAGCATCAAATATTCTTAGCTGCCCCCTTTGAACTTGGTAAATATTACCTGTGCAGGTGAAAGGCTCGGCCGCCACGGCCGCATTGCTAGACGTCATCGCAAGGACGCATATTATATATTTCAAACGGAGCAATAATTTCCACATAATAAATATAACGGCCATACAGAAAAAAAATTAACTATAGTTTAACATGGCAATTAAATTGCTGTTTGCAACCTTGCTAAAGCAATGGCATAAGGCGTTATATTTGGAGAGAGAAATGCAAGAAAATCATGTCGATATATTAATTGTTGGGGCTGGAATCTCAGGAATCGGCATGGCCGTTCATTTGACCGAAAAATGCCCAAACAAAAGCTATATCATCGTCGAGCAACGCGAAGAAATTGGCGGGACTTGGAATTTATTTCAATATCCAGGTGTGCGCTCTGACAGCGATATGCATACGCTAGGCTATAGTTTTGAACCATGGACCGATGAAAAATCAATCGCCGATGGCCCATCTATCATTAAATATTTGCATAAAATTACCGATAAAAACAACCTAAAAAATAATATGCGCATGGGGCATAAAGTCATATCTGCTAGATGGTCTAGCGCGGATGCATTATGGAGCATTGCGATTCAAAAATCCGATGGCAGCATGACAGAAATCTGCGCCAATTTCCTTTTTATGGGGTCGGGTTATTATGATTATGACGCGCCTTATAAAGCGCCGATAAAGGGGCTAGAGGATTTCTCTGGTGAGGTTGTCCATCCGCAATTTTGGCCCAAAGATTTGGACTATAGCGGCAAAGATATTACCGTGATTGGCAGCGGCGCAACTGCGGTTACTATTGTTCCTGTCATGGCCGAAAAAGCAAAGCATGTAACGATGCTACAACGCACCCCCACGTGGATGTTCTCCGCTCCCTCGCGCGATGTTATTGCCAATTCTATGCGTAAAATCATGCCCGAGCATTGGGCCTATAAAATAACCCGTATTAAAAATATTGTGATGCAACATTTCTCATTCCGTATGGCGCGTAATCGCCCGCAAGCCGTCATCAAAAAATTAGAAAAACCCATGAAAAAAGCATTGGGCGATAAATATGATCCTGTGCATTTCACACCGCCATATGGCCCGTGGGAACAGCGGTTATGCCTTATCCCCGATGATGATTTATTCAATGCTATCGCGGCTGAAAAAGCATCGATAGTCACCGATCATATCGACCATGTTCAATCCGATGCTATCTTGCTCAAATCGGGTGCAAAAATCAAAAGCGATATCATTGTGACTGCCACGGGATTAAAACTAGCCGTCGCGGGTAAAGTTAAATTTTCTGTCGATGGCAAGGCTGTGAATTTTCCAGATCATTATTATTATAAAGGCTGCATGTTCTCTGATATTCCCAATATGACGATTGTATTTGGCTATCTTAATGCCTCATGGACGTTAAAAACCGACATTGTTTGCGAATATACATGCCGGTTACTCAACCATATGGATCGCCATAGCTGCTCGATCGCGCATCCCATATTGCCCAAGGACGGCAGCATTAAAGATGAAGAATTATTCGACTTTTCTTCGGGTTATCTGGAGCGTTCTGTGCATGAATTACCAAAAAATTCTGATAAATTACCTTGGAAACTCAATCAAAATTATCTTCAAGACCGCACCATATTGATGAAAGATGATGTTGATGATGGCATTATTCAATTTTACGGCCCTAATAGCGTTGAAACGGAACGCAATATGGCAGCGGCTGAATAAATTCATAATTTACTGGATAGTTGAATTACTAATGGATAATGCATTTTTATGACCGATTATTCAAAATTATTAATCGCCGATCAAGGCCAAAAAGCCCATTCTATTCTTTTGTTAGATCAAGCCCATTTTCAAGAATGGCTGCTGACTCAACCACAAAAAATACGCGACTTGCTCGATGCGCAATCTTTTAAGGCTGGCCCTTTTGAAATTGCAATAATCAATGACGAAGATAGCTGGAGCGTTGTTTATGGTATGAGCGATATTAACAATCCATCGCCTTGGTGCTTGGCCGGTGCCACCGCAAAGCTGCCGTCTGCGCATTATCGGATTTCAATTTACGGACAAGAAAATCAAGATTTGAAAAATACGGCATTGGGATGGCTATTATCCCATTATAGCTTCGATTCTTATCGAAGCAAAACCCCGCCAAAAGCCCAACATATTTTGCTCAGCACAGATGTGGCGATGATCGATGAAATTGTCAAACAAGCCACAGCCATCGCTTTGGTGCGCGATATGGTCAATACACCGCCGATCGATATGGGCCCCAATAATATTGAGAAACAGTGCGCAAAGATTGCCAAAAAGCATAAAGCCGAATTTTCAGTTATCCGTGGAGACGCGCTGGAAACAGGCTATCCTTTGATTCATGCTGTGGGCATGGCGGCGATGCGCGAACATGCCCCGCGCCTAATCGAAATGGAATGGGGCGATAAAAACCATCCCCGCATAGCCATTATCGGCAAAGGAATTAGCTTTGATACAGGCGGGTTAGATATTAAAAGCGCGGCTGGAATGCGTCTGATGAAAAAAGATATGGGCGGCGCAGCCCATGCTCTGGCTTTGGCTGATTTAATCATGGCATCGCGCCTGCCAGTGCGCCTGCATATGCTTATCCCTTCCGCCGAAAATTCTGTATCTGCTCATGCACTGCGCCCTGGCGATGTGGTGAAAAGCCGCAAAGGAATGAGGGTAGAAATTCATAACACCGATGCAGAGGGGCGTTTGGTGCTTGCCGATGCCTTTACAAAAGCCGCCGAGTTAGAGCCAGAGCTTATGATTAATTTTGCCACTTTAACAGGCGCAGCGCGCGTTGCCCTTGGCCCTGATTTACCCGCATTTTTCTGCAATGATGATGATATGGCCCAAGCCATGCGCAAAGCGGGACAGGATCATTATGATCCTGTGTGGCAACTGCCTTTGTGGCATGAGTATAATGATATGCTGACCAGCGATATTGCCGATATATCCAATGCAGGCGGCAGCTTTGCAGGGGCTATAACAGCAGCACTTTTTTTACAAAATTTCGTGGAAGATGGCATAAAATGGGGTCATTTTGATACATTTGCATGGGCTCCCACCGCCAGACCAGGGCGTCCTAAAGGCGGCGAGGCCCTTGGGTTAAGAGCAGCATATCATTTTCTAACGCAACAATATGCGGCGCGTTAATGGGGCTATGCCAATGCACATTCCCATGATAGATGCAATTTTGATTCTAAGCAGTTAAGGAAGTAAAAGGGTGCAAACTGAGATGACATCCGTAAAGCGTTCTCAATTTCGTTTGCGCGGGCCGCAAAAAATTAATGACAGCCGTATCACTCCGATTAGGGGCGATTTGGCCGATATAAAGCTTGCTGGCGAATTTTTTGCGCCACATTATGCCAAAGCCAAAATGGCATGTTGCACAGCCCCTTCATCGATAATAACCAATGCTGCCCACGATAGAGCGTTGAGCCAATTATTATATGGCGAATATTTTGCAATTTTAGATATAGCGGGCGGTTATGCGTGGGGCTATAGCGTGCATGATAATTATGTAGGCTATGTCGCTGTTGATGATCTGCGCATTGGAGATTATCGCGCCGACCATCAAATCAACAGCCGCAACGCTCTGATATTTTCGCACGCTTCGATTAAATCCATGGTCGTCAAGCAGCTTCCTATGGGCGCGCGCCTGTCGGCTGAAAACTATGATGATATTTTCATGCGAACCAGCGATGGTTTCATCCATAAACGTCACATAAGCCCCATGGGCAAAACATCTGGTGACAGCATTGATTTGGCCCGCGAACTTATCGGTACACCCTATCTTTGGGGTGGACGCAGCGGCGATGCCCTTGATTGCAGCGGCCTTGTCCAAATGATATTTGGTTTACAAGGCATAAACATACCGCGCGATAGCGATATGCAACAAGATATTGGTCAAGAAATAGCGCATGATGCGGCTCTGCAACGCGGCGATATTATATTCTTCCCTGGCCATGTTGGCCTGATGAGCGATGCGGTCCATATCATTCATGCCAATGCGCATTGGATGCAAGTCAAAGAAGAGCCGCTGACCGATGTAATTGCAAGGATGGATGAAGGCGGTATATTGGCGCGGCGACGATTATAATATAACCGCATCATCACCTCCTATCATATTTTCGAAAGACATATTATGAGCGCAACCCTATTTATTGATGGCGCGGTGGGCACAACGGGCCTAGAAATTACACAGCGTCTGCAAGCGCGCAGCGAATTTGCGCAAATCACCCTAACCGAAGATAAACGCAAAGATGAAAGCGCGCGGCGCGCCGCCTTAAATGATGCCGATTATGTCATCCTATGCTTGCCCGATAATGCTGCGGTGACGGCTGGAGCTATGATCGAAAATCCGCGCACCAAAATCATTGATGCATCATCCGCCCACCGCACCGCCGAGGGCTGGAGCTATGGCTTTCCCGAATTTCGCACAGGCCAACGCCAAGCTATCGCATCCTCCAATCGCATTAGCAATCCAGGCTGCTATCCGACAGGGTTTTTGGGACTGATAACGCCGCTTATCGCGGGCGGCCTCATCCGCGCCGATACGCCTGTCACTTGCAATGCTGTGTCGGGTTATTCGGGTGGCGGCAAAGCATTGATTAATCGTTTCCAAAACGAAGACGCTATTGGTTTTCGTGCCTATGGTTTGCAAATGGGGCATAAGCATGTCCCCGAAATGACGCGCTATAGCGGCCTTGAAAATGCGCCATTATTTGCGCCATCGGTGGTGGATGCATTTCGCGGCATGTTTGTCGAAATACCGCTTATTCGCACAACCAATATGGCGAGCGCAGAGGATATGCAAGCTTGTTTGACCGCGCATTACGCCGATGAGAAAATGGTGCGCGTTGCTGACTTGCCAAATAGCGGCGAATTATTGCTGCGCGATACAGATACGGCCAGCGATGCTCTGACGCTCTATGTTGCGGGCGATGAGAAGCATATCCGCCTAATTGCGATGCTCGATAATTTGGGCAAAGGGGCGAGCGGTGCTGCGGTGCAAAACCTCAATATTGCGGCAGGTTTGGATGAAACGCTTGGTTTGCGTTTATAGCCGCTTATTCGGTATCGAATAAAACTTGCGGGTTCATCATCGTTTTAATCTCCAATATATTATTATTGGGATCGGCGATAAAAAATGTCTCTTGCTCATATTTATCGCCTTTGAACCGGCGATACGGTTCATCAATATAGCTAAGGCCCGCCGCCGCGATGCGCGCTTTCACGCCATCAAAATCATCTTGGGTCAGATGGATACCGAAATGCGGAACCAACACTGCGCCCATATCGACATCATGGCGTACATTGGAAAGCTGCTCCTCGCTCTGATGCAAGGTTAATTCATTGCCCCAGAAATTCACATCGACCCAGCGGCCTTCTTCGCTATTGCCAAGGCTACACCCCAGCACATCGGTATAAAATTTAACCGTTGTTTTAAGATCGCCAGCAGGAATAGCGAGATGCAAAATTGCAGACATTATTATATCCTATTTAATTTCATTTGTTACTTTATGTCCTCTAAACTATCTTTTCTATGAAATCTAGTGGGGTAATTTATGGGGTAGGAATAAGGTTGGCGTGATCTGACTTTGTATGTGCATATTTATATAGACATCTGTTTTTTGACAAAAGTGGACGTTTGCCTATCTACATCAATTCTAAATAACTCAACATTACTGAATTCAGACCTCAATATAGCTCTAATTTTTAAGATTGTATCTTCAGTAACATTTAATCCTAATATTATTTTATTAATTATTTTTTCCGGAAAAGAGACTAGATGAATTACTTCATTACCTACATTTATAATTTCATCTGAATCTTCTATTTTATTATATAGGCGCCACTCGCGTTCGTAGCTCCAATCTGATTGCTTAGATATAAAGGCTTTATTAGGGTCGCTCATAGGTTCAGCGACTTTACCATCAAAATATAGAATTTTTTGCAACCTATGACTTCTGTTACCTACATGAGTTCTGAAAAAACTATTATCAGTATTGAATTCAATAACGAAACCATTAGAGTTTGCACTATAATGCGCCCACATAGGCGAAATATAAGGACTTTCTGATAATGATAAACATATCAAATTATTACCAATATTATCCAAAACAGCATCAATAGATTTTTGCGAATTTAATTTAGGAATAAGGTTTTTATTAAGTACCGAACTTACAATAGGCTTAACTATTTCATTGAGTTTCAGGCCAAAAGTACGCTCTACCGTCTCTCTCAAGATATTGGGTGGTACTCCTGCAAGTGGACTGTTCTTAACTGCTGAGAGAAACTGCTCATCTATATCTGCATTTTCTAGAGTTTCTCTAAACAACTTCTCCATATTAGGCCCAGCAAATAAATCAAATGTTTGTCGTATTTCAAAAACATCATTAGTATTCAATGGAGGAGTAAAACGTATTTTTCTATTTTCTAAAACATCAATTCTTTCAGGCCCTACATATTTATAAAGAGCTTTAGGAATATTCATTAAAGAACCTATCTTCTCTCAATAAGGCGGGTTGTTCAAACCTTTGGGGCTTCGGGTAAAAATCTCACAGCCCGTTTCGGTTATCGCGATACTATGTTCAAATTGCGCCGATAATTTACGATCGCGCGTCACCGCAGTCCAACCATCGGATAGCATTTTAGTCCCCGCTTTGCCGCCGTTAATCATCGGTTCGATGGTGAAAAACATCCCTGGTTTCAGCTCTGGCCCTGTGCCGGGATGGCCGACATGGACAACCTCTGGGCTGTCATGGAACAATCGCCCAAGCCCATGTCCGCAAAATTCGCGCACCACGCCATAGCGGTTTTTCTCGGCATGGGTCTGAATAGCGTGTGAAATATCGCCCAAGAAATTGCCCGGTTTCGCTTGTTCAATCCCCAGCATCAAACATTCATAGGTCACATCGACTAACCGCTTGGCCTTAATCGAAACATCGCCCACCAAATACATGCGGCTGGTATCACCATGCCACCCATCGACAATCACGGTTACATCAATATTCACAATATCACCATCGCGCAATACTGTCTCCCCTGGGATACCATGGCACACCACTTGGTTGATCGACGTACAGCAGCTATGGGTAAAGCCGCGATAGCCCAATGTGGCGGGAACGCTGCCGCTGCGCAATGCTTGTTCGCGCACCATATCATCAAGCTCGCCCGTGGTAATAGCTGGCACAACATGCGGCACCAAATCATCCAATATCTCGGCGGCAATGCGGCCCGCTTTACGCATACCCGCAAAGCCTTCTTCGCCATGAATTTTGATAACGCCATCGCGGGCGCGATAGGCTTCTTGCGGAGTGACTTTCATATATTGATTCATACATATCCTCTTAGTGCGATTTATATAGTATAATAGAAATTTCTGGGCTTTGCGAGAGGCTTATTTATCTCTATGGCTAAATTATGGAAAAAAATCGTATCTACACAGCCGCCCTCATCATCATCGGTGATGAAATATTATCGGGCCGAACGCAGGATAAAAATATCGCGCAAATCGCATCTTGGCTCAACGTCCAAGGGATTAGGCTTGCCGAAGTGCGGGTGGTGGCGGATGTGGTGGATAATATTGTCGAAGCGGTGACTATATTGCGCCAGCGCAATGATTATCTGTTTACCACGGGCGGCATTGGCCCAACGCATGATGATATTACCGTCGATGCAATAGCGCAAGCCTTGGAAATACCCGTTGAAATTCACCCCGAGGCGAGAGCGATATTAGAGCGTTATTACGAGACTCGCGGCGGCCTGAACGAGGGGCGTTTGCGCATGGCCAGAACCCCTGCTGGGGCTGATTTAATCCCCAATAAGAAATCGGGTGCGCCCGGAATAAAGATTGAGAATATCTTTATCATGGCTGGCGTTCCCCATATCACCGCTGGGATGCTCGATGCGCTGACAGGCACATTAGAGGGCGGCGCACAATTATTATCGCGGCAGATTGGCGCATGGGCACCAGAGAGCGAAATCGCTGCATTGCTGCGCGATACAGAAAAAGCCCATGAAGGCTGTCAGATCGGCAGCTACCCCTTTTTCCGCAAAGGCACGGTGGGGGCAAATTTTGTTGTCCGATCAACCGAACAAGCCATGCTGGATGGCTGTACAGAAGCCTTAATTAGCGGCCTTAATGATTTGGGCTATGATGTAAGTGACGGCGGCATATAGAGCTTAGGCTTAGGGCTTATTCATTCCCTAAGCGCGCGTAGTGCGGCGCCCGCTGCAAAGGGAGAGACAATAGTAACCGCAAGGCTAGCGGCTGCCAATAGCTGCAATGCGCTGCCTGGTTCTGGGCTGAGCGATGCTGCGCCAAATATCAATATCGGAATAGCAATTGGGACGAGCAGCAACCCGCCTATCGCCGATGCGCCGCTCAGTCCCGCCGTTAAGGCCGATACCGTTACGCCCAATCCAGCCAGCGCTGGCGTACCAATAGCAAGGCCCAATATGATAAGCCCCATGCGATCATCGCCCTGCCCGATTAAGGCAGCGGCAAACAGGCTAGCGATGATAAGCGGCGGGCCAAAGGCAAACCAATGGCCGATGATTTTGGCTATCGCAATCAATTCATCGCTATAACCGCGCACGATTAATTGATCCAAAAATCCATTTTCTCGATCGGGCAATATGAGCCGCTCCATCGGCAAGAGCGATGCAAGCAAGGCCGCTATCCATAGCACTCCACCGCCCGTAATAGCCAAAATTTTGGCATCGGGGCCAACGGCAAAGGGAAATAATATAGCGATGCTGATAAAAAAAATAATCGGCATCCACAAATTACCGCCGCTCCATGCGTTGCGCACCTCGCGCTCAATCAGCGGATACAGAGGCTTGCTCATGACGGGCCTCCATTTTTATGTTTATGCCCATATTCTCGATCCAAATCCAATATATGATCGATCTTAATTGCAGGTTTAATATGCGATGCGATGATAGTGATACCGCCAGTTTTTTGATGCAAACCCATAGCTTTATCAACTGCTTTGATATTGTCTTGGTCAAGACCATTATAAGGTTCATCGAGCAAATATATTGCGGCCTCAGATGCGAATATACGCGCCAAATTTGCGCGTTTACGTTGCCCCGTTGATAATAATCGAATGGGAATAGTGCTAAGCATCACCAGATCGAATAGCTGCATCGCATCATCCAATTTTGATAGGCTATTATCATCTAAATCTGTCCAAAAACGCAAGGCTTTTTCAAGCGGCAGATTCGTATCGAACGTCAATTTTTCATCGGTCAAGCCAATATCACCCAAAACCTCTAGCTGCCCAGCTAAAATAGGCAGTAAAGATGCTATCTGCCGCAACAATGTCGATTTACCAGAACCATTGCGGCCCTTGACCCACACTATGTCACGCGCGCTAATCTGCAGTGATATATGTTGATATATCAGCCGATTGCTGCGCATACACGCCAAATTATCCATCATGATTGATGTTTTATTTGATTGACCTTGCCCCATATTTCCTAATAGGCATGTTTTTTCATTTTTGCCAAGGTTAGTAATTATAATGATTAGCGAATTAGATGTAAAAAGCCGCGAAATCGCGCTCTCCAACTTGACCGAATGGAGTTATGATGCGAATAAAAAGGGCATCAGGCGCATTATCACATTTGATGATTTCATCAATGCTTTTGGTTTTATGAGCAAGGTCGCCATATTGGCCGAAAAAGCCGACCATCATCCCGAATGGTCTAATGTTTATTCCACCGTCAATATATTGCTTACCACGCACGATGCCAATAGCGGTTCAGGTGGATTGTCCGAGCGCGATATTATATTAGCAACGCGCATTGATGCGCTGCTCTAACTTTATAAACCGCTAGCTTTAGAGAGTTCTATCTTTAGATATTCTTGGCCAATTAATTGCTTAGCCCAGGCTTTTTTCAATACCCGCGGTCAGACCAACCATTTGTTTGCGCAAACGCCCTGGAAACCAGCGCGCGGCAAAAGCCAAATCTTTGGCCGTTTTATTAACCGTGGTATGTACTTTATTGCCATGAACCGCCGCCCACGCCGCTGGGCCGATAATCTCTACGGGGCTGACTTCTTGGCCGACGGATTGCAACATTTCTTTGCCCGTCATATTGCTGCCTTCGGTCACATTAGACAATATATTAGTATCGATAAAACCAGGCATTAAAGAGCGTGATTTAATATCATATTCTTGAAATTCTACATCATGCGCTTCGGTCAGGCCGCGCACCGCAAATTTTGTCGCGCTATAAACGCTTAGGCCCGCAGCGCCATATATACCCGCCGCTGATGCTGTATTGAGAACGCAGCTATCGGCCGTGTTTTTGAGCATTTCAAAACAAGCCCGAACGCCGCTGACAACGCCCGTAAAATTGATCGCAATCATCCGATCAATATCATTATCATCCATGTCCTGAATAGGCCCGCCTGAGCCTATACCCGCATTATTGAACAACACATCCATACGGCCATTTGTTGCTTTGCCAAATTCGGCAACCGCCTGGGCCCATTGCGCACGGTTTGTGACATCCAGAGCATGTTGCGATGTTTGGCCATCGGCTATCATAGAGGCTGTTTGCGCTACGCCATCCATATCCACATCGGTTAAACCAACAAAATAGCCTTTTTCTGCAAAATAGCGCGATACTTCGCGGCCCAAACCCGATGCTGCGCCAGTGACAAAAATAGTTTTACGATCCATTGCTGTACTCCTCTTATCGCTATGTGCGCAGTAATTGACGTAAACGTCAAGCTGTTTATTGTGTAGGGGCTAATCTTGAGCAATTTTTCTATGGTGTAAATCAATCGATGGGCTATAGCTTGATAGCAATTCTATGCTTAAAGGATATAAATTGCGTTTCATTTTATTGCTGCTATTTACTAGCCTATTTTTCTCGACCTCGGCCCGCGCCGATGTTGATGTAATATTTTACAGCCATGATTTTGGCGATAGTTTTCCCCATGCTTTTTTACTGTGAAAGGCACTTGGATATGAATTTAATCCTGAAACCAAATTTTGGCGCAAACCAAAAAGCTTTATGTTGGAGGTTTTGGAGCGCAATCCAACTTTGATCGCCATTGATTATAAAAAAGTGAAAAAAGAAATTAAGGCCGCGAATAGAGAAAAAGAACAGCAAGGCAAAATGTCACGCGATGAGGACAAAACTTCGACAGATAAAGACATAATTTCGACAGATGAAATTTCGGACGATAGAGAGACGGGCGATAGGGAGACGGACTATAGGGAGACGGGCGATAGGGAAACGGGCGATAGGGAAACGGGCGATGCAGATAATGCGAGCGTAGCGCCGCCAGAAACTGTCAAATAGCATCAAATTCCACATTGTAAATATGCCATGCCATTATCGCCGCAGCCCCGCGATAAGGCCGCCAATCCTCGGCAATAACCCTAATCTCTTTTTCGCTAGGACGTTCTGATAAGCGCAACATTTTACCAACCGATTCCTGTATCGCCAAATCACCCGCAGGCCATATATCGCTGCGCCCTTCGGCAAAGAGAAAATAGATTTCAGCCGACCACCGCCCGATACCTTTTACCTGGGTGAGCTGCGCTATGGCTGCTTCATCATCGGCTGGGAAATTATCAAATTTGAGCGCACCGCTGACCACTAATTGCGCCAAAGACCTTGCATATCCTTGCTTTTGACGGCTTAATCCGCACGCGCGCAGCGCATCAAAATCATTTGATAATAGGATTTGCGCTGGGCATCCCTCGCCCAAAAATGCCTCCATCTTATTCCAAATAGATGCAGCCGCTGCAACGCTGACTTGCTGTCCAACAATGGTGCGCAACATAGTCGAATAACCTCTATCCCTGATGCGCGGTTTGGGGTAACCCGCCAGATCAATCGCCTCTTTGATATAATCAAATTGCGCCGCCAAAGCATCCAAATCGGCTTTGATCTGCTCCGCGCTCATTGACATATAGAAATTTCCATCATGATGCTTTCTTCTTCATCGCCTCTGCATAAAGCGCAATCGCCCCAGCGTTAGACACATTCAAACTTTCCATATTGCTATGAATGGGAAGCTTGGCCAATTGATCGCAATGCTCTTCAATATTATGGCGCATACCCTCTCCTTCGGCGCCCAGTACCAATGCATTGCGCCCGCCAGTCAAGGCGTCATCCAATATAATATCGCTATGCCCTGTCAGGCCAATACGCCAATATCCATATTCAGCAATCTCTTCTAATGTGCGCGCTAAATTAACCACGCGCACCCATGGGACACTCTCTAATGCTCCCGATGCCGCCTTTGCCAGCGTGCCCGATTCTGGCGGCGCATGGCGATCTTGGGTAATGATTGCCGCCGCATTAAACGCTGCTGCGCTGCGAAAGAGCGCCCCAACATTATGCGGATCGGTTATTTGATCGAGCACCAACAGTGGCCTATCTGCGCCCTCTTGGCTATCAATCACCTCTTGCAACCATATATCCTCCAAAGGGGCAACCTCTGCCACAATCCCTTGATGGGGTGCATCGCGCGATACTAATCGCGCCAGATCGGCGACATCACAAAAAGCGATGGGAATATCAGCAGGAACATCAAATTGCGCCAAAACCTCGCGCGTCGCCCATATCTTATGGATACGCCGATTCGGATTAGCAATCGCAGCTTGCACCGCATGACGCCCCCAAAATTTTGGTGGGCCTTTTCCTGCGCCATCTTTCGCGGACCCTTTGCGGCGGCGTCTGTTCATATAATTTTCCTAAAATCAGTATTTGTTGCGATTTTTAACATGGTTTTTGCTTCTTTTCCACGTCAAGCATTGACAGGCAAGCTTCGTTTCGCCATTGAGCCGCTTCGCATATATTTTATGCGCTTACCAATCATCTTTGCAAAGCCCGCAAAAATGAATTGATAATGGACAGGTGGCCGAGTGGTTAAAGGCAGCAGACTGTAAATCTGCCCTCGTTAGAGTACATAGGTTCGAATCCTATCCTGTCCACCATTCCCCTATTTCTAACAATTCTCAAATACCCCTGAAAACCCCAGCAATGTAAGGATTTACGCCATTATATTGTTACTAACTGTCCCTTGCTATTCCGTCAAAACCCCGTTACAGTGTGGTAAATAATGTGGGAAATAATCAATGGGTAAGGTTACGACTAGGTTCGTAAAGACAGTCACAAAAGCAGGCCGCTATGCTGATGGCGATGGACTTTACCTTGTCGTAAATGGCAAAGGTGGCAAATCATGGGTGCTAAGATATCAAAAAAATAAAAAGCGCCGAGATTTTGGATTGGGCAGTGCAAAAAAGATCAGCCTTGCCGATGTTCGCAAACTTGCCAATGAAATGCGAACGCAAATAGAAGCGGGCCTAGACCCTATTTTGGAACGCCTTAAAGCCGATGGCATACCAACATTTAGGGAAGCCGCCGCCAAAGTTTATGCTGAAAACAAAGCAAGCTGGAAAAATAAGCAGCATATTTGGCAATGGATGGCATCATTAGAAAAATTCGCTTTCCCTACTTTGGGCGATATGCCCGTCAATGCAATTGATATCCCAGCCGTGCGCAATGTATTGGTCGCGATATGGCTAGAAAAGAATGCAACGGCAATCCGTTTGCGGCAACGCATTAACATGATATTGGATTGGGCGGTGGCAAAAGGTTATCGGGAAGCGCCCTTAGCCATGAGCGTGATTAACAAATCCCTGCCCAAATTACCCAAAGGCCAAAAGAAACATCATAAAGCAATCCCCTATAATGATATGCCGCACTTTATGCAGCGACTGCGCCAAAAGAAAACCATTAGCGCCCTAGCCCTAGAAGCCGCCATATTATGCGCCACCCGTTCCAATGAAGTGCGTTTGGCGGTATGGAGTGAAATTGATTTTGCAAATAAGCTTTGGACTATCCCAGCCGAGCGCATGGGCAAGCGCAATGTTGAACATATAATTCCTTTATCCGATAGCGCGATTGCAGTTTTTGAAGCGGCAAAGCAATATCTTATCGGGGGCAGCGATTTGATTTTTCAAGGGCAACGCATGGGCAAGCCCCTATCCGATATGACGCTCATTAAAATTTTGCGCGATATGGAATTAAAAGATAGTGTGCATGGTTTCCGTTCATCCTTCAAAGATTGGGCATCGGAAAAAACATCTTACCCCAATGAAGTTTCGGAAGCGGCCTTGCATCATGCCATTAAAAATCAATCCGAGGCGGCCTATAGACGCGGCACATTATTGGACAAAAGGCGTGGCCTAATGAATGATTGGGCGAATCATTGCGATAATAAAGAAACTAGAATTGTGAGTTTAGTAAGATGAGTATAAAACAAGACTATAGTCTATGGACCAATATAGATGATAAATACTGTGATTTTGAATTGATGAATTTCTCTTTAGCAAAAGATATTTTTTTCAATACTTACGGCAACTATGATAGATTTATCGAAAGTCTTAAAAATGGCTTATTAGAAGTTTACTCTGAATTGGCGCATGCGGAATGGGTTTATGATTTAGACGAAGAAAATTTTTCTCCTATAAAAGACTTCTATAAAATTATTGTCGATAATCGAGGATTGAATCATGATAGCTGCATACAAAAGGGTAATTTATTAATAGACAAAGTATTTTGGGATATAGAACATCTAGGAGAAAATACAGGCTGGAAAAAAAGTCATGACTTCTTTGTTGAATATTATTTTTCAAATTGGAAGACTTCAGAATTTGGACGTGTATGGTCATTGTCTACAATAAATAATGGAGACACTGCAGGCAAACTGATATTTTATAATTGCCTTATTTCGAAGCGAACAGTTTCCTTACTCACTGGCTGGAAAGATGGCGATCAAAATCCACCGAAAATTGAAGACCAAAAACAGCTACATACAGTAAAACGCGCATCGCAATTTAATTGGGAAGCCGCCTTTGCAGATGTTGCGACTTGGCTTTATTATGATGCGGATATTCCCGATATCAACGCGTTAGGCGTTCAAACACAGATTATAGATGCTTTGCGGCAATCATTTGAGAACCGCAAATTAGTATCACCATCAGATGCATCGCTCAAAAGCAAAGCAAGAATTATCATGGGTTCGCTTAGGTCAAATAAAGCTTAATTGCCCTAATTATCCTAATTAGCCGACAAAGATATATTCCTAGCTATGCTTGGGGCATCAATATCAATTGATGTTGAAGCTTACATAATGGAGATATATTTATGCAGATTGAATTTTACACAGTGAATGAGTTTTTGAAAAGCTATGCGATAAGCCGCACCGAATTTTATCGCCAAGTCAATAAAGGCAAAATTCGTTTAACAAAGCTAGGCACGGCAAGCCGTATTGCAAAAAATGATGCGCAGGCATGGGCCGATTCATTGCCAACCTATGCAGGGCCATTGGATCAAGAGGTTGCAGCATGAAGTGCATAAAAAATGCCCCAAAGGACGTTGCAGCGTCCAATGAGGCGATAACCCAGCCGCTAGCAGCAACCCAGTCGCAGATTCCTTACAATAGCCCTATATCCGATAGCAATCAAAATGTGCATTATATGGAAAATGAACATGGAATATTGCTCTATGAATTTAGGCAAAGCAATAAATCAAAACGCTTCATGCTTAAAGAATATCATGGCAAACATTATGCCGAATTGCGCGAGTGGTATCAAGTAGGCGATGAATGGAAACCCAGCCGCAAAGGTTGCACTATTCCGATAGATGAAATTGCGCCGTTATACCAAGCATTAGGCGGTTTTAACGCCCAATAAGCAATTATGAATAGCGGGGGCGACATAGGCTTGTCCCCGCCGTTTATCCCCTAAACTTGAAACTGACGAAAGCATCATGGCTATGGCTGTAATGAATCCCTGTGATCTGCGCAAAAGCGCGGGTTTTGAAAAGGCGCGTCCAATTGGCACGGGCGTTGCTATTACAGATACACATATTAGTAGTTTGGCGAATATCCCTTTACCCCCAAAACAAAGCTGGGGTGGAAAGCGCAATGACAAGGCGCGGCAATCGCAATATCTAAGCATTGATAATGTGCAAAACCTAATGGATGCTTGGCGCTTTAGCGAGCATGTGGGTTTATATTTTAATCGCTTTATCACAATCCATTTGGGCAAGCTGGGCATAGATGATGGCGATGCTATGCCCATCATATCGGCTTTT
>CALLJS010000007.1 GCA_938050045.1 uncultured Sphingomonadaceae bacterium
AATTTCGGAGACTGGTTCGCTTGCGACTGACACCAGGGGCGGTTCACTCTCACCTCCTCATAAAGCCTACATCAGATCCGGAGAAACTTGCCAGATTTGGCAACGCCGCCGTAAGCTCGGCATCATTCAAGCCGAACCAGCGGCCCAATGTTGCAGCATATTGCTCGACTGACGTTGACGGAATCAATCTACCACGACTTGGCATAAAGTCTGGTCCGGATGGAATTGGTGCCGGCAGATCACCATAAATCCGCCCGCCACGTACACTTCCCCCCATTACAAAATGATGTCCTCCCCAACCGTGATCGCTACCATCTCCATTGTCCGTCATTGATCGTCCGAAATCAGACGCCGTAAAGACTGCCACCTGTTCCCACAAACCACGATCAATCATAGTTTGGCGAAATATCGACATGGCTTCGGACAACTCAGCATGAAGGCTAGGCAGTGTTGCGGCCTGATCGCTATGTGTGTCCCAACCGCCTACGGACACATAGAAGACCTGACGATTGACATTCAAGCCTCCTCGAATGTCAATCGTCTGTGCCACGGCATTCAACTGCTGACCCATACTCGTGGCTGGGAAAGAAGCTGGCGCGTTCGTTGTCAGCCCGGCTGCCCGCTCGAAGTCTCGTGCATTCACAACGCCATCGCTCTTGACGCGAGCTAGATCGCGCTCGAACAGATTGCCGCTTTCAAAATCAGCTTGCTCGAAATAGTCGGCCATGAGTCCACGGGTAGTATCAAAACGTCTATCATTACCCAAAATACTACTGTCACGCGTCACGTTCACACGCAAAGGGCCCCCCTCCGTGGGAACGCGGTATTGCCTCGCCGCATTGCCGACAAGGAAGACGTCATTCCCGTTAGCAGCTATCGCTGCATATATCGGGTTGGAAGACGGATCAGATGCTATGGCAGCATCCGCAAACCGTCCACCCCAACCAAATTGAGCACCTTCTGCATCAAGCGATTGCCAAGTCGAGCGCTGGTCATTATGGGAGAACAACTTACTGGGCAAGCGTGCCACATCATTCTCGATATCCTGCCGGCTCGTCGGCTCCAAGAGAGGGCCGACATTCCCGACAACGGCCAGATCGCCAGCGCGATAAGCATCGGCCAAGCCGGACAGTTCTCGCGGCAGCGCAAATTTCCGAGATCCAAATCGCGTGTCCCCCGGGGGGAGCGGCAATGCAACGAGATTGTCGATGTGCCGCGACGATGAGCTGTCTGTGGAATTATACGCAGCAAATATTCCCTGACGTTCGTTTCTGAGCAAATCATAAGATGCTCGATCAGCTGGAAGGATAGTATCATGACAATCCATCCCACCATTCAGGAAAATGCAAACGAGTGCTTTGTAGCCTCCGGTATCTGCGGCCCATGCTTTATTCTGGAGTATCCCACCTAGTGCCCCGGACGCGCCTGCAAATGTGGCTGCTGATCCAGCGAGGAAGGCTCTTCGACTTAATTTGGTCATTTTGTCTGTCCCTAATTCTAACGTATCACAGCGAAAGATGGTGAATTCATAATCATGAGCACTGCCATCTGCACTCTCCGAAGCCGGTCCTCTTCAGCGCTCCCGCTTGCAATGTCGACCGATGAAACAGCCGCGACAATCTCCTCGCGTTCCATATCGATCATTTGTTCCGCAGTTAGAAGAAGGTCCAAATATGCTACAAGCTGTTCCGGGTCATCCGCCAGAGCGACTGCTTCAGAATAATCCGGTATAAAGCCGGTCAGCCTGTCTTTCGACACACCTCTAACGAATACAAAGTCCGTAATATAATTGAGGAAGTTCAGACTTGTACTTCCTGTTATCAACTGAAGTTCAGGTCCTGTCAGGCCAGCCGGACCGCTCTCGGAGCCAGGAGCAACATATCCTGGGCGGTAGAAGTTGAAGACAGAGGTCGGTGCAAAAGGCGCCTGTCCAATACCACTGGTTGCAGCCTTTATCTTTAACCTGTCTACACGATTAGAGAAAACTCCCTCAAGCTCGAATGCCCTTGCCCAATGGGCAAATTTTAGAATGGGTTCACGTATCTTTCCGCGGGAACTCTCTCTAACATCAGTCGGCTGGTGCACTGTCTCATCAAGCAGAATTGCGGCCATCGTTGCCTGCAAATCACCGCGTTGCCCAGTGCCAAAACTTGTACCGTTCACTGACACATAGCGACCCGCTGCAAAAGCATCCGCAACACGGCGAACATATCTTGGACGCGGGTGTGATGATGTGAAGCGCTGTATGAGCTGGCGCGCAATAAAGGGCGCGGTATTGTCATGGTCTGCCAGCGTATCAAGCGCAATCCTTAGAGTCTCTGGTCCTGACGTTCCAGCGGGAATATTTGCCGATAGAAACACCTTTTCCTCAGGCGAGTGAAGGTCCGGATAATGCTGCAGTGGCACATATTGCGCCCGCGCAGTTCTTTTAGAATAACGACACTTCGTACCTTCTGCACCCCAGCCGGTAAAGACCCGCGCCATACCCTCAATGTCTTCATTTCCATATGTTTCTATCGTATTGCCAGATGCGTCCAAGCGTTCTGTACCGTCTGGATTCAGCTCCAGTAAGCCGATCGAAAAGAGCTGCATAATTTCACGAGCATAGTTCTCATCCGGCATGCTGCCCGTTTCAGGATTGGCTTTCTCGTTACAGTTATATGTAAGATATGATGCCATAGCCACGGATAGCGTGACGTCCTCCAAAAGCCCCCGATAATTACCGAAAGCATTGTCCTGTAGCAAGTCCACATAGTGAGTCATGTGGATATTGTTTGAATTGGTAAGCCCTCGGGTACTTACGACAAATATCTGGGACAATGCGAAAACCATTCTCTGCCGCAACGAATCATCGCCTGCGAGCATCTCATCCCAAAGCGGACCGACAAAAACATCTCGAAAGACATTATCTCCTGCTTCAAATTGAGCAACAACCGGCGAAAGAATGTCTGGTCCCGGCTTGGCGAACTCTGCCTCTAACCACTGGGCTGCATCAGTTCCAACAAGCGACTTGATAGTGTCCATATCTGTACCCATGGATGCCTGTATAAGAAATCTCGCAACCTCTGCTTCTGTTTCGAGCATAGTTGCCGGGACAGAAGGCGGTGGCGGTGGCGGTGGCGTCGGCGAAGGCGTTGGCGTTGGCGTCGGCGTTGGCGTTGGCGTCGGCGTTGGCGTTGGCGTTGGCGTCGGCGTTGGCGTTGGCGTTGGCGTCGGCGTTGGCGTTGGCGTTGGCGAAGGCGTTGGCGTTGGCGAAGGCGTTGGCGTCGGCGTTGGCGTTGGCGTTGGCGAAGGCGTTGGCGTTGGCGTTGGCGAAGGCGTTGGCGAAGGCGTTGGCGAAGGCGTTGGCGAAGGCGTTGGCGAAGGCGTTGGCGTTGGCGAAGGCGTCGGCGAAGGCGTTGGCGAAGGCGTTGGCGTCGGCGTTGGCGTTGGCGTTGGCGTTGGCGTTGGCGTTGGCGAAGGCGTTGGCGTTGGCGTTGGCGTTGGCGAAGGCGGAGCCGCGCTCATAACCACAAAATTTACGGCGAGCGACGCAGAGTTGCCAGTTGGATCATAAGCCGTAGTGATGGCCTGGAAGTTACCCTCTTGCTCTGTCGTCCCAGATAGCACGCCATCTCGACTAAGCGTCAACCCCACCGGCAATCCAGCCGCCAAATATATCAGCTCTGTCGAATCCGCATCTTGGAAAGCGTTCAAACGATTGAAGTCCAAATTAACTTCGTCGCCAAGGTCAAATATCATGGCAGATAGCGGCAAACCATTAACGGTTGGCGCAACGCCAGACATGTCAGAAGAACGAAGCAGCGGAGCAACAAGGCCCGTCACATCACGGCCTGTGCGATTATTTCCACTCAGTTCAAAATTAGCCGCACCCTGATATAGCATATCAGTTGTTTCGGCGTTATGGACCTCTGGATCAGAGAACAGATCCTCCACCAGCATACTGATAATGTCATCATTATTACCCGCACCTGAGAGAGCCGCTAGCCACAGACCGTATGCTTGTTCCGCCGAAGGGGAAAACTCCGCATCCAGTTCCGTGGAAACCTTAGGTGTTGTCGCAAGGACATCGAGACCCTCGACGTTTACCAAGCCCTCAACATCTTCAATTACTTGCTCGATCAAAGTTTGGTTCGCTGGTGAACCAGCCTCCATTTTGCGTTCCAACAAAGCCGTTGCGACACTTGTTAACGGAGTAATATTAGCCGTTATCGAAACCTCATACCCCACTGCACGTCCGGCAGGGGCTTCAAGCGAAGAAGACAAATCACCGTCCAAAACCCAAAAAACCGATGACATTGCAGCGTCCTCAACGAGATCGCCAGATGTTTCATCAACATACGAACAACCAGTTGCCCGGATCATGGCAGCCCCTGAAAAATCTTGTATCTCCGTGGAATACCGCCCTTGCGCATTGGAACGTGTAGACGACAATACTGTCGAATTCCGTAAGTCTGAAATTTCAATATCGCACTGAGCCAAACCAGCGACAACGCTACCCTGAACCGACGAAATGGTCGCTGGCACCGAGGGCGTCTGTCCATCAGTCAATATTCCTGAACTATTATTTAGATCAAGATCACATCCTGAAATCGAAATTGCCAGAAACGGCAACAAGGCAAATTGATAATCTCGTATGCTCATCTCGATACTACTCCTAGGCGGAAAAAGGCATTAGCACCCTGAGCAATACCCATAAGTCTTTCAAACTTACTTAGGTTCTGACCAGATAAGCACCACACATGGTTGGATTAGAGTAGAAAAGGAAATTTCAAGTTAAAATACTGATTGAATTTCAAACGAAACTCAAATTAATCAGCAGGTAGATAAAAAAGGTCCGTCGATGTCGGATATGCTGACAGAGAAACTTTGTACAGTTAATGCGATTACAGCACTCTACAAATTGCAGAAGTCGCGACCTGAGCTAACATTGCCCTCATATCCTTGGAAAGGAATGAGAACAGCCCGCCTGCGCCATATCGCCGGCACCCAATGGAGCACAGGCAAATACATGAACATGGAGCCCCTACGCGGCATGAAACCTCAACCAAACGGAGCTGCCTTAGCACAATCAAAATCAGGAAAGATTTTGGACACTACCTGGCTTTCCGTTTTGGTGGTGGTGCAAACCCAATCTATTACTCCCATAAGAGTAGAGGGTTTCGAACTTAAGCGATTTGTACCTATCTAAAAAAATCGACCTGTTCGCGAAATACATAAGTCCCGGCCTCAGATAGAAAACCTATATTCAGGAGCTGTTCCGCAACAATTTCTGTCGTCGTGTGCACACGGATTTCAACGTCAGACAACTCCTGCCAGCCCAAACGCATATTTACAGTCACGCGATCACTGAGTTCAAACGCACCTTCCATAGTCAGCAACAACTTTTCCTCATCGCATACCAGTGAGCCCGCCAGTTCACCCGCATTCAGCCCCACCTGCATCTCGACAATCTTCGTCAAAAGGTCACTGCTAATAGTACCGGAAGCCGTCACACAGATATTATCTCGAAACCCAATGTTCACATCCTGCAAGTTCACTTTCGCGTCCGTCTCGCGTATTTCCGGAACTACATCAACGAGCCCCTGAACGCTAATCATCGCAGCGAATCCATCCAGAGATACCAATTTGGAATTGAACGCGACAAGCCCTTCAGCGGTTACCCCAGGCCCGTCAAGTTTTACATCATATGCAATCGCCTTCCTCGACAGCGAGTTCAAACTAGCCCGCAGGTCAACATCGCCTATCGGTTGGTTGCCATACGACAGCCCGAAAGCCTTTCCCTTGAATATGGACCCCTGCATTCGTTCCCATCTTAGTCCCGCTTGGCCCAGCCCAGCTTTATCAAAAGCCCAACTCAGCGGCATCATCATCAAAACGGAGACAGAAAATGCCACGATGAAGAGCATCGTCCACGCAGCAAATTGCTTCATGGCTGTGTGCCCTGCAATTCAATTACCGCTTCGACGCGACCTTCCCGCCCGGTCATCGTTGCGGTAAGAACCTGCCCACCAGGCAAACCCGAAATATCCTGTAACCAACCAAAAATATCGATGGGAGAGGAATCGGAAAAAACGAAAAGCAAACTACCTTCTTCGCCATTTTGCAATCTGGTGATCTCCAACCCCCGCCCCTGAGCAGTTTTTGTCACCTCTGCGCGAAACGTATCTTCATCTTGGGCTGCCGCCCCGGATGTTAGGCCAGATTGAACAATAGCAGAAACAGTCTGATCTGCCAGCGCCCGGTCTTGATATGCCCGATCCAGAGAGCGTCGAGCTTCTGCCTTCGCCTCGACTTGAGGCAAAATGATCACAAAGAGCAGCAATAGGCTTATGGTCAAAACACCAGCACTGCCGACCAAATATTTTTCTCTTAGTGAAAACTCATTCCATATACTGACAATCATGGTTCTGTCCCCAGTATCACATCGCCAACGACGCGATTACCCTCCTGACGTGCCGCCCCCAGACTCGCACTCACCCCAGCCTCCCCCAGTACTGATTTGAGCACGATATCATCCCCGAAATCGGCATAAGAAATCCGAGCTATGAGCCCTCCATGTGCACGATCAAAACTCAGAGATCGAAGTTCCATCCCGGGCAATTTTTCCAACGCGTTGTATAGCGTGGCACTTGATGAGCGGAAATCCGTTTGTGTTTTGCTGATCCGGTCATTTGTAGCACGGGTAAGCGCCCTCATATAATCATTCGTTACCGGAGCATTCGGATAGAGTTCGAGATAAATCTCCCTAATTTCTTCATCAATCATCTCAGCTTCACGGTTCATCCCATATGTTTGCAGAAAATTCATGGCAAACCAACCAATGAACAGAAGGCAAGCCAAAGCACCACAGAGCCGCCATTGCTTGAATGACTGCAATCTCTTGCCTTTCTCAGCTTTGAACACGCCTTGTCGCAAATCAAGCAATTCGGAGAGGGGTTCATCTCGCTCTGCCAGCTTTTGCAGGAGCTCCGACCTCGAGACCAATTGAGCTTGCTGCCCATTTAGAAGTACATCCAGCATTTTAGCCGGCATCGCCGCCTCAACAGAAAAAATCTTGTCTGCCATGTTTGCCATGACCCGCCCATCCGTCTCAAATACATCACCAGGCCTAAGAACCGACGGGGTTGCAACCAAGATGGCCTGTGCAAGCATAGGCATAGTGGATAAGTAGTCAGTCCATACCCTCATAGTCTCCTTTGCTATGATGTGCACTTGGCGTGGCATCTGCAGATCCTCTCCTGCAGAGCCAATGGCGAAATGTGTATCCTCTATGGCCACGGCAATTTCATCTTCGAGAGCGTAAGCTGCAGCGTGTCGCGCCTCGTTGTCGTTACGAACGGGAAGTTTTGCCGAAAAAATGCCTACATCCATTCCTGGGACGAATAGAATGACAACATCCTTCACGGATACAGATGCCAAAGCAACAGACGTGCTGTCTGAAGTGATCAGAGCGCCATTTTCATTGATAATATCTGTCAGAAAACCATAAAGACGTCTAGACATCACGAGGCTCCATAGGTGCGGCGCGTAACACGTATTGGCTGGTTGGATGATGCCAAATAGCGTGTTACAAACTGGGTCTTGTGGTCTTGCATTGTTACATGCCCAAGCAGGCGGAAATGACTTGACCGTATCGAAATAGCATCCAGATACCGAAGCTCCGGCGCAATGCGCGCTACAGCATCGGTTTCCAGGAACTCTTCAACGGAAGCCCAGCCACCAATCGGCCGCTCAGACAAAACACGATCAGCAGCATCAACTTCAAGAAGCCCTGATAAGACCATTGACAAGAGCGGCGCCTGCTCAGGTTTCAACGTGTTGACATTCAAAATTGCCGCGTCTGGACTTTCGCGTACACAAACCAAAGGTGATAATTGGTTGTAGACCTGCTGGGAGTAGCCACGCACAGCACGAAGTTCCGAGACACTCACCATTGCCATCCCTGACGCCCGATAAGCTGGACGCAAGCTCGCATAATAGCCTGTTTCTGCACCATTCAAACGGGCCGTTGAGTCAGCATCCAGCCAATCTATGAGGCTGGCGATCAAGATACGGACATCATTGTCCGGAATATCCAAGCTTAGTAGAAGCGCTTGATATTGCTTGATTGTACTACCACTTGGAGCTTCGGCATTTTCACGTGGACGCATCGCATTCAGATTGAAGCAATTGCTATCATCTTCCAGTATAGCCGACACCTGCGCGCCATTTAACTCAGAAATAAACGGGACACCAAGATTGGCAGTTCGATCAGTGACCGCGCCATTGGTAGCAGTCATTATCCCCTCTAACCCAATCAAACCCACCTCTTCCACTCCGGCGATTTGCCAGGAAATTTGTGCTCTCGCATCGCCCAAACGGGCACGCTCTAGAGAGTTTAGCGTACTTTCAAGCATCGCAAGCGCCGCGATCGACATAATTGCGACAAGAAGAAGAACCGAAAGCAAGGCAGCGCCGCGTTCACTGGAAGATGAAACAATCATGATTGCCGACCACCGACGAGAAAACTTTGCGATAGGGTTTCTCCAGTTACAAAATGCAGATCAAAAATTACCGCATCCGGGAGTAGAGGATAGTCAGTATCGAGCACGAGATCCCATTGGTCTGACACGCCCCCCCCGGCACTAAACCGCACCGTTACCGTTTCCAGGCCTTCTATTAGCACTTCGTCAAACTTCGGAGTTTGGCGCGTCGCATCCGGGCGCATCAAAAGGCGGCGCACCAAAGCGCCCCCATCGAACCGATATTCGACGACCAACAGCTCGCTACGGTCTTCAACTGCATCTAAATTGGTCCAGCCACCATGCACAAGCCCCAATATGACACGCTCGCGATTTGGCTGCCCACCAAAGAAACTTTGGAAACCGGACCCCGCAAATTCTCCCTCGATCAAACGCGGGACGGCATTTGCCAGATCTGTTTCCAAATATGCAGATACAAGCTCCATAGCTTGCAGGCGTTCAAGGCGCATATCAAGCAATCGCTTGCTCTCCAATGTCGCCAAGAGTACACGTCCCCCTGCCCCCATCAGCAAGGCCAACGCAAACACCGCAACAAGCATCTCGATCAATGTAAATCCAGCATCATTGGTGCGCGAACCGATCACTAGCGCCGCCCCCTCAGCGTCGTAATTTGAGCCATCAGAGTCCCGCTATTTACCTCACTGACCAGGACATCAATCGACAAAATCCCCGCACGGTCGGTATGCTCAATTGTGCGCTCCCAGGCAAAGCTACGTCCCATCTGCACGAGCTCACCTTGGACCACACCAATTTCCATAGGGGTGACCTGACTGAAGGTTTCAACCAGTTTAGCGTCAGCGATTGTTCTGGCCAAATAGTGCGATTCAAGCTGCTTCACCCCTGCAATACTACCGCGGGCAAGTGAACTGAGACTAAGCACCGCAGTCGACAAGATGCCCAAAGCGACAATCACCTCAATTAGGCTGAACCCCTGGTCCCGTTCGATTGGAATCTTCATCTCTCAAGTGCTCGACTGGCTTGGTGGCTGACATCTCGGCGTTCGTTCTTGCCGATAAGAATCACACGTACAGGATCCGGCACGCCAGCTGGGTAGAACAGGAAGCGCCATCCTGTCTCTCCCATTTTCTGGTCTGGAACATCCGCAACGACAGCTGGGGGGAAATCATGCGTTAGGTTTGCTGCAGGCACCCATTCTCCAGCTTGCCGACGCATCACCTGATAGCTGGTCTCATTCAGGTCCAGCGCATAAACATATCCGGTCAAAACGGCACGCTTTTGTATTTGTTTAAAATTGGTTTCCAAGCCGATAACTTCTGCCTGCAAACCACTTGCACGTTCCGGCAATGACATCACGATAAATCCTGACGTCAGTCCCAGGATAAAAACCACCACAAGAACTTCCAGAAGCGTGAAGCCGGATTCAGAAGCATTTGTGCTTATCACCTGCTAATTCCAATTTCCGATATCAGCGTTTTCTTCTTCACCGCCAACTTCTCCGTCGGCACCGAATGAGAAAACGTCATAAGCCGCACGAGAGCGCTCCGCTGGAAAGACATATTGATAAGGCCGCCCCCATGGGTCATTCGGCAATTGCTGAATAAACCCCCCTCGCGGATAGAGCGCGCCATTGCTCAAGTCCCCTGGTGCCTCAATCAATGCCTGAAGTCCCTGCTCCTCAGTTGGGTAAGTATATAGCTGCAAACTGTAGCGTTCCAGACTTTGCGAGAGCGCAGAGATATTTGCTCTTGCTGTTTTCGTTTGCGCATCGGTTCGAGCGCCGAGAACATTTACCAACACAACAGTAGACAGGAGTCCAATAATGAAAACCACAACCATGATCTCTGTGAGAGTAAAGCCTGCCTCGGATTTCCGGGTCTTCTTATGCATAGTCTTCCCCTTATTCATTAACCAAATGCAAGCGTATTAAGCTGCATAATTGGCAGCATAATAGATAGCACAATCAACGCGACAATCGTTCCCAATGCAAGTATGATGAAGGGCTCCAAAAGCCCCAGAACCAAAGCCGAGGCACTGTCAAATTCATCCTCAAGATAACCAGCCCCCTTGTCCATTAAGCCTGCCAAATTATCGCTTGCCGTGCCGCTCGCCATCAAGCTGGTTAGCATCGGCGGAAATACCTTTGATGCCGCCAGTGCCCGTGCTGGCTGGGCGCCCTCGCGAACAGCAATAATGGCTTCTCCCAAAGCGTTCACAAAAACTAGGTTTGCGAGCGAGCCCCGTGCAGCCGTTAGACTTTCCACAACGGGCGTACCGCTCCCGACCAGCATGGCAAATGTTCTTGCAAACCGGGCACTATTTACGGTGCGCACCAACTTACCAACAATCGGCAACTTCAGCACCATCGTATCTAGCCGTAGCCTTATCGCAGGTCGTCGCAACAGCCGTTTCAGACCGATCAATCCAAGCAAACAAACTACCCCAAGCCCTAAGCCATAGGTCTGCAGTCCTTCTGACAGTGCAATCACAATACGGGTTAAAAGTGGCAGCTCCTGTCCGAAATTGGTAAACTGATCAACGACACGCGGGACAACAAAAACCATCAACAAGCCGACCACCGTCATCGCCACAACACCCAGAACGGCAGGATAGATCAACGCTGTCCGGACCTTACGATTGGTTTTCTGGATTTTTTCCAAATGGTCTGCCAGATTTTCAAGAACAGTCGGCAAAGCACCAGACAGCTCACCTGCCGCCGTAGCCGCAATGTAGAGCTTTGAGTAAGATGTCGGAAAATCACCCAGCGCTTCGGAGAATTTGTACCCTTCAGAAACTTTGTCCCGCATCTGGGCAAATATCCTGCGTGCCGTTGGTTTTTCCGCCTGCAAAGAAATCGCACCGAGCGCCTGTTCTACTGGTGCCCCAGTGCCAATCATAATTGCCATTTGGCGGGTCACCAGAACACGCTCGGAAATCGTCAACTTTGGCGTTCGGCGCAAGCCTTTCGTCGAAGCTCTCGGCTTGGCTTCGGCAACTGACATCGGGGTCAGGTTTCTGAACCGCAATTCGCGGCGAGCCGCGCGAGCATTGTCTGCTGTCACAACACCATTTTCTTTACGGCCATCGGCACCCAGTGCCATATATTCAAAGGTCGGCATGTCGCGCACCCTCTTTACGGCTGACCCGGATCACCTCATCCAGGCTGGTCTCCCCTGACAGGACTCGGGCAATCCCGGCCTGAAACAAGGTCGGGTGCTCCTCAAATGCGGTCTCGGCAAGCACCGCCTCATCAGCATCATCGTGGATAAGGGTCCGAACAGATGACGATATCAACATCAATTCATAGATGCCGACCCGGCCTGTATACCCGGTGTTGCGACAAGACGCGCAACCTTTGGGGCGATAGAATAAGTGCGCTTCTGATGCTTCCAACTCAGCGGCCTCAAATTCGGCAGCACTCGGCACATAACCTTCACGACATCCTAGGCAAAGCCGACGTACAAGGCGCTGGGCCAAAACAGCGCGCAGCGTGGATGATAAGAGATAAGACTCTACTCCCATATCCCTCAGTCGAGTTATTGCGGCGGCAGCCGAATTTGTATGGATCGTAGATAAAACAAGGCGCCCCGCCAGCGACATTCGCGCTGCTACGCTTGCCGTTTCGACATCCCGGATCTCTCCCACCATGACAATGTTCGCATCTTGTCGCAAGAATGCACGAAGACCGGAAGCAAATGTCATCCCGACCTTATCATTAACCTGTGTCTGCCCTATCCCATCAAGACCATACTCAATCGGATCCTCAATTGTGATAATGCTTTTCGTCCCATCATTGAGCAAACTCAGACCGGAATAGAGTGTCGTGGTCTTTCCCGACCCCGTAGGACCACTGACAAGAATGACCCCATTTGGTTCGGTCAACGCTGCTTTGAAGCGTTCGAGCGTCTCGATCGGCATACCCAAATCTTCGAGACTCATAAGAGCCTTGGCCTTGTCCAGCAATCGAAGCACCACCCGCTCACCATAGCGCGAAGGCAAAGTCGAAACACGAATATCAACCGACCGCCCACCGACCGACAGTGCAATTCGGCCATCTTGCGGCACACGGCGTTCGGCGATATCCAAGCGCGCCATGACTTTGATACGTGAAACAAGCGGCGTAGCCAAACGCCGGGAGGGGTTCAAAACCTTCTGCAGGACACCATCAATACGATAGCGGATTGTGAGTTCATCTTCATTGGGTTCAACGTGAATGTCCGATGCACCACGATTGATGGCTTCGTAGATCAATCCATTGATGAGACGGATGACAGGAGCATCATCATTGCCATCAAGAAGGTCTGCAGTTTCATGCAGACCTTCGGCCAGACTCGCTAAATTGTCATGGCCAGCCAATGCAGCCGCCTCATCTTCCTCGGCAAGATCCGCGCGCGCATAAGACGCCGGCAACTGCCGGGCGAAATCTTCTGCAGAAAACGTCTCAACCTTGAAAGGACGGCCCAACACCCGTCGAGCCTCCAACAACGCGTACGGATCACTATTCTCCCGAACCGCCAGCGTTAATGAAGGGCGTCCATCGAGCACCATAACGCCTTTGTCGCGTGCGAAAGCATAAATTAGGGAAGAGTGTGAGCTCATTTCACCATATCAAGATTACCGATACCACCGTGCCGCAATATTTTAGAATGACATTGAACCAAATGCGAGAACTAGCAATTCTGGATCGGCGACACTGCTGATATCACAACCACCCAAACTACCAAGCAGGTTAGGCCCGACCAATTAATATTGTCATAACAAATGTCCTCTGTTCGCCGCAGGCAGAACATCACACACCAGCCATTTCCTAATATTGAGCCCCAACAATAACTCGGAAAGGTGGCGGTAATTTCCGTCTACAAGGTTCGACGCGTGCACCCTTAAAGCTGGTTGTTGCTTGCATGGATCAGTACCCGGCTCCTTTGAGGTAGTTTCTGCATTCGTTTGGTGCAAATTGCTTGAGTTGGTTTCCGATTTCTTCCCAGAGGGTTTCGACAGAGCGTTTTGCGGCGCGTCTGAGGTTTCTTTTGAGCTTTGAGAAGACTTGCTCGATCGGGTTGAGATCGGGGCTGTAAGGGGGCAGGAACAGAAGCTCCGCACCTCTTGCTTCAATCAGCTCGGAGACATCCTTATTTTTGTGCGAGGACAGATTATCTATGAGTGAAACGGATCAGAAAACGATTGAGTATCGTTTTCCTGTTGAACAATATCGCCAGGAGCAAACGTCGGGGCCAGGAACTCAGCGACATAGGCGGTGAAGATTTCCCGGTTCATCGGACAATCGATCACCATCGGAGCGATAATTTTATCATGCCTTAGGCCGGCAACAAAGGTCGAGGTCTTCCAATGCCCAGCGGAGCCCTCGCAATGTACCGTTGACCACGTAGCGCCCAGCCATAACGGCAGGCCATGTTCGTCGCCGCTCCCATTTCATCAATGAACACAAGCTTTTTGGGATCAAGCTCACCTTGACCGCGCTGCCAGAGCCAACGGGCAAGCGCAACATCGCCACGTAATTGTTCAGTCGCAAACAGGCTCCTTTTTTTTGTATGTGACGCCGGCACGTTTGAAGAAGCGTGAGAGGGCCGCCTTGTCGGTGCGCACGCCATGGGCCTCCTCAAGCCGTGCGGCGATGTCGATCAGGCGCAGCTCCGGTTCGCTTGTGCGCAAATCAATCAACCAATCGGCATGCGCCCAGAGGACCGAGCGGCATTTGCGCGCGGGCGGATCATTAAGTTCGCCAGTCTCTCGCCAGCGGCGCACCCAGCGGATAGCCGTCGCAGACCGCGCAGAACAACCCGCGTCAACCGCCTCAATAACTTTGCGCCGAAACCGCAGATCATATGAAAAACCCATCTCAAAAAATCCTCCTGAAAAATTACAGAGAATCAGAGTTCGGCCAATTTGTGAATCGCAAAAGTGACAACTGAACCTAGTTAACCAACCCTCGACGACTCCGACCGCGCCTGCGACCAGTGGGCGGCGTCGGAACACTCTTACTTGCCGGACTTGTCATACAGGCACGTGCACCGACAATCGGAACCGTTGCCTTCCAGCCATCAGAATCAGTATAGGAGATATGCCCAGTCGAAATTCTAGCACCATTCACCAAATCCTCACCCGGCTCATAGTCAATTTCCACGATACGATCATCCTTCTGAACCGCGTAAGTTAGATTCGTCAGAAACTGTCCAAAGATATTCCCACCCGCATCGATGAGTGTAGCCGGGGTCTCCATACCTTCAAAAAGAAAGACAGCATCTTCATCACCGGAACGGGTAAAGAACAAGAATTTGGATATGTCAGTTTGACTCCAGAAAAACAAACCGCATTCGTTTGGACCCAAGGTCTGCGGCGGCAAAGACCCAAGGCCTTCGATAGAGGTTAGTTCGGACACTGCAGTATTTTGGGACTGGATGCCAGTTGCTTCAAAGCCGCTCTCTTGACTTGCAGGCACTGACGCACATGCAGCCAAACTCAATGACACCATAAGAACCATTGGGGACGAATCAGAGTATTTGAATGAACGAGACATTCCTATGGCCTTTATACTTGGTTACGAAAGTTTCCTACGGATGCTCTATTCGCTCCGCGGGGGCTCTTGATCGTCAGTCGAGAAATAATTGGACAGAAGTTCATCGAGACTGGACCCCCCATCTGGATTGGCAAGCATTTGCTGATTGACAATATAATCGAGATTTCTCGTCGTCGCCGAGGCAGCTCCGGACTTGTCTCGAATGATGGTAGGTCGGATGAATACCATCAGATTTGTGTTCTCCCGAGACGTTTCCTTGTTTTGAAATGCCCGGCCTATACCCGGGATATCCCCCAGCAATGGCACTTTGTCGATCTCGAACACATCAACGGCCTGAATCAAGCCACCAAGAACAATAAGTTCACCATCATCTGCGATTACGCTCGTCTCAAGGTTTCTCTGATTAAGGATAAAGTCCGGCGTTGCCGTACCAATCATCTGATCAATGCTTGAGACTTCCTGAGCGATATCAAGCCGGACGGTATTGTCCCGCCCGACCCGGGGTCTCACAGACAATATGATACCGACTTCGCGTCGCTCTACCGTGCGGAATGGGTTCGCATTTGCATTCCCAAGAACCTCCCCTGACGTTATCGGAATTTCCTGGCCAACAGAGAAAACTGCTGTGTGATTGTCGAGCGTCATTATGGATGGCGTAGAAAGAATGTTGGATTGCTCATCTTCCTCAATAGCATTCAACACAACACCAAAGAGCGTACTTCCTGACTGTCCACCAAATCCAAAAGTCCCCCCTTGCAGGCCAAGAAGAGCCGCAGTGGCCGCCTGTTCAAATAAATTGCTATCAGAGCCTCCAGGAAAAATATCGCCCCCTGAAAGAGCGCCCGCAAGGGACAGAAGATTCGGAGCCGCACTTGAGAAAGTTGAAGAAGAAAACGGGACATTGCCATCTGTACCCGATACCAGAAACTGAAGACCCAGCTCCCTCTCAACTTCATCAGAAACTTCAACAATAATGGCCTCAACAAGAACTTGTGGTCGGCGTGCATCAATCTGCGCAACAACCTCTTCCATCGCCAACAAAGTTTCCGAGTTCGCGCTGACAACAATGGAGTTACTCGGAACATGCACGGCCAATCGTGCACCTTCTGCCTCGGCCCCGCTCGGCCCGGCCTGAACTTCCGCAATTTGCCTCAAGACAGGCTCAACCAAGGTAGCATCCGAATGATCGAGCGCGAACACCCGCGTATTTGAAGAGGAGACCGATGCATCATCAACTTCAGCCACCAACGTCCGAGCTTTCTGGATCGCTTCAGCTGACCCCTTGAGTATTATGGAGTTACTCGACGGAGATGCCAGTGCTGTAAACCTTGTACCAGCCTCACCACTTCCAAAGCCAAAGTCTAGTGATGAGAGTATCTCCTGCACCTCCCCCGCAGGCGCAGCTCGCAAAGCGATCGTAACCGTTTCCGAGGCATCAACATCTATTGCGGTAACAAGCTCGCGCAGTCGCGGCATGTTTGATGCATATTCGACGACAATTAGCAGACGGGAAGATGGATTTGCTACGACACGACCGTGAGCGCCCAACAAGGGTTTGATGATCTTTGCTGCCTCGACTGGTGAAAACTGCAGCAACTCAAACACTTCAGTGACAAAAACACTGTCTGTCCTGGCAGCCAGCACAGCATCCCCGATGGCTAACTCCTCCGGCACAATACGAAAAATACCCGCAGCATCAGGAATTGCAGAATACCCATTAACCCGGAGTGCAGAAAGAAACACCTCAAACAAATCGTCAGGCGTTAACTTCGCCTTGGAATTCACCGATACGGTTCCCGAAACATCAGGGTGAACTAAAAATGTGTATCCCGTAATTTCCGATACGTCATCGATGAACAGCAATAGATCTGACTCATTCAAATTAATAACATTGAGAGAAACTTCAGATGCTCGGGCAGGCAATGTGAAATTGGCCACAACTAGCAGAAATCCGCTTACAATGACCACCAATCTAAAAACGTTCTTCACACGAATACCTCTGAATTAAGCAGTGAAACTGGGTCACAGCTTAACGTTAACGCCCAAATCGTTAAGATTGTCCTATATGCATCGAGGCGGGAGTAACAGCACACCACGTGCGCCATATTTAGGTTTACCCACAGCCCCGCAAGGACAAGTGCTTTCCACATAACGCCGCAGTCATTGCCGGACAATGGCCAAGCCGGTTTAATCAAAATGCGGACAAGCGCGAAGCGCATTCGCGGGAAGCGGGCACCGGCCTTTTTATAAAAATGCGTTTAAAAACAAGAAATTGCGGCACATTCGCGATCAAGAGATTTGCGAACGTGCTCTAGAAAGGCCGGCTCAAACCGTCAAATTCAGAACCGTCCCGTCTCTATCTAACGTGACATCGACTGCACCATCACCTTCAAAAAGCTGATAAATTTGTATCAGTCCGAGCGCGGCAATTTGCTGACCATTAACCCTGACGAGCACATCACCCTGTTTAAAGCCCAGCTCAAAAAATCTGCGCATGTTCGATGCCGTACCAATTCTATATCCAACGGATCCATCTTTTTGCTTAACGGGATTAAGCGAAACATGTCGGATAAAGTCCCGCCGGTCATTGTCTCGATTAGCAAGCACTGTCTCGACCTGAGCCGTGGCAGAGCTTGACATATTTTGATCTAATATAAGTCCCCGAAAAGGCCTCTTTTTGCGGACAACAGTCCGAAATCCGGTATTCGATAATGAATCTAGCAAAATGCGTTCCGAAATACCCTCGCGGTTTATGATTATCTGGTTTTCCAGTATGGACGCCACAAACACCCCCTCAATGACCTCATCCCCTTCGCGGACGAGGCTTTGCTCCCCATCAGGCTTCACGACGATAGCGCCGCCTTTTTCAGCATTCACGAGGTCAGCCCGCAAACCCAGCAATTTTATGTTTAGTGCCGTGTCCGGCGCATTCCCGGGCACAGCCAGCGATTGTGTCGGCTCAAATCTGGCAAATGGATTGCTGGTCAAAAGTACTGGAAATTCAACCACCTGATACCCAGTTGATCTGGCTGGACTGCTTGCCGATATTTGAGAGAGATGGCCGCTGGGTTGCACCAGCTCTGCCGTGCTCCAGAAAACCCGGCCGAGAAACACCGCACAAACAATAATGAGTCCCGCTAGAACAAGCTTTCCGAATACTCCGGACATCAAATGAGAAACGAAGTGTGCTGCTGTTTGACCACGTCCCAATACTCGTCTAGAAAGACTCTGACGAAGCAATGCCTTATCCTGAAACAGCAACACCATTTTACCCAAATTTTTGACTATACACATCAACACGCTACACGTTCTCGGTTGATGAAACATAAACGGCGTTCGCAAAATTTACACTCTCAACACGGAAAGACCACCAAATAGCCAAATCGACCAAAAACCAATTGCGATGAAAGGGCCGAATGGGAGCCGGTTCCCCGCTTCAATGCGCTGCCTTCCCAATAGGCCCATTCCTCCTATCCAGATTAGGGCGCCTGCTGAGGCGATTAATGTCACTGTGGGAAGCTCGATCACGCCCAGCCAAGCTCCCGCAGCGGCGAGAAGCTTCGCATCGCCCATCCCGATCCCGTCCCGCCCCCTCGTCCGCAACCAGTATGCATTGAGCGCCCAAATCACACCAAAACCGACAATTGCACCAACTAGGCGTGATACAAAAAGCGGAGATGGCTGTACGAGTACGAGCCCCCCCCCAATCAAAATCAAAGGATAAGTGACCCAATTCGGGATACGGTAATGGTCAAAATCAAACCAAATCAAGGCACTCAACGCGAAAAATAGTGTAGTGGTAAAGAAGATAGGTGGCGTCTCTAACCGCGAGTAAACTGCAAGCCCCCATAGTGAAAGCATGACTAGGCCAAACAACAGGCTCAACCGAAAGCTGGAAGACAGAGAAGAGGGAGCGTGGTTTGCCACTAGCATCCTGACCAATTCAATTTCAGAGTTGCAATATCTAGCTCCTAGCATGGCATTGGCAAGGCAAGCCAGATGGAATGCCGCTCCGACCCACAGATAAGGCAGCCCAATCCCCATTACGGCATTGTCAGCGGAAACGGACCTTGAGGCAAGAACTCCGCTACTCTAGGCTCAGGACCTATTGATTTGCATTGCTGGGCGAATAGTGATTCAGGATGGTAAAGGAGTTTGCCATGTCTGATCTGTTTTTGCTTTCTCGCGCTCAAATGTCGAAGATTGAGCCGTTCTTTCCTTTGTCGCATGGCGTGCCGCGCGTGGATGATCGGCGCGTAGTTTCGGGCATCGTCTATGTGCTCAAACATGGCCTTCAGTGGAAGGATGCTCCGAAGGCGTATGGTCCGCACAAGACGCTCTACAATCGCTTTCGGCGCTGGACTGATTTGGGTGTTTTCGACAAGATATTCAGTCACTTATCTGCCGAAGATGGCCCGCCTGATACGTTGATGATTGATGCCACCCACTTGAAAGCACATCGCACGGCATCCAGCCTGTTAAAAGGGGGCTTCTACCCCGCCATATCGGGCGCACAAAAGGCGGCCTGAACTCCAAATTACATGCCGTTTGTGATGGTGCGGGCCGGCCGGTTGCCATGTGCCTGACAGCTGGTCAGACCTCGGATCATATTGGGGCAAAGCTTCTCTATCCTGCTTTGCCGAAAGGCCCCGGACGCCTGCTCATCGGCGATAAGGGGTATGACTCTGATGAATATCGCGCGGCCTTGAGCGCCAAGGGCATCTCATGCTGCATCCCGCCACGCAAAGGGCGGAAGTCTCCGGCGACTTATTGCAAAACCACATATAAACAACGCCATAAGGTCGAAAACATGTTTGCCAAACTCAAAGACTGGCGGCGCATCGCCACCCGTTATGACCAGTGAGCAGATGTCTTCATGGCCGCAATCACGCTTGCGGCAATCGTTATATGGTGGATTTAATCAGTCTAGAGCCTAGATTAAATGCCCAAATATCTATCAATGAAAGCACAGCCAGTGTTGAATTTACGCTTCTTGATAAAGACAAAAATTTCAATTTCTATAAAAGCGAAACTTGTCAGCAAAGGTAAAGATTTGAAACTAACGATCGCTGCAGATGAAGGACTGGCAAAACGTAACCCCGTCCCCGTATTGATAAGGTTGATTGCTCATGCATTCGCTGCGCAGGATCAAATAGTCCAAAATACTCCCACGGTCATGTTATCCGAGTATAGCAAAAGGCATCTCAGGCAGCTCTCCCGCCTTAACTATCAAGCACCGGAATCATTACCGCGAACAAATTGTTTCTGGTCATCAACCATAAGTATAAAGCGCAGTTAAATATCGGTAATATAAAGATAAAATAAGCGAACTTCGCTAATATTTAGCGACGGTAAAATATGAGAAAAAAGTGGTGCCCGAGGACGGACTTGAACCGCCGACACAGCGATTTTCAGTCGCTTGCTCTACCACCTGAGCTACTCGGGCAAATTAATTTACCGCTATATTTACAAGCCAGTAAATTGTAAGAATGGCAGCCTATAGGCAAGCTAAGCGTCTATTGTCTAGTATTAAATTAAACATCGTCATTATTATTTTTTATAATCGCTTCTTCTGCAGGAGGACCCGCAACACGATAACCATCACCTAACCATTTTAATAAATCTCTATCTTTACACCCTGCACTACAAAAAGGGCGAAATTGGGGGGTAGATATTTTTTTACATAAAGGGCATTTTTCTTTATTATTCATTATCTTATCAATCTTACAGTTAACATTAAAGTCAAAATATTTCAAAATGCAGTATATCGCCAATTTCTTTTTCAACCAACTGCCAACTGCGCCCCGTTCGTTTTGATAATATATCCATCCAATCATGACTTGATAATAAATTAAATATTTCTGGATGTAGGGTAATATTCATTTGAGATGACATAGATTGACACGCTTCAAACTCGGCATGGCGCAGAACCATCAACGCAACATTAGCTGCGCGATCTCGGCGCAATAACTCTAGCAGAGACGGGCGCATAGATTTCATTATAATTTGCATAAAACCAAATCCATTTACACCTGTGCGTTCATAATCTAGCATCATATTATCATCAAATATTTCGGCTATGCGCGTGCGATCTTTACGCGATTCTATGGTCGGAAAATCAATTCCAACCATAGATTGTAGGTCAAACAATCTAATCACCTTGGCACAGGCCTTGGCCGCCGCTTTTGCCAAAATAAGCTTATTTTCATCACCATCGACATCTATGATGGTCATAGCGGTGCATTGTTCAACGATGAGCTGTCCATTTGTAAATGGGAAAAGGCCCTGCTCTGCTTGGTCTAATATTTCATACCACCCATATTGCGCAAAAATATCGCCTTCATGGGGTGCGCAATTTTGAACATGAGTCTGCGAAGCATTTATCCTATCCCATAAGGACGGGGCGCGTTGAATATCTCTCTCGCAGGCAATTGCGATTGGCAATTTCTCTCTCGTGCGCTCGCATAACCTCTCTCTAACTATTTCAACATTTAAGGATTGTCCTTCGGTCAATGTCAAAGGCCATTTTTTAATGATAGCCGTACCGCCATCATCCAGCAGGATAAATCCACCGTTCCCATGCTTTTTTTGTAATTTGGCATTTACGATTGCACCATGTTTCGGGCCAGAATATTTCCCAAAACAACGCTCAATCCGTAATGCTATTATTTGGCCATCTTCAACCAATATTGCTCGGTTTTCGCCGATACCTTCTTCATATAACCATTTAGGCAACGCTATATCCTGCATTATTGAGCAATAGCCGCGTTTCATAGAGCGGTAATCCAATAACGCCACTATGGCTGCCTTGCATCCAATCAATCAAGGCTTCTGCACGGCCTTGTATCGCATAGCCACCAGCTTTTCCGATACCTTCCCCGCTGTCTATATAAGCATTAATCTCCGACGCGCTCAAACGCTTAAATCTTATCGACGATATACTTAACTTGCTTTGTAATTTACCCGATGCGTCAATAACGCAAATGGCACTATAGACATTATGGCGTCGCCCGCTCAATAGCTCCAAAAATCCGCGCTGCATATCAGCATTTGCAGCTTGCGGCAAAATTCTGCGACCAGCAACAACACTTGTATCTCCTGCGATGACAATTTCATTTGGCGAACGCACTATTGCCAGAGCCTTTTCTTGTGCCATACGGATAGCGTAATGTCGGCCAATTTCACCTTTATACGGGTTTTCATCAATATTGGGTGATGCTATCCGATATGGGATGACGCCAATGCGCTCTAATAAATCTTTGCGCCGCGCACTCGAAGAACCAAGAACCAGATTCAACGCCATCAATGCTTACTTAAAACGATAAGTGATGCGGCCTTTGGTCAGGTCATAAGGCGTCAATTCGACCAAAACATCGTCACCGACTAAGACACGAATCCTATTTTTGCGCATCTTTCCTGCGGTATGGCCCAACACTTCATGACCATTTTCCAATTCTACACGAAACATAGCATTGGGCAGCAATTCACGAATTGTACCCCGCATTTCCAATAATTCTTCTTTTGCCATTCGGGCCCTTAATCTGATTAAATGAATGATTGAGTGGGCTTTACATATAAATCATGCAAAAGAAAAGAACCCTTTAGCAATTCGCTCTATCAGAACCATTTTTGTGACCAAATAACCATGGCTAAAATAGTCATACATAAAAGAAAATCCGCCAGAAGCAATACCAGCGGATTTTTCAATAATAATTAGCGTATTGTTTGGATTTTAACAGGTTTCTCTTGGTCTGGGTCGCTCGCAATATAGGCTGGGTTGAATCGATTAGCCCATTTTGCAGATTCTTCTAACCATTCAATATGAACATCTTCATAGGGCAAGTTGTGCGTACCTTTTTTCTGTTCAATATACTTAAAATCGGTACCCTCAACTTTACCAGAGCCTTTTAGACGAGACACTAATGTGCGCGATTGTTCCAACGGAATCCTTGTATCTCTGGCCGCTGCAACAATTAATATTGGTGACCAATCACCATCTGTAAATCTAGCAGAAGATGCCTGTACAGGATCTTCTGCAGTAGCAAGATAGCCTGCGGAAAACCCACCTAAAGATCGGTAATCAAATCCTTTCATTTTTGGCAGATCGTAGACACCTGCTCCAGCCATCGCACATTTCCAAAGATCTGGATCTCTTTGTGCGCCGCGCGCTGTAGCGTAACCGCCATAAGACCATCCCATGATGCACGCACGATTAGCATCGATCAAGCCTGTACTCGCAAACCACGCTAAGGCATCATTAAGATCGTCTTGCATCTTATTGCCTAAGCCATCAGGTTTACGGCCCTCTTTAACAAATTCGGTGCCATAACCGCTAGAACCACGATAATTTGGCTGTATAACTACATAGCCTTCTTCAGCCATAGACTGAGCCCAACGATCAAACCGCGCTTCATCCTTTACCCCAAATGGTCCGCCATGCGGCATTACGATTACAGGTAAGTTTTTACGATGCGTGCGATGTCTTGGATATGTCATAATTGCCTGAATTTTCATACCATCTCGAGCGGTGTAATCAACGGCCTCAACAGGGTTTAATTCGGCATTTTTGAGAGTATTGCTTTGAAAGCCTAACAATCTAAATTCACCTGACATAAGATCATAATAATAAAATGTTGAAAGTTGACTGGGTTTTGATACTGCGATGATGCATTTAGACAAATCTTCACTACGGGTAATAACTCTAGCATTATTTTTTCCAAATTCATCATCCAGAAACATTTGTATTTTCTGAGATAATTCATCAACATATTCGACATAAGTTTGACCATTGAATAACACAAATCCCGTCAAATCATTCCCATCATTATTGGAAATTATATCTATTACATCATAACCAGGCGTTTCTTTAATGGTCTCTACAAATTCTTGAGTTGCTAAATTCACCTTATAAGCCTTAGCATAGCCTTCATGATTGCTAATCGCATAAGCCATATCAGGTTCATCGAGCAATATAGATGGTACCAAAGCACCGCTGCGCGTAAAATCTTTATCCTTAGCTTTGGATATGGTCTTAAATGACCCAGAACCAGAAGAACGATATAACATTTTTTGTGTTCCATTGCGAGAACCACCAAAACCACCTCGAACTACACCCTTACCATCAGTAAACCAACCACCTACAATCGAATTGCTCCTCTGTACCATAGAATATTTACCATCGCCTATCGTGACTTTGATAACTTCTGTTTCAAAATCATTAATATTTTGGCGCTGCACAATCATATATTTCTGTTCATGATTGATGTGCAAAATACTCGCGCCATCACCAGCCGCTTTTTCCCATGCCAAAGGGCGAGCCTTGGGAGATTTTTCATTAATATCATAGGCCACAAGACGGCTCAAATCACCGAGCTGACCATTGAAATTCTCACGACCAAATAGAGTGACCACAATAGTATCATTACCAACAAAGCGATAAGCCACAATCTGACGATCACCCCGTTCTTTCACGACATCTGATTTGGCAATTATCTTAGGCTTATCGCCTTTTACTGTAAGATCAATCCAGGCAAGATATTTGATATCACCTTGGGCTAGCTGATAAACCATCTTATTTCCATCAGGAGATAGTCGTGGAAACTCAATATCCCATTTTCGTCCAAAAACTTCTGTAGCTATTCGGCCTGTTTTCGCGGCTTCGACAGCATTTGTAGTGCTCTGGGCTTTAGCTGGGGATATTACGGGCAAGGCTATCATTGCCGATGCGATCAATAACGCGATCATATTTTTATTCATATTATGCTCCTGATTATGCTCCTGATTAGATTTACACAAATAAAGTATCACAAAATATTAAAATGGCAAGTTTTCTATACCTCAGCAACTTTATAGATAAAGTCTATATATAACAATATAATAGAGATAATAATAGCAAGCGCATAATTAAACCCATCAAAATCGCTTCTGACGGGCTTAATCATTTTATAATTTCGCTTAATGTGGTTAAGCTCTAACCAGAGCTCTAATGAGCACCAGCCAAAGCAGCGAGCAAGAGCAGCGCGACAATATTGGTTATTTTAATCATTGGGTTGACCGCAGGGCCAGCGGTATCCTTGTAAGGATCACCTACCGTATCGCCCGTTACAGCAGCCTTATGGGCTTCTGAACCTTTACCGCCATGATTGCCATCTTCGATATATTTCTTGGCATTATCCCAAGCTCCGCCACCAGCCGTCATCGACAGAGCAACAAATAAGCCTGACACAATCACACCGAGCAGCAGCGCGCCAAGAGCGGCAAAGCCATTGGCCTGCCCTGCAACTAGCATCACAGCGAAATAAACCACAATTGGCGCAAGGACTGGAAGCAAGGAAGGAATAATCATTTCCTTAATCGCTGCCTTTGTCACCAAATCCACGGTACGCGCATAATTGGGCCGAGATGTTCCCGCCATAATACCTTTATCTTCGGCAAATTGCGCTCGAACATCTTTTACAACGTCGCCCGCAGCGCGGCCAACCGCCGTCATCCCCATTGCCCCAAAGAGATAAGGTAATAAAGCACCCAGCAATAAACCAACAATAACATATGGATTTTCAAGGCTGAAATCGACAGTCAGGTTCGGGAAAAATTCTTTCAAATCGATTGTATAAGCTGAGAATAATACCAAAGCAGCCAAGCCAGCGCTGCCGATGGCATAGCCTTTGGTAACAGCTTTTGTCGTATTGCCTACAGCATCCAAAGCATCGGTTTTTTCACGAACGCTCTCATCTAGGCCAGCCATTTCGGCAATACCACCAGCATTATCAGTCACTGGGCCATAAGCATCGAGCGCGACAACCATACCCGCCAAAGCAAGCATAGCGGTTGCAGCGAACGCGATGCCAATTAGTCCAGCCAATTGGAAAGCTGCGATGATACCCACAACGATTACCAATGTAGGCAATGCGGTTGATTCTAGACTGATTGCTAAGCCTTGGATAACATTCGTTCCATGGCCCGTTTCCGAAGATTTGGCGATAGAGCGCACTGGACGATATTCGGTTCCTGTATAATATTCGGTAATCCAAATAATGAGACCCGTTACGGCCAAACCAACCAGCGAACAATAGAATAGAGCGCGGCCCGTAAAACCACCTTCTCCAGACAGATCGGCACCAATCACAGCATTCATATCGCCCAGAGCATATTGGGTTGCAAACCAAATGGCTGGAATAGACAAGATCGCCGTCACCAAAAACCCTTTGTACAAAGCACCCATGATTGAACCAGATTTGCCGATACGGACAAAATATGTGCCAATGATGGAAGTTATAATGCAAGCACCACCAATTAATAGCGGCAAGCTCATCAATGGGGTTAGCAAATCACCTGCACTGCTGCCGAGCAATAGAGCAATTAGCACCATCGTCGCCCCAACGGTGACAACATAGGTTTCGAACAAATCGGCCGCCATACCAGCGCAATCGCCAACATTATCGCCAACATTATCGGCGATAGTAGCAGGGTTGCGTGGGTCATCCTCTGGGATGCCCGCTTCCACTTTGCCGACCAAATCGGCCCCAACATCAGCAGCCTTGGTAAAAATACCGCCGCCAAGCCGCGCAAAGATTGAAATGAGCGATGCCCCAAAAGCCAATGCAACAAGCGCATCAATAACGGGGCGACTATCAGGAGCCGCACCGTCAATTTCGGTTAGATACCAAAAGAAACCAGCGATAGCCAAAAGTGCCAAACCAGCAACGAGCAAACCCGTCACCGCGCCTGCACGAAACGCTACGGTCAAACCTTGCTGTAACCCCTCGCTTGCAGCTTGCGCCGTGCGCACATTTGAGCGCACCGAAATATTCATTCCAATATAACCTGCAACGCCCGATAAAACAGCACCTATAACAAAACCGATAGTAGAATTAAGACCCAAAAATATGAACACCAAAATAGCAACAACAATGCCAACTATGCCGATTGTTCTATATTGACGGCCAAGATAAGCCTGCGCACCTTCTTGTATTGCGCCCGCTATTTCTTGCATTTTTTCGTTCCCAGCGGATGCGCCAAGCACCTGCCTACTTGTGACAAAGCCGTATAAAACAGCAATGGCACCGCAAATTATTGCGATTATTACCAATGACATTAAATGTCCCTCCCTTGTTTTTTCTAATACGCTTAAAGTGCGTTTCTCCAAAAATCGCTATAAAGCGGGCTTAACAAGCTTTGCAAGATGTAAAGCGGTCTTGAGGATAATTAATTGTTAATAAGCTATTCGCTATGTTCATAGCCCAACGAAAAAGGCAGCATTATTCTTTTATCATTATAATTCAAACCAAGCCCTTTCCCTTGCGTAAATATACCGATAGCTCTCATATTCATTGGTAATTTTATATCTTTTGGCGCTGCGCATAATAATTGATAATCATCACCCCAGGTCGCAGCATTAATAATAGAATCAAGATTATCCCCATATTTTTGCCGATAATTTTGACTAAGCGGCAGCGAGTCTAATATTAAACTTATGGCAAGACCGCTCGCATCTGCCATGCGCTGGGCATCTATCAGCAACCCATCTGATATATCCATCATTGCATTTACCGATTGTGCTATATTCTGACCCAACTCCACTTGCGCTTTAGGGCGGTTAAAAGCCATCACCAAAGGATCTTCAATCTCATAACGGCCCGATTTTATCAATTCATAGCCTGCATAAGCATCACCCAATGGCCCAGAAACATAGAGGATATCGCCATCTTGTGCGCCGCTGCGCGATGGAACATCATGAACGCTCATCCCAATAGCGGTTAGAGAGATAATATGCTGCTGCGAAGACACAGTATCGCCGCCAAGCAGTTTAACGCGATAGTGCTTTAGTGCAGCTTCAAATCCTAATAAAAAACTTTTGTCCCAATCATCTTCGCCGAGGGTAAAGCCCAACATAACACCGATTGGTGAAGCTCCTTTAGCCGCCAAATCCGACAGATTAACCGCCAATAATTTCCATGCCACATCTTGCGGGTCTGAATCGTTGAAATAATGCACGCCTTGCACCATCATATCTTTGGTAAAGATCAGATATTTATCGCCAATTGGAATGACCGCAGCATCATCACAAAGCCCGCGCGCGCCTGCATGCAATGGCATTTGTTTCAATAATTCTATAAATTCACGTTCGATCATAATATTCCTAATCGTGAAATTATTTGCGCACCTCTTTGGCAATATTATCTAATAACCCGTTGACAAAATACGCTTCTTTATCATCGAAAAAGGCATGCGCCACATCAACATATTCGTTAATAACAGCGGCTTTAGGAACATCTTTGCGCGCCATTAACTCAAAACAACCACAACGCAATATCTGCAGCATGCTCTTGTCTAACCGTTCAATCTTCCATTTTTCATTGAGTTTAGATGTGATTAAAGCATCAAATTCTTCGCGTCTTTTATCAACGCCAGATACCAAATCATCAAAAAACACAACATCAGCATCTGCATAGTGCGCATCTTCTATCTCTGCTCCCAACCGGTGCATGTGAAATTCTGATAACAGCCGCGCAAGCCCAATATTTTCCATGTCCATTTGATATAATGCCTGAACTGCGGCCAATCGAGATGCTGATCTCGCTTGCGTTTTCATAGTCATGATAATCTCTTTCTCACGCTTTGCGCATGCGCTGGCAGGCCTTCGGCTTGCGCTAATCTCATAGCAGCAGGGCCAATAGCAGCAAAATTATTTTCGTCCATTGCAATAAAACTAGTGCGTTTCATATAATCAAGCACGGATAAGCCCGATGCAAAACGTGCGCGCCGCCCAGTAGGCAATACATGATTGGGCCCTGCAATATAATCGCCAATGGCCTCTGGCGTATAACGGCCCAAAAATACAGACGCCGCATGTTTGATTTTAGCAAATAAATCATCTGGATTATTGACCGCCAATTCGACATGCTCCGCCGCAAGCTTATTGACCATAGGCATCGCATCATTCAATGTTCGACAAATTATAATTGCGCCATGATCGCGCCAGCTAGCTCCAGCCGTTTCGCCTGTTGCAAGTTTTGCAAGCAAGCAATCGACTTCGGAAGATACAGACATCGCAAAAGCTTCATCATCGGTAAATAATATCGACTGGCTGGTTGGATCATGCTCTGCTTGTGAGAGCAAATCTGCGGCTATCCAGCTCGGATCATTCTGATTATCAGCCACCACAATTATTTCGCTTGGCCCTGCCACCATATCAATACCGACCATGCCATAAACCTGACGTTTAGCTTCGGCTACCCAAGCATTGCCTGGGCCAGTTACCACATCAACCGCAGCCACAGTATCGCACCCATAAGCCAAGGCTGCTATGGCCTGCGCCCCGCCAACGCGGTATATTTCATCAACGCCAGCAATAGCTGCTGCGGCTAATACGGTTTTATTAATCTCACCATTGGGCGTAGGCGTGACCATCACCAATCGTTCAACGCCCGCAACTTTGGCGGGAATAGCATTCATCAACACCGATGAAGGATAAGCCGCCCTGCCGCCCGGCACATAAATACCAGCCGCATCTACGGCGCTCCATTTAGCCCCTAGCCTGATATTGTCAGCATCAACATAATCACGGTCTTTGGGTTTTTGTGCTTCATGATAGGCGGCAATGCGCGTTGCAGCAAGTTCAAGCGCAGAACGTAATTCAGGATCAAGCGTTTTAAGCGATTCTGTGCATTGTTGCGCGGTGATAACCCAGCCATCGGTCGCTAGATCAAAGCCGTCAAATTTTTGCGTTAATTCAATCAACGCTGCATCGCCTTGTTCGCGCACATTTTTGATAATCGCTGAGACATCAGCACTAACATCATCATCGCTGCCTCTGCGATTATTAACCAGAGCATCAAAATCTGATTCAAAATCTGTATCGCTATATCTAAGCAGCCGCATCATCATTCACCAATGCACGAAACGCATCTACCAATGCGAGAATGATGCTGCTTTGTTTTTTGAAAGCCGCCCGGTTGGCAATAAGACAGGAGGAAATTTCCATAATCACTTCATTTTCAACCAAGCCATTTTCTTCTAATGTTTTGCCCGTTTCCACTAAGTCGACAATATGATTGGCAAGACCTAGCGATGGCGCCAATTCCATCGCTCCGTTTAATTTCACGCATTCGGCCTGTATGCCTTTTGCCGCATAATATCTGCTGGTGAGGTTTGGATATTTAGTAGCCACTCTTATGTGGCTTGGCCTTATCCCTTTATTTTCGGCGATCAAATCTTTGGGGCAAGCAACCGACAAACGGCATCCGCCTATCCCCAAATCAACGGGTGCATATAATTCGCTATAATCAAATTCTTCGATCACATCGCTGCCAACAATGCCGATATGTGCAGCACCATGCGCGACAAAGGTCGCTACATCAAAAGCGCGCACACGAATGATTTTAATATCAGCACGGTTTGTATCAAATTGCAAAGCGCGGCTGTCTTTGTTAAAAAAATCTGCCTCAGCTTCGATACCCACAGCTTTTAAGAGCGGAATTACATCGCTTAAAATTCGTCCTTTGGGGATCGCAAAGATGATAGGATCGGCCATAATATTAGCGGCTTTACTCGGCTTAATCGCTCTGCGCAACATACAAGATAAGGTGGAACAATATTTATGACTATATCATCCAAGCAAAAAGAAAAAATTAGAACAGGGTATCAACAGCAAATCGCTTATTGCACCGCCAATGATGCTCCACTGACCGCTTCTATATGCCGCGCAATCATCACGGTAGCAGATGAGAGCACGCGCACTGGATCGCGTATCTTAAATTGGAATGGCGAGGTCATCCCCCAGGCTCTGCCCTTGCGCAGCGCGGCACCCTTTCATGCTTTGCATCAATCGGGCAAAGCCCCTGCTCTTGCTGCAATATATGAGGGTAAAGCAAATAATCAGGAACAAATTAATAGCTTGATTAACGCAGCTTTGCAGGAATTTGATGATATAATTTATCCATGGTTGGACACACCACCGCAAACGAATGAACCAGGAAGATGCGCAGCCCTCATGTCTGGATTGATGATATTATCACAGCGGCATTCTCTGCCAATTGAGATATTAGAGATTGGTTCTAGTGCTGGATTAAATCTCAATATTCATCGCTATTATTTTGATCTTGGCGGCGTAAAAACTGGCCCTAGTGATAGCCATATCCTGATTAAGCCTGAATGGCGCGGGGTCAATACTCCGCCAGCAATGCACCCCGATATTATATCAACCAAAGGCGTTGATCTCTATCCCATGGATTGCAAAGATGAACGAACCCGCGCAAGATTGCTCGCCTATGTTTGGCCCGAACAAAAATCACGATTAGATCGCACTGCAAAGGCCATAAAAATAGCGCAAGATCATCGCGTTAATTTATCCCAAGGCGATGCTGCCGATTGGTTAGAAACGCAATTATCGCAACCACAAGATAGCGGCACTATGCGCGTATTGATGCACAGTATAGTCTGGCAATATCTGCCCAAAGCGGGGCAAGAACGCATCGCTATTGCGATGGAAAAAGCAGGACAAAAAGCCTGTAATGACAAAGCTCTCGCTTGGATTGCGTTAGAAACTAATCAAAGCAAGAAACAACATCAACTCAGCATAAGATCATGGCCAAATCACGGCGATACGCAAATTTTGGGCTATGCCCATGCGCATGGATTTTGGGTTAATTGGTTATAGACTATTATAAGCGTATCGGATCAGATAGGGTACGCTCATTTTGCTCTATACCCGTGTTCAGTGTGCTCGCGGGCTCTAGCATCAGTACATGACATTCATCGCTCAGCGATTCAGGACGATGCTTAACGCCATGCGGCACGATGATCATCTCGCCTTCATCAAGATCAATAGCATGCTTACCATCACCATCGCGCAGTCCCATGCGCAACTTGCCCTTAACTACAAGAAATAGTTCATCTTCGACGTCATGATGATGCCAATCAAATTGGCCTTTGAATTTGGCAATTTTGACCTGCATATCATTTATATCGCCCGCGATACGCGGCGACCAAGCCTCTGATATAGTAGCAAAAGCATCGGCAAGATTTACTTTTTTAATCATGACGGCGCGCTCGCCTTAATCGCCATCGCATGCACTTTTTCATCCATCAAATCGCCAAGTGCTGCATTGACCATGCGCTGCATCGCAACGCGGTTTTTACCCGTGAATTGACCGCTTTCTATTTCGATACTGAAATGCGATTCACCCGTGCCGTTATCACCGCTATGCCCGCTGTGCATTGCGCTGTCATTGTTGATTATCAATTTGCTAGGCGATAGCCCTGCGATTAATCTTTTTTCGATTTCGGCCTCAATTGGCCCTTTTGATTCGCTGCTCATACTGTTTATATAGGCTTTAACCGCAATATTTCGAAACCCTTATCTCCCCATGCCTATTTATAATGATAAAAATGATATATTTCGCCATGACCGTTTTCATGGGCGCATGGGAAATGGACAATCGCAATGCGAGGCTGAGGGCTGCCAAGAAGTTGGCGAATTTCGTGCGCCCAACTTGCAAAGCCAACGCCCGCACGATGGGCCGCCGCCTGCGCATTGGTTTTGCTTAGAGCATATTCGTGAATTTAACGCATCTTATGATTATTTCGCAGGGATGAGCGAGGAAGAAATATATGAAGCACAGCACCCTGTAACGGGATGGGATGTCAAAAACCGTTGGCCGATGGGCGATAATCCGCCTCCACGGTGGAACGATTTTACCGATCCATTAGATGCTATTGGTGCCAAATATAAAGGCGGTATCGGATCGATGCGCACCGAGACTAAGCCTCGCAATCGCGCCGATGAAAAAGCTTTGAAAATTATGGGGTTGGATAAAAATGTATCGCGCAGCGAAATTCGCAAACAATATGGTGCATTATTGCGCCGTTATCACCCCGATCGCAATGGTGGAGATCGAAGCCATGAAAAAGCGTTGCAAGATGTAATTTCTGCTTATACGCACCTCAAGGCTTCTGATAATTTCAAATGATGCTTTGCCAAAGCGTAAATAATCTTTAAGCACATGATTAAACAATAAGACTATAGGAAAAATAATGTCTGATGATTTGAATATGAATGCCACCACTGTGATGCAAACACCCGATAAAATGGTGAATGCCCGCGCTATATTTGGCATTGATTTGGATATGGAAATCCCAGCGTTTAGCGAAAAGGATGACCGCGTTCCCGATCTTGACCCGTCCTATGTTTTTGACGAAGAAACGACCGCCGCTATTTTGGCTGGCTTTGCCTTTAACCGCCGCGTCATGGTGCAAGGCTATCATGGCACGGGAAAATCAACGCATATCGAACAAGTGGCGGCGCGCCTGAATTGGCCCTGTATCAGGATCAACCTTGATGCGCATATCAGCCGGATTGATTTGGTGGGCCGCGATGCGATTGTTTTGAAAGACGGCAAGCAAGTCACCGAATTTCGCGAGGGGCTTCTTCCTTGGGCCTTGCAAACCCCAACGGCGATTGTGTTTGATGAATATGATGCGGGCCGTCCCGATGTGATGTTTGTTATTCAGCGTGTTTTGGAAACCGAAGGCAAATTAACCTTGCTCGACCAAAACCGTGTCATTCGCCCCAACCCCTATTTCCGTTTATTTGCCACGGCCAATACTGTGGGTCTGGGGGATACTAGCGGTCTCTATCATGGCACGCAACAAATCAACCAAGGGCAAATGGATCGCTGGAATATTGTGGTTACGCTCAATTATTTGCCCGCCGCGACCGAGGCCAAAGTCATTCTATCCAAAGTCGGCGAAACCGACCCTAGCGTGGTCGATAAAATGATTATGGTGGCAGATTTATCGCGCAAAGGCTTTGTTGGCGGCGATATTTCCACCGTGATGAGCCCGCGCACGGTGATAAGCTGGGCGCAAAATGCCGCTATCTTTAGCGATGTTGGCTTTGCTTTCCGCCTAAGCTTCCTCAACAAATGCGATGATGCCGAACGCATGCTAGTGGCCGAATATTATCAGCGCGTTTTTGGCGAGGACTTACCAGAGAGCATCGCGGGATAAGAGGAAACCCTAACTAATCTGCTAATATTGGAATCAGAGCCATTTTGCTCTAATTTGCCTCATCGCTCCACCAGCCAGATTTTTCAATAAGCATTCTGCCTAATCTATAACTAGGCCCTCGTGATAGGTTTTCATATTTATACATATCATAATGATCTGCTTGTGCTGTTTCAAAAATCCACTGAATATCATAAAATGATGCACCGCAAGGAAGGTTAGGATATTTAATCCGTTGTTCCGCAAGTCGCTGATTCTCTATCTTCTCTTCCGCACGGTCTAACTCCATTGCCTCTAGCAATTTTTCTACATCTGCCATTTCATTATCATTCAGAAAAACTTCTTTAGAACGCGCAATATCTCCAGGATCATAACCGCCAGCTCCACTCATCTCCTTGATGATAAGCTTATGTTTGTTGCCATCACTCTGAATACGAAGAAATATTGACGGATCAAATGAAGGAATATAGCTAAACCTAGGGCTAAATGCAGCATTCGATGCTAGCTGTGAAAATTTGCAAAGTGACGGTTCACATGCCGCGTTCCATTGCCCAGAATACCATTCCTCTTCTATCTCCGATAAAAATTCAAACTTACGACCACAATGATCAGGCTCAATTCGTTCGGCAAATTCTTTTGAATAGAATCCGCTTGCATATTCAAGGCTTGCCTCTTTCCCAGCGCCTAATTGTTTAGGCTGACATAAGCGATCTTCATCTCGAATTGGATCGCAAGCTGCCAACAGAGAAAATAGTATAATCAATTTTATTGAACATATATTCTTAAAGCGCATATAGGATATATACATATTAATAAGTTCGTGCAATTATGTTATGAAACACAAACTAATAATGAAACTTATTAATCTTTATCGCCCGTAATCACCAGCAATCCGTTTGAACCATTACCATCAGGGTTTAAGGTAAGCTTATACTCTTGGCCATCTTTGGTTTTGCCCGATACATTTGTTCCGCTTAACGTTGCACTGCCGCCATCATTTTTATATTTATTGGCAAAATATTGCGCCACTTTTTTGGGTTTATCGGGGGCAAAAAACTTCAAATTTACAACCGCCATAGCCTTAGAAGAACCATAATTATTGCTGCTACTGCTATTAATATCTACGCCTAATATTTTTGACCCAGGGTATAGATCATCGCTTTGCTGGCTTTTCTTCAATACTGATTTTGGCAAATCAATATTAATATCCACGCCGCTGGCCTTGAGGGAGAATTTACCATCGCCAGTCGATGAACTAGTCGAGGCGCTGCTCGCTAAACTATTCGAATGACCCGTATTGGTGCTTATTGACGTTGTGCTTTTCCCATTCACCGTGGATGTGGAAACTGATGTACTGCTATTGCCGCCATCACCCAGTGAAATTTCTAGCGCCACATCTTCCTCTATTGTATCGGGCGCACCATCCTTCGCTTTGCAAGCCAATAATGATATGGACATAGCAGTCACGCTAATGATTTTAAGAGCTGTGGTAGACATAGATTTCATGATGCGAGCCTTTTCTGTATTGCTATAATAATACAGTGGTGGTGATCTTGCACATTGTCAAGCATATCGGCTCATTTATTGCAGTCGCTTTATTGAAAAAACTGTTTTGCATCAATCAGTGCCACATCATTGCGCTTTTTCAGAGCTTCTATTATTTTATATTTATGCCAAGCACCAAAGACAATCAAAACGCGCGTTGGCGGGGTAACTGCAGGTTTCTTTTCAGATTTTAATCGGTTCAATGCATCGCTCATCAAGCTTATGTGGGCAGCGTTAATAGGCCCCCAACCGCCAGCTCCAATATCCGCATCAAAATATCTCTCATAGGGCGTCTGGGCGGCTTTTACCTCGGAATCATAGCGATCGGTATGGATATAGAGCGGATCATTGCGATTTTGCCTTTGTATTGTGAAAAGAATATTCCGCGCTGCGATATGTTCCTGCCATTGAGATTGGCGCGCGGGATCATTTTCAATGCGTTTTAAGACCGCAGCCCTATTTTCGGCCAGTTGGCGAGACCAAGCAGCAGTTGCTGCCAATTCAAACCCCAATTCCTTCTTCAAAGGAAATATTACATCGGTTAATTCTGGGAATGCTCGGCTTCTTCTCTCCCTTACTTCTCCAAATTGGTCAAAAGAGGATTGGGCCTGCGCCAAACTAGATGGCGGTATTTCAATGAAAATAATATCGGGCTTAAATTTACGAATTGCCGTTGCTAATATCGGCAATGAATAATGTTCATTCGATCTATGCCCACCATGAATTGCGCCAAATATAGTGAGCTCAAAATCAATATTGTCAGCGTGTGAAGGCTGATGAGATAGTTTTGATTTAGTAGCAATACCAGAAGGTTCGCACGATATTAATAAGATTGATGCCGCAATAATGATATATTTTGCAATAATATACATCGACCACCCGCTCTATATAATAAGACATATTAATAATTTATATGATTATGTTGAATGAGTCTATTTACAAAAATATCATTAGTGGACAGTAGGCTGAATTATTAAGGATAACAGCCAATAGAGTAACAAAATACATGCGAGAGTAAGATATAGTCGCGCCTTGGTGGTGATGAATATGTGCCAGTATTCCTTTATTCTTACCTTTTTTGGCGGCACGCCCGAGCATTTAATAAGATAAAGCCCGAACGGCAAAAAATAATGCATTAGGCAAAAAATAATGACCCCCGCAGCTAAGCAGAGGCCATTATATCATCTGGCGGAACTTTGAGGAGAGAGAGGAGAGAGTCTCCGCCAGGCTTCGATAATGTTCATCGAATAATCACTGTATGAAGAATCAACGCCTATGTTGCAATTGCGAAAAGATTGACCAAAGTTGCAAAAAACGCAACTTACTCAAGTTGCAATAGCTCCACGCAATATTTTAGGGCTGAATATTGTTATGCGGAAAAGAAGCATGCACAATACCGCCATCGCAGGCAATCGTCTCGCCAACGATATAATCGCCAGCACGGCTCGCTAAATATATAGCAGTACCAGCCATATCCTCTGCGCTGCCAATGCGCGGAAATGGTATGGATTTGCCAACAGCATCGCCAAAATCGCGTGCCGCTTTATTCATATCGGATTGAAAAGCTCCGGGCGCAATTCCTGAAACCAAAATATTGTCTTTTACCATACGCGCAGCAACACGCCGCGTTAAATGAATAACGGCTGCCTTAGACGCTTGATAGCTATATGTTTCCCATGGATTAATCTTATAACCATCGATAGATGCAATATTTATCACTTTAGCAGGCCGTTCAAAGCTGCCGCCAGCTTTCAACAAATGTTGCAAATCCCGGGTCAAGAAAAACAGGCTTTTAACATTTAGATCCATTACGCGGTCCCAGCCAGCCTCGGTAAAGTCATCAAAATCCTCGCCCCAAGCTGCGCCAGCATTATTGACCAAAATGTCGAGCCTATCTTCGCGCGCTGTTATCTGCGCGACCAAGGCTCTAACGCCTTCGAGATTAGAAATATCTTGCGGGATACCGATTACTTTGCTGCCCAATTCATCAACCGTTGCTTGTACTTGGTCGGTCTTACGCGCGGTGATATAAACGCGCGCGCACCCAGCGGCTAAAAAACCCTCGACGATCATACGGCCTATGCCGCGCGATCCGCCAGTGACCAATGCAATACGTCCTTTGAGCGAGAATAAATTCCCAAAATCGATGCTCATATAATATCTCCTCTTAATAACCGTAAAGTTGTGCCACGCGATTGGCATGATAGCGCGAATCGCCAAAAAATTCAGATAATCCGCGATCCCGCTTCATATAGAGGCCAATATCATATTCATCGGTCATACCAACACCACCATGCATTTGCACGCCCTCGCGCACTGCTAGATTCGAAGCCACACCCACCTTAGCTTTAGCAGCCGATACTAGAAGCTCGGCCGATTCAACCCCCGCGTCCGCAGCTTCAGCCGCCTTGCGAACAATCGCATCCGCAATTTCCATTTCCGAATAGAGATGCGCCGCACGGTGCTGCAAACCTTGAAATTCACCAATGCGCTGGCCAAATTGCTTGCGCTCTTTCAAATAATCCAATGTAATATTCATCGCCCCCGTGCCCACGCCAACCATCTCTGCTGCGCTTGCAACGCGACCAGCCCGTAACAGACGATCGAGCACCTCTTGGCCTTGATCGACTTCGCCAATAACTGCATCGGCGGTTAATTCGACATTGTTGAACGTCACATGCGCCGCCACTGCGCTATCCACTAAGCGCACAGCATCCATTTCCATGCCCTTTGTGTCTTTCTCAACCGCAAATAATGTGAGGCCCTCTATATCCCCTGCACTGCCCGCCGTGCGAGCGGCGACAATCATCATATCGGATGAAATACCATGAATGACGCATTGTTTTTTACCATTAAGCTGAAATCCATTGCCCGAACGCTTCGCGGCCATAGCAATGGCCTCTGGACGGTGCTTACTGCTCTCATCAATAGCAAGGCTAAGAACAGTCTTACCCGCGATGATACCAGGTAAATAACGATCCCGCAAAGCTTTTGATCCGCCATTTAGGGCCTCAACTCCAGCAACCGCCGTGGTCAAAAAAGGAGAAGGCGCTAGATTTTTGCCAATCTCTTTCATGATGATGCCAGCTTCTTTCAAGCCCATCCCTAAACCGCCATCTTCTTCGCTGGCCATGATAGCATTAAAGCCCATCTCACCAAATTGTTCCCACAATTTATGGCTAAACCCATCGGGGCAATTTTTATCTCGAAATTCTCTTAAATGCGCAACGGGCGCTTCTGTTTTAATAAATTCAGCCGCGCTGTCTTCCAACATGCTCTGATCTTCATCATAAAATAATGGCATAATCTCTCGCTTATCTGGCTATTATTAATAGCTCTAATTTAGTCTTCATTTGGGAATTACCAGCCATGGCCTATAAAAAGAACTAGCCTGTTAAAAATCTGTAAAAATAAGCTGTGGCTGGCCAAGTGATAAAATTATAATTAAGCGCCTGGGAGTTCCAATATACGCTTAGAAATAACATTGAGCATAACCTCGCTCGTCCCGCCTTCGATTGAATTGGCTTTTGTGCGCAACCAGTTGCGGGCTTTGGCTCCATTATTGGTTGCCGCGCTCTCCCATTCTAGGGCTTCGCTGCCCCCAGCAGCCATCACCAGCTCATGACGGCGTTTGTTGAGCTCTGTACCCGCATATTTCATCATATTGGGTTGGGCTGGATGCCCTTTTTTCGCTTTTAATTCATCCATAAATAATTCGCCCATCGCTTTGAACGCCAGAGTATCGACATCAAATGCTGCCATCTCTGCGCGCATAATCGGGTCAAGCGCAACGATTTCATTAAAGGCCGCACCAATAGAAGGCATTTCATTGCTGACACCGCCTCCAGAAATCATTTCGCGCTCATGCCCCAGAAGATATTTTGCCACATCCCACCCACGGTTTAATTGACCAACAATTTGATCCTTGGGAACTTTGACATCGTCAAAGAAAGTTTCACAAAATGGCGAATTACCGCTAATCAATTTAATCGGCTTGGTTGTCACCCCTTCGCTTTCCATATCGAACAGTAAGAAAGATATACCGCGATATTTATCTTCTTTATCGGTGCGCACGAGACAGAAAATCCAATCGGCTTTATCGGCATAGCTCGTCCAGACCTTTTGACCGTTCACAACCCAATGATCGCCTTTATCTTCGCCAAAAGTTTGCAAGCTCACCAAATCAGAACCGCTACCAGGCTCTGAATAACCTTGGCACCAGCGGATTTCACCGCGCGCAATTTGCGGCAAATAATGCAGTTTTTGCGCTTCTGAACCAAATTGTAACAAAGCAGGGCCAAGCATCCAAATGCCAAAGCTAGAAAGAGGAATGCGGCATCCCATGCGGGTCATTTCTTGTTTCAATATTTTTGCTTCAGCAGGATTAAGTCCGCCGCCGCCATATTTAGCAGGCCAATCAGCAACGGTCCAACCGCGCGCTGCGTTGACTTCTAACCATTGTTTTTGAGCATCGCTCTGAAATTGGAAATTACGACCACCCCAGCATACATCAGCTTCTGATTTTGCTGGCTTGCGCATTTCTGCTGGGCAATTTTCTTCTAACCATGCGATCGTTTCTTTGCGGAACGTCTCTAAATCACTCATTGTAATTCTCCTGCTGTTTATCTGTATATCACCATTTTTTAATGCTTTACGCAAGCGTCAACTTTTCACAATATATATAATTCTCCTATCATAGCCCAATTCCCTAACGTTAGCTGGGATATTCATTTTTAACTGTTCCATTAAAAATAATAATCAGAAAATAGATTATCCCAGACTGTTGTCGAATCAAGGGAATTTAATAATCAATTTGGAGCTGGCATTGCGGTTATTATTATGACAGATTAACCAGACAATTAAAAAAGGATGCTTGATTCATGGATTTTGAACTAACGGAAAAACAAGCCTATTGGCGTAACCAAGTGCGCGAATTTATGCGCAGCAATGTGCGTCCGCGCATGGCCGATTATAAAGCAGACCAAGCCGAAGGTGACCGTTGGAAAGTTATCAACACCATCGAAGAAGAAAAAGCCAAAGCCAAAGCTGCGGGTATATGGAATTTGTTCATGCCGCCAGCAAACCCAAATCTGACTCATGTTGACGATAGCTTTGAATTTGAAGGCCCTGGCCTCACCAATTTAGAATATGCATTGTGCGCCGAGGAAATGGGCCGTTTAGAGTGGGCCAGTGAAGTATTTAATTGCAGTGCCCCCGATACTGGTAATATGGAAGTATTCCACCGATACGGTACACGCGACCAAAAAGATCAGTGGCTCAAACCACTCATGAATGGAGAAATTCGCAGCGCATTTTTAATGACAGAGCCGCGTGTTGCTTCGTCAGATGCCACCAATATTGAAACTAGCATTAAGCACGAAGGCGATGAATATGTTATCAACGGCCGTAAATGGTGGTCATCTGGCCTCGGTGATCCGCGCTGTAAAGTCGCTATCGTTATGGGTAAAACCGATTTCGAAGCCAAACGCCACCAGCAACAATCTATGATTATTGTGCCGATGGATGCACCGGGCGTTACTATTTTGCGGCATTTGCCCGTATTTGGCTATGATGATGCACCGCATGGCCATATGGAAGTGGATTTAGTCGATGTCCGTGTGCCAGCATCTAATATGCTATTGGGTCCTGGGCGCGGTTTTGAAATTGCGCAAGGCCGCCTCGGCCCTGGCCGTATTCACCATTGCATGCGCACGATTGGCGTGGCTGAAGAGGCTATTGAGAAAATGGCAAAACGCCTAAGCTCTCGCGTAGCATTTGGTAAGCGCATCTCAGAACATAGCGTATGGGAACAGCGCATCGCAGAAGCACGAATCGATATTGAGCTTAACCGTTTACTCTGCCTTAAAGCCGCCGATATGATGGATAAAGTCGGCAATAAAGTTGCGGCGGCTGAAATCGCTATGATTAAAGTATCGGCACCGCGCATGGCGCTGCGTGTCATTGATGATGCCATTCAAGCCCATGGAGGAGGCGGCGTATCCGATGACTTTGGTCTTGCAAAAGCCTATGCAGGCATTCGCACTTTGCGGTTGGCCGATGGCCCTGATGAAGTGCATAATCGGGCTATAGCGCGCATAGAATTTGGCAAGCATCCTGCCCCAGAATGAAGCTAAAAGTAGCCAGTTAAGCGCGTTCAGCTAGGCTTTAGTATAAAAGCCAGAGGATATAGCCAGAGGATATAATATGAAAGCAGCCCTATTACGCAAAGTTGGTCAGCCGCTATCCATTGAAACTATAGAGATAGCGCAGCCAGCCTCGCGCGAGGTTCTTATCAAAACAAAGGCCGTTGGTTTATGCAGGTCTGATCTGCACTTTCTCGACGGTACCTATCCGCACCCATTGCCCTGTATATTGGGGCATGAAGCATCGGGCGTTGTCGAGGCTATTGGCAGCGATGTTCAGGACGTAAAAGTCGGCGATCATGTCGTTACTTTCCTTGCTCCTCATTGCGGCTCTTGCGAGCAATGTGATCGCGGTGCGCTGACATTGTGCCAAGATCCATCCACTAAAAGATCCGCCGATGATGCATCAAGATTATCACAAAATGGCGAAGCTTTGCCAACTTTTCTCAACATATCAGCCTTTGCAGAAAAAATATTGGTGCATGAAAATGGCTGCGTTGCTATCGATAAAAATATGCCCTTTGATCGGGCCGCATTGTTGGGATGTGCCGTGATTACAGGCTCTGGTGCTATCATCCGTGAGAGCCATGTAAAAAAAGGAGATAGCGTGGCGGTTATCGGCGCTGGGGGCATTGGGCTAAGCGCCATTAATGCTGCCAAAATTGCTGGTGCGCAGACTATTATCGCTATTGATCCATTACCGCAAAAGCTAGAGCTTGCCAAAACCATGGGGGCAACCCATTGTTATGATGCTAAGGTTAAGAATTTAGCCAAGATTATAGTCGCCGATACAGGCGGCGGCGTGCATCATGCTATCGAAGCTGTGGGTCGCACCGAGACCACCGAATTGGCTTGGAATATAACGCGGCGCGGTGGCCAAGCGACTATATTGGGCATGATAGCACCGGGGCAGAGTTTTTCCATCCATGGCCCAACATTATTACAAGCAAAAACAATCAAAGGTTCTTTGATGGGTGGATCGGTTTTCAAGGAAGATATGCCTGTTTTAGCCGAGCATTATTTATCAGGGAAATTGCATCTTGATGAGGTGATTGCAGAGCGAATAACATTAGAGGAAATCAATGAAGGCTTTGATAAATTGCGCAATTGTGAAAATGCAAGATCGGTCATTATTTTTGAATAAGAGGTAAAATTATGAACCCCCAAGAAGATATGGTCGGCACAACTGCGCTTACAGACCGTGATACTATTGATGAACAAAAATTGAGCGCATGGATGGAAACTAATGTCGATGCTCATGCCGCTTCGTTGACGCTAAGTAAATTTAAGGGTGGACAATCAAACCCTACTTATAAAATTGATACGCCCAATCAATCTTATGTATTGCGCCGCAAACCTGTGGGGAATTTGCTGCCTTCGGCCCATGCTGTCGACCGCGAATTTATGATAATTAGTGCCCTTCATCCAGCCGGTTTTCCAGTCGCAAAACCATTTGGCCTCTGCGAGGATAATGATGTTATAGGATCGATATTTTATGTCATGGATATGGTGAAGGGCCGCAGCCTATGGGATGGTACATTGCCAGACACTACCCCCGCAGAGCGCACAGCTATATATAATAATATGGTCGATACTTTAGCGCAATTACACAGCTATGATATAGATAAAGTGGGTTTATCAAAATTTGGCAAACCCACAGATTATTGCGCCCGACAAATCCATCGCTGGAGTAAGCAATATAAATTGTCCGAAACAGAGACTATTCCTATGATGGACAAGCTCATCGCATGGCTAGCGCAAACCATCCCTGAACAACAATATAATAGCATTGTTCATGGCGATTATCGGCTCGACAATTTGATATTTGCCCAAGATAATTCTGATGTCTTAGCAGTTTTGGATTGGGAATTATCTACACTTGGCGATCCACTGGCTGATTTCACTTATTATTTAATGAGTTGGGTCATGCCTCCAGAAGGGCGAAGCGGGATTTATGGCGTTGATTTTGCCTCGCTTGCTATCCCCACAATGGAAGAGACAATTTCGCGCTATTCTGAAAAAACTGGTTTTAACGATATGGGTAATATTAACTGGTATTTAGCGTATAATCTATTTCGGATTGCGGCTATTTTACAAGGAATTAGAAAACGTGTCGAAGAAGGAACGGCGAACAGCCCCCAGGCTGCTGAGATGAGCAAACGGGTTCTACCCTTAGTCGAATCGGCATGGATTCAAGCACAAAAAGCAGGAGCTAATCTATGAATGAATTAGAAGGCCGAATAGCCATTGTAACGGGTGCAGGCAGCGGAATTGGCCGCGCAACTAGTCTGTTATATGCACAGAGTGGCGCAACTGTTATCGCCGCTGATATAAGCGATAATATAGATGAAACAGCGTCCATGCACGATTCTATTCATGCTGCGCGATGCGATGCTGGCAATGAACAAGCCATAGAAAAATTGGTCAAAGATAGTGTGAATGCGCATGGGAAATTAGATATATTTTATGCCAATGCAGGCATCTCTGGTGGATGGGATGGATTATTCGATCAAAGCGCAGAGGATTGGGCGGAGATATTGCGCGTCAATCTGATTGGGCCATTTTTAGCAATCAAATATGCGGGTAAAATTATGGCGCAATCGGGCAAAGGCTCGATCATTGCTACAGCGAGCGTTGCTGGATTAAATTCAGGTGCTGGCGGCCCAGCTTACAGCGCCTCCAAAGCTGGTGTGATAAATTTGGTCCGCGTAGGCGCGCAACAATTAAGCGGCAGCAATGTGCGCGTTAATGCGATTTGCCCTGGCCTCATCGAAACGGGCATGACCAAGCCCGTTTATGATATGGTACGTGCTAGAGGAAAAGAAGATGCTTTGGGTCAATTAAACCCCTTAAAACGCGGAGGTATTCCTGATGAAATTGCGCAAGCAGCCTTATTTTTAGCATCTGATCGCGCATCCTATGTCAATGGACATGCGATGGTTGTTGATGGGGGCTTGGTCAGCTCTCACCCTGTATCCCGACAAGAATTTGGCCGTACGGCAGGATAATTATTCTGCCCAATATTAGAGAAATAAATTTATAAAAACCGTCAATATAACTCTGGGCGGTCTTTATCGTGATTGACGAGCGAATGAGAATTAATTCAATTGAATATAGTGCACATAACCATTGGCAACGCCGCATGAAAATGCTGCTGAATTGGGTCCGATTAAATGGCCTTCAACACGCCAGCCTTGGCCATCGCGCGTTACGCTGCTTATTTGATTAACTTGATATTGGCTGCCAGCACTTTGCAAGGCGGCATTAGAGCAAATATTAACAGCACTGCCTATATCATTATTGCCAAACCCACTTTGAGAATTATTGCGCTGTTGTGCGTTTTGGGGAGGATAATCATTCCGATTACGTTTCTTTGATTTACTAGCAGCATCTGCAATTATTGCGATACCGCCCAAAATAGCTATTCCAGTAAATATATCGCCAGCTCTAACTCTTCCTCTACGATGTTTGCGGCGCCATCTATCGGCATTATCTTCGACCCAGAGAGGTGTTTTATCATCAACCGTAGAAAAATTATGCGATGAATCCACATTGATTTCAGCGGCCGTCGCGGTCGCGACAGGGGCAGCTAGCAATCCAAAAACGACGCTGCCCAAGCTAAATTTCTCTAATATGTTCATATTAACCTCTCTGAAAGATGCGTTATTATATGATATAAATGGCCCAGCCTGTCTCCAAGCTGAACCATTTTTCTTAATAAGCTCGGCCAATACCGCGAATATTAATGTCGCTAAGCCGGCCACCGTCAACATAGCAGGTGAATTTACCCTTATCGCTATAACGATTATATCCACGTCCATTTGTGACCAAGAGATTACCTTTGATCCGGTATCCATAGCGAGTTCGTTTCACATCTCTAATCTGTGTGACATCAGCATAACCATTATAGGATGCTTTTCTTTCAGTACCCCTCACACATTGGTTGATTGCTTGGCGCGCCTCATTATTGCGGTTATACCCACGGTTTTTTCTATAACGTCGACTATCATAACGATCATATTTGTCATAATGACCCTTCTTATTCGAAGCTAATACCGCTGCCAAGCCACCGAGGATTACAGCTCCTGCGATAACTTCTCCCGTCGATAAACGGTCTTTATGATGACCATTAGCATAGGCTGGAACGGCAGAGACTGCCATTGCTCCAGCAGTTGTGGTCGCTGCGATGGTTTTAGCGAATGCTTTATTTAGCAATTTCATGTCATGTCTCCTTATTAAACTTCGATTGGCTTTGTGCCTTTCGATGATTAAGGTATAGATGATTCGCTATGATCGATTACTGAACTGAGTTGTTAGGTTTTGTTAATGTTAAAAGCTATTTTTATGAACAAGCAAACTGCTATTATTATTAAGAAAATGAAAATTAATGAAAATTAACATTATATTTTTGCTAAAATTACTGGGCTATTCTCTATTATTTTTATTGGTTGCTGCATTATTTTATGGCGCAGGTGGATGGTATCAAGCAAGAAATGATGCAGATGGCTTGCGTCAAATAACGCAAGATATGATCGATAGTGGATTAGCTGTTGATGATTTGGGCAACAATCAATCGGGCAGCAACAGATCAACCTATATTATTAAAGTCGAAGATCCTAATTTTCTGCACCATAAGGGTGTTGATTTCAGCACGGATGGAGCTGGCGCGACAACAATAACGCAATCCTTAGCAAAAAGATTAGCATTTACTAATTTCAAACCAGGCTATCAAAAAATTCGGCAAACGGGCTATGCCTTGGGCTTGGAAAGCAAATTAGAGAAGGATGAGATATTTATCTTATTTCTTAACACCGCGCCAATGGGTCGATTTCCAACGGGATGGATAGAAGGCTTTCACCGTGCGGCTAAATTACAATATCGCAAAAATACCGCCGATCTCACCGATGATGAATTTATCGAACTGATTGCTGTGCTCATTGCCCCCAGCGAATTACGGCTAGACCGAGAGAGCTCAAAACGCGATGAGCGTGTGTTGCGCATCAAAAAATTGCTTGCGGATGAATGCACACCCGATGGCCATAATGATGTCTGGTTAGAAGGCTGCGCGTAATTCCAGCACTTACTCTTTAATGTCTAAACCCGTCCAATGCGCTAAGAATGAATATATATCTGAAAATTCGGCAATCACCTTATCTGTAGGCTTACCGCTACCATGACCAGCTCGGCTCTCTATTCGAATGATTTTTGGTTTATGCCCTGTTTCAGAGGCTTGTAATGCGCTGATATATTTAAAGCTATGGCCCGGCACAACGCGATCATCGGTATCGGCCGTGGTCACGATCAAAGCAGGATATTGCACTTCTGATTTGATATTATGATATGGGGAATAATTTAACAAATTTTTGAAATCGGCTTCTTTATTTGGATAACCATAGTCATCCACCCAATAGCGTCCCGCCGTAAAGCGATCAAAGCGCAGCATATCCATCACGCCAACCGCTGCATGTCCTGCTGCAAATAAATCAGGTCTTTGATTTGCCACCGCGCCAACCAACAAACCACCATTGGAACGACCTTCTATGGCGAGCTTACCTTTTGCGCTTATACCTTCTGAAACAAGATATTCACCAGCGGCAATAAAATCATCGAAAACATTTTGTTTATTCTGAAGGCGACCAGCATCGTGCCATGCTTTACCATATTCTCCGCCGCCTCTAAGACTTGCCTGCGCATAAACACCACCAGATTGAAGCCATGCCATGCGCGTTGCCGAATAGCTTGGCGTCAGAGAAATGTTAAACCCGCCATAGCCATATAATAATGTGGGCGCGCCTTTGCTTAAATCTAAATCTTTATGATGAACTACAAATAGTGGAATTTTCGTACCATCTTTCGAAGGATAGAATTTCTGCGTTGTGACATAGTCTTTGGGATCAAATACTAATTTCGGTAAAGCGAAAGCAGTGCTCTTACCAGTTGCGGTGTCCAATCGATATATGGCACTGGGCTGCGTGAAGCTTGAAAAACTATAGAATGTCTCTGAATTACCTGGTTTCCCAACAAAACCTCTGGCTGTGCCTATTTCAGTAAGATTAATTTCTCCTATTTTATTACCTTCTAAATCAACCATAGAGGCCAAAGATTTAGCATCCTCCAAATAGGTCAATACCATATGATCGCCTACTATGCGAGCATCGGATAATGTCGCTTTGCGCTCAGCCACCACATCGCTCCAAACGGGTTTATCCCCAGAGAGATTATCCCCAGAGAGATCAGCTTTGCTAACGCGAAGTCGCGGTGCTTTATAATCCGTAACAAAATATAATGTATCACCTATTCCATCGATCAACCGCCAATCATTTTCAAAACCACTGATAAGTTTTTGCGGTTTCCAATCTCCCTTACCGATAGGAATGATAGAGATTTCATATTTTTCATCCGTACCAGAGGAAGAAGTAATGATAATATAGGCATCGTCATGGGTTGTTTGCGCTCGATGACCCAACTTTGGATTATCAGGCGTAGAATAGATGGGAATATCGGCCGATTGCGGCGTTCCCAATTTATGATAATATATGGTTTGATTGAGGTTTAATGATTGAAATGCTCCTCCTGCTTCTGGTTTAGGAAAACGTGAATAGAGAAATGCATCATTACCAAGCCAAGATATATCGCTAAATTTCACCCACTCAATTTCATCGCTCAATATTGCGCCGCTCTCAACATCCATCACCTTTAACGTTCGCCAATCGCTACCGCCATCTTGGATGCTATAGATTAACCTCGTGCCGTCAGCCGATGGCACCCAAGCCGATAATGCCGTTGCCCCATCTGTCGTCCATGCATTGGGATCAATTAAAATGCGCCCCTCGGCATCAAGACTATCACGAACATAGAGTATTGATTGATTTTGCAAACCGTCATTGCGGGTGTAAAAATAACGCGAGCCTGCTTTGCGTGGTAATCCAAAGCGTTCATAATTGAATAATTTTTGCATCCGCTTGCTCAAAATATCGCGTCCAGAGAGCGTGCCCAAATAAGCATTGGTTGTGACATTTTGTTGCTCGACCCATTTTGCAACGTCTTCATTGACCCTTACATCATCTTCTAACCATCGATAAGGATCAGCAATATCGACACCAAATTGTATATCTATGACATCAACCGTTGCCGTGCTAGGATAGACGATGCTGACGCTTTCACTATCATCTTTAGTACCGTCACTGCGGACACCGCCATTGTGCGTATGGCTATTCAGCACATCGTCATTCTTTTGAGTCTCTTGCGCGCTCGCAATGCTTGTACAAGAAACCAATAGCGTTGCAGCTAATATTCTCGCAATCGAATTAAATATCATCATATTCTCCTAATTGACGCATAGAAACAAAATAGGCCAGAAGCGTATCGCCTCCAGCCTATTAATCAAATAAAAATTTCAATAATGAGAAATTAAATTAGCTTATACCGCGTCTTCATCGCTCTCAACTAACCCGCTATCTTGACCCTTAGCACTCTCATCACGATCCACCAATTCAATAACGGCCATTGCCGCAGCATCGCTAGCGCGATAGCCTGCTTTAATGACGCGGGCATAACCGCCTTGACGATCCGCATAACGTTCCGCCAATATATCGAATAATTTTTTAACCTGTGCCTCATCCATAACGCGGCTCATAGCGAGGCGGCGATTTGAAAGCCCCCCTTTTTTAGCAAGAGTAATCAATTTCTCAATATAAGGGCGCAATTCTTTCGCCTTAGATACGGTGGTTTTGATTTGTTCATGCTTAATCAAAGAAGCTGACATGTTGCGCAATAATGCCGCGCGATGCGAGCTGGTTCTTTGTAATTTTCTTTGGCCCATTTTATGGCGCATAATCTTTATCCTTCGTTCGGATCGCGTCCGTATAATGCACATTGCATTGGTTACGCGATACTGGCGGTGAAGATAGGGTCACCGCCTTACCCTTCATTCTACCCTAATAGCTCTTGTTCAAGCTTCTTGGCCATTTCTTCTATGTTTTCGGGCGGCCATCCTGGGATGTCCATACCTAAACGCAGACCCATGGATGATAATACTTCTTTTATTTCATTCAACGATTTGCGACCAAAATTAGGTGTACGTAACATTTCTGCTTCGGTTTTTTGTACCAAATCGCCAATATAGATAATATTGTCGTTCTTGAGGCAATTTGCGCTGCGAACAGAAAGCTCCAATTCGTCTACTTTCTTCAGCAAATAACGGTTCAATTGATTTGCATCTGATTCCTCTGCTTCGGCGACGGTCTGACCAATCGGCCCAGAAGAAGCAGCCATAGATTCTTCGAAATATACAAATATTTGAAGCTGGTCTTGCAAAATGCGAGCTGCATAAGCGACAGCATCTTCGGGCGTTACCGTGCCATCGGTTTCAATGGTCAAAGATAATTTATCATAGTCAAGTTCTTGACCTACGCGCGCATTGTCAACTTTATAAGCAACCTGCCGAACAGGAGAATAAAGCGAATCGACTGGGATTAAACCAATGGGAGCATCCGCTGGGCGGTTCGCAACTGCTGGAACATAACCTTTACCAATATCAGCGGTAATTTCCATATTCAGAGTAGCATCTTCATCCAGATGACAAATAACCAAATCAGGGTTCATTACCTCAATATCACCGCTAACAGCAATATCGCCTGCCTTAACAGGGCCAGGGCCAGTTGCAGAAAGCTGCAAACGACGTGGGCCTTCGCCTTCCATTTTTAATGAGACTTGTTTGATGTTCAAGACAACATCCGTAATATCTTCGCGAACGCCAGCAAGCGATGAAAATTCATGCAAAACATTTTCGATTTTAATCGAGGTAATTGCTGCACCTTGCAAAGATGAGAGCAAAACGCGGCGGAGCGCATTACCCAAAGTCAAACCATATCCACGCTCAAGAGGTTCTGCAACAAATGTTGCCTTACGTGTTGGATCGCCGCCCGCTTTTAATTCAAGCGAATTTGGCTTTTTTAATTCCTGCCAGTTCTTCATGTTGACTGTCATGGACTTCCCCTATGTATTTGGCGGAACTGAAAATTGGCGCCATTCAGATCGGCCGGTAAAAACAAATATGGCCGCCAAGCCATATCGTGTGATTCAGCTTAAACGCGACGTCTTTTCGACGGGCGCACACCGTTGTGCGGTATAGGTGTTACATCACGAATAGATGTAATCGTAAAGCCAACTGCTTGAAGAGCGCGTAGCGCAGACTCGCGGCCAGAGCCGGGGCCTTTCACTTCTACTTCCAAAGTGCGTACACCATGGTCGGCTGCTTTTTTGCCAGCATCTTCTGCAGCAACCTGCGCTGCATAAGGTGTTGATTTACGAGATCCTTTGAAACCCATATGCCCAGCAGAGGACCAGCTAATTGCATTGCCCTGTGCATCGGTGATTGTGACCATCGTATTGTTAAAGGTGGCGTTCACATGTGCGACGCCTGATGATATATTTTTACGCTCTCGCCGCTTAATGCGTTGTGGTTCGCGTGCCATTGTTAAATTCCTACTATAAAAATCTGGAAATATACTCGATCGGACAATATCCGGCGAGCAAGATTATTTCTTCTTACCAGCGATTGGTTTTGCTTTACCTTTGCGAGTACGCGCATTGGTATGCGTGCGCTGTCCACGAACAGGAAGGCCTTTACGGTGGCGCAGGCCACGGTAACAAGCTAGATCCATAAGACGCTTGATGTTCATTGCTGTATTACGGCGCAAATCGCCCTCTACAGTATGATCTTCATCAATGGCTTCACGAATTTGCAAAACTTCTTGATCGGTCAAATCTTGAACGCGGCGGCTATGATCAATGCCAACCTTATCCGCAATTTCAAGGGCCTTAGTACGGCCGATTCCATGAATATATGTAAGCGATATTATTACCCGCTTATTTGTAGGGATATTGACCCCAGCGATACGTGCCACTTAATTATAACTCCTGCTCCACAAAATAGACGGAATTGACTATTTTATCTCAACGCTTTGTATTTATCTCAACGCTTTGTCGGTTCAAAATGCACAAAACCAGCTTACGCAAAAAGAGCGTTGCTGGTTGTATGATTGCTGAATATAGCAGCCCTTAAGCTGAGTCGCCTTTACTGTCAAGACAACTATTAAGATTCGTTAATAATCATGCAAAATCTAAAAAGAATAGAAGCATTATAATCGAATTTTACCTTTCTCTTCTAATCTCACCATCCTCACTTTTATTATCTTCCGTGCCTATCTCGTCAGCATCTGATGATAGTTCAACTATGCCTTTATCAACAACCAATAATTCTGATTTGTCACTATCAGTCGAAACAGTATCAGCCGACTCTAAGACAGGGCCTATTAATTTTACTAAATTGCCAAATTGCTCGCCCATTACAGCATCAATCGAAGGGGCAATTTTGGTAACCTCAAAGCGCATATAACCGCCGACTACATATAAAAAACTAAGCTTGCTTGTTCCATCTCCATTAGCTTTGATAGCAATGGTAAAAGTTCCGTTTACGGCTTCGGATTGCAAAGGGCCAAGTGCCCCTAACATCCGCAAGCTTCTGGCGCGATCAATATGAATGATCCGCATATGCTCTACTGCACCCGCATCATTTATCTCGCCATTTTTTTCTGTTTTCAACAGCTCACAAAAACATCCATCTATTTTTGCTTCAAGATAGAAATTCTCAGCATTGCCAGACCAGCTATGATCGCTGCTCCACCAGCGATTGGGCACGATTAATTTACGCCATATTTCCTCTGGCTCGGCTGCAACATCAGCAATATGAAATACAGCAAATCCAGTATCGGATTGAGAACTAACCTTTGCCACGGCCGCATTGGGCGATAAAAACAACACCGCTAACATAATATAGACGGGACAATATAGCTTGGTAAGTGAATGAGTTTTATTAAATATAGACATGAGACAATCTTAGCGCATTATAATTGGTAACGCCAGATACAGGATAAAATAACTTTATGAATTACGATAATATAGCATTCAACGCATCAGCGACTTCATTTATATCGCCCATGCCATCAACGCGCGATACGATATTACGATCTTCATATATCGGTAATATAGGCGCTGTTTTACCCCGATATTCCTCCATACGGGTACGCACCGTTTCTTCATTATCATCGGGACGACGCTTAAACGCGCTATTGCCACATATATCACAGACGCCTTCTTTTGAGGGTTTTTTGTGACGATCATGATAGCCTTCATTACAACTTGTGCATGCATAGCGGCCCGTAATGCGGTCAACCAATGCATCTTCATCCACCGATAATTCGATCACATGGTTCAATGTACGACCACGCTTTGATAAAATTTCATCTAATGAATGAGCCTGCGCTGCTGTGCGGGGATAGCCGTCAAAAATAATGCCTTTATTAGGCCCTAATTCATCCAAACGATCCCCAATAATTCCAGAGACTATCTCATCGGACACAAGCTCTCCTGCATCCATAACGGCTTTCGCTTTTTTGCCGACCTCTGTTTGTGCTTTAACAGCAGCACGCAGCATATCACCCGTAGAGAGTTGAGCCATATCAAACTTATCTTCCAGCAAACCTGCCTGCGTTCCCTTGCCCGCTCCGGGAGGCCCTAAAAGAATGATGTTCATATCAACCCCTAAATAATTATATTTTAACAGCTAGTGCCCGTTTAGTTGCGCGATTTCTTGCCGCGCAGCTTAGATTTTTTCATTAAATCACCATATTGGTGTGCTAATAAATGGCTTTGAATTTGCGAAACGGTATCGATGGTAACGTTGACCACAATCAGCAAGCTGGTACCGCCGAGTACAAAGAATTGGCTCTGCCCTGTGGTGCCCATCACATAATCGGGCAACAAACATACGAATGTTAAATAGGCTGCGCCCAGAACTGTGATTCGGGTAAGAACATAATCAAGATATGTTTCGGTATTTTTACCGGGACGAATACCAGGAACAAAACCACCCGCTTTTTTCAGATTATCGGATGTTTCCTCTGGGTTAAATACAACCGCTGTATAAAAGAAACAGAAGAAGATAATACCAAGCCCATAAAGTAACAAATAAACAGGCTGCCCATGCTGCAGATATTGGTTGAGTGTAATGACAAAATCACCAGCACTATTATCGCCAGCGACATTTTGACCACCAAGCTGTGTCAAAGTGATAGGAAGCAACAATAATGATGACGCAAAAATCGGTGGGATAACGCCCGCTGTGTTAATTTTGAGCGGCAGATGCGAGCGATCGGCTTGCATAACACCGCGCTGCGTTGCGCGTTTTGGATATTGAATCAACACGCGGCGCTGCGCGCGTTCCATATAACAAATGAGCAAGATTAAGCATATGAACATCACCAAAAAGCCCATAGCGAACAGGCCGCTAATAGAGCCTTTAGCAGTACCATCAAGCATAGTGCCAACCAAACGCGGCATTTGTGCGACGATGCCTGCCATAATGATAAGCGATATACCATTACCAATGCCGCGCGCTGTAATTTGCTCACCCAGCCACATGAGGAATAATGTGCCGCCAATCAGGCTAATCGTTGCGACTATTCGGAACAATAGTCCTGGCTCTACAACGGCCTGAATACCGCTCGAAGCTACCAAAGATTCTAATCCAGCAGCCAAGAAATAACCTTGGATAGCGGTCAAAAACACTGTGCCATAGCGCGTATATTGATTTAGTTTTTTACGGCCAGATTCGCCTTCTTTTTTAATCGCTGCCAATGTTGGGTTAAGCGACGCAGCCAATTGAATAACAATCGAGGCCGTAATATAAGGCATAACGCCAAGCGCGATTAAACTCATCCGTTCAAGGCTTCCGCCAGAAAATGTGTTCAAATAGTCTAGCACGCCGCCCGATCCAGCTTGCTGATAGAGCAAGGCTTGTGCAACGGGATCAACCCCAGGAAGCGGCACAAAGCTCAATAGACGGAAAATTATCAAAGCACCCAAAGTAAACCAGATGCGGTTTTTCAAATCCGTAGCTTTTCCAAAATTTGAAAAGCTAACACCAGCAGCCATTTTCTCGGCATTAGAAGCCATCGTGTCTAAATCCTTCTTCTTAACTCTATCCAAACAGATAATTGCTTAGAACTTATAGTCTCTTAATCGCATTGGGCATCTATGCCAAATATTATTATGGCCTAACATAGGCTGCTCTCATAACAAACCCCGCAAGCCCTATATGGGTAGCGGGGTTGATATGACAAGTTATAAATCTTGCCCAAACATTAAATGACGCCGCTTAGCCGCCGTATAATGCTTTTATTTATTTTTTAGTCGTTTTCGCAGCGCGCTTTTTGGCCATTGCTTCTTTTTTAGCAGCATTTACTCCTGCCGCTTTGGCCGAAGCTTTGCTCACTATTTCCACTGCGCCACCCGCTTTTTCAACGGCCGCTACCGCAGCTTTTGAAGCACCAGCTACGCTGATATTGAGCTTGGATGTGACTTCGCCTTTAGCCAGCAAACGTACGCCATCTTTACCGCCGCGTGTTAAACCAACAGCGTTTAATGCTGCTTGGTCAATTGCTTTTTTGGCATCCAATTTTTTCGCATCGATGAATTTTTGGATCATCCCCAAATTCACTTCAGCATAATCTTTGCCAAAAGGATTATTAAAACCGCGCTTCGGAATACGCATATGAAGGGGCATTTGACCGCCTTCAAAGCCTTTAATGGCTACACCGCTACGGCTCTTTTGGCCTTTTTGACCACGACCAGATGTTTTGCCTTTACCCGAACCAATGCCACGTCCAACGCGCATTTTACGGTGACGCGCGCCTTCATTATCTTTAATTTCATTCAATTTCATTCTGCACTCGCTTTCGCTTTTTTCGCGCTAATATCGCATTTTATTTGAAAATGGGAACAATATGTCCCCATCTTTATCACTCTACCACCTGCACCATATGACGGACTTTTTGGATCATACCACGGACTTCCGCCGTATCTTCCAATTCTACCACACGGTGCATTTTATTAAGGCCCAAACCAATCAAAGTTTTTTGTTGGCGTTCAGGACGACGAATGGGTGACCCCGTTTGTTTAATCTTAATCTTGGCCATTATGATTACTCCGTAACCGCGTCAGCATCAGCTTGCACTTCGGCTTTTGACGCTCCATCAGAACCACGACCCAGCAAGTCAGCAATTTTTTTACCGCGACGCTGCGCCACAGATTTTGGACTTGTTTGATTGTCAAGCGCATCAAATGTAGCGCGGATCATGTTATAAGGATTTGATGTACCGACCGATTTAGTAACAACATCAGCAACACCCAATGATTCAAATACAGCACGCATTGGTCCACCAGCAATAATACCAGTACCAGCGGGTGCGCTGCGCAATGTTACTTTACCCGCACCAAAACGGCCGTTACCATCATGATGGAGCGTGCGGCCTTCTTTCAGAGGAACGCGGATCATTTTCTTTTTCGCAGCAGCAGTAGCCTTATTGATAGCTTCTGGAACTTCGCGCGCTTTACCATGGCCAAAACCTGCACGCCCTTGACCATCGCCAACAACGACCAAAGCAGCAAAACCAAAGCGTTTACCGCCTTTCACCGTTTTGGAAACACGGTTAATGTGCACCAATTTTTCAATCAGCTCATCGCCTTCCTCTTCGCGAGGTTTACGATCATTACGGCGACCACGGCCACGGCCTTTGCCGTCATTATTGCCGCGATTTCCACCGCGCCCTTCTTTTTTGCCTTCTGAAGCAGGCGCTGCGGGTGCAGCTTCTGGAGCAGCTTCGGCTTCTGTTTTATTTTCTTCTGCCATCATTAAAACTCCAATCCGCCTTCTCTAGCAGCATCCGCTAACGCTTTTACACGTCCGTGAAAGAGAAATCCTCCACGGTCAAATACGACGCTCGTAATACCAGCTTTTTTTGCAGCCGCAGCAACGCGCTTGCCAACTTCGGCAGCCGCTTTGCTATCGGCGCCCAAACCAGTGACATCTTTGTCATTAGAAGATGCAGAAGCCAGCGTACGGCCCTGAACATCATCAATAATTTGAGCATAAATATGTTGACCTGTACGGTGTACAGATAAGCGAGGACGTCCAGCGACCTGCGCGCGCAATTTAGAGCGCACACGTTGGCGGCGACGTTCAAAGAGAGATAGTTTCGCCATGGCTTACTTCTTCTTCCCTTCTTTACGGAATATATATTCACCACGATATTTGATACCTTTGCCTTTATAAGGCTCTGGTTTTCTCCACTGGCGAATTTCGGCAGCAACCTGCCCTACTTTTTGTTTATCCATTCCACTAATTTCAATCGTGGTTTGGTCCGGCGTTTTAATGTCAATGCCTGCTGGAATATCAAAATTAACATCATGGCTGAAACCAAGCTGTAGATTTAATATTTTACCGTTCACCTTTGCCCGATAACCAACACCATTAATCTCAAGAACTTTGGAAAAACCCTCTGTCACACCGACAATAAGATTTTCGACCAATGTTCTTTGCATACCCCAAAAGGATATTGCCTTTTTGGTTTTGTTCGCAGGTACAACAACAAGCTGCCCATCTTCGAGCGTGTATGTCACTGCCTCAGAAGCGGGCATCGTCATTTCACCCTTTGGCCCTTTTACGCTCACCAAACCATCGGCAACACTAGCCGTTACACCCGCTGGAATAGCAATGGGTTTTTTCCCGATGCGGCTCATCAGAACACCTCCGCTAAAATTTCGCCACCAACATTAGATTCGCGTGCTTCTGAATCAGATAGCACACCGCGCGGTGTTGATACGATGGTTATACCCAGGCCGTTGCGGATAACCGGCAGTTCTTTAGAACCCGAATATACGCGGCGACCAGGCTTTGAAACACGCGCTAAATGCTGGATAGCGGGCGCGCCTTCAAAATATTTTAATTCAATGCGTAAACCGTCATGCTGACCTTTTGAACCAAAAGCTTCTTCGCTATAACCACGAATATAACCTTCACGTTGCAAAACATCTAAAACACGAGCGCGAAGCTTCGAGGCAGGCGAGACAACTGAGTCTTTCTTTGCCCGTTGACCGTTACGAATGCGGGTGAGTAAATCACCCAAAGGATCTGTCAATGCCATGATCTAATATCCTTACCAGCTTGACTTAGTGATGCCAGGGATAAGGCCTTTGTTGGCCATATCACGAAGCTCGATCCGGCATAACCGGAATTTACGATAATAACCGCGCGGACGACCGGTGGTCGAACAACGGTTGCGAACCCGCGTTGGGTTTCCATTACGAGGAATTTCGGCCATCTTGAGACGCGCGATCAAACGCTCGCTCTCGTCCAGACTTTCGTCTTTCGCCATTGCTTTGAGCTTTGCATATTGGCCAGAAAATTTCTTTACTAGCTTCTTGCGACGCTCATTTTTATTTACAGAACTCAGTTTCGCCATGACTTAAGCCCTCATCCTTTCCGTTAAAGACAACATTATGCTGCTGCCTTTTCATCATTTTGCTCTATTGGAAAAGGGAATCCGAAAAGACGTAATAATTCACGCGCTTCATCATCCGTTTTTGCCGAAGTGGTTACAATCACATCCATACCGCGCACCACGTCGATGGCGTCATAGCTGATCTCTGGGAAAATAATTTGCTCTTTCAAGCCCATGGCAAAGTTACCACGGCCATCAAAGCTTTTTGGGTTCAAACCGCGAAAATCGCGAATACGCGGCATTGCGATCGTCACTAAACGCTCGATAAATTCAAACATTTGTGTACGGCGCAAAGTAACCTTAACGCCAATCGGCATGCCTTCGCGAAGCTTAAACGTAGCGATTGATTTTTTCGCGCGCGTTATCACAGCTTTTTGACCAGCGATAAGTTCCATTTCAGCTAAGGCTGTTGTTACTTTTTTCTTGTCTTGCGACCCTTCACCAACGCCCATGTTGAGCGTGATTTTCTCAATCTTAGGGACTGACATATGATTTTTGTAACCGAATTTTTCGGTCATCGCTTTCACAATTTCATCGTTATAGCGCGATTTCATGCGCGGGACATAAATATTAGCCATCGATCATTTCCCCTGATTTAACAGCAATACGCACTTTTTTGCCGTCTTTTTCTTCAAAACGAACGCGCGTTGCTTTGCCATCTTTTGGATCCGCTAGAGCTACATTAGAAATATCCATAGCGGCTTCGATTTTATCGATATCGCCTTGCGGGTTTTCTTGACTAGGCTTGCGGTGGCGCGTTGCAATATTCATTCCCGCAACAATAACCTTACCGTCTTTAGGCATAACTTTCGAAACTTCGCCAGATTTACCTTTATCTTTACCTACCAAAATGACGACATTATCGCCTTTTTTTATCTTAGCACTTGCCATGATTATAGTACCTCCGGTGCAAGCGATATGATTTTCATATGCTTCTTTGCACGCAGTTCACGAACCACTGGCCCAAAAATACGAGTTCCAATTGGCTCTTTATTAGCATTGACCAAAACAGCGGCACTGCTGTCGAAACGAATCACAGTTCCATCAGCACGGCGAATGTCCTTTGCGGTGCGCACAATCACGGCACGGTGAACATCACCTTTTTTAACTTTACCCCGTGGCGCAGCTTCTTTCACTGATACTACTATGATGTCGCCCACACCGGCGAAACGCCGTTTTGAACCGCCCAATACTTTGATGCATTGGACGCGCTTGGCACCGCTATTATCAGCGACTTCAAGATTTGACTGCATCTGGATCATGGATCCAATTCCTTTCGTCTGGCTTGCCGAAATACTGCGTTGACACCATATATTCCGATAGTTCCGTTAAAATTAACTTTTACTCGGCTGCTTTGCTCTCGCTTGAACGTCCCAAAGCCACCCATGTTTTATTTTTGGAGATTGGCTTTGTTTCTTCGATACGAACTGTCTCACCAGCCTTAAATTCATTAGCTTCGTCATGCGCATGATATTTTTTCGAACGACGAATAATTTTACCATAAAGAGGGTGCTTCACTTTACGTTCAACGCGGACAGTAATTGTCTTATCATTGACGTCGGATACCACCGTTCCGGTTAAGATGCGTTTTGGCATATTAAAATTCCTTAAACCGACTTGGCGGCACTTGCGCGCTCACCCATTAATGTTTTGATACGCGCAATGTCGCGGCGGACTATGCGCACGCGCGCTGGCTTTTCAAGCTGGCCCGTTGCTGTTTGAAAACGTAAATTGAACTGCTCTTTTTTCAGCTCATTGAGCTGGGTTGCCAATTCATCATCGGTTTTCACTCGAAAATCTGCTGTCTTAGTCATTATTTCGCCCCCAGATGAGAAGTATCACCCAAACGAGCGACTACTTTGGTTCTGATAGGAAGCTTCATAGCAGCGCGCTCAAAAGCAACCGCCGCCAATGGGCCTGGCACACCGTCTAGTTCGAACAAAATGCGCCCTGGCTTCACACGCGCCGCCCAATATTCAACGCTACCCTTACCTTTACCTTGGCGAACTTCGGCAGGTTTTTTGGAAACAGGAACATCAGGAAATACACGGATCCACAAACGCCCCTGACGTTTAATATGCCGCGTAATCGCACGACGAGCAGCCTCAATTTGGCGCGCTGTGATACGCTCAGGCTCTAGAGCTTTCAGGCCATAAGAACCAAAGTTCAAATCTGTCCCGCCCTTGGCATTTCCGTGAATACGACCTTTGAAGGTTTTACGGAATTTATGTTTCTTCGGTTGTAGCATGATGCTTCGCCCTTATCTTTCTAAATTTTTATCAACGAGCCGGACGGACGCCAGAAGTTTGCGCATCCATCATCAACCGGTCAGTTGCCATAGGATCATGACCCAAAATCTCACCTTTGAAGATCCAGACCTTAATCCCGATAATACCATATGCAGTCAGAGCTTCTGATTCTGCATAATCAACATTCGCACGCAAAGTATGCAAAGGAACACGTCCTTCACGATACCATTCAACGCGCGCAATCTCTGCACCGCCCAAACGGCCGCCGCATGTGATTTTGATACCCTCTGCACCCAAACGAAGCGCAGATTGCACAGCACGTTTCATAGCACGGCGAAAAGCGATACGGCGAATAAGCTGATCACCAACGCCCTGCGCCACCAATTTCGCGTCTATCTCTGGCTTACGAATTTCAACAATATTGAGCGCAACATCGCTATCCGTAAATGCCTTTAATTTTTGACGAAGCTTTTCAATGTCAGCACCTTTTTTACCGATGATAACGCCAGGACGCGCTGCATAAATTGAAACACGGCATGTTTTTGCGGGACGCTCGATAACAACTTTTGAGACCGCCGCTTGCGGAACGGTGTCAAAAATAAATTTGCGCATTTTAATGTCTTCGACCAATTGCTTGCCATAGTCATGACCTTCGGCGAACCAGCGGCTATCCCAAGTGCGATTAATTTGAAGGCGAAGCCCGATAGGATTACTTTTCTGACCCATTATTTAGCCTCTTCTTCTTCTTGTTCACGAACAACAATCCGCAAACGGCTGAATGGTTTAATGATTTGGTTGCCACGGCCGCGTGCGCGAGCACGAAAACGCTTCATCGTTAATGCCTTACCAACACTAGCTTCTTGAACCACCAATGAATCAACATCCAGATTGTGATTATTTTCCGCATTAGCAATCGCGCTGTTCAAAACAGATTTAACATCACGCGCCATTGCTTTTTTTGAAAAGCTTAGAACATTTAATGCATCTTCTACTTTGCGACCACGAATAAGCTGTGCCACCAAGTTCAGCTTTTGCGCAGAGCCACGGATAGATGTCCCCGTCGCCAATGCTTCATTATCGCCTACACGGCGAGGAGATTTTGCCTTGCCCATTAGCGTTTACCCTTCTTGTCTGCGCCATGACCGTAATAGTTACGGGTAGGGGCAAATTCACCAAGCTTATGGCCAACCATATCTTCGTTTACAGACACAGGAATAAATTTCTGGCCATTATAAACATTAAAGGTCAAGCCAACGAATTGCGGAAGAACCGTTGAACGACGCGACCAAGTCTTAATCGGAGCACGAGCACCGCTTTCTTGCGCATCTTCAGCTTTCTTGAGCAAATATAGGTCAACAAAAGGACCTTTCCAAACAGAACGAGCCATTATTTACCTCTTCTTCTTCGCGTGACGAGAACGAATAATCATACGATCTGTCTGCTTATTCTTACGAGTGCGAGCACCTTTAGTAGGCTTACCCCAAGGCGTAACAGGGTGGCGGCCACCCGATGTACGACCTTCACCACCACCATGCGGGTGATCGACAGGGTTTTTGGCAACACCACGTGTCAGGGGACGCTTGCCTGCCCAACGGTTTCGCCCTGCTTTAGCCAATGTTTGATTCGAATTATCTGGATTAGAAACAGCACCAACCGTT
>CALLJS010000008.1 GCA_938050045.1 uncultured Sphingomonadaceae bacterium
TTTCTGGGTCAAGCTCATATCAATTATTCTAATATTTGATTGGATTACTGATTTCTCGGCGGAAGAACTGGTTGAATGAAATTGTGCTTTCAGATTAGCTTTTAGAGCACATAATTCTTGCTTTGATAATTTGGCTAGTGCAGCCATGTTAAATTGATGTTTCATGTCATTCTCCCTTTTGGGAAGACCTTAGTATTGCGGCCTTCGATAGGGACAGAGACAGATAAGATCGACATGACATCATTCACCTTGGATCGAAACGACCAATCGCCAGATAAGTGGAGAAGCCTTTAGGCTTGATGTTTTAAGGGATGATATTGACTAGAACCGACCTTCGATAAGGCCGTGCATGTGCAGGCTTTCAAAAGGCAGATATGATATGCAGCTACCCATGCGCTACATAAGCACTCTTCAATACTGATAGAAATATAAAAGAAACTATTGGCATCTTCACGGGCTCGTGTGAACCGAACCATTGTTTCGGCCATGCGGCTTTGATCCCTGATGCAAGATTTAAGACTTAGGGCTTTGCCCTCAGCGCACTTCGATAAAAATAGACGCTCTCCCGTGGCTCGATTTCACCTGCGCCCGCACCGCCCGAGACGCGATTTTTACACTGCCGTTTGCACACCCATTCTCGCCGAAGGGCAGAGTTTCATGAGCAGAGCAGAAGCTCTCGTTTGAAACTCAAACCCAATGGAGGAAGAAATGACAGATAATGAAATCAGAATATATGTGGCGTGCTTAGCAGCTTATGATAATGGGATATTACATCGGGCGTGGATCGATGCGAACCAAGATGCTTATGCAATCTATGATGAAGCCGATATAGAGTATCGAGCGATATGATAATTTCTCATTCTATCATAATTCTAATTCGACTGTGCTAATTCGACTGTGCTAATTTGACTGTGCTGTTTCAACTTTGGTTGGCAATGCGGCTGCGGGGGAGGTGCTTGTTATTGCGGATGTTAGATTAAAGCTGCCACGGGCGCGAATATCTTCGGCAGAAGCCCCAATCATCACATCAAAACGCCCCGCCTCAACGCCCCAGCTCCCATCTTTTTGATAATAGGTAAGCTGCTCTGGCGTTAGCATAAATGTAACGCGGCGGCTTTGCTTAGGGTTAAGCGTCATTCGCTTAAAACCGCGCAACATCATTTTGGGTTGTGCCTGCCTAGAAACAAGGTCGCGTATATAAAGCTGTACTGTTTCGTCGCCCGCTGTTGTGCCATTATTGGTTAGCGTAACCGAAATCTTAATATCGCCGTCAGGCGAAAGCGTCTCACTATTGATATGCAAATCCGCTATTTCAATATCACCATAGGATAAACCATGGCCAAATGGGTAGAGCTGGCTAATAGGTAAATCTTTGAATCTATTGCTATCTTTAATAGGGTCGGGATTGGCAGGGCGACCAGCAGGATATTCACCATAGCTATAGGGTACTGCGCCAGTCGTACGCGGAAATGCAATAGGCAGTTTCCCGCCTGGTGCAGCGCGGCCAAAGACGATATCCGCGATCGCTGATCCAGCTTCATTACCCAAGAACCAAGTCATCAATATGGCATCAGCATCGCGCGCAAGATCAGGAATAGCCATGGGGCGTCCGCCCGTTAATAATATGATGACAGGTTTTCCAGCTTCTTTAGCAGCAGCCAACACTTGTTGTGACAAAGCGCGCTGGCTCATGGGCATTTCTAATGTTGAATTACTGCGCGCTTCGCCAGATTTATCGAAATCTTCACCGATCACGAGCAGGATGACATCATTATTTTTCGTCATTTCTACCGCTTGGGCAATGCCGCTTAAATCCTCGCTGAGCGGCGATGCACCAGCGGCGTAGCTGAGGGTTACATCTTGCGCTGCGCCTGTTTTGATACCATCAAATATCGAGATGACTTCTGATTTATCACCGCGCGCGCGCCAAGACCCTAATTGGCTTTGCGTATCTTTGGCGAGCGCCCCAATCACTGCAATTTTCTTGGCATTTGCAGCGATTGGCAAAATATTAGCTTCATTTTTAAGCAGCACCATAGAGCGCAGCGCGACCTCATAAGCTGCCTTGCGATGCTCAGTAGATCGGATTAACGCCTTTTCTGCAGCTATATCATGATACGCCATAGGGTCATCAAACAAACCAAGCTTTTCTTTGGCGGTCAATATATTACGCACAGCATTATCGATATGCTGCATCAAGCTTGGGTTTTTGGAGACTGCTTTGGTTAGTTCATCGGCATAGACTAGGCTCATCATATCCATATCCACGCCTGCGCTAATCGCTAATGCACCAGCATCAGCGCGGCTTGCAGCGACGCCATGATTAATGAGCTCAGCAATGGCATTCCAATCGCTGACCAACATGCCGTCAAACCCCCATTTGACCCGCAAAGTACCATTAATTAGATCGGCATTGCCAGTCGTGGGTTCGCCGCCAATATCATTAAATGCCGTCATATAGCTGCCCGTTCCAGCTTTCATAGCAGCATAAAAAGGCGGCAAATAAATTTCATGCAAGGCGCGTTCGCTAATTTCCGCTGTTCCATAATCGCGCCCACCAATGGGCGCACCATATGCGCCAAAATGCTTTGCTGTCGCCATCATTGTACCAGAACCCCTGAGCGTATCGCCTTGATAACCGCGCACTTGCGCTGCGGCCATGACGCTGCCTAAAAATGCGTCCTCACCGCTACCTTCAACGACCCTGCCCCAACGCGGGTCACGCGCTACATCAATCATCGGCGCAAAAGTCCAATGCAAACCACTGTTAGAGGCCTCTATTGCCGAAATACGAGCGGTCTTTTCCCATTGTTCAGGCTCCCACGAAGATGCAATGGCAATAGGAACGGGGAATATTGTGCGATATCCGTGTACCACATCCATAGCAAATAATAATGGGATTTTCAGGCGACTTTCTTCGGTTGCAACCCTTTGTAATTCGCGCAATGGCTCTGCGCCTGCAACGTGTAAATAAGAACCAACCCGTCCAGAGCGCACGCGGTCCAATTCATCAGGGGTAAGTTTACTGTTGAGGGTTTTTGAACGTCCGCCCGCAGCTTGCGTCAATTGCCCAGTTTTTTCCTCCAATGTCATTTGCGCCAACAATGCTTCAACACGCGCACTAGCCTGCGTTGAGATAGGATCAGCGATGCTCATCACGCTGGCTTGTTCAACAATATGCGACGCCTCTGCCTCTGGGTCTTGATCTTGTGCGCTAGCGGACCCAGGCCAGATAATTGGCCCAAAAACTGCTCCACTCAGTGCTAAGGCCGAAACCGAATTTAGTGCAAAGCGGATTTTCATAATTTCTCTCCATAGACTACCGACCAGTATAAGCATGACATGCCATAAGACAAGGTTGTCATTCAACTATTTATGCACTAGATTGTGGATATAAATGACTGTAAATGAAATAGACCAAATTATCACCATCATGGGCGTTGCAGGCAGCGGTAAATCCACCATTGCATCCTTATTATCGCAAACTTACTCTTGGCCGATGATCGAAGGTGATGATCTACACCCTCAGAAAAATGTTGAAAAGATGGCGCGCGGGCAACCATTGACCAATGAGGATCGAATGCCGTGGTTGGATGCGATAGCAAGTGCGGCGAATAATCATCCGAGCGGGCCAATAATTCTGGCCTGTTCGGCATTAAATGATGCTGTACGATCGCGGTTGATAGACGGTATAAACCGCCCTTGCCGTTGGATAATTTTGGATGTGCCAGCACCCATATTGGCAGAGCGTCTCGAGCAGCGGAAGGGCCATTTTATGAATCCGTCTCTGCTTACTTCGCAGTTGGCAGCGTTAGAAATTCCCGCAAATGTCATCCGTATCACAGCAACATCATCACCCCAAAAAATATGCAATGCTATTATGAGAGCGTTGCGAGATATGCCCTAAATCGAGATATGTTCTAAATTATTAGATGAATGGATAAATTATCAGCGCAACCATCAGGCCCGTAAAACCCGTTATGGTTGAACTGACGGTCCAGCTCTTAAATGTTTCGGGCGTGCTCAATCCAAAATAACGGTTTATCAACCAAAAACCGCTATCATTGACATGGCTAAATGCGGTCGCTCCGCCCGCAATAGCCACCGCCACCAGTGCTAATTGTGGCTGGTTTAACGCAGCGGCGGAAGCGATGGGGAAGGTCAGGCTGGCCGCTGTAATCATAGCGGCCGTGGCCGAGCCTTGGGCTATGCGCAACAATAATGCTATTATAAATCCGCACAATATCGGGGTAAAACCTGCTGTTAGCGCAATATCGGCAAGCGATTTCCCCGCGCCTGTATCTACCAACACTTGTTTGAAAGCACCGCCCGCACCTGTAACCAATAAAACGACACCGACGGGTTCGAGTGATTTTTCTATGGCCTTGCGCAATGCCGCTTTGTCCGTATCGTTGTTTGGCCGCAAAACAAAAAAAGCGACCCCGCAAGCGATGAGCAATGCAATTACGGGAATCCCTGCCATAGATATAATATTCAATATCAAACCTTCTGCTATTCCCAAAGGCTTAGCAAGCGCACCGCATATGATGAGAAGAAGTGGAAGTAATACTAACATCAGCGCAGTTTTTGCAATTTTGGGATCAAAGTCTTTGCCATCATTGCCCGCAGAAATATCGAGCGGATTGCCCATAGGCAGCCACCCTCGGCGCTCGGCATAATTTGCATATAATGGTCCGCCCAATAATGCAGCAGGCACACCCGCGATAAGACCAAAGAGCATGACCCAGCCAATATCGACGCCAAGCGCTTGCGCCACTGCGATAGGGCCAGGCGTAGGCGGTATAAAAGCATGCGCGGCGGCAAGCCCTGCCAGCAGCGGTAAACCAAAAGCCAATGGAGCCATTTTGAATTTTTTTGCAAAAGCGAGGATAAGTGGAAATAAGATTATAAAGGCGACATCAAAAAATACGGGGATGGCGATAATCACTCCGATAAGTCCAAGCATCCACCTTGTCGCTTTTGCGCCTGTACCTTGCGTTACATAGCGCGCTAATGCGCTAATCCCGCCGCCATGCTCGACCAATATTCCAAACATAGCCCCTAAACCGATGACGGCGGCAATTCCGCCTAATGTACCGCCCATGCCTTTGGATACGGCCTCAATAGCAGCGTGCGGTGCCAGCCCCGCGCCCAAGGCTGCGGTAATTGATGCTATAAGGAGCGCGGCAAATGGGTGCATTCGCGCTCGCATGATTAATATCAATAGTGCAGCGATGCTCAATAGCATCGATAGCAATGCTCTATTTTCTATGATCCAATCCACGCCCTCTCCTTATGCTCGGCATTGCCATATTAACGCTATTCGGTCAAATAATTATACTATCTAGAGCCCTCTTCCGTTTGGCCAAAAATATGATCAAGACATTATCCAAAGCGCATTCTAAGGCATAAAAAGCGAAAGAGCATAATTGTTTATGTAGAGATAAATGCTTCTTTCATGACTATTTTTGAAACAGCCGATGGCATTGCAGATAATGCGGGTTTTGGGATGCTCTTATTGGGCAAGGTTACATATGATTAACCATCGGGATATTAAGATCAGAAAAACTATTTTTGCATAAGCCAAAACCAGCGATGCGCAAGCTAATAATAGCGGCATTAATGGTGCTGATCGATTCATTCAGGGCCGTATTTTATGGTCGGATTAACCGTCACAAAATTCTAGGGCTGGCCATTTATCTTATTATAGGAGATAGTTGCCTTTCTTACCACTTTCAAACCAATTATGGAGTGAATAATGACTTATGAAATACCCTCATCTGCTAAGAAATATGGCGAGTCCCCTGAATTTACAGAGATAACAGTCCCTGCAAAATTAACATCTCTGCACGATACAAAAGCAGGCGTCTGGGGACAATTACAGATATTATCAGGCAGCCTTAAATTTATCATTCCTGGCCCTCCTTTGCAGACATCCATCCTTGAATCGGGACAGGCAGGCATTATCCGCCCACTAGAATTGCATCGCGTTGAAATGATTGGGCCTGTTCGGTTCAAAATTGAGTTTTATAAATAATATAATTTGATAAATATCATACTCCATAAAAAAACGGGCCATAAAGACCCGCTTTATTTTATGGTTTGTTTTTGCAAACCGAGACTGCTGATAGTTTAGCCAACCGACATTCTTGTGATAGTGCTTTAACCAACGCGCATGGATTTAATAACCGCTGGGTTCGCG
>CALLJS010000009.1 GCA_938050045.1 uncultured Sphingomonadaceae bacterium
ATCGATATCAAATATCGACTTTACCTGCAGCGGGATAAGATGGTGTCGCTGATAAGCCGGGTTGTAGTTAGCATTGCCCGGCCTGTTCACATCTGAAAATCGAATCATAGTTTCGTCCCTGAATTGGCAATTGTCCAATTCAGGGCGTCAAAAGTCCATTCCAAGATTTGGTGCGATGGCTCAATTTGGGACAAGACATCAGCCGCGGGGCACGGCCTGCGATTGCAGGCAAAAAAAGGGCCGGTCCGAAGACCAGCCCAATTTTAATCACTGTAAAGTGTGTTTAGCTACCAGAACCAGGACCGTACATAATCGATACGTTCCGGTTTTGAGGTTCACGAACACCGTCTGCAGTGTCAACGCGCGGACGCGATTCACCGAAGGCTTCGCTAGAGATCACACCGCCGTTAATGCCGCGCGATTCGAGATATGCCCGAACCGATGCGTTACGACGTTGAGACAGGCCAACGTTGTAGCTTGGTGAGCCTGATTTATCGGCATTACCTGCCAACATAACCTGAGCCGAACCACAATCACCATAAGCGGTTACCGCATTGTCCAGAACAGTTGCTGCTTCTGGTGTAATGTCTGACTGATCCCAGTCAAAGAATACAATATATGGTCCAGGAGCACACACAGCCGCTGGTGGCGGTGGTGGTGGTGGTGGAGGCGGTGGTGGCGGCGGTGGTGGTGGCGGCGGTGGTGGCGGTGGTGCTTCGCCGCCAAAATTATAGACCAAACTACCCAAAATTGAGTGCGATGTGAAGTCTGTGTTAATACCACGGCCACGTGTATCGACTAAATCTACACCATCGGCATTAAAATAGCGATATTTGATGCCAATATCGACACGTTCGCTAAGAGGTCTACGGATACCTGCAAGGACTTGCCATGCAAATACTGTATCGCTGTCATCAAGAACCGTAAATTCTATAGCATTTTCAACTTCAACACGCGCGATACCAACACCGCCGCCGATAAATCCTTGAACGCCATCATCGTCACCGAAGTCGAGAAGACCATTGACCATAAAGCTTAGAGCATTTGTATGGCCATCAGCATCAAAGATACCTGAACGTAAAGCACCATCACCATCTTGGATTAAGGGAGAAACCGCACTAAGAGCATCAGTATCTGCTTCGCGGAAACTTACTTCTGATTCCAAACGGAAAGAGCCAAAATCATAACCGACATAACCGCCTACATCATAACCTATATCATTATCTTGATTGATTGTATCACCGATTTGATTAGAAACCCCCGAGTCAGCACCAGCAACTTGCTGACGCACATCTTCGAGTTCAAGTAGACCGCCGTCAACACCGACATACCATTGACCATCACGAGCCATCGCTGGCGTAGCCAAGGCGGTGGAAGCGAGGGCCAATCCAATGGCAAGCTTACGCATGTATATTCCCCTTATAAAATTTATGACTTAATAATTTGGTAATGGTTTATTACGCGCAACTAACAAACCTTGCAAGAACAGTTTCAAATAAACTGTTGCTAAAATGTCGCCATTATACAAATATTTTCATAAAAAACTGATTTAATTCCTTAAAAAAGTTAAATTTTATCCCTGATAATAACGGAGCCTCCCTTACAAACGACTCAAACCAAATTGCCGTAAATTATCCAAAATAGCTAAAATAGAGTCGCGTGCTTGAGAATCAACAACGCGACCTCCGTTGGGTGCCGCCAGAATCGGGGCCAGATGCCAAGAATTATTTTTGTACATCATGATACATCCAGATTGTTCGTTAAATATGTGCATTCCAGATGTAGGTTCAATATAGCGAAATCCATTGATTGTTAAAATTGCTATCGCATTCGCTCTGTGCGACCAAATCCCGCTAGGCCTGTGGCTAATCAACCATGCTCTGGTCTCATCTGTTATATTTTGTGCATCATCAATCGCTTCTGGACTGTCTATAATTGATATTATCGACGGATTTATCAAATTATCTACCAATAATAAGGCTTCATTATGCGTATATTCTTTTTGCGCCTGTCCTACCGCCAAGAGCGGTAATTTATGGCGTGACGTTTCAATCTTCATCATCGCATCCTTTAATTTTATATTTATAATATTGTATTTTGAAAAATAAGCGGTGCTGAACGCGCAAAAGTTCCGATCTGAACCACAGAGATTGTCATTTTAGCGACTCCCAAATCCGACCATTGCTGTAATTGCGCTCGGGATAAGTTATAAATTCTATTAAATATAATCTCATCAATCAGCACGTGAGAGCCGCCAACTAATGCATCGGATGAAATTTGTAGCGCATATTGTTCGCTATCTTCATATAAAGCGACATCGACACCATCGCTCCATGGTGATGCTACGCGCGCGCGCCTGATCCAGCATATCGATTTGCCGCCATCATATCTATCGACGATTTCGCCATGCACAGGAGATAAGGGCATGAGCGAACGCCCTATTGCGTCTAATTGCGCAGTTTTCGGGGCTTCATCCCCCAATCCCATAGCTTCAAGATTAAGGCTTTGCCCTAAATTATAGCCAGAGGAGTCCAAAAATTTCAATTGTTGGGTGTCGAGCAAGATAAACCTCTCGCCCGCTTGATGGCCTGCTATATAATCTTCTGTACCGCCAATACCTCTGCATAATCCCTCTAAATTATAGCGACCATCATCTGTCAAACGCGCGCTGTGAAAGGCAATAATCTCATCACCAAGCATGGCAAAATAAGGGGCTTCAAAAGGCGCATCACCCGCAGCAGCCTGAATGGGCAAACGCATAGTCTCATTTAACATCCTGATTTGCGGACGGTTCTGATAATCAATGATAGCCGCGTCAGCAGGCTGCAGAGCCGCTGTCACCTGCCCAATATTAGACACTCTATTCACCCTATCAATCGGCGTTATATTGCTGCCCTCTCGGATAGATATAATTGCGCTTTTCCAGCCTGGCTGCGCGCCCGCACTTGCAATAGCAATATTGGGTTGCTGCGCATTACCATTGTTAAATGCTGGTAAATCGAGCAGATGAAAAATTGTCTCACCCGCAGGCGCATCGCGCGATATTACCGAACGACCCGAAGAGATATTGGGCAGTGAATCAGAAGCTTCATTCATAGGAATCGCTCTGAGCTCCAAAGTAATGAGACCCAAGTCTTGCTCAATTTGATCGATTTGCCATAGATTTATATATCCACCCAAACGCACTATATCGCCGCTATGGTGATTTTCAGCATTGCGCGCTAAATTGATCGAGAGAGATTGGCGGGCGTATATATCTTGATTATGTTTATTGCGTATCAACCTATTTGCATCATTGGCGTGTAAAGCCGCTGGAAAATCAATCGTCACATTTCTGCGTCCAGGCCCGGGGCGTCTGCTATTTTGCAAACCCGCTTGATATTCGCGCGATGGGTCATAGTAACGAAGCGCATATTCTTTTGCTATCTCATTAAGCGGCAGCACAGCGATTTGTTTTTCGTCTAATCTTTTATCATTTTGCCAGCCTGCTTGCCGCGCATCAATATCGACAATCGCTTGATGATTATCATGCGCAATCAATTCCAAATTTTGCCCTTTAGCCCGCAATGATAGCGGTAAAACTGATAGCAAACTCTCAATCGCAGCGCGGCTATTACTGTGCGAAGCGGCAAAGCCTAATAGAGCGAAATCCTGCTCTCCATGCTCGATATTGTCGATTAATCCATGCGTTAATGCGCGCGCAATAGAGATGATTTCTATCTGCCCAAAAACATTGATGACTTCAAATGTCAGCGAAGGTATTCTATTGCCAAAATTTTCAAGCTGCATATTTTCAAAAACAGCATAGCTTATCCCTCGATGAGCAGGCGTGTTGGCGATGCCCTCAGCCGCCGCAATCAGAGGGTCAATGGGTTGATCTTCCGTGCCTGTATAATATCGAAATTGCGTTTCAGATTTGAAATCGCCCTGCGCACCGCGCAGCAGATTGCCATCGGCCCAAATACGGCCAAGCGCAGCAATAGGCCGCGATGATAATGCAACGGCGAAATTGGCGGAATAAGAAAAACTGACTGTCGATGGCCTGCCTTTGCCGCCGCCTTCTCTAATAGTATCTTCTTGTAAATCGGTCGCCCAAATCACCGAACCAGCGGTACGCATATTGCCAAAAATCTGCGGTATCGCCGTTCCATAGCTCGATGTCTGGACAGAAACCTCCGCTAAACGTGCGCCCTCTCTATCGGGCCCACTACCAATGATGCTTTGATCGACTTGCGCGCCAATGAAACTGCCAATTGCCCCGCCTAACGGGCCGCCAAAAATTGTCCCTACTGTGCTTAATACCAGTGTCGCCATTTCATTCTCCTGCGTATCGCCATACCGCTTTTACGGGCGATAAAATCGGGTAATTTGTTTTCACTATTTTGCGCAAACCGCTATGCGCATGGATGAAACCATCTTGCGCGATGATTATGAAATGAAGCTGCTGCGCCGCTGGTGCGATGAGCGCAATATCGCCAATCAAATACCCTTGTTCGCTCTCTAACCGTTCAAAATCTAAGGCCTCAAAAAATGCTATTGGCACATTTATATCATCAAAACGCAGCGTATAATGGCGCGGTATTTCTGCTGCTGCAATCATAGGCTGTATCGCATGAGCAACCAATCCAACGCAATCTAATCCATTATTTATACTGCGGCCGTGCAAACGGAAACGCAAACCCATGGCTTCTTGCGCTCGGTCTGCAATGGCCAAGCGTTTTTTCAATAAATCCATCTTAATTGAGACCAGGATAACGGGTTAGCAAATCATTGCCAGGCAGATAAGGCTCGCCTCTGAAATTGACGCTATTTTGAAATCTTTCACTGCACGTCTTAATATTTTTATCGCAACCCATGATAATCTCAATACGCAAATTAAGCGGTTGTCTTTGCACAGATAGACTTGTAATATTTTGGGGAATATCAATTAGCGAGAGGCTCCTCATATCGCTGTCCAAAATAAATGTGCTAATGCCAGTGGCTGGCCCGCTCAACCATCTAAGCTCGCCAAAAGCAAAGTCACCCACACGACCTGGTAAATTTTCATCAACAAATAGCCTATCGTCCTCTATGCGCATCACCCGCACTTCATAAGAGAAACGCTGCCGATTCAATTTGCACTGATAATCGCCAAATCTTGCTCTGCAATGTGGAGATGTAACGGGCGCAACTTCATGATCCAATTGCGCCGTTAGTCCTAAAAATTCAGCCGTAAAGGCACCCTCGGATTGCCGAACCTCGCCCAATTCGCCGCGCGCGAGTGTGACAATATCTGCATCGAGATCCATCCAATCATAGAGGAATATATGCGTGCGTGCTCCGTTCCAACGGCCAATGTGAAGATCCTCTTCGCGCAAAGCATCATCGGTCAGAGCCCCGCTAATATCCAAACCATCGGATTGCGTTCCCAGCGATGATACTATCTTAGTCGGCGCTAGGCCTGGTTGGGCGGTTAATAATATCCCACCAACGCTCTGCGCTTGGTCGTGCGATGTAAAGCCTAGAGTCACACCATCGCTGCGAATGATATGCCACCCATAGGCCAGAGTTTTTAACGTCTCATGCGCACTCATGATGCTTCTTTAACCTCTATCAATGCAATAGAATTGCTATCGAAAGCCCCATGAGTAGCCCCCGCCAGATCAAGAATATCACTGGCAAAACGCACGGGTACATCAAAATTATATCCTGCGCTAATGATGCTGCCGACTTCTGGTGCGCGTTCGAATATTATAACGCCTCGATCGCTGAGCGACCAAGCGCTGACAGCCTCTCCATCAATCGCGATTAAAATGCTCTGGGCAAGAGGACGGGTGATGGGGCGCACTTGCGCATCTGTCGATGGGTCACCATAATTTTTTACTAAAGGGAAAGATAATATTGTCCCATCACCAAGGCCGATTTGCTGATCGATTGGGCTAATTTTACCGCCATCAGAGGAGCTATTATCATAGGGATCTTTGAAGCGAAATCCCACCGCGCTGCCGCGCCTTGCTCGAAAGAAATTTATCAATAATGCAGCATCTTTTTCAGAACGCAATGCGGGGCCAACATCATAACGCATGCGCGCATCGGCCCAATTACTATTGCGATATTCATGCCCAGATGTCGATGTTATGATATGGGTTGAAAATTCTGGAGAGATTATCGCATTTTCGCTCAATGCTAAGGGTAATCTTTCATCATAAAATGCATCCATATTTTCATCCTCTTGGCTATTGCGCGCATCCATATTCCGTAAATTATAATAAGTGAAACCATCGCGCGATATTTGAGGCAAAGCCCAAATAAATATAGTCTCAATACCCCGATTTTTTGCGCTAACAGCAGCAAAATCAATCTCATGCCATTGTGTTTTTTGGTCGGGCCGCAATATAAAACCGCTGAAATAATGTTGCTGCTCAATCGGATATGATAATCGCTGCGTCATTAAGTCGCTTGCCCTAAGCGTCGCCGCATGATTAGCCGCAATCACCCAATCATAATCTTCTAATTGCAATATATCGAAAGCAGGAGCGCTCCAGCCACTGGGCACATTAGCGCGCACTGCATCGGGCGCGCGCTCATCCAATACGGTCGGTAAATATACGAGCAATGATGTTTCGCTTTCTACCCCCAAATCGACGGCATAGTCCTTTACCGCATCGGCAATCACAGCGGTTGAGGCCGCCAATAATTCCCCCGCATGGTCGAGCATAGCCTGTTCATCGGCATTTTTATCGCCAAATATTGTATCCATATCTTGCAGCATATCGCCAAATGCTGCTCGCGCATTATCATCATAAAGACAGATGCGCCCGTCCAAAAATATCCACCACCAAGGTTCGCCCACTTGAAAGCGCATCGGCAGTCCGCCCGCCACCAAAATAGCGGCAAAGGCCAACGCGACATGACGCAGATAATTTATCGCACCATCATGCGCTGGCGATACCAATGTTGAAGGCGGCGTATAATAGGTTAATGCAGGCTTGCCGTCTAAATCGCGCTGTTTCCAATCATGCCAACAATGGGCATCAAAAATCTCATAAGATAACGAAAAAATTAATTCATAACCCGCTGCTTTTGAGAGCTGGACAAAATTTTCATGCCAGGCGATACATGCCGTATTGAGTGCCCCAGCATTCAGGCTCACATAATGATCGCTGCCATGCGCTTCGAGCTTAAAATAATGGCTCATGCCGACATAATGATTAATCGTGCCGCGATAGCCCAATCCGCTTATTTGCCGCAGCACCCGCGCAGGGGTGAGATGATAGGCATCATCATAGCCCGTGGCCATTTGCATATCATGCTCGGGCATCATAATATCACCCGTATCGAGCATGACGCCACCGCCATCGCATCGGATTTCGCTCAAATCTACACTGGCCTCTTGCGGCGGATTTATCGGCGTTTCTTCAGGGTCAAATCGCGGCGGAATCAGCGATATGAACATACGGTCAATATCTCCCGCATAAACGGGATCAGCCTCTGATGGCAGCAAAAAACCACCATTGAGATCGCTAAAATTTATTGTGATTTTTGCATCAGTGGGGCTGCCCGATGCATAGTTCCAGAGCCGCACAAACCAGCTACGCGGCTGGCCATTTTGATCGCGCCCTTCAATCGTGAGCGTTGGCCCATTAATCTCATCGAGCGGTTTGATACCAGCCGACTTCCAGTGGAATGACAGGGTCAAAGCTCGGTAATCCCGATTGGTTTCATAAGCGAGCAAAGGGTGATCCCAGCGATCTTCGCTTTCCCATATCAATCCAGCAAGAGCATTTTGGTGATAGAATATCGCTTCTACCCGCAATGATTCAGGACCCGTATTAACCACCGATGCCATCATCGGGCGCGCAAAATCTACTGTCCAAAATCGTGGGTCAAATCTTTGCACAGGGTTAGATATATGCCCATCGCGCTGCTGCGCCAACCAATAAGCCATTATCGATCCGCCCTTGCCAATGCCCCTTTTACAGCGCGGGCTATGTGCCGCGATGACCGAGTAATGGTCTCGGGTGCGCTGCCATTGCCCGAGACATTGATCGTCATGATGATCGAAGGCCCAGCACTGCCGCGCCGATTATCTATTGCGCCGCTGCTAGTCGGCACAAAAATTTCGGGCCCATTTTCGCCCACCAGATAAGGCCGCCCCGATGATACTGGCCCGCCTGTCGCGCGCCCTGGCAGCCCCAAGGCTGAAGCAGAAAAATGCGATAGAGCGCCAATTAGTCCGCCCGATGATCCGCCCAATATGCTGCCTAATCCCGTGCGCAGCGATGCCGATGCAATATCGGAAAGAACCGATAATGCGACGTTTCGTAAATCCTCAAAGCCCAAGCTGCCGCGCCGCAATGCCCCCAGCAAACCGCGCTCTAACCCCTGGCCCGCGCGCGCTAAACTATGTGCAAAACCGCCATCTAATTGTGAACGGACATTGCCCAATTCTCGCGCAAATTCTTGCGTATCAGCGCGCACTTGGATCGTTAGGCTCTCAATTTCTTCGTCCATCTTTCTTCCTTATACAAATATTATAGGCTGCTAATTTTCGCTTTCATTTTGATCATTTAGGATCAAATGGTCCAAAGCCTCTCGATCAACAGGGGCGATATTTTGTGCATCATTGGCCGATAATATTGTCCCGATTTCGTGCGGTGTTGAATCCCAAAATTCAGCCGGACGCCACCCCAATAATAGAGCAATTTGCCCGTATAATTTTTGCGCATTAGCCGAGAAATTTCTCTCGCTATCCTCTAATCCAGCTTGGGACGATACCATCATTGCCCTTGCAATATTTGACGCAAAATCACTTTTAATATCGGCGTCAAACCCACCATGCCCAATGCCGCCAAATGTTCGCAAAATTGCGCGCGCTTCATTTCTTGAGCATCAATCAAACAATGCCAAAATAAAGCAACCACCTCGCCCAACAAAGCCTTGCCAGCCGCTGCGCGCTCGACAAAATCAAACAAAGAGCCAATTTCATCTTCTGCCGCTATCAACGCCGCAAAGCTTGGGCGGATAATATAGGCTTTATCGCCCATCATAAATTGCGCTTCCCCGCGCGCGCCATTCGCCAATTCATTATGCGTCATCATACGCCCCTAATTTATAAATTATTGATAATTATAGATTAATTATTGGCCCGCTGCTCTCCAAGTTAAAGGTAAAGCTGCGCTCTCCATTATAATCTCCCGCATAATCTAATCGGCTGATTAGGAATTTCCCGCGCATACGCTCGCCGCTCTCAAAGCTCAGCTCATAATCATCAATCTCGCCAGCAAGCGCATGATTTTTGATGCGCAATTCAGCATCAGACCCTGTAAAAATACCCGCCGCCGATACCGATACTGATCGCACCCCAGCGCGCGATAATAATTCACGCCAACCGCCGCTATCTTTGGTGGTGATATTCACCGCCTCGCCATTGATCGACATTTGCGTGGTGCGCAATCCAGCTATTACGCTATAGTCGATAGGGTCAGCTCCATCGCCAATTTTTAACAAAAATGCACTTCCTTTTTCAGCAGCCATAATCTTTCCTTTCGCTATTTAATTTGAGATAGCAGCCTTCATTCCTCTCTGAATGACGCTGTCTGTAGAAATTTATAAAGGGTGTAATCGCACACGAAATTCGATCATGACCGTCCAGCGATTATCGGCATCATGGCGCGTGCGTGCGCGGATATAGATTATATTAACTATCTTATAGCGCGCTTCATCCGATGGGATATTTGCGGGCATATTTTGCACCGCTTGCTCTATCAAATCCATAGTCCTGACATCGGGTGCATTTTCTTGGGCTGCGCTTGTCAACGCGATTGAGAGGCGCACTTCGCGCCCATCAAAACTTTTGCTGCTCCAATCGCTGCTGATGCTACTCAGCAATTCAATATAGGGTGCGCTGGCCGTGATTGGCCGCTCATCAAACACACCGTTCACCCGCGCCATAATTGCGCTATTGGATCGCAATACATCCAATAATGCCGCGCGTAATTCCCATTCTGCACTCATGTCATAACTCTCCGTCTCTCGGATTTTGCCTACCAGAAAAATGCCCTGAAGAGCTTTTCATAAAGCTCTGCAAAAAGCTTTGGGGACTGCGCAATTTCTCATTGGTCATCATGCGATCAAACAATCGGCGTGCGGCTATGTGCACAATATTTCCATCTGTCACAACCGCGCCATCGGGCGCAGCATCTTGCAAAATTTCAGACAATTTTGTTTGCATATTATTGATATGTTTTTGTCCAATCCTATTGGCCTTAGCGATCAAGGTTCGATTCACATTCCCAATATTCATACCAAACGCATCCGCCGATAGGGTTGCCATAGGGCCGCTATAGCCACTGGCGGTTGCGCGCTTTCATCAAGATTTCTGTTGCTATAAATATGCGCCGCAAGACGGATGATTCCGCTGCGCAATTGATCGGGCAGCATAGTCCAATTCTCGCTAAGTCCAGCGCGATAATGCACCCTAATACGCGGGCAATTCTGAGCGTTATGCACCAGCACCCGCCCTTTTGATTGCGCATTAATATCTATTGCATAATGGTGCACTGGCAAGGGCATAGCATCCCCCGAAATCGATAATCCGATAACAGATTTAATCATGATGACGGGCGATTTGGATAAATATTGCCAATTTTTTTGAACGGGCATTTCCTCGGCATAATCGTGCAATAAAGGCGATGCTCCTATGAAGTTTGCGCATATATCTAATGATGCGCGCAGCAAGCTATAAAGCTTTGCATCTTCATGGGATAAAGCGATGCGCAAATAATCTTTTAATTCATTCAGCGCGTTGACGGGCAGCGTTGGCGGCGTTGATTCTATCATCATCGTTTCTCCACTCGAAAGCTGATACTGCGCTCATCGCGCTCGCCATTTTCCAGCACCACCTGATTGCGCACATCGTAAACGCGCCCCGCAACCCCGCCGTCAAGGGTGACGGTTGTTATCTTGCCATCGTGACTCGACACGGCGGCAAAAATTGCATTTTCATGTTGCGGGCTAACCGTCCATGTTGATGATCGGATGATATTATTGCCAAGATGGCCTGCGCCCCAATCTATCCTATAATCAATTCGCGCAGATGGGTCTTTCACAAAGACACGCATGTCTTGCTCCCTTTCGTTAAAATATTAGAGAATGCGGCCCTTAACCGCGTGTCGGTTTTATACATTTATGTTCAGGATATTGGGCCCCAACGCGCCCATCATCACTGACAGATAATAGGACAATATTATCATGACTAAGCTGCTGTATATTGCGCCGAAAATAGTCGGTCATGGCCAATGATGCGATGCTATATCCCTGCATTATGACGGCTCAATCAAAGCGTTGACTTGCACTTTTAAAGCATTAATTTCTGCCTGCTGCCGCTTGGTTTCGCGCAAGCTCCAGGCCGATGCCAGAGCGAATAATTGGTCATATTTTACACCATAGCTATCGCCTGCTTCTTGAATCAATGTCCGGTGCATAATCGGCTGTCCATCATCATCAAACAGTTCAAAACCATCCTCATCTAATGCGGGATTTTCCTCATATTCAGCATCCCATTTTTGATAATTGAGCAATCCCATAGCAGCAATTTGACTATCATCCATGCCCAGAGCTTTGGCACCGCGTTCAATATCTTGCGCCAAAACGCCTATTTGAATTTTGCCATCGCCCGCTTTTCCATCTTCACCCTTCAGCGTGAAATTCTTCCACTGGATGATGGCACTATACCAATCGAGCATTTGATCGGTAATGGCTGCTATATTTTCTTTGTGGCGTTCATCCGAGGTGACAATCGGATTATTGGTCAAATATAGATTAGAAAATCTCTTGCCAGCAGACCCAATATTGCTTTTATTATCCCGCATAGGGCTTATCCCATAGCGGAATCTGGACGCCTCTCGTGAATTTAATATGACGGTTACAGCGCCCAATGTACCATCTTCGGTTTGGGTTCTAATGTTAAACGAGCTGTTAAATTGATCGCCTTGATAATTTAATCCCGCATTGATGTATAGGCCAAGCATTTTGGTAAAGCTTGTCCCCCATCGTATCGCGGGGCCTGTTGTCGGGCTAGAAACAGCATAAGCGAGCTGCACTCTGCCCGATGGTATTTCAAGGGTTGTGGGCGAAATAATATTGCCCCCTTCTGTTCTGCGTGCTGGAATAGCATCGCCAGCAACCGTGACAAAATTTTGGCCCAAAGCGTCAACCGCTAGCGTAAATCTATCATTCGCATTGAGATAATTTTGCGCCGCTAGAGTATCAATTCCAAGATCTGCATAGCTATGCCTATGTTCGGCATTGGCATAATCGCCCGCATCTTGTTTCGATGCTAATGCTTGAACTAACCCGTCTATGCTGGCCAAACCATGGTGATGTTCAAGGGCCTCGCCATTTTGCTGATTAAACCAATCAGCCGATATGGTGAGATTTATATTTTTGCGCCCCAGAGAAAAGTCGACCCTTTCATCATTTTGCGATGATATGATCGGGCTGCGCACTATCAAAGATTGCGCATCAAGATGACCTATGCCCACTTCCCACTCGGTTGGATTGTCAATATGGCTTATCGCATAATAAAATGTCCGGCCCGCTGGTACGCTGCTCGCAAAGCTGCGATAACCCACCACTGGCCCATCGCATAGCATATTTTCAATGCCGCTGGTTTGCGATGTCTCTCTAACAAGGTCTGCAAAAAATAATTCGGTCATATCTGTCTCTTATAAATAAACCTGTGCCAACAGGGGGAGGGCTGGCACAGGTCATTCAACCCAGAAAAATTTCTGGAATGAATAGGGTTGTGATGGGTTTGCCTGTTTTAACTGGCCGAGAATTTCAGCAATTTAATCGCTTCGCTGTTCATCACTTGCCCACCAATCCGCTTGGCCGCATAAAAATGGACAAATGGTTTGTTGGTGAATGGATCGCGTAAAATTTGCGTCGCATTGCGCTCGGCAATCAAATAACCATTGCGGAAATTACCAAATGCAATGGAAAGGCTGTTGGCGGCCACATCGGGCATATCCTCTGCTTCGACCACAGGATAACCCAATAAAGTATCGGGTTGACCAGCAGCCAATGAAGGATGCCATAAAAATGCACCATCGCTGGTTTTGAACTTGCGGATATGCGCTAATGTGCTGCTATTCATAACAAAAGCTGCGCCTTGCCGATAGGAAGCACCCAGACTATGTACCAAATCGATGATGTGATCTTGGGGGTTATCGCTGCCAAAATCACCGTCGCTGCCCGTGGCAATATATTGCAATGTCCCAAAATTCCGATCCGCATCTTCAGCATCGCTAATCGCTTCATTCAAGAAACCGCGTGGTTGATTTACGCCGCTGCCATTCACAAAAGCACTGCCTTCGGCTCTTGCAAATTCGCGCGCTATTTCATCGGTTAACCAATTTTGCACATCAAATGCAGCATCATCGAGCATGGCTTGCGAGGCTGCAGGATTGGCATATAATTCGCCCGTTGGTGGCGATATTTCATTAAATTTTGGCGTATTGGTCTCAGGGCGTGCCGCACGTTCGCTAACCCAACCCGATGGCGTGCCACCATTGGTAACTAATTTGCGATAACCAGAGCTGCCTGTTTGCACCACAGTTGCAAGCGAACGGATGGGCGAAATATCGGTCAAAGTCTTGCCAATCATTGCATCAATATGTCGCGGCACGGCATAACCGCCATCTGATCCACGGGCCCCGGTGAGGCTTTTAATTTCTTGATCGTTACCCTGGCGCAGATATTGGTCAACAAATGCCACCGCCTGTGGATGGCCCATAGATTTCTCACCACTTTCCAATGTCGGACGCGCAGCAGCTAGGGAGATTTTTGTCATTTGCCCTTGCAAATTTTTAATATCAGATTTTGTGCCATCCACATCGCTGCGCAAGGCTTTTATCTCGGTTTTTTGGGTTTCTTGCTGTTCGGTAATAACGCTCATATCTTCGGCAGCCATTACAGCATCAAAAGAGGACTCCATAGGGTCAGCTTTTCTCTCTAATTTCATATTTAGGGGGGTATCCATATATAATTTACCTTTCATATTTCTTCTTAATCTTAGGAGCTTCTTCTCCTATATTTGATGATGATTTGGCGAATTTCACTGCACCAAATGCACCCTTGCCAGCGGCTGCATAGGAAATGTAACCAAACTGATTTCTGCGACATCGAGCGCCCATAATTCGCGCGGCTTTGTGCCTTGTGAATTATGCACCCTATATCCAAATGACAGGCCCGTAATGGCCTTTTGCTTGAGTAATTTCACCACCTCAACTGCGCGTTTATTGTCATCCAAAGAGGCAATGATACGCAGGCCTCTTTTATCGGTTTTTGCATAATCAATAGTACCAATTTTCTGCATCGGATCATGCTGCCAGAGCAGCGGCAAATCTTTTTTCAGAGTTTCAAAAGCTGTTGGACGAATTATATCGCCGCCTTTATCTAACCTGTTAAAAATAGCAGCATAGCCTGCGATACGGATAGTATCATTATGGTTATTTGCGATACTCATGAAAGCAATCCGCCTTGGCCAAGCCGAACGACAATGCCGAGCAATAAAAGCGCCAAGACACCGCGCACGACCCAGGTGATAACCGCCTTGGTGACCGATGATTTGGCATCGCGCCACGCCTGTAATAATTCGCGTAATTCCGCTAAATCCTCTTTAGCATTATCGCCCAATCCCATTCTTTCGAGAACCCGTTTGGCGCCCAAATCGCTCGATTCTTCGACAATAGCGCGCAAGGTTACCAAATCGGTGCCATCGGCATGCGCTTGCGCAAATAATCGCGCTAGCATTTCATCATGCTTCATCATCAATTCCTCTATTCTCTGTGGTTGGTCTTAGCCCCAACATCGCTCTTTTTTCATCATCATTCAGAAAATCGGCCGATGATATTTGCGACCATAATCGCTCACGATCCTCTGATAATGCGCTCACTTGATCGAGATCGACCGAGAGTGAAATATCATCAAACCAGGGCAATGCGCCCGATGACAAACCCTGTTCTAGGGCCGTTAATATTTTGCCCATCAGCGGCAATATTGTCAGTCGCCAAAGCGCGCGATTGGCCTCTCTATAATTGGCATAACTATTGTCACCTGGGATACCGAGCAGCATCGGCGGCACGCCAAAAGCCAACGCAATGTCCCGCGCTGTAGTGGCTTTTAAGGCAACAAAATCCATATCTGCTGGCGACAGGCTCATCGCTTGCCATTTCAACCCGCCCTCTAATAACATCGGCCGTCCTGCATTATTGCTGCCGCTAAAGCTGCTCTCCATTTCGCTGCGCAAACGTTCAAACTGCGTATCGGACAAGGGCATCGCATTATCGCCGCCATCATAAACAAGCGCCCCCGATGGCCGCGCTGCATTTTCCAATATTGATCGATTCCAGCGCGTTGCAGCATTATGCACTCTAATCGATTGCGCGGCTGCGTTTAGGCATCCCAATCCATAATGATCATCGCTTGGGTGAAAGCTTTTGATATGGATAATCTGCATTCGGCCAAGCGCATCATGCGCATCAATATAGTCCATTTGATCGCCAACTCTATATGCATAGCGCATCGGCCAACCGCGATTATCTGGAATGATGCGCACTCTATCGGGGCGCAATGGATATAGAGCAGCCAGCGCATCATCATCGCCCATCACCAGTTGGACAAAAGCATTGCCATGCAAAATTATATGCGATGCGATAGTTTCTAATAAGGCTTGACCATATTGATTATTATAAACCAATTTGGTTATACTTATTTTTTCTTTTGAACCAATATTGATTGGCGTGTTACCAGAAGAATCGGATAATATACGCACGCATCGTTGGACTATGGCGTTATTTTCATACCCTTCTTTCAAGGCATTTTCATATGAGATGCTATCATCGCTATAATCCAAATAGCCATTAAAAAACCGCCCTAAAGGCGGTCTATACTCATTTTTATTGTGCTCATCCCCCTTAAAGGCGAGCGATAATCTATCTATCCAGCGCATATGTTAATCCTCATGTTCATCGTCTAATTTTTGGGGCAAGATTGCGGTGCAATAATAATTCACTCAAGCCCCACACCAGCGCATCGGCGCGGTCTGGTGAACGGCCAGGCCCGACATAATCACCGCCGCTCATCAATCCGCAAAGCTGGTCTTCTAACTGCATGAATGTTCCAGCATGAAACACCCGTCCCGCCTCATAAAGCGCGGCCACAGGCTCAGCGCGCGCGACCTTGCCGCGCGATGCATGCACCAATGTAACGGCCGCTTTGATATTCGCCGCTTGCAAAACGCTTTTGACCATAGCTCCGCCTTGGTTAGCCTCGGCAATAATCCGATCGGCATCCCACAAATCCACGGCATCGGCGACCTTTTTCGCCCATGTCTCGGGCGATGCCTTTTCGACGCTATGATCCGCCAAAATATAAGCTTGCCCATCCTCTGAAAGCCCTGCAACAATGATACCGCAAGCATCTCCATGCGCGCTTATCGGTGGGTCGACGGCCACAATTATACGGCGCATTATATCGCCCGATAGCGGCAATATGCGCTGCGCTTCTATCCGCGAACGATTCCATAAAGCCCCTTCTACATCTTCGATCATCTCGCCGTCTAACTCTTGGCGTCCCAACGATGTTCCCGCATATTGATTATGCACCGCCTCAATAAATCGTGCTGGCAAATTGGCTATATTATCATCCGTACTCCCTTTGGTAATGATACTGTCTTTTTCCGCCATAATCTGTTTGAGCAGCGGCACAGGGCGCGGCGTGGTTGTCACCAAACATTGCGGGTTTTCGCCCAGCCGCATACCCATCCATAAATTATCCCAAATATCCCCATTAAGCTGGCCCGCACCCATATTCCATTTGGCCAATTCATCGCACCAGGCATGGCTATGTTGCGGCCCGCGCAAAGCGTCTGCCTCACCCGCTGAATAGCAAAAAACTTGAGCACCATTGGGATAGGTTAGACGCCGCAAGGACGATTCATATTCGGGCCGTTCATCGGCAGGGCCAATCGATAATAATCCGCTCTCGCCGCTGACCATGATGCTGCGCGTTTCATGATGGTTCGCCCCAATGAGCGCAATGCGCGCATCGGGATTATTTTGCGCAATATTACGCACCCATTCAGCTCCAGCGCGCGTTTTACCAAATCCGCGTCCTGCCATAATTAACCAGATGCGCCAATTTTTTTCACCTTTAATTGGCAATGGTGCTAATTGTTCGGGCCGCGCATTCCATGACCAATTAAACAATATTTCGCGCTGCCCTTCTGGGCCTAATTCTTCTAATATTTCGGCAATTTCTTCATCTGGTAATAGAGCCAATTTCTCAATCTCAGAATGACTCATTCCGGCTTGATACTGCCCTTATCAAGCGGCCTATCTTCGGGCGATATTGACTTCACCTCTGGCGCGCTATTAAGCCTGCGTTTAATGTCGCTTATTCGTTGCATCAGCAATTTATAGGTTTCATCGCTATTGGTCATATCGTCTTTCTTTCCTGTTTTATGGTCAGCAACATTGGCGAGGTGCATCGATAACAGCCGCATCGCCATTGTATCATTCAAATCGTTAAACACGCCCACTTTTTTGCCACCATAAATAATGGGTTTTTCTGTTCCATACCGCGCTCTGCGCAGCATTTCGAGCATTAGCTCATCATAAGCAATCTCTATCGCCTCGGCCCATTTCTCCCTAAATTCATCGTCCATTTTGCGGTGCCGATAAACGGTGTCAACGCTCACCTTTGTCGCCTCTGCGCTTTGCTGCACATTACAGCTTTGCGACAGATAACGTAGAAAAGTCGCTTTCTTACTGTTGGTAAATGTAACGCGGTTAGAGTCTTTTTTGGTCTTTTTCTGTGCTATATTATTGGCAGCTTTGCTATTATCGCTGACGCGCGAAACGGCAGATATTTTTTTGGACATTGCGCAGGCCTTATCATTAAGCCCCCTTAGAATGATATTCGATTATTATGTGGGTTTGGAAATAAAGCGCTACAAAATACCGCTCGGCGAATCGCTTTATCTCGACTGTGACTATATTTGCCATAAAGGCGTGACGATGTCAAATTAAAACACCTATTTGGTTAATTTTAATTGATCCTAATCCTACCTTCTCTCTGATTTATCGTCCGCAATATATAAGGGCATCTCTATTGAATATTGCAAAATACCATATGAAGCTTGCGGAATCTGTTCGATCCGTTAAGCCTTGCTCTAATGGGCAAATGCCAAAACTATTATTTTGAGGCCTAAACTATTATTTTGAAGGAAGTAAGAGTGAGCAATACAGCAGATACAAAGCTAATCGATCAAGTCACCAATATATCCGATTTTATTTGGGGCGGCACATGGCATGGTGATCCTGTCATTCAAATATTTGGTCAACCTCTTGCGCCAATGGTTATCATCTTATTGGGCGCAGGCCTGTATTTCATGATTGGCCTTCGCGGCTATCCGCTTCGTGAATTATTTCCTGCGTTAAGGACGCTTTTCAAAAAAAGTAAAAATGATGGCGCGGGAGAAATATCCCCTTTTGCGGCACTATCAACGGCATTATCGGGCCAAGTCGGCACGGGTAATTTAGCGGGCGTCGCCACAGCCATTACATTGGGCGGGCCTGGTGCTATATTTTGGATGTGGATTACCGCATTATTTGGCATGGCGCTGGCCTTTGCCGAAGGATCATTATCTATCCGCTTTAGGGAAAAAACTGCAGAGGGGCATTATCGCGGTGGCCCGATGACCTACATAACCATTGGCCTTGGTTCAAAATGGATATGGCTTGCGGTTTTATTTTGTCTCGGCACATTATTTTCATCCTTAGTCACGGGCAATGGTATCCAAGCGCAAAGCCTTGGCACATCGGCCAATGAATTATTCGGTGTTAAACCATGGGTTGGCGGTTTGATAGCAGCCATAGCCGTTTTCATCGTCATTATTGGCGGGGTCAAATCTATCGGGCGTGTCGCAGAAACAATCGTTCCTTGGATGGCGGGGGCTTATTTATTGATGGCTTTCATTGCATTGATGATTCATCTACCGCAATTACCCGCCACATTCGGACTTATTTTTTCCGATGCCTTTGGATATGATGCGGCCACGGGCGGTTTTACAGGTGCTATGATTATCATGGCGATTAGAGCAGGCGTTGCGCGCGGACTATTTTCTAACGAAGCAGGCCAAGGTTCAACACCGATTGCCCACGCAGTCGCCAAAACCAACGACCCAGCAGCGCAAGGCCGCTTTGCTATGATGGGAACCTTCATCGATACGATTGTGATTTGCACGATGACAGCTCTCGTGATGCTGACCGTCACTGGCGAGTTCACAGCGACCGATGCCAATGGCGTAACCACTGCCGTTAGCCATGCTTGGCAGTCCGATTTAGAGGGGTTTAAGATGACCTCGGGGGCTTATGCAGCGGCATTCCCTTTTGAAGTCTTTACTATTCCGATTGGCACATTAATTGCCTCTGTTGCGTTAATCCTATTCGTATTTTCCACGCTGTTAACATGGAGCTATTATGGCGAGCGGGCGATAACCTATCTCTATGATTTGGTGCCTGGGTCAACATTGGGCGGCGAGAAAATATTGCATATTATATGGCGTTTAATCTGGTGCCTGGTCATCTATATCGCCTCTTATCAAGACCTAGATTTGGTCTGGCGTTTGGGCGATATATCAAACGCAGCGATGACATTTCCAAATCTTATCGCCCTCCTTGCGCTATCGGGCGTGGTGTTTGCTCTGGCTAAAGGGCAGCGCACCGCTGGCACAGACCATGGCCGCGAGACACCCAAAGAATTAAGCGAGGAAGTTACGGGCAGCGCGGGGCATTAAACGGCTTAAATTTATTGGAAAAGGGGCGTTATAGAGAATATAGTGCCTCTTTTTTGACCATTATCACTTATTCAACACCATCATTTTCTAATTCCGCCAACTCAGTATAGAGAAAACCGACCATGCTAAGAAAATTATATGATTGGACGATGGAAAAAGCCGGCCACCGTTATGCCGAGCGTTGGTTATTTGGCATCTCTTTTATGGAAAGTAGCTTCTTTCCCATTCCGCCCGACACCCTATTGGCGCCAATGTGCATCGCCAGACCAAGATACAGCTTCCGCTATGCGCTAATCTGCACCATTGCATCGGTTTTGGGCGCATTATTGGGCTATATCATCGGATCATTTTTGTTCGATACAATCGGCATTGCGATATTAGATTTTTATGGTTTGGGCGATAAATTTGAGAGCTTCTCTGAACAATTTAACGCTCAAGGCTGGATCATCGTGCTGCTGGCTGGCTTTACGCCATTGCCGTTCAAAGTGATTACCATTGCCGCTGGTGCAACGGGCATGCCGCTCTATATATTGATATTTGCCGCCATTATCGCGCGCGCAGCACGCTTCTTTTTAGTCGCACTCTTGTTATGGAAATTTGGCCCACCGATGAAGCAATGGATCGAAAAGAATTTCGCCCTTGCGACCAGTTTAGCGGGCGCCGCATTCATTGGCGGCTTTGTTGCGATTCGTTATCTACTGTAGAATATTAAAACCTATGATAGCGCTTATAGAGTGAATATATTATGACGTAATTTATATATTCATTATCGTGGTTTAATCCATATTGTTACACCATGAAAAGCTACTATTCATATTATGTTCATTTTACGAAATATAACAATAATAGCACGCTAAATAGAGAAGCAGTGCATAAATATTTTACATATCTACTTATGTGCATCAGCTCAGATGATTTTCTCTTTTAGTATGAGGAGAAAGTCCATGAAACGCAAATTATCCAGAATTTTACAAGCCGCTATCCCAACCATTGTAATTATGTCAATGCCCAATGCTCTGCAGGCGCAAGAGGATGACGTAATCATAGTCAAAGGCAAGACCTTAGATCAGACATTAGCAGACTTAAATGATTGTCTTGCAAATGGATGCACTCCCAATGAAGATATTGATGCAACATTGGCCCATGCTGAGAATCTATTTGTAAATGGTGATTATAAAGACTCTAGCAAATTTATTCGCGATTCTATTCAACGCAATAAAAAGCATAGAGCTCAATATCCTGTTCCAGTTTCTGATCTTTATCGTTCCAGTAGCCGTGTTTCCGAACATTTGGGCGAAGGACGCGATTATTATCTATCTATTCTTGATATGCGCGACATATTGAAAAAATATTTAGACAGCGGAGATTCCCGCATTTTAGCAGCCGAAATAGAAGTCGCTGAATCGCGCTTTAAAACTGGTTATACAGATGAAGCAGTGCGCAAATATAGAAAGATTTATAAAAAAGCATTAGAACAAAATGATATTATCATAGCTGGGTCAGCTAAAGTCAGAGAATTGGGCCTTTATGTTATCCGAGCATCCATAGAAAAAACCCCTTCACGTGTCAAAAAAGCGCGCACTGAGTTGAACGACTTTATCGCCAATCCCATTGAAAATGGCGCAGCATTTCAAACAGTGGCTAAGATTATGCTCGCCCGACTAGACCGCACTCTAGGCGATGAAAGCAGTACAAATGCTCTGATTGCTGAATTAGCAGCCACCATGCAAACGCAGCGTCCTGTTTTGTTAGAGAGTAAGCCGATTAAATTGAAAGCGGCATTAGCTCGGCAAGGTCAACCAAAGAGAAGTGGATCGGTTACGCAAAATCTAGCGGTTGAGAATTTTAATAAACGCTGGGCTGATATTGGCTTTTGGATTAATGATAAGGGTAGAGTCGAGGATATAGAAATTTTACGCATCCGAGGCAATAAACGCTGGGTGTCTGATGTCACCGATTCCATCAAAACACGTATTTACGCGCCAAAACGCAATGAAGAGGATGGCAAAGCCGAAGGCCAATATATTATCGAACGTTATACTTATACATCTAATTATAAGCGCAACACTACCAATGAAAACTTAGGTACCCGTATCAGGAGGCGCTCTGGTCTACCGGTTATAAAAAGATTGGACTTGACTGAATATCCTGATGAACCGATCGAAGCCGAAGGGTGACTGATAGCAAGCTGGATTAAAATAATATTATTTTAATCCGCCGCGAAAATTTGCGCATCATCGGTAAAGGCTTTAAACTCTAGCATATTACCTGCAGGATCGCGCAAAAACATGGTAGATTGTTCGCCCACTTCGCCTTTGAAACGTGTATAAGGTTCAACGATAAATGCCACCTGCGCAGCGCGCAACCTATCGGCCAGCGCATGCCAATCTGCTGGCGATAATATCACGCCAAAATGCGGCACTGGGATGGTCTTTGCATCCACTGAGTTGGCGGCCATGGGCGATAGTTTTTGCTGGGTCAAATGGGCGACAATCTGATGACCCAAAAAATTGAAATCGATCCAATGATCCGATGAACGCCCAACATCGCACCCCATTATATCGCCGTAAAAATGACGCGCTGCTGTTAAATCATCAACGGGAAATGCCAGATGGAAAGGCCGTAAAACCTGCTCTGAATCTATTCTCTCATTATCGGTCAAACCTATGATCCTATGCCTTGGCAAAATGCGATTCTCTCATCATCAAATGCGCGGCTGCTAAATCTGGCTTTCGCTTTCAAAATATCAGCCCGCGCAAAGATAGAACCATTCGCGGTGCGGGCATATTTTTCCTGTTTATAACGCCACGATAAATTCTCAAATAACAAATTTTTATTATCAATGCGCCTATCATCTCTATCGATCATAACGCCAATAATCGCACCGCAATTTTTATAATCATCAGCGCTAATCCTTGGCGTTTCGGCGATAATCGCATCGGCGGTGCTGCTTTCTAACAAGGGCAAGCATATTGCCATCCGTTTGGATAAATCAGCGCTGCGTTCCGATGATAATAAAGGCAGTTGCTCGCGGGCTGATTCTTGGATAGCAAAGGCAATCACTTCGCGGGTTTGGGCGGTTTCTTTGAGCACTTGCTCGCCCACATTAGCGGCAAAAATTGGCCCTTTTTCATGCAATCCCCCATAGTGCGAAAATCCCTTCATCCCCTTTTTCTGTTGATCGGCAACCAAAGCTATTATAGCAACGCAGCCAATGGCTTGACTATGCGCTTGCGTGAAGGGTTTCGGTTGCTCAGCATAATCATCGGCGGCTGGGTTCACGGCGGATTGCAACAATAATAAAGCAAATATTTTCATAGAATATTGCTAACACATCATAGATTGCGTTCCAATTAACAAATTAGCCCTCTATCAATTCATCCTGCGTCTCGTCCTATCATTGCATTTTTACGCCAAGCGTAGCATGACGCAGATCATGTCGAAAATAATATCACCCCTTAAAAATTACAGCGGCACAAGCGCATTGATCGCGGGTGCGCTATCGGCCATGGGATTTGCACCGCTGGGTCTATGGCCGATTAGCCTCGCGTCATTAGCCATACTCATATATTTACTAATCCAAACCGAAAGCATAAAAAACAGCTTTCATTTGGGTTGGTTATGGGGATTGGGACATTTCATCATCAGCTTGCAATGGTTAGCATTTTCCTTTACTTTTCAAGATGCTATGCCCGTGTGGTTGGGTTATTTTGCTGTGCTAGCTATATCTTTATATTTTGCGCTATACCCCGCTATCGCAGCAGCAAGCGCGCGTTGGATAAGTGTTAGGCTTGGCCCAAAAACAAACAGCAATGGCGCGGCAATAGCTTTCATAGCCCTGCTATCCGCAACATGGATAATATCCGAATGGCTGCGCAGCGTGGTCTTTACAGGGTCGGGCTGGAATCCGATGAGCGCGTCGATGATTGATACAATATTGGCGCAATTTTTGCCGTGGATTGGCAGCTATGGCGTGTCGGGATTGGTGATAATTATAGCTGCTATTTCCATGATGCTGCTGCGGCAATTAACATGGGCGCAAATCAAAGCCAAAAATTATTGGGGTTTAGCATTTTTTCCATTTATTATTTTTCTAACAATAAGTTCGATAAAGTTAGACAAGAATATATCATCATCTGAACATTCAAATATGACCATCGTCCAACCCAATATCAGCCAAGCCGACAAATATCGCGTTGATTATAATCAGAGCAATTATCAAAAATTATCCGAATTATCCGTACCATTGGCAGGACAAGACAATATTTCGCGCATCATATTATGGCCAGAGGCCGCTATTCCTGATTATCTGGAAAGCGGCTATCCGCAGCGCGCTTATTTCAATACAATCGGCGGCAGTGCCGACAATGCCCTTACTGAAATTGGTAAAATTATGGGCGCAAACGATATATTGCTGACGGGCGGCACACGGCTAGAATTTGAAAATAACGCCCTATTAGGTGCGCGCAATAGCGTGATGGTGCTGAAAAAAAATGATAGTAATGACAGCGCCGAATTATTGGCTACTTATGACAAAGCGCATCTGCTGCCCTTTGGCGAATATCTGCCATTACGTCCTATTTTAGAACCGCTTGGTATCGCGCGGCTTGTCCCTGGAGAGATTGATTTTTGGTCTGGCAAAGGCCCAGAGACAATCACCATAGCGTCCGATCATCCCGAATTTAGCGGCGTTAAAATCGGCATCCAAATCTGTTATGAATTGGTGTTTTCAGGCCGCATCATCGATCGGGATAACCGCCCCGATTTTATATTCTCGCCTAGCAATGACGCATGGTTTGGCCCGTGGGGGCCGCCGCAACACCAAAGCCAAGGACGGCTGCGCGCCATCGAAGAAGGGTTGCCAATAGTGCGCGTTACGCCAACGGGGGTAAGCTCTATCATCCAAAAAGATGGCCGCATAAGCAATCGCATAGCAGCGGGTGTTGCTGATCGTATCGATGCTGCCATACCCAATAGCGGCCCACCGACATTTTTTGCCAAGCATGGCAATGCGATACCCATAGCTTTCGCGCTATTGATTTTATTCTTCACAAGCATATCCACCATTGCCATTGCGTGTTCGCGCCGCTACAGAAACATATAAACTTTGCTTTATATGATAAAGTGAGGTAATTAATTTATTTATAACAAGGGTTTAATATGCGCTCAGAATTTTTCTTTACCTCTGAATCAGTATCAGAAGGCCATCCCGATAAAGTATCCGACCAAATTAGCGATGCGATTGTTGATCTATTTTTATCAAAAGATCCAGAAGCGCGCGTGGCCTGTGAAACCCTCACCACCACCGACCGCGTTGTTATTGCAGGCGAAGTGCGCGGCAATGCTATGATCGACACCGATGGTAATTGGGCCGATGGCGCATTAGCAGAAATTGAAAAGACAGCGCGTCAAGTGGTCAAAGATATTGGCTATGAGCAAGAGGGTTTCCACTGGGAAACGCTCAGTTTTGAAAACCATCTTCACCCACAATCTGCGCATATCGCCCAAGGCGTCGATGCTGGTGACAATAAAGATGAGGGCGCAGGCGACCAAGGCATTATGTTTGGCTATGCCAGCGATGAAACGCCAGATTTAATGCCCGCCACTTTGCAATATTCGCACCAAATTTTGCGCCAAATGGCCGAAGACCGTCACAGCGGCAAAGCATCATTTTTAGAACCAGATAGCAAAAGCCAAGTCACATTGCGCTATGTTGATGGCGTACCCGTCGAAGCAACCGCATTGGTCGTTTCCACGCAACATGCACCAGGCTATTATAAAGATAGCGATAATCCTGCGCTATACAGCGAATTGCGCGATTATGTTATCGGCGTGTTTAATGATGTCCTGCCCAGAGGTTTTATTACCGATAATACCGCCATTCACGTCAACCCAACGGGCCGTTTTGAAATTGGTGGCCCCGATGGCGATGCAGGCCTTACTGGCCGTAAAATCATTGTGGATACATATGGCGGCGCATCGCCGCACGGCGGTGGGGCATTTAGCGGTAAAGATCCGACCAAAGTTGACCGCTCTGCAGCCTATATCACGCGCTATTTAGCAAAAAATATCGTAGCCGCTGGCTTAGCAAAACGATGCGCTATTCAGCTTTCTTATGCCATCGGCGTGGCCGAACCATTGTCCATTCACGTTGATTTGCATGGCACAGGAACGGTTGATGAAGCTAAGCTAGAAGCTATATTGCCTGAATTGGTAAAATTAACCCCGCGCGGTATCAGAACCCATTTGGGCCTCAACAAACCCATTTATCGCCCAAGCGCAGCCTATGGTCACTTTGGCCGTCAAGCCGATGGTGATTATTTTGGTTGGGAAAAAACCGATTTGGTGGACGCCTTAAAAGCGGCGGTTGCCTGATGATACTATAAGGGGTTAGAATTTTCTCTAACCCCTTTTTTTTGCGCATAAGAAATGCAGGATATTGGTTTATGACAGTGCCGCACTATGACAAAAAACACCCTCTTTATGCCAAAAATAAGAGCAATCTGACAGGATTAGCTGCACATCAAGGCGATGGCGATAAACCGCACGACCCCGCTACTATCCGCCAGCTTTATGGCCGCCGCCAAGGGCATAAATTGCGGCCGCAGCAAATAGGCTTGGTCGAGGAATTATTACCGCAAATCTCTATATCCGAAACAGGGCCGCTCACGGCAGAAAATCTATTTGGAACAGCACGGCCATTGCACTTTGAAATTGGCTTTGGTGCGGGTGAGCATTTGGCCGATCGCGCCGATATGCTGCCCGATCATGGCTTTATCGGGTGCGAGCCGTTCCTCAATGGCATGGTCAGTGCCTTGCAGCATATTCGCGATAGAAACCTGCCCAATATCCGCCTGCACATGGGCCACGCGCTTGATGCTCTAGAGCGTGTCCCCGATGGCAGCTTAAGCTTTGTCTATTTACTGCATCCTGATCCTTGGCCCAAATCGCGCCATGTGAAACGCCGCATCATGAATGATGGACCCGTTGATTTAATCGCAGCTAAGCTAAAGTCTGGCGGTGAATTTCGGTTTGGCACCGATCATCCTATTTATGTGCGCCATGCGATGATGGTCATGCAGCGGCACTTTGATCAATTTAACTGGCTATGCGATAGCGCGATTAATTTCCAAAAACGCCCCGGCGGCTGGCCCGAAACACGTTATGAAAATAAAGCGCGGCGCCAAGGCCATGAAGTTTGGTATTTCCGTTATCAAAAGAAATAAGCACGCTTATTTGCGCACTATATTTTCAAATTTTTTGCCTCTGCTAAGTTCATCAATCAGCTTATCCATCCAGCGTATTTTTTGCGTCAGCGGATCTTCGATATCCTCTACCCTATGGCCGCAAACCACGCCCTTTATCAAATGCGCATTTTGATTTATCTGCGGTGCTTGCGCAAAGAAAGTCTCCAAATCAGCATGGCCATTGATATGATTTTCTAGACCCGCATCATCATAGCCTGTGAGCCATTTGATAATCGTATCAAGCTGTTCTGTGCTGCCCGATTTCTTTTCAACTTTATTGACATAGAGCGGATAAATATCTGCAAATTTATATTCACCAATAGCTTTGCGCGGCATCGCCCTCTCCTTTTCGGTCGGAGCCTCTCCTTTTGGGTCGGAGATAGCATGAATATATTTAATTGTCAGCTTACCCTATAATCGCCGCTATAGTCAAAAATCATTTTCGACTTTTTCAACCCATTCGGGGAAGAATGAAGGGGCGCGTTTTGACCAACCCGCGGCAGTAGCGGCGGCTTCGCTGATGGATTGCAATAATTTTTTGCGTTCTTTCGGATCAAGCTGCGGCAGCGATGCCGTTGCGCAAAATATCGCAGGCAGCCAAGGGCGCACATGCGCGCCCAATAAACGTTCATACAAAAAACGATAGGCGGCAAAACAGTCAAGCTTACCCTGTAAAATGTCAAATGATGAAATCGCCATCAATTGCGCGAAAAAAATTTCATTACCCGCAATATCATCATGGTTTGGAATATGGCTGCGCAACGCATCAAGCTTGGCATATTTTTTCTGCTGCAGCTTCATCGCTTTAATCTCATCATTATTGCGCGACCAAAGCGCTATTGCATCGTCGCGGCCATAGGCAATATCCAACGCCATACGAATATAGCGTTGCGCTTTGGAAGAGAAATTTGCAAATTCCTTGATTTCAGTCAGTGTCAACGTGCCCGAAACGCTCTGCTTTACATGTTCGCCCATAATATATTCCCTAAATTTCAAGGGCAATTTGCGCAAATATGGTTATTTTTTGGTTAATATGTGTAAATTATCTGCTCTTCGAATGCTTTTGGGCCAATTTTCGATTAAAGCTTCGACCAATGATAAGGGCCATTCGACCAACATGGGGTCTAAAGATGGTCATGGGCCGATATTTTGCTATGATGCTATTTCGAATAGGATTTTATGATGATAAAATTTACGCGCGGAACAAAACCCTTAGTCGGAGCCCAAATGGCATTGCTCTCCATTTTTGGGTTTTGGGCATTTTACGCCATCATCGTTACGCTGCGTTCGGCCGTGATGGACTTTCCATCGCAAGGCGAAATTGCTGGCCGCCGCATGATCGTGGTGGCCATGGGGATTGGCGTCACTTGGTTTTTCTATCTTTATTTACGCCTATTTGACCGCAAAGCATTGGGCCACCGCATCGCAGCAGCCTTCATCGGTGCTATCCCTTGCGCCATCATTGTGGCGACGGCCAACCATTATATATTCAACCGATATGACCCAATTAGCATGTTCGAAGATCAAAATATCGGGCGGCAATTAGCAGAAATAAACGAAGCTTTGGGCATTACAATCTATCAACAAATGGCCGAATTTGCCGTTGCCCTCTATTTTTTCATAATCGCTTGGGCGCTCTTATTTATCGCCATTGGCTATGCGCGCGAAGTACGGGAAATAGAAAGAGCGGCAGCGCGCTTTGCCCAAACCGCGCAAAATGCTGAACTGCGATCTTTGCGCTATCAAGTGAATCCTCATTTTTTGTTCAATACGCTAAATTCGCTGAGTAGTTTGATTATCACAAACCATAATGAACGCGCCGAAACTATGATCCAAAACCTATCGACATTTTACCGTACCAGCCTGTCCAATGATCCATTAGAGGATATTAAATTGGCCGAAGAAGTGCGTTTGCAAAAATTATATTTGGATATCGAAGCCGTGCGATATCCTAAACGGCTCATCGTCGATATAGATATTGCCAATGATTTATTGAAAATAAACGTCCCCGCCCTCATCCTGCAGCCTCTTATCGAAAATGCCATTAAACATGGTGTTTCACGCTCTAGCAAACCCGTCACAGTGCGCATTAAAGCCAAAATGATTGCGCAAAAACTGTATATTAGCGTCACCGATGATGGCGAATATTTTCCTGACATCCAAGATAGCAGCAATGGTATAGGCTTGGCCAATGTGCGCGATCGTCTGGAAACACGCTTTGGTAATGAAGCCTCTCTAAGCTGTAAAACCATCGCCGATGGCGGTTATGAAGCGATTATCACTATGCCGATAAAACATGATATACGCATGCAAGAGGAATTAACAATTGCTTAGAGAAACGCAAAAATTACGCACAATTATCGTTGATGATGAACCGCTCGCCATTGAACGTCTGCAAATTTTATGCGCTCAAATAGAGGGTTTAGATTTGATTGGTACGGCCGCCGATGGCGCATCTGCCTTGCGATTAAGCGAGAGCCTAAAGCCTGATTTAATCTTGCTCGATATTACTATGCCGATTATGGATGGCATAGAAACGGCAAAATCATTATCAAAATTACCCAATCGACCATCGGTAATATTTATCACCGCTTTTGATAATTTCGCGCTCGAAGCATTTGATTTAGACGTCGTGGATTATGTCTTAAAACCCGTTGCTATGGATCGGTTAAAACGGGCTATTACTCGGGTGATTGAGAGCCGCGATTATAGCGAAAAACCCCCAAACTCCTCTGATTATGCCCAAGAATTTTGGGTGTCGCATCGCAACGAATTAATCCGCATCGCCGCGCTAGATATTGACCATATAGAGGCAGAGCGCGATTATATGCGGCTGCATATTGGCGAACGAAGCTATTTACTGCATCAAACGATCAGCTCGCTCGAAGAGAGATTAGACCCCGCTATGTTCCAACGTATTCACCGTTCGCATATTTTGCGCAAAGATACGATAGCAGGGCTGCGCCACGAAGGCGGCGGTGTTTGGCATATTTTACTTCGCAATGGAGAGAGCCTGCGCATTGGCCGTAAATATTTAGCCGATGTCAAAAATCTCGCTGGCAAATAATAATCCGATATATGATTATAGAAATATTATGATCCAGCGGCCCAATTTTAAGCAAAATAATAGCCCGATATACGGGCTATCATCATCGGTAATATAAATTTAGCCGTTAATTTCCTACTATAAAAATACGATTATTGGCTAATTTAATCTGCATTTTATGGTGCGCGACAAGTTGTTCCATTTGGCGATATGCTTTTTTCATCGCTTTAGTTTGGCATTGCCGAGCAAAGTTGCGGTCACTTAGAGTGCGCGCCTGATTACCATTACAGACTTTTTTGACGGCAGAATTGATGCGCCTTGCTAGCTTTATTTGATCCCGTTTATTGGCCAAATTCAAATCTTGATAATATACTTTGATCGTCGGTGCGCTATCATAAGGGGCGGCGATCGCACTTTGTGAGAGTAATGCTGCGGGCAAAGCGGCAACCATCAATAATTTTGATATGCTATTGTGCATTTTATCATTTTGCGATTGGGGAGTTTTTGTATGGGGGCTAGACATAGTGTCTTCCTTTGTTAGATGTGAAACCAAAAAAGAGAGTTTTTGGGTATAAAAATGCAGGAGGAATAAATTTCTAATTTGGGGAAAAGAGGAATATCCCGTCCTGCCATTATTATTTAGCAAGACAGCACAGCATATGGCACAATGGGTCGATGAAAAGCCATTATCATCGTTATTACGACAAGCGTGTCGACCAATAAACGACAACTGTAGACAAAGTGTGATATAGTTACATGGCGTAACTAAAGAATATTCAAATCAGCCCGGCCAATGGCGAAGAAGGGTCTGCATATTGCCGACGCCCCATTCTGCCCGCCAAATAAGCCGCCCGCCCTGATTGTACGGCCAATTTCATAGCACCCGCCATCATCACAGGGTCTTTGGCCTCTGCAATAGCGGTATTCATCAACACGCCATCGCATCCCAGTTCCATCGCAACGCTGGCATCGCTGGCTGTGCCAACGCCTGCATCGACCAAAACTGGCACTTTGGCGCCTTCGACAATCAAACGAATCATCACTTTATTTTGCAAACCAAGGCCGCTGCCAATAGGCGCGCCAAGCGGCATGATAGCAACCGCCCCTGCATCCTCTAATTGTTTGGCTGCTATCGGATCATCTGCGCAATAAACCATCGGCAAAAATCCTTCTTTGGCCAAAACCTCTGTAGCTTTTAATGTCTCGCGCATATCAGGATATAGGGTTTTTGCTTCGCCCAATACTTCGAGCTTGACCAAATCCCAACCGCCAGCCTCTCTCGCCAAACGCAAAGTCCTAATCGCCTCATCGCCAGTAAAACAACCCGCTGTATTGGGAAGATAGGTGATTTTTTTGGGATCGATATAATCGGTGAGCATAGGCGCATTCGGGTCGGAAACATTAACGCGGCGCACAGCAACCGTAACAATTTGCGCCCCCGATGCCTCTAAGGCTGCTGCATTTTGTTCAAAATCTTTATATTTTCCTGTGCCAACAATAAGCCGTGAATTAAACGTCCGTCCCGCGACGCTCCAACTATCCATCATCATATTTCCCTAAATAAATTATATCATCCACCGCCAACAAAATGAACGATTTCCAAATTATCACCATCCGCGCATTGCACATCTGCCAAAATAGAACGAGGAACAATTTCTCTATTGCGCTCAATCGCCACTTTAGCAGGATTTAATCCCAATTTCTCAACAAGCATCAATAGGCTTAATGGCCCATCAAAGCTACGATTTTCTCCATTTAACTGTATGGAAATAAGATTAGATGCTGTCATAATATATGTTTGGCCTCGATTTTTCCTTGATAGCCCTATAGGAAAAGAGCAACAAGGAATGCAACAGCTAAGCATAAACTGGTTTTAGGAGCTTTTATGACAGATCAATCGGTCGTCTATGTAATCAATGGGCCGAATCTCAATATGGTAGGTATAAGAGAACCCGATATATATGGCAGCGCAACATTGGATGATATTGCCGCCGCCTTAGACGATAAAGCACAAGGCTTAAATATTACCATAGATATGCGGCAATCGAACCATGAAGGCCATTTGCTCGATTGGATTCAAGAAGCCTATGCCAATGGCGCAAAAGCGATAATTTTGAACGCTGGCGCTTTAACCCACAGCTCCATAGCTCTCTATGATGCCATAAGGGCGGTGGAGACCCCTGTAATCGAAGTGCATATTTCAAACCCGATAGCGCGCGAAGAATATCGCGCAAAAAGCTGGGTTGGTAAGGCCGCAAAAGGCACAATATCGGGCTTTGGTGCTCATTCTTATGAACTTGCATTGGATGCAGCCAGCAAGTTTTGATTCACAAATAGCAAATAGCGACTTTACGGCACGCGCATTGCGCCTCTATAAAGCCGCAAATAACGAAGGAGTTTCCTAAAGTGGCAACGAAACAATCAAAAGATTCTATGAATGTCGATACGAAATTGGTGCGCGAATTGGCCAAATTACTCAACGACAGCGATTTAAGCGATATTGAAGTCGAGGATGGTGATCGTAAGATTAAAGTATCGCGCACCATGAGCGCGCCAATTCAGGCGGCCCCAATTCAGGCAGGCCCAATGCAAGCAGGCCCAATGCAAGCAGGCCAAGTGCCAATCCCAGAAGCCCCCACAGCAGCGCAGCAAGAAAGCGCGGCTCTGACAGAAGCTACCCATCAAAATGCCCTTAAATCGCCGATGGTCGGCACGGTCTATTTGGCCGCAGAGCCTGGCGCTGCTCCTTTCATCAGCGTTGGTCAAAAGGTCAGCGCGGGCGATACTTTATTAATCGTCGAGGCCATGAAAGTGATGAACCCTATTGTCGCTGATAAAGGCGGTACAGTATCGGCTATATTGGTCGAAGACAGCCAACCGATAGAATTTGATCAACCATTGGTGGTGATTGATTAACATGAATATAGAGAAAATCCTTATCGCTAATCGCGGTGAGATTGCACTGCGCATCCACCGTGCTGCTCATGAGATGGGCATCAAAACCGTAGCCGTCCATTCAACCGCCGATGCCGATGCCATGCATGTGCGCTTGGCCGATGAAGCGATATGCATTGGCCCGCCAGCCGCGAATCAAAGCTATTTGAATATACCCGCCATTATTTCCGCAGCCGAAATCAGCCAAGCCGATGCTATTCATCCAGGCTATGGCTTCCTGTCTGAAAATGCGCAATTCGCCGAAATAGTCGAAAGCCATAACATTAAATGGATTGGCCCCAAACCCGAACATATCCATACTATGGGCGATAAAGTTGCGGCAAAAATCTCTGCTGGTGCCTTGGGATTACCGCTCGTTCCAGGCTCAGATGGGGCGATTGAGGATATTGAAGCGGCCAAAAAAATAGCCAATGACGTTGGCTATCCCGTTATCATTAAAGCGGCATCGGGCGGCGGTGGGCGCGGCATGAAGGTCGTCCAAAATGAAGAAGAATTAGAAAGCCAAATGCAGCAAGCTGGCAGCGAGGCCAAAGCCGCTTTTGGGGATGCGACGGTTTATTTGGAAAAATATTTGGGCAATCCGCGCCATATTGAATTTCAGATTTTCGGTGATGGCGAAGGCAATGCCATCCATCTGGGGGAGCGCGATTGCTCGCTACAACGCCGCCACCAAAAAATATTAGAAGAAGCCCCTTCGCCCGTTCTATCAACCGATGAACGCAATCGCATGGGCGAAATTTGTTCCAAAGCAATGTCCGATATGGGGTATCGCGGTGCCGGTACGATTGAATTTCTCTATGAAAATGGAGAGTTTTATTTCATCGAAATGAATACCCGTTTGCAGGTTGAACATCCCGTCACCGAAATGATTACGGGCATTGATTTGGTGCGCGAACAAATTCGGATAGCGGCGGGCAAGCCATTGACGTTCAAGCAAGATGAGATTCAATTCAAAGGCCATGCGATTGAATGCCGCATCAATGCCGAAGACCCCGAGACTTTCATGCCATCGCCTGGTAAAGTGTCTTGGTATCATCCGCCAGGCGGCCTCTATGTACGGGTCGATAGCGGGCTATATCATGGGTATAAAGTCCCCCCCAATTATGACAGCATGATTGCAAAATTGATTGTATATGGCCACACGCGCGAAGGATGTTTGATGCGTTTGCGCCGTGCTTTGGATGAATTTGTGATTGAGGGTATGAAAACTACTATCCCGCTCCATCAAAAATTACTCGATAATCCCGATGTCCAAAATGGCGATTATACCATCAAATGGCTAGAAGAATGGCTAGAAGAAGAGAAATCTCTATGACTATGAACCGCAGGATGGTTATACAATCTTCTGCGATCCCCCCGATGATGGCGTAGACTGGGTTGCCCAGAAATTTTAGAAACTGCCATAGCATAGGCGCGCTTCACCTATTCGATTTCACCCATAATGCTTTATTGGGTGCATCTATTATCCGTGCCGCGCGATCATTCGATATGCTGCTTTAGAATAATAGACCCTAGAATTAACGATGTTAAAATGGTTATACCTACTATAAATTACGTGTAAATTTGAATTTAGAGGAAGGGAAACATATTATGCTTGCGAAAAAAAAGCCGCTATTTTTGTTGGTAGGGCCTGCATTTCTGATAGCTCAAAATATGGTTGCTCAAGCAGCATCGAATAATGAGCATCCTGTAATTCTTGAAGATTTAATCAATTGTGGCACCATTATAAAGGATAAAGACAGGCTAGCATGCTATGATAAAAATATTAGCACCTTTCAAAGCGCGGCGGAACAAGGAGAAATCATAGTCGAAGATAAGGAAGTGATTCTCAAATCTCGCGAAGAAGTATTTGGTTTAAAGTCAGCAGATACCCGCTTATTTAACGGCGATAATGATGCTAGCCTCAAAGCAATAAATTCAACTATCAAATCGGCTAAACAACTGAAAACTAGAAAATGGATATTCTATCTGGAAAACGGATCTATATGGCAACAAATTGAAATCAAACGCCTAAGATCTGGTGGGCCAAAGGGAGGGGTCAATATCCTCATAAAAAAATCTGGCTTTGGTGGTTTCATAGCGAAGATTGACGGTCAGCGACCTTTTCGTGTCAAACGGCTCAAATAAAATCTCTTAAACATCTGTTTTATTGTTAAAATAACTCACTTTTTTGACCATAAATGACTGGCTCAATCATTCGCCAGATTATCCTTTCTATATATAAAGCACCAAGGCTGGGCTAAAATTCCTCATTTAGATCATTGAAGATTCGCACCAGATAAAATTTATATAGCCCGCCCGAGCGCCGCTTTTTATGCGGTCTATGATGCGCCCGATGCACAATATGAACGATCCCGAGCGCGAGATGATGAAATATTAACCAATGCTGATAGAATCATGGTTAAAATTTATGCAATGTCCTGAATTAAGGGATTAATCGCTGTTTTGTTCATAAAAATAGCGTATTAGCTGAATATTTATGGCTTATTCAGCTATTAGTCAGATTATCTCCCTTAGATATAAATCAACATTAGGGCCGCTTTGAAATTCCTCATTTGGCTCATTAAGGATTGGTCATGAATAGAATTTATATAGCCAGCCTGATCGCCGCTCTTAGCATCGCTCCGGTCACTGCAAATGCTACTACCATGGATGCTGCAGCTAAAGTGCAGACATCAGCGTCGCATACTCTTTTGAATAATAGTTCGCATATCGCCATCAATCAAATGTTGGATGATCGTTCTTTCCAGAGCCGTTCTGACAATAGAGGACAGCGGGCGCGCGGACAGCGGGCGCGCGGCAATCAGGGTTTTCGCAGAAATGCCAGAAATACCAGAAATAATCGCGACCCAGCTCGAAATGGACAGGCCCGCAATGAACAGGCCCGCAATGAACAGGCCCGAGGTGATGCGGTGCAGCGCGAACAAGCACGCCAAGAACGCCGCCAAAATGATAGGCAGGCTAATGATAGGCAGGCTAATGATAGGCTGCGCGTAAGACAAGATCCCCGCGATGTGCGTCAAGATCAGCGTAATTTAAGAAATCAACGCACAGAGTCGCGTAACGCACGCCAAGATAATAGGCAGGCTAATATAAGACAAGAAAGGCGCGGTAACATTCGCAATGATCGCGGTTTGCACCACAACCGTAATGTAAGAAACAATCGCGGTTTGCACCACAAGCATAATGTAAGAAAAAAGCCCATTTTCTTTAAGAATAGCGGCTTTTTCAAGCGCGGTTTCGGCATCAACCGACGTTATAATGGCAATAATCAATATTATTATAATGGCCGCTATCACAATCGTTGGAGAAATGATTGGAGACGTTCCAACCGCTATAATTTCCGTTCCTACCGCAAACGCAATCGTAGCATCTTTAGCATAGGTTTCTATTCTTCACCATTTCGTTCGCATCGCTATACAAAGTTCGGCATTGGCGGGTTTTTAGGATCAGCTTTCTTCCACAGCAATTATTGGATTTCGAACCCATCTTATTATCGCTTGCCGCCTGCTTATGGTGCCTATAGATGGGTAAGATATTATAATGATGTATATTTAGTGGATATTAGAGACGGCTATATCGCCGATGTCGAATATGGTTTCTTTTACTAAATGATGCAAAAATTAAAGTAAGGGCTAAGATAGTTTCTTGGCCCTTTTTCTTTGGGACTTTTTACCTCTCTGATCGCGCGATGAAAGCATAGATTCTGCCTTGTAAATTCCAACAAGACAAGCCACTATGAACGCGCCTAATGTTAGCAAGGCATTAGGATGGAAGCCATTAGGATAGGAAAATAGTCTATGAAATTTTTGAACATAAAGCATTTGTGCGCCTATATAATTGCATCTTCCTATATCAGCGCCCAGCCATTATATGCCCAAACCACCCTTATTTATGGCGGCAATGTCATCATAGATGCACAGCAAGGCAGCATAGGCCCAGCGATCATCACCGTTGAAAATGGCCGCATCATCAATATTACCAAAGGCGCGGTAAAGCCCAATATTGATGCCGATATTGTGGTCGACCTATCCGATAAAACGATCTTGCCTGGCCTTATTGATGCGCATACCCATTTATCAGGCGACCCTGGCGGTGATTATTGGCGGCAAGCGGTTGACCCAGACGAGTGGAGCACCATTATCGCTGCAAAAAATGCCGCAATCACTGTCCGCAGCGGATTTACCACGGTGCGCGATGTCGGTTCATCAGCGCAAGTGATGCAATCGATAAGGCGCGGCACAGCAAGCGGAATCATCCAAGGGCCGCATATTCAAACGGGCGGCAATAGCATTGCCATTATCGGTGGTCATGCCGATGTCAGCGGATTTCGCCCGCATATCAATGAAGCCCTAGCGACGGGATTCACCTGTACGGGCGTTACCGAGTGCGCAGCGCGCGTTCGCAAAGCCTCTAAAAATGGATCAGACCTTATCAAAATCACCGCAACGGGCGGGGTATTATCCCAACAAGCGCGCGGTCTCGACCAACATTTCACCAATGCCGAAATGAAATCCATCGTCGATACAGCCCATAGCCTTGGCATGAAAGTCGCAGCCCATGCCCATGGCCCGCGCGGCATAGAGGGCGCGGCCAATGCGGGCATCGATTCCATCGAACATTGCACCTTTGCCGATGATAAATCCATTGCCGCTATGAAAGCCAATGGAACAGCCTGCGTTCCCACATTATTGGCCTTTGTCGGTATCAAAGAAGGTTTGGGAAAGGGCGTTTACACGGCACCCGTCGAGGCAAAAATCCGCCAGACATTAGACAGCCTTGGCAAAGCGCCAACCGCCATGCGCAAAGCGGGCGTTGATATTGTGTTTGGTACCGATAGCGGCGTTACCGCGCATGGCCGCAATGCCGAAGAATTTGCATTAATGGTCGAATATATCGGCATGACCCCGCGCGAGGCATTATCAAGCGCAACTATCGGCGGCGCCAAATTAATGGGCTTAGAAAATGAAATAGGCCGATTGAAGGTTGGTTTTGTAGCGGATATTATCGCCGTTGATGGCGACCCATTGCGCAACATAAAAATATTAGAAAAAGTTGATTGGGTGATGGCCCGTGGCCGCATCATCAAATAATGAACACCCAATAATATCAAAGAGTATAATATGATTGATCCTCATAATAACCCTAAAACACTAGCAAAAATTGGATCGGTGATTACCAAAAATCTAGACCGCAACAAACGGGTGCAAAAAATACCCAATGAGCATTTACAAATATATGTCTATCAAAATTTCCTAAGCGCAGAAGAACGCGCGCAATTAATTGCATTAATCGATGTCAATGCGAAACCATCAACCCTCTATGCTGGCACCGAATTAGAGGATTTCCGTACCAGCTTTAGCTGTGATCTTGACCCTCATCACCCCCATGTCACGCGCGTTGATAAGAAAATCTCCAGCCTGTTGGGCGTGCGGCCAGGCTATAGCGAGATTATCCAAGGACAGCGCTATGATGTCGGACAGCAATTCAAAGAGCATCATGATTTTTTCCACACAACAGAGGATTATTGGCAGCACGAACGCACCAATGGCGGCCAAAGAAGCTGGACGGCTATGGTCTATCTAAACGATGATTTAGAAGGCGGGACCACCGAATTTTTCAAAGCCAAAGTAGGCGTTCGCCCTTTGGCTGGCATGCTCGTCGCCTGGAATAATATGCAGCCCGATGGAGCGCAAAATAATTTCAGCCTCCACGCAGGCAAGCCCGTTAGCAAAGGGCGCAAATATATTATCACCAAATGGTTTCGCCAAAATAAATGGGCTCAGCGATAGAAAATTTAAGAATGAAATTAGAGGAAAGTTACAAATGGAAGTAGCCCAAAATCGCCCAATGACGACCCTCTATCATATGCCGCTGACCTGTTCATTGGCGGTGCGCATCGCCGCCGATTATGGGGGCATTGCGCTGAATATCATTCATGCCGACACGCTAAGCCGCCGCGATTATAAAGCCATTAATCCATTGGGGTTAATATGCTCGCTAAGGACCCCCGATGGCGAAATTATCACCGAAACCAGCGCCGCGCTTATGTGGGTGCAATCGCAATCGGCCGATAATGACTTTCGCCGCGAACCACAGGATGCGGATTATTATCAGCTCCTACGTTGGATAGCTTTTGTCGCGACGGAGATTCATAAACAAATTTACCGCATGGTGTTTTATGACGAATTAGACGATGCCAGCAAAGACAATATCCGCGCCCTAGCCCCTGCACGTTTTGGGTTGCTCGACAATCATTTAGCGCAGCGCAAATTTCTGCTCGGCGATCATTTCAGCGCCGCCGATGCTTATCTGTTTTGGGCGACGCGCCTTGCCGAACGCGCAAGGGTCGATCTCACCCCTTACCAACATCTGAATGCCTATGCGCAGCGCGTCCAAGCTATCCCTGCCATTGGCAAAACCTTCAGCGATGATTGGGAGCGAAAGCAGGCAGAAATGCAGAAACAAACGGCGCGATGAACCGGCCCACCGTTACGCAAATAAAACACGTCACGCAAATAAAACACCGTCATTGCGAAAAACAAAATGACGAAGCAACCTATGACAATTACCGCGCATCATGCTTTAGAGTGCTGCGCTTCGCTCGCAATGATAAATTGTGGGGCCATAATGATATACAGAAATATAATATGTAAGAAATAAATGGCAAGCGCAGAGCAAATTATCACCTTTCCATAACGCCAATAAGCTCCTAATATCGCTGCATGAACGCATCGTCACAAAATAGCGACATTTTGTCGCACGCACTCGACATATTATCGACGCTCATCGCTTTCGACACGACATCGCGGCATAGTAATTTAGAGCTGATAAAATGGGTCGAGGACTATCTATTGTCGTATGGCGTGGCATCGCAGCGCGTCCCCAATACCGCAGGAAATAAGGCCAATTTATTCGCCAGTATCGGCGCATCGGACATACCATCGCAGATAAAAGGCGGTGTCATCCTCTCGGGGCATAGCGATGTTGTGCCTATTGATGGGCAGGATTGGAGCAGCGATCCTTTCACGCTAACCAGCGGCCAACATCAAGGCCAAGACGCGCTCTATGCGCGCGGTACATGCGATATGAAGGGTTTTATCGCGCTGGCTTTGGCCGCCGTTCCGCGCTTTGCATCTTGCGCCAAACCGGTGCATCTTGCGATCAGTTATGACGAAGAAATTGGCTGCCAAGGTGCTCCTGCAATGATTGCGCGAATGGCGCAAAATATCGCCACTCCGCGCGCGGCTATCATTGGTGAGCCGAGCATGATGAAGGTGATTAATGGGCATAAGGGCATATCGCTTTATGAGGTCGAAGTGAGCGGCCATGAAGCGCATAGCAGCCTGACGCATCTGGGTATTTCAGCCAATATGGTCGCGGTCGAATTAATGTATGAACTTGCTGAATTAGCTCGCAAATTATGGGAAGAGGCCGATCCAAAATCACCGTTTGTGCCGCCGCATGCGACGCTAACTATTGGTGAAATTCATGGTGGAACGGCCTCGAATATTCTTGCTAAAAAATGCAAATTTATCTTTGATTTGCGCTGTCCTCCTGGCCAAAATGCGCAAGAGATTATCGCACCCTTCAAGGCCAAAATCGATGCTCTCAATAGCGAAATTGGTACAGCATTTGAAGGAGCTGGCGTCACAATGACACTCCACAGCAATGCGCCTGCTCTGGCCCCAACAGCAGGCGCCGATGTAGAGAATTTCGTGCGCGCTTTAACGGGCGATAATGGCGATAATGGCGTGGTTTCTTATGCTACCGAAGGCGGACAATTTGCCGCTGCGGGCTTCCCAACGGTGATATGCGGCCCAGGCTCTATCGAGCAAGCGCATCAACCCAATGAATATATTTTGATGCGCGAAATGAAAAAAGGTGCGGCCTTTATGATGCGCCTCGCCGATGCTCTAAGATGATTGGCAAATGGGCCTTTATAGGCTATCATCAAGCCATAAGGAGAGACAATTGCCAGCCGTAAAAGCGGTCAAACCGCTCGACATTTTTACCCGCGAACAATGGGATATGCTGACCAAAGTGTCTGGTTGGAGGGGCATGGCATTGATAGCGCATGCTTGGGCGAGCGTAATAATAATCGCGTGGGGCGGCGCAATTGTGTGGCAATGGAATTGGATAGCTGGGTTGATTGTCGCCCCGATCATCATCGCTTTATTGGGCGGGCGACAATTGGGATTGGCCATATTGATGCATGACGCAGCGCATGGCGCATTGCACCCCAAGCGCAAGGTCAATAATTTTCTGGGTCAATGGCTTGCCGGCGATGCTACAGGGGCTGATTTGCAATCTTATCGCGCCTATCATTTGATGCATCACCGCTTTACACAGCAAGAGGAAGACCCTGATCTGGGGCTATCTGCGCCCTTCCCAACCAGCCGTGCGAGCTTGCGGCGCAAAATTATCCGTGATTTAAGCGGACAAACATTTTTCAAACAACGCAGTTTTCAAATGAGCAATGGCTGGAGGGGATTGCTGGCGATGCGGCGCAATAAGCGCGATAAACGTGGTATGAGCAATAAGCGCGATACTAGCGCAGGCACGGTGTTTAACCAACAGAGCCGCAGCGGTGTTGCAGCACCTATCACCACAATAGACGGCGCGATAGCAACCGCCAAAACAATGCTGCGATTTTTGTTAATTCAGGCAATCATTTTAACCCTCAGCCTAGCCACCGTGGGTTGGGTGCCATTCCTGTTTTGGATCATAGCCCTAGCAACGACTTTTCAGCTATTTTTACGCATCCGTAACATCGCTGAACATGCCTGCGCTCCTGTGGGAAGCGATGATCCGTTCAGCCATGCCCGCACGACCAGAGCTAGCCTATTAGCCCGCGCAACCGTCGCTCCCTATTATGTCAATTATCATTGTGAACATCATTTATTCATGGGCGTGCCATGCTATAATTTACCTCGGGCGCATGATATAGTGCGCCCGCATCATAATCGTATGAAGATTGAGGAAAATTATGCGTCTGTCATGCGCATCATAACCCAATAGTTACAGCGGCATGCGCAGCTTTAGCTTCAGCCCCAGCGGATTAAATGTACCGCGCATGGGCCATGAACTTGGCGTCAATTCAATCTCTGTTGTAAATGCGGGCAATGGCTCTGGTTTGGAGAGGATAGGCCGTTCTGCAATGCGATTATAGCTTAAACGAAAAATATCTTTAATGGGCTTCTGATCTTCGATCGATAATCTCGATTGCACAGTAGAAGGAACAATGATTTTGCTCTTTATCACTTGCTTTGGAGCATCGCCGCGCGCAACATTGGGCGTGGTAATGGGTGCGCTGCAAACCGATAGCGACAGACATATAATCAAAGGAGAGACAATAGCCATGCCTCCGCCTAGCGAAGATTATTTAATAATATACTAAAGCATTGGTGTATTTATTTGGTTTCTAAAACCTTAAAGCGGCTAGCCGCACGATCTTTCACCGTATGTAGCGGATCAAAAACCTGCCCATTCATGGCCACATAGACCCCATGCGACAGAAATTGCACCGCCGCCAACGCAAAACCAACGTTAAATTCTGCATCGCTATTGCGAAGGCGCGCAGGCTGCAAAGCACCCGTCAGGACAATAGTTTTGCCTTTAATTTGGGACAAGGCCCTGCCTGTATCAACCATCGTATCTGTGCCATGTGTCACCAATATCATGCTAGCATCGCTTGTTTGAACGGCATTCAAAATAGTGTTGCGATCCGCATCGGTTAAATCCAAACTGTCCTTTCGCATAAGCTGTGTCACGCGGTGCGGCGCATAGACATTATTTTCGCGCAACATATCACTCAGCGTCGTAGGGCCGATTTGAAATTCGGATAAAGCATCAAAATAAACTTTATCAATCGTCCCGCCCGTGGTGAAAATATCAATCATAAATAATTAAGATAATTGACCAATACGCCAAATAGCTGTGGCTGTTCTTGCCATTTTTTTCTGGCGTGTTTTTATATTTTCAATTTCCCACTCATTATTTTCAAGCCCCAACGATTTAGTAGAGTCATATATACTTTGTTTTAAAACCTCTTTTTTCTTATTAAAAGGGTAGTTTTCTATATCTCTATTTCCCTTAACTTGCATTAAAGTCATATTACCTAATCTATATAAAAATAATTCATGATCATGGTCTGAAAATTGATCCCAACCATTCTCAGGGTTTTGGGGTAAAATATGTTCAACTGTTACTTTGGGGTCGTTATAGTCAATAACCTTTTCAAATAATTGCCTTTCAATAGCAGTTAATATATACTTTACGATACGATTATTACGTGAGTCTGTAGTTTTAATTTCTTTGTCTGCAAAACTTGATCTAAAAGAATCATCACTAGGGTATATTGATTTCAACTTTTTTAGAATCTCGTTTTCGGTAATTAATTCTCCTCTGGAGATTTGTTGGGCTACAGAGGAATATATATTTTCTTGATCATTAGCCTGCAAACCACCAATAACATTATATCTTATAGAAATGGTAACAATATTGCTAAGCAAATTTGCAAAAGTATTGTTATCTAATTTATGTTTTGCTGCAATCAATAAGGGATAAGGAAGAGTAACTCTAAATAGTTTCAATAGAGCCGCATTAGCCTTTACGCTATCATCCCAATCAGAACTATCTGGTGAAGTCATTCCTAAATATGGGTCAATATCATCTTCTAATGCTGATATTAATTCAAAAACATTGTCACGGTTAGTAATACTCCTTTTTATAGTTTTGAATAAATTTGGTTTCCTAACAACGCCATGCCGACTTATCCAGTGAGTGCGAAGAAAATCTGTAACCTTAGCCTCACCCAAACGCGTAACTATTTTTGCCCAACGATTATCGACTGCTTGCATTTCCCTATCGTTGACACCGCTGTTATGTATGACTGAGAAAAAATAATTTTTTAACAAGTCAGTTGCAGATAACCTTACTCCACGGGCATTAAGTGTTTCAAACACCTTGTAAGCGTTCAATTCATCAGAAACGGTAATTACCGTAAAAAATAGTTTATCGCTAATTTGCTGGACAAGTTTTGCTAATAATACTCCAATATCATCAGAGTTTTTATTTTTGGAAATAAAGTGTTGTATCTTAGCAAAGAACCAATCCGAGGCTTTGCGCATTGAATGTTCAGAAGAACTAATATTTCGTTTCGGTAGCTCTCTTAGAGGTACCATATATTGTTGATAGTAATCATCATTGTTACGATTGAGCGAGAGTTTAGGCTCTGTAATCAGAGTAATTGTATCAAGGTGTCCAATATAATTAGAGCGTATCTCATTTATTCTTCTTTGATTTTGCTCAGTAGACTCTCCTTCTTCGGCAACCTTTTTTAAGCATCTTAGTATAGATAACATAATGATAGACATAGTGGTTAAGCGCTGCTGTCCATCTATAACATCAAATGATCTATCATCCTTTGTTTGTAGCACTAAATACCCCATATAATGAGCTGAATCATCAGATTCTAATATCTCTTGAATGTCCGACCATAGTTCCTGCCATTCAGTATCGGTCCAGCTATAATCGCGCTGAAACATTGGAATATGATATGTAAGGCCATTACCAAATAATTTTCTATAAGTATCATTTTGCGTTTTAAAGTTTGAAGCTGACATAACATCCTCCTGATATACTCCTAATATAATATATCATAATTAATCAAGCGCATCTGCGATTAATTTACGGCTATTGTCGATACCATAAAGCGCGATAAAGCTGCCCATGCGCGGGCCTTGTGGTGAACCAAGTAGTGTTTCATACAATGCTTGAAACCAATCACGCAGATTTTCAAAACCGCCTTCTTTGCCAATGGTAAAGACCAATGTTTGAATATCTTCGGCTGCACTATCATCGCTCAGATTAGCCAATTCACTATCCAATCGTTGCAATGCTGCTATCTCTATACCCGCTGCCTTTCGGCGCTGCAAAGTGGGCGCAATAAAATCCTTATGATAGGCCATGGCATTGCCAATCAGCTCATCCATATCAGGATATTTTTCGGGAGAAACATCGGGGGCATATTGGCTTAAATAGCTCCAAATTTGCTCACGGTTTGCATCGCCCATCACCCCGACTAGATTTAATAATAAGCCATAGGTCACTGGAATAATATCCGATGGAACATCCCCATTATGAATATGATGCACGGGATTGCCTAATTGTTTGTCAGGCGCTTGGTCATGCCATGATGCACGGAATTGAAAATAATCATCGACGGCTTTTGGGATGACGCCCATGTGCAATTGCTTGGCCGCTTTGGGGTCGCGGTAAATATAAAAAGCAAGGCTATTTTGGCTGCCATAGCGCAGCCATTCTTCCAGCGATAATCCATTGCCTTTGGATTTAGAAATCTTCTCACCTTTTTCATCAAGGAACATTTCATAAATCAAACCCTCGGGTTTGCGCGCACCCAAAACTTTGGCAATTTTACCCGATTGTATCCCGCTCTCGGTTAAGTCTTTTCCATACATTTCATAGTCAACGCCCAGCGCGCTCCAACGCATTGCCCAATCGACTTTCCATTGTAATTTCGCGCCGCCCGAGAGGATATTATGCTCGATCATTTCGCCATCATCTTCAAAGCGCACGAGACCATTTTGCGCATCAACCACTTCAACAGGCACTTGCAATACATGGCCGCTTTTAGGGCTAATCGGTAATATCGGTGAATAGGTGGCTTGGCGTTCTTTGCCCAAGGTCGGCAACATGATGTCTAATATTTGTTGGTTACGCCCTAGCACCAATTTCAATGTTTCATCGAATGCGCCGCTCTTATATTTATCGGAAGCAGAGACAAATTCATAATCAAAACCATATTGATCCAAAAAATCGCGCAGCATCGCATTATTATGATGCGCAAAGCTCTCATATTTCTCATAAGGGTCTGGCACTTGGGTAAGCGGTTTGTGCAAATGCGTGGCCAGCATATCCTGATTGGGCACATTGGTGGGTACTTTGCGAAACCCATCCATATCATCGCTAAAGGCAATGAGGCGCGTTTTATTGCCCGTAAGCACTTCATAAGCACGGCGCACCATAGTCGTTCGCAGCACCTCGTTAAACGTTCCGATATGCGGCAGCCCCGATGGCCCATATCCCGTTTCAAACAACATCGCTTCGTCATTGGGCTTAGGCGCAGGCGCACCACGCTCACTGCGATAGCGTTTGAGCAATTTGCGCGCTTCTTCAAAAGGCCAAGCTTTAGATTTCATCGCAAATTCGCTATAATCGGTCACGGATATATCTTCCTATTAAAAGTTCAAACATTAATCATGCCGCTGTAGAGTAATAGAAACGCAATTCCAAGCCATAGCGATAGGTTATACATAAACATGCGCAAATATGTTGATTGGTATCTGTATAACAGTTAGTCGAAAAATGTGAGCGATATAAACCTGTCTTTTCCAACATTGCATGCCAGCCATAGCGGTATTTGGGTTTGCGAGTCTGATGGCACGGTGAAAGCTGTTTCAAAAGGCGAAGCCATAGGCCGCGCAACCGACACACCGATGATAATGATGAATGCGCCATTGGTCGCGCAGCGGCTGGGCTATGCGGAATTATCGGGGTTGGATTTATTGGAGCTATTTGCCTTTGTATTGCCTGCCCAATTTATGGTGCCGACGCCAAGCGGTCTTGCCAAAACGCTTGGCTTTGAAATACCAAAAAACGAATCCGCCTATCCCATGCTCTATCGCAAAGCAGCACAATATCTCCTTAAAAAAATGCAATCCCCGCACTGGTCGCAGCGCATAGGCGCATGGGATAGTGCCCAAAGTCTTTATCGGATGCGCTGGCCGTGGGCATCTGCAATCATGCCTTGTCTTAATAAGCCCAAAGAGGCCGAACCATGGTTATTTTCACGGCTGAAAGAATGGGAAGAAAGCCCGCCGCGCGGACCACCGCGCACTAGTGTGATTGAGCCTGAAACAATTTTGGGTAAGCTTGATAAGCTCACTGGCGATGGTGCTGAAAAACGCCAAGGCCAACGCGATTATGCGCAGGCCGCAGGCTATATATTTGCGCCGCGCAAAGCCGAGCATTCGCCCAATATGATCTTGGCAGAGGCCGGCACGGGCATTGGTAAAACGCTCGGTTATTTAGCACCAACGGCGCTATGGTCAAAAGCGGCCGATGGGGTCGTTTGGATATCCACCTATACCAAGGCATTGCAGCGTCAATTAACCCAGGAAACACGGCGGCTCTATCCGCATGAAATTGATTTCATAGCTAAGGTTGTTGTGCGTAAAGGCCGCGAAAATTATCTCTGTTTGCTCAATTTAGAAGATGCGCTACAAGGCGGCTTTGCAGGACGTGCGGCCATATTAGCGCAGCTTGTTGCGCGCTGGGCCGCCTATAGCAAAGATGGTGATATGGTGGGCGGCGATTTACCCGGTTGGCTTACAACATTATTTCGGCGTAATGGTTCCAATGCTCTTACCGACAGGCGCGGTGAATGTATTTATGCAGGCTGTCCGCATTATAAAAAATGTTTCATTGAACGCGCTAGCCGCGACAGCCAAAATGCCGATATTGTCATCGCCAATCATGCACTGGTGATGGTCAATGCGGCGCGCGGTAGAGAGCATGAGCATCGGCCAAGCCGTATCATATTCGATGAAGGGCATCATCTTTTTGATGCAGCAGATTCTATGTTTGCCGCTGCTTTAACGGGCCAAGAAACCATCGAATTGCGCCGCTGGATTATCGGGCCAGAGGGCAAAGCGCGCGGCCGCAGACGCGGCCTATCGGCGCGGCTTGCTGATGTCGCCTCTTATGATGAAACGGGCGCAATGGCCATTAATGCCGCATCAAATACCGCAGAAGCTTTCCCATCAGAAGGTTGGCTCGGACGCATTCAAGAAGGGCTGCCCAGCGGGCCATTTGAGACATTATTCGCGGCGATACGACAGATGGTTTATACCCGCGATAAGAGCGCCGATAGCGGCTATAGTTTAGAAACCGAATTGGTGCAGATAGATGCCAATGTTATCGAGGCTAGCGAAGAAGCACTTAGCGCATTGGATGATTTATACAAAGCTCTTAATAAATTGGGATTGCGGTTGGAGGCCATGATAAGCAACCCACCCGATTGGATGGATGGGCAATCGCGCGCGCGAATCGAGGGGTCGATTCAGAGCCTTGCGTGGCGCGTTGATACGATAGCGGGGTGGATGGCCTTATTATCGCGCCTTAATGGTGTTCTTGATCCAGAATTTGTCGACTGGATAGCGGTTGAACGGTTTGAAGGACGCGAATATGACATGGGGCTGCATCGCCATTGGTTAGACCCAATGATACCCGTCAAAAAAACTGTTTATGAACCAACCCAAGGGGTGATGGTGACATCGGCAACGCTAAAAAGTGGCGGCGATTGGGACAATGCCAAACAGCGTACGGGGGCGCACCAGCTTGATTATCCCGCCGTCACATTTGAAGCAAGCAGCCCATTTGATTATGCCACTCAAGCGCAAGTGCTCATCATCACCGATGTGAAACGCGGTGATAATGCAGCCCTTGCAGGAGCTTATGCGCAATTAATCAGCGCATCGGGCGGTGGCGCGTTGGGTTTATTTACGGCTATTAAGAGATTACGGTCAACCTATGCGCGTATTGCCGACAAAATGGCGCGCGATGGTTTGCCATTATATGCGCAGCATGTTGATCCTATTGATACGGGGACTTTGGTCGATATTTTCCGCGATGACCCCAATGCCTCTTTATTGGGAACCGATGCGCTGCGCGATGGTGTCGATATAGCTGGTAATTCCTTGCGGCTTGTCATTATGGAACAAATCCCTTGGCCGCGTCCCGATATTTTGCACAAAGCTAGACGTCTTGCCAATGGCGGGACAGATTATGATGATCGAATCATTCGCGCCCGCCTTGCCCAAGCTTTTGGTCGGTTAATCCGGCGCGCCGATGATGTTGGCCATTTCATATTATTATCAGCGGCCACGCCTTCGCGCTTGCTCAATGCTTTTCCTGATGGCACTATCATCAAGCGCGTAACATTAGATGAAGCCATACAATCGGTAAAAACAAAGCTTTCATCGCAACCCAAATTGATGCAAAAGAAAAAAGACTTCGATATCGAAGATAATATATTTTAGGTTCCATATCATGAAAAAACTCAGCCTCTTACGGCATGCAAAATCTGATTGGCAAGACCCAACAACGCGCGATTTTGATCGTCCTTTGAACGATAAAGGTAAGCGTGTTGCTCGGGCTATGGGACATTGGGTCGCGGCGCAAAAAATTCGTTTTGATCATATTATCGCGAGCCCTGCACTGCGCGTACAGGAAACAATAGAATATTTCATCGAAGGCTATGGCAAGAGATTTGATATAGATTGGGAGCGCAAAATCTATCTCGCATCCTCCGCGACAATATTAGATGTGGTGCGCGAGAGCGATGATGACTATGCTCATATATTAGTGGTTGGTCACAACCCTGGGATAGAGGATATCATATTTGACCTTGTCCCTGATAATGGATCAAAACTTCGCGATATGGTCGAGAAAAAATATCCCACAGGGGCGTTTTCAAAGCTGCACCTTGATTGTAACCATTGGACCGAACTCTCTAATAACCCAGCACAGTTTGAAACATTCATGCCGCCGAGAAATATCGATCCGAACTTTGGCCCTAATAATATTTAAGGTTTTTATATGGCTCTATTTATTAATTTAGGACGCGAGAGCTTGGCGCAAACCATGCGCAATTTGGATCAATTCACTCTCTAAATCACCATTCATCGCGCGCTCATAAGCAGGCGAAGCATAAGATGAACCATCATTATCATTTGGATTTTTATTGGCGGCGCGCAAATATTTTTGCGCCCCTTTTATCGTATAGCCTTGGTCATAGATAAGGTGATGAATTTCATGTAATAATTGCACATCTTCGCTGCGATAATAACGTCTACCGCCAGCGCGTTTAAGAGGATTTAGCATTGAGAATTTCTCTTCCCAATAGCGCAATATATGCGGTTGAACGCCTAGATTTTTGGATATTTCACCAATGGTCTTAAGAGCGTCTTGCGATTTTTCCAAAACTTATTCTCCTAAGCTATGACTATGATTAGCTAATGCGACTGCGCATCCCTTGGCTCGCACGAAAAGTGAGAACTCGGCGCTTTGAAATTTCAGCTTCTACGCCAGTTTTAGGGTTACGCCCAATACGAGGATCTTTGTCACGAATTACAAATGTACCAAATCCAGATATTTTGACATTTTCACCCGATTCTGCAGCCACAAGAATATGCTCCATAACCGATTCAATTATGTTGGAAGCATCAGAGCGCGATAAGCCTATTTGTTGTTTAATGGCATCTGCCAAGTCTGCGCGCGTGAGCGTTGCAGTATCAGTCATGAGTATCCCCTATATGCACATCCTGCTCATAACCTTATATCGCAAGATGATTTATTAGATTTTTTAATCAGATAGCATATAATAGTGACGAAGTAAAATAACGAAATAAGATTAGAAAAAATAAATCTAATAATTAAAAGGCCAAACCTATTTAGATGCACCGTATAGTTTGAAGCTCCGCGGCCATAGGAAAGTCCATACGCCAAGGTCTTACATAAAACCATAAGAAGGACAAGCAAGCGCAAAGATGCTATGCTCGTACGCGCTTGTTAGACGCTGCATTGAGACCTAAATAGAATATTAATATTGAACCACCGAAGCACCCCATGTAAAGCCGCCGCCCATAGCTTCTAATATGATTATATCGCCGTCTTTAATCCGGCCATCGCGCACAGCAACATCGAGCGCAAGTGGAACCGAAGCCGCAGAGGTATTTGCATGCTGATCCACCGTTTTGACCACCTTGTCTGGCGACAATTTTAATTTTTTAGCCGTGGCATCTATGATTCTAGCATTGGCCTGATGCGGTACAACCCAATCAACATCTTGCGGTGCTATGTTGGCGGCGTCTAATGCTTCATTCAAAACATTGGTCAAATTCACAACGGCATGGCGAAATACTTCGCGCCCTTTCATCCGCAATTTACCAACAGTTTGCGTGGTTGATGGCCCACCATCAACATAAAGCAGTTGATTATGCGCGCCATCGGCATGCAATTTAGTCGCTAATGCGCCCTTTCCGCTGTTATCGGCGCACAGCACAACAGCACCAGCACCATCGCCAAATAAGACACATGTTGTCCGATCTTCCCAATCCAAAATTCTGCTAAATGTCTCGGCACCAATCACGAGCGCGTTTTTGGCACTACCAGCTCTAATCATGCTTTCTGCTACAGAAAAAGCATAGAGGAAACCTGAGCATACAGCGGCCACATCAAATGCAACGCCACCATTAGCACCTATTATATTTTGGACAATGGTCGCCGTCGCTGGGAATGTTTGATCGGGTGTCGCGGTAGCCACAATGATAAGATCAATATCGCATGCATCCATATTCGCGCTTTTCAGAGCTTCTATTGAAGCCTGCGCCGCCAAAGAGGCGGTTGTTTCATCATCGTCAGCTATATAGCGAAATTTAATACCAGTGCGTTCGGTTATCCATTCATCGGTTGTGTCTACTCGCTCGGCTAATTGCGCATTTGAAACCCTGTTGCGAGGCAATGCAGAGCCTGTACCTTTGATGGCTGCTCTAATGGGAGAATCGCTCATATTCCATTCTCCAAATCACCCTTATCAAACCCTGCATCGCCAAAATCAGCCGATAATCCATCAATTGATTTAATATCTTCTGCGATACGTTTAGTGATTTTATCTTCTACGAGACAAGCAGCCACTTCGATAGCTTTGGCAACGCCTTTCTCATTTGCGCTGCCATGGCTTTTTACGACAACACCGTTTAGCCCCATAAACACCGCGCCATTATGATTATTGGGGTCCAGATGATGCTTGAGCAATTCGGTGGCTGGCCGCGATACTAAAAACCCAAATTTAGATCGGATAGAGCTGGTGAAAGCGCGCTTCAACAAATCGGTCACAAAGCGCGCTGCGCCCTCGACCGCTTTCAGGGCAATATTGCCTGAATAACCATCGCATACAATCACATCTGCATCGCCGCTATTGATTTTATCGGCCTCGGTATAGCCTTGGAAACTCAGCGGCAAGCTATCCGTATCTGTGAGGTAATTGGACGCCGCCCGAACGCTGTCTTTACCCTTAATTTCCTCAGTCCCGATGTTGAGTAATTTTACGCTTGGTTTTTCAATACCATAAATAACGCGCGCATAGGCTGCGCCCATAACGGCAAATTGCACCAAATTGCGCGCATCGCATTCTGTATTAGCCCCAAGATCAAGCATGACCACATCGCTGTCTTTCATGGTCGGCAATAAAGCGGCTAACGCAGGACGATCAATCCCAGGCATGGAACGCAAAGCAAAATTTGCAATCGCCAATAATGCACCTGTATTGCCAGCACTTACCGCCGCACTTGCCTTACCCGATTTCACAGCATCAATGGCCGAGCCCATCGATGTCCGTTTCGATCGGCGCAATAAATCGCGTGATACTTTATCATCCGAAGAGACAATATCGGTGGTATGTAATATTTCGCAATAAGCCCTCAGATTAGGATGATTTTCGAGCGCAAGCGCAATATCATCTTTATCACCAACCAGTAAAAATCGAAAATTGGGATGGCGATGCCGCGCCAATGCAGCACCAGCAACCATCACAGATATACCTTCATCTCCACCCATCGCGTCGATGGCGATAAGCGGTTCAATGGTCACTGTTTAATTCTCCAATAAAAGAGGGGCATTAGATTATGTTTCAACATTGTGAAATGATATTGACCTGTAGCATTATATACAAGCTTAATTATTCGCTTATATCTGTACAGAAATTAGACGAGTGAGAGTATCTCGCGGCCATTATAATATCCGCATTCACCGCACATATGATGGGGGCGTTTTAATTCGCCGCAATTTGGACATTCTTGAAATGCCTCTACTTTCAACGCATCATGTGACCTGCGCATTCCGCGCTTAGACGGTGTAGTTTTTCTTTTAGGTACAGCCATTTCGAGACCCGCTCTTTGTTTAAGTCATTGGTAATAAAAACAATATTGTACATGTTTTAATATCCTATACCATAAAGCGGTAAGAATCACAAAACATAATATTGCATTGCTAAGCGGTGCGCTATAACGGGTTTTTAGGACTTTGCAATATGTCACGGGCAGGCTAAGGTAAATATTATCAAAAAATATCAATAATTCATATTATCATTCATTATCTGGGAATCAAAATGCAACTTTCAATCACGCTTACAATCGCGGCAGCCGCCGCACTATTAAACATTTGGCTCATGATGCGCGTGGGCAAAGTGCGCATTGCCGAAAAAGTCTTCGTTGGTGATGGCAGCAATGAAAATGTGATACGCCGTATGCGCGCGCACAGCAATTTCATTGAGAGCGCACCATTGGTTCTAATATTAATCGCCGCCATAGAATTTAGCATTGGCACCAATATGGTGCTTTGGATTGTGTCTGCCCTCTATATTTTGGGCCGTATAGGCCATGGCTTTGGCATGGATGGGGGCTCGCTTGAAAAAGGCCGCCTGATTGGAACTATTATAACATTGCTAACGCTTCTTGGCCTTGCTGGTTGGGCCATTTATATCAGCTATACGCTGTGATTTTACCATTAATTAATAAGGTAATTAAATATATTATTATTATGTTTGAATCACTTGAGATTAAATATATCTGATTCTACATTTCATGGTTTCACATTAATAAAATGGGTCTGACCTATGAGATGGGTTATTGATGGATTGGTTTGAGCCATTTGCGTAGTGTTTTCAAGAGCTGATCTGGTTGGCTTTAATTGAAACGAAATTCACATTCTTTAAGGAATAAATGGAAATTCTTTTGAGGATACCATTATATTTCCTTAAGTAGCGTTTGGCTTGATTCCAAAAGTTTGTGGGTGCCGTTGATATGATTATG
>CALLJS010000010.1 GCA_938050045.1 uncultured Sphingomonadaceae bacterium
TCCAATTCATCACGCTCTTCATCGCTAAAGCGTACTGAAATAGGTTTTGGATAATCTTTCTGTGCTTTTTCTATCGAAGGGTTAGCAGCACTATCAAACCCATCTTTGAGTGACCCACTCATGGTTTTGGTCCATGAAAGCCTTCCAAGTTGGTATCTTTAAGATGATCATTCCACTGCGCCAAAGCGTCAAAAAGTGCGTTCGAAGTCTCACCTTAGAGGTCCGCTATATTGCTTTTGTTTGAACTTATTATCCCTAATTTCAGTAGAGTTGGATGATATACTATCCTTGGATAGCAGCTCTGCTCATTGCCCAAATATTAATTTAACCGTTCGATTAATCTTATATTGCATCCTATAATAGGCAGTGGCAATGGTAGTGCGAGAGGATTTTTTATGGAATTGGGTAATTTAGGATTTAGCGAAGAACAAATTGAAATTTTGGATGTTGCTACAAATTTTTGCCGCGATAAATCTTCGATAGATAAAGTTCGCGATCTTATGGAGAGCGACGATGGTTTTGAGGCATCGGTTTGGCAAGAAATGGCCGCACTCGGTTGGCTTGCTATCGCTTTACCCGAAAAATATGATGGAATAGGGCTGTCATTGTCCGAAGTCGTTCCCATTGCGGAGCAGATGGGCCGCCGCTTGATGGCCTCGCCCTTTATTGCTTCGACGCTCGCAGCCCAGGCTCTATTGGCGGCGGGAAGCGAAGCACAAAAATCAAAATATTTGCCCATGATTGCTGCGGGTAGCATTGCTACTATGGCTTTATCAGAAGCCAATGGGGATTGGGATTTGCATAATATTGATTCAAAAGCTGATAAAATTGGAAATCAATATGCTCTTAGCGGCACAAAGCAATTTTGCTTATGGGGGCATAGTGCAGACATCATCATTGTGTCCATTCTAATAGATAATAAACCAAAATTGGCGATTATAGAGAAATCTAATATCCCAAAAAATGCGCTGCGCCGTGAATATATTATCGATGAAACAAAGCGCAGCTTTACTTTTGATTTGGCAAATATAACTATCGATGGAGATGCTATTTTAGCGGGCGATAATGATATGGCTGCTTTTGCACAGATTGAGCTTTCAGCGATCCTATTGCAAAGCGCAGAAATGTGCGGCGGTGCGCAAAGCGTTATCGATTATACGGTCGAATATCTGAAAACACGCAAGCAATTTGATAAGGTCATTGGTGCATATCAAGCGCTCAAACATCCAGCCGTAGATGCCTATGTCAGTTATGAAAAAGCGCGCTCGCACCTCTATAGTGCTGCGCATAATTATAATGACCAAGGCATTGGCGAAATTGCAGTACGCATGGCCAAAGCTTCATCCGATGGCTGTTATAGCAATGCAGCAGATCGCGCCGTTCAATTTCATGGCGGATTTGGGTTTACCCATGGTTGCGACGCGGGTTTGCATCGCCGAGCGGCTATTTTTCACGCATCACAATTTGGAGATGCAGCATGGCATAGATCCAAATTAAGCGATCTATTATTCGGTTGAGAAATTTAGGTGAAGCTATTGGCTTCGCGCTCCTCTTCTTGCTCTTCACTCTGTTCTTCGATAATATTTTGGCTGTCACCGCCGCCAAAAATGACACTGCCGCTTGAAAAACTTGTACCGAAACTATTAACGATGGATATGGTTTGTCCAAGCCCAGATAAAAATTGTTCTTTGGATAAATTGGCCAATGGGTGAATATAAATGCCCCATAATAGACCATTAGCAATCGCATAACGTGCATCCAATGCGCTATCAAAATTGGCTTGCATCATGCGCGCTAATAATTCGGGGCTAAGCGAATCTGCCTGAATGATAGGACTCATTATCCGCATTCTTCCCGCTAATGGATCGCTCACAACCAAAATTTGTGTGTCTTTAATTTCAAATTGCCAGCTATTTCCATCGCGCTCAATCATTTCATCAATCTCTTTAAGAGCCTTATCCATCATAGCCAATGAAGCAATGGCTTTTGCCGAGGGCTTTGCAGGCTCTTCTGTTCCGCTTGGCTCTGGTGCATCTGGATCAAATAATGGTGTTTCAGGGGCTTTTGGGATGATTGGGCTGTGCTGCTCTGAACTGCTATCAATAATAGTTTCTTGGGCGGGTTCTGCGGCTTTTTGCGCATAGGCAGGAGCGGTTATGAAAAATAATGATAGAGTCAAGAGGCTAGCAGTAATGGATGGGCATTTATGAGAGTCAGCTTTTATGCGCGCATTCATAATCATTATCTTCTCCTACACTATATCTAGGATAAGTTTCGCCTATAGCTGGCATAATGTTACTTGCATTGATAATTAATTTGATTGTTTCAACGGCCAATCGATTGCGCGGCTTGCCCATAATGCCCACCAAATAGCGATGGGTTGAAATGCTAGCCTTGGGCCATGATACCACCAGCTTAATGTTTCGCCATCAACGGCAACATTATTTACAGCATGGTGAATATTGGCGGGAAAAACACATATTGCATAGAGGGCAAGTCCTATACCCGCTGCTTTGCGAACTTTGGGGATGCACAAGCCGATAGCACCCAATATCTCGGCAATAGCTGTCCAATATATGACATGATCGGGATAAGGAACCCATTGCGGGGTGATCGCCAAAAACCTTTCTGGTGTTCTAATATGTGCGACACCCGCCAAGAAATATAGGATTGCTAAAATTACCAACGCTAGATTTCTGGCCCAATTTTCTCCCATTATTTTCATCTCATCTCACCATTATTATTGATATAAGTCACTGTATCATAGTCGCAAATAAAATGAAATAATACAAAATTTGCTATATGAACTTAGTGCTGCTAAAGGTCTATGTGCTAGCGTCGGAATTTGCGACGGACTATGGCGCATTATATGTTTTCTGCAATATATTGCAGCTAACCGCTAGGCTGCAGACTATTTTCCTTTCACGACACGACTAACGGCGATCCGACTCGTTGCGCTTTTGCAGCGGGTTAAACTCGTTTCATAAAGGAAACTAATATGCCTATCGGTACAGTAAAATTTTTCAACTCAGACAAGGGCTATGGCTTTATCGCTCCCGAAGATGGCGGCGATGACAGCTTCGTACATATCACAGCAGTACAAGCCGCTGGCATGCAAACATTGGATAAAGACCAGCGCGTAAGCTATGAAATCGAAACCGGTCAAAATGGCAAGCAAGCTGCGGTAAATCTGCAATCTGCATAATTTCCAGAGCAATTATTATTGAAAAAGGCTGGCTTTGCGCTGGCCTTTTTTATGCCTTTGCTTTTATGCCTTTGGCGAGCAACCATCAACCAATACATGCGTAATTTGAATGCTTAAAATTGCTGAACCCGACAGGGCTTGAACCTATGGCCCCCAGATTAGAAGTCCGTTCAAAGGGCTAAATATAAAAATCATATTTAATAAAATACAGCGATTTCAATATATTAAAAATTATAGAAAATCATAAAAACCATAGATGCTCACAAATATTCTCATTCTCCGTGTGAAAAGCGTGTGAGTTATGTGCTATCAATGAGTCTGTATGTTGATAGATTGATTTACTCATCATATCTAATTTTATTTCACTCTCTAAGAGCGGACAGTAATAAATAATTTACTTGCAATTAACATAATTGTTTCATATATAATTTTCATGAAACTAATATGTTAATGGAGTCATAATGTGACAAGTAATGTAATTGAGTTCAAAAGTATGACCCGCCCTATCGCTCAATTTATTAGAGTAGATGGTGCACATGGACGATTTGGTGATTTATATGCAGCTGGCCGATTACCAATTGATAGAGCAATTTTTGATGCTTCTCGCATTAGTAATCAAAAAGAGTTTGTTGAGGCATTAAAGCATGATGGTGTGGAGATTGTACTTGATACAGAAGTTGCAGAATTGGCTGCACTGGCAAAATATCAAACACATGTAAAAAAAGCACCTTGGGCTGAACTTACTGCTGAAGGAGTATTGGATTCTTCATATTTTAACGATAATCAAAGCCAGGCTAATATTATTAGATGGATTGCTAAATTTGCTGTCCAACATCATGTTGATACAGTTCTCTCTCCTACTCATTTTTTAGGGGATCGAAAATTTGATAAATGGTTAGATATAGACTTGCGTTCATGTATTGCTTTACGCAAAGCTTTAGATAGTGAAGGTGGCTCTCATATTGCTATAGACTATCCTATTATTCACTTGCATACAGCATTAAATCGAGATGACTTTCGTAAAGATATTATTGAACGTATTGCAGACTTACCTATTGATAATGTCTGGTTTCGTGCATCTGGCTTGGGCTCTGAACCAAAACCTCAGACTGCGAAACAAATCTTAGCTTCACTATATGATTTTCAACAGCTAAAAAAACCATTAATTATGGATCATACTGATGGGTTAATGGCGCAAGCATTACTTGCTTTTGGAGGGGTTTCGGGTATTGCGCACGGGATTGGTGAGCGTGGGACATTTAATGCAGCCAGTTGGCACAAAATACCACAAGAAAGAGATACCAACAAGCCTTTCGGACGTACTATTTATATTCCAATTCCTAGATTAGGCCGACGTTTAAGTAAAAAAGAATTACAAGTTCTTGCTAGTGCTAAAGGTGGTAAGAAGCACCTCGGATGTCAAGACCTATGCTGCCAGCATGGAGTGAGCGATATGTTAACTGAAAGTCGGCAACATGCTGCATTCCAAGCTATTGCTCCAATTCAAAAAATGTCTAAAATCCCTGACTTTAATAGAGAAAATTATTTTATTGAACAACCATTGCGTCAAGCAGAGCAGCTAGCTAGGAATATTAAAGATTTGAATCCATCTAAAGTAGACGCGGATAATTTGGGTGTAAAACTTGAAAGCTTGAAAAAACGTATGACAGAACACCATAGTAAGATTGGCAAGTTTAGCGATGCTCTTAGCCTGCTGCATGATGAACGTGGAGCGGGAGGACAGAGAGCAATTGCATGCAGTCCTCGAAATTTATCGTTGACGAACACGAAAAAGAGGGGGGGCTAATGAGTGTATTATTGAGTGCTGTGCCTCGATTTCTTGATGAACTCAGTGCTAATGGTGGTTTGAAAGGGGTTGATATTGCAAATATAGCAGAAGTTTCAAAAGCAACCGTATCCCGATGGAAGTCGGGGGATATTAAACCACAACCCCGTAATGAATTGATTCTCTCCGATCTTCATTATGTTGTTGGTAGACTAAGTGAATATTATAGTTCAGAGGAGATACGAACCTGGCTCTACGCCCGCCATCCGCAATTGTCAGGAGAGCGAGCTATAGACTTAATTCATGACGAACGTACTGTCGAAATTTTGAAAATTATCGATCGCTTGGAGAATGAGGTTTATATCTAAGTGGTTCATTTAAAACGAAAACGCCGAGATAATAATCTTATTGATGCAATTGAAGCGATTGATCCTATTGTTTTTGATGATATAGTTTGGCGAGTGGTAAGAAAAGGTCGTGATCCTACCCAATGCTCTCGTTCTGGTGGACGTTGGGATGATGGAACTTTTGATGTTTTATATAGCTCTGAAATGGCGAAAGGTGCTATTGAGGAAATGCGGTTTCACTTGTTAAGAGGACAACCTATAATGCCATCACGAGTTGAGTATAAGCTTTTTGAGATAAACTTATCACTAGAACGATCACTTAAACTACTTAATTTAAAGGCTTTACAGAAAATTGGGCTAGACACTGCTCGCTATGGCCAGTTATCTTATAATGAAAAATCATTAGAATATCCTCGCTCACAGGACATTGCTGAAGTAGCTCATTTTCTTGAGTATGATGGGTTAATCGTCCCTAGCGCACGTCATGATTGTCTAAATATTGTTGCTTTCTGTAATCAAATACCTCCAGACGCGATTAATGAAAAAAAAGACCACGGTTTGGTTCATTGGTAAAAGAGTAATTCTAAGTTTTTGAGATTTATAACTAACTGTGAGTTATCACTCTTTAATCAATTCTGACTCGACCAGTTATTAAGAATAACTATGCTGATTAAACTCTTAATCACCATATTATGAATAATTCTGATAGATTGCTGGCGGTAGCTTTGCAGCGTGTTTCATCTGACAAACAATTTTACCTTGGGGATAGTATCGATACCCAAAAGAATAAAATTGATATGCTTGCTGAACGTGACAACTCTGATATTGTCCGCTATTTCGTAGAACTGGACTTGTAACGGTTTAGTTCCGGTCACTTGCCTATCATTATGCCACTTTAGCTTCAAAAGCCAAGGGACTTATTCCGCCCAGATATGAATGGCGCCTTCGTGCGTTGTAGAACCCATTGATATATTGAAATATGGCAGGTTATTCCTCTGGCTAATAACCAGGCCATATTTTTGATATTTGCGGAGCCGAATGCGCAATATCACCAGCAAGCGCCATGATTGGCTTTTTTGCGATAGCGGCATCTTTTGCACTTTGCGCACTATCGACATTGAGACGCGCAGTATCGACATTGAGACGCGCACTATCGACATTCTGGGATGTTGCTGGAGCGGCCGATAGATAAAATATTATATTGAATGCGGATAAATAAAATAAATATTTAAGTGGGTATTTCCTAGCAATTTTTCATTAAAAACCACAACTAAACTCCATAATTATTATGAGCAGATATATTAACTATTCAAAAGAAAGCATAGTGTATCGGCACAATCAAATGTTTATTTTTTTACAAAAAACTATAGGGATCAACATCCACGGCGACACGCACGCTTTTGGGCCACTCCAAGGGTTCGAGCCATGCGCGCACTATGTCTTGTAGTGCAATTTGACGCCTTGCTTGTAACAATAATCTCTGGCGATAGCGGCCACGCAGCATTGCAAGCGGTGCGGGGGCAGGGCCAAATACCATCATGCCATTGTGTTGCGGCGCAGTTTGGGCAATTAAGCGCGCTATACTGGCGGCTTCGCTCTCATCTTCAGAGGATATTATGATCGCCGCAAATCTGCCAAAGGGCGGTGCGGATGCATGTTTGCGCGATAATGTTTCGGCTGCATAAAAATCATCACGATCGCCCTTGACCAATGCCTGTAACACAGGCGCAGAAGGCGCGCGCGTTTGAATATAGACATGCCCTTTTTTTGCGGCCCGACCAGCGCGGCCAGATGCTTGCGAGATTTGTTGAAAAGTGCGCTCTGCGGCGCGTAAATCACCGCCTTCTAATCCCAAATCAGCATCAATTATCCCGACCATAGTCAGATTGGGGAAATGATAGCCTTTGGTCACAAGCTGCGTTCCGATGATGATGTCAATTTCATCATTCTCAACCTTAGCGACAAATTCCGCCGCCTTTGCTGGTGAATATAATGTATCCGATGTGGCAACAAAGGTCCGAGCCTCGGGAAACATCATCTCTATTTCATCATTGATACGCTCTACGCCCGGGCCGCACGCCACCAAACTATCTTCTTCCTCGCATTCAGCGCAGGCCTGTGGCGGCGGCATGACATGACCGCAATGATGACACGCCAGCCGCTTGACCAATCGATGCTCCACCATCCAGCTTGTACAATTTGGACATTGGATGCGATGACCACAGGTACGGCAGAGCGTGAGCGGCGCATAACCGCGCCTATTAAGGAATATGAGGCTTTGCTCGCCGCGTTCGATCGTGTCTTTTATCGCTTTTATAAGGCGCGGTGCGATCCAGTGACCGCGCTCTGGCACATCTTGGGTAAGATCGATAGTTTCAATCTCTGGCAAATGCGCCCCGCCAAAGCGCGACGCCAACTCAATAGCCGTATATCGTCCAATCTCTGCCATATAGCGCGTTTCTAATGCAGGTGTGGCCGATGATAAAATGATGGGAATATCCTCTTGCATCGCCCGCATAACGGCTGCATCGCGGGCATGATAACGCACGCCTTCTTCTTGTTTGAAGCTGGCCTCATGCGCTTCATCGACGATGATGAGGCCAAGATTTTTATAGGGCAAATAGAGAGCCGAGCGCGCCCCGATTAATATAGAGGCATCGCCATTGGACACTGCACGCCAAGTGCGCCTGCGCTCGCTTTGCTTCATCCCGCTGTGCCAGCTAGCAGGCGTGCTACCAAAGCGTTCTTCAAACCGTTGCAAAAAAGGCTGCGTTAGGGCAATTTCTGGCAGCAGCACCAAACATTGTTTCCCCATTTCGATACAAGCCGCGACAGCTTCAAAAAAAGTTTCCGTTTTGCCCGACCCTGTGACCCCATCCAGCATTATCGCTTCAAATTTTTGCGTTTTTGTGATGGCGGTTAAGTGCGCCGCAGCTCTGGCTTGATCGTCGGATAATTGCGGTTTGTGATATTCTGGATTGGGCAGATCAAAACTATCATCTATGCTGACCTCGATGGGCTCTAATGCGCCCGTTTTTACGAGCCCACGGATTACAGCATCGCTGACGTCCGCTTTTAAGGCTAGTTCGCGGATAAGCCCCTGCTGGCCGTTAATGGCGTCTAGGGCCTGTGCGCGTTTTGGTGTCATACGGTCAGGGTTTGCTCCCGTGGTGCGATATTCGGTGACGCTGATTGCGGGGTTAAATGCGGCCGATGGCGGCAGCACCATACGCAATACAGATGCCCGCGAACATAGATAATAATGCGCTGTCCAATCGACCAATTCCCGCAGTGCTTTATTTAGCGGTGCTAAGTCTAACACGGTAATGATAGGGCGCAGCTTTGAAACTGCGATAGGCGTTTCAACTTGGTTCTCATTATCCCATACCACGCCATATAATTTGCGCGGCCCAAGCGGGACTTCTACGATAGAGCCAATTTGAACGTCCATAGTATCAGGGATAGCATAATCGAGCGGCCCTATGACTGTGGTCATTAATATAACATGCGCGCGATTCATAACAGGACTATAGGAGGAATATCTCAAGACGTCATGCATTTGCTGCACAGTTTACCATTTGCAGATGCAATTTTATGCTATAGCTTAATTAAATGCGAGAATAGGGGATTATTATGCATAATATTAAGCATCAAACCATTGGTAAAAACTCTGAATTTATCAGTATTAAATCACTGAATAGACGCGATATATTATTCTATGGGATGGCTGGCGGATTATTCACATTATCGGGATGTGCCAGCTTACCAGGCTTTGGTCTAACCGATACTTTGCGCCGTTTAATGGCATTATCATCGCAACGCGCCTTTGCCCAATTGATAGAGCCAGGTGGTTTTTACGATGACCAATTAACCCGCATAGCATTACCCGATCAATTTGGCGGCGGGGCAGGGTCAAGCCTATTATCAACCGTATTGAGCAGTGGTAAAGTGCGCACCAAATTGCAGCAACAAGTGAACCGCGTTGCCGAAAAAGGCGCGGAGCGCGCTGCGCCCTATGTTGCGGACACTATTAAAACGATAGGTATCGAAGGGGCTAGCCAAATCATTAAAGGAGGCCCCAGCGCAGCCACAGAATTTTTGCGCGGCAATATTGGGAATAATTTAATTGGCATCATGGTGCCAGGCATTAACGATGGGCTGAAACTATTTGATAATGGTTTAATCTCTCAGGCGGTGCGCTCGGTTGCTGGGTTTGATGTCGGTAAATTGGGCAATGATATTGTTGGCAAGGCGGGTAATAGCATTTGGTCCGCTATGGGCCGCGAAGAAGCCGCCATACGGGCCAATCCGCGCGAAACGGGTGATCCTTTATTGATTGCCGCCTTTGCTCTGGCGGGGTGAATGCTTAAATATGATAGTAATTTAAAGAATATCTTAGTTAATTACTAAACTATATAAGTGATAATTAATTATATAGAAAACTTATAAAGTTACTGACATTATTTTGAGTTTATGCCATATTTTGAAGCGAAACCCTCGGAGGGCTTTCGCTGTCCGAGGGCTCTGTCTAGTCCGTATGGTTGCTTCCAACCTTCGGCTCTCAAATATGGATTTAGAGATTAATGCCAATACGTCAAGATAATATTAACAACAGAATTGATACAAATTTAATAAATGTTTTTCAAAGAACAATTTCTCCCGAACGATGGAGAACTTATAAATTGAGCGCAGGCTTTCATGAAGACACTGCTCATAGGTTGTATATATGGAATGCTGCAATTGGGCAAAGTTTTCATTTTCCACTACAAACTGTTGAAGTTGCTCTGAGGAATGTGATTCATGAATCACTTAAACAAATATATGGTGAAGATTGGTCTGTGGATGCTGGGTGTCGCCAAATGTTAGGGGTTAAATTAAAGGATATTATAATTAAGTCTGAACGCAGGCATCGCAATAGATACAATACTGCTGCAAATACACCGCAAATAGTTGCTTCATTATCGCTTGGTTTTTGGGTTTCATTATTAAGACAAAGCTATCATGGACCAATCTGGAATAACCAAATCCATCACGCTTTTCCTAATCTGTCACATAATGAAACGATGGTGGATGTAAGTAATATCGGAACCGTGATACAAGATTTAAGGAATCGTATATTTCATCAAGAACCTTTGATAGGGCATAACCTATCTTTAGATTATGCAGCTATTTTAAAAATGTTGGGTTGGATATGCCCATCAACAAGAGATTGGATGCGTTCTTATTCTTTCGTACCTAATGTAATAAGAGAGAGACCAAAAAGATAATGACCACAAATTTAATCACTCAACGCCTTTGATTTTGCCCCATTGGCGTGCAGCGGTATAACCCAAATAGCCTGTTCCAAATAGCGCATAAAGCGGCTCGGGTAGGCCATTGAGATAGGCGTTCATACCATTGGCGATGCTCAGCGCCGCCTCGGGCCTGATGGCAGCGATTAATCCCATGGGTATGGCCCATAAGAGCATTATATATATGACATAGAGAAAGCTGGGGCGCGCTCGGCTAGTCCATGGATCTGCTGATTGGGATTCAGAGAGGATGGCCGATAGCTGCGTTTTGACCGCCTCCATCTCTTGTGAACCCTCTAATTTGAGCAGCTCTAACTTTGCTTTTTCGCGCGCCGCTTTGTCGGGAATGATTTTATCGATGATTTTCCCAATCGGGCCGATTAATTGTGATAATATGCTCATTATAATCCTTTCAAATTAACCAATACGGTGTTCTAGCCATCCATAGAGAAAGCTCTCATTGGTGCTGCGTTTTTCGGTGAGGCGGATGTAGCGCGCGCCTTGTAAAGCCTCTATGGCGCGTAATAAAACAATCTCGCCTTTTGCGCCTCTTTTGCGTAAATATCCTTTTAAGGCGGCGAGGGTTGCAGGGCCAATGATGCGATCAATCTGCAAATCTTTATAATCGCGTTCCTGGCGGTTGAGCGCATTGAGCGCGCGCTGCGTAAATGAAATCGCCGTTCCTACGCCCATATTTACACCAGTATCGAACATTTCTGCGGCAATTTTGGGCGTAAATAAGGCTATTTTATCAAATTGTGGTTTGAGCCAATAAATGCGTTTGTAAATGCCGTGCGCTTCGCTTTTGGGCATAGCGCGCATCGGGCCATTATAGCCATGTTGCCGCGCCGTACCGATGGTAATACCCCAATTAGTCTCACCGCCCATATCGTGCGGATGGTTGGCATAACCGCCTTCGCGTTTTAAGACATCGTTGATTAATTGATCTATCATCAGAATCACCTTTCGTATAATGAATAACCAAATAGGTTATTTGTAGGAAAGAAAAATATGATGATTAATAAAATTTGAAACCGTCAAACTATCGGACTCGAGAGTCTCTAACCATTATTTGAAACTTATCAACTGAAGAAAAATGTAAATATAGGAGCAAAATTGAAAATCATTCTTTCAATGATATTCAACAGAAATAATAGCAATTAATAGGCAGGGAAAGGAAGTCTCTGGCTTTTCGCCGGCATATGTATAGGGGTTAGGCTATCATCGCTCTCTGGTAAGGGCTTAGATTTTTGTAATGGATTGTCTGTGATACCAAAGCGCGGTTCAATTTTGTCGGTTTCAATTATAGCATCTGATTTTGGCGAAGGGTCTGATTGTCTGACGATGATTGGTATATCATCTAGCGGATCATTTTTGATCGAGTCGGGGGTGTTTGCTGTCATAACTTCGGATCGGCCAGCAGGTACCATGGTCTCATCATTCATTGTTGTATCATTATGGTCGATGCTGGGCTCTGCCATGGGTTTTTCTGCTGCATGCGCGGTTTCATTTTCTAACTTAGCTGAATTATTGTGTACGTTCGTTTTAATCAAAGCGCTGTTATCAAGCAGGCTGTTATCCATTATATCCTTTGATCTTGTTTCTATTGTAGCTGCTATTTTATTGGTATTAGGCGCAACAGGGGGCGCAATATCCAATGCTTGAGCCGCTATCGATGGTAAAGGGCTATCTATCGAAGATGCAGCCGTGTCTTGAATATTATTTGCGATCGTAGAGATATTAATTTGTTGAGAAGAATCTTGGTTCACAGAGCTGCTAACGGTTAGGCTGGAAAATAAGACCATCCCCCCAATATATAGAGCCGCGCGAGAGGGGTTATGTGAGAAAAAGCCACTTTTCTTAACTTTGTGCCATGCGCCGATATTGGAATGGACACTATATTTACGGCCTTTTTGCATAGCAACGCAAGGCCGCGTAGCAATAGGTTCGCTGTTTAATTTGCTTGAGATACTATTGGGATTGCTCGGGCTATCTTGCGGTAATTTGGTAACGGTCGCGATGATTTTTTCTGCAAGCCCGTCGGGAATTTCTCGCTCATTCATCTGACCCAATAGAGAATTTAAGGAGGAAGTTTTATTATAATATGCCATATTATTATTATACCTCAAAATCCAAATTTGCAATTCCGTTTTGGGTCAATAAATCGCGAAAATTTTTGCGGGCTCTGTGCAGCAAAGATTCCATAGCTTTTATATTTAATCCCAGTAATTCTGCGCTATCAGAATTTTTATACCCCTCAAAATAACTTAATATTATAGCAGTTTTATGGCGAATGGGCAATGCATTGAGCGCGTCTTCAATTTTCGCGCTTAATTGATTTTCTTCCAAGACCTGATCGGGCATTGGCGATTTATCGGCTATTTCAAATTCTATATCATTGGAAACTAACATAAATTTTCGGTTATGATCGATTGACTTATTGATTGTCACTCTTTTAAGCCATGCAGCTAGGCCACGGCCTTTGGGCTGCCACCTATGAGCTTTCTGCCAAATAATTGTGAAAACTTGTTGCAAAATATCTTCTGCTTCGTGGCTATCGGATAATATTCGATATGCGGTGGTATATAATCGGCCACTATATTTATTGACAAGATTGGCGAAAGCCAGTTCGTCGCCATTAGCGATTTTTTCTATGAGAATAATATCTTCAGAATGTTCATCATTTACACTGGGTTTTTCTGTGCCGAGCTTATCCATGCCCGTTGTAATAAAATTATATATATCATCATTGAGGCTATCATCATATATTTCAGGCAAATTTCTGACATCTAAGTTCACTATCCACCCTCATTTATCTCTATAAAATCTATAAAATTAGTAACAGAAGCAAAAAATAATTCCATAAAATAATATTTCTCCGAAGGGTTTTAGAGATTGAAACGTTAGTATTTTGTGGTGTAGGTTGAAAAAACTCTAGCAGCAATTATTGATTTGAACTTTGAGTTATTAAATTTCAACTAACACGTTGATTATAAAAAAATGGGGATGTTAAAATGATTAACCTAAAAAGCTGTACTTGTATGACAGCTATTGCGATGGCGTTACTATCTACGCAAGCTTATGCGCAGAATATGATTGGGGATCGTGTGACGACACCGCAAAATACGTCTTCAGATGGCGATATCACTATTACAGAGGATGGTGAAATCGATATAGAATCGGGTACGGCTATTACAGTGGATAGTGATAATGATGTTACCAATGATGGTGAAATCAATGTGGGCGATGCGGATAATGCGCGCGCTATCAGCATCAATGCCGGAGTCGATGCCGATATTGTGAATGATGGAATAATTAGAGTAATTGAAGATTTTGATGCAGAAGACGATGATTCCAATGGAATAATAAGCGGCCCTGTAGCTAGGGCTCGAAATAGAGCCGGTATTTTTGTCGAAGATGGTGTAACATCTGGTTTGATTGAAAATTCAGGTAATATAATTGTCGAAGGATTAAATTCTGGCGGAATTATCGTAAATGGCACTTATAATGGCGATATAATCAACACGGGCAGCATCGGTATCTTAGGCGATAATAGTGTCGGTATTGGCGTGAATAATGTCAATGGGGATGTGACGGTAAGAGGCAATGTCACTGTTGTGGGTGAAGGTGCGCAAGCATTCGTCGCGCAAGGCAATATTGATGGCGAGCTGCTGATCCAAGGAACTCTGAGGCAAACAATAAATTTTCAAAATGACGGCAGTAATGCAAGATTACCCTCTAGCAGTGTTAGATCGAATAGTGCAGCGGTTGAAATAGCGGGTAATGTGAGCAACGGTATTGTTTTTGCTGTTCCGCCGCCCAACGACGATAATGCTGATGATGATGAAGATGATGATGGTGTCGCAGATAATATTGAAGGCAGTGCAAATGTTACATCGATAGGCAATGGGCCTGCCGTTTTGATAGGCGGTGCTAATGATAGTGTTATCGGGATCAATAATACGATAGCTGGAGACTATTCTATCATTGTTGAAGGTACAATATTGGGCGATGCGGAGTTTAGAGGGACCGATGGTTTTGGTCTCGTAATTGGAGGGCGCGGCGGTAATGTTAATGTCCAAGGCGGTCTTAATGTTAGCGGCAATGTCGGTGCTGTAACAATCGATTCTATTGCCACGGGTATCTTGATTAACAGCGGCTCTACGTTGAACAGAATAGATAATTCGGGCAATATAACGGCCAATTTATCCACCCCAGGCGAAGGAGAAATTTATGCAATTAGAGATTTCTCAGGCAGCCTAAATTCGATCAATAATACGGGTTTCATTACGACTATGGGAACGACAGAGGATGTTCGCCAAGCTATATCTTTGTTCAATAATATAAGCGGTGTCACTATCATTCAAGAATTGAATGATGAAGATGCAGAAACACGCGCAGAAAATGAAGAGGATGGCGAAGAAGATAATACCGTTTATACCGCTATTATTGGTGATATTGTCACAGGTTCTGGTAATGACCTTATTCGTGCGTCTGCAGGGCGCATTGATGGGCGGACATTTTTTAACGCAGGCGATGATACGCTGGATTTGCAAGGGGATGCCGAATATCGCGGCGGCGTAAATTTTGGGGCAGGGACTGGCACCTTTACCCTCTCTGATGAGGCTTTGTTCAGAGGGTTTTTGGATGCCGCTGAACAAACTGTCAATCTGACCATTAGCGATGACGCTAATTTTGAGGGCGAGATTCGTAACGGTCAATCATTAGCAGTGGCCATCAATGGAGGTACATTTGGTGCGCTGAATAGCGATGTTCTGGAATTTGATACGCTCACTGTTGGTGCTAATGGTACTATTCGCGTGTTCATCGATACCGAAGATAATGAAAATTCACGGATTATCGTTAATAGAGCCGTTTTTGCAGAGGGTTCGCAAATATCGGCAAATATTACATCGATTGAAGATGCAGAAGGAAATTATACTTTTCTAACGTCAAGCGATATTGTTGGTGTGCCGCAATTCGATAACAGCACATTGGCTTTACCCTTTATTTTCTCAGGTGATATTGAGCAAACGGGCAATAATCTCGTGTTAAATATTGATCGTAAATCTGCTGATGAGCTTGGTTTAACGCGATCCGCTGGAGAGGGTTTTGATGCGATTATTGACTCTATTCAAGGCAATAATATTTTTTCAGATAGTTTTTTAGAAATTGATAATAGCGAAGATTTGCAGACACAAGTTGAGCAATTCTTACCCGATCATGCTGGAGGAATATTTGAATTTGCATCGCGCAATTCGCGCACCGTAGCGCGGCACATCATGGATAATACATCTCTTTATGAAAATGTGAGCGATTATAGCATCTGGTTTCAGCCGATATTTTGGAGAAATTCGAAACAATTGACGCAAACTTCTGATTATGAGGTCAGAGCTTTTGGTGCTTCTGCGGGGTTTGAACGTTGGTCAAAACTTGGCTTCTTAGGGTTATCATATAGCTATGCTGATGGGAGCATTGATAATAATATAGATGAGGATGATGACGTCCGTAATGAAATCGATGCTACACAACATGAATTTAGTGGTTATTGGAGGCTGAACAGAGGCCCTTTATATGCTTTCGCAAGAGCATCTGGTTCGTTTTTGTCGATATCGGGAGTTAGAACATTCCAAGGTACAGCTAATGATAATGATATAGGAACAACTGCTAATGCAGAGTGGGATGCTTTCTTGGCATCAGCCACTGCAGGATTAAGCTATGATTTCAATGCAGGCAAGCGCCTTATTTTTCGTCCGAAAGCTGTGGTTGATTATTATTCGCTCAATGAAGATGGTTATGAAGAAACGGGAGCAACTGATGAATTTTTGCTTGCCGTCGAGGATAGGGTTAGCGACCAAGTCTCTGGCTCAACATCGATGTCGATTATGTATCAGATAGGCGAAACAAATCAAGATAACACGCCTCTAACATTCGGCTTAGAAGGTGGACGTCGCTTTAGCCTTGCTGGTGATTTAGGCTCTACCGTTGCAAATTTTGAAGATGGAGACAGTTTCTCGATTACGCCAGATGATATAGAAGATGAATGGTTCGGCGAAGTAAGGCTTTTGGCAGGGGGCTATGATTTCTCTTGGCAACTAATCGGGCGTGGTTTTGAGCGCGATGGCGAACTTGGTTATTCGCTGCGCGCTTCTTTGAGTTTTGCTTTTTAATGGAAAGGCTCTATTTGAAACTATTATAGAATATAATAATAATCCCCCAATTAAATATTAGCTATTAAATGCACAAGCGAGACGTCAAAATGGCAGTAATATTTGGTCGATAGCTCTGTTGGTTATGCTTATTGCCTTTCCAACGAGCTTTCTGCTAGAAATTATCGTCATTTTGATGTTTGCATTTACGGATCAAATTAACCCGATATAGCCAGCGATGTGCATGGCAATGCGCGGCTCTGTTTGCTCTTGCGAGCTTTGCTTATAGCCAATGCGCTGCACATCACAGGCCAATGCGCTGCACATCATACTTCGTTAATCTATATGGGGCTGACCTCAGGTCATGGTTCTTATATTGTATATAGAGTCGAATTTTGGCTTTTTATTGGTGCAAAGATGCGCATTTCAAAAGCATAGGGGCTAGGAACAATAGAAAAACCAACGTAACGCCGCGATTGAATATGCAACAAATATAAGCTTAGGAGGGACTTCAACCCCTCCCAATAGGTCATTCCACCGCTATCAGATTATCATTGCTGTTTCGATCCACATATTTATTATATGGATCAATACCAACATATGTTGGCTTCTTTTTCGTGACGAACCGGAGTTTTTGTTCGCCAGTTTTTATCGTGTGACGCTTTAGTGATAAGACGCTTTTGGTGCTAAATTCACCAAAATCCGGACGCTGGGTAAATATACCAATTTCAATTTGATCGACAAATGGCGATTCAGTCTCATTCCCTTGGCCATCAGCATAATATTTGCTTGCATCAATGGTGATGTCTGTCGCAAATTCACCATTTTCAAGCTTGGTCGTAACTGCTTTGCTGGCACTTAAATCATAGAGGGTGATTTTCTCCATAAGATCGACAATCAGATTTTGTTCCGCTGGGTTGCGGGCTAATGATTTTAAGCCATTTACGAGATCAAGCGATTGCGGATAGGGTGCTCCTTTGAACCGATATGTATCCAATAATTGGGCCAGCATAGCATTGACCCGATCTTCGCCAAGGCGATCTTGTAACAAATATAGCACCATTGAAGCTTTTCGATAATGAATATACCCCGCACCTTCATCACGGTATAATGGTAATTCTTCAATGGCTTCGCTGCCGCGAGAGCGCAGATAGCTGTCCAATTCATATTTTAAGAAACGGCGGATTTTATCTTCACCATATAATTGCTTCATCACCATTAACGCAGAATATTGCGCCAAGCTCTCAGCTAAAATAACACCACCTTGTTGATTAGCCCCTGCTATTTGATGCCCCCAATATTGGTGCGCCACTTCGTGCGCAGTTACATAGGTTACATAATCAATCGAGGCAGCATCCCCATTATCAGCCACAAAACCAAGCGTTTCAGAATAGGGCATAGTACCAGCAAAAGCCTGAGCAAAACTAGCATAACCCGGAAATTCGATGATACGCGCATAATCAAATTGATATGGCCCAAAATTCTTTTTATAATAAGCCAATGATGCTTCAGTCGCATTTATCATTTGTTCGACATTATAATGATGCGGTTTATGATAATATACGCTAATATCGACGCCATCGACACGCTTAGTTTTGATCTGATAGTCCGCAGATTGGATAGAGAAGAAGGCCAAAATTGGATTGGTTGATACAAAGCGTGCTGTCCGCCGGCCATTGGTTACGGTATCGCTAATTTTCGATCCTGGAGCAATGGCAATTTGATCGGCAGCAGTTGTAATGGTAATATCGCTATTCACCCAATCGGCACCCAATAAACCATTGCGTCTGCGGGCGCTTTGATCTTCTAATTTTGCCATACGCAATTGCGCTGGCAAACCATATTTTTTGCGGGTCGTGCGGTCGGTTAAAAGTCCGCTGCGGTGCATTCCTACATATGGCATAAATTCGCCATTGTTAAGAAAAGTACCATTTTTCACCAAACGAGAATCATTGCCAGAATCCTTAAACCCTCTTTGATGTCTGACCGTTTTGAATGTCATCTTCATCACATCATTGGGGGCCAATGCTGTCTTAAGAGTGTAAATATAATATCCCATTTCTTCGTCTGCCATTTTCAAACTAGCATCAGGAATATTATTCTCTATCTCAATTATATTGGAATCATCATATCTTAAATGTATATCATTTATGGGTTTTGCATTATCGTTGATAAGCGCATATTCGCCCTCAAATTCAGCGCGATTTTCGCTTGGAAATAAATTTACCTTTAAGATAACATCGGTCAATGTTGGACGATCAAGCTTTTCATATTTCAGATATTTTTTTTCATAATCGGCCATCCATTCTTCGGATTCATCACTGGTTGCATATGTATTAAGTTTATTCATATTATTGAAAATATGGATACCCGAACCAAAAGCTGTGATGACTGCAAGCAAAAATAATAGTCCTGCGCTACTGACCATATTTTGGGGCAATTGGCGAAGACGCGGCATTAAACTGATTTCTGTACCTCTGCGCCATAACAAATGGGCCAAGACTGCGAACATAACAGCAAAAGCACCCCAATATAGGCGCAACCACCAATTCGTTGCTCGCGTAACATTATCGCCATTCATATCAGAGATTATCTGAAATTCACCTATGCTACCATATAGATATAAGGGATGTTCAAAACCAAGGGATGATAGTGTAATCGTCGCCACGACATAGATTAGCATAATGCCCCAACCAATATATTTATTAGGGCTTAATGCTTGTGTGAAAACAGCAAAAATGGCGATAATTAACATATCTACACTCAATGGGAGAATATAATATTGGAAATATTGCATGGCATTGATTGCTTCGGTGGCACGAAATAATTGAATCAGCATCGCCCCGAGCATCGATATGATAAGGCTGACGAATAATACCGCCGCAACACCGAGTGATTTTGGCACGATATAGGCCCAGTTGGGCAATGGCGCTGCATCAATGATTTCATGCATTTTGCGATCGCGATCGCGCCATACTAATTCACCAGCGTAAAATATGGCGATAATAATGGGTATAATGGTGAAACTACCCATTAAACTATTGATAAACATAAATGTTACGGGCCGTGATGGTGTGCCATAAATCTCATTCGCAAATATCAATGCTGCAAAAACATTAACTAAACCAATCACCATTAATATTAAAAATGCGGGGCTGCGGAAAATTTGCCGCATTTCTTGAGTCATTTGCGCCTTTAGCTGCACAAATGCAGCGCCCTTTACATTTGCCGCAGGTAATTTGGATATAATTTGTGGTACACCACGCGCCAATTTTTCTGCTTTTCTAGCTTGTCGCTTAATCTTGCGCGCCGATGCCGCTTTTTCGGAAAAATTAAACCGAAAATATGCGACTATCAATGCCGCAAAGCCAACGCCAATCCATATCAAACGATTGGCTAATAATGATCCTTCTAGCGGAGGTAGCAACATATTGCTCTCCGCTACTGTCCAATAGCGCGTAACATCACCCACCGCCCCCATGCCAAAAGGTTCAACATAAGCCGCTAAATGTCGTAAACTTGGTTGAGAGCCTATGGCTGATAATATTGTAATATATAGCACCAAAAATAATATGACGCACAAATAGCTATACATCATAGAGCGCGTAATTGTTGCTATAGCGAAAAATATAGCAGAAGTAACAAACACGCTAGGCACGGCGATAATGAAATAGGCATAGGCATAATAGGAAAATTTATTAACACCGACCAGTTCTTGATCGATCCATGGCATCATAGAGCCCAAGAAAATTGCAAAAGATATTGTCAAAAATGCTATGGCAGCAACGGCGAATGCTCCCAAAAAACGCCCCATTAAATAATCAAATTTATTGACACGGGTTGACATGACCATCGGGCCAAAACCACTTTCATGATCTCTCAATACAATATTCGCTACAAAAGCAGTTGTCACAAACATAAAGAATATCGACATCACCGCAGAGGTAGAAATAATCGCCGATGGGCTGTTAATATTGATGTTGCGACCCACACCAATAGAGATATTATCAGAAACCGTTGCCCCAAATGTGAGCAAGAAAAATAGAATAGAAACCACCCAAAATACAGGGTTTTTCAATTGATAGCGAAATTCAAAAGCAGCAATTTTGCCAAACATATATAATTCCTTATGCTGCTTGCTGTGAATTTTGGCGACTTTTCGCTAAGGTGGTGAAATAGACATCTTCTAATCCACCATTGACCGACTTAAAGCCATCACCAGGATCTCTATCGGACATGATATTGAGAATAGTCGACCCCGCGAACAGGCGCGAGGTGATGACATCATAACGTTCTTTATGCTCTTCCAAATCGGCACGTGCGATCGTTTTAGACCAAATCTGCCCGCGAGATTGTTTTATTAATTCAAGCGGTTCGCCCTGTAATTGGATTTCGCCATTGGCCAAAACCGCCATATTGGGGCATAAATCAGCAACGTCATCGACAATATGGGTGGATAATATCACCACAACATTTTCGCCAATTTCAGCCAGAAGGTTCAGGAAGCGGTTTCTTTCTTCGGGGTCGAGTCCCGCAGTAGGTTCATCAACAATGATTAATTTGGGGTTGCCAATCAATGCTTGCGCGATACCAAAACGTTGGCGCATACCCCCAGAAAATCCAGCAATAGCCTTTTTTCGGACATCCCATAAATTGGTTTGACTAAGCAAAGTTTCAACCGTTGCTTTGCGCTCAGCTTTGCTGACGATGCCTTTTAATACCGCCATATGCTCGAGCATGTCATAGGCTGATACACGCGGATAAACGCCAAAATCTTGGGGCAAATACCCCAATGTTTCGCGCAATTTTTCAGGCTGCGTTAAAATATCTAAATCGCCAAATGTGATCGTTCCTTGCGATGGGGTTTGCAGCGTTGCTATGGTGCGCATCAGTGTCGATTTACCAGCACCATTGGGACCAAGAAGGCCAAACATACCCTTGGGAATGGATATTGTAACGTCATTCAGCGCCCGCGTTCCATTAGGATAAATGTGGCTTACATTGTTTAATTCTAGCATAATATGTCCCCAATTTGCTGCGCCTATTATATGTCAGTTACTTATATGTTTACTGCAGGCACAAATCTCTCAGCATTCATCAAACATTGCGCCTTTTAATAGGATGAAATTTCTACTAACTTCATAAATATTTAGATGATAGCAATATAAGCAGATAAGCGTACGAGCAGCAACGATTAACGACAGCCGATTGCATCCACTATAATAATTTCTATAGCTTTGGTAGATTGATAGCTGTCAATTTAATCTATGAACCAAAAATGCGACAGGCTTTGCTACGCTGATTGTTAGAGAATAGTGTCAATACATTGTTCAACAGCATATATTAAGAACTTGGTCGGGACGATAGGAAGAGAAGGCAAAGCAATAGTTGACTGAATTAGCTCCTTGTAATCACATAAATAATTATAATATATAAATTATTATAAATATAGTATGTAAAAATTGCTACAGAAACTGCTACAGAAACTGCTACAGGAACTCTAATGTCGCTATCGAAATATCTTGCTGCACGAAAAGGCTCCCCGAACTTATATGTTCGCTTGCCTGTACCTACACATCTTCAGGAAATATTGGGGAAAGTGGAAATATCCAAATCAATGAAAACCAGCGATTGGAAGTTAGCAGAAAAACGAGCAATAGCATTCATTGCAGACCAGCAACTAAGGTTTGAGAATCTATCGTCATCTGAAGGAAGTATCGCGCCAGCTAATTTAAATGAGCATATTGTTGAAGTTTATTATGACAAATTTTTGACGGAACTAAACTCAAAAACAAAAAAATTCGCTAAACAAGGTGTTCAGGAGCTAGAGAATTGGTTTGGTAAACTGCGCATAGAAAATTCTGAATGGGCACGACGTTCATTCGCTGAGGATTATGTCCGAGCGGAAGAGTTATTAACTGGTTTTCTTGATAATAATGAATATCAGATTGATAGGATGGGAAAAGATTATGATGATCTTTTAGTATCTATAACTCACGCTATTATTGAAGCATTAAACGTTGTTATCAGACGGATAGAAGGTGATATCGATGCAGCTTCGCGTTCATCATATGTCGTCAATGTTAAACAACAAATAAAAGCAAAAGCTAAAGACGGTGAGAGACTGTCTGATTACAAGAAAAAATATCTAAACGAATTGATCAACGAAGAGAAAAGAGCGCCTTCAAACGTCGAACAATATGGGCAAATTATTGACTTATTTATTGAATGGTACGGTGATGAAAAAAACATCCAAGATATTATAAAAAAAGATGCTGCTGATTTTAGAGACCTGTTAGATAAATTTCCAGTTTCTAGAAAGAAAATCAGCAGACTTGCGAGCTCTAGCATAGAAGAATGCGTTACTATCGCTCAGAAAGAGAATTTGAAGCTTTTAAGCAATGCTTCAAAAGGAAAATATATCTCTCAACTATCGGGTTTTTTTGCTTGGTTGGTTAAAAGAGGTGTTTGCGAGAATAATATTTGGCACGGTATGAGTTACAAGGTTGATAAAACTGAGAACCGACGCCCAGCATTCACTACAGAACAGTTGAATGAAATTCTTAGCTCTCCATTATTTTCAGGTTTTAAAGAAGACGGTAAAGAGCATTTAGTAGGTAGGGTGCAATCTGATGATTGGCGTAAATGGATTCCTCTGCTTTGTATGTTTACAGGTTCACGTATAAGCGAAATCGCACAATTATATGTAGATGATATAGCAGAAACCAATGGGTGTCTGATCGGTTATTTAAAAGCAAATAGAGATAGAGGCCAATCTTTAAAGACTGAAAAGTCCATGAGGTTGGTAGTTTTTCATTCTACTTTATTAAATATGGGTTTTAAGGAGTTTTGGAAACGCCAAGCAAAAAGAGCTGAAAAAGATGGGAATATGCAGCTCTTTCCAGAGTTAAGAGCTGGTAAGCGACCAGAGTTGGGAGCAAGGCCATCTAGGTGGTGGAGAAATTACCTTGAAAAAATTAAAGTAAAAGAAAGAGGAGCTGCCGATGGTATTGGTGCTCATTCCTTCCGTCACGGTTTAGCAGATGAGATGCGCAAAGCTGGCTATTTAGACGATGAATTCGGTCAAATTGTTATGGGTCATACAAATCAATCAATGACCTCACGATATGGTATGTTACCGCAAGGTACAGTTGAACGACTTTCTGAGATGATTGAGGCTGTAAAGTTTGAGGGTGTTGATTTTTCTAAAATCATTTAAAATAATATGTAAATTAAGCAAAGAATATCATCTGCAATTTTTACCCCCAATGAGAGTTTATTAATGAGGAAATCAAGCGAACCTAAATATCTATCGCCACGCAAAATTCAAAAGATAAGAAGCAACGATATTCCCAAAAGCCGTAAAGGCAAATCATTAGTAAACGCCCACAAATCTGCCATTCTTAATCAGATTGATAAGGATAAAGATTTATTAGAAACTATTGTTCGGGTCAGAGATGTCAGAGCTTCAATTGTTAGAGGGAGCGGAGGGCAAATAGACTTTCTCTCTGTATATGGGGAAAATGATTATGATTACGCTGTTCATGGAATCGATGTAAGATACTTTCCTAAATGGAGAGAATTATCAGATTTAATGAAAGCATATCTTGGATTCTTATTATCTACAATATGTAATGGTTATTCTTTTACTGCTGTCATTAATCCTGATTTAGAAGCAAGTTGGTTAAAGAATGATGTTGACCCTTTGGACAGAGTTAAGAGGATGCTTAGTAAACAACTCTCAAAACATAAAATAAACGGTATGCCTCTATTTCTTACTTTAGAAGGTAAAAGTAGAACTGGAAAAAGTAGAACCCAGTTGCACATACATGGATATTTTATACCAGATAATTCATTGGAAGCGACAACAATGAAAAAAGTTTTTGAAGATGCCTTTTATCCAGATTTAAAGATAAAAAAAGGAAGTAACATACCAGTAGTAATTGTGAGAAGCTATGAACTCCCTAACTCATCGAATGGAGCAGTTCGTTGGGTTGATTATGGGGTGAAGAATATTTTATCACCAGGTGCTAAGATAAAGACATCTCAGATATATCTTACAAACTCATTACGCGGATGTGTGAAAGAGTTTTGGTCCATTATCAGACAGGACTTTGATAATTGATTGACAGTATGCTTACAATTCGTAACTGAAAATCCCTTTATAAGATTTCTGTTATAAACCTGCAGAAACGATTAACGGCTGGTTTCTGCCAATTCAGTTAAATCAGTAAATTATGTTGAAGTTTACAGTGTCAACGTTGCATAAAAGATGGAAGTCCTAGAAAATAAATAAATCTATTATCCTATTGCTGCCAATTTGGCGACTTTATATGGCTTTAGCCATCCAGTTGTTGTAGTCAAAATATCATTTAAATTAGACATCTAGGATTTTTTATGAAGCTAGAATTTATAACTCCATATCATTCTATTAAAAGTTATGACAGTGTCAATTTATCAGACCTAACTGTTCTGATAGGTCTTAATGGAGCGGGGAAAACACAATTGCTTGAGTCGATCAAGAACGGCAGTTCACAAATAGATCAAACTCCACAACACAAGATTTCCTATTATAGCCCTGAGACCTTTAAGGTATTGAGTTCTAATAATATTAAAGGCAATGAACTACAAAATTTGCAAAAGCAGGCATGGCATAATCTACATTCTGGGAATAATAAAATAAAGCCAAAAATACTATCGAATTCATACTACAATCAGGCTTTTCTCAAAAATAATAATGATGGGACGCGTTCAGACCTTTGGAATGACCGTAAACCCGACAACAGAAAAATCTGGGGTGAATCAAGATATTCGGTAGATTACGAAAGAGCTAGAATCCATTATGCTGATTTAGTTAATCTAGGCATATTCGATCACCAAGGTTTTCGATCATTTCAATTTCACAAAGATATTATTAAAGCCATCAGAAAAATCAATAAACCCATACACTTGATCTCTGAAGAAGAGTTTACGGACTATTTCGTACCTTCAGTTACTGCAGAAAATCATCTTGCTATTTCCGTGTCAGCAATCTTCACTAAATACAAAATACGTCAGTTCAACTGGATTATCGGTGAGCAACAGAAGCATCGCTCTGAAAAATTGTCATTCGATGATTTAGCTTCAAAATTCGAAGAAGAATTTCCAAAACCATGGGAAAAATTAAACGAAATAATTAGAGAAATACACATTGCTGGAGGTAGAGATCAGGTATTCAATTTTTCGATAACAAATCCAGATCATGACAAAATAACGTTGCAGAATTATCAGACGTACTCATTCGTTCCCCAGCTATTAGATAATAAGATGGGTGAGCCCAGAGATTTTGAAAAACTATCATCAGGTGAAAAGGTGCTGCTTGCTTTAGCGCTAACAATCTTTGAATCCTATGACGGTTATACATTTCCAGATGTCATATTATTGGACGAGATTGATGCGTCTTTGCATCCATCAATGACAAATGCATTGTTGCAGACATTAAGTTCTGCGTTCATCGCAAATGACGTCAAGGTGATTTTGGCCACACACGCTCCATCAACGGTTGCGCTTTGTGATGAAGACAGCTTGTTCATAATGGAGAAAAGTGACAGAATTCATAGAATATTCTCAGCAAATCGAGCAACATCCATGGAGCTTATCACGGAAGGCTATGCAACACTTGAAACAGGGCTCGCAATATTTAACGATTGCGCGCAGAATTCGATTACGCTGATATCCGAAGGCCACAACGCAGACATTATTGAGAGGGTATGTCAGCTTTACGACCAGAACGACGTTACTGTCATAGGCTGTTTCAAAGGTAAATCTGGTAAAGATCAACTCAAGGTGCTCTATCAGTTTTTCACTCAAGCTTCCCATCAGAAAGCTGTTTTGTTTGTACTGGATTGTGACGTTAGCACTAAGCCGGATAAGGATAACAACTATTGGCTAACACTACCTAAAAACAATGAAAACGATGTCGCAAAGAAAGGGATAGAGAATATTTTCAACGTCAATGACTTGGACGGATTCTTATCAAAGAAATTTGACTCAAGAAATAGAGAAACTGTTGAGTTTGATGAATCACGAAAGTTGGATTTTAAAAATCATATTGTCAATAACGGAACTAAGGAAACCTTCAAGGTGTTCCAACCATTGCTTGATAAGTTACAACAAATTCGGAGTGCCTGAATCTGTATATTTTATGTATACCTATCCAAGGCGTCTTGCCGCTTCCACATCCTGTCTCAATAGACTTCGCTTCCTATTTTGAGGCGGTAATTTCTTCATAGTCTAGAACCAAATAAGACAGGAGAAATGAAAATGACAATGGTGGGATATGCAAGAGTGAGTTCGGCTGGTCAAAGCCTAGAAGTTCAAATTGAGCATCTCAAAAATGCGGGGTGTGAGAAGATATTTTCTGAAAAGATGAGCGGAACATCAACTAATGAGAGATTGGCGCTGAAAGACGCCTTAGAATGGATGAGAGAGGGTGATACTCTCATTGTCACTCGCCTTGATAGATTGGCTCGCTCTGGAAAAGATTTGCATAATATTATTGATCAACTCTCACAAAAGAAAGTTGGGTTTCAATGCTTGCAGCAAGGCGCTGTAGATACAACAACTAGCATGGGCAAATTGGTGCTTGGTATTCTCGGTGCGGTAGCTGAGTTTGAAACCGATATACGCAAAGAACGTCAACGTGAAGGCATAGAGAAAGCAAAGAAACGCGGCGTGTATAAAGGTCGCCCTGCCAGTATAGATATTGAGAAGGTGCGTGAACTTAAAGCGGCTGGTATGGGCGGCGCTGCAATTGCAAAAGAAATGGGCATTGGAAGAGCAAGCGTCTATAGACTGTTAGCTTGCTCTGAATAAACTTGCATTGAAGTGGTAATATAAAAAAAGATTACCCCTTAAGGCAATATTTACTTACGATTAAAGGCCAGATTTAGCGTCTTCATATTGTTTACGGAAGAGTTTTGCAGCTTCGCAATTTATACCCTGTGTCTTGCATAGCATTTCGTTAATTTCAACTCCCACCTTCATACCATTAATTATTTCGGGGTCAGGTTTGTAGTTGTTTTGCGCGTCAGAATTAAGACTTCTTCGCGTTTGTTCCATGATCTTTTTAACTGCTTGCTTGCTCTCATCCTCACATGCTTCGTCAAAAGCATCGATATTGGCATTTTTATATGCTTTACCTAGTTTGCTGAGATTGACGGTGCCAACTGAAAGAATATCTTTGCATGATTGATGCAGATTTTCGCAAGATTGATTTTCACCATTTTTGCAAGCTGTTTGCAACTTACCGAGATCAATAACTTCTGAAGTGATACTAACAGTCTGCGAAGCTGGCTTGGTAAGATTATTTAATGGTTTCGTATTTTGGAGGTTTGATGCTCCTAGACCAATCATCAAGCCAAACAATAGGCATGAGCTGCCAGTTAAAACATATTTTTGAATTTGGTTCATCTTGCATCTCCACTCTTTGCATTATTTGTGAGCAAATTAATTGTCGTAATCTCCTCATCATATGATGACCTCCAATTAGATAGAAAATCAGAATTACATTTGCGGTAAGGGATCCCGTATCCATGTAATTCCAGTTCTTCTTGATATAAAGTAATTATGAGGTTTTGCGTTTGCTTGTCATATAAGGTCTCGGCGAGTTTAAATACTTCATCATTTACCTTATTATAGTTTCCAGTTTTGCAAGCCCATTCACTAGTTGCTCTTGCGGCTGAAGTTCCCCGAAAGAAACTATAAAATTCGTATATATTTTCTTTTGTGAGGCTCTCGAATAGCTTATCATTGTTCCATGAAGCTTGTTTAAAAAAAGCTTCTTCTAATGCATCTGGTTGATGAGGGGTTGAGGTTGTTGCTTCCGCATCAATAATAGCTTGATCTACTGCATCCAATGCATCTTGCACTATATTTTCGAGGTAATCTTCTTCGCTTGTGTCAATACTCTCTTCTATCTGACTATTATCAGATGCAACTTCCTCATAATCTTCAGGAGTGATTGCATTCCCGTTGGCAGCATTATTTTGCACGCCTAAGCCAAAGAGCAGGCCAAAGGTGAGACATGAGCCTCCTATCATATAATATTTTAAATTATCGCTCATTTATAGCTCCCATTAAATAAACAGAGGCATTACCCGTCAAAGCTGGGTGTTCAAAACCCGAACTCTCGCACAGGCGCTGACGCCTTTAGATCGAAATCCTGGACATGCGCGACAGCCACCCGGACAGATATATCTGACCGGCCGAGAGTTTTGAGGTTTTGAAGGCCTCACACCCAAGATTGATTGAGTGCAAGAATTTCATAGGAACTAGATTGAATAAGTGCAATCGATATTTGGAAAGTTTTAAATCAAATAGATTGATGAATATCAATGCTATCTATTTTTAAAAATTGCTACAGAGTTTGCTACAGAGAAATTTATAAAATCGTTTAATAACAATGATTTGAAAACTTGGTCGGGACGATAGGATTCGAACCTACGACCCCCACACCCCCAGTGTGATGCGCTACCAGGCTGCGCTACGTCCCGACGAAGTCAAGTGCGCTATATGGTGATGTTTACCGCTTGGCAAGTATTGATATATGCAGCTCTCAAATTATAGGTATAAATGCAAACGCTTTACGATTGCAGTTTGATAGCTTGCATGATAACGGCTCATATTATTTTATGCTGGTTAATCTTATTAAACAGCGAATATATTCATCATATAATCGAATTTGAGGAAATAAAATGTCAATATTATCAGTAACTGCACCCATATTAGCAAGCGCACAACCTTCTGGTGCTGCTGGCGGCATATTGAGCATGGCCCCGCTTATTTTGATATTTGTGATATTCTATTTTCTGCTCATTCGCCCACAGCAAAAACGTGCCAAAGAGCATGAAGCCAAAATCGGTGCGGTTCAAAAAAATGATCAAGTCGTTACTGGCGGCGGATTAATGGGCAAAGCGGTCAAAGTAACCGAAGATTATGTCGAAGTTGAAATTGCCAGCGGCGTGAAAGTGAAAGCGGTTAAAACGACTTTGGCTGATATTGTCCCCAAAAATGTAAAAGCGGCGAATGATTAAATCTAAAATAGGTTTGAGCTGCCATTCTAATTGCGATATTTTTGTAACATCTTGCGCGTCTGCGGATAAATAATGGGTGCAATAGATTGAATTGGCTGCAGAGCTGACCTATGTCCCTAAAATGGTTAATGGCTCAAATATCGAAGAATAATATGTCAAGGGCCTAAATGTTGAATATTGAGGAATTAAAATGACAGACTTTCCGCGTTGGCGCGTGCTCATGCTCTATGCTATGTTGATATTTGGCATAGTCATGGCAATCCCCAGCCTGTTGCCCGAGGAAATACGCGCAAAAATACCGTCTTTCTTTCCTCAAGAAACCATCAATCTGGGCTTAGACCTTGCTGGCGGTAGCCATATATTATTGGAAGCAGATCCTGCGCAAGTGGCCGCCGTTCGATTAGAAGCGATGGAAGATAGCGTACGTTCTGCCATGAAGCGCGCTGATGTGGACATTGAGCGTGTATCGCGCGGCGATGGTAATTTAAGTTTCACTGTGCCCAATATTTCAAAAGTCGATGCCGCACGCGAGGCCATTTTGCCAATTATCGCGAATGCATTTGGCGGGCGCGATTGGGATTTTCAGGTCAATGATGGCAATCGTATCATATTAGAGCCCACCGATGACAGCATTGAAAACTCCATCAAACAAGCAATGGAAACGGCCAAAGACGTTATTGATCGGCGTATCAATGAATTGGGAACGCTAGAGCCTAATATCATTTTGCAAGGTGAAAACCGCATCGTTGTGCAAGTGCCTGGGCTTGACGACCCCGAAGCTTTGAAAGCGCTTATCGGTAAAACGGCCAAGCTTGAGTTTAAGCTGGTCGATGAAAATGCTGACCCAGATTTAACCGCGCAGGGCAAGGCTCGGGTAGGCAGCCAAGTGCTGCCTTATCCAACCAACCCATCGGGCCTCCCATACATGGCGGTGCGCCGAATTGGCGGGATTAGCGGGGATAATCTGACCAGCGCATCGCAATCATTCGATCAAGAGAATAATCAACCCGTTGTTTCGATAACATTTAACAGCGAAGGCGGACAAAAATTTGCCCGTATGACTCAGCAAAATACGGGTAAATTATTCGCGATCATCTTGGATAAGCAAATCATATCAGCACCCGTGATTAACGAGCCTATCTTGGGCGGTGCTTCGCAAATTTCGGGTAATTTCTCTATTGAAACGGCGAATGAACTGGCGATTACTCTGCGCTCTGGTGCGCTGCCTGTGGATTTGAAAATTGTTGAAGAACGCAGCGTTGGCCCAGATTTAGGGGCTGAATCGATCCGTCTTGGTTCTATCGCAGCTATGATCGGTACAATATCGGTGCTGGTCTTCATGGTGATAACTTATGGCCGATTTGGCATCTATGCAAATGGCGCATTGATTATCAATGTGCTGCTGATTTTGGGCATCATGGCCTTGTTCAATGCGACGCTTACCTTGCCTGGTATTGCCGGCTTTGTGCTGACCGTTGGTGCTGCGGTGGATGCCAATGTGCTGATTAATGAACGGATACGCGAAGAGCGAAGACGCGGGCGCAAAATAATCCAAGCCATTGAGGTTGGTTATAAAGAAGCGAGCCGCGCCATTTATGATGCGAACATTACCAATGTGATTGCCGCTATATTGCTGTTCGCATTTGGGTCTGGGCCTGTGCGCGGTTTTGCTATCGTGCTGATGATTGGTATTGTTACCAGCGTATTTACCGCCGTTGTTATCACCCGCATGTGGGTCACGGGATGGATTAAGCGCAATCGTCCGCAAGAATTGGTGATATAGGAGCATATTATGAAACTTTTGAAACTTGTTCCCGACAATAGCAACATCCCTTTTCTAAAGGTGCGTGTGGTCACATTTATCATTAGCATCTTAATCATGGCGGCCTCCATTGGGGCGGTAGTCGTGCAGGGGCTGAATTTTGGCGTTGATTTTATTGGCGGCCAAATGATCCAAGCCACGATTAGCGATGTTCAAGAAGCACCCGTTGAAGAAATACGCACCAAGGTTAATGCGCTGGGCTATGGCGCGCCGACTATTCAACGTTTTGGCGAACCCAATCAAATTTCTATTCGTATGAAATTACCCGAAGGCGCAGAGGATAAACCAGAATTGGCCAATGAAATGGCGAGCTCTATCGTCAATAAGCTGAAAGAGGATTACCCCAATACTATCATTGATGGGGTCGATTCTGTCTCGGGCAAAGTATCGAGCGAATTGTTTAACACAGGTGTGACCGCGCTGTTGGCGGCTATGTTTGCGATTGCGCTCTATATTTGGGTGCGCTTTGAATGGCAATTTGGCGTCGGGGCTATCTTTGCCCTGACGCACGATGTGGTGCTGACATTTGGTTTGTTCGCCGTGACGGGTTTAGAATTTAACCTCAATATTATCGCGGCTTTGCTGACCATCATTGGTTATTCGCTCAATGATACTATTGTGGTTTATGACCGCATCAGAGAAAATCTGAAAAAATATCGTAAAATGGATATGCCTGCGCTGCTGGATTTGTCGGTCAATGAGACATTGGCGCGCACGGTGATGACCTCTATTACGATTTTGGTTCCGCTTATCATTTTGATGATATTTGGCCCGAAAGTCATATTTGGTTTTGCAACCGCTATGGCCTTTGGCGTGCTTGTCGGGACATATTCATCGGTCTATATGGCCGCGCCTATTTTGATCTGGCTCAAAGTTGGCCCCGATAGCTTCATTCCTGTGGATGATGGTAAAAGCCAAGAGGATAAGATGAAAGAAGGCTATGGTGCGGTGGTATAGAACCGTCCATATATCAATCCAAAGGGCCTATCTATGACCAACCTCTCTGCTGAAATGCCAGGCTCTGGCCCGATAATCAGGGGCTTTGGCGCGCAAGGCTTTCGTATCAATGAACAATATTATAGCGGCGGGATTATCCTAACGCCGTGCGATGCGATTGCTTGGGATATGCCCGATGCTATGCGTATTGATGATGCGCCATTAATGGACGCATTGCAGCGCGTGCAACCTGAATTTCTGCTGCTCGGGACGGGGGCAAAATTGCTGCGCCCAGCGGCGCAATTCACCCGCGCGCTAGAGGCGATGCACATTGGCATAGAGGTGATGGACAGCCGCGCCGCTGCCCGCGCGTGGAGCATGTTGCGGCTCGAAGAACGGCAAATTGTCGGCGCGATTATGCCGCTGGATTAGGGTTTTGAATCTATCACTTTCCTAAGATGCGCATCCATTTTTTCGGCATTAATGTCCCATGAAAAATAGGCGACATTTTGCGCAACCTCTGCCTGATCGCGCGGTTCGGCCAGCAATTTATTGATAGCATCAGCAACTTGCTGCTTATCGCGTTCAACAATATAGCCTGCGCTCTCATCCTTGACCAATTCGCGCGCGCCGCCCACATCGCTAATCACAATCGGCGTGCCGCTCGCCAGCGATTCAACCCACGCATTGGCAAGGCCCTCGCTCTCTGATACTAAGCAAGATACATCGGCGGCGGCGATGATATTGGGCAGCGCATCATGGTCAACCGCGCCCAAAAAGCGCACTCTATCCGATAGGCCTAGTTCAGCAGCCAGAGCCTCAAATTTAGCTCTAGCAGGCCCCATTCCTGCGAACATCAATGTTGCTTCTGGTATCTGTTGCAGGGCCTCTATGATGATATGCTGATTTTTGCGCTCAATCAGGGCTGCGACGCAAATGATAAGCGGGCCTTTGACCTTTAATTTGCGTTTCTCAGCCGTGCGCGGTCGCGGGTGAAAGCGGCTATGATCCATGCCCGTATAATGCACCGTGATTGTATCGCCATCTATGCCCAATGCGATCATATCGCGCTTTAAGGCTTCGGAAACGGCCAGCAGCCCGCCCGCATGATGCGCGGCCTTGATAATCTGTGCCTTGCACCCCGATTTGCTAGCCCAATGATGAATATCTGCGCCGCGCGATTTGATCGAATAGGGTATATTTAGCTCTGCCGCTATGCGCATGGCCGCAGGGCCATCGGGGTAGAAAAATTCGGCATCGACGGCATCAAAGGGTTTTTCTGCGTGCAATTGTCTAACCAACGGCATGATGGCGCTGGCAATTAAGCGCGGGTTATAAATTCCGCCAATCGCTGGAATGAGCCTGAAATGCGGCCTATATACATTTAGTCCGCGCCAATTTTCGTGATAAGGTAGAGTTTTTAATGCGCTGTAGCGTGATAAATTATGCAGCGGCCAAGGCGGAACGCCCAGCGGGTTGATAATGGTGACATCAAAACTATCGCGCTTGGAGAGGCTAGCGGTTTGCCGCTCTACAAATATGCCAAAATTCGGTTTTGCCGCATTGGGGAACAAGGTCGAAAGTGTCAAAATATGATATGTTTTGGCCATTAAAAATCCTTAGGAGAGAATAGCTAATATATTGCAAATGCTTAAGCAAAATTGCGCACAAGCTTTTTGACCTTTGCTATCCATTTTGGATTTTTGATAATGTGTTGCCGCGTTCCAGCCCCTAGCGGCAATATCTGTATCTTATCATCTTCGCGTCCTATTAAGCGGCCAAATAGAAAGCGTCCATCGGCGCGCGGGATCAATATATCCCTATTTAATGCGCTTTGTGATTGCGATGGTTCTATTTTTTCTAACCATAATATATCGCCGCAGCGATAATCACCGATGCTATCTTGCATGCGCATGGCGATCATATCCTCCGATGGGCTGAGCATCATGACCATTTCTGTTTTTTTCGGAGCATAAGCGCCATTCAATCCATAGACAGCCGCGAGAGGCAGCGATTTTTGGTCGGGTAATTGCACCAAATCACTGCTATCCACCGATAAAGCATCGGCGATACGGTTAAGCCAATCTAAAGATAATGTGCGCATCCCTGTTTCCAGTCGGCCAATGGTTTGGGCTGTGGTTGGCGGATTACAATGCTTTGCGACATCAACCAGTGTCATATTCTTTGTTTTTCGAACGCTTCTAATATTATTGCGCATAATATTTCCTTAAACCAAATAGGTTTTTTCTTTCCTACATTATCACCAAAATGGCAAGTGGAATTTAATCAAGGAGATAATTATGACGCAAAAAATAAAGGATAATAGAAATGAAAATGCTAATATAGACCCAAGGGAGATTAAAGAATATGCCTTGCGCGGCGGACAAGTGGATCGACTGTCCAAAGGTGGAAAGCAGCATAATAACCGCTCGGTTAGCGTGAATATTGGCGAATCTCCGCTTGCTTGGCTTTATGCGCACAAATATTTAAGCGATCGTCAGTTTTTAGCGGGCGAGAAATTGCGCAGCGACTATGAACGCGCAGCGATTGGGACAAATATCACCATGTCTTGGAATCCTATGCCGCCATCCAAGGGGCGCCGCGCTGCTGTTGGTCATTTGAATCAAAGCGAGAGCAGCCTGAATGCTAAGCAAAAATTTGATGCGGCCCTCAATTGCTTAGGAGATGGGCTGGATGCAGTGGCGTGGCGCGTCATATGTAATTGTGAGAGCGTATCTAATGCCGAAAAAGCAATGGGTTGGCCCACGCGATCGGGCAAATTGGTGCTAAAATTGGCATTGGATAGGCTCGCCAATCATTATCGTATCGCATAGAGTATATGATGAAAATGACTGTATATAAGCAGGCGATTAACGCTGTAATTGCTCTATCATTTCGGCAATTTCTAACCATCGCTCTTCGGCGGTATCTTTGGCCGCATTATACTCTTCAATCGAATTGGTGAGCGCGGCAAAACGTTCAGGGTTTTGCGTATATAATGTGGGATTGCGCAATTCGGCTTCGGCTTGGGCGATTAAATTGTCATATTCTTCTATTTTTTGCGGGAGTAAATCATAATCGCGCTGATCTTTATAGCTTAATTTGCGTTTCTTTGCGCTAGGCTTATCTGTTGAATTATCGTCTTTCGCAGCCTTTTTTTGGCGGGAAGCTGGCCCATTATTTTTGTTTATTGTATCATGACGGCTGGGGCGTTTTGCAACCCAGTCCGCATAGCCGCCAACGATAATATCAATGTCACCCGAACCATCGAGGCCAAGCGTCAAATTCACCGTACGGTTCAAAAAATCACGATCATGGCTGACCAATAACACTGTGCCGTCATAATCAGAGATAACTTCTTGCAATAGATCAAGCGTTTCCAGATCGAGATCATTGGTCGGTTCATCCAAAACCAGCAAATTAGAGTCGCGGGCAAATTCGCGCGCAAGCAGCAATCTTGATTTTTCTCCGCCCGATAATGTCCCTACTTTGGCATCGATAAGCGAAGGTTCGAACAAAAATTCCTTGAGATAGCCTTGCACATGTTTGCGCACGCCGCGCACATCAATCCAATCGCTGCCATCGGCCAAAACATCGCGGACCTGTTTTTGCGGCTCTAATAATTTCCTGTGTTGGTCAATGACGATGGCGGACAGGGTTTTAGATATTTTAATGTCACCGCTATCGGGCGTATCTTCGCCGGTTAATATACGGATTAAGGTGGTTTTCCCAGTGCCATTAGCCCCGACAATGCCGATGCGATCCCCGCGTTGAATGCGCAATGTAAAATTTTTGATTAGCTCTCTATCGCCATAGGCTTTGTTGATTTCTTTGGCATCGATAACCGTTTTAGTTTTTACATCATTGGTTGCTGCCGCCAATTTGGCCGTACCAGCAGGCCCACTCATAGATTTACGCTGCTCGCGCATTTCATATAATTTTTCTAACCGCCCTTGGTTGCGTTTGCGCCGCGCGGTAACACCATGAACCAGCCAATGATTTTCAAGCTTTAATTTAGCATCTAATCGGTGCGCGGCTTTCTCTTCATCGGCATAAATTTTTTCCATCCATGCTTCATATCCGCCAAAGCCCACTTCATTGCGCCGCATAGTCCCACGATCGAGCCAAAATGTTTGCTTGGTGAGGTTGGTCAAAAACTCTCTATCGTGGCTAATGACAACAAATGCGCCGCTAAAGCGCAACAGATAATTCTCTAGCCATTTAATGGCTGCTAAATCCAAATGGTTGGTCGGTTCATCCAGCAATAGCAGATCAGGCTTAAGGGCCAATGCTAGGCAAATGGCCGCGCGGCGTTTCTCGCCGCCGCTTGCGGAATAGGCTTTTTTGTCCAAATCAATACCAATTTGATCGGCCAAAGCCCGTACTTCATATTCTGCGGGGGCATCATCCCCTTTTTGGGTAAAATCAATCAATGCATCGCAATCTGAAAAATCAGGGTCTTGCTCTAACATGACAATATGCGTGCCAGGGATGATGGTGCGTTTGCCTTTGTCGCAGTCAATATGACCCGCAATCAGGCGCATCATGGTGGTTTTTCCCGTTCCATTGCGGCCGATAAGAGCTAATTTATCGCGCGGGCCAATATAGAGATTTATATCCTGAAATAACCAGTTGTTGCCGAGTTGCAGGCCAAGGCCTTCATAAGCAAGGATGGGCGGTGTTGACATGATAAAGCCCCTAATGACTATCTATTGGATAAGCAAGCAAAGCCTATGCGGATGGATGGAAACTCTCCCATGCTGTGATAAATGCGGCTTCACAAAAGAGGCATGTTTATCAGCAAAAGAGGCTTTTATCCGAGTTATATCCATAGTCGTGATGTCAATCACGCGCGCAATAGGGTGAAAAGATGCTTATAGTTGGCGTGCATATATCAACAATGTTGAAAAATATATTGATTGAGCTTGCGAAATATCGTTAAGCAAAATGCGCAAAATAATTGAACATGCTATTCACCCAATGTTCAAACTCTGTTGGTTAGATGCGCATTATGAATAAAATATATTCTATCTTGATAGCGATTATGGTTGCAGCAGTTGTGATAATTACGGCGCCTTATTCTGATGCGCGGCGCACATATCAGGAAAAAGCACGGCAACAAATGAAATCAGGGCAATTAATGCCTTATGCGGAAATTGAACGTAATGTCAGAAAGCGCATGAAAAATATGGACTATTTGGGATCGCAATTTAATGCCCGAAATAGCACATATCGATTTAAATTTTTGAGCCGAGATCGCGCGTCACAAAAGACTCGTGTTATCTTTGTCGATGTAGATGCTAAGAGCGGTGAAATATTGCGCACGCGCTAAACCGTGATTTGAGTGTCAACATTATCATAGGTTAAATATCAAATTTTCAAAAATGACTATCACTTGTTTTTTCTATGCGTTACTTAGATGAAATTAGACCAGATATAGGATGTAGAATATGCGTATATTAATCGTCGAAGATGAACCAACATTAGGACAGCAGCTAAAAACCACTATGGAAAATGCGGGCTATGCTGTGGATTTGTCTACCGATGGCGAAGACGGTCATTTCTTGGGCTCTAATGAGAGTTATGATGCCGTAATATTGGATTTAGGGTTGCCAAAGGTGGACGGGCTAACGGTATTGGATCGCTGGCGTAAAGAAGGGCTGAAATTTCCTGTGCTGGTATTAACGGCGCGCGATGGTTGGTCGGATAAAGTGGCTGGCCTCGATGCTGGCGCGGATGATTATTTGGCGAAACCTTTTCAAACAGAGGAATTAATCGCACGGCTACGCGCGCTTATTCGCCGCGCATCGGGCAATGCCAGTTCAGAGCTTACAGCAGGCGCTGTGCGCCTTGATGCACGTTCGGGCCGCGTAACATTAGATGGCTCTCCTGTGAAATTGACGGCGCAAGAATATAAATTATTATCCTATTTGATGCACCACAAAGGTAAGGTGGTATCGAGGACTGAGCTTATCGAACATATTTACGATCAAGATTTTGATCGCGATTCCAATACAATCGAGGTTTTTGTTACCCGTATCCGCAAGAAATTGGGGCAAGAAGTCATTTCGACGATCAGAGGGCTTGGCTATAGCCTCGAAGACCCACAGGCATGACAATTGGGCGATATGAAAAATTTGCGTAAATTATATGTTTGGGCATAAAATAAAAGCTCATAATGAAAGCCTGGAGCCAAGAGGGAAAGGGTCTCTTAGCGGACGGATGTTATTCATAGCAGCGGCTTGGATAACATTGCTGCTACTCATTGGTGGTATCGCCCTTGATCGGGTATTGGTTAATTATGTCAGCAAAAACTTTGACGACCAATTAGAATATGTCCTAACCGCTTTGATTGCTACCGCCGAAATAGGTCCTGATGGAGAGATTCGTATGAACAGGCCTCTTGGTAATCAGCGGTTTTTAGAGCCTAATAGCGGTTTTTATTGGCAAATTAGCGGAAAAGATGTTCCCGACTTTCCATCCTATTCGCTGTGGGATAGGAGCCTTGACCCTAAATTAGATGAAAGCGATTATGAGATTAATTTTCGCGAAAGCGATGAATTTGCAGAGGCACGATTGCGCATAGCAGAGCAGTCTGCATTATTGCCCGAATCTAATGTTGAATGGAAATTCATGGTAGCGCAAAGCCGCGATAGCCTGAATGTGCAAATCAGCACATTACGCTCGACATTGATTATCAGCTTTTTATTATTGGCATTAGGGTTGCTGATCCTAGCTGCTTTGCAAACGCTCTATGGTTTGTGGCCAATGCGTTATGTGCGCGACGCAATTTCAGAAATGCGCAGCGGTCAAAAAAATCGCGTGACCGATGAATTACCAATTGAGGTGATGCCAATGGTGACGGAGCTAAATGCTTTGCTCGACCATAATGAAAAACAAGCCGAAGAGGCGCGGCGGCATGCGGGTAATTTGGCGCATGCGCTTAAAACGCCGTTGACGGTTGTTATGAACAGTGCAACGGCACAATCTAACGACTTGGCGGCGACAGTTATTCGCGAAGCAACGACAATGCGGCGACAGGTTGACCATCATTTGGCCCGCGCCAGAGCTGTCGGACGTCGTGCGCACAGCCAAAGCAGAACCAAAATATGGACGTCGCTCGAATCTGTGGAGCGCGCTGTTGGCCGATTATATCCGCTTACGCGACTGGATATGACGGGCGATGAAGAATTAGAAGCTACGATAGAGCGTCAAGATTTAGATGAATTATTGGGTAATCTAATTGAAAATGCTGCGAAATATGGCGGAGGAAGCGTCTTTGTTACTGTGGTTGATGGAGAGCAATTTGCCGAAGTAGAAGTCGAAGATGATGGTAATGGAATCCCAGAGGATGAACGCGAAAAAATATTCGATCGCGGTGCGCGTCTAGACACGGGAAAGCCTGGCACTGGGCTGGGTTTAGCCATTGTGCGCGATGTCATAGAGATATATGGTGGCCGTGTGGGTCTAGAAGAAAGCGAAGATTTGGGGGGGCTTTTGGTCAGACTGAAAATCCCAAAGCCAAAGCCGCGTTAAACCAAATTATGTATGAAAACCAGCTAGCCATCATCGCGGATTTTTTGATGGTGACGAATGACTTCATCAATGATGAATCTCAAAAATTTCTCAGTAAAATCAGGGTCTAAATTTGCATTCTTTGCTAATTGGCGAAGACGCTCTATTTGTTCTTCTTCGCGTTTTGGGTCGGCCGGAGGGAGGGCACTTTGTGCTTTATAGCGGCCGACTTCTTGGGTGATTTTGAAACGTTCAGCGAGCATGAATACGAGGGCAGCATCAATATTATCGATGCTATTACGATATTGTGATAATCTATTTTCAGTTGTTTTTTTGGGCTTTATTTCGGACATATATTTGCAATGCATATTTTAACGCTTTTGGACAAGCAAAATACAATATCAATCTTTACTTTTTCAATTAATATCTTGCTTTCGAAGGCAGAAATTGGCACTGATAGCGCATGAGCGCGACTATCCACCACATCAATGGCGATGATAATATATCTCCCCCTTCATTAGAAAATATGATGAAATTAGTGGCCCCAGAACTAAACCGAGTGAATGCGGTTATTTTGGACAGAATGCAATCTGAAATCCCCCTTATTCCAGAGCTGGCAGGTCATTTGATTGCAGGTGGCGGCAAACGTTTGCGGCCAATGTTGACCTTGGCTTCGGGCCGATTGCTGGATTATTCTGGCGATAGGCACCATAAATTATCAGCAGCAGTAGAATTTATTCATACCGCGACATTATTGCACGATGACGTTGTGGATGGCAGCGATATGCGGCGCGGCAAAACGGCGGCTAATCTAATTTTTGGTAATCCAGCAGCGGTTTTGGTTGGTGATTTTTTATTCAGCCGTTCTTTTGAACTGATGGTCGAAGATGGTTCGCTTAAAGTATTGAAAATATTGTCGAACGCCTCTGCTGTCATTGCTGAGGGCGAGGTCAATCAATTAACTGCGCAACGCCAGATATCCACAGGCGAAGAGCAATATTTGGAAATCATCAGTGCCAAAACCGCCGTTTTATTCGCTGCAGCCTGCAAAATTGCGGCCGTAGTTGCCGAAAGCGGTGAAGAATCCGAAAAAGCATTGGGTGCTTATGGCCGCAATTTGGGCATTGCTTTTCAATTGGTTGATGATGCGATTGATTATGTTTCTGATGAAGAAACAATGGGCAAATCTACCGGTGATGATTTTCGCGATGGTAAAATTACCTTACCAGTTATTTTGGCGTATAGCCGAGGTACTGATGACGAAAAAAAATTCTGGAAAGATGCGATGCTTGGTCATCGTGTGAGCGATGAAGATCTTACTCACGCTCGTCATTTGCTGATAAAATATAATGCGATTGATGACACAATTGCGCGGGCGCGTCACTATGGGCGCATAGCCATTGATAGCATATCACTTTTCCCCGATAATAATGCTAAATCTGCCATGATCGAAGCCGTTAAATTTGCAATAGCGCGCGCATATTAATCTGGTGACGCTTCCAATAGCGGCCATATTAGATGATCTACTCTTATCTTTAGAGAAAAATCCCAATGCCGTTTTAATTGCGCCGCCAGGGGCTGGTAAAACCACCACTATTGCACCTGCATTAGCCAATCAGCCTTGGATAAAGGGCCAGATATTGCTTTTGTCCCCGCGCAGATTGGCAACGCGCACGGCGGCCCATTATATCGCCAAGCAATATGGAGAAGAAGTCGGTAAATCCATAGGTTATATGACGCGCGGCGATAGTAAATTAAGCGCATTCAATAAAATCATTGTTATGACCGAAGGTATTTTTCTCAATAAAATTATTAGCGATCCCATGCTTGATGGCGTTTCAGCCATATTGTTTGACGAGGTGCATGAACGCAGTTTGGATAGCGATTTTGGATTGGCATTAGCTCTGGAGACGCAAGCGGCATTCCGCCCTGATTTGCGGTTAATTGCTATGTCCGCAACCTTAGATGGCGAGAGATTCGTCAATATTATGGGCAATGCGCCCTTATTTCAGAGCAAAGGTCACTCTCATCCGCTGAATATTCACTATTTGGGGCGCAGGATTGAGCGTTCAATTGAAGAAGATATTGCAGGACAATTAAAATCTATCGTGCGCGATTATGATGGAGATATTCTGATATTTTTACCTGGAGCAAGAGAGATAGATAGGCTGGCTATTTTGTTGGCGCATTACGCAGACATAGACGTGCATAAATTACATGGCGCTATTGACCAAGCGTCTCAGCGCAAAGCTGTGAAGCGTGCGGCTGGAAGCCCCAGGAAAATCATCTTGGCTACTAATATTGCTGAAACTAGTCTTACCATCGATGGTGTGCGCATTGTGGTCGATAGCGGTTTGGTGCGCCGCGCGCATTATAATAGGGCGGCCAATATTACCCAGCTCACCACCGAAAAATCTAGCCTAGCTTCGGCGATACAGCGTTCAGGGCGTGCGGCACGTCAAGGGGAAGGCCATGCTTTTCGGCTATGGTTAGAAGCGGCTAATGGTGGTTTACCCCCGTTTGAGCAACCCGAAATATTAGAGAGTGATTTATCATCCTTGGTATTATATTGCGCGATTTGGGGGGAATATGAGCCATCCCAATTATCATGGCTCGATACCCCGCCGTCCGTTGGTATAGAATTGGCGCGCAAACAATTATCATCGTTAAAATTATTGGATGAAAGCGGCTTTATCACGCCAATGGGAACCGCTGCTGCACAATTAGCTATGCCGCCGCATTTGGCCAATATGCTATTATTGGCATCGGATAAAGAAACAGCGGCTATGCTAATCGCAATGATGCAAGAGCATGGATTAGGCGGCGGTGTGGACATTGAAATGCGCCTCCAAAGCGTTAAAGATGGCAGAGCTGCGCATTCGCAGTCCATAATTAAAATGGCGAAACGCTGGAGCAAGTCTGCACAGAAAATCATCCAATCGTCGCGCATTAAACCCATTGAGATGCACAGCATAGGTGCGATGATAGCATTTGCATTCCCAGATAGGCTGGCCAAACGCCAAGATAGTAAGGGCGAAAATTGGCTAGGTGTTGGCGGTAAACGTTATTTTCTTGATAGCGAGCGATCTCCTGCATTAGCCCAACAAGAATGGATAGCCATTGCCGATGTTCAGGGTGTTTCAGCAAAGACGCGCATAACATCCGCAGCATCGATAAGTTTTGACGCAATAGAGGCATTATTTGCGGATAAAATCACAGAAACCATTGCGGTCAACCATGATGCCAAACGCGACAGAATAGATTCTGGCTATGAGCGGAAAATTGGTAATATAGTGATTGCGAAGGGCGATAGTAAGCAAGTCGATGATGCTATGATAGCAGCAGCATTATTGACCAGTGTTCGTGATAATGGCCTTTCTATATTGCCATGGTCAAAGCAATCATTGACGCTAATCCAGCGGGCGCAATATGCGGGTGAAGATGCCATTGAAGACAATATTTTGCGCGCGGCATTAGACGATTGGTTGCTGCCTATAATTCTAGGCAAACGTCGGATAGCCCATATTGACAAAGATGCTTTGCATCATGCGTTAGAGCTGCGTCTTGGGTGGGAGGGGATGCAGCGCGTGCTAGCATCGGCACCTGCCTATTTCACAACCAGTCAGGGTAAATATCCGATAGATTATGCTGCAGAAGGCGGGCCAACGGCACAGCTTCGTGTTCAGGCGCTATTTGGTATTTCTGAGCATCCGACCATCGGCAAAGACAAATTAGCATTATTGTTAAGCTTGCTGTCTCCTGCGGGAAGGCCGATACAAACCACGCGAAATTTGCCAGAATTTTGGCAAGGAAGCTGGCATGATGTGGCTAAAGAAATGCGCGGCCGCTATCCCAAGCATCATTGGCCCGATGATCCTGTGAATGCCAATGCAAGTCTCAAAACTAAAAAACGCCAAAATCTAAAATGACATTGATGCGCTAAACTCTTGACGATGAGCTATGTTTTCGGGCAGAGGGTTTGCACCCATATCAGAGGAAAAGATGATGTCTGCACGGATATATCAACAACCAAAAAATGCTATGCAATCGGGCAAAGCGAATAGCAATAAATGGATTTTGGAATATATGCCTTCTGACCGCAAAGTCGCCGATCCGCTCACTGGCTGGGCAGGCTCGTGCGATACCGATCAACAAATAAAATTGCAATTTGATAATTTGCAAGCGGCGCAAACATATTGCAAAGATAATGATATTGCGCATGATATACTTGCAACGCCTCATAAAAGGCTCAAAATTCAGTCTTATTCTGACAATTTTTGTTAAGACTTATTCTGCTAACAGATAAGCGCTTAGCAATAAGAATATTTTTCCATCCAGAGCAATGCCTTCGTTTTGCTTTTGCGCGATAAATTCACGGGCCGAATGAAGCGGTACGCGGTGAACGATAATATTTTCATCGTCAACGCCGCCACCATTTGATATTTTGGTCAATCCGCGTGCACGGACTAAGGTAAAGGATTCGCTGACCATTCCAGGTGATGAATAATATTCGCCAAGGTTTTCAAATATATCGGCGCGATAACCAGTTTCTTCTTCTAATTCTCGGCTAGCGGCTGACATCACATCTTCTTGTGTACCCTGATCTCCCACCAATCCGGCTGGTAATTCGAGACAATTATTACCAATAGCCACTCTATATTGTTCTACCAAAATGATATGCCCATCATCAATAGCGATGATGACGGCAGCAGATATAGCATTGGGGCGACTAACATATTCCCATTTGCCATCTTTTAGCGCGGTAATAAATTTACCCTGCCACATTATCTCTGGCGCATTATCAGCCATTATAATTCAATCAATTTATCAGGTAATTCATTGAAATCATCATCGCTTTTTGGGAAATGCTCGCTCAATATAATACCAATCTGCTCGACTGCTTCTGCTATACCATGGCCTGCATTTCCTGCTTTAACATTTTTAATCAGTAATTGCATCGCATCGCCCCATTTCTCTGGCCCAACCAATGAATTAATAGCTGCATCAGCAACTATTTCGGCGCGGTGCTCTGCCATAGATAGATAGATTAATATACCCGTTTTACCTACGGTTTTGTTCTCGGTTCCGACCTGAAATAGGTCGATTGCACGCTCTTTGCTGCGCTGGCTTTTGATCCAAGGAGGCGTCAATAGCATAAGCGCAGCTTGCCATTTTAAAAACAACCAAACACCCAAAAATTTCAAAGCACCTATGGTGGTGATAAACCATGCAAATTCGCCATAGCCGATGACATTATCCCAACCGCCCAAAAAATAATCCAATATAGCAAGATAGATAGGCGGGAAAAATGCCGTAAAGCTCATGGCGATAAAGGATGCTATTGCGGCCCAAGCAAGCGCTACATCTTTATAATCATCGGATTTTGATGCCGCGATAGTCACGATTTCACCGTTTGAAATACCCTCTGCTTTGCCCACAGCGGCACTGACCAGCGCATGCTCTGCTTCGCTAATATTATTCACTTTACGCGCCATTACCATCCCCCCGATGCCCCGCCGCCGCCAAATCCGCCGCCGCCAAATCCGCCGAAACCACCGCCGCCAAAACCACCGCCGCCAAAGCCACCCGAACTTTTGTTGCCAAATCTGCTATCACCTATATAATCACTATTTAAGCCACTCCCCCATATCACGATAGGAAGCCCGCTATTATCATAATGACGTTCGCCTCTGGCGCGGCGCAGCATGGGCAATATGACGATGAAAATGATAAATAGCCAAAATATCAAATTCCAAATACGGCCCGATTTCTTATCATTACGAGCTTCTCTCGCCGCTTGCTGGGCCAATAAAGCTGCTTCTTCGGGGGGTAATAATAATTGCGACCCAATCGCATCGACACCCGCATTAATACCAGCAAACATATCGCCAGCCTTAAATTGAGGTATGATGTCTTGGCGAATGATTTGACCAGAGAGGCCATCGGTGATGATGCCTTCTAGCCCATAGCCAACTTCGATGCGCATTTTTCGTTCATTAGGGGCAATTATTAGCACTATACCATCGTCTTCACCCTCATTTCCTACGCCCCATGCGCGGCCCAATTGATAGCCATAATCAGCAATATCATAGCCTTGCAAATCATTGATAGTAGCGACTGCAAATTCACGGTTTGATTGCGTTTTAAGAGCTTCTAATTTCTGACTGAGCTGGGCTTCTTCTTGTTCGGTCAATATATCAGCCTGATCGACCACAAACCCCGTTGGTTCAGGAAAGTCTTGAGCATTTATCTCTGCCAAATTAGCAAATAGCATAGTTGCAAATAGAATAGTGCCTATCATCAACAGCGATGATAACGGGCCATTGTTACGCTTAATATCTAATATAACTAACGCCATTAGATTAATTTGTTAGATCGATTTTTGGGGCTTGCTCAGCATTAGCCGCGGTTGCTTTGAACGGTACCAACGGCTCTGCTCCATGAATAATTTTTGCCCCAATGGCATCTGGAAAGGTGCGAATAGTGGTATTATATTGCTGCACAGCTTCATTATAGTCACGGCGCGTTATATTGATGCGATTCTCAGTACCCTCAATCTGATCTTGGAATTTCAAATATGCTTCGTTAGATTTTAGGTCAGGGTATCTCTCTACTATGACCCGCATTCCAGATAATGCTTGCGTTAGTCCATCTTGGGCTTGTTGAAATTGTGCAATTTTTGATGCATCGGACAAATTCTCACTGCTAGCATTTACATTTATGGATGTCGCTTTCGCTCGGGCTTCTGTGACGCCGATAAGTATCTCTTTTTCTTGCTGTGATAAGCCTTTAACGACTTCTGCTAGATTTGGGATAAGGTCTGCGCGGCGTTGATATGAAGCTTCAACATCACCCCATGCTTTTTTCACTGCTTCTTCTTGGGTGGGCACGCTATTGATACCGCAAGCCGATAGAGAAAGAACCATTGCGCTGGCGCATGCTAGTTTTGTAAATTTATATTTCATTAAGTATCCCCTATGGTAATTCGGTTAAAACTTTACTAATGTTGAGATAAGATAGTGACGCGATGTTTTCAATAAGCGCATCAAAAAAATCACTGTTGAATATATTGAAATCATGGTTCAAGGGGACATTAAATGTTAGGTGAATTTAAGGAATTTATACTGAAGGGCAATGTATTGGATTTGGCCGTTGCGGTCATTATCGGAGCAGCTTTTGCTACAATCACAACATCATTAACAGGTGATATTATTATGCCATTGGTATCGGCAATTTTTGGCGTTCCAGACTTTAGTAATATGTTCATACTCTTGGCCGACGCACCAGAGGGCATTGATCCTGCTAATTATGCAGCATTAAAAGAAGCAGGCGTTCCGATGCTGGGTTGGGGGGCATTTTTAACGGTTGTGATTAATTTCGTCATATTGGCATTTATCATTTTCATGATTGTTCGTTCAGCCAATAAAGCGATGCCAAAAGAAGAGGCAGCCCCAGCAGGCCCAAGCGAAGTTGATCTGTTGACCGAAATTCGTGATAGTTTGAAAAAATAAACGCGCGAGACCATTAATTTATGCTATAGGATTGCGCCTTGTGTCGTCCTATAGCATAGAGATTTAATGAACGTGTCAAATCAATCTAATAACCATCAATTTGATACTCAAGGCTCCAAAAAAAGCCTAAAAAAACGCCCAAAAAAAAGCCCAAAAAAAAGCCCAAAAAAAAGCAAAGAGAAAGATCAAATTGGCGGTTTTTTTGTGCATATAGCTAAGCCACTTTTACGCGCTATGGCTCATAAATTTCTCGACAAAATGGATGCAGGCCTAGAGGTTGGAACGATAGAAGGTCATTTGCCCGATGGGGCTATTCGAATGATGGGCGCACGCGCTGATGGGCCCTATGTAAAGGCATCTTTGAACAATTATTTTGCCTTGGTGCGCATTGGGCGTTTTGGCTCTATTGGATTGTTTGAAAGCTGGCGCAGGGGTGAATGGGCCAGCGATAATCCTGAGATTATTTTTGAATTATTCACCGTTAACCGCAAAGCCATGGGGGATACCGCAAGGGCATCTGGCTTGGGGCGTTTCATAGCCAAAATGCTGCATTTTTTTAACCGCAATAGCAAGAGTGGTTCGCGCAAAAACATTGAATATCATTATGATTTAGGCAATGATTTTTATACATTATGGCTTGATACTATGATGAATTATTCCGCTGCTGATTTTAGCAATATAGAGCCAGTAGCTGAAAATTTAGCATGGGCGCAGCAGCAAAAAATTGATCGTTTATTAGATCGATTGGACTTAAAGTCGGGGCAATCATTATTAGAAATAGGCTGCGGTTGGGGCGGTTTGGCCAAAAGAGCTATCGATAATGCTAAGATTGACTATCACGGAATTACATTATCGCATGAACAAAAATCTTGGTGCGATGGGCTGCTATCCAACCACAGCAATGCGAGAGTGAGTATAACCGATTATCGTGATGTAAGGGGCCAATATGATGCAATTGCGAGCATTGAAATGGTTGAAGCCGTTGGCGAGCAATATTGGCCCGATTACCTTAATATAATTAGCAATTCGCTCAAAATGGGGGGCAGGGCGGCGATTCAATATATTCGTATTGAAGATGATGTTTTTGACGCCTATAAAAATAGTGCTGACTTTATTCAGCATTATATTTTTCCTGGCGGAATGCTAATTTCGGAAAGCCGGTTTAGAGCATTGGCTGAAAAATGCGGGTTGAAATGGCAGGATCAATATGATTTTGGTTTGGATTATGCGGCTACCTTAAAAATATGGCGAGAGCGTTTTGATGCGATAGTGTCTTCTGGCAAGCTACCATCACAATTTGATGAGAAATTCATACAAATGTGGCGCTTTTATTTGCTCTATTGCGAAGGTGGTTTCAAAGGTGAGGTTATTAATGTATCGCAAGTTACGCTGATAAAGGCCAAGTGAGGCGATGATGGGTATGAGGAGGCCCTTTATATATGAAAAAAATTTATATGGCGGGTGCAGCAATGTTCGCGTCCTTATTATTAGGGAGCTGCGACAGCGATACACGCAATTTAATGGCTAATTTACCAAAGGATCAGAATGTGCTGTTTTGGACTATCGAACAACGCGATGCAGCGTTTCGCGCTATGGAAAAATTGGTCGATTATAATGAAATAAAAGCCAGCGATAATGCGGTTACTCTGCCTATGGGAGTTCCGCTCAAGATGGATGTTGCGCACTATATGAAAAATCAGCGCACTGCTGGTTTGATTATCATTCATAATGGCAAAGTTCGTCTGGAAAAATATGGGCTTGATTACAGCAAAGAGGGGCGTTGGACTAGCTTTTCTGTGGCTAAATCATTTACGTCCACTTTGGTGGGGGCTGCTATTAAAGATGGGTATATAAAAAGCATTGATGATAAAGTGTCCGATTATATCACAGACTTAAAAGATTCTGTTTACGATGATGTTACGGTTGAACAATTACTAACTATGACCTCAGGCGTTGCTTGGAATGAAGATTATGAAGACCCAAAATCGGATGTTGCCATTTTCATAAACCATGAAGCCGAGGATGGCCTTGATGTTACAGTAAGCTATATGCGCCATTTAGAACGCGAGGCACCGGCGGGTGAAAAATGGGTATATAAAACAGGCGAGACTAATCTAATCGGCGTTTTGGTAAGCGAGGCCACGGGCAAAACATTGTCCGAATATTTATCCGAAAAAGTCTGGGCGCCCTATGGCATGGAAACCAACGCCGTTTGGATGACAGGATCCACAGGGCATGAAATTGCGGGTTGCTGTATTTCTGCGACTTTGCACGATTACGCCCGATTTGGGTTGTTCATGCTGGGCGGTGCAAAGGCAAATGGCGTCTCAATCGTACCTGATGATTGGATGGGTAAAGCTACAACGTCGCAGGCCGATATTGGTGTTGATGGCAAAGGATATGGCTATCAATGGTGGACCGATGCCGATGGCAGTTATGCCGCCCAAGGTATATTTGGGCAGGGTATATTCATTGATCCATCGCGTAACTTGGTGATAGCATCTAATAGCAATTGGCCGCGTGCATCGGCTGCTGATGGAGGCGGTGAAGAGCGTTTGCAATTTTACGCTTCTGTTCAAGCAGTTCTGGATAACGAAGATAAATCACAATCCAATGCCCCTAACTAAGGCCAGACCCATGCTTGGAGGCGGACATCTCTCTATATATCGGGCGCTATTGGTACCGCACGATGCACAACAGTAATTAATCAATATTTGATTGAGAAGATTATATAATGAATAGCCGATAATAAAGCCATGCTTGCTAAGCATCTGCCTGCATTGATTCTATAGCTGACATTTTTACGTGCAACAGATTCTCTTAGCAATGGATGAGAGCGCATGGTATGAAAAGCCAGATAAGGAGAGGTTTTTGCAATGACGATCAAAGCTGAGGCACAGCTATTACTAGCTTTGCCGACGAGGATAATGCAATTAGGGGGGCACTTCTATCCTCTGATTCAGCTAAAAACAGATCGCCTGAGAACATATGACCCATTGACGGTGGAGCATCTGATTCTCTTAACCATCATGCCATCGCTTTTCCTTCCTTACCTGGTAGCATAATTATCGCCTAATCAAGTTAAGCTGATGTTATCAAATAGGGTTTATTTTTAGTGTGGAGACACTCATAATACAGAGCTTTATTTTCATTGAGATAAACAAATAATGAAAATAGACAGAAAAATCATTTTTATTAAAACAGATTTATTGCATAATTGCTGAAATTCAGAGCCAAAGGAGGCTTAAATTTGAGTGTCACAGAGAAGATGGTTGCAATTTGATTTAATGATCGCCATATCGCGGATGGGAGTCGGGTGGACGATATGTTCGCCAACCCGGTCAGATCCGGAAGGAAGCAGCCGTAACGATTTTTTATCGGGTCGCCCGTCTCCTACTTAAAATGTCTCCTACTTAAAATGCCTCCTACTTCAAATAATGTAACCCTGTTGCACCGACTATTGTCTACAGGTGCAAAATATTGACCGATTGACGTTTAATCTTCGACAATAAGAATAAGTATGATTAAACTATTATGATGGCCGATTCATCCGATTCAGAATTACCGATACGCGATCCCGATATGCCCGATGATGCATTGGGCTTGGGTTTGCCTGAACAAAAGAATGAAGGGCGAGCCGATATTGAAAAACAATCCGATAGTTTTGGAACGCCCGCCGCAGATAATCTGGCTTACCGGGTGTTGGCGCGTAAATATCGCCCGCAAAATTTCAAAGAATTAATTGGTCAAGATGCTATGGTGCAAACCCTTGGTAATGCCATTAAACGGGGTCGTTTAGCGCATGCATTTCTTATGACGGGAGTGCGCGGCGTTGGTAAAACATCCACTGCGCGGCTGATTGCAAAAGCTCTTAACTGTATTGGTGAAGATGGGCAGGGCGGTGCAACCATCGATCCTTGCGGCAAATGTGAGCCTTGCCATGCGATCGCCGAAGGGCGGCATATTGACGTTATCGAAATGGATGCTGCGAGCCATACTAGCGTCGATGATGTGCGCGATATAATCGAAGCTGTGCGCTATGCTAGCGTCTCTGCGCGCTATAAGATTTATATTATCGATGAAGTTCATATGCTCTCGAAAAATGCTTTTAACGCCTTGCTCAAAACGCTTGAAGAACCGCCAGCGCATGTGAAATTTCTGTTCGCCACAACAGAGGTAAATAAAGTACCGATTACGGTATTATCAAGGTGCCAGAGATTTGACTTAAAGCGCATAGCTATTCAAATTTTGGCCGATCATTTCGGTCATATTGTAAAGCTTGAAAATGTAAAAGCAGAAGCAGAAGCACTTGCTCTAATTGCACGCTCTGCAGAGGGCTCTGTCCGCGATGGTTTGTCCATCTTGGATCAAGCGATTGCCCATGCTGATTGGCATAATGACGAACAGCAAAATGATGATGTCATTGTCACGGCGCAACAAGTGCGTGATATGCTGGGGTTATCGGATCGTAGTGCCATACGGACTTTACTGGGCGCATTGCTCAAAGGTGATGTTAATGAAGTGATGGTGCTTACGCGCAGTCAATATCAATTAGGGATAGAGCCTTATGCGATATTGTCTGGCTTATTGCGCGAAGTGCATATGATAACATTAGCCAAATTAAACATCCTTAGCGACCCTGCAATGGCCGCAGAAGCCAAAGCCATAATGGCCGATTGGGGGGGTAAATTATCATTTCCACAGCTTCATAGATTATGGCAATTACTCCTGAAAGGCCATGCGGAAATTCAAAGCGCGGCCATGCCTGCTGAAGCATGCGATATGGCCTTGTTGCGCATTTTACATGCATCTTCAATGCCCGATCCAGCCGAATTATTAAAATCAATCCAACAAGGTGACGCTGCTTCGCCCAATATTGGTACGAATAGAGATGCCAATAATAATCAAACTTCGGCATCTATCGATGCTGCTTGTGCTGATAGTGATAATGCCGCTGATTATGGTAATGGTGCGGCAACAAAGGAGCAGGATGATGCGCCGCAGCAAATATTGGAAACTGACAATATTTTGCAGGCGAATAGTGTATCGTCAAATCAACCCAATTCAAACATCTCTATCCCCGCTACTTTTGACGCTTTAATTGAAAAAATCGGCGATGAAGATATTATTTTGGATGGTGAATTGCGCGATAATGTGCGATTGGTGAAATATGACCCACCATTATTAGAATATCAATTATCTGGGGCAGCGTCTCCTGGATTTGAAGATAAGTTGCGCCTGATATTGAGAAAGATTACAGATGAGGCTTGGACATTAAGAGAAATGCCAAATGGCGATGCTATGCCTTCTCAATTAGAGCAGGCGAAGATCGATCAAGACAATAGAGAAAAAGCTATCCGCGAAACGCCCTTGGTTCAGGCTGCGATTGCCGCATTTCCCGATGCAGATTTTGATAAGAATAGCGAACAATATAAACGGAGCATTGGCGCATGAAGAGTATGGAAGAAATGATTAAGGCAGCGCAAGAAGCGGCTGGAAATATCCAAAAGCAAATGGAAGCTGCGCAAACTAAGTTGGATTTGATCCATGTCGAAGGCGTTTCGGGCGGGGGTTTGGTTAGAGTGAAAGCCACCGCTAAGGGGCGCATCATTGGTGTCGATATTGATGATAGCTTAATGGCTCTGAGCGAAAAGCAGATGTTAGAAGATTTGGTCACAGCCGCGTTTAATGACGCGCGCGAAAAAGCAGACCAAGCCAGCAAAGAAGAAATGGGCAAGATGACCGAGGGAATGCCTTTACCCGCTGGTTTTAATTTGCCTTTTTAACAGATAATTTGCTCCAAAGGAGACCAATATTATCATATATTTGTCCCATTTATTGACTTGTCCACAAATATTCGATGCTAACAGCTATTGAATGATTTAATTTGTGGCACATATAGGATGTCAGCAGTGTATTTGCTTGTGTTGCAATATATATGGAGTTATTATGGATCAGAGTTTCCCGTTATTACCGCTAAGGGATATAGTTGTTTTTCCAGGCATGATTGTGCCTTTGTTTGTTGGGCGCGATAAATCTGTTTTTGCGCTAGAAAAAGCAATGGAATCGAATAAGGAAATTTTCCTTGTTGCGCAGCTTGATCCTGCCGAAGATGATCCAGATCAAAATGATCTATATGACATTGGCGTGACGGCGAGCATTATGCAGCTATTGAAATTGCCCGATGGCACGGTTCGTGTCCTCGTAGAGGGCAAACAGCGCGCTACGCTTAAATCGCTAGAAAAATCAGACGCCGATCATATCGATGCTATTGTCGCTCCGATTGAATTAGAGAAGATTAACAATACAGAAGCCTCAGCCTTGATGCGCTCTATTGTTGAACAATTTGAACAATATATCAAATTGAACAAAAAAATGGCGTCCGAAACGTCGGTGCAATTGAGTGAGATAGAGGATGCATCTGCTTTGGCTGATGCTGTCGCGGGCAATATCAGCGTGAAAGTATCTGATAAACAATCTTTGTTGGTCGAATTAAACGCTTTACGTCGGCTTGAAATGGTGTTTGCCTTTATGGAAGGTGAATTAGGCGTTTTGAAAGTCGAAAAGAAAATTCGAGGCCGCGTTAAACGCCAAATGGAGAAAACTCAGCGCGAATATTATTTGAATGAGCAGATGAAAGCCATTCAAAAAGAATTGGGCAATGAGGATGGAGATGCAAGCGACGAGCTTACAGAATTGCAAACCAAAATAGATACGCAAAAACTATCTAAAGAAGCTAAGGGTAAGGCCCAGACAGAGCTGAAAAAATTACGCAATATGGCGCCAATGTCTGCCGAAGCAACGGTTGTTCGCAATTATCTTGATAATTTGCTTGCTATTCCTTGGGGTAAAAAGACTAAGATTAAAAAAGATATATCCAAGGCCCAGGATATTTTGGATGCGGATCATTTCGCGCTCGAAAAAGTCAAAGACCGCATCATTGAATATTTAGCGGTTCAAGCGCGCACCAATAAATTAAAAGGGCCAATCCTATGTTTGGTTGGGCCGCCAGGGGTGGGTAAAACATCTTTGGGCCGCTCTATCGCAAAAGCTTGCGGACGCCAATTCATCCGTCAATCATTGGGCGGGGTGCATGATGAATCGGAAATACGGGGTCATCGCAGAACCTATATTGGGTCTATGCCAGGCAAGATTGCCAGCAATTTGAAAAAAGCGGGCTCGATGAATCCATTATTCTTGCTCGATGAAATTGATAAATTAGGTCAAGATTTTAGAGGCGATCCTGCATCTGCATTATTAGAAGTGTTAGACCCTGAACAAAATAGCAATTTCAATGACCATTATTTGGAAGTCGATTTGGATCTATCCGACATCATGTTCGTGACCACAGCAAATAGTATGAATTTACCGCAGCCATTATTGGACCGTATGGAAATTATTCGTTTAGAAGGTTATACCGAGGATGAAAAATTAGAAATTGCTAAGCGTCATTTATTGCAAGAACAAATTGATGCGCATGGTTTGAAGAAAGATGAGTTCTCGCTATCTGATGAGGCTTTGACTGACATTATTCGCTATTATACGCGAGAGGCAGGCGTTCGGACATTGAAACGCGAGATTGCTAAGGTTGCGCGTAAATCATTGCGTAAAATTTTAGAAGGCGAGGTAAAGTTGATTGCTGTTACTTCCGAAAATCTGTCGGACTTTTTGGGCGTTCGTAAATTTCGCGTTGGTCTCAGCGAAGAAGAAAATCAAATTGGCGCGGTCACTGGTTTGGCTTGGACAGAAGTTGGCGGTGAATTACTGACCATCGAAGCCGTTACAGCGCATGGTAAGGGGCAAATAAGAACGACGGGTAAATTGGGCGATGTGATGGGCGAGTCTATCCAAACCGCGCTAAGTTATGTCAAGGCGCGCGCGCCATCTTATGGAATTAAACCCAGCTTATTCGCGCGTAAAGATATTCATATTCACTTGCCCGAAGGTGCAGTGCCTAAAGATGGCCCATCGGCTGGTGTTGGTATGGTGAGCGCGATGGTATCAACCTTAACTGGCACAGCTATCAGGCGCGATATTGCGATGACGGGCGAAGTAACTTTGCGCGGCCGCGTATTACCGATTGGCGGTCTAAAAGAGAAATTATTGGCGGCTTTGCGCGGGGGTATTAAGACGGTGTTGATTCCCAAAGATAATAAAAAAGACTTGGTGGAAATACCAGATAAGATTACCGATGGCCTTGAAATCATTCCTGTTGAACATATTGATGAAATACTTTCTATTGCATTGATTGATAAATTAGTGCCGATAGAGTGGAGCGAAGCGGATGAATTAGCTGCGCTCTCACCAGCAATTATAGGAGGCGAGTCGCCTGCAGCAGCTAAGCATTAAGTCCCTAGATTTTTGTTGTTGATAATGGAATAGCAGTTTTTTGAGTTATTAATTTGTAAAATGCCAGAAAATGGCCCTTTTTAGCGATTTTTCTTTTGACATGAAGCTGATAATACTTCTTATTGCCCGCAGTATTTAGCGATTCTTCGGGAATCAATAAGGACTGTTAATTTAATTTTATGAAAGGGGGGTATTTATACCATGAATAAACAAGATCTCGTTTCTGCAGTTGCTGACTCATCGGGTTTAAGCAAAGCTGATGCGGCCAAAGCTGTTGAAGGTGTGTTTGATGCTGTGACTGGCGAATTGAAAAAAGGTGGTGAAGTTCGTTTGGTTGGGTTTGGAACATTTTCTGTTTCACGCCGTAAAGAATCTACAGGCCGTAACCCGCGCACGGGTGAGCCAATGACCATTAAAGCCTCTAATGTACCTAAATTCAAAGCAGGTAAAGCGCTTAAAGACGCTGTGAATTAATTTCATTAGATATTTATTTATGGAAAAGGCCCTTTTCAGGGTCTTTTTTTGTGTGTAAAAATTTATTTACATTTTACTGAATTTTGAGTCTTTTGGGAAACACCACTAGGGATTGAGTCAGTCTTTGGTGCAAAGACTCAATATATAGTGTGTATCACCTTTTGTTCTTTTGCGTTAACCATATATTTGCCCTGTTTCTGCTAGTTAACGCTCTTGACGTTAACCATATTCGGACTCATTTAAGACGTCTTGCAGATTTGAAATAGGTCATTTTTTTGGATAATATACCAATAAATGCCTATCATAAGGGAATGAAGATATGGGCGTAATCGATCATGTGACTGCGAAAGGAGCAACGGCTTCAAAGCGCATAATTGATAAAAAAAACAATGTTGCAGCGATTAAAAATCTACCGCTTGGGCAAATATTGCGCGGTGATTGCGTCGAAGCCATGAAATCCATTCCCGATGCGAGCATCGATCTTGTTTTCGCTGATCCTCCGTATAATCTGCAGCTTGGAGGTGATTTGCAAAGACCCGATGGCAGCCAAGTTGATGCTGTGGATGATGATTGGGATAAATTTGATACATTCAAAATCTATGACGAATTTACAAAGGCTTGGCTGAAAGAAGCACGCCGTATATTAAAACCTACTGGAAGCCTGTGGGTCATTGGCAGCTATCATAATATTTTTCGGGTTGGTGCGATCCTTCAGGATGAAGGCTATTGGATATTGAATGATATTATTTGGCGCAAATCAAACCCTATGCCCAATTTCAAAGGCACCAGATTTACCAATGCGCATGAAACATTGATATGGGCGGCGCGCGATGAAAAAGCGCGATACACATTTAATTATCGTGCAATGAAAACATTGAATGATGAATTGCAAATGCGTTCGGATTGGCTTTTTCCAATTTGCAACGGGCAAGAGCGCATTAAACGCGATGGTGTAAAGGCCCACCCAACGCAAAAGCCCGAAGCCTTGCTCTATCGTTTGTTGTTGGCGACCACCAAAGCAGGTGATGTTGTGCTGGATCCATTCTTTGGCACGGGCACAACAGGAGCCGTTGCAAAACGTTTGGGCCGCGAATGGATAGGGTGTGAGCGCGAGGATAAATATATAGAAGTAGCCGAGCAACGTATCAGCGATGCATTGCCGCTCGATGAGTCTTCGCTAAAAACTATGCAGGCACCCAAAGCTGCGCAGCGCGTTGCTTTTGGCGTGTTGGTCGAGAATGATTATCTAAAAGCTGGAACAATATTGTCCGATAAAAAAGGCAATAACACAGTAAAAGTGCGCGCCGATGGTTCATTAGAGGGTGCTATGGGCGCGGCTTCTATTCATAAAATGGGGGCATTGGTGCAAAATGCACCATCGTGCAATGGATGGACATATTGGCATTATATGGCTGTTGATGGTGCTTTGACCAATATTGATAGTTTGCGTCAGAAATATTTGCTAGCCACTGAAGCATGATATTGAGAGGATGGGGCTATGACATATTATATTCGGCCGCATCAATTTATAGATAGCCCGCAAAATTATAGTGGAGAAAGCCGCCGATTAGCAGGAGCATTGATTTGGTTCTCGGCGCTTGAGGTCATTAAAAAAACATCCGATTCAATAGACCGAAAGATTGTGTCTCTTGAGGATTGGGACGGGCATGTTTCTGGCTATAATGAAGCTATAAAACAACGATTGAATATGCTATATTCTAATTTAATATCGGAACGTAAGCCTATGAAAATAGGAGATAAAATATTACGTTTGGATCAGCCTCAAGTGATGGCGATACTCAATATTACGCCCGATAGTTTTTCCGATGGCGGTCAATTTACGCAAAGCGATGATATGGATGATGCCGCAGTTGATGCAGGTTATGCTATGGCGGCTCAGGGGGCTGCCATCATCGATATCGGAGGGGAATCAACGCGCCCTAATGCTAAGATAGTATGGGAAGGTGATGAGATATTGCGTATTTTACCGACCATAGAGCGGCTTGGTAACAGCACAATCATCTCTGTAGATACCCGAAAGTCGGCGGTGATGGAGCAAGCTTTGGCACGGGGGGCTGCCATCATCAATGATATATCCGCGCTAGCTTATGATAAGCGTTCAACAGAGGTTGCCAGCAAATTTGATGCCCCTGTCATTTTGATGCATGCATCTTCTCAAGGCGATGATCCGCACGATAATGCGCAATATGATGATGTAGTTTTCGATGTTTATGATTGGTTGGAACGGCGGGTTGAACAAGTTATCGCTGCGGGTATAAATGCCGATAAAATATTGATTGATATTGGCATTGGCTTTGGTAAATCTTTGACTGAAAATTTGAACCTGATTAACAATCTATCCTTATTCCATGCGATTGGCGTCCCCCTAGTTTTTGGCGCAAGCCGCAAGAGATTGATCGGGGCTTTATCGGGCGAAGATGATGCGCTTAAGAGGTTAGGGGGATCGCTAGCAATCGCACTAAAAGCAATAGACCAAGGCGTTCATATCGTAAGGGTGCACGATATACCAGAAACGGTGCAAGCAGTGCGAATTTGGCGCGGTATAAGAGACGCCGCTTTAACAGCCAAAGCTTAGGCCGCGTTATCAATTCCTAAATCAGCCAATTTTCTATATAATGTCGAACGGCCAATGCCTAATCGGCGTGCAACTTCGGTCATGCGACCACGATAATGACCAATGGCCAATCGAATGACATCGGCTTCTATCTCCTCTAATGGACGCAAATTACCATCATTTTCAAACAATGTAACGCCTATACCGCCAGTGCCTTCATTGACAGTCTCCAATTTGGTATTGCTGTTGCTTACTACAGAGGCAATTTGAGGGAATTCTTGTTCGGTCAAAGCATCGCGTTCGCACAATACAGCGGCTCTAAATAGGGCACTTTGTAATTGTCGGACGTTTCCAGGCCAATTATAACCATTGAGCAGCGATAATGCTTCGTCGGTAATCCCTAAACTGCGTAAACCAGGTTGAGAGGCCATGCGTGAAAGGAAGTGCCGTGCAAGGGCGGGTATGTCACTTTTACGATCGCGCAAAGCGGGAATGGTTAATTGCACTACATTTAACCTATAATACAGATCTTCGCGGAATGCATTCTTCTCAATTTTTTCTAGTAAATCGCTATTAGCTGCTGAAATAACACGAACATCTATCTTATAACTATGTTGGCATCCAAGAGGTTGTATTTCATTTTTATTGAGCAACCTTACCAAACGCATTTGCGTTTCAGTGGGTAAATGATCGACTTCATCCAAAAATATAGTGCCGCCATCGGCTTGTTGAATAATACCGATGCGGCGATCAAAAGCACCAGCGAATGCATTTTTTTCATGGCCGAATAAAACGGAATCAAGCAAATTGGGTGCTAATGCACCGCAGTTGATTTTCAAATAAGCTTGTTTGGAACGCGGACTTGCGGCTTGGATGGCATCGGCGATAACTTCTTTGCCTACGCCGCTCTCACCCTCGATAAGAATGGGAACACGCGAACGCGCAGCTTTTGCCGCAACCGCCAAAGCCGCTCTGAAGGGAGGTGCTGAACCAATAATATCTTCAAAGTCCAACGATTGGCTAATCTTCTCGGTAAGCGGCTGCAATTCTCCAGCGGTTTTGCTGTGATCCGACGCTAATTCTAATGCTGCGATCATCCGTTCAGCAGCGACAGGTTTGATCAAATAATCTGATGCACCCGCGCGCATAGCGTCTATTGCACTCTCGCTAGAGCCTATCGAAGTCATCAGCATTATGGGTAAGGCAGGCCGATTGGATTTTAATTCTGCTATCAGGCTCGCGCTGTCTGCATCAGGCAAGGCTTGATCTAATATTACAGCATCAAGCATCATTCCATCTTGCGTGCCCAAAATAGCCATGGCCATTTCAGCATCGCTTGCAAAAATAGTACGCCAACCCGCGCGCGCAGCGATTGTCGATACCAAACGACATTGCGCTGGTTCGTCATCAACGAGCATTAATAAGCGTGTTTTTTCTGCGTTCATCAGCAACCTGCATTTATATGTTGTAATCAGGGTTAACAGAAAGGGGTAAAGAGCAGATTAATTTTGCCAATTATTTACAGGCAGGGGTGATTTTTGGAGTTTGATTTCAAATGTTATGAATTAAACATTGATATTTGCAGCAATTTGACGAATGCGGTTGAGCATTGTGGGATATATGTATAAAGTATAAAAAACTGTGACGGAGGATATTATGTCAGGCAACCAAAATATTAAAGATGCATCAAAAACATATGGTAATTTTTTGAATATGTTAAAATGGGGCTGCATTGTAACAGCAATAGTCACTAGTTTTTTTATTATTATAATTTCCTGATATTAAGGCATAATATATGAAAATCGCTATATTAAAAGAATCGCTTGGCGGTGAAAATCGTGTTGCGGCTACGCCAGAGACCGTTAAAAAATTTATCGCTTTAGGAGCGGATATTGCGGTTGAAAAAGGCGCTGGGGTAAATGCCTCTATCGCGGATGATGATTACAAAGAAATGGGCGCCGCCATTGGTGCGCGCGCCGCAACCCTCAAAGATGCCGATATTGTCATGGGCGTGAATGGGCCAACACCCGCTAGTCTCAAAGGCATGAAAAAAGGGGCTTGGCTTATTGCGGGTTTGAATCCTTTTGGGGAACGCAAGCGCGTTGATGCTTATGCGAAACTGGGGATAGAGGCCCTAGCCATGGAATTTATGCCGCGCATCACGCGCGCGCAAAGCATGGATATTCTCTCTTCGCAATCCAACCTATCGGGTTATAAGGCCGTGTTAGAGGCAGCGTCGCATTATGGCCGTGCTTTCCCGATGATGATGACAGCGGCGGGAACGGTCTCGGCGGCGAAATGTTTTGTCATGGGCGTTGGCGTTGCGGGCCTGCAAGCGATAGCAACAGCGCGGCGTTTGGGAGCGCAAGTATCCGCAACCGATGTGCGCGCTGCCACCAAAGAACAAATCCAATCATTGGGCGCAAAGCCAATTTTTGTTGAGAGCGTCGAAGGTATCGAAGGCGAAGGTAGCGGCGGTTATGCTACTGAAATGAGCGAAGAATATCAAAAAGCACAGGCGCAATTGGTATCATCACACATAGCAAAGCAAGATATAGTCATTACCACTGCGCTTATTCCAGGGCGTCCTGCGCCAAAATTGATTAGCGATGCGCAGATTAAAACGATGCGCAGCGGCAGCGTGATTGTCGATTTAGCCGCAGAGCAAGGCGGCAATGTCGCGGGTGCTAAGGCAGGTGAGGTAGTTGAGAAACATGGCGTTAAAATTGTGGGTGCTAGCAATATGCCATCCTTATTGGCCGCCGATAGCAGCGCATTATTTTCGCGCAATCTCTACAACTTCCTATCTGCTTATTGGGATAAAGAGGCTGGTCAGCCTGTATTGCCCGATGATGATGAAGTGACGATAGCTATTCGCCTCACCAAGGACAGCAAAGTCGTAAATGAGAGGTTGTTGGGGTGAATTATAAGCTATATGTCTAATATAAGTGGCTGGCAGCATGGTTCGTTGTGATTGCGATGGGATATATTATTGGAAAAGATATGGCGATTAGAGATAATGAGCGTGATGCTGCGATAAGCTGTAACGATTTAAGAATGGATGAAGAAAAATAATGGACTTACTATCAATATATCACTCTCAAATTCCTCCCCTGCAAGGGGAGGGGGACCGCGCAGCGGTGGTGGGGTGTTTGCATTGATAACATTGCATAATCTTATGAGGCTACACCCCTCCGACAGCCTTGCAGGCTGCCACCTCCCCTTAAAAGGGAGAATGTAAATATGTTGCAAGGGGATATTGGTGTTGCTCATCGAGCAAAGCGGCTCAGAAAAGAGATGACGTTGCCAGAGAATATGCTCTGGAAGTATTTAAGAGGCAATCCCAGTGGAATTAAGTTTCGCAGACAGCATCCATCTGGGCCTTATGTTGCAGATTTTTATTGCCATAAAGCCAGATTGATTATTGAAGTTGACGGAATAGTGCATGACATGAGCAATAATCCAGCAAGAGATACAAAGCGAGATGCATGGTTTGCGGAGCGCAATATAGAAGTGATGAGAATTAAAGCATTAGATGTAATGAGAGATGCGATGAATATAAGTCAATCAATTATAGACTATGCCAAAGATAAGATAGCTAAGGAAAAATAATGGACTTTATATCAATATTATCAATTTTTGTGATGGCCTGTTTTGTTGGTTATTATGTGGTTTGGTCGGTTACGCCCGCGCTGCATACGCCGCTCATGGCGGTTACTAACGCGATTAGTTCGGTCATCATTGTGGGTGCATTAATCGCTGCTGCTGCCTCGGGCAGTCCTGCCGCAAAATGGCTCGGTCTTATTGGAGTTGTCCTTGCGAGCGTCAATATTTTCGGCGGTTTTGCTGTGACGGAACGTATGCTGGCCATGTATAAGAAAAAGGAGAAGAAATGATGCGCGTTTCTTCGATGATGAAAAAATTAAAACTATCCAGCACCATCACAAAAATAGCAATGTTTGCCGCTGTTTTGATGGGCTCTGCATTAGTACCAGCTTATGCCGCAGGTGATGGAGCGTCGGTAAATCCCTATGTGGCACTCGCTTATTTAATAGCGGGTATATTGTTCATATTGGCTTTGCGCGGATTATCATCCCCAGAAACAAGCCGTGCTGGTAACCGCTATGGTATGATCGGCATGCTGATCGCGGTGGTGACGACATTAATCACCCATGATGTAGCGAGCCTGCCAGAAATTGGCGTTGCTATCGCCATTGGCGGTATAATCGGTTTCGTAACCGCGCGCAAAATTGCCATGACAGATATGCCGCAGCTCGTGGCCGGATTTCATAGCCTTGTGGGTATGGCTGCCGTTTTGGTTGGAGTAGCGGCTTATATGAACCCAGGGGCTTTTGATATTTTGGATGCACAAAATGAGATTTTCACGGTTAGCCGTATCGAATTGGGCCTTGGTGTTGCCATTGGTGCAATAACATTCTCTGGCAGCGTTATCGCTTTCTTGAAACTTAACGGCAATATGTCGGGCAGCCCGATTATGCTTCCGATGCGCCATGTTTTAAACTTAGGCACTTTGATTGCGATTATCGGTCTAACGGCTTATTTTTCTATCATGCCGACGGCTGAATCAATGACCGTCTTTTGGACCATATTGGCTTTGTCATTCATAATCGGTTTCTTGCTTATCATTCCAATTGGCGGTGCGGATATGCCCGTTGTGGTATCGATGCTCAATAGCTATTCTGGTTGGGCTGCGGCGGCTATGGGCTTTACGCTAGGCAATACAGCGATGATTATCACAGGGGCCTTGGTGGGGTCATCGGGTGCTATTTTATCCTATATTATGTGTAAGGCTATGAACCGCAGCTTCATCAGCGTGATTGCGGGCGGCTTTGGAGCAGAAGATAGCGGCGGTGAAAAAGGCGAGAAGATTGATCGTCCTTGGAAACGCGGCAGTGCTGAAGATGCAGCCTATATGATGAAACAAGCCGAAAATATCATCATCGTTCCGGGCTATGGTATGGCCGTTGCGCAAGCGCAGCACGTCTTGCGCGAGATGTGCGAAGCTTTGAAAGAAGAAGGCGTTGGTATTAAATTTGCTATCCACCCTGTGGCGGGCCGCATGCCAGGGCATATGAATGTTTTGTTGGCAGAGGCTAATGTCCCTTATGATGAAGTGTTTGAGCTGGAGGATATTAACAGCGAATTTTCGCAAGCCGATGTCGCCTTTATCATTGGTGCGAATGATGTTGTCAATCCTGCGGCAAAAACCGATAAAGGCTCACCAATATATGGCATGCCTGTATTTGACGTTGATAAAGCCAAACAAATATTTTTTATCAAACGTTCTATGGGCGGTGTTGGCTATGCGGGCGTAGATAATGAAGTATTTTATATGGATCAAACCATGATGCTTTTATCTGATGCTAAAAAAATGTGCGAGGAAATCACCAAAGCATTATAGTTACGCCTTGATCTCTGCTGTTCTGATATTGGTTATTTTGAACAATTCATATTGTGGCCATATTAGCAGGACCATAGAGCTATGACACAATCTTCTTGCTGGAGTTACTATGCAAAAAATGGGTTTAATTGGCGGAATGAGCTGGGCCTCGACCGAGCTTTACTATCGCTATATTAATAAAAAGATTCAGAAAAGCAGAGGCGGTATGTGCAGTGCCCCTATATTGATGGAAAGCCTTAATTTCTGTGATTTATCGAGACTGCGGAGCGATGAAGATTGGGGGCGTGTAAGTAAAACTTTGCTGGCTTCTGCTCGGCGGTTAGAAAGAGCAGGAGCAAAATCAATCGCAATTTGTGCCAATAGTATGCACCGCGTTGCAGATCAAATAAGCGAGGGTGTCGATATTCCCTTAATCCATATTGCCGATGTTATCGGCGAGCGTTTGAAACGCGATAATATAAAAAAAGCAGCTTTGCTTGGCACGCGCAATGTGACAACAGAAAATTGGTATCGCCAGCGTTTGGTGAAAAAAGGTATCTCGCTATTACCTGCAGACAATAGCCGTGCAACCGAAATTGATCGGATCATTTATGAGGAATTGATGGTTGGCAAAGTAAGCCGCGATTCAGAACGGACGCTAAAAACATTTATCACCAATATTGATAAAGAAGATGTCGAAGCCATTATATTAGGCTGCACAGAATTGGTTATGGTTGTCGATGCCAAAGCCAATATATTGCCCGTCTATGATAGTATGGAAATTCATGCGGATGCGATTGTCGATTTTATTTTGGATGATGGGAAATAAGCTCTAATTAAAAAATAGTTTGCAAACGTCTCGCTCTCGTTCAATATGTTAATCGAGGAGTTAAAAACCATGATCCATAAAATTAAAGCCATTTTATTGTGCGGTGCTATGATAGCCGCGACTAGCCTTAATGCCAAAACTATCGAGGTCACTGCGGGCGCAAATGCCCAAGAAAAATTACAAGAAGCTTTAATTTTGGCGGAAGAAGGCGATATAATTGCTTTATCGGCTGGTAAATATATTCTAACCGATGGCTTGTCGTTAGATGTGAATGGCGTCACCATAAAAGGGTTAGGTGAAGATAAAACCATATTAGATTTCACGGACCAGAAAGGATCAGGTGAAGGATTATTAGTGACATCAGATGATGTGTTTTTAACTGGCTTTGCCATAGAAAATAGCAAAGGCGATGGTATTAAATCTAAAGGTGCCGATCAAATAGTCATCTCAAAAGTGCGTGTGGAATGGACAGGCGGGCCTAATCCTGAAAATGGTGCCTATGGTATCTACCCAGTTGAGAGCAAGAATATTCTGGTCGATGGCGTGCAAGTCTATGGCGCATCTGATGCTGGTATATATGTCGGGCAATCTCAAAATATCATTGTTCGCTATTCGATCGTTAAGCATAATGTGGCGGGCATAGAAATTGAAAATTGCTATGGCGCGGATGTCTATCAAAATTTAGCGACAGAAAATACGGGTGGTATTTTGGTTTTTGATCTGCCTGATATTCCGCAGCAAGGCGGCAGAGATGTTCGTGTTTATAATAATTTTGTGCACAATAATAATACAGCAAATTTTGCGCCAGAAGGTAATATTGTTGGTTCGGTTCCAGCGGGTTCGGGTGTGATGGTAATGTCTAGCCGTAATGTGGAAGTGTTTGAAAATATAATAGATGATAATGCGACAGCCAATATATTGGTGGTAGGCTATCCTAATCAAACGCAGGATAAAAACTATAATCCAAGAGCCATAGATATTCGAATATTTGCCAATCGGCATGGTAAAGCGGGGTATAAACCAGATTTTCCAGGTGGCGATTTATTAGCAGCGGCTCTTGGAGGCTCATTAACGCCGATTATTTATGATGGAACGGGCGAGAATATTCAAATATCGGATAAGGTCGGAGCAATATCGCTCAATATGGCAAAAGCTGGCCGGCCTCTAACCGAAGCACGGCCATCGCCATATCCTAGTGATAGCGAATTTGAAGGACAGAAATTGCAACCAATTATATTACCAGCGGTTATGGAGGATAAAATATTCTCGGTTCTATCGAAAGATGAGCTGCCCGCTAAATGATCCGTAAACCAGCATATCTCTGGGCTCATATAACGACAATCACCTCTTTATTGATTGGCATTGTGGGCTTGACCAAGCCTTCTAATGAAGCCATTTTACTAGCCAAATACCCAAAGTCTCTATCCGAATATGGCTTTCATGACAGGGGTAAGAAGGGTTTTACGCCGCATAAATCATTGATAGCCTATGATTTGAAAACAGCATTATTTTCCGATCACTCAGAAAAATTTCGATATATTTATGTGCCCGATGGTCAGGTTGCATCAGTATCGGATAATGGTGTGATTGACTTTCCCGTTGGTAGTGCCATCATCAAAAATTTTGGGTATTTTCAGGGCAATAAAATGCGCCTCATAGAAACGCGCCTGTTGCTGCGACGAGAGAATGAATGGCTCGCGCTGCCTTATGTATGGAATGAAACCCAAGATGATGCCGTGCTGAAATTGGCAGGTGCGAGACTATCGGTAAATTTCACGGACCCAAATGGTATAAAGCGCACCACTGATTACGCTGTACCTAATAAAAATCAATGCAAAGAATGTCATGGCGTGAATGATGGAATTAGCAATAAAGTTATGCCTATTGGCCCTAAAATTCGCAATTTAGCGCAATCTAGTATTGAGAGATTATGGGCTGCCAATGTTTTGCAACCTCATGGTGCGCCAACGAATGCATCTTGGGATAAGGGTGATAATGGCATAGAGCGCAATGCCCGCGCATATCTGGATATTAATTGCGCTCATTGCCATAATGCTAGAGGTTCGGCGAGTAATTCGGGTTTATTTTTGGACTATGGACAAAGCACCCCTGTAACCTATGGTATCTATAAACGCCCAGTAGCTGCGGGTCGGGGCAGTGGTGGATTAGAATTTGCGATTAAGCCTGGTGATGCTGATAATTCTATTATCATCCATCGCATGAAGAGTAATGATGCTGGTGTTGCGATGCCGCAAATTGGTCGAGCCATAGTAGATGATGAAGGTGTGGCTCTAGTTAGTCAATGGATTAATCAAATAGCTGTCAAGAAATAGTGTAATATTAGAGGTAATAGTCGTTAATTTTCAAAAATATTAACCGTTCTAAATAATATATTTGGAGGGTATAATGACTATCTCAAACAAGTTGCATGGGAAATTATTGGTTCGTCGCGGACATTTGGAATATTGTCTACGCCGCGATGATATGGAAACAATTTACGTCGCCTATTGCCGTTTCAGAGATACGATTGTTGAAGTCGGTCATCATAAATATTGGAAAAAACACCCAGAAGATCTCCGCAAATATATGATTTTACTAAATGATTGCGAGACAAAGATGCGCATCTATGGAGCCAATATTACGGGTGTAGCGCCATCATTATCCGCAAAAACATCCTGACCTTATAATTTATTGGGCTGTCCAATGCTGTGTTTGACAAATAAAGAGCACGCAGCCCTTTACAACCAGACGACCATCCTTGGCTTTATACAGAGCCGATTTATATGTTTTTCCGCTTTTAGGGTCATAAATACGGCCTTTCCACTTATTTCCATCTGCCTTGAAACCCGTTATAAAATCCAGACCTAATATCGTTCTATTGCGTAAGCTTTTATTGGGGTTCTTACTATCTTTTTGACCAACTCCATTAGGAGGAATTATCAAAAATTTAGTAATGCGGCCGCACAAATTATTTCCACATTTTCGGATTGTTACAATAGCATCTTTATCGGCGGTTATCCATTGACCGTTGATCGCATCTGGTGCTGCCAAAGCAGGGGCAGGAATAGAAGAAAGCGACATTAGAGCGGATAATATCAATATTTTCTTGCGCATAAATACTCCAAATAAAGGTTAGATAGCTGAGATATAGCTGGAGAGATGTACCTAAGCAAAATAATATTACTTTTATTCCATATTGTTTCAAATACCGTAATCATGATAAAAATCTCAATGACTAATTTATGGGTTTGTAAACATAAAATGCCCTGCTAATGGAAAGTATGAGTGATATTATTTTATATGATTATTGGCGCAGCTCGGCTGCTTACCGCGTCAGAATAGCCCTAAATTTGAAAAAAATAAACTATAAGTCAATCTCTATTGATATTGCGCATGGCGATCAAAAAAAGCAGTCATATCTTACTAAAAATCCCCAAGGTTTGGTTCCAATGCTTTTAATCGATGGGCATGAGCTTAATCAATCAATGGCTATTATCGATTATTTAGATAGAGATAATAGTGAATTTTATCCCATCGATGCGGCTGCTCGAGCCAAAATATTTGCCCAAGCGATGATTATTGCCGCCGATATTCATCCGCTGAATAATTTGCGGATATTAAAATATTTGCGCAGCGAATTATCCCAAGATGATGTAGGCATCTCTGCTTGGTATCATCGTTGGATCATAGATGGCTTCAAAGCATTAGAGACCTATGCGCCAAACGATGGTTATTTTGGAGGCGATAATCCCAATATCATCGATATTTGCTTGATACCGCAAATTTATAACGCGCGGCGATTTGAAACCCCTTTGGAAGATTTTCCTAAATTAGGGGCTATTGATGCGCGTTGCAACGCGCTTGATGCTTTTCAAAAATCTATCCCAGAGAATGTTAAGCCTTAAATATTTCTCTCTCAAATTTTATATTTATTGGAAAATACCATGATGCGTAAATTTTTACTCTTATCGTCTACAATATTTTCATTTGCAATATCCTCTGGGGCTAGTGCGCAGGCCCCTACAAAAAATATTGATGCCAATAGTTGCGAAATATTTGAAAATGAAGATAGCTGCCTCCACGCGACAAAAGCCATTGTTGTGCGCGGCAAGGCTCTCAATGATCCAATAGGCGACGAAGCATTTAATATAACGTCTATTGAACCAAATTCTCAATTTCGTCTGGAGAATATATTAAGAAAAACACCTAGTTTACAGCAGTTTCGTGCTAGCGATGCGCGGAGTGCTAATCCTACCAGTCAAGGGGTTACTCTGCGGGGTTTGAGCGCGAATGCAGCCTCTCGTGCATTAGTGTTGCTTGATGGTGTCCCGCAGTCAGATCCTTTTGGCGGATGGGTGGCTTGGCCGGGCTATGATGCGCTGCCAATAGCAAAAACCCGTATTAAGCGCGGCGGCGGCAGCGGTGCAGATGGGCAAGGGGCTCTTGCAGGGACGATTGAGCTTTTTAGCGATGCTATAGGCAATGCGCTCAATGTTAGCGCAGCCTATGGTAGCCGCAACGCATTTGAGAGCAAATTATCCGTTGGCCGCGAAGTTGGTCAAGGACAAGTGACGTTATCGGCAAGCTATGCGCGCGGTGATGGCTTTATTCCTATAATAGAAGATCAGCGCGGTTCTATTGATCGTCAAGCCGCTTATGAACAAGCAGGAGTAGCATTGCGTTTTGTTGCACCTCTTTCTAAAGGCACTGAATTACAGGCTAATATAAGGGCTTTTACCGATGATCGAGAGCGCGGATTTGCTTTTAGTGAAAACCATAATGATGGGGTTGATGCTAGCATTAAGCTCGTCAATCGCGACAGCGATAGCCTAGAATTTTCGGCCTTAGCATATGTGCAAATTCGTAATTTTGATGCTAGCTTTGGCGGGGGTATTCCCGCAAACCGAAATAGCGTAAACCAAGTATTTGAGCAATTTAACGTCCCTTCTATTGGGTTGGGTGCCCGTATTGAATTGCGCCCTAATATTGGTGATATAGCAGAGCTGCGTATCGGTGGTGATTGGCGCCGCACAGTTGGCGAAACAAATGAACGTTTCTTTTTTCGAGCAGGTGCGCCGCTTAGAGGCCGTAATGCAGGAGGAGAGAGCGATACTTATGGTATATTCTCGGAAATATCTGTTAACCCTATTGAAAAATTGGTTTTAACTGGTGGGGCCCGTGTAGATTTTTGGACTATTAGTGACGGTTTTCGGCGCGAATTTGAATTGATAAATCCTTTTCCTGGTGCGCCAAGGTTGGATGCTGATTTTGATAATCGCAGCGGCACAGAATTTACTGGGCGAGGGGGCTTTGTCTATCATATTAATGATAAATTTAGCCTTAAGGGTGCGGCATATTTGGGATGGAGATTGCCGACATTGAATGAATTATTCAGACCTTTCCGTGTTGGCCCAGATGCCACTGCTGCCAATGAATTTTTAGAACCAGAACAATCAGAAGGCCTAGATTTTGGACTAAATTTTGATGATGATCGACATCAAATAGGGATAACATTATTCTATAATCGATTAGAAAATGCGATTGCAAATATTACCTTAGACAGCGGGCCAGGTCTTTTTCCTGGCGTGGGTTTTGTCTCGGGCGCAGGTTTATTTGCCCAACGCCAAAATATTGATTCTGTGGAATCGCAAGGCATAGAATTTGATGCAAAATTTTATCTCAACGATATATTATCTCTTGGCGCATCCTATAGCTATATAGATGCTCATGTTAATTCTAGCGATGATGCACTGGCTATCGATGGATTGCGCCCCGAACAAGTGGCCAATCACTATGCCAGCGGTTTTATAAGCTATGATGATGATTCGGGTAATGCCCTATCTCTTAGCGCGACTTATTTGGGGGCACGTTTTGAGGATGATAATAATATTCTTTCATTATCAGATTCACTAAAAGTGGATGCTTCTGCTGTTTTAAGTATAACGCAGAATATTGCTTTTAATGCGCGGATTGAGAATATTTTTGATGCGCAAATAGAGGCCGCTATTTCATCAACGGGAATAATTGAACGCGCCCAGCCTAAAACTATATTAGTAGGATTGCAGCTTCGCTTGTAATTGTATAAGGTATTTTGAAATAAAAAGGTAATTTCATTATGTCTCCACATCAAGCACAAGAATTAAAGCTTGAAACTTTTGTTCCCTATCAATTGTCGGTAACGTCAAATGCAATCAGTGCTCTAATAGAAAGTCAATATTATAGTGAGTTTGGTTTGAAAATAGCTGAATGGCGATTAATGGCCATTTTAGGGGATGTTGACCATGCAACGCAAAGTATATTGGTTGAACTTACACAGATGGATAAAGTGACTATAAATCGGGCAACTAAGTCACTTTCAGACCGAGGGTTGATAGTACGCTCGCCTAATTATGCCGACGGTAGATCGCATTTATTAGCTCTGTCAGACACTGGAAAATCATTATATCTAAAGATTGTTCCTATGGCGCTGCGCATAGAAAGTAAGATTATAAACCATTTAGAACCAGGCGAGCAGGAAATATTGATGGCAATATTGGCAAAGCTCAAAAAAGCTGTTCCACCCGTATAAAATTCTTGCAAACCTTAGTCATAAAAAAGCGGCCCAATTTGAGCCGCTTTTATTGTATGAAACCATGTAACGCTTACTTATAATAGCGTATCCGAGATAGAGCATGCTGCAGGCCCCAAAATCACGATAAATAATACTGGTAGAATGAATAGGATCAAAGGAACAGTCATAATAGCAGGCAATCTCGCTGCTTTTTCTTCGGCCTTCATCATTCTTTCATTTCTAAATTCAGCCGATAATACACGAAGAGCAGAAGCGAGCGGCGTACCATATTTTTCAGTTTGTATCATAGTCGTAACCACGCCTTTGATAGAATCTAGATTTATTCTATAGGCTAAATTCTCAAATGCTATCCTGCGCTCTGTCAAGAAACCAAGCTCAATAGCCGTGAGCGCAAATTCATCACCCAATTCAGGGTAGCCACGGCCTAATTCTTTGGCCACACGATTGAAGGCTGTATCAACCGTTAAACCTGCTTCTGCACAAATAACCAATAGATCAAGCGCATCTGGTAATCCTTTGCGGATAAGGTCTGTTCTTTTTTTGATCAGATTATCTAGGTATAGGTCAGCTCCTTTATAGCTGATGAAACCAATAAGAGCAAAAACGCCTAATCTTTTAATAGGCGTAGAAGGTTCCATCACATCAAACCCATATATTGCCAGCGCAGCACCCCCGCCAACAATGAGCGGTAATACTAAACGGCTAAAAATCACAATTACTGCTAACTCTTTACGTCTTATGCCTGCTTGAAATAATTTTTGTTGTGCTTCTTTGAGCTGGTCTTCTTGCAATACTTTTAGATAAGATAGCATCGAACGCATATTGTCCGTCGTATCATTTTTGCGTACCAATTTTGCTCGTTTTTTAGTCGTTGAGGCGGTAATACCTGCTTTTAATTGCTCGCGTCTATCATTTAATGCTTTGACTCGCTTTGCCATTGGGTTATTCACCGTAACGGCAGCATAAATCGCTATTATAACGGCCAAAGCTGCAACTACCGTAAGGATAGTCGCGACGTAAAATACATCCACGCCTAATAATGTTGGTCCTGCTTCTATGTTCATGACTTTGCTCGCATCCTCGACTAATATTTAAATTTCAAAACTAATCATTTTTGACATGATAAATACGCCAATTCCCATCCAACATGCACCGCCCAGTCCCGCTATAATCAAACGTTCATCAGAGAAGAAACCCAGCATATAAGATGGGTTTACATAATAAATCATTCCAAAAACCATGAACGGTAAGGCTCCAATAATATAGGCAGAGGCTTTTGATTCTGAAGACATTGCTTTGATTTTTAATTTCATTTTAGCGCGACCACGCAAAACATCGGCCAAATTAGCCAATGTCTCGGCCAAATTACCGCCCGTTTCACGCTGGATTGCTAATGTGATTGTGAAAAATTGAAACTCTGGCGTTCCCATGCGATCAGCAGCTTCTTGCAATGCATCTTCCATAGTTTTACCGATTTTAATTTTTTCAGTGACAATCTTAAATTCTTCGCCAACGGGGCCTGGGACTTCTTTGGCGATGACACCCAAAGTCTCGCTTACAGGCAAGCCTGATTTAAGGCCGCGCACTAGCAATTCAATGGCATCTGGAAAGTTCGTTGTGAAATTATTAATACGCTTTTTGATGAGATGCCCTACTATAAAATGCGGGATACCAAAACCGATTAATGCGCCAATGCAGAATGCTAAATAGAGCGGTGCACCGCGCAGAGCTAGCGCGAGAAATAGGAATAAAAATACCGAGATAGAGACTGTAAGATATTGTTTTAATGTCCAGCTTTTACCAGTTTGAGACAGGCGCAAGCGCAATTTGTCACTCCGACTGATATTCACGCCTTCGCCTTGCATAATTGGTTTGCGCGCTGCAATAGCCCGCTTCATTTGCGCCTCTACTTTTGTGATGTCATTATCGGAATGCCGAAGCTTAACGGCACCCAGTCGACGGCTAGAAGCCTTATTCGTAGATGGCCCTATAAATGCTACTGCAAGGAGTAAAAAGGTCCCTATCGCACCAGCGATTATGATGAAAAACTGCATATCCATACAAAATGCCTTTAATTAAATGCGCTGTGCTATCCCCCAGCTAACATTCATTCTTTCTCTTTTTTTGATAAGATTGATTTGAAACCGCTGAGGCTTTTCATCATTGATTTATTATCATTTGAATCTTTATTTTCATCATCTTGTGCATCAACGCTGCCTATGACCGATTCTGCAATTTTTACAATTACATTTGATGCTTTGCTATTGGGTGCGGCTGCAATCAGGGTTTGACCCAATTTTGAAGCTTGTGTGCAAGCTTTATAATCGGCTGGAATGATGAAATCGATAGTTTGATCGATTGAACTTTCAAACTCTTTGCGTGAAATTTCATTATTTGATGAATTAACCTTATTTGCCACAATTATGATCTTTGCTTGCATAGCATTGCTGCCAAGCCAAGCAATGATACGAATAGCATCTCTGGCTGCTGCTAATGTCAATTCTGTATTTAAAACTACGACATTTAGATCATTTGCTAAATGCGGATAATCGATTAACATATTACGTGGAGCATCAATAATACTATTGTCAAAAGCACTACGAAATTCTTCTTGTAATTGGAAGAATGCACTACCATCGCTCATGATAGAATTATTCATTGGTGCTTCTGCAGACAGGATAGAGAGGTTATCATTGGCCTTGATAAGAGCACGTTCGATAAACAAACCATCGATACGGCTTGGGTTATCGATCGCATCAATCAAACCACGACCTGGCTCTAAATCCAGAGTGAGAGCGCCCGTACCAAAATGAACATCTAAATCTAATAGTCCAGTCGACATTTGCATCTTTTCGCTTAATATCCAAGCTAAAGATGTCGCTAAAGTAGAGGCACCCGAACCGCCTCTTGTACCCACAACAGCCGTTGAGATGTGCGGGCGTTCATTACCATTTTCTTCTTGTTTTGCATTGTTCAAATTTGTTTGTGCATTAATAATCGAATCGCGTAACATGTCTGGATTTATGGGTTTTAGCAAATAATCTTGCAGTCCAGAAATTATTAAATCACGATAGAGGCGAACATCATTCACTTGACCCATTGCGATAACGACTGTGCCAGGTTCGCAAACCTCTGCAAGCGCATTTATATCATTAATCGGATCACCAGATTCTGATAAATCAACCAATAATATTTGCGGACTAGCCGATACTGATAGAGATTGAATGGCATTGCGAAGGCCGCCTTTATTGACCTTTTCTTGTGCCCAGCCCATTTCATTGCACACCGAACGTGCAACATCTAATGTTATTTCATCGCATAAAAATGCCATGAATGGATCACGATTGCCAGCTTGACCAGCTTTCCATGGAGCATTCATATTATTGTCCTCCGCCTACTGAGGTATCGCCAGTGGTTCCAGCAGAAGCTGCTTTCTCGCGATAGGCATCAATTGCTTTTTTACCATTGGTTGGATCCGATGAGCTTTTATCGACACCGCGCACCAAATCTTCTGGATCTGCGACCATTGCAGCTAAATTACTATTTGTGGCACAACCATAATTGCTATGATTACCGCTATTAAAATTTGAATTAGACGTTGTTTCCCAATTTGGGCATGACGGCACAGAAGCCGTTGAGCGCGATACGATAACTCTTACAGCACCAGAGGGAATACGCCCTTCGGTCAATGGAGCTTGATCTTGGATCAGCAACCCACGATTAGCAGCCAAATCAGCGACGGCCTGTTGGGCAAGGGCATTATTATAACCATCACCAAAATCCAAAGACACACGATCACCATAACCAAGGTTCAGAGCACTCATCCATTCGGTAAGACGCTTTTGTTCGAAAGAGGTGATACCATCATTATTTGATAAATTAACATCTAGTGCATAATTATTACGTTCAATAACAGGTTGATGGACTGAATATAGGCTATTATTATCGCTAATACTGCCTACGCATCCAGTAACGGATAATCCAACAACGAAGCTTGCTACTATATTAAACTTTTTCATTTTTATCTCCGTTACTTATTATCCACCAAAGCTAAAACCTGGTGCAGTTTTCTTATTTGGTTTATTTTCATTGCTTTTTTGAGCATTGCGTTTATTTTTTTGAGCATTGCTCTGCGAGCCGCTGCTAATAGAAGGCGCAATAGCACCACTACCAGAAATCATTGGTCCAGGACGGGGTGAATTATCACCGCTATCATTAGTTTTTCCAAGGAAAATTCGTTCTAAATCATCGGGTGCTTTATAACCATCTGTGGGTAATTTAATATCGCTAGCATTAACTGGTTTCACCAAATAGGGCGTGATTACTATCATCAATTCAGATTGGTTTTTCTGCCAATTGTCAGACTTAAACAAATTACCTAAAATGGGAACATCTCCAATTCCAGGCAGCTTGGAAACCGATGAGTTTGATGTATTGGAGAGCAATCCAGCAATCATAAAACTCTCGCCCGAACCAAGCTCAACAGTGGTTTCTGCAACACGCTGCGTAATAGCAGGGACCTGAAAACCGTTCAAAATAACGGCACCATTGGTAGTTATATCGGATACTTCAGTGCGTAAGGTAATCGAAATTCGACCGTCTGATAATACGATGGGTGTATAGGAAAGGCCAACACCAAATTCCTGAAACTCAACCGTTGTAGCACCCAAACCAGAAGAAACAGGAATTGGGAATGAACCACCAGAGTTAAATACAGCGGTTTGACCAGAGGTCGTTGTTAGGTTTGGACTGGCTAATGTTTGAACATAACCAGCATTTTCTGATGCTTCCAAAGCACTAAGAAAATTTAATCCTAAAAAACTACCCGCAAGATTAAGATTGTTATTTTCAGACGATGTGTCGATGCTGAAATCTGTTGTTCCAGTTGCAGAGAAACTGCCGCGATTATTGCCCTGAAAACTATTGCTTAAGGCTTTTGATAGAGAACGGCTAACCTCAGCAATACGGACTTGCAAATTGACTTGCAAAGGTGTTGGAGTTTGAAGACGGCTCACAATTTCTACGCCTTCGCCAGAAAATGCAGCAACCAACCGTTCTGCCTCAGCAGCATCTTCGGGTTGTTCCACCGTACCAGTAAGCAATGTTATGCCATTTAATGTGGTAACATTGATTTTTGCATTTGGCATTGCAAGCAGCAGCATTTGATCGATTGAATTGATATTATTACCAACTCTTATCGTCCTTTTATAAATTATTTTACCAGCGGCATTGGTAGCATAAAATGTTGTTTCGCCAGGCGAAAGACCAAATAGGTAAATTTGACGGGTTGATTTCACCTCAACATCCGCAATCGCAGGATCTGCAATGAACACATCTGATATTGCTTCATTGAGGTTAATTTGATCACCGCTTCCTATAGAAAGTTGCAATATATCTGATTGTTCCTGAGCGGCTAAAGGCGCATTTATAGCAGGGATTGCCGCTGAAGCCATCGCAATTGCGAGAGCCGTTAAGCCTGATTTTTTAAAGATCATATTTTTCATTATTTATCTCCGACCAACAGGAACATCTGTGGTTTGATTGCCACGGCTCACACGAACTGTAGGTACTTCTTTAATCGCTTTAGCCTGTTTGGGGGTTTGCGGGGGAACACTGCGACGTTGAAAACGGGATACGTCTCCACCTGTTGCGAATGTTGATTTCCCGCTGGTAGGTTTAGCAACGGCTGTTCTTAATATTTCGGCCTCTTCCTCAGCACTTGCGCCTTTGGGGATAGATATTTCACCGCTTGCTAATGCTTGTTCTAATTCGCTTTGATTATCGGCCAAAGCACGAAGCGATAGGCTGATCGTTCCAATAGTTTGCGCCACAGAGATTTTCTCTGCAATACTAGGCGTTGCTTCTAAAGTGACCAATTTGAATTTTGAAACCACTGTGTTACCAGATTCATCGACACGTTGGTTTGCATTTTGGTCGGTGGCGAGAACACGAAGATTTTTGATAATTGTCTCTGATACATTAAGGGCAGGGCCTTCTACGCCATTCACTTTTTGCGTAAGAACCAAATCAATACGATCGCCAGGAAAAACAAAACCCGATACTCCAGTAAGTGTGGAAACTGGAACAGAAACTGCGCGCATGCCAGGGGTCAAGGCGGCTGCTAAAAACCCGCGATCTCCAGGGGCTACTAATGAACCGCGTGTAATAGGTTGGCCAGCAGTAATAGCGTTACGCACAACCGTTCCATCAATCTGGGTATTGGCAAATGTAGGGGACGCATCGGCATCATCGCTATTATCGCTATTATCGCTATTATCGCTATCATTGGTTTGGAATTCCCCATCGTGTTGGATAAAATAGGCTTCTTCCACCAACTCTTCGGGCCAAGGTTGATACCCATAAGCATCGGCTGTGATGATTGTACCTATAGGTAAAGCACGCTTAGCAACCAACACCATTGGCCCAGTTGGAGCGGGCTCTACTAGAGCAATGGCTTGGGGTACTGGTGTGCCAGTGCGCAAGCTGTTTGCAAAAAATGCAGTTACGGCAGCAATTATAAGTGCGCTTACCAGCAAAATTACTTTTTTCTTATCCATGACAAACTTGGCCTCCTAAAGGTACTCGAATTAATAATTCACATATATCAACTAAAAGGGTTAAAAAAACGTTCACCAATGATTGTAAAACCGGCAAGGGCTATCGCAACACCATATGGTACGCGCACTTTGCCTGGTAATTTTTTTATTTTATGATGTGCCCAAGCTAAGATTGTTATGATGAAACCCAATATTGCTGTATATAATGCTAGGTTAAAAACACCTTGAAAATCAAACCATAGAGCCATTACGGTGAGCAACTTTACATCACCGCCACCCATCTGCCCCAGAGCAAAAAATATTGCGAAAAAGAAAAAGGTAGATGCGGCAAACAACAAATGAAACCCAATTCCAGCTAAGGAGAATGTATTTGTTGCATACCAAAATAAGGGAGCAAGAAGCGCAATAAAGATATTCACTTTATCATATAACATTCGACTTTTGAGGTCAGTATATATTGACACCAATAAGGCAAACGCTAAGCCAGTGAGCGAAATAAGTTCTAATTGAGAAATATCCATATCTCTTGGTTAACGCATAAGGATTACTAAATCGTAAGCGTAGCGATATTTTTTGGGTATAATTTCTATAAAAAGTAAGAAATTAATATGAATCGAAGAGAAATTCCATCGGAAGCAACCGAGTCGAAAGCCACTTTAGACGATGGCTGGGAGCTGAGAAATATATCATGGCCGCAAAGAAACAAGGCGTTGGATGATTTTAGAGGGTCTCTATTATTCCTGCCTGGTAGAGGGGATCATTATGAAAAATATTTGGAAACTCTGGCTGAATTATATGAATCTGGTTTGAATGTAACGGCTTTTGATTGGCGCGGCCAAGGCGGCTCGGGCAGGATGTTAGAAGATCCATCTATTGGACATATAAAGGATTTTGCAATCTGGATTGATGATCTCTCTGAAATTTATAAAAATTGGTCAGAAAATAATCCGGGGCCTCATTTTTTAATGTCACACAGCATGGGAGGTCATTTGGTCATGCGCGCATTGGCAGAAAAAGCTATAAACCCTGATGGTGTTATATTATCAGCCCCTATGTTGGGGTTGGTATCAGACCTTATCCCCTTCTTCATTCGCTATAATGTCGTAAAATTAATGACTAAAATTGGTTTGGCAGAGAAAAATGCATGGAAAGTGAGCGAAAAACCATTTTCGTTAGAGAGCGCCCGCGCTAAAATATTGACGCATGATAGAGAACGTTATGAAGATGAAATGTTTTGGTGGCAGCATCGGCCCGATGTTAAATTAGGCCCAGCAAGCTGGAGATGGGTCGAACAAGCAATGAAATCGACCAGAGCATTAGAAAAGCCAAATGCTATCGAGCATGTAGAGACACAAATACTTATATTGGCGACGACAGCGGATCAATTGGTTGATACGAATAGAATTATTAAGGATGCTAAGCGATTGCCGAATTGTGAGTTGATATTATATGGCAAAGAAGCGGCACATGAATTGCTGCGTGAATGCAATGAAGTGCGAGATGATTGTATGGCGCATATAATAGGATTCATAGCAAAGAACCAATTTTGATGCGCTATGAAGAGCATCCACATCTATTTTTTTAACAAACAGCACCAGATATATGCAAGATTATGACATAATAATTGTTGGAGCAGGGATTGCAGGGACGAGCTTAGCTTATGAATTAGCAAATATTGAGCACTCACCCTATAAAAAAATATGCATTCTTGAGCAGGAATATGCACCAGGGTATCATGCCACTGGGCGCAGCGCAGCATTTTGGTCTCAAACTTATGGTGGCCCGGATATTGAACCGCTGACCAGCGCATCGGGTGAATTTTTAAGAAATCCGCCAAAGAAATTTTATGATGGTAGTTTTCTAAATAATCGTGGTGCTCTTAACATAGCACGGACAAATCAAACGCATCTTATCACCGATATGATTGATAATTTTTCGGATAATGCGGTTGAACTGCAGAGCGTTAAAGAATCTTATATCGATTCATTGTTGCCCAATAGAAATAATGATTGGAACTATGCCATATGGGAACCGGGATGTAGCGATATAGATGTAGCTGCGCTCCATTATGCCTATATGAGTAATGCAAAAAAATTAGAGGTAGATATAAAATGCTCCTGTACTTTTGACAGTGCTTTTTATGACAATGGCCGTTGGACCATCAATACGCCTAAACAATCATATAGAGCGCAGATTTTGGTAAATGCAGCAGGGGCTTGGGCGCGCGATGTAGCATTAAAGTCTAATGTTAAGCCCATTGATATAAAACCATTTAGGCGGACTATGGTTGAGTTAGAGCTCGATCAGGATATTTCTATCAATATGCCCTTAATCATTGCATTGGATGGTAGTTTTTATTTTAAGGTTATGGGGCGCAATCATATTTGGTTAAGTCCGCACGATGAGATTGCCTGCGATGCAGCCGATGTTGCCCCAGAAGAAATAGATATTGCGATTGCCATTGATCGTTTCCAAAATATTGTTGACTGGAAAATCAAGCGGATTGTTAGAAAATGGGCAGGTTTAAGAAGTTTTTCAAAAGATAGGTTGCCAGTCATCGGCTATGATGTTCGGCAACCCAATTATTTTTTCTATGTTGGGCAAGGGGGATTCGGTATCCAAACTTCGCCAGCAGCGGCAAAAATAGCGGCGCAAATATTGAATAAAAAACCTGTTGCTGATAATTTAAGCCATATAGATATAAATAAATATTCGCCTAACCGTTTTTAATTTAGATAATTTTACTTAATAAAATTTGACGTTACCTATTGTTAGATATTAATAGACTTGACCTTAATTAATCGTGAAAGGAAAATTTGTGGCACATTATTTTGAGATTAAAAAGAATAAAAAAGGCGAATTTGTCGCTTATTTTAAGTATAATAAAGAATCTATTTTTTGGACAGAGGGATATTCCAGTAAAGCGGGTGCTAAAAATGCTATCGCATCTGTTCTCAAAAATGGGCCTAACGCAGAAACACGCGACGAGAGTTAATCCTCTATTTCATCCATGATGGCAATTGCAGCAGTGCTAGCCAATGCATCGGCGCGTTCATTGCCAAGATTACCATCATGGCCCTTTACCCACGTCCATTCTATATCATGGTCTTTGCAAGCTGCAATAAGCTCATGCCATAAATCGCTGTTGCGCACGGGCTTTTTAGATGCATTGACCCATCCATTGCGTTTCCAGCCTTCTACCCATTTGGTAATGCCATTAATTACATATTTACTATCGGTAAAGAGCGTAACATTGCATGGTTCAATCAGCATATTGAGAGCGTTTATGGTTGCTAGCATCTCCATGCGATTATTGGTGGTATTTAACTCTCCACCAGATATTTCTTTTTCATGCTTGCCATATTGTATAACGGCACCCCAGCCACCTGGGCCAGGATTACCTTTACATGCGCCATCGCTATATATGTGAATATTTTTCATAAAGATGGCTTTAGCAACTGAAATTCAAAATATGGTTAATATGTATGTCATTTGTGTAAAATTCAAGACGACGTGCAAAAGCGATAGGGTCTTTTTTAGTGACCAATGCTTCTGCGGGCGTATTTATCCAATCTACTGTACGAGATATAATAAAGCGCAGTGCTGCACCGCGAAATAATATAGGTAAATATTCCCTGCTTATCTCATTTAGCGGGTTTATCTGATGATAAGAACTTAAAAAGGCGTCGCTAATATTTTTATGAAATACAGAGCCATCTGGCGAAAAACACCATGCTGCATGCGCAATGGCTATATCATAGTCAACAATATCGGTGGCTGCGAAATAAAAGTCTATGAGGCCCGAGACGTCCTCATTCATTAGCAATACATTATCAGGAAATAGATCAGCATGGATTACAGATTTGGGTAAATTTTGCGGCCAATATTTATTTACATACTCTAATTCACTATGGATAAGGTCATAGAGATTGTCATCGATAGCATTGATGTCATCTAACGAACAATCTCTAACCATTTTTGACCAAGAATTTAATCCCATATTATTGGTTCTAATTTCTTTATAATCGCGCAAGGCAATATGCATTTTTGCCAATATCATACCCGTCGATTTTGCTGCTTTTACCGTAGGAGAGCTTATCGAAACGCCGCTTAGAAATTCAATTATACAGGCTGGTTTACCTGATAGTTTCTGCAAGATACTGCCGTCTTTAGCAGCAATGAATTTGGGAACGGCTATTCCTTCATTATGCAAATGGTCTAATAAGTTAAAAAAGAACGGCAATTCATCTGCGTTAGTACGATTTTCATAGAGGGTTAGAACAAATTTATTTTGATCCGTTTCTATGAAATAATTGCTATTTTCCACGCCTTCGGCAATGCCTTTACAGCTCATTAATTTGCCAATATCATATTTTTCAAGCAGAGCTTGTAATTCATTCGTTTCGACTATGGTATATACGGCCATATTTTAGCTTTCGGATATTATTGCGGCTATATTTCTTGCATTTATCAGCTAACAAGAGATTTGGGCAACTTAAATTCAATATCTTCTTCGGCAGAAATAATATGTTCCTCGCTCACGTCAAAACGACTAGACAGATGGTTAACCAATTCACGAACCAATATCTCTGGAGCAGAGGCCCCCGCTGTAATTCCAATTTTTTTAACCTTATGCAACCAATTGAAATCTAAATCATCTGCTCTTGCCAATAAAATAGCCGGCGTTCCTAATTTTTCGCTACTTTCAACCAAGCGCATAGAGTTTGAACTATTTTTTGCTCCGATAACAATGACCAAATCACATCGCTGCGCTAATATTTTAACCGCTGTTTGCCTGTTGGAGGTCGCGTAACAAATATCTTCATTTTTGGGCCCTTGGATATTGGGAAATTTTCGTTTTAATTCACTAATTACATCCGCAGTGTCATCAACAGATAGGGTGGTCTGAGTCAAATATGTTAAATTATCTGGATCTTTGGCTACAAATTTCTCTGCATCCGCTAAGGTTTCAACCAATGAAATATGCCCTTTTGGAACTTGTCCAAATGTGCCTATCACCTCTGGGTGGCCTGCATGCCCAATGAAAATTATATGTTTGCCAGACGATACGAAACGCTCCGCCTGCCTGTGGACTTTGGACACTAATGGGCATGTTGCATCTAGATAGTCCAATTTTCTAGCTTCAGCCGCTTTTGGAACAGATTTTGGGACGCCATGCGCGGAAAATATCACCGATGCATTATCTGGGACTTCGTCTAATTCTTCAACAAAGATAGCGCCTTTTGATTTTAAATTATCAACAACAAATTTATTATGGACGATTTCATGGCGCACATATACGGGGGCACCATATTTTTTTAGAGCCAATTCAACAATGTTGATAGCACGATCAACCCCCGCGCAAAAGCCCCTTGGAGCTGCAAGAATGAGGGTTAATTGTGGTTTTTTTGATTCTTGTTCAGTCATGCGTAATATTGTTTAGATATTTTATTGATAACTGCCAACACTTTTCCCCTGTTGCCTAGTGGTTAATGGATAGATAAGGGGGTATATATATTTTGCGGCAACAGTTCGCAGAGCCAATAAAGGAATGCCAAATGAAGATTAATACACTGTTATATAGTGCGGCCGCTGTCATGGCATTATCAGCATGCAGCTCTGATGGGGAGCTTGATATCAGCAGCGGCGTAGGCGTGAACGTTACCCGCAGTGGCTGCCCCATCGTTGCTATCCCTGATGGTACAGGTGATATTACTATTTTCGATCCAGTGAATAGCACCGATTCCCGCGCTATTGATATTACCGCTAATGTTACAAATTTGCGCAGCAATTGTAATTCGGAAGGCGAGCAAATTTACACCGAAGCAACTTTTGAAGTGCGTGGTCGCAGAGCAGATGCGAACGGCGCACGTTCTATTACTCTACCCTATTTTTCGACTATCGTTCAGGGCGGTAATACCGTTATTTCTAAAAGCTTAGGGCAAGTGACATTGAATTTTGCGGATGGTGAGCTTCGCGCTTCGGCCAATGGCAAAGCTGCTGGATATGTGAACGGTGAAGCTGCTAGATTATCCGAAGATGTGATTGAAAAACTAACCCGTAAGAGAAAAGCTAGTGATATTGATGCTGCCATTGATCCATTGAGTGATCCTGCTACACGCTCTGTTGTATTGCGGTCTACATTTGAATTATTGGTTGGTTTTCAATTAACCGAAGACCAGTTGAAATATAACGCAACGCGATAATGACCATTTCATATTAAATAAATATTCTTACTGCCTACATCATGAATGTGCTTTTAGGCATATATAGAGCAGGAAAATAAAGTGACCATTTTTACAATATTTGCTGACCACATTGATAGCGCACTCAATATTTTGGTGGATGAAGATATGCTGCCATCTGATATTGATAGAAGGCATGTCACTATCGAGCCGCCCCGCGATGCGTCTCATGGAGATATATCGACCAATGCGGCTATGGTTTTATCTAAAGCGGCTAAAAAAAAACCGCGTGAATTAGCTCATGCTCTTGCAGAGCAATTGAAAAAGATTGAATCGGTGGCCGCAGTAGAAATTGCTGGGCCAGGGTTTCTCAATCTGCGCCTCGAGAATATGGTTTGGCGCGATGAGATGCTTGAAATAGCAAAACGCGGTGATGATTATGGCCGCGCCGTCAAAAAAACTGGCAAAACCATCAATGTTGAATATGTCTCGACCAATCCAACAGGGCCTTTGCATATGGGGCATTGCAGGGGCGCTGTTGTTGGGGATGCTCTAGCAACTATATTAGAATTTGCTGGCCATGATGTTATCCGCGAATATTATATCAATGATGCGGGAGGTCAGGTCGATACTCTATCGCGCAGCGTATATTTACGCTATTTAGAAGCCCTTGGTCGCGATATTGGCGAGATCGAAGATGGATTATATCCTGGAGACTATTTAATATCGGTTGGTCAGAGATTAGCCGATAAATATGGCGATAAATATGCCGATGCACCGCAGAGCGATTGGTTGGTCTTATTTCGTGAAGAATCCGTAGATGATATGATGGATATGATCCGTGCGGACTTATCATTATTGGGGATTGAGCATGATGTTTTTGCCTCCGAGGCTGCTCTGCATGTCGAAGGGAAGGCCGATATTGCCGAGAAATGGCTGCGCGATAATGATTTGGTCTATGATGGTGTTTTGGAAAAACCCAAAGGTAAAATCATGGATGATTGGGAGCCAGTGACGCTGCCCTTATTCCGCTCAACGCAGTTTGGCGATGATCAAGATCGTCCTATTAAAAAATCTAATGGGCAATGGACATATTTTGGTGCCGATTTGGCTTATCATTATCAAAAAAGCGAACAGGCGGATGCGCTCATCAATATATGGGGTGCCGATCATGCTGGAACGGTGAAACGTATAAAAGCCGCTGTTTCTGCTATGACTCAAGGCAAGACGGATTTTGATATTAAATTGGTACAAATGGTGCGGTTACTGCGCGGTGGAGAGCCTGTGAAAATGTCCAAACGTTCTGGCAGCTTTATAACATTGAAGGATGTTGTTGATGAAGTTGGTAAAGATGTGGTGCGCTTTACTATGTTGACCCGTAAATCCGATGCACAAATGGATTTTGATTTTGCTAAGGTGGTTGAAGCATCAAAGGATAACCCTGTATTTTATGTCCAATATGCGCATGCGCGTATCTGTTCGACGCTCCGTAAAGCATTGGATGAGAATATAATGCCATCCGATCAGCATCTAGATTTATTAGAAGATGAGGAATATTCCCTAATAAAAGAAGCCGCTAATTTTTCTCGCTTAGTCGAAGCAGCAGCCAAAACAAGAGAGCCGCATAGGATCGCATTCTATTTGAATGATTTAGCTTCTGCTCTTCATTCGCACTGGAATTTAGGTAATGATCGTCCAGATAAACGCTTTATCTTAGCGCAAGATAAAGAAAAAAGCGCAGCGCGATTATTCATGGCCGCGCAAATTGCTCAAATACTTAAAAATGGCCTTAGATTGATGGGCGTTGAAGCTGTTGAAGTAATGTAATATGGTTTAGCTAGAATTTTTATAGTAAATATTATATTAACCATTCAATATTATTAGTAAAGTTCAAATGAATTAAGGAGGCTTAATGTGGCAGAGGCAGAAAATGAAGGTTTGGGTTTAGAAGATTCTGAACATTTGCCATGGCTAGAAACGGCTGACGATTATGAATATGACAACAGCCCATCAATTTTCAAAATCATATTATGGGTGATTTTAGCTTTTATGCTACTTGCCTTTATCGTTGCGGCCTATTTTTGGTATCAAAACCGATCCAGTGATAGCAATGTACAGGGCAATGGTAGTTTAATCACTGCGCAAGAAGGCGATTATAAAGTGGCTCCAGAAGACCGGCAGGGCAAAGAGTTTGAAGGCGAAGGTGACGCTTCATTCGCTGCTAGTGAGGGGCAAAAAGTTTCAAGCACTATTGGCAAAGAAGATAAAAGCGATGAGATTAGAGCTGATAGCCCAATAGTCTCTGGTAAAGCGGTTATTCAATTGGGTGCATTTAGCGATACTGGCAGTGCTGCAAGTGCATGGACAAATCTCTCAAAGCGATTTGGTTTCCTATCAGATGGTCAGCGCAAAATAGTAGAAGGCACTGTCGATGGTGGGCGTAAAATATATCGTTTGCAAGCTATTGCTACCAATGGTGCGCAAGCCAATGATATATGTGCGAAATTAAAAGCCGCTGGGGAAAATTGCCTCGTTGTAAAATGATCCAATATTTTGACTATTTATGCTGAACTATTGCCAATATTTTGCGTATTTTTCACCTATTTATCTGGGCTTTGATCCTAATATTGCTAGAGCTATATTCACTATTCTGTAAAATTTCATTAGGCGGCCTATTTTTTTGATAGGCGGCCTTTTTTATATCGCCTCACTATAGTAATTATGCTTTATTGGATATTTAACAGGGGGCAATATTGAAGCCAGTAATTTTTGGAATGTCGGCGCTGCAATTAACGATAGAAGAGAAGAGTTTTTTTGCCGAAGCTGATCCTGCGGGTTATATTATATTTGGACGTAATATTGAAAACCGTTCTCAATTGCGGGCTTTGACCGATTCTATCAGAGATTTGCATGGCCGTACTATGCCTATTTTGATCGATCAAGAAGGTGGCCGCGTTGCGCGAATGAAAGGCCCCGAATGGCCAGCTTATCCTAGTGGAGCGGCTTTTGATGCTCTTTATCAAAGAGCACCGATTAGCGCGATAGAAGCGATACGTTTGAATGCGCAAGCAATAGCCCATGATTTGCACGAGGTGGGTATCAATGTAAATTGCGCGCCATTGCTTGATGTAAGGTGCGATAATACTGTTGATGCTATCGGGGATAGAGCTTTGGGCTATAACCCGCAGCAAGTAGCTGCATTGGGTAAAGCAACATTAGAGGGGTTTGATCGGTGCGGCGTTGCGGGCATTATTAAGCATATTCCTGGACATGGCCGCGCGACTATTGATAGCCATATGGAACTGCCGCATGTTCATGCAAGCTTAGAGGAATTAGAGCAAGATATTGCGCCGTTTGAAACATTGTCGCAATCAACTATGGCGATGACAGCACATATTATATATGAAGCATGGGATGAAAAAAGATGCGCCACTATGTCACCTTACATTATAGAGGATGTTATCCGCAAGAAAATTGGTTTTGATGGATTATTATTTTCCGATGATTTGGATATGAAAGCCTTGCAGGGCGATAAACCTCAGCGCGCTGTAGATGTCGTTGCGGCGGGATGCGATATTGCATTAAATTGCTGGGGCCGCATGCCCGAGATGATCGAGATATGCCAGAAATTAGCTAATATATCTGATAATAGTAAGGCGCGTCTTGATAGAGCTATGCAAGCCATTGAAGATAATCCCAAAGATATTGATTATGGCGCTGTAATTGCAAAACGCGATAAGCTTTTGGCGCATATAGAATAAAATTATGATCGGCACAGATAATAATCATAACGATAATGATGATATAGGCGATGAGACAGGCTTGCTAAATTCGGATGATGTTTGGCAAGAAGATATATCAAATCCTGATGCGCTGACATTAAACATTGATGGATGGGAAGGGCCATTGGATGTTTTGCTGGTATTAGCGCGCAATCAAAAGGTTGATTTACGGCAAATATCTATATTAGAATTGGTGCGTCAATATTTGAAATTTATCGATGATGCGCGCAGCTTAAAATTGGAATTAGCAGCGGATTATTTGGTCATGGCGGCGTGGCTCACCTATTTGAAATCAGGCTTGTTGCTGCCCAAAGACCCCGAAATTGATCCATCGCCCGAAGAATTAGCCTTGCGTTTGCAACTACGGTTAGAACGCCTCAATGCGATGCGAGAAGCAGGCGCGCGTTTAATGGCTAGAGATCGTATTGGCCGTGATATTTTTATGCGCGGCACTCCAGAGGGGTTGCGCATTGAAAAATCGCGTAAATATCATTGTAATTATTTTGAATTAATCCAAGCATATGGCCAAGTTAGCGCAAGAACGCTGCCCGTAATTCATATGGTTAAAAAGCGCGCGGTGATGACATTAGAAGATGCGCTTAGCCGTGTGTCAAAAATGATAGGGTATAATATTGGATGGAGCAATATAGAGGTATTTTTACCGACCATTATTGACAGCGATGACGATGATTATAATGTTATGCTGCGCCGTTCTGCATTAGCCTCGACATTTATGGCATCCCTAGAATTAGCGCGTAATGGGGTTTTGGAATTGGAACAGAAAGACAGTTTTGAACCGTTAATGATTAGGGCGGTTACAAGCAATAATGAGAATCAGGTTTCTTAAAGGGTGGATATGGAACATCTTAGAGCTGTTGAAGCTACTTTATTTGCTTCCGAAGAACCGCTTCGTAGCAAGGATATTACGCAATATGTTGGCGATGAAATTGATGTTGATGCAGCATTAAAGACGTTAGAAGACCATTATCAAGGGCGCGGCATTGAATTGGTGAGGCGAGGGGATCGTTGGCATTTCCAAACGGCTGCTGATTTAGCATATCTGCTGCGCCGCGAGAGCGATGAGCTGCGTAAATTAAGCCGAGCGGCTATCGAAACGCTTGCGATAATTGCTTATCACGGGCCAGTAAGTCGCGCCGAAATAGAATCGATACGCGCGGTTCAAATCAGCAAAGGGATGCTTGATGTGCTGATGCAAGCAGAATGGATAAAGAGCGCAGGACGCAGAGAAGTCCCAGGGCGACCGCTTGTATATGTCATTACGAATGAATTTTTAACACATTTTGGTCTATCTAGCCGAAAAGATTTACCAGGCATTAGAGACTTAAAAGCGACAGGATTGCTTGACCCTATTGATATGGTGATGGATGAAATGTTCGCAGAAGCCAACGATGCCGAGGAAAATGATAGTGAAAGTGAGAGCGCGGTTGATGATGTTTGACGATTGATGCTGGAAAAAGCTGTTCAAAGAGCCTAGATAGATATTATAGTTTTTGGAGACATATTATGAGTCCTAGTATTTGGCAAATTTTGATTGTCGGTGTGTTGATTTTGATTTTATTTGGCCGAGGCCGCATTTCTGAAATGATGGGCGATGTCGGGAAAGGTATTAAATCATTCAAAAAAGGTCTTAGTGAAGAAGAGGCTGAAGAAACGAAAAAAGAAACGCCTTCGCAAATTGATAGCAATATCAAAAGCGCCGATATTCATAAAGATAAGGTCTGACTTTTAACGCCCAGCATCGACGATGTTGCGCCGCTATCTAACCCTTCAACAAGAGAAAAGCATGTTTGACCTATCAATATGGGAAATTGCAGTCATTGGGGTGGTCGCCATATTGGTGGTGGGGCCAAAGGAATTGCCGCGTGCTTTGATGGCTGCGGGAAAGTGGATGCGCAAATTTAGAAGCGTCACAGGCAGTTTGCGAAGCGGGTTAGACACTATGATTCGTGAGACAGAAATGAAGGAATTAGAAGAGAAATGGGCCAAGCAAAATAAGCAAATTATGGCCGATAATCCTAATGAAATGCTTCCTTTGCCAGATCCCATAGACAGCTCTGCGGCAGATGATAGGCGGGATGATTCATCTAAGAAAAACAAATGAGCAAAGCTGAATCAGATAATGGGCAGGCGCAAGTGGATGCCAGCAAAGCCCCGCTAATGGATCATATTATCGAATTAAGACGCCGGCTAGTTTGGGCCGTGATGGCTCTCATCATTTGTTTTGCAGCGAGCTTTTATTTTTCACAATATATATTTAACTTTCTTGTTGAGCCTCTTAAAACGGCCTTTCCAGAAGGGGAAGCGACGTTAATTTTCACAAAGCTTTATGAAGCCTTTTTTGTCGAAATTAAAGTGGCCATGTTTTCTGCCTTTTTCCTGGCTTTTCCAATCATCGCTGGGCAATTATATGCCTTTGTTGCCCCTGGGCTTTATAGCAATGAGAAAAAAGCATTTTTGCCATTTTTGCTAGCCACCCCAATTTTATTCTTAACGGGGGCAGCCTTAGCCTATTATATTGTGATGCCAACCGCATTTGAATTTTTTCTAAATTTTCAGAGCGATGATGGCGGATTAAAGCAACAAGCTTTGCCATCGATGGGGGATTATTTGTCTTTGGTAATGCAATTTATTTTAGCTTTTGGCGTTTGTTTCCAATTGCCCATATTATTATTGCTGCTTAACCGTGCAGGCATAGTGACGCGCGCGCAGTTAAAAGGGTTTCGCCGTTTTATGATTGTGGGTAGTTTTTTGCTCGCAGCAATTTTGACTCCGCCCGATGTTATCTCTCAACTTATGTTGGGTGTTCCGCTGATCTTGCTCTATGAAATTTCATTAGTGATTATATATTTCACCGAGAAAAAGCAAAAACCAGCGGATGATTAACCCATATATTAGAAACTAAATTTAGCAGAAATTCTAAAATCTCTGCCCGCGAGTGGTGCAAAATCTTTGGTAAAGCTTGCGGCGCGGCGCCCGGCAACATCAAAGACATTATTGGCAGAGGCAATGAAAGTTACGCCAGTTTCTTTGCCAAGCGGTTTCCATGCTGCGCTAAAATTTACCAGTGCAAAGCCTTCGGTTTCGCTCTCAAATTCTGCGTTACGATCTTGATCCGCAAACCATTCGAGTTCTGCACGCAAATTTAATTTATCGCTATTGGCTTCTAAACCACCAAGCAAACGAAGCGGCGGAATGCGCGGTACTGCACCGCCGCCATCGTTCAAACTTGCATTAACATAATCGGCAACGCCATCAACGGAGATTTTGAAATCGCCCATATCCGCAATATCGGCACTGCCTTGGAATTCGACCCCTACAAAATCAGCATCATTTTGAATGAATTGGAATATAGGTAAATCATCTTCTTCGCCGCCAGTTGGAATTTCGATGATAAAATCATCTATGATATTGACGTAGCCTGTCAGCGATAATTGCCAGCCTGATTGTCGCACTCTGAGATAGAGCTCTCCTCCATAAGTGGTCTCTGTTCCAAATGTGGCATCACCAATTTCAAAAGTCCCTGTCGCAAGGTGCGGGCCATTGGAGAATAATTCTTCAGGAGAGGGCGCGCGCTCTGCTCGGGTTAAATTGACACCAATTTTAGAGCTTTCAGATGCATTATAACCCAGACCAAACGCTGCAGAAAAGCTAGTGAAATTGCGGTCAATGCCAATGGAGGGGGCTTCGCTATCTACAAAATCTAGTCGCACAGCAGCTTCGAGATCAAGTGAGTCTTTTGATATTTCTTGCAATGTAAAAATACCAAATTGATTGGTCTGGTTCGGTGGAACGAAGGCTTCGGCACCAATAGCAGAAAAATCACGATAACTATATTGTATACCCGATGCACCGCGCCAGCCATTTTTCTCGCTTTGAACTAGTTCTAACCTAGCTTCGACGCCTTCATTATCAAATATAGTGCCTACTTCATCGCCTTCAAATTCAATTTGCTGGAAATCCGCATAAGCGGCTCTGAAGCGTATTTTTTCGAAAGCACCCGATAAATTGATTTCACTGCGGACATCAAATTTCAACTGGTCTAACCCAATGGTGACTGGACCTTCTTCTTCCTCTTCGCCAGCTTCATCGCCTTCTTCTTCGGCATGCTCTGCTCCGGGGCGTTCGGGAACGCCATAATTACTGTCTAAATAGCTTATAGAAGCACCAAAGCTAATGCCATTACCAAACCAGTTGAAACCACCGCCAAAATTATAGGTTTCTGTTTGTGTATTGGGGATAGAGCCTTCCAAATTTGCTAATTCAGCGGCTTCAGCAGCTTCTTCTAGATTTCCTTCTTCTGTTTCTTCGGCAACAATTTCTAGCTGTTCGGCGCGAAGTGCAGGAGATAAAACAAACCCACCAACCGACAAATTACCGCTATCGCGATAGCTGCCATCAAAATGGACAACAAAATTGTCAGAGACTGGAATGTCTAAGCTGCTAGAAATACCAAATTCATTGGCCGCCGTGGCATAGCTTGCAAGAGTGTCGAGGTGGAATGCCTCATCGGGAACATTTTTTGGTATACGTTTGTCGATAGCATTCACTGCTCCACCAATAGCCCCGCCGCCAAAGAGCAAAACCGCAGGGCCGCGCAGCACTTCGATGCGATCCAACAATAATGGCTCGACTGTCACGCCATGGTCAGCAGAGGTTGTAGAAACGTCGATTGTACCCAAACCATCGTTCAATATAAGAACGCGAGGGCCTTGTAGTCCGCGAATGACGGGCCGCGATGCGCCAGGTGTAAAACTGGTTGTCGAGACGCCAGGTAATTTTGTTAAGACATCACCAATTTGAGGGCGTAATTCTCTGGTGAGAGCATCGCCAGATAAGGCAGATGTACCCGCTAAGATATTTAATTCTTCTAAAAATGGTGCGGTAACGACAATAGGTTTGTCGGTATGAAAATCATCGCCCGAAGAATTTTCTGGTTCTGCTGTTTCAGTTGCTTGCGCATATGCCGATGGGCTTAAATTACAGACCAATAACGCAATTAACGATACAGAAATATATGGAGACTTCATAGTGGATACTGCCTTTTTTCTTTTAAGGATAGAATTGAAAGATAAAATTTATGTTACAATATAATGTTATAACATTGCGTATAAATTATATGTTATACTATATCAAGATAGATTTATCGATAATTTCAAAAAACTTCTGATGAGAGGGATTTCTCTTGTCTGCGCCCCAATTGAGTCTTAAACCTGTGGTATGAATATATATAAAAATAGCTTAGATTTAATTGGCAATACGCCTTTATTGCGTCTTGATGGCCCTAGCCGAGAGAGCGGAGCGGAAATTTATGGTAAATGTGAATTTGCAAACCCAGGGGCATCCGTTAAGGATCGGGCCGCGCTTTTTATAATCCGCGACGCTGAGGAGCAAGGATTGTTAAAGGCTGGCGGAACTATTGTCGAAGGCACTGCCGGCAATACTGGGATTGGAATAACGCTTGTGGCCAATGCATTGGGCTATAAAAGCGTGATAGTAATGCCCGAAACGCAATCCAAAGAAAAAATGGATACGTTGCGCGCTTTGGGCGCGAAATTGGTGTTGGTGCCCGCTGCGCCTTACGCCAACCCTGGTCATTTTGTGCATACATCGCGCCGCATAGCCGAAGAGACTGATAATGCTATTTGGGCTAATCAATTTGATAATATTGCAAATCGGCGGGCTCATATTGAAACGACTGCTCTTGAAATTTGGCAACAAACAAATGGCAAGGTTGATGGGTTTACATGCGCTGCTGGTACTGGTGGTACTATTGCAGGAGTTGGCCTTGGCCTCAAAGAGAAAAATGATAATATTAAAATAGCTTTGACCGACCCTCATGGGGCAGCACTCTATCATTACTTTGCTCACGGAGAATTGAAATCAGAAGGTTCTTCTGTCGCAGAAGGCATCGGGCAGGGGCGAATAACCGCAAATTTAGAGGGTGCGCCCATTGATCTACAATATAGAATTTCTGATGAGGCGGCTATGGAGTGGGTTCGGCGCCTTTTGGTCGAAGAAGGATTATGCCTCGGGCTTTCTTCTGGTATTAATATCGCTGGAGCTGTCGCTCTAGGGAGAGAGTTGGGTAAAGGCAGTAAGATTGTTACTATATTATGCGATACTGGTCTTCGTTATCTCTCGACGCTTTACAATGCAGATTGGATGGCTAGCAAGGGGTTAAAGCCTTTGCCTTGGCTTGCAAAATAATGAATGAAGGATGGTGATATGTCAGTAGTGCAGCATACGTCTATATGGCAGAGATTACGGGTTGCAATGATCGGGCTTGTGATAGTGTCGACGGCTATATTCGGTGCTAATGCCTTGATCGACCAAGCGAGTGATGACCCCGATTTAGCGGGTGCGAATGTGCAGCAAGACTTAGCAAAGACTGGCGGAGAAAATATAATCGATGAAACCCCATCAGAACCCCTCGTTGAATTAGGGGTTACGCCTGTGCCTAAAGACGATAACCTTAGAGATGATAGTCTGCGAGAAGATAATAGCGGGCAACCTGCAGAGGTTACAGAGTCTGAAGTTCAGCCTGTATCAGAGGATGAAGTTTTTTCGACCGAAGACGATGGCTTACTTATTGGTGCTGAATAAGCTGCTAAACATGCCTTTATAGAGGTTGATTTGAGATGCCCATCAAGCGGATATTAATTGCGCTAAGCGCTATGATAGCACTAACCATAGCCGCTTTTTTTATTTCTTATGATAATAAGCCCCGACCAAAATTGGGACTAATGACTTCCATTGCGCTTATTTTAGGTGACGTGAGTGTTGAGCAAATGGCTCAAGGCAAAAGCAACCCATCGGCGGCCTATCTATCCTTAAAAGCGCATTATGATATCATACCGATTGATGCCGTTGATGATAGATTGTCACAGTTTAATCTATTACTCTTGGCGCAAACGCGGCCATTATCATCATCCGAGCTTGTTGCTGTGGATGAATGGGTAAGAAAAGGCGGTCATATCATAATATTATCAGACGCCGCTCTACAATGGCCCAGCGATTATGCTTTGGGTGATAAAAGACGGCCTATATTTGCATCTTTATTATCGCCCTTATTTGCCCATTGGGGGATAGAACAATTATTATTGTTGGAAGACCCGGAAGAGCTTAGGATTGCGCTTGGCGACTATAACATCACGACAGTAACTCCAAGCGAATGGAGGTTGATTGAGAGCGATGCGAAAGATGTTGATTGCAGATTGAATAATAATAAATTTGAAGCCGATTGTAAGGTTGGCGAAGGCAGAGCAATATTGATTGGCGATAGCGATTTTATAAATGATCGCCATTGGCAGAGCTATTATGGTGAGGATGATAATATGCGCTATTTGCTCGATAAGCTTCAGACACTGATCTCCGCTAATTAATACGCACTAAATCTCTCTTTTCGTTCATATGGGATTTTATGGAATCATAATGGTTAAAGCTCATAATTGATAAAATTATGATTATTGTCCTGCAAAAAAATATGAATTTTAGCGTTAAACCCCATATTTTTACTGAAAATCGTAATAAATACAGATGGTATAAAATTTTTTATAATTAAATTTCCTTATTAAATTAAAGGTTTAGTCATAAGGATACCAGTTTTCCCATAATATCCCCCTTTTCAACCATGAAATCCCTTGATATGATAGAGAGAATAATAGGGGTAATTTCAACCATCATGCGTTTATTCGCTTTTTTGTGGTCAGACAGGCTGTCCGCAGATGGGGAGGGTTTGCCCAAATAAAATTGGATGGAATTGTGAGCGAATTAATTGTCTATGGTGGATCGGGGCTGTCGAATGTCGACGGCAAAGGCCGCACGACAATTCCATCTGAAATTCGTAAAAGTGTCGAGACTAGCAGCGCTGGCAATATGGTGTGCGTAGCGCGGCACGCCAAGCATAAATGCCTTGTTGGTTTTGGTCGTATGGAGCGCACAAAGCTGCGTAGTGATATAGAGAGGCAATGGGATAGTGCCATTAGCCGGGGCGATGACTTTGACCGTGAGCTCGCTGGCATTACATCATCATCGATATTCGAAACAGTGTTTGAGCCTAGTGGCCGCTTTGTCTTGCACCCTATGCTCAAGCATTTTGGGGGTATTGATGGGCAATTATTCATGTTCGGTGCAACAACGCACTTCATGCTCTGGAACCCAGAAATATTCATCAACGAAGCACCAGCAGAATATTCGCACGTTCGTGACGAATTAGATTATTGGATTAATATTCATGGGAAAAGCGGCAAATGATGTCTCAAACGCCGCATATTCCCGTTATGATTGAAGAGATCATCCGCTCGCTTGCCATCACCCCTGGCATTGATGTCGTGGACGGTACCTTTGGAGCAGGAGGTTATAGCGAGAGGTTTCTCGCCGCTGGAGCGTGTGTTTATGCGTTCGATCGTGATCCCGATGCAAAGCCCAAAGGCTCTGAACTCTCAGGCAGGTATGAGGGCATGTTTAGCTTTCATCCTGCCTGCTTTTCTTCAATGGACACGAAGTTACGCTCCATCGGAATTGATTGTGTGGATGCAGTGGTATTGGATATTGGTGTTTCATCAATGCAACTCGACCAAGCCGCAAGAGGTTTTTCTTTTCAATCGGATGGCCCGCTTGATATGCGAATGTCGCAAGAGGGTCAAAGCGCGGCTGATTTTCTGAATGAAGCAAGCGAAGAGCGTATCGCGGACATTATATATAATTATGGGGACGAACGCCGCTCGCGCCGTATCGCTAAATTCATCGTCTCGAACAGGCCGATAGAAAGAACATCTCAACTAGCGTCTATCGTTCGCAAAGCGGTGGGCTATCAGGCGGGGGCTCCCAAAGATCCAGCTACGCGCACATTTCAAGCCATCCGTATTCATATAAATCAAGAGCTCGAAGAATTATCCAATGCTCTGGATGCTGCTGAGCGTATATTAAAGCCAGGCGGACAGTTAATTGTGATTACCTTTCATAGCCTTGAAGACCGTATTGTCAAAAAATTCATGCGAGAGCGTAGCGGCACAGTTGCGAGCGGTTCGAGGCATATGCCAATCACCCAACAAGAAGGTGCGGCAACATTTGAACGTCCCTCTAAGCCTGTAAAAGCATCGTCAAAAGAAATAAAAATCAACCCGCGTTCGCGGTCCGCGACGATGCGGGTCGCCGTTCGAAATACTATAGCCTCTTTGAAAAGCACCTCTGACGCAAAGGTAAAAAGATAATGAGCAGTTCAATCAATCCTTTGAATAATTTTGGGTGGCTTGCAACCATTATCTTGGTTGTGATGCTTCTCTATCCATTATCGCTGAACGTTGCATCTTTGCGCGGTGATTTGGTGGCCATAGATAAGGAAATTCTCACCGCCAAGAAGGAGATTAATTATTTACAGGCGGAACTGACGGCTCGCGCGAATTTGCAGCAATTGGAAGAATGGAACGAACTTTTATATGGTTTCAAATCTCCCACTGCCGCTCAATTTGCAAATGGTGAAAAAGCACTAGCGAACCTAGGCCGCAAAGCGCAAAATATTAAACCAATATTGGTTTCGGTAAAAAATCTCTCAAATGGAGAGATGCCAGCGGGTGTAATTGGGTCTCCATTTGCTCCTCTAAAGCCAAAGGCAAAGCCTCATGAAAAAAATAAGCAAGCAGCTCGATCAAAAGTAAATGAGGAAGATGCTCCAACGAAAATTGCATCAATTGATGAATTGTTAGACGAAATTGACAATGTACAAACCGCACAAAGCACCACTATAGCCGAGGAATAAATTTCACTATGACAGTATTGGTTGCAAGCTCTAGTCGATTAAGCCTTATACGCCAGACGCAAAATGCTAGTAAAAAAGCGTTTTGGCGACTGCTTGTTATCATGTTTCTATTCTTTGCATTTGTGATGTTGATTATTGCAAGGCTTGCGACCTTTGCTATGTTTGGCGGTGCGCATGCTTATGATGATATATCATCGACTTATATACCAAAACGTGGTGATATTGTTGATCGCAATGGCGAGCCATTAGCCAGAACAATTGATGCTTATGCTATTTGGGTGAACCCCAAGAAAATATTTGGCGATAAAGAAGGTTTGGCCCAAAAATTACATGAAATCTTCCCCGATACAGAATCCGAGAAATTCCTGATCAAATTACGTTCGGATCGCTCTAGCTATTTGAGAAAAAGAGCCTTGCCCTCGCAAGTTAAAAAGGTTCATGCATTGGGCGAGATTGCAATAGAATTTCCGCGTGAAGCAGAGCGTCTCTACCCCCAGCATGATTTGGCTGCGCATATATTGGGTTTTGTCAATCAAGATGGCCAGGGTATATTGGGTATGGAAAGAGTATTGAATGAACATCTTTCTAATCCTGAAACACGATCAAAGCCAGTTGAACTGTCTGTCGATTCCAGAGTGCAGGCTGCGCTGGAAAGCGAATTGATGCGCGGTATTAAATCAACGGGTGCAAAAGGCGGGGCAGGTGTCATATTAAACGCGAATAATGGCGAAATTATAGCAATGTCCACTTTGCCATCGTTTAACCCTAACACGCCTAAATTCTATAATATTGCAGAAACTTACGATTTGACGACAGATGGGAAAACCCCACTAAGCCGTCAAGTGAACAGCGTGACCAACCGTGTATATGAGCTTGGTTCCACATTTAAGCCTTTGACTGTAGCAGCGGCTCTTGATGCAGGTACGGTAAGAGATTTAGCGATACGATATGATGCAACAAAATCTGTAAAAATTGATGGGCATAAGATTAGCGATACGCATGCTTCGCATCGTTGGTTAAATGTTCCAGAGGCATTAGTCCATAGCTCTAATATTGTCACTGCTCGTATTGCCGATAATCTCGGCAAAGAGAATATGGATATCATGCTGACGCAGCTTGGTTTTAATGAGCGTCCAGTCGTAGAGCTTGGTGAGCGCGCCAAGCCCTTATGGCCAAAAAATTGGGGGCGTGTTACAAATATGACGGTCGGATATGGGCATGGTATATCAGTAACTCCTTTGCACTTGGCTTCTGCATATGCGACGTTGGTGAACGGTGGAATTTACCGTCCAACAACTTTGTTGAAGCGAAAAAAAGACGAGAAAATTCAAGAGCATCGGGTTTTCAAATCAGCTACTAGTGCGCGTATGCGCCAATTACTTCGGATGATTGTATCTGATGGAACGGGCAAAAATGCTGATGCCAAAGGGTATCGTGTTGGCGGTAAGACTGGTTCTGCTGAAAAACCTGCTGATGGCGGGTATAATAAGAAATTATTGGTTTCTACATTTGCCGCTGCTTTTCCGATGGATAACCCACAATATGTCATTATTGCTATGGTGGATGAACCCTCTGGGACGGCCGCGACTTATTATAATAGAACTGCTGGTTGGACAGCCGCACCGATTGTGAAAAAACTCGTTCCTCGTATTGGTCCTATGCTGAATATTATTCCAGATGAGCATCGTGATGTTGATGTTTCGGAACTGTTGCCGCTATTGTGGAAAGCTAAGGGATAAGATATATGAAATTAAGAGAATTGATTGGCGAAGCTGGGGCTTATTCTGATGCAATAATAACTGGTTTTGCGATCGATAACCGTAAAGTTGCTCCAGGTACAATTTTCGGTGCGTTTCATGGGGCTGCTGTCAATGGAGAAGATTATATTGAGGATGCTATTTCGAGAGGAGCCATCGCAATAGTAGCTCGAGAGCAAGTCAAAGTCGACGGTGCTTTTCATATTGTATCCGATAATCCTCGGCAAAAATTTGCCCATGTCGCTGCGGGTTTCTTTGGCCCATTTTCGTCACAAGTCGCGGCAGTAACGGGGACAAATGGTAAAACTTCAGTGGCAGAATTAAGCCGCCAACTTTGGTCTATATGCGGGCAGAAGTCAGCATCGATAGGAACTTTAGGAGTGACGACGTCTTCCGATCAAGTGCGCACAGGTTTAACAACGCCCGATGTAGTAACTTTTTTATCGAATATGACGGGTCTTGCGCGCGAGGGGATAACCCATGTTATATTTGAAGCTTCCAGCCATGGATTGCACCAATATCGCACCGAAGGTATAGCTGTTGATATTGCGGCTTTTACTAATTTAAGCCGCGACCATCTAGATTATCACGGAGATATGGATCAATATTTAGCTGCTAAGATGCGCTTGTTCGATGAGATGATAACAGATGATGGTGTAGCCGTTGTTTGGGCTGATGATCCTTGGTCTGAAAAGGCAATAAAGCATGCGCAGGCTCGAAATCTAAAAATTTTGTCTGTGGGTCAAAAAGGCGATGATATTAAGATTATTGAGCGCACCCCAACGCAATTGGGGCAAAAGCTTAAATTATCGGTAGAAAATAAAGAATATCAAATCAATCTTCCTTTAATCGGTGCATATCAAGCCTCCAATGCTTTGGTGAGCGCAGCAATAGTGATGGCAAGCGGTATTGATACGCCATTGGTGCTCGATAATATTCACAGGCTGCAACCTGTCTCGGGTCGTTTGGAACGCGCCGCCATCACAAAAATAGGTGCGCCTATATATGTTGATTATGCGCACACTCCAGATGGTTTAAAAGCTGCAATAGCTGCGCTGCGCCCGCATGCTGATGGTAAACTTATTTCTATCATTGGCGCTGGCGGTGACAGAGATGTTGGAAAGCGTTCATTAATGGGGCAAGTAGCAAGCGAAGGTAGTGATATCATCATTGTTACTGATGACAATCCGCGCAATGAAGATCCTGCGATAATACGCGAGAATGTGATGCAGGGTACGAAAGAGGCGATAGAGATTGGTGATCGGCGCAAGGCAATAAGCCATGCTATAAAGATAGCAGCTTCTGGTGATATAATATTATTAGCGGGCAAAGGTCATGAAGAAGGGCAAATTATTGGTGATAAAATTTTACCATTTAATGATGTTCAGGTCGCACGGGAATGTGCAGCATGACGTTATGGACTTCGCAAGAAATAGCACGGGCCATAGGAGGGGAGCTTTATGGCGATTTTACGGTCAATGGCGTAGCATTTGATTCGCGTGAGATAGTTGAGCAGGATTTATTCTTTGCGTTAAAAGGCGAGCATAGCGATGGCCATTTATTTGTCGAAACAGCGTTAAAAAATGGTGCAAGTGCTGCTATCACTAGCCAAGCGATTGAATCGCCCCATATATTGGTGGATGATACGGTTGCAGCCTTAAATGATCTGGCGCATGAATCTCGAAACCGCAGTTCGGCTACTATTATCGGCGTTACAGGTTCTGCTGGTAAAACAGGGACAAAAGAAGCACTTTTTGAAGCGTTAAATCGTTCTTCGCGTGGTAAGGCGCATCGCAGCGTGAAAAGTTATAATAATCATGTGGGTGTCCCGCTCAGCCTATCAAGAATGCCTGCCAAGAGTGATTATGGTATATTTGAAATGGGGATGAATCATAGCGGAGAATTGCGCGATTTAAGCGCGATAGTAAGGCCGCATATTGCGATTATTACTACTATTGCACCTGCACATGTTGAATTTTTCAAAGATGAAACTGAAATAGCAGTTGCGAAGGCAGAAATTTTTGAAGGCGTTGTTCATGGTGGTACAGCTATACTTCCTTATGATAGTCCGCATTATCAGCTTTTGCGGCAGGCGGCGGTGGATCAAGGCTTAGAGATAATATCATTTGGTCTCTCTAAAGATGCTGATGTTCATGCTATAGATGTGATTAAATCACAGGATGGGTCATCGCTTATAACATCGCAAATATGCGATAAATCTCTAATTTATAGCCTCTCACAAGCTGGGGATCATTGGGTTGCTAATTCATTGGCTGTTATGGCTGCTGTATATGCAGCCAAAGGAGATTTGGCTGCTGCTGGATTGGCTATGGCCGATATGAACGGTTTGGCAGGACGCGGTGCTCGGCATGAAATAGAATTTAATGGCAATAAAATCACGCTTCTGGATGAAAGCTATAATGCTAATCCATCATCAATGCGCGTTACAATTTCACAATTAGGCGAAACATCTGCAAAAAGGCGCGTCGCTATATTGGGCGTCATGGGTGAATTGGGAGATAAATCTGAAAAATATCATCTGGAGATTGAGAGCCATTTAACAAAGGCAAATATTGACTATGTAATTTTAGTTGGAATTGAAATGAAAATTCTCGCAAAACAATTGCAATCAGGGGTTGAGCCTTCAATAGAATGCAGCCATTGCGATAATGCAAGAGAAGCAATGCAATTATATGAAAAACATATAAATGATGGCGATGTGATTCTGGTGAAAGGGTCGAATTTTTTAGGATTAGGCCAGATAGTAAAGCAATTACGGGATGGAAATAATTAATGTTATATTTGCTGGCGGAATGGTTCGGCTTTGAGGGTTTGTTTAACCTGTTTCGATATTTAAGTTTTCGTTCTGGTGGTGCCATTGCGACATCGCTATTCATTGGCTTATTGATCGGCCCTCGCTTCATCAATTTATTGCGTATGAAACAGGGGAAAGGACAGCCGATTCGCAGCGATGGGCCGCAAACGCATTTGGCTAAAATTGGCACACCCACAATGGGTGGCTTGATGATTTTAACATCCATGACTATTTCTTTGTTTTTATGGATGCAGCCCGATAATATATTGATATGGTCTTGTTTGTTTGTGACGCTTGGTTTTGGTGCTATCGGCTTTTTGGATGATTATGATAAAGTGCGCAAAGCCAGCCACCAAGGCGTGTCTGGTAAGGTACGATTATTATTAGAATTTGCGGTTGCAGGATTTGCTAGCTGGATGATTTTAAGCAAAATTGGTACTGATTTATATATACCATTTGTAAGCAATATCGCGATTGATTTGGGCATATTATATTTATTTTTTGCCATGTTTGTTATTGTGGGCTCTGGCAATGCAGTGAACCTTACTGATGGCTTGGATGGGCTAGCCACTATGCCAGTTGTGGTAGCATCTGGGACTTTTCTGATCATTGTATATTTGGCAGGCAATACAATCTACTCTGATTATCTGGGCATACCATTTGTTGATGGAGCTGGCGAGTTAGCGATATTCTGCGCTGCCATTATTGGAGCATGTTTAGCATTTCTATGGTTTAATGCCCCTCCAGCGGCTATTTTTATGGGCGATACGGGTAGCCTAGCTTTGGGCGGTGCATTGGGGGCAATTGCTGTTTCAGTGCATCACGAATTTGTCTTAGCCATTGTTGGCGGTTTATTTGTATTGGAAGCTGTTTCCGTTATCATTCAAGTTTTCTTTTTCAAACGAACGGGGAAACGTGTGTTTCGAATGGCACCAATTCACCATCATTTTGAACAATTAGGCTGGCCAGAGACAACTGTTGTAATCAGGTTTTGGATTATCAGTCTGATACTTGCGCTTGCTGGATTATCAACGTTGAAACTGAGATGATAAAAAGCCGTTTCTTTTCTGGTAAAAAATATGCTGTGCTGGGACTGGCAAGATCAGGGATGGCCACAGTAGAGGCTTTATCGCAGAGCGGCGCGACTATATTGGCGTGGGATAATAGAGAAGCGGCTAGAAATGATGCGTCGAAATGGGCCGAAATAGCCGATATAATACAAGCCGATTTGACTGGATTTGATGCTATTATTGTATCGCCAGGGGTGCCATTAAATACACATCCAATAGCGCAAAAATCTATAGACTGCGGTGTTCCAATTATCGGAGATATTGAGCTTTTTTCTCAAGCCAGGGCCAGTTTGCCAGCGCACAGAGTCGTTGGAATTACCGGTACTAACGGTAAATCTACGACTACAGCTTTGCTGCATCATATCATACAATCATGCGCTTTTCCCGTTAGAATGGGTGGCAATATTGGCTTGCCTATCATGTCGCAAGAACCATTGCCTGCGGGTGGAATCTATCTATTGGAACTCTCTAGCTATCAGATAGATTTAACGCATAGCCTGTCATGCGATGTCGCCGCACTTATTAACCTATCGCCCGACCATTTAGATCGGTATGATAGCTATCAATCCTATATAGCGAGCAAAGAGCGGTTATTTTCAATGCAAAGTGCCGATCAATATTCGGTTGTTGGAAATGGCGATGATGATACGCGCCATCTATATGAGCGTGTGATTAAGCATAGAGGGCCGCTTCATGTGATTCTGGCCGATAGCGATATTGAAGGAGATCAAAGCCAATGGCCATCGCTGCAAGGGCCTCATAATAAGCAAAATATAGCTATTGTTGCAGCCATTTGCAGAGTATTGGGGCTTTCTGAACATCAATGGCGCAATGCGCTAGCGTCTTTTAAGGGCTTAGAGCATCGTTTAGAGCGCATCACAGAAGTTGATGGAGTGCTCTATGTTAATGATAGTAAGGCAACCAATCCAGAATCTGTAGTTCCAGCGTTAGCCGCCTATAATAATATCCACTGGATTGTAGGCGGTATTGCTAAAAGCGATAATTTCAAAATTTTTGAGTCTCATTTGGGCAATGTAAAGAAAGTTTATACCATTGGCGAATCTGGCCTCTCATTCGCCAATGCCATGCGCAATCATCTACCAGTAGAGCGCTGCGAATTGCTTGCAAATGCAGTTATGAAAGCCGCTCAAAATGCAGTCGCAGGGGATGTGGTATTATTATCGCCAGCTTGCGCTTCATTTGATCAATTTAGAGATTTTGAAGCGCGCGGGGATTGTTTCAAAGCGGCTGTTAGCAATATTAGGTCAAGAGAAGAAAATGGCCGATAAACTCAGATTTTCGAAGGACAGTAATGACAGTCCAGCCAATAATTTATCAGATAGCCAGTCTGATAATGATATAGCGGGTCAGCCAAGCGATAAGCTTATTTATAAGGATAATGTCTCGCTCGATGATGAAATTTTGGCTCCGCTAAATTCGGGAACAGTTCAATTTTCAAAACGCTTGGGCCGTGCCGATAAAAGCCCTTTAGGAATTTGGTTCTGGGAGCTGGATCGCGTATTATTGCTATTGATGTTGCTGTTAATGGCCATTGGACTATTATCTGTTTCGGCAGCTTCTCCCGCCACTGCTAAGAGATTATCGACCAGCTCAGTCGAATTAGCCGAACAATATTTTTTCTATAAGCAGCTCATATGGACCATATTGGGTATTCCGGTCATGCTCATCATATCTATGGCCCCAAAAGAGCAGGCCAAACGATTTTCAATTATCTTCTTTTGCGTTTTTTGCACCTTATTATTTTTGTTGCCAATCATAGGCAGAGAGGTGAATGGAGCGCAACGATGGATCGGTTTTGGATTTGCAACATTGCAACCTTCTGAATTTCTAAAACCTCTATATGCAATCACCTTAGCATGGATATTCTCTTGGCGGTTAAAAGACCCTGATTTACCAGTGCGCACCATTACAGCAGCAATAGCTGGAGTAATTTGCTTTTTCTTGATGCTGCAACCCGATCTGGGTCAAACAATATTATTTGCGGGGATATGGTTTGCATTAATGATGGTATCTGGTGTCGCCGCAAAATGGTTGCTTGGCCTAATGGCACTTGGTGTGGCGGGCTTAGCCTTATTCTATCAATTTTATTCGGTGGCAAGGCAACGTATTGATGATTGGTTATTCGGGACCGATGGGTTAACGCATGATAAGCTGGCCATTGATACATTAACCAGCGGCGGATTGGTTGGTAAAGGGCCTGGATTGGGTTCAAAGAAATATAGTCTGCCAGAGGCGCATACCGATTATATATTTTCAGTCATTGGCGAAGAATTTGGATTATTGGCTTGCATGATAATTGCAATATTATTTTTAACTATTTTGATCCGTGTCCTTATTCGATTGTTGGATGAGAAAGATCATTTTACAGTTTTGGCTGTCTCGGCCCTCATTGCTCAATTTACTGGGCAAGCGATGATAAATATGGCTGTAAATATCGGAATTTTCCCATCAAAAGGAATGACGCTTCCTTTCATTAGCTATGGCGGCTCTTCTTTGATTGCATTATCCATGGGGTGTGGACTAATATTGGCCCTAACAAAGCGAAACCCCTATCTTGACCGATCTCTCTATATGGTGAATGGACGATAGCAATGATTATATCGAGGCATTATGTATTGGCCGCAGGCGGCACAGGGGGGCACATGATGCCTGCTTATGCTTTGGGGCAAGAATTATTAGATCGGGGCCATCATGTTGCCTTAGTCAGCGATGGGCGCGGTGCAAAAATTCCTGGTAAACCAGATGGATTGGATTTGCATATTTTGCCCGCTGGCCGCATGGGCGGCATTAGGAATTTGCTTGCTAGTCTTCGCGCTATATTGAGAGGCCGTGCTATGGCGTCGCAGCTCTATAAAAGCTATCAACCGACGGCCGTAATTGGTTTTGGGGGTTATCCTGCTATGCCCTCTTTATTGGCGGCATTTAAGTATGGCATACCAACGATCATTCATGAACAAAATGCAGTGCTAGGCCGTGTAAACAGATTATCCGCCCGCAAAGTGAGCGCGATTGCCACAGCCTATCCCAAAGTGCAGCACTTAAAATCTAAATATGCTGATAAAACATATCTTGTCGGCAACCCAGTACGCGAAGAAATATTGCAAATCAGAGATGCCCAATATCCTGCAATATCAGAAGAATCTATATTGCGCATATTGGTAACAGGCGGCAGCCAAGGGGCTCATATATTATCCAATATTGTGCCCGATGCGATGGCGATGCTGCCGGTTAATTTGCGCTCGAGGCTCCAGATAATTCAGCAATGCAGAGCCGAAGATATAGAGGCCGTTCGCGCTAAATATGCGCATAATGAAATTCCTGCTGAACTAGCGACTTATATGCCAGACCTGCCAGAGAAATTAAGCCTTTCTCATCTGGTGATTGGCCGAGCAGGGGCGTCGACTATTGCCGAATTAACCGTTGCTGGTCGTCCTGCAATTTTAATTCCATTGCCCAGTGCTATGGATAATCATCAAAGCTATAATGTCAGCGAGATGGTTGCTGTTGGGGGCGGGCGTTCTATCAAGCAAAGCCAATTTACCGCCAAAGAATTAGCCAAGCAGATTCAAAAGATGGCGCTAAAGCCAGAAACATTGAAAAATGCGGCCTCAAAAGCTAAATCCTGTGGCCGCCCAGATGCGGTTCATGATTTAGCCGATTTGGTCGAGGGTTTTGGCATAGCTCCCAATAAGCCCAAAAAAGATAAACAAAAGGGAATTAGCGAAGCTCTTGGCGGCTCCCCTGCATTTGCGAAAGATATAAAATAATGAAGGGTGTTCCCACCGATATTGGTACTATTCATTTTGTTGGTATAGGCGGCATTGGCATGTCTGGTATTGCCGAGGTTATGCATAATTTAGGGTATAAAGTCCAAGGCAGCGATATAGCCGAGGGCTATGTTGTCGCGGGTTTGCGGGCCAAGGGCATAGCGGTTAATATCGGCCATAATGCTGAAAATTTAGGCGATGCGGCGGTTGTCGTTACATCTACTGCGGTAAAACGCGGTAATCCTGAAGTTGAGGCTGCGTTAGAAAATCGTGTACCCTTAGTACGCCGGGCTGAAATGCTTGCTGAATTAATGCGGCTTAAAAATACAATTGCGGTAGCGGGGACGCATGGCAAGACCACAACAACTTCGATGATAGCGGCCATGCTAGACTATGGCGGGATTGATCCTACAGTTATAAATGGCGGTATCATCAATAGCTATGGATCGAATGCCCGTTTGGGTGATAGCGATTGGATGGTTGTTGAGGCTGATGAGAGCGATGGCAGTTTCCTGCGCTTAGATGGAACATTGGCCGTCGTGACCAATATCGACCCAGAGCATTTGGAGCATTATGGTGATTTTGATGCGATCAAAAAAGCTTTTGTAGAATTTGTCGAAAATGTGCCTTTTTATGGTGCGGCCATCATGTGTTTGGATCATCCTGAAGTACAAGCTATCTTGCCCAAGATACGGGATCGTAGAATTATCACTTATGGTTTTTCTGCGCAGGCGGATATTCGCGGTGATAATGTAACGCCCACCCCTGGCGGGAATCGTTTTGACGTTATTATCGTTGAGCGCGATGGGGCTTCGCGGCGTATAGAGGGTATTGAGCTGCCGATGCCGGGCCGTCATAATGTTCAAAATGCTATTTCCGCTATCGCAGTTGGCCTTGAAATGGGCTTGTCGGATGAGCAAATTAAAAATGGATTTAGCAGTTTTGGAGGTGTCAAACGCCGCTTTACAAAGGTTGGCGAAGTTTATGGCGTTACAATAATTGATGATTATGGCCATCACCCTGTAGAGATTAAGGCGGTGTTGTCGGCGGCGCGCGAAGGCGTAAAGGGGCGTGTTATCGCCGTCGCGCAACCTCATAGATTCACGCGATTGCGCGATCATATGGATGATTTTCAACAAGCATTTAATGACGCAGATATAGTATATGTCTCTCCTGTTTATGTAGCGGGTGAAGAACCAATAGCTGGGATTGATTCAGAAGCCTTGGTGGCAGGATTGAAAAGACGAGGGCATCGCAATGCCGATACTGTTGCCGATGCAGCAGATTTAGCACAGAAATTATCTGATATTGTTGAAGCTGGCGATATGGTGGTTTGTCTGGGTGCTGGTGATATTACCAAATGGGCCGCTGGGATTGCGGATGCGATAAAGGATATTCGCGGATAATGAATGCACTTCCTGCTATTCCCAACATTAATGGTAAAGTAGAAGCCAATAGCAATCTAGCGAAATTTATATGGTTTCGAACGGGCGGGCCTGCGCAATATTTGGTGCGCCCTGAGAGCGTAGACGCATTGTCGCAATTTTTGGAAAATTTAGATGCGAATATTCCTGTCATGGCCATTGGTGTGGGTTCTAATATGATAGTGCGCGATGGCGGCGTAGATGGCGTTGTTTTTCGTTTGCCCAAATCCATGGGTAAAGTAGAAATTTTAGCGGATAATAAAATGCGCAGCGGCGGCGCAGCTATGGGTATCTCATTGGCGAGTGCGGCGCGAGATGCTGGGATAGCGGGCCTAGAGTTTCAGCGCGGGATACCTGGTACGGTTGGCGGCGCTGTGCGCATGAATGCGGGGGCTTATGGCGATGAGACTGCGGATATATTGGTACAAGCGACCTTGGTATTGCGCAGCGGCGAGATTGTAACATGGGCCAAAGATGATTTTGAATATCGCTATCGCCATAGCGCTGTTCCCAAAGACGCAGTAATTGTCGAAGCTATATTCCAAGGGAGGGCTGGTGATCGGATTGAAATTGGCGCAAAGATGGATAAAATAGCCGCCGATAGAGAGGCATCGCAGCCGCTGCGCTGCCGCACTGGCGGCTCGACATTCAAAAACCCAGAAGGTCATAAGGCTTGGGAGTTGGTGGATGCAGCGGGATGCAGGGGGCTGCAATTTGGCGATGCTCAAGTGTCCGAAAAACATACCAATTTCCTGCTCAACCTTGGTGATGCGACTTCGGCCGATATAGAAGCGTTGGGCGAAGAAGTGCGCCGCCGCGTATATCAACATTCGGGCGTATCGCTAGAATGGGAAGTACAGCGCGTTGGGAATAAGGACTAATCATGGATAAATTGCATGTGGCTGTATTGATGGGTGGATGGTCTGCAGAACGCTCTGTATCGCTTATGAGCGGAGAGGGCGTTGCATCTGCATTGGAAGAGCGCGGGCATATAGTATCGCGCATAGATATGGATCGTAATTTGGCGATGGTGCTGAATGAACTGCGTCCTGATGTTGTATTTAATGCGCTCCATGGTTGTCCTGGCGAAGATGGCTCTGTTCAAGGGCTGCTCGACCTAATGCAAATTCCATATACGCATAGCGGGATGGTAACTTCGGTTATTGCTATTGATAAAGAGCTTACCAAACAATGCCTTGTCCCCGAAGGCGTGCCCATGCCCAAAGGTAAAATTATTGAGAGTAAAAGTCTTTATGAGAGCGATCCTTTACCGCGTCCTTATGTGCTGAAACCAATTAATGAAGGCTCTTCCGTTGGCGTTGCTATTGTTCATGTGGACAGCGATTTTGGGTCTCCGATTGTTCCGCAAAGCAAAGGCCCTTGGCAAGAATTTGAGACCTTGCTTGCAGAGCCTTTCATCAAAGGGCGTGAGCTTACTTGTGCGGTGCTTGGCGCGCGCGCATTATGCGTAACCGAGCTTGTTCCAAAAAATGATTTTTATGATTTTGATGCAAAATATACCGATGGCATGACCGATCATATCTGTCCTGCAGAGATACCAACAGACATAAAAGAATATGTGATGGAGCTTGCGCTTCTGTCGCATCAAAAATTAGGATGTAAAGGTGTGTCTCGAACTGACTTTAGATGGGATGATGCGCTAGGCAAAGACGGTGTCTTTGTGCTAGAGACTAATACGCAACCTGGTATGACGCCGTTAAGCTTAGTACCAGAACAAGCGAGACAAATGGGTATTTCTTATGGCGAATTAGTCGAAGCCATTATCGGAGAGGCGCTATGGCCGGATCAACAATAAAGCGCGGTTCTAAACCCAAGCAGGCAAGAAAGAGTGCTACGAAGTCCACTAAGACTGCGAAACCAAGAGCAAAACGCAAGGTCAGACGCTTGTCATGGTTTGATAAATTTCTTCGTTCTTTGCCGATTACCGAGGCCAATTTACAAAAAATATTTACGGCTTCAATATTTGCGATTTTATTTTTTTCAATTATCATTATCGCCAATGCTATGGGGATTCCCAAGCAAGCCTATGCCCAATATGCTAAATGGTCAGCGAAAGTGGGTTTTGAAGTAAAGAGCGTCGAAATTTTGCGGATGAAAGAGGTCGATGAACTAAAAGTTTATAATATGATTTTTCAATCCGAAGACCTTTCTATGCCTATGATTGATATTGATAAGATTAGAGCAGATATTATCCAAAATGGTTGGGTAGAAGATGTTCGTGTTACGCGCCGTTTGCCCGATACATTGGTTGTCGAGGTGGTTGAGCGGCAACCTACGGCAGTCTGGCAGCAGGATGGTAAATATTCATTGGTTGATAAAAATGGCATCGTTTTGGAAGATGTCGAAGAACCTAATTATCTTGGGTTACCGCTGATAGTTGGCAAGGATGCCAATGATAAAATCAGTAATTTAGATGCCTTACTCAATGAAGCACCTGCGCTGAAACCGCAAGTCATTGGCGCAAAATGGGTTGGCAATAGACGTTGGGATATTATCTTCAAAACAGGAGAAACATTATCTTTACCAGAAGGCGAAAAACTTGCTGCCGACGCGCTTCTTAATTTTGCCAAAATGGATGGTATTAATCGATTATTGGATAGAGATATTGTACGCATAGATTTTAGAGACCCTAAGCGCGCTTATCTGCAAATGAAAAGTAAAGCGGCTAAGCAAGAGAGATTGAACAGTGTTGATAGCGGCGGTGCAATATGAATACCGCGCACGTAGAAAAAATTATTTCTGCCATTGATATTGGGTCTTCTAAGGTTTGCACAATTATAGCAGGGCAAACCGATACAGGCGAATTGATAGTATTGGGTTCGGGGCAGCGCGAGAGTAAAGGCATAAAACGTGGATATATTACTGATATAGAAAAATGTGAATTGACGGTGCGCAATGCCGTTGAGCAGGCTGAGCGATTGGCCAGTTTGAATATTGATAAGATCATTGTCGGTTTATCAGCCGGCGGATTAGATAGCGCGTTGCGGCCAGTTGAGATTGAACTGGGTGGTAATCGCGTAGAGCAGCATGATATTGACGAATTGCTCTATGCTGGCCGCAGTAATTTTGATGTAAATGGTAAAACAATTTTGCATGCGCAGCCTACTTTATATAGTTTAGATGGTGCGGGCGGTGTCCCCAATCCAGTTGGCCTGCACGCTGATTTGCTTAGCGTTGATGTTCATTTTTTAATGGCCGACCCATCTCCTGTAAGAAATTTAGAAAGCACAGTTCGGGCCGCGCATTTAGAGCCATCTGCTATTGTAGCAACGCCTCTGGCAACGGGCTTATCATGCTTGACCAATGAAGAGCGAGATTTGGGCGTGGCTCTTGTTGAAATCGGAGCTTCGGTTACAAATGTGTCAGTATTTATTGGCGGTATTTTGGTCGGGCTAAATACGATCCAAATGGGAGGTCATGATATAACCGATGAGATTGCATCGACTTTTGGGCTAAGACGCACGCAGGCTGAGCGTTTGAAATGCTATCATGGTTCAGCATTATCCTCACCGCGCGATAATCAGGATATGTTAGAAATTGATGATAGCGATGATATATTGGACAATCAACCCAAGCCGCGTGTTACAAAGGCCCAGCTTAATGCAATTATTTGCCAAAAATTGGATCAGCTTATTTCTGAAATTGGTACTTCTCTTAGAGGTATGGGGTTTGTCTCTTCTCGCGGTGGTCAAATTGTGATTACGGGCGGAAGCGCGGAATTATCTGGGATAGCAGATTATATGCAATCTGCATTAGGCCGCATGGTGCGCATTGGCTCGCCAGCTTCTATCTCGGGTTTGCCCGATGCTCATAAGGGGCCAGCATTTACATCTTTAGTTGGTTTGATCCAATATGCAGTATCGGAACAGTATGAATTAAATATGTCTCATCAACTCGATAATGAATATGGTGGTGCTTCTCAATCTTTGCTACAGCGCATAATCAGTGCATTTAAGGATAATTTTTGAATATATTATTATGCTCTAAATATAGTAAGTTAATTTTTTTTTTGTTTTGACTATAAGAATGTGTATTAACGGTATAAAATAATAGTGCCACATTTGGCAGGGGGAATAAGTAAATGAGTATTAATATCGGTCCACCAGTTGTAGATGAACTGAAACCTAAAATTGCTGTTATAGGCTGTGGTGGTGCTGGCGGTAACGCTGTTGCAAATATGATAAAAGCGCAAGTAGAAGGCGTAGATTTTATAATCACCAATACCGATGCTCAGGCGTTAAATTCATCTCCTGCGGAATTTCGCATTCAGCTTGGACCTGAAATCACGCAAGGTCTTGGTGCGGGTTCTCGTCCAGAAGTTGGCCGCGCAGCAGCAGAGGAAACCATCGAACAAGTTAAGGCTGCTATCGAAGGTTGTCACATGGTGTTTATTGCTGCTGGTATGGGCGGCGGTACAGGTACAGGGGCGGCTCCAGTTATTGCCGAAGCGGCACGTGAAATGAATATTTTGACCGTTGGCGTTGTTACCAAGCCGTTTCTTTTTGAGGGTTCTCGGCGGATGCGCAGTGCTGATGCTGGTATCGAAGAATTACAAAAGCATGTCGATACTTTGATTGTCATTCCAAACCAAAATCTATTCTTGGTGGCTAATCCCAATACGACGTTCAAAGAAGCATTTTTGCTTGCTGATGAAGTGTTACAGCAAGGCGTTCGTGGTATTACGGATTTGATGGTGATGCCTGGTTTGATTAACTTGGACTTTGCCGATGTTCGTTCTGTTATGCATGAGATGGGCAAAGCCATGATGGGTACAGGCGAGGCTGAAGGAGATGGACGCGCTCTTGAGGCGGCGGAAAAAGCCATTGCAAACCCATTGCTTGATGGTGTTTCTATGAAAGGTGCTAGAGGTGTTATTGTCTCTATCACTGGCGGCGATGATATGCGCTTAATGGAAGTAGACGAAGCCGCTAATCACATCCGAGAATTGGTTGACCCAGATGCGAATATTATTTGGGGAAGCGCGTTTAATGATAATTTAGACGGTAAAATTCGTGTGTCAGTTGTGGCAACAGGTATCGATAATGATATTCCAACTACGCCAACCAGAACGCATAATTTTGATAGGCAAGAATCAGCATCACAAAATAAATCATCTTATTTATTTGGTGGTTCTGCTTCAGATAGCAAATCATCATCTGATACCGCTGTTGCATCGGATAGCGATGCAGTGCCTAAAATAAAAGTTGCTTCTGAAACAGCAGAAGAGAAAGTCGACTCGCCTCAGTCTGCAAAGCCAGCATTTTCTGTGCCAAGCTTTTCATCGACGAAAGATGAGCCTAAAGAAGATTTAGCATCTTTATCGGATGAAAAAGCCCCTGATCAAGAAGCCCCCTTGGAATTGTCCGAGGCCTCTGATGATGTGATGGATTTGGATGATAGCGTCAAAGAAGTCGACAATGACATATCGGATGACGCTCCAAAAATTGCAAGCGGTGGCGGAACATTGTTTGAGAGAATGTCTAATCTTTCGCGCGGAATGGGCCGAGATAAAGGCGATTCAAATGAATCGGTAGAAGAAACCGAAGAAAGCTCGGATGGCTTAAATATTCCTCGATTTTTGGACCGCCAAAGCAATAATTAAATCTTATTATAGATATATTGCCAATGCGTTGATAAAGATGATCGTACTCAATTTGACGATTGATAAGAACAATTGGTCTTTTTCATCAACTTAATGTTTGCGATTTTTTCAATTAAGCTGCAATTAGAAGTAATGAAATGTAAAACCATTGCTATTGCTGGAAAGTCAATTTCTCTTGCTGTGCTGATATGCTGTGCTTTGCATGCAAAAGCGACTCTTGCCCAAGCAAATGACACAGATATTGTCAATGAACCACAAGCGGCTGATGATTTGAGGGCGGCCATTTTGCGAATTGGCAAAAGCCCTACCGATAGCAATGCTCTTTATGATGCTGGGGATGCCAGCTTGCGAGTGGGAGATGCTATAGTAGCATTAGATTTTTTCACCCGTGCTGATCGTTTAACGCCTAATTCGAGTCGTATAAAATCGGGTATGGCAAAGGCTCAGCTTGCTCTTAAAAATCCTATAGAGGCATTGCGCTTGTTCGAAGTCGCCAGCGCATTGGGGGCATCACTGCGTGACATTGCATTTGATAGAGGTTTGGCTTTTGACTTGGTCGGTAATTTTAGCCGCGCTCAACAAGATTATGCTGTTGCATCATCAACTTTAGCAAGCAATGAGCTGACCATAAGGCAGGCTATTTCTTTTTCTTTATCTGGAAATCACGAATATGCGGATAGCCTATTGCTGCCGCTCTTAAGAGCCAATGATGCTTCTGCTTGGCGTGCCAGAGCATTTTTATTGGCTGCAAGGGGAAAAGATAAAGAATCTTTCAAAATAGCCCAAGGTTTTTTGAGCAACAAAGATGCTCAAAATTTACGTCCCTATCTTAAGTCCATGGATAAATTAACAGGAGCGCAACAAGCCGCTGCTGTGCATTTTGGGCATTTTCCAACCTCTAATCAGATCGGCAAAGATAGCGATAATATTCGCATAGCCTCTCAAAGCTCGCAAAGTTTAGCGCAAGCACTCAATGCTAATCGTTTGCAGCCCAGTGGTGATCCTTTGGGCTTAAAAAGATTGAACAAGAAAGAAGCTCTTCCTAAAATAAAAGCGTCTGGCCAAGAAGATGTTCAACCCAATATTAGATTAAGCCGTTTGTCCATTGTCGATGACCCTAAGATTAGAATATCGGGTTTGTCTGCGACACAATTATCGGAAATAAAATCCTCTAATATTTCTACTATTCAACGGCCTGAGCAAACCACTGCATCTGCATCTGCATCTGAATCTGCATCTGTATCTTCGGGCGTTATAGCGAGTACGGCTCAAAAACCAGCGATTACCGATAGTGTTCAAGCTTTGCCACCAATGGAAATAGCATCTTCAGCAACGACAGATAAGGGGCAGGCATCGACACTTAAAATTAGCAATAATGATGAAACTAGTAGCGCGAGCGCGGTGGTTTTTGAAGACGCTGCAGTTACAGCTCCTGCTAATAAAGAATTAGATCTTCGGCAATTCATACAAGCCATTGAAGTTTCCGGTGAAGATAATAAGAAAATTGAAGCTGTTGATTTAGCGAGTATTAAAGAAGAGCAGCGCATTAAACGTCAAGAACAGAAAAGAGCTTTGGCACTCAAGCAAGCCAAAGATAGAGAAAAGGCCGCCGCTCGAAAAAAACGCGACAAAGAACAAAAAGCCGAGGCAGAGAAGAATAAGGCACGCTATTGGGTTCAAATTGCCACGGGCAGGGATATTAATGCTCTAAAATATGATTATCGGCGAATTTCGCGCAAGCAATCAGAGTTATTTTCTGGTATATCAGCACTAACATCCAAATGGGGCAGAACAAACCGCTTGGTTGTTGGACCATTTGATAATTTAAGTGCCGCTAAGAAATTTGAATCAGGCTATCGCAAGGGCGGCGGTGATGGATTTGTGTGGCGTAGTGGCAATGGCACTATTGTAACACCGTTAAAATGAGGGAATCCTCTATGGCTCATAAGGCCAGTTTTGCTAGTTTCCCACACAAGAGTGTAGGGCGTTTATTTACCGAGAATGAGAGTGAGATTCGCGGGCCTCGCAATATGTTTCAACGCGACCGTGATCGTATCATCCATTCAATTTCATTCAGAAGGCTGCGTCATAAAACGCAGGTCTTTATAGCTCCCGATGGCGATCATTATAGGGTGCGATTGACCCACAGCTTAGAAGTTGCGCAAATAGGTAGGACGATTGCGAGAGCACTTCATCTTGATGAGGACTTAACCGAGGCTTTGTGCCTTGCGCATGATATTGGACATCCTCCTTTTGGACATGCGGGAGAAGATGCTCTAAACGGCGCGCTTCAGTCTTTTGGAGGGTTTGATCATAATGCGCAAACATTGCGCAATTTAATGATTATAGAAAAGCCTTACCCTTTATGGCGCGGTTTAAATCTGAGCTGGGAATTGCTTGAGGGTTTGGCCAAGCATAATGGGCCCATTGCAGAGCCGTCATGGGCCTTAGAAGAATTGGATGAAATAGCCGATTTCCGGCTTTCGACTTGGCCATCATTAGAAGCTCAAATCGCCGCTGTTGCTGATGATATTGCCTATGACAACCACGATATTGATGATGGGATACGCGCTGGCTTGTTGACGATAGAGCAATTATGCGAATTACCATTTATTCGATCGCGCTGGGATCAAATAAATAAACAATATGCGGGGCATGATAGAGGGCAATTAATATTTGAACTCATTCGCCAACAAATTGGTATCATGGTTAATGATGTTATCGCCGCGACATCGGCGCGTTTGGAAAAGTCAGCGGTTGAGAGAGTAGATGATGTGCGCAATGCAGGATTTATGATCGGCGGGTTTTCCGAAGAAATGGCCGAACAAGAGCGTATTCTTAAGAAATTTATGTATGAAAATCTCTATCATCATAAAGCGCAATTGTCGGAGGCGAATAAAGCTCATGACATTATCGCGAAGCTCTATCACGCCTATGATAGAGAGCCGCGAAAAATGCCAGAGGATTGGCTCAAAAATTTGCCAGATTCCCAGCCGCAAAAGGCGCGGCATATTTGCGATTTTATTGCTGGCATGACAGATCGTTACGCACAAAATTGCTTTCGTAAATTATAAAATTTATTGTCATATTGTGGGATGAATTAACATGGGTGTTTCGTTGATTATTGCTGGGGCAAGCGGACTGGTTGGAAATCATGTCATTCGTCAAGCGGCGCAAATGAAGCATATTGATGTGGTTTATAGCATTGGTCGCAGCGAAGTTGCTAATATGCCAAATGGCACAATTCATTATAAGGCTGAAACGGATCAATGGGCTGGTATTATCAGCGATATAGGTGCGGATATTGCTTGCTCTTGTTTGGGAACAACGATCAAAAAAGCAGGATCGCAAAAGGCATTTGCAGCCGTTGATTTGGATCTCGTTCACGCATTTTTTAGGGCCTCAAAAGAAGCTGGTGCTAAGCACGCGATTTCCATTTCATCTACGATGGCTAATGCAGCGGCTAAACAATTTTATTTGCGCACTAAGGGACAAGCTGAATTAGCGATTAAAGCTCTGAAATTTGATCGAACGGATATTATCAGGCCTGGACTGTTAAGGGGTGAGCGTGTTGATGACTATCGATTGGGAGAGAGAGCAGCCATAATCGCAAGCCCGCTGATAGATAGGTTGTTGCAAGGGAACTATAGAAAATTCAGGTCAATCCAAGCAGAAAAAGTCGCAAAAGCCGCCGCCAAATTAACCACTAACAATGCGATTGGTTATCATATTCATGAGCATGATGAAATTTTGAGATTAATACAAAGGTGATTGGCAATATAATTTTACTCTAATTGTATAAATTATTATAGCGGCTTTGATTGACTCTCAGAATGAAATAGTTGAGATGGATGCGTCTCAAGAATCATCAGATTCGACCCTATATCGGGAGAGAATAACCGCAAGGTTATCGCCGAAGGAGCAACCACCCCGGAAACTCTCAGGCATCAAGAACCGATATGGCATAGACACTCTGGAAAGAGCGAGTTTAATCTCGCCGCCGAAGGGGTAAGCGGGTTATTCCGTGAAAGCTCTCAGGTTCCGTGACAGAGGGGGTAGCAAATGGACTTTCCATTTGCTTACTCTGGTATGGAAATGAAATTTATGAGCGATATTAAATTACATTTAGATCAATGGCATCAAGACCTTGGCGGTCGCATGGTCAGCTTTGCTGGATATTCCATGGCTGTGCAATATGACGGCGTTATGGCAGAGCATCTTTGGACACGTGAGCATGCGGGCTTGTTTGATGTTAGCCATATGGGGCAATTGATATTTAGCAGCGATAAGGATGATTTGGGCGCGATATTAGAGACTTTGCTGCCAGGCAATATTAAGGGGTTGGCGCTCGATAGGTTGCGTTATTCGCTATTGCTGGGTCAAGATGGCGGGATATTGGATGATCTTATAGTGACGCGGCGCAGCGATAATTATTATATGGTTGTCAATGGCGCGGTAAAGCATGATGATATGGCCTATATCCTTGATAATTTACCCGATAGTGTCACATTAAATTATTTAGACGATCATGCGCTCCTAGCGCTGCAGGGACCCAAGGCTGGCACTGTCCTGAAGCGTCTGATACCCGAGACGGATATGCTCTATTTTATGCAGGCGGGATCCTATGAATGGGAAGGTATGGCATTATGGATAAGCCGCAGCGGTTATACGGGCGAAGATGGTTTTGAAATTAGCGTTCATAATGATGATGTGCAAAAATTAGCCGATGCGCTCATTGCGCATGAAGAAGTCAAGCCGATAGGTTTGGGAGCAAGAGACTCATTACGATTAGAAGCGGGATTGCCATTGTATGGGCATGATCTCAACCCTCAGATTTTACCCTTTGCAGCTTCATTAGGATTTGCAGTACCAAAACGCCGCCGCCAAGAAGGCGGGTTTATTGGAAGCGATGCCGTATTAGATCAATTTAATAATGGCGCTGAAATGGTGCGCGTTGGAATTAAGGTTGATGGACGCCAACCCGTTAGAGAGGGGGCTATCATTGTTGATGATACTGGCGAGACGATCGGTAATATTACCAGCGGCGGTTTCGCGCCATCGCTGCAATATCCAATTTCTATGGGTTATGTTCCCACCGACATGGCAGCAGAAGGGACGGCGTTAATCCTGCAGCAGCGTGGAAAAAATATCGCTGGCATTGTCACCTCTATGCCATTTGTTCCCAATGCATATCGCAGGCCGCCAAAGGCTGTAGAATAGTTTACACAAAAAGGAGAAGGGCAATGGTCCGATATTATACAGAAGATCATGAATGGATTGAAGTTGAGGATGGCAATGCCATTGTGGGCATTACCGATTATGCGCAAGGCCAATTGGGTGACGTGGTTTTTGTTGAAACACCGACCGCTGAAACAATCTTTGCCAAAGGTGATGATGCTGCTGTGGTAGAATCGGTGAAGGCGGCTTCTGATGTTTATTCCCCCGTTAGCGGAGAAGTTATCAAGGGCAATGATGCCTTAGCCGAAGACCCAGCTTTGGTGAATAGCGATCCTGAGGGCGAAGGCTGGTTTTTCAAAATGACCTTGAGCGATTCTACCGAGCTTGATGCTTTGATGGATGAAGATGCTTACAAAGAATTTATTGCCGATCTCTAAGGCCTAAAAAGGTTAATTAATCCCGCTAAAATCTATTTTTTTGACTTGGGTTTTGCTCAAAAGTTGGAGTTTTTATAATGCGTTATTTGCCGCTTAGTGATATAGATAGAGGACAAATGTTGTCCAAGATTGGGGTGCAATCCATCGATGAATTATTCGTTGATGTGCCGCAAGAAGCCCAATTAACGGGGCCTATTCGTGAATTGCCAAATCATGCTAGCGAAATGGCTGTAGAACGGCATTTTCAAGCTTTAGCAGCAAAAAATACAGTTGCAGGGCAAGTACCTTTCTTTATCGGTGCGGGGGCATATCGCCATCATGTGCCTGCGTCGGTAGATCATATTATTCAACGCGGTGAGTTTCTGACGGCTTACACACCTTATCAACCAGAAATTGCTCAAGGCACGCTGCAAATGTTGTTTGAGTTTCAAACGCAAGTTGCGCGTTTGCTGGGTACAGATGTTGCCAATGCTTCTATGTATGATGGGTCGACGGCGTGTTGGGAGGCGATTAGCATGGCTGGGCGCATTACCAAGAAAAAGAAAGCGATTATATCTTCGGGTGTGCATCCGCATTATGTCTCGGTTGCGAACACTATGGCGCGCTTTACGGGGGATGAATTATTAACTTCTTTACCATCGCTAGATGCACCCCTAAACCCTGAGCAGGAATTGATTAATCAAATCGATGATGATATGAGTTGCGTCATTGTGCAATACCCTGATATATTAGGAAATATCAATGATTTAAGTGCTATAGCTAATAAAGCACATGACCATAAGGCTTTGCTGATTGCCGTAGTGACCGAGCCCGTTGCTCTGGGTGCTATCAAAAGCCCAGGCGATATGGGTGCTGATATTGTTGTTGGCGAAGGGCAGTCTATTGGTGTTGGGCTGCAATTTGGTGGCCCTTATGTCGGACTATTTGGCTGCAAAGCAAAATATGTGCGGCAAATGCCAGGGCGTTTGTGCGGAGAAACTGTTGATGCCAGCGGTAAACGTGGTTTTGTTTTAACATTATCCACGCGAGAGCAGCATATTAGGCGCGATAAGGCGACATCCAATATTTGTACGAATAGCGGGCTGTGCGCCCTAGCATTTAGTGCGCATATGACATTATTGGGTGAAAAAGGTTTGCGCAATTTAGCAATGGTGAATCATGCTAAGGCTGTAAAAGCAGCCGATCGATTGTGCGCAATAGAAGGCGTTGAAATGGCCAGCGGTCATTTCTTTAATGAATTTACACTGAAGTTACCGCGTGATGCGCGCGCTATAGTCCAAGAATTAGCCGATCAAAATATATTGGCAGGCGTATCACTGGGCAGGCTTTATCCGAAATCAGAGGGCCTCGACAATGGCCTTATCATAGCGGTGACGGAAACCGTGCAAGACGAAGATATAGAGGCTTTGGCTGCGGCTTTAGAAGCATCATTAATGGGAGGCTTAGCATGAAGGAGCGCGATTTGAATCAAGGACGACCAAGCCGTATTTTCGATACAGCAAATGATAGCGCACCTGCTGCTACGTTTAGCGGTAATAAGGCTTTGATGCTCGATGAACCCTTGATTTTTGAACTAGGCTCTAGCGAAACTTGCGGCGTTGATATTGACGCCATGGAGCCAGTTAAGAGCCGTTTGGGCGGTCTTGAACGCAGCCAAGTTATTGGTTTGGCTGGATTATCAGAATCCGAAACAGTAAGACATTATACGCGCTTAAGCCGCCAAAATTATGCCATTGATTTAGGGTTATTCCCGCTTGGCAGTTGCACCATGAAACATAACCCGCGCTTGAATGAAAAAATGGCGCGTATAGCTGGTTTTTCGGACATTCACCCCATGCAACCTATTTCTACGGTTCAAGGCGCATTGGAATTGATAGATGAACTCGCCCATTGGCTCAAAACACTTACGGGAATGCCCGCCGTTGCCATGAGTCCCAAAGCAGGGGCGCACGGAGAGCTGTGCGGAATATTGGCTATCAGAGCGGCCCTAGAAGCACGCGGCGATGCGCGCGAGGTGATTTTGGTGCCAGAGAGTGCGCATGGTACAAATCCTGCTACGGCTGCATTTGCGGGCTATCGCGTAGAAGAAATCCCCGCCACACAAGGCGGCCGCGTTGATATTGATGCATTGGCTGAGCGGTTGGGCCCTGATGTTGCTGGCGTTATGATTACTAATCCTAACACTTGTGGCTTGTTTGAACCTGATATGCGCAAAATATCTGATTTGGTGCATGCAGCCGGTGGTTTGGTCTATTGCGATGGCGCCAATTTTAATGCGATTGTAGGCCGCGTTCGCCCTGGCGATTTGGGCATTGATGCAATGCATATTAATTTGCACAAAACATTTTCAACGCCGCATGGCGGCGGCGGGCCTGGCAGCGGCCCCGTTGTTCTATCTGAGGCATTAGCCCCTTATGCTCCGCTTCCTTATGTGACGCAAACTGATGATTTTTTTCAACTTGTTGAAGAAGAGCAAAGCCTATTGAGCGATAGCGATACATTTGGCCGTATGACCGCTTTTCATGGGCAAATGGGCATGTTCACTCGCGCTTTATCCTATATTATGAGCCACGGAGCTGATGGTCTTAAGCAAGTGTCCGAAGATGCTGTATTAAATGCCAATTATATTTTACGCTCGATGGATGACCTGCTCGATGCACCCTTTGGGCATAGCGGCCCATGCATGCACGAGGCTCTTTTTAGCGATAAAGGGCTTGCGGATGGTTTCTCAACGATCGATGTGTCAAAAGGTTTGATAGATGAAGGTTATCATCCAATGACTATGTATTTCCCATTGGTCGTGCATGGAGCAATGCTAGTGGAACCAACCGAAACTGAGAGCAAAGATGCGCTTGATAATTTTATAGGGTCATTCCGTACTGTGGTAACTAAGGCCAAAGACGGGGATAAGAGCTTGCTTAGTGCGCCGCATTTTGCTCCGCGTGCGCGTTTGGATGAAACGGCTGCTGCTCGCAAACCAATATTGGTTTGGAACGAGCCAGAAGCAACAGAAGCAGCGGAGTAAATTATTTAACTAGCTGATTAAAAACTTGACTTGCCCGTTGGATTCATGGTTTCTCAATTCAAAAGATAGCCCAGCTAGAGGGTATCTAGGGATGGAGAAAATTTATGGGTGCGCAAATTAAATGTTTGGCTTCGGCAGTGGATTATTGGGCAGAAAAACTGCCTGCTAATATAGCATTGCAAGATGAAGATGTGAGCATGAGCTATGCCTATCTAAAAGATTATAGCGAGTCTATTGCCTCTGCACTGATTGGTAGTGGCCTGAAAAAAGGCGACCGCATTGCCTATTATGGCAAAAATAGTGCTCTTTATTTTGCAATATTTGCAGCAGTAACAAGAGCAAGTTTAGTATTAGTGCCCATAGGATGGCGATTGGCCGCCCCCGAGGTTACTTATATATTGAATGATACAAATTCTAGTTTATTAATATATGATATTGAATTTGAATCAGTAGTTAATAAAATCAAGGATGATCTACCAAAGTTAAACATTGTCCTAAGCAAAGAAAATAGCGATACTCGGCTTAGCTTTGATAATTGGTTAGACAATGCGACTAAAAGCTTGGTAGACCCACATGATCCTATGGATGCTGTTTTGCAACTTTATACCTCTGGCACGACAGGACTTCCCAAAGGAGCCGTCCTCAATAGTTGGAGCATGTATGTTGTTCGCAACGAACCCGAAGCGCAAAGCTTTGAGTGGGCGAATATGGCCTCGGATGAATCGATATTAATCGTTATGCCAGTTGCTCATATAGCAGGAAGTGGTTCTGTTGTGGTGTCAATTTTTAACGGCGGAAAAACCATTACGCACCGTGAATTTGATCCCAGCAAAGTTTTGGAGGAAATAGACAAGGGCTTATCGCATATATTTTTGGTGCCTACCGCTATTCAAATGCTGATTAATCACCCAAAAGCCAAAGATGTAAATTTCGATAATTTCAAATATATGTGGTATGGGGCAGCTCCTATTCCTTTGGACTTATTGCGCCAAGCCATGGAAGTGACAGGCGATACGCAATTCTGTCAACAATATGGAATGACAGAGACAACGGGAAGTTTTTGTGTGCTGCCACCAGAGGATCATGATCCCAATGGCAATGAACGCATGCGCTCTGCTGGTAAAGCACTCCCCACCGTGGAGGTACGGATTGTTGGAACCGATGGCAAGGAATTGCCGCGTGGTGAAATTGGTGAGATCATCACGCGCTCGCAGCTTAATATGATCGAATATTGGAAAAATGAAGAAAAAACCAAAGAAACGATCGATAGCGATGGTTGGTTATACACTGGCGATGCAGGGCTTATGGATGAAGATGGCTATGTATTTATCCAAGACCGTATAAAGGATATGATTATTTCAGGCGGCGAAAATGTTTACCCAGCCGAAGTTGAAAATATAATTTTTAGCCATCCAGATGTTTTGGAAGTGGCCGTTATTGGTGTTCCGCATGACAGATGGGGGGAAGAGGTAAAAGCAATTATTGTACCCAATCCTGGAGCAATTATTGAAGAAAAAACTATGATTACGTGGCTTCGTGAACGCATGTCTTCTTATAAAACCCCCAAAAGCATTACCATGATAGAGGCTATGCCGCGCAATGCATCGGGCAAAATATTGCGCCGTGAATTGCGTGATCCATATTGGGTTGGGCATGACAAAAAAGTTTAATAATAGCTATTTATAAGCCTTACTTTATATCATTTAATAAAGTAAGAATATGAGCACTATTTTCTCTATGACAGAATAGTAAATCAGGAAGATATGTATTTTTCTGGTTATAGAGCAAAGCACTGCCATCGATACGGCTGCAATGAAATCCTGCGCTCAAAGCAACGGCAGCGGGCGCACAATTATCCCATTCATATTGCCCACCGCTGTGCACATATATGTCAGCTACCCCGCGCACTAGAGCCATAGCCTTAGCACCAGCAGATCCCATTGGAATGAGCTGCGCACCTAATTTTTCTGCAAGCGCAATGGCCTCTTTTGCAGGACGCGACCTGCTTACAACCATGCGCAGGGGACTGGCGGCTTTGGGTGTTTTTATTGCATCGCCCGAGGTCAACGTCAATCCTAGGTCTGGCAAAGAAACGGCTCCCATAAATGGTGTTCCATCAACGGATAATGCGACATGAACCGCCCAATCATCGCGTCCTTCGCTATATTCGCGCGTGCCATCCACGGGATCGATAATCCAAACACGCGATTTATTCAGCCGAGCTGGTGTATCTTTTGTTTCTTCCGATAATATTCCGTCATCGGGACGAAATCGGCTCAATTCTGCCATCAAAAAATCATTGGCGTGCGCGTCTCCCGCTTTGCCCAATGCTTTGCCTTCATACTCTCCTTTAATGCGAATTTCTTGTAATAATTCACCTGCTTTTTGGGCCAAATCATGTGCTAATTTAATATCATCCATTTGGTTTATCCAAGAACATAATTAACAATGGTGTCGGCCGCTTCTTCTGCGCTCATGGTGGTTGTATCAACGGTGATTTCTGCATTTTCAGGGGCTTCATAGGGGCTATCGATGCCCGTGAAATTTTTAAGCTCACCAGATCGTGCTTTTTTATACAAGCCTTTGACATCGCGCTGCTCCGCAATTTCGAGCGGCGTGTTTACATGAATTTCGATAAATTCACCATCTTGCATCAAATTGCGCGCCATCTCTCTTTCGGCTCTAAATGGTGAGATAAATGCCGTTAATATGATTAACCCTGCATCGGTCATCAAATTAGCAACCTCTGAGATACGGCGAATATTTTCTATACGATCTGCATCGGTAAAGCCCAAATCTTTGTTAAGGCCGTGCCGAACATTATCACCGTCGAGCAAATAACTATGCTTGCCAAGAGCGTGCAGTTTTTTCTCTACCAAATTGGCTATGGTAGATTTACCTGAACCAGAAAGACCCGTGAACCATAATGTTCGCGGCTTTTGATTTTTGAGGGCCGCATGGGCTTTGCGGTCTATATCGATCGCTTGCCAATGAACATTTTGCGAGCGTCTTAGCGCGAAATGGATCATTCCAGCGGCCACCGTTGCGTTGGTTATACGGTCAATTAGAATGAATCCACCCATCGCGCGATTATCGCTATAAGGTTCAAATGTGATGCGCTTATCAGTACTAATTTCGCAAACACCAATATTATTTAACTCCAATGTCTTAGCGGCCATATGTTCATGCGAATTAACATTGATTTGATATTTTGGCGATTGCACTATTGCGCTGACCAATTGGGTGCCTATTTTCATTTGATAGGCGCGTCCTGGCATCATGGCCTCTTCTGCCATCCAAACAAGCGTTGATTCAAACCGATCGGCGACCTCGGGCGGATTATGGGCCGCTACAATCACATCGCCGCGCGAACAATCAATCTCATCTCTCAAGGTGATTGTTACCGATTGTCCTTTATGGGCGACCTCTAAATCACCATCCATGGTAATGATTTTGTCAATAATTGTTGTCTTACCCGATGGCAAAATGCGCACTGCGTCGCCAGCCACGATAGTTCCTTTGGCGATTTGACCAGAAAAACCTCTAAAGTCTAGATTAGGTCGGTTTACCCACTGCACGGCCATTCTAAAGTCTGATGATTGATTGGTCTCGCTGCTAATTTGCAAATCGTCTAAATGATCGATGAGCGATACACCATCATACCATGGCATGGCATCGCTTTTGGAAGCAATATTATCACCTTTCAAACCCGATAATGGAATAGGGGTGAAGTTCTTAATTCCGATTTGCTGGGCAAATTCAGAATAATCGCTGACAATTTTATCATATTGGGCTTGATTATAATCAATCAAATCCATTTTATTGACGGCTAATACGATGTTTTTAATGCCAATCAGATGCGCCAAATAGCTATGGCGGCGGGTTTGCGTTAAAATAGCTTTACGCGCATCGATTAAGATAATCGCTAAATCGGCCGTTGAAGCTCCTGTTACCATATTGCGGGTATATTGCTCATGGCCTGGCGTATCTGCGACAATATATTTGCGTTTTTCTGTCGCAAAAAAGCGATAAGCAACATCGATGGTGATGCCTTGCTCACGCTCAGCCGCTAGACCATCCACTAATAAAGCAAAATCAATCTCTTGGCCCTGAGTTCCAACTTTTTTAGAATCATATTCTAGCGTTTCCAATTGATCTTCGAAAATCATTTTGCTGTCATAAAGTAAGCGGCCGATTAGCGTAGATTTACCATCATCAACGCTTCCGCAAGTGATAAAACGAAGCATGGATTTATGCCGATGCAATTCTAGATAAGCATCAATATCTTTGGCGATTAAATCTTCAGTCTTATAAATAGGATCGTTCATCAGAAATAACCTTCTTGTTTTTTCTTCTCCATCGAAGCGGCTTGGTCATGGTCGATCGCTCGGCCCTGCCTTTCTGATGTTGTCGTCAACAGCATTTCTTGAATAATCTCTGGTAAAGTCGTGGCTGCGCTCTCAACCGCTCCTGTCAGAGGATAGCAACCCAATGTGCGAAAACGGATTGACTTCATTTCGGGCTTTTCGCCATCATTTAATGGGAAACGTTCATCATCAACCATAAGCAGCATGCCATCGCGCATGACCGTTGGCCGTTTTTCGGACATATAAAGCGGAACAATCTCAATATTCTCAAGATGTATATATTGCCAAATATCAAGCTCTGTCCAATTGGATATTGGGAAGACGCGGATGCTCTCATTTTTGGATTTGCGCGAATTATAGAGATTCCATAATTCGGGACGCTGGCTTTTTGGATCCCAACGATGATTTTCACCTCGGAATGAAAATACACGTTCTTTTGCGCGACTTTTTTCTTCGTCGCGGCGCGCACCGCCAAATGCAGCATCAAACCCATGTATATTTAACGCTTGTTTTAAGCCCTCGGTTTTCCACATGTCGGTATGGACGCTGCCATGATCGAAAGGATTAATCCCTTTTTCTTTAGCTTCTGGATTTTGGTGGACAATCAATTCCATACCCGCATCAAGAGCGGCTTTTTCACGGAGTTCATACATCGCCTTAAACTTCCACGTCGTATCTACATGCATAAGCGGAAAAGGCGGAGTAGAGGGGTAAAATGCTTTTTTAGCAAGGTGCAGCATAACCGCGCTATCTTTGCCAACACTATAGAGCATGACCGGTTTTTCGGCTTCTGCAGCTACTTCGCGCAATATATGAATGCTCTCGGCTTCTAACCTGTGTAAATGGGTTAATTGTGTCATCTATGACCTTATCTATGGATTAGCTAATTCGGTAGTTTATCGTTTAATCGATAACAGGATTAAGGCAAATATTTAAAACTAATAGGGTATCAATATAAACTTCTTGCGCAAGCATTCAAAATTTGAAGATGAAAATGATGGTTTAGATTATATTAACCATGATACTATAATTCGATAATTATGGATCAATGCGAATTCATATATTAAGAGGGATATTGAATTGGCTTCAGCAAAATATAAAAAAAAGAAAATTTCTGCGATAAGCTTATCTCTATTTGTTATTGGCTTGTCGCCGATTATTTCTATCTTATTGCCGTGGGATTTTGGAACAGCACATAATCTGTATCAACAGATGATGACCAACAATTCATTAGCGATTCCAATTACTATGTTTGCTATTATTTTCTTTTCCTTAAAAGATGAATTATCTGATAGTTTTGGAAAGATAAGAGTTTCAAAAATAGATAAGATATTATTATCATTGTTTTTCCTTATATTGATTTATTCATTCTTATTTGTATCTATTAATAGATTGTCAGCTTTAATCAACGGATATGCTCTTGCTGTACAATTGCTGTTTTTTTTCATATTTTATCAAATTTCCAAAAAAATAGAATCTGAGCTATTAGAGCGTTTTTGGATGTTGTTAGGTCTTTCTATCATGATATATGCTGGCCTATGGGCAATTGATTATATCATAACCCCGCCCAGCGAAAAAGATTGGGTGGAGCGTATTCCTGGTGTCACGAATATAAGATGGGCTGGATTTTTTTGGGTAGCAATATTCGCTTCTGGGTTGATTTTTGCAAAAAATAGCGGTGTCAAACGCTTTACTCCAGCCTTAATATTTGGTGCTTTTGGGTTAACAATGTTGATGTGGACAGGCACACGCGGAGGCTTGCTGGCTGTTGCGTTCGGTATGTTCATCTCATTCATTTTGGTGAAACAGTATCGTAAATTTTTATTGGCTTACTTTTTAGGCGCGACTATAATTTCACTATTATTAAGCGCACTCTTGCCAATACCCAATCCGCAATATGGGTTGCAAAGGATAGAAACAAAAATTGCGTCTTCTGAAAATATAGAAAAAGTAGGAAGTGGCCGAACTATATTATGGAGAGAGACGCTTAACATTATCGCTCAAGAACCAATTGCTGGACATGGGATAGATCAATTCCAATTCATGGGGCCTAGCAGAACCATAGGATTTAAAGGGCCGCATAGTTTTCCACTGCAAATTTTATTTTCTATAGGGTTATTGGGCACTATTATATTATTATATGGTGCCACTAAGTTTTTGATACATTATAAATTGAATATAGAAAAACCGTATCAATTACCTGCTTTGTTTTTTGCATCCTCTGGTTTTATCTATATGATATATGATAATTTTCTATATTATCCGTTTCCAGTTACTTTATTTGCAATGTCATTGATTATGATATTTTCCAAGAGAAATTCTCTAAGGACATAAGGTTCTTGAAATAAGGGTAATTAATTCAACTAAGAACTGCATTTTATGAACTTTAGTTTAAGCGCAGATGATGAAGCATAATAATCAACGCTATGATGCCATTATTTTGGGTGCAGGCGGTGCTGGTATGATGTGCGCTGCCATAGCGGGGCAACGCGGCAAAAAAATATTATTGATCGATCATGCGAACAGGCCCGGCAAGAAAATCCTTATCTCTGGCGGTGGCCGTTGCAATTTTACCAACATATATACGGCCGCTGATCGCTATATATCGAATAACCGGCATTTTATGAAATCTGCTCTTAGCCGATATAGTCCGCAAGATTTTATTGATTTGGTCGATAGCTATAAAATCGCGTGGCATGAAAAAACATTAGGGCAATTATTTTGCGATGACAGCGCGCAACAGATTGTGTCAATGTTGCTGAATGAATGCGAAAAAGTCGGTGTTGAGCTATCCCTGGGCCATAGCATTGATGATGTGTCGCATAGCGATGGCCGCTATAGCGTTAAATATGGCAATCGAACTGCGCGTGCCAATTCGCTGGTTATCGCAACGGGAGGGCCATCGATCCCGAAAATGGGAGCAAGCGGCTTTGCATATGAATTGGGCCGTAAATTTGGTCTGAAAATAATAGAACCCAAACCTGCGCTCGTTCCCTTTACATTAGGCGGAGAACAAACCCTCTTTCGTTCATTATCGGGCGTGGCTGCTGATGTGGTTGCCAGTTGCGGCACGACATTGTTTCGCGAGGCAGCTTTGTTTACACACAAAGGGTTATCTGGGCCCTCTATATTGCAAATATCGTCTTATTGGAAACATGGTAATCCAATATATATCAATTTTCTGCCCGACGCTGATAAAAATTGGTTGTTAGAATCAAAGCAGCAAAATCCGAGCGAAAAATTATCCGCTTTATTGCGAACAAAATTACCAACGCGATTGGCCGATACGCTGTTGGAGCGTATCAAAATGGATGGTGACATCGGTAATATTAAGGATAAATCGCTTCAAAATATTTCTCAAAAATTACAGAAATGGGAATTTAACCCAAATGGAACAGAAGGTTATGCAAAAGCAGAGGTAACAGTAGGCGGTATTGATACGAAAGATTTATCATCGCAAACAATGATGGCTAGCCATTTGCAGGGGCTTTATGCTATTGGCGAGGCCGTTGATGTAACAGGATGGCTTGGTGGATATAATTTCCAATGGGCGTGGGCTAGCGGTTGGGCCGCAGGACATGCACTTTAAGGGGGTTGATAAAGCTAATTTTTACCCGACGGATTTTATAGTGATTTTATTTTAACATTGCCGATTGGGAATTCTTTCCGCACGGCCCATTTTGATTTGGATGCTCATGCCCTTTACTACATTACCCAATACGTTGCGCGAAGCACTTGCGCAGCGCGAATATGATAAGCCTACTGCCGTTCAGTCCGCTGTTATTGAGAGCGAAGCCGTCAATCAAGATTTGATTGTTTCTGCGCAAACAGGCTCGGGTAAAACGGTTGCTTTTGGATTATCAATGTCCAATCAATTACTCGAAGATACTGGGAAAATGCCATTTCTAGTCGAGCCTCTTGCTTTGATTATCGCGCCAACGCGCGAATTAGCATTGCAGGTAAGCCGCGAGCTTAATTGGTTATACGCCAATAGCAGTGCGCAAATTGCAACCTGTGTTGGTGGAATGGATGCTTCGAAAGAACGTCGAAATTTACGAAAAGGCGCGCATATCATTGTGGGTACTCCTGGACGTTTGCGAGACCATTTAGAGCGCGGCGCGCTTGATCTTGCTAAATTGCGCGTGGCGGTTCTTGATGAGGCTGATGAAATGCTCGACATGGGCTTTCGTGATGATTTAGAAGAAATATTGGATGCGACGCCCGATGAACGCCGTACATTGTTATTTTCTGCCACTATGCCCAAACAGATTGTCGCGCTGGCTAAACGGTATCAAAAAGATGCTTTGCGCATTTCAACCGTTGGCGAAGATAGAGGTCATGGCGATATTAGCTATGAAGTTGTAACCGTAGCCCCGGCTGATACCGAAAATGCAGTGGTGAATATGCTGCGCTATCATGAAGCGGAATCAGCCATGCTATTTTGCGGCACGCGCGATGCAGTGCGCCGTTTACACGCAAGCTTGGTTGAGCGCGGTTTTAGCGCAGTGGCGCTTTCGGGTGAACATACGCAAGCAGAGAGAAATCAAGCGATGCAGGCGCTGCGTAATAAACGCGCACGTGTTTGTGTGGCGACCGATGTTGCAGCGCGCGGCCTCGATCTACCGACTTTATCATTGGTTATTCATGTTGAGATTCCCCGCGACCCCGAAACTTTGCAGCACAGATCGGGCCGTACGGGGCGCGCTGGTAGAAAAGGCACAGCGGTGATTATCGCCCCTTATCAACGCCGCAAACGTGTTGAACGTATGCTACGCGATGCCAAGATCAGGGCCGAATGGAGAGATGCTCCCTCGCGCGAAGATATTATTGCCAAAGATAATGAACGTATGATGGATGGTTTGTTAGAGGCGGTTGAAATTGACGAAGAAGATCGCAAAATGGCAGAGATATTGCTGGAAAAGAAAACCCCAGAAGAGATTGCTGTGGCTCTGGTTCAAGCGCACCGTGCCAAAATGCCTGCACCTGAAAAAATGCTGGATAAAGTAGCGCAATCGCAACCGCGCGATACAGGGCCAAGACCTGGTTTTGAAGATACGGTTTGGTACAGCATGAATGTAGGGCATAATCAGCGCGCCGATGCCCGTTGGATATTGCCTGTTTTATGCCGCCGTGGGCATATTACCAAAAATGAAATTGGGGCTATTCGCATCAATGGCGATACGACTTTGTTTGAAATACCGCGCAAAGTTTCTGAAAAATTTATGGAGGCTGTCACAAAAAGCCATGGTAGCGGTAATGATGATACCGATGATATTGAGATAAGCCAATTTAATGGGACACCAAGAGACGCGGCCAAACGCAGAGGACGCAATGGCGGCCGCGATGGAGGGAGAGGCAGAAGCTCTGGCCGCGATGGCCGCAAATTTAGTTCGCGCCCAACCTATGGCAATAAACAGGGCCACGATGTGGGACGCGGCGATACGCGCGGTGGCTCGAGAGGTGACGGCAATAGAGAAAGCGGTGGTCGCGGTGAAGGCTATAAAGGCCGTGGCGGGGATCGTAAAGCTGGTGATAGAGCAGCCAAAAAGCGCGATTATGGAGATAAGCCAGCCAGAGATGGCGATTTCAAAAAACGCGATGGCGGTGCTAAAAAGCCGCGTAGTGACGGGGAGTATAAGAAACGCGATGATAGGCCCAAAAGAAATTTTGACGGCGGTTCAGATGGTAAACGCAAAAAATTATCAGGCAGTTTCGATGGTGATACGCCCGTTGTTGCAAAAAAAATAAAGCGTCCGCATCGCGGTAAACGTCCCATTCAACGCAAATCTAAATAAGGTAAGAATAGGCCCTTAATAATATGGATCATAACATTCATATTTTTGTCGATGCCGATGCCTGCCCAGTAAAAGATGAAACCTACAAGACGGCCTATCGAACAGAAGTGCGCACCAGCATTGTGAGCAATAGTCATTTTCGAATACCCGATCATCCTCTGATTGATCATGTTATTGTCAGCGATAGTTTTGATGCGGCGGATGATTATATAGCGCAAAAAGCCAATGAGAATTCTATCGTAATAACATCGGATATAGTGTTGGCAAAACGTTGTTTGCAGCTAGAGTCTTATGTATTAGCACCCAATGGCAGAGAATTTACTGTCGATTCGATTGGCAATGCTCTTGCCACTAGGGCTATTATGGTGGATCTTCGGGCGGGTATGAGCCATGAAAATATCGGTGGGCCTAAGGCCTTTACTAAAGCAGATAGATCGCAATATTTATCTGCACTGGATCGTATCATTACCAAGATGAAAAGAAATGCATCATGCTAAATTTTAATAATGTCACTGTGCGTTTGGGCGGCGTTACTATCATTGATGGAGCAAGAGCTGCTTTACCTCCTGGATCTAAGGTTGGGCTTATCGGGCGAAATGGCGCTGGTAAATCGACATTGATGAAAGTCATCGCAGGTATGCTCGATCCAGATGATGGCAGCGTAGATATACCCAGAGATTCTAAATTGGGTTATATTGCTCAAGAAGCTCCCGCAGGTGCTATCACGCCGATTGAATCGGTGCTGGCTGCTGATGAAGAACGGGCCGCTCTGTTGGAAGAATCTGAAACAACCGAAGATGCAGAGCGCATTGGCGCAATTCATGAACGCTTAAATGTGATTGAAGCGCATAGTGCTCCTGCTAGGGCCGCCAAAATCCTGACAGGATTAGGCTTTGACGAACAAGCCCAATCGCAACCGATGGACAATTTTTCGGGTGGTTGGCGTATGCGCGTTGCTTTGGCCGCTCTATTATTCTCACGGCCCGATGTTTTGCTGCTCGATGAGCCCTCTAACCATTTGGATTTAGAAGCAACATTATGGCTTGAAAATTTTCTTATCGGCTATCCTGCAACGCTATTGGTGGTGAGCCACGAGCGCGATTTGCTCAATAATGTTGTGGATCATATCTTACATTTGCAAGGCGGTAAAACCACGCTTTATATTGGCGGTTATGATGCTTTTGAGAAACAGCGTGCCGAGCGGCAGGCGCAAATGGCATCAGCGCGTGAAAAACAAATAGCGCAACGCGAAAAGCTGCAATCCTTTGTCGATCGCTGGGGGGCAAAAGCCCATAGTGCTAAGCAAGCACAAAGCCGCGTAAAAGCACTTGCTAGGATGCAACCTATTGCAGAAGCCATTGACGATCCAACCTTAAGTTTTCATTTTCCTAGCCCTGCTGAATTAAAGCCGCCCTTGCTCTCCTTGGAGAATGCGGCGGTAGGCTATAATGATATAGCCATTTTGAAACAGCTTAATTTGCGGCTTGATCCCTCTGACCGTATGGCATTATTGGGGCGTAATGGTAATGGGAAGACCACCTTAGCACGATTATTGGCGAGCCAATTACCCGCCATGGAGGGTGCTCTTGCTAAATCTGGTAAATTATCCATAGGCTATTTTACCCAATATCAAGTCGAAGAGTTAGACGTCGATGATACGCCGCTGGAGCATATGACGCGGTTGATGCGCGATGCAAAACCTGGTGGTGTTCGTGCGCAATTGGGCCGATTTGGTTTTTCAGGAGATAAAGCCACCGTTAAAGTTGGCAAATTATCGGGCGGTGAACGTGCCCGATTAGCATTGGCCCTGATTACACGAGATGCTCCGCATTTGCTGATATTGGACGAACCAACCAACCATTTGGATGTCGATGCGCGCGAAGCGCTTGTCCATGCGTTGAATGAATTTGGCGGAGCAGTTGTCATGGTGAGTCACGATCGGCACATGCTCGAATTAACGGCAGATCGGCTCATATTAGTCGATGATGGTAAGGCCGTAGAATATAGCGGAACGCTTGATGATTATACCGATATGGTGCTTGGTAAAAATAAAGAAAATAATAAAGCGGCCATTAAAGGTATGAGCAACAAAGGTATGAGCAGTAAAATATCCTCAAGTAACCGTAAAGAAGATAGGCGCATAGCCGCTGAAAAACGCAAGCAAGTAACATTATTCCGCAAAGCGATTACCGCTAATGAGAAAAAAATGGAGCAACTTGCCGCTGAAATATCGCTTATTGATCTTGCTATGTTTGATCCGAGTAAAGCAGAAACCCAATATGCAGAAATGGCGATGAGCGATTTGATGAAATTGCGCTCTGACAAGCAAAATATGCTTGATGAGAGCGAGGCTTCATGGTTGGATGCGAGCGATAAATTAGAGCAATTAACTTAATATATTATTCGCTTAATTTTTTCACCTTTTGAGATTGGCCACGCGGTAAAATCACGACCTTACCCTCATTGACAATGACGATCAGATTATCAACTCCAATCATTTGTACTTCATTGTCTTCAGACCATATTAAATTGCCTTTTGCATCGATAGTTTTTGATTGCCCAATAGTGATATTGTCAGAGCCCTGATACTGCGCTTCATGTAATTCAACAATACTATCCCAACTGCCAACATCTGACCAATCAGGGTCGATTGGAACCACCGCCACTTTATCGGCTTTTTCCATCACCGCATAATCGATGGAATCGGATGGAGATGCCTCAAAAGCTTGTTGGTCGGGCAGGATTATATTACCATTTCTGTTGCCCAATGATTTTTTAGTAGCCGCGAGAATATCTGGGGCATACTTATTTAGAGCATCGAGATATGCATCCGCGCGTAATAAAAATATTCCTGCATTCCACAAGAAATTGCCATTATCAAGCATCTGCTGTGCCACTTTAAGTTCTGGTTTTTCAGTAAATTCTGGGACATTGTGCGCACCCTTAAACTCGGGTAATGATTCACCGCGCTTAATATAGCCATAGCCCGTTTCTGCTTTGGTCGGCGTAATGCCAAATGTGATTAAATATCCATCGCTGGCGGCGGGTTTTGCGCACTCTATAGCGTCTAAAAAACTATCTTCTTTACCGATTAAATGATCGCTCGGCATGACTAGCATTAAGGCATCATCATCGCAGCATAATGCTGCTAAGGCTATGGCAGGGGCAGTATTGCGCGCTGCAGGTTCGAGAATTATTATCGCATCATTAACGCCAATTTCGGCAAGCTGTTGATGCGTGAGTTCTTGATGTTTTGCGCTGCCAACGATCATCGGCGGTGTGAATTTTCTTTTATTCGCGCCGCGCTTGATAGTGTTTTGAAATAATGAATTATCACCAAATAAGCGTAAAAATTGCTTGGGGCTCTTGGGCGTCGAGAGCGGCCATAATCTGGTGCCGCCGCCGCCCGATAGTATGACAGGCGTGATTCTATTTTCGTTCATATTTATAAGCCCTTATACTCTTTATACCAATTCACAAAATTGGGAATCCCAATATCGATAGATGTGCTTGGCTTATAACCCAAATCATTTGAAATGGCATCAATATCCGCAAAACTTGCAGGAACATCGCCCGCTTGCATTGGCATCATATTTTTCTCTGCCTTTTTGCCGCAACATTGTTCGATGATGTCAATCATAGTTCCCAGATGTTCGGGTTTATTATTGCCAATATTATAAAGAGCATGAGGAGAAACGCTGCCACCCGCTTTTTGGCTTTCATCGTCTTTGGGCGGATTATCAAGGCATGCGATAACGCCAGCTACAATATCATCAATATAAGTAAAATCACGGCGCATATTGCCATTGTTAAACACATTGATCGGTTTACCGTTGATAATATTTTCGGTAAACATCCACAGCGCCATATCAGGGCGTCCCCATGGTCCGTAAACGGTAAAAAAGCGAAGGCCCGTTAGAGGCGTGCGATAGAGATGCGCATAAGTTTCGCTCATCAGTTCATCGGATTTTTTGGTGGCCGCATAGAGTGATATAGGATTATCAACACGATGCTCGACACTGAAGGGAGATATTTTGTTGCTGCCATAAACCGATGAAGATGATGCATAGACCATTTGTTTGGTTTTGCGATGGCGGGCTAATTCGAGTAAATTTATATGCCCCATAATATTGGCGCGAATATAAGCGCGCGGATTTTCAATGGAATAGCGCACACCCGCTTGGGCACCTAAATGAATGATTTGCTCAAATATCTTATTTTTTAGAGCCTCTTCTAAGGCAATATCATCTGCAAAATCAGTTTTAATAAATTCAAAATTACCGCCCAATTCTTGTAAAAAATGGAGACGATCCTGCTTTAATTTTGGATCATAATAATCATTGATATTATCAATTCCAATGACACTATCGCCGCGTTTCAACAAATGATGAATGACGCTAAAGCCAATAAAACCTGCTGCGCCTGTTACCAAAACTGTCATTATATATCCTATAAATTATCTTATATTTATGTTCTTATCACTTGTATTTAATTTATTTTTGGTTGGTCTGGCCAAATACCGCGAACATCATAAACAATTTTGCCTTGGCGTTCGTCCAAAGGAATAGATTTAAAAATATCATGATCGACCAATGTTATGAACATATCGCAATCATCTATGGCTGCATCAACATCAATCAATTGTGCATCGCTAGTATCAAATTCTTTTGGTAATTGATTGGCATATGGTTCGATAATTTTGATTTTACGGCCATAGCGTTTGGCTAGTTTTTCGGCAATTTTAAGCGCAGGACTCTCTCTGAAATCATCAATATTTGCTTTAAAAGCAAGGCCAAGACAGGCAATATTTTGCGCCCCATTATCATCAATCATTTTGGATGCTTGTTCCAGCACATGATTGATTTTTCCATCATTCACATTACGAGCGGTCTTAATAAGCGGAGAGTTTTCTGGCGATCCATGAATGATAAACCATGGGTCAACAGCAATACAATGACCGCCAACGCCTGGCCCTGGCTGTAAAATATTGACGCGCGGGTGGCGGTTTGCCAATGAAATTACCTCCCACACATCCAAGCCCATATCATCAGAAATGATTGATAATTCATTTGCAAAAGCGATATTCACATCGCGGTAGCTATTTTCTACCAATTTGGTCATTTCTGCTGCGCGCGCGGTGGTGGTAACGCATTCTCCGCGCACAAAACGCTTATAAAAAGCCAGGGCTTTACGCGCACAGCGCGGCGTGATGCCGCCAATAGAGCGATCATTTTTGATTAATTCTTCTAATATTTTTCCTGGTAAAACGCGCTCAGGGCAATAGGCTATAGCTATATTGGGCGTTCCTGTGCATAGACCTGGAACATCCAAATCGGGGCGCGTTTTCGCAATAAGGTCGCGCATTTGTTCGGTGGTTCCTACAGGCGATGTGGATTCCAAAATCACCGTATCGCCCGCTTTTAATACTTTTGCGACATTGGCTGTAGCTTCTAATACATAACTTAGATCGGGTATATGATTATCCTTAAATGGTGTTGGTACGGCAATCACAAATATATCAGCGGGCTCAAATTTTAGTGATGCGCGCAATAGGCCGCGCGAAACCACACCTTGTACTAAACCATCAAGATCGACTTCTTCGATATGGATTTTACCATTATTTATGGTCTCAACCACATGTTCGCTCACATCAATGCCCAATACATTGCACCCCGAACGTGCTATCACGGCGGCAGTGGGCAAACCAATATAACCAAGTCCAATGACGGCTACAGAGGGTGTTTTATCGGAGACCATAATGAAATTTCCTATGAATATTAATCTAACAGGCTTGATGATAAGATATTGGCAATTTTGATTCTGCTGGTGCCATCGCCAAATGGGTTATGCGCTTTTGCCATCTTCTCATAATGCGCATCATTATCTAATAAGGCATTTGCTTGTGCAAGAATGGTGTCTATGTCCGTGCCGACCAATTTAGCCGTTCCAGCTTCAATGCCTTCTGGACGTTCAGTCGTGTCGCGCATGACCAGCACTGGCTTGCCAAGGGCAGGGGCTTCCTCTTGCACGCCGCCGCTATCAGTGAGCATGAAATAGCAAATATCGAGTAAGCTAACGAAATTTGGATAATCGAGCGGCTCTATCAGGGCGACATTATCTAATCCGCCTAGCGCATCATTCATCACGCTGCGCACATTAGGGTTAAGGTGAACCGGAAAGATGATAGCGACATCATCGCGCGCCGCTAATGCTTTGATAGATTGCGCGATATTATTCAAACCATCACCAAAATTTTCGCGCCTATGGCTGGTAATTCCAATGATATATTTGCCTGCAAATTTGGTTTTAAGATTGTTTAATGCTGGTGCCATTTCTGGTTTATCGGCAATTTGCTTTACGGTCGCAAAAAGAGCATCGATTACCGTGTTACCCGTAATATATATTTGCTCGCTTGGTACATTCTCTTTTTTTAACGCACCAGCCGATGTTTCAGTCGGGGCAAAATGCTGATCGGCTATTGAACCGATAATTTTGCGGTTCACCTCTTCGGGCCAAGGATGATAAATATTATAGCTTCGAAGGCCCGCCTCGACATGGCTAACGGGTATCTGCCTGTAATAGGCTGCTAATGCCCCTGTCATGGCTGTCGCTGTATCGCCTTGGACTATCACACGCTGTGGTTTCACCTCATCCAGCATTTTTCCAATATTGGTGAGCAAGCGCGCCGTTAATTCATCCAAGGATTGATTAGAGCGCATTATATCCAAATCATAATCAGGGGTAATATTGGCAATTTCTAATACTTGATCGAGCATTTCGCGATGCTGCGCGCTAACGCAACATATAGAATTAATATGCTCTATACCTGCCAATTGATTGACAACAGGAAATAATTTAATCGCTTCTGGCCTTGTACCAAATATAGTTACGATCGTAGGTTTGTCTGCGTTCATTTGAAAATCCATATTATGCTGCGTTCAATATTGCGAATTAGGGCTCAAAGGCTCCAATAAATAATATCGGGCCTTAATTCGGTTGGCTCAATACTTGATTTCACATCAATGAGAATTGCATTTTGTTTCAATCTATCTATCACGCTCTGTTTTTGATCGATATAAAAACTATGATTAACCGCCAATATGATACCGTCTAGAGAGTCTAACGTCTCCCATGGATGCAATAATATTCCATATTCATCCATAGCTTCTTGAGCATTGGCCAAAGGGTCATGAACCAACGCTGTTATCCCGTAACTTTTGAGTTCATTTACAATATCAGGGGTTTTACTATTGCGCAAATCGGGAACATTTTCTTTGAAGGTTAGGCCTAAAACGCCGATTTTTGCATCGGATACGGAACGTCCATTGTTGAGCAGCAATTTGATTGTTTTACGCGCAACATGCGGTCCCATATCATCATTAATTCGCCTGCCAGCCAAAATTACTTCGGGTCTATAGCCAAGACGCTCAGCCGCTGTTGTGAGATAATAGGGATCAACGCCAATGCAATGACCTCCGACCAATCCTGGCGTGAAGGGAAGAAAATTCCACTTTGTCCCAGCAGCATCCAGCACGTCTTTTGTTCTAATATCCATTTGATCAAATATCAGCGATATTTCGTTCATCAATGCTATATTCAAATCGCGCTGCGTATTTTCAATCACTTTCGCTGCCTCAGCTACTTTGATCGAGGGTGCGATATGCAAATCTGCCTCTATGATTGCGGCATACACATTTTTGACTCGTGCCAGAGATTCATCATCTTCTGCTGAGATTATTTTAGTGATATTTTCCAAACGATTGACTTTATCGCCTGGATTTATCCTCTCGGGACTATAGCCTAGTTTGAAGTCAACACCGCGTTTTAACCCTGATATTTCCTCTAATAGTGGCGCGCAAATATCATCGGTTACACCTGGGTAAACGGTTGATTCAAAGACAATCACTGCCCCTTTTTGGATGTGCGGCGCAATTAATTTGCAGCTCATAGAAATAGGATCAAGATTGGGTCTATTTTCATTATCTATCGGAGTCGGAACGGTGACAATGAAGAAAGTAGCTTGTGATAAATCTTCAGGAGAATTACTATATTCTAGCGATGATTCAGCCAATTTAGTGTCGAGAATTTCGTCGGTCCAATCATGACCATTTTGCAATGCTTCAATGCGTTTTTCTGAAATATCAAACCCAATGACATGATCAAATTTCTGTGCCAGCGCAATAGCTACGGGAAGTCCAACATAGCCTAAGCCCAAAACTGCTATTTTTTCTGACATTCACAAGATCCTATTTAACGCACCATAGCTTAGATTGGGCTGTAATTGAGTAATATTTATCACTATCATGCGCGCCTAGCATATAGGAGTTACAATTTGTTAAATGAGATAAATTTTACAATCACATAATTGGGAACTATTTTTGACCTGCGGATCATTTTTGCATTATATTTTTTTCCAATTTTTCTGTGCGAAAATGATTGAAGCCATAATGACGATTTCTATACCCATTGGCATAAAGCTCTCATTATCATACCCATTGGCAAAAATTGTTATGACACGTCCCAAAAATGCGGCAGCAATTAACAAAAATACAGGCCATAAATATTGCGATTTACGCAAGAAAGAGGAATATAATAATAAGGCTGCTGAAACAGCGAAATAACCAGCCATATCTGCTCTAACCGTTGCAAATCCATCAATGGTAGAAATGTTTAGTCCTACGCTTGCTGCTGCTTTTTGCGTGGTAAATAAGAATCCAAAAGCTATGAATGAAAATAATATCCCAATCGCAATCAACAGACCTCTGCTCACCAATATCATTATATTTTGCACTATCTCTCTCCTTTATAAGAGAAGTAAGCCATAAGAATAGGATTGTCGAGTTTGGTTTTAGGAATTGCGCTTAATGATTATACCAAAAATGCTAATATCATGAAGATCGCTGTCCCGATGGACGTAGAGATAATCATTTTCATGCGATAGGCTTTTGAGACAAAACCAACGAACAAGCCGCTCATCATTATCATGAATAGAGCAATGCCAGCGATGATTTGATATTTTTTGAACAAGCTAGGGCCATGGCCTTTGTGCAATTCCATCATAGAATAATGAAAATTAGGATCATTCAAAGTAGCACTCCAAGCTTCGCCTTCTTGCTTAAATTCGACATAATCGCGCGAAGTAGGGCGCGTGGTTATGGTGCTCCCTCTATTTTTCAAATATTCAAATTCAATGTCTAATCCATTGTCTAATAATATTGCTTTGACATCGTCATCCAAGGTTTTGCTATCGGCGTTAATTGTGATTGGAGCGTTAAACTCTAATTTTGTTTGTTCTGTTTTTGGTTTTATATCGGCAACATATAACCCGCCAGTAATCGCGACTAATATAAAAAATGGTGCCAATAATGTGGCGGCGAATAAGTGCAATAGGGTAATCATGTTTCTGGCTTTGACTTGATTCATAATGTTGCTTTCCAAATTTTCAGACTGTTAATAAGCGTTTTAATGTGATGGTGCAATCTATCGCAATACTTTATTTGAATCATAATGATACAAAATACTATAGTGATTTAGGGGGTTGTTTTGCCCCATAGACTTAGGGTTAGGCCCTGATATTTGCCCAATATGGTTCTTTGTCACGATATAGCAAAGCCAATCAATTCACAGAGACTGTGATAAGCTAGAGCAAAATACCAGCAGAGTGCAATTTTTTCAATAATTTATGGTGAGCCCTGCTGGGTTCGAACCAGCGACCTACTGATTAAAAGTCAGTTGCTCTACCTACTGAGCTAAGGGCCCTCACCAACAGTATAATCTTAGATTCGTACTGTTTCTTGCTTTGTGAGCCTCCCCTAAAGGCCTGTTATCAATCGGTCAAGCCGTTTTGCTCACCTATTGCGAAACAAAATCTGATTAATAGATAAATTTTGAAGTGGGTCGCGCCAATCACCAGCAATTTGAGCCGCAGGGTTAAGCACAAAGTCACGTTTATGATAATGAGGGTGCGGAATAGAGATATTAGGCTTTGCGCTGCTCCATATTCCTTCTGACCATAATATTATATCAATGTCTAAACAGCGCGCGCTCCATTTTTGGCCACGCCTCTTACCGTAAAATGTTTCTATTTCTTTGAATTTTTGTAATAATTCGTCTGGCAGCAAGGGAGATATGATGATAGCAGCGCTATTGGCATAATTACGTAAAGAAGGTCCAATTGCGGGAGTTTCGATGATATTGCTATGCTCAAAAACCGAAATAAAGTCTCGTTCAATTGCTTCTAGTGCAGAAAATAATATATCGCGCGGACGACCATAGATAGGATGCCGCCTGTTTGAACCAAGCGCAATAAGGTAGAGATATTCAGTTTTTGCCATCTATTGCTTTCAATTAGATATATGCCATTTGCATTATGCTCTATTGAGAGATAGTTTCTTTCAATGCAAATTGAAATGCCATTAAAGAAAAGCGAACCGCCGCGAAACTGTCAAAAATGCCCAAGATTAGTGTCGCTGCGCAAAGCTTGTATGAGAGAATATCCAGATTGGTGGAATGCGCCCGTGCCCGCTTGGGGTGATCCAAAAGCATGGCTTGGTGTCATTGGTCTTGCTCCTGGCAAGAATGGAGCAAATAGAACAGGAAGGCCCTTTACGGGAGATTATGCGGGCGATTTGTTATTTTCGACTTTTGCTAAAATGGGCTTAAGCGAAGGTATCTATGACAAATCTATCGATGATGGAGTTTCCCTTAAGGGTGCTATCATATTAAATTGCGTGAAATGTTTGCCGCCAGAAAATAAACCAACGCTGGAGGAAGCCAATAATTGTAGAACATATTTAACCAAGCAATTGGCTCAATTACCCGATTTGAAAATAGTCATTGCGCTTGGGAAAATAGCGCATGACAGCTTTATTAGGCATGTTGGCGGTAAATTATCCCATTATAAGTTTGCGCATAATGCGCAGCATAGCTTGCCTGATAATAGAATTTTAATCGATAGCTATCATTGTAGTCGTTATAATACACAAACGGGAAGATTGACCGAAGACATGTTCTGTGCGGTATTTAAGCAAGCAATTGCATTAAAATAATTATTATATTGTAAAGATGATTAGAATATTGGATCGAACCTCTGATACAGGTCGGACAATCATTATTTTAAGCTATAGATATTGTTGCTAATATTTATTTTTGGCTTCAGGGTTTTGGGGTTTAACCAATTCTCTTGAGAAAATAAGCTATGTCTCACCCGTAAATGTCGCGCATCCAATTATTGGTGATGAGCACTGGATCGCCAACCCGTGTATATTTGAATAATGTCCGAGCAAATTCAAGCGGAATACCAACGCATCCATGGGTTGCACTGACATCATCAACATCAGAGCCATGGATTGCAACGCCCTTCCAAGTGAGCCTTAGATTATAAGGCATTGGCGCATTATCATAGGTACTCGAATAATGATCGGCGTCTTTTTCTAAAATTTTGAAAGTTCCGGTGGGCGTTTGCCAACGTTCCCAACCGCGTAAAATTTTAGCACGGGCGATTTCATATCCGCCTTTATAAACATATAATTTTTCAGCGGTTAAATCGACAACAACACGTACTTTTCCCCGATTTGGGACGCCTTGCTCATCCCAAAAATAATCACCAAAATCCAATGGCGTATCAATTTCTGCCACGGTATGGACATAGGGTGCGCCATAGGCACTTTGCGGCATGATTGTGGATGTAGTAATTAGAGCGGCAGCGCATACATAGGCGGCTAATTTCTTAGATAAGGACATGACAGACTCCCATGGTTAACAAAATTATAACCAAATATGCCATTGGAATTAGAATTAATCTAGCGTTAGATTCATATTGCCCCATTGCGATACAGAGTTGTTATAATTAATTACATTTCAGGCTATTTTATTGGTCTTGTATCACTCTGTCATAAAGGTCTGGACGTCTATCGCGGAAAAACCCCATGCCTGCACGATGCTTTCGGGTTAATTTTAGATCAAAATTTGCGACCAAAATACCGCTTTCATCAGAACCATAGTGAGCCACTATATCGCCCCATTCATTGGCAATAAAGCTGTGACCGTAGAAATGTTGCTCGCCATGCACATTATTTTCAGTACCGATGCGATTACTGGCAATAATAGGGATACAATTTGATACGGCGTGACCTTGCATGGCGCGTCGCCACATGCGGCTTGTGTCTAATTTTGTATCATAAGGCTCGCTGCCTATAGCGGTTGGATAAAATAGCAATTCTGCGCCCATTAATGCCATTGCTCTTGCGCATTCAGGATACCATTGATCCCAGCATATTCCGACACCAATTTTGGTGCCGAAAATATCCCAAATTTTGAAACCGCTATTGCCAGGCCTGAAATAAAATTTTTCCTCATAGCCAGGCCCATCGGGTATATGGCTTTTTCGATAAATCCCCATTATATTGCCATCGGGGTTAATCATGGCGATGCTGTTGTAATAATGCGGCCCATCGCGCTCAAAAAAGCTGGTGGGTATTGCTACATTGAGCTGCTTTGCAAGTTTTGCCATAGCCTTGACCGATGGATGTTCATGTGTCGGATAGGCGAGGGCGAATAATGCTTCATCTTCGACACAACAAAAATAAGGTGAAGAAAATAATTCGGGGGGTAAAATTATCTGCGCGCCTTTTGTAGCAGCATTTACAATATAATCGCTTACCGCATCAATATTGGTTTTTTCATCGCTATTGAGAGCCAATTGTAAGGCAGCAACCGTTATATACATAATGAATCAAATTGCTTTTTGTTTGAACAATATGGTCATGCGGTTGCTCTCACCAATGGCTTCAAATTTGGATTTATCTATATCATTTGAACCCAAAGAAGGCGGCAATGTCCATACGCCGTCTGGATAATCACCCTTATCTTTGGGGTTTTCATTAATTTTTGTTTCGGCTGCAATTTCAAAACCTTGGCTATCCATAAAAGCAATTAAATCATCGCGTTTTAGATATCCTTTATTGCCATCTACATAGTCTTCTGGAGCATCATCTTGTGCGCGGTGCTGAACGATACCAATCATCCCATCAGCTTTTAATGTGGCCTTCAAAGCTGCAATTTCTTGTGCGTCAATGCCCCAGCGTTTCAGATTATGCATCATGCGAATGATTAATATTCTGTCAACCGTGCCATGCAAATTTTCTGCTATTGCATCAGAGGTATATAAGGGGAGATTGTCAGCCTCTATGCCAAGGGTTTTGCTTTGGTCGCTTGAAAAATTTTTATACCCTTTTTTTATGCGCTCAACAAAATCTGCACCAATAGAAATAGCAGCTTCAGGCGGAAAGCTGACGGCTGTATATTGGCCTTTTTCGGTAACATAAGGTGCTAATATGCGCGTATACCAACCGCCCCCTGGCGCATATTCAATGATATTATGCTCGGGGGATACATCAAATATCCTTAATGTCTCTTTTGGATTACGAAAAATATCGCGCTCTTTATCGTCATTACGAATATCTGAACTTAGGGCCATATCCATTGCCGCAGCATTAAAAGAGGCGTTTATTTCTGCGTTTTTTGCGCTAACCTGTTGCGTTTTTTGGTCATTGGTGTAGGAGAACAATGCCGTGCTTAGGCCTAGAGCTAGAGCATAATTTGAAAAATAACGCATATCTTAATTCCTATAAATATTTGAATTATTTTGCTTTTCGGAATAATAATGTCATGCGATCGCTCTCGCCAATGGCTTGATATTTTGCTTTATTGGCTTCATAAGTCGCTTCATCATCCGCGTCTAAACGTGCAAGAACAGGAGGCAATCTCCAAACACCAACATCATAATCTTTAGTGTCTTTTGGGTTGGCATTAATTTCAGAAGAACCCACCAATTCAAAACCATTAAGTTTGAATAAGGCGAGCACATCGTCTTGTTTTAAGTAACCGCGCGATCCATTTGAATCCCCATAGCGAGCATCTGCATCGGCGCGATGTTGAACCACACCAACAAGGCCATCATCTGCCAACATAGTGCGCAATGCTTTTATTTCAGTATCAGAACGGTCACCATTAAGCATGCCATGCATAGAGCGGAATATTAAGATGCGATCTACTGTCCCAATCCTATCTTCTGGAGCTTCATCGCTCTCAAATGCGGTTATTTTTCTAGCATCAACGCCAGTCCATTCGGCGGCAATGCTTGGGAAGCGTTCGGGCCATGATTTGGTGCTGCCTTCTTGGGCTCTGCTGCGGAATTGGCGGCCTTCGCTATCCGCATTAACGGCCAAATATTGGCCTTTTTCGGCAACATAAGGCAATAATATGCGCGTATACCAACCGCCACCAGGGCCATATTCAACGATGGTATGCTCTGGCTTTACTTGGAAAAACTCTAATGTTGCTGCGGGATTGCGATATTTATCGCGTTGCACCGTATCGCCTCTTACCTCAGAAGAGAGCGCAGCAGTAAGCTCTGCATTATTTGATTGCGCTATTACAGCAGTGGATAGCGATGCGCCGATTGCCAGCACAGCAACCATTGATATTCTAAAGTTCATGATATTCTCCATAATATTAATGCTCATTTTTCGTGGCTTTAAGGTGTAATGGTCATAAATTGCGGGAGCGGGTCTGGCCGAGGATATAAATCAATCATGGGCACTGATTTACCATCTGCTTGAACGATACGGACATGCATCCTGCGCAAACGTCTTGGCTCACTCACTCCGCAACTATGCGCTATAACCTCTACTTCGTGCCTTAAACTCATACAATAGTTGGAAACTTTCACTTTTTTATCAGCGGGATCAAGGCCTTTTTGCAATCTTTCGTTATGGGTTGTTATGCCCGTAGGGCAGGTGTTTTTATTACATTTTAATGCTTGGATACACCCTAGTGAGAACATAAATCCGCGCGCAGAATTGATAAAATCAGCACCAGCGCATAATGCCCATGCAACTTCGGAAGGCGTTATTCTTTTGCCCGACGCAATTATTTTGACGCGGTCACGCAAATTATAGCGGTGTAAAATATCGGATAGCATAGGCAAGCTCTCTTTGAGTGTGAGACCAACATTATCCATCAATGGCATGGGGGCGGCGCCTGTTCCGCCATCTCCGCTGTCGAGAGTGAAGAAATCAGGGGCACTTTCTATGCCGCGCTCATGAATTTTTTCGCAAAATTGCTCCAGCCAACTATAAGAACCAACAACGGCTTTAATGCCCGTTGGTTTGCCCGTGACAGCACGAACATGCGTTATAAAATCTAACAGCTCATCGATACTGTTAATCTCTGGATGACGATTGGGCGATATGGAATCCTTACCTTCTGCTATACCTCTTGTTTCGGCTATAATTTTGGTAACTTTTGCCCCTGGTAATATCCCGCCTTTGCCTGGTTTTGCACCTTGACTAAGCTTAATCTCAAACATTTTAACTTGTTCATGATCGGCCATATGTTTCAGCTTTTCATCATTGAGCGATCCATCTTCATTGCGTATGCCATATTTAGCGGTTCCGATCTGAAATATAATGTCGCAACCACCTTCAAGATGATATTTAGAAAGTGCGCCTTCGCCTGTATTGAGCCAACACCCAGCCATTTTTGCACCATGGCTCAATGCTCTGATAGCTGGAACAGATAAAGCCCCAAAACTCATACCAGAAATATTAAAAAAAGATGGCGCATTATAGGGCTTTTCGCAATAGGGCCCAACCAGCAGTGGTTGTGTTTTGGCGGCATCTGTCTCCAATGTAGGGAAGGGGCAATTTACGAAAATGGGAGTTCCTATCGGTTCTAAATTTTTAGTCGAACCAAAGGCCACAGTATTGTCATGCCCTTTCGAGGCTGCCGCCACCCATTCACGTTCGGCGCGGTTAAATGGCATTTCCTCTCGATCCATTGCAAAGAAATATTGCCTGAAAAATTCACCTAAGCCGCTCAAAATAGAACGAAACCTTCCGATTACAGGATAATTACGGCGCACGGCATCTTGTGTTTGCGTAATATCAATAAGGAAGATAACCACGATGGCGGCAAGGATTAACCCTATGAAAAAAATCAATAAATAGGTTAATGTACTTAAAATTCCGATTATATCTGAATACATGAGTGTCCTCTAACTTTTTTTATCGGATGTCGGCTGATTGTTGACTAGCACAATGAAAGCTTCCTCCGCCATGTAATAATGCTACAGACATTATCCCTATAACCTGTTTGTTTGGGAATAAAGCTGAAATAGTTTCAATAGCTTTTTCATCCGAGCTACAATTATATTGCGGCACGATGATGATGTCATTAGCAATGACAAAATTCATATAGCTTGCAGGGGCTATCTTACCATCGATTTCATATAAACCTACTGATTTTATGCGACTCACTTTATAGCCAGATGTCGATGCTTTTATAACCGCATTTTCATATATGTGTATATTAGGGTCATTATCATTATATGCTTTTGGGATTAAAACATGTTTTGGCCCAATGAAACGAGCTAAATTATCAACATGACCATCGGTGTGATCGCCGATTAATCCATCATGTAACCATAGAATATTTTTGAGACCCAAATATGCGGATAAGATAGTCTCGATTTCATCTTGCGGTATATCGGGATTCCGGTTGGGATTGAGAAGGCATTGTTTTGTTGTTATGGCATTACCAGTGCCGTCCACATCGATCGCACCACCCTCAAATATCATCGGATTATGTATCAGAGTAAGTTTTTGATGTTTTGCTATATGTGCGGCAACGTTTTGATCGCCATCCATCATAAATTTATGACCCCATCCATTAAATGCAAAGGATAATGCGTATCGCTCATTCTTATGAATAATGGTGAGCGGGGCTGTATCGCGCAACCAAATATCACCATAAGTCATTATCACATATTCTAGGATATTACTATCTCTGACAAAGGGATTAATGCGCGCGTGCGCCAATGCTCTAATGCTCTCATTACGGCATAGAAGGTAGGTTTTTTGACCATGATTGGCTAATGCGATAACAAAATTAGCTATTTCTGTCTGGGCGGCGGATAAACGATCGCCCCATTCATCCGCATCAAAAGGGAAAGCGGTCCATAAGCTGTGCTGTTTCTCCCATTCTGCTGGGAATCGAAAACCAAGCATTGCTATGAACCGCCAATATATTTGAGTTTTTGAACTATGTGCGGCTCTCGTCGCGTGCTTCTTTAAACTCATCTCCTTCGTTCCAATTTGGCCAATCCTCGCTCATAGCAAGCATGCGGCCAACGCGGTAATAAAGACGAAGATCATTCATAACGCCTGACCAATCCCAATTTTCATCATATTCGTCTTTTGGCCCATGGTAACGATTTTTTGTATAATCTTCAGAAACTTTCGCTCCTGCTTCTCTGCCACCTTTCACCAAATCTTCGCCGCCTTCAAAATAAAGCATTGGGACGCCTAATTTAGCGAAACTGAAATGGTCTGAACGATAATAATATCCTTTTTCAGGGGTTGGCTCTGCTTCTGGTGTGCGCTCCTCTAACTTAGCCGCAGCATCAAGATATATGTCGAGTTGCGATTTACCTTTGCCAATCACGGTGAGGTTTTTGGCAGGGCCAGCCATAGAGAATGCATCCATATTTACGCCGCCAACGGTTTGCGATAATGGATAAATTGGATTTTCTGCATAATATTTCGAACCAAGTAAACCAGATTCTTCGGCTGTTACGGCCAAAAATATGATGCTACGATCGGGAGCTCCCGCTTTATTATGCGCCTCTGCAAGTGCAACGAGTGCAGCCGTCCCTGTTGCATTATCAACAGCTCCATTGCAGATATTATCGCCATCTGGAGCGGCTTTACATATACCCAAATGATCCCAATGGGCCGTGTATAGAATATATTCATCAGGGCGTTTTGCGCCCTTTAAGACGCCAACTATATTTTTGCTTTGCAAAGAACCAAATTCATTAGAGAAATTCAGCGATGCTCTGGTGGTTAGCGGAACAGCTTTGAACCCTTTTTGCTTTGCCGATACCATTAAATCATCCATGTCTTGACCAGATGCGGCCAGAATTTCTCGCGCTTTTTCTTTTTGAATCCAACCATTAGCTTTTGTTTGATCAGAAGCTCCATTAGATGTTTGCGCATAAAATTGCGGGCCAGTCCAACTGGATTCTACCACACCCCAACCATAGGCTGCGGGTGCTTCATCATGGATAATAATCGCTGCTGCTGCTCCTTGGCGCGCGGCTTCTTCATATTTATATGTCCAGCGCCCATAATAGGTCATAGCACGGCCGCCAAATTCTCCTTCTAAAGTCTCTGTCCCAAAATCAGGATCATTGACGAGGATGATGACCGTCTTACCTTTTACATCAACATCTTCATAGTCATTCCAACCTCGTTCTGGAGCATTGATTCCATATCCAACAAACACCATCTCGCTATCAGCAATGTTAATCTTCTCCTGCTCTTGATAGGTTACAGCAACAAAATCACTGCCAGGCGTCAATGAGATAGTTTCACCTGTCTCGTTTTTTATTTCCAAATTGCTTTGGTTTTTGGCGTTAATTTCTACCAAGGGAACATCTTGAAACCAGCTATCTCCATTGCCAGGTGATAAACCAGCGGCTTCAAAGCGATTCACGAGCAATTCTAATGTTTTTTCTTCACCAATTTTTCCAGGTGCACGCCCCGCAAAATCATCCGATGATAATGTTTTAGTTACCTCTTTCATTGTCGATTCAGAAATTTCAGGAATTTCTACTGCTGGCAAGTTCGCAGCATCAATCATGCTTTCCTCGGGAGGATTGCAGGCGGCAAGCATTGCCGATACTATAGCTAAGCTGGTTAATTGTTTGAATTTCATGTCTCTTTTATACCCTTTATTGTGGTTTCACATGGTCCAATATTTATGGCAGAGCGATGCGATATAAGCAAGTCTTGTGATAGAGCTGCTGTGTAAGAATAGAGCGATAATAATTCGCCGTTTTGCAAGTGGCTTCTATTGAGGCATAAAAGAAGATGGATTATATTATCGGCATAAAAAAGGCGGCCCATAATGTCCGCCTTTGATATTAGAGGGTTATAATTATTAGCGAGAATAAAATTCGACCACCAAATTGGGTTCCATTTTAACAGGATAAGGCACTTCATCCAATGTTGGAACGCGGTTAAATATAGCTTTTGAATTGCCATCAACGGCTACATATTCGGGGACTTCGCGTTCAGGAAGGCTTTGTGCTTCGATGACGAGAGCCATTTGTTGTGCTTTATCAGACAATGAAACTTCTTCACCAACATTGATGCGGCGCGATGCAATATTACATTTTGTGCCATTTACGCGAATATGCCCATGGCTAACCAATTGGCGTGCAGCGAAAATTGTAGGTGCAAATTTTGCGCGGTAAACGATCATATCCAAGCGGCGCTCTAGCAGGCCGATTAGGTTTTGGCTGGTATCGCCTTTAATTTTTGTAGCCTCTGTATAGCAACGCTTAAACTGTTTTTCGGTAACATCGCCATAATAGCCCTTAAGCTTTTGTTTGGCGCGAAGCTGAGTACCATAATCGGATAGCTTGCCCTTGCGGCGTTGACCATGCTGACCAGGCCCATAATCACGGCGGTTTACAGGCGATTTGGGGCGACCCCAAATATTTTCGCCCATACGGCGGTCTAATTTATATTTTGATGCGGTACGTTTTGTCATGTTCAAAACTCCAATTTGCAGTTTAATGTTAAGTTTCCGGAATCGCACCATCAAATCTGTTGATTTGATGCGGCTAACGCTTCACCGGAGTGCGCAGCCAATTACGAAGCGTTCCCATTAGCTGCTCCATGCTATAAGTCAAGATAATTTGCCAAGGCATTATGATTATACACTCGACATCGCGCAAATTAGCGATTATCGAGCGCGAATGACCAACAATAGCACCCCTACGATCAAAGCCCCACCGCATTGCGCGGATATGGCCGAAGTGCGCCAAGGCGTTGATGAGGTTGATCGACAGTTGGTGGAATTGCTGGCTCTGCGTTTTGGATATATGGATGCTGCGGCGCGGATTAAAGCGAATAAATCTGATGTGCGCGATGAAAAAAGAAAAGCACAAGTCATTAATAATGCTGCAAATTTAGCAGAAAAATATGGACTTTCTCGCGCAACAATAACGCAATTATGGGACGATTTAGTCGAGGCTTCCATCGCCCATGAAGATAAAAAATGGGATGATTTACGCAGCTAAATTTTGCAAAATGGCCAGAAATTTGCAAAATGGCCAGAAAAGCGTATCAATTTTCTTGTGACTTTTTGTCGCGTTTTTGTGACATAGTGTCGCGTGGACGTGCTTTTTTGTCTAATGTATGAATAACGCCGCGCAATGTGCGTATTTCCAATTCATTCCAAGCAGCTTTTGTCATAATATTGCGCAATGTTCTTTGCGTAGCTTCTGTGCGTTCGATGGGATAAAAATAACCCTTCTTATCAAGAGCAGCATATAATTGCGCGATCATAGCATCCAATTCATATTGCGGAGCAGGGGGTAAAATATCGGATTTTGATGGTATCGCTAAATTTTGAGTTTTTGACCATTCATAAGCGCATAATATTACAGCCTGTGCCAAATTAAGCGAGCCAAATTTTGGATTGATCGGAACAGTGATGATTGATTTAGCCACCGTTACATCATCGCTCTCTAATCCAGAGCGTTCGGGGCCAAATAATAGCGCGCTGCGGCCTTGATTTATGTGCATTTCTTGCGCAGCTTGCACGGGCGTAATTACGGGCTTTGTCACACCACGTTTGCGCACTGTAGTAGCATAAATATGATGGCAATCAGAAACAGCACTGGCCAGATCATCATAAATTTGTGCTTTTTCGAGCACGACATCGGCGCCTGCTGCCGATGGGCCTGCGCTTGGGTTGGGCCAGCCATCGCGCGGTTCAACGATGCGCAATTCGCTAAGGCCAAAATTGAGCATAGCGCGCGCGACTTTACCGATATTTTCGCCAAGTTGCGGGCGCACCAATAATATGATGGGTTTTTCCATAAGGGTTATTGGTCTTTAGCAGCATCTTGGACGCTGCCTGCAAAATCTTCAAAATCGCTAGCTTCGGTGAAATCTTTATAAACGGATGCAAAGCGAATATAGGCTACGCTATCTAGCTGTTTGAGACCATCCATCACCAATTCACCAATGCGTTTTGATGGTATTTCATTCTCACCGCTCGTTTCTAATTGTCGCTGAATACCCGATACTAATTGTTCGATACGCTCATTATCAATAGAGCGTTTTTGACAGGCCAATGATATACTGCGGGTTAATTTTCCACGATCAAATGCCTCGCGCTTTTCGCCGCTTTTGGAAATGGTAATCTCACGTAATTGGATACGCTCAAATGTCGTAAAGCGCGCCGCGCAGCTCTCGCATTGACGGCGGCGTCTTATGGTCGCCCCATCTTCGGTCGGCCGACTATCTTTAACTTGGCTATCTTCATTAGCGCAAAAGGGGCATCGCATATGTTATTTTTTTTCTTTTTCTTTATTTTTTTGAATGTGGCGATAGGCTACTAATCCCGCACCGGCGGCTGCGCCCGTTAAAATTCCAATCGGCGCAATAACGCTTGCTACAGCACCAATGGCCGCGCCGCCAGCAACTTTTTTTGCGCTGTCTTTATCGGCCAAATGTTTGCCGTTATGATAGGTGTCTTTAGCAGCCCCCAAAAATTCTGTAGCGGCTTCGCCAACATAATGTTTCGCCTGAGAGGTAAAGCTCTCAGCGGCGCGTTGTTCAGCAGTTTTTTCGCCGCATTGCGGGCAAAATTTAATAGCTGCGCTGATTTCAGCATCGCATATAGTGCAATATTGTGTCATAAATACCCTTTCTAGCTGTATTATGGTTGTAATACGGTAAAAAGTCAACTTTTTATTTATCGAGTAAAATTCATTCGGCGTCATTGTCATTGCTAAAATGACGATAAGCACCAACCCCAATACCAACGGCCAAACCAGCGGTTAATCCAATGAATGAAATTCCAACAATCGCTGTGGTGGCCGCCCCTGTAATGATAAGCTTACCAACATCGCTGCCCGTTATCATATTATCATCATCGATCAATTCTTCAGCGGCTTTGTTGATATAATGCTCGGCTTGGTGGGTGAAATCGGCGTCTTCAATAGACCCAGAGAGAAAGTCACCGCAGTTGGAACAAAATTTGTCACAATCGGGAACAGACTCTTTGCAAGCATTGCAGTGTATGAAGATATTATCGGCCATTGCTATCAATATAGAGTATATTGATAGAAATTACCATATGAGCAAAAAGCTGCTTATCCGTTTATAATTCAGGATAAATAGGAAAGCGAACGCATAGAGCTTCGACACGTTTTTTAACGTCAGCCTCAACAGCAGCATCGCCATTTTCGCCTTTGTCGCGTAATCCATCCAACACATCGGCAATCATATCGGCAATTTCTTCAAATTCTGCCGTGCCAAAGCCGCGCGTTGTGCCTGCGGGAGAGCCCACTCTGATGCCGCTGGTTTTTGTCGGGGGCAGGGGATCAAAGGGAATGCCATTTTTATTACAGGTAATGCTCGCGCGTTCTAAAGCTTCATCGGCATCGCGGCCAGTAACGCCCAATGGTGTAAGATCAATCAACGCCAAATGCGTATCTGTACCGCCCGCAACCACATCAGCACCGCGTTTTTTTAGGCGATTGGCAAGGGCCTGTGCATTGGCGATGACGGCTTTGCTATAATCCTTAAATTCGGGGCGCAATGCTTCGCCAAAGGCTACGGCTTTGGCAGCGATGACATGCATCAAAGGGCCGCCTTGTAAGCCTGGGAATACGGCTGAATTAAATTTTTTGCCCAAAGCTTCATCATTGGACAATATCATACCACCGCGCGGGCCGCGCAAAGTTTTGTGCGTAGTGGTGGTGACGACATGCGCATGCGGCAAGGGCGATGGATGGATGCCAGCGGCGACTAAACCAGCGAAATGCGCCATATCGACGTGTAGATAAGCCCCAACCATATCGGCAATTGCCCGGAAACGTTTGAAATCGATGATACGCGGATAGGCGCTGCCACCCGCAATGATGATAGCAGGCTTATGCTCTTTTGCGAGGCGTTCTACTTCGTCATAATCAATCAGATGATCGTCTTTGCGCACGCCATATTGCACCGCATTAAACCATTTGCCCGATAGTGCAGGTTTTGCGCCGTGGGTGAGATGTCCACCCGCATCAAGGCTCATGCCCAAAACCGTATCACCTGGTTTAACGAGTGCCAGCATAACCGCGCCATTGGCTTGCGCACCGCTATGCGGTTGAACATTGATATATTTACAATCAAACAATTGTTTGGCGCGCTCTATTGCTAATGTTTCGACCCCATCGGATGGGGCGCACCCTTGGTAATAACGTTTGCCAGGATAGCCTTCGGCATATTTATTGGTAAAGACGCTGCCTTGGGCTTCTAAGACGGCTTTAGACACAATATTTTCGGATGCAATCAGCTCAATCTGCTTTTTTTCGCGGTTAATCTCTGCGCCAATATGCGCGGCAATATCAGGATCAGATTGGCTTAACGATTGAGAGAAAAAATTGCTCATATTATGTCCTTATCATAGCAAAAATTATGCAGGGTTGGATAATTTATCGACACGGCGCTGGTGACGATCACCGGCAAATTCGGTGTTTAAGAATTGATTGATGCAATCTTTTGCTGTCTCTATCCCAATTAAGCGCGCGCCCATGGCAATGGCATTGGCATCATTATGTTCGCGGCATAATCTAGCAGAAAGGCTATCCGATACTAGGGCACATCGGCACGCGGGGTTGCGATTAACCGCTATGGAAATGCCTATGCCCGAGCCGCACAATGCTATGCCGCGTCCAGCTTTGCCGCTGGCAATTGCATCGGCCAATTTATAGCCATAATCGGGATAATCGACGCTCTCGGAGCCTTGGGGGCCCAAGTCCAAAACGTCATGGCCATTGTCTCGCAGCCATGTGATTAGCGCAGACTTCATATCGGTCGCTGCATGATCGGAAGCAATAGCAATGCGCATAGGAAACCTCAATCTGTGATTCGCTGTTTTTGCTGTCTATGCGAGTGGTGTCAAAAGGCCAAGTCAAAAGCCTTAGTTTTCCACAAAAAACTCTACACATTTGACACCAATTGTTATAGGCTAAAATTATGACTAATATCATTCTTACCATCATGATGTTCGCGGCCTTTATTTTGTTTTGGGCTGCGTGGAGAATGCGCGGTGATAAGGAATTGCGTCAAAAAATGTTTTTGATGATCGTCGCAGGGCTTGTGATTATCGCCAATGTGGTGATTTGGACATTACCCACCAAGAGCGGGAAAACGCTAGCCGATGATGAGATCGAACTGGCGGGGTGATATTAATTTATTTTGACTTATATCCAACAGGTTTGGATGCGCTAATAGGCCCGACAAAATAATAGCCATCGAAGCTAGGGTTATAGTTTTTATCACCTTCTGACCATAATGCCATACGCGGGTTGCCGCCGATATTTTGGGCATTAGCTCTGGATGAATATTTTCCACAACTAATATCTTTGGACGTAACATCCTTAGTGTTTATATTCTTTGAGATACAATTCCAGCTAGTCCCATCCAGATATAATTGCAGTAATGAGATTACTTTTTCTGTTTCTGCCAATTTCATAGCCATGAGGTCATGTTTGCCTAAACCAAAATCTGCGCTATTTTTTTCAGCATGAAGATTGCCAACTAATATGACAACATGATCATAATGATCTTTTTGGGCTGCATTGCGAATATTCTCAGCTTGCGCGGCTTCATGCGGCCCTTGGCCTTTCAAATGCTTAAACTTTTCTCTTTGCTGGTCATTTTTTGTACCGTTAAAAGCGGTAATATCAATATTATGACCGCGTGATTTTAGAGTATGTAATCTTTTTAGGGCGGCTAACATGGCTTGGCTGGCAATGCCGTCTTGACGCCCTTTCCATGCACTGATGTTATCAGCCATTTCTGCGATGAAATCATCTTCGCTCGCTTCCCAGACTTTCCGAAATAATGCATCATCTTGAGAATTAAATTCTATTGCAATCAGAACGCTATCCCCCGTTTCATCGGCATTGGGTTTACTGACAGCGCAGACATATTCGGTGAAGGCTTCTGGTGATTGTACATTCCCGTGCCATTCACCAAATATAAGGAAGCCATTTTGGGACTTTTCTCTGATCGCTTCCCACCCTTGCAGGGGGCTGCAATCATTGCTTTGATCGGTTGCATGGGTTTCAGGCGCTAAAAGCGATGTTATAAATAGTGCAGACGAAATAATATGTTTGAGCATTTGATAATGCTAGCAATATAATAGAATATTGCAAAATTTATTTAATCGGAGAATTGGGATCAAGGCGCATGTTGAGATAATTATCAACGCTGCCCATCATAAGCTCCATCTCGGTCTCATAAAAATGATTGGCGCGCGGGATTTCATCATGATGCACGGTGATATGTTTTTGAGTGCGCAATTTATCGACCAATTTTTGCACGCTGCTTGGTGCAACAATCTCATCATTGACGCCTTGGATGATGATGCCCGATGAAGGGCAGGGCGCCAGAAAGCTGAAATCATACATATTGGCGGGCGGTGATACAGAGATGAAACCGCGAATCTCTGGACGGCGCATCAAAAGTTGCATACCGATCCATGCGCCAAAGCTAAAGCCCGCAATCCATGTGGTTTGCGCCTCGGGATGGATGCTTTGCACCCAATCCAGAGCGGCGGCGGCATCGGATAATTCGCCAATGCCATTGTCAAATTCGCCTTGCGAGCGACCAACCCCGCGAAAATTAAAGCGCAAAGTGGCAAATCCGCGATCCACAAATGTTTTATACATGGCTTGGGTGATGCGATCATTCATCGTACCGCCTGCTTTTGGGTGCGGGTGCAATATCATTGCAACGGGTGCGCGCGGTTTTGGCGGAGGGCTAAAACGACCTTCTAAGCGACCTTCGGGACCAGGGAGTATGACTGCGGGCATGATAATTTCATTTCTTAGTGGTGATGAAACGCCAATATTATATTGAGGCATCATAATGGATGAAAAGCCTATATAGAAAGTTACAGCGATTTCGCAACAAAAGGATTATGACTCTGTACAAATTCACAATAAACCGCCAATAAATTTGGCTATGACCCAAAAAACCACTTCTGCAACAGGCCTTTATCTTGACCATGCAGCGACGACGCCAATCATTACGGTTGCGCGCGATGCTATGGCGGCAGAGGCTCTGATATGGGCTAATCCCTCGTCTCCGCACAAAGAGGGGCGCGCGAGCAAAGCTCGATTAGAAAAATATCGGCGCAATATATTGGATTCATTGAAATGGGATGGACATATACTCTTCACCAGCGGTGCGAGCGAGGCCATTGCTATGGTGATGCGCGCCCACAAGGGTGATATATTGGTAAATGCTAGCGAGCATGAAGCAGTATTGGCCAGCAGCGGCTTACGAGACAGAGAGAGGCGCGCTATAAGGACTGGTCTTGATGGCGACACTAAAATCCTCCCTTTGGCCAAAGACGGGCGTATCGATCAAAATGCATTGCAGGACATAATGAGCAATAGCGCGCGCCCGCTATGCGCTATTCAATCGGTGAATAATGAAACTGGGGTCATTCAACCCATCGAGGCTCTGGGCGATATTATCCGTTTATATGAAGGCATATTATTTGCCGATTGTTCGCAAAGTGCGGGTAAATTACCGCTGCCCTTTGCCGATATGATAGCAATTTCTGCGCATAAATTTGGCGGCCCTCCAGCTATGGGAGCATTATTGGTGAAGGATTTATCCTTGTTAACCCCAACGGGCGGACAAGAACAGGGCTATCGGCGCGGGACAGAGAATGGCCCCTATGTTGCGGCTATGGCGGCGGCTCTATCGCATGGCTATGCTTGGATGGAGCAAGCCAGAGAGCTACGCAGCTATTTGGATGATGCCATTTTAAGCATGGGCGGCGATATTGTTGCCAAAGATAGCAACCGTATAGATACAATCGCCAGTTATCGCATGCCCAATGTCGCAGCATCGGCGCAATTAATCGCCTTTGACATGAAAGGCATAGCGGTATCCGCTGGGAGTGCATGTTCTTCGGGAACGCTCAAAACCAGCCATGTATTGGAATCTATGGGTTATGAATATCCAGAGCAAGTGATTAGAGTGAGCTTTGGCCCAGAAACAAATAAAGATAATATCGATAGTTTCATTGCCGTTTGGCGCGATTTTTATGAGCAGCACCGATGAAGCATATTTATCTCGACTATCAAGCGACCACGCCTATGGCACCAGAAGTTCAGGATGCGATGCTCTCGGCAGTTTTTGCTAATCCGCATAGCGCGCACAAAATGGGACGCATAGCCGCCGCTGCTATTGAAGTTGCAAGAGAGCAAATCAATGCATTGATGCCCGATGGCGATATAATCTTTACCAGCGGAGCCACGGAGGCTCTTAATCTCGCTATATTGGGGACGCTTCCCAGCATAGATAAGGTGCGCAATAAAATCATTGTCCTGCCCAGCGAGCATGCTGCGGTTTTGGATGTGTGTCGTCATATCGGTCACTATGGAATTATCGGTGAGGATGGAACGCATCGCCAGTATGAAATTGTGGCCGCAAAATTACAGCCCAATGGCTTGGTTGATATGCAAAGCCTCTTAGCAGAGATTGACCAACGATGCGCCCTCATAATCGCGATGCAGGTCAATAATGAGATTGGCGTCATACAGCCCATAGCTAAAATAGCACAAACAGCGCATAGCTGTGGTGCATTGATGCTATGTGATATGGTGCAGGGCTATGGACGGGTCGATCCGGCCTCCAATATTGATATGGCTGCGCTATCTGCGCACAAAATATATGGGCCCAAAGCCATAGGCGCATTATGGACGCGCAAAAACCTCATGCTGAATAATATTTCGCATGGCGGTGGCCAGGAAAAGGGTCTGCGCTCTGGAACGCTCTCTCCGAGCCTATGCACAGGCTTTGGCATGGCTGCGCAGCTTATGAATAAATATCATAAAGAGGATATAAGGCATATCACAGATATTAGAGATGCTCTTGTGCCGCTGATTAAGGATTGGAGCATTAATGGGGATAGAGAGCGGCGTTTTGGCGGCAACCTCAATATGCGCATGGATGGATTAGATGTAAGCAGACTTATGTCCGATTTACGCCATTTGGCGTTTTCGGCTGGTAGCGCGTGCGCCAGCGGATCGGGCCGCACCAGCCATGTGCTAAACTCTATTGGTCTAACCGATGCTCAAGCAAAAAATTCTATCCGTCTGGGTTTTGGACGCTATAGCGATAAAGAAGACATTATAGAGGCGGTAAAGGCCATTGACCGCGCCGCAAAAGCACAATTAAGTGAGATGTGATTATGAAGATTAATTTCATTGCTTCCGATGGACAAACCGAAACCGTGGTAGAGGCACAAGAAGGACAATCTTTGCTCGCGCTTGGGCAAATGAATAATCAACCTTTAGAAGGAACGTGCGAAGGGCAGATGGCTTGTTCGACTTGTCATGTTATCATAGGCCGTGATTGGTTTGATAAATTACCGCGCGCCAGCGAGATGGAAGAAGATATGCTCGATATGGCCGCATCTCCCAAACGCACAAGCCGTCTTGCCTGTCAGATAGAGCTAAAAAAGGAATTTGACGGTATGACCGTTTATATGCCGCGCGAAGTGCGCAATATGGAAGGGGTGTAACTATATTCTCGGCCCTGATGCGCTTTCGGCTTTAACTTTGTGAAATACCCCCTATATAGGCTCTGCTAGCTATGGTTAGCTATGGCAATAAATTACACTGTGTAATAGACACAGCGGACCCGGGGGCAGTACCCGGCGGCTCCACCATGAATATGCAGCAATGTATATTTTTGAAGGGGCCGAACCAGGATCGACGTGTGTTCAAAGACTTTGTTTTTGCCCGGGCTGAGTAACCCGTAAAAGGCTTACAACTTATAAGTGCAAACGATAATGACGCACTTGCTCTAGCAGCATAATTGAGGGCCTAACGGTCTGATATTAAACTAATAGAACGCGGCTGGATCTGCCGGGCAACAGGAAGATTACGGCGGTTCGGAGGTACCGAGCAACAGAAACCTCCACTTAAACCTCTCTCTTCACACCTTATTCTTCATTGTGGAACATTTGTGATAGCTCGACCGCTTGCAGCATCTTAGCGGATGCTAAAAATACTGCGCCAGTGCAGCATAAGAACAATAATTTTCCGCCATATCCAGGGTATAGATAGAGATATTCTTCGCCGCGTTTTACCGCGCCCAATGCTAAGGCATAGGTGATTAAAAAAACCTCAAATTTGGTCTTAATCTTAAATAGTCGAGAGAATTTTTTACACATAGTGACTTTTTAATACCCGCTTAATCATCTTTTAATATTCATTTAACAATCTTTTAATACTCATTTAACCATTTAGCAATGATTATGCCAATTCAGCTTTTCTAAGCTTTTTTATGATTATTATTCAGACCTTTGTAAGCAATATCGACATTAACCATATTCCAGATAGCAAGGGTGTATTATTAAATTTAGACGTTATTGAGAGGCTTTATTGTCTAAATATCTTGATATTATAATATATTGTTCAACGCTAAGGACTTCAGCGCGCGCTGTGGATGCTATATTGTTGGTTTCTAGGGCTTGTAATGCGCCTTCGATGGATTTTAGGCTCTGGCGTAGCATTTTGCGCCTTTGACCAAAAGCTCTGGCTGTAATATTTTCCAAGGTCGAGAGCGAGACCCCAGTTGGATTTTCTTTTGGAACAATATGCACGACGGCTGACATGACTTTGGGCGGCGGGGTGAAGGCGGATCGATGTACTTTCATAGCGATATGCGCATCGCTGCGCCAGCTTGCCAAAATTGAGAGCCTGCCATACGCCTTGCTGTTGGGTTTTGCTACGATGCGATCGGCAACCTCTTTTTGAAACATCAGGCTTAGCGATAGCCATTTGGGCGGCCATTGTTGTTCTGAGAGCCATTTTACCGTCAGAGCAGAGCCGATATTATAAGGTAGATTGGATAAGATATGATAATCCCCATCGATATGTTCGCTTGGATTAATTGTGAGAGCATCGCCTTCTATGACCGTCAATTGGTTGGGAAAATAGCTGGATAATTCTGTTAGGGCAGGGATGCAGCGTGCATCGCGCTCTACGGCCGTGACGCACGCGCCAGCGCGCAATAAGGCGCGGGTAAGCCCGCCAGGCCCAGGCCCCACTTCGAATATGTTGACACCATTTAACTCGCCTGGAATGGCGGCGATACGGCTCAATAATTGCTCATCGAGCAAAAAATTTTGCCCTAAGGCTTTGTTCGCATCTAGCCCATATTTTGCAATCACCTCTCTTAGCGGAGGCAGGTTTGGGGCGATAATATTGCTCATTCACTCGCCATAATATCAGGTGTAAATTGAACAAAATTGGCTCTGTGCATCGCAATTTGCGCGGCCATTTTTATAGCAGCTATCATCGAATCGGGGCGGGCAATATTTTGACCAGCAATATTGAATGCCGTGCCATGATCGGGCGATGTGCGAATGATGGGAAGCCCCAATGTTATATTAACAGCTTCATGAAAATATAGGGTTTTTAGCGGAATAAGGGCTTGATCGTGGTAGCAGCACAGAGCAACATCATAGCGCGCTCGTGCTTCGGCATGGAACATTGTATCGGCAGAAAGCGGCCCAATTATTGTATAACCATTTGCGTTTAAGGCGTCGATACAGGGTATTAATAGCTCAATTTCTTCATGCCCCATTTCCCCATTTTCGCCAGCGTGCGGATTGAGCCCTGCTATGGCTATAGTTGGATTGTCTATGCCAAAGCTGCGTTTAAGCGCATTAACACTGGCGATAATATGGTTTTTAACCCTATCTTGCGTTAGCATTTTAGCGACATCATTCAATGCAATATGGGTGGTGATGGGGACAACGCGCAAACCAGGCCCTGCGAGCATCATGATCGCCTTATCGCGCACTATGTCGCATTTTTCGGTTATAAATTCAGTTTGTCCAGGATATGCAAAGCCAATATCATATAATTGCTTCTTGGACACAGGCGCGGTAATAAGCGCAGAAGCATCGCCCGTTCGTGCCAATGATGTTGCGGTTTCCAGCGCCCGAAAAGCGATTTGGGCGCCGTTTGTCGTAGCTATAGCTGGTGTTACTGGCCCGCTATCGCCAATATGCATGATAGGTAATGCTTTTTGAAAGCAATCCTGCGCCTCATGGGGGTTTTTTATTTTAGCAATAGGGCCGTGCCAATGCGCTGCAAAACTATGAGCATCACCAACCACAAAAAAACAATGAAGATTATCGGCGTTACGCCTTTGCCATGCTTTTCCTATGATTTCAGGGCCAATGCCAGCGGGGTCTCCCGCTGAGATTGCAAAAGGTGCAGATTTTCCTGACCCCATATCATTGGGCATGATTAATTATATTCGATTATGGCATCGCGCCGCAGATCGCGCAGGTAGATGCTCGCGCGTCTATCAATACGCTCATTTTCCAGAGGAACCATTATTTCATCAAAAGTTGGCAGCTTTGCCTCTTTGGGTTGATCTCTGCCGCACAATATAAATACTGTAACGCCATTGACATCTCTGAACACTTGAGTTGTTTGGCCAACTTGCAAACTTAGCATAGCTTCTTGCAGTCCTGGGGGTAATTGCCGCGCGACCAAATTAGGATTGCTGCCGACTTCACCATTTAAGGAAGCGGCAACTTCTTCGACTTGACCGCAGCCTTTGATACCTCTTGTTTTTGAATTAAAATCTTCAATGGTTGTCGCTATTATTGCTTGCTCAGCATCTCTAGGAATATTGACCGATATTTGTTTTAGACTTAATATTGAGTCTCTCGCATCGGTGGTTAATATTTGTTTTTTATCGGTCAACAATAGGATTGATAAGCCGCCTGGTACAGGAACAGTAACCAATTGCCCGACGTCCAATGTTGTCAATGCTTGGGCCATAGAGGCGGGAAGAACCTCTGGTTTTACAAAACCAAGATCGCCGCCTTTGGCCGATGTGGTTGCTTCTGAAAAGCGTTGAGCCAGAGACTGAAAATTGCCACCTTGTTGTAAGCTTTGCAATATTTTTTTACTAGTCTCTATCACTTCTTGCTGGGTTTGCTGATTAAAAGAGAGATAAATTTCGCTCACACGATATTCGGTTTTACCTTTATCTGCTTTTAATTTTTCCAAAATAGCGTTCACTTCTTGCTCGCTCACATTTACGCGGACGTTACGTGCAAGCAACCTGCTCCATGCAATTTGCCCTTCGATAAGGCGGATGAAGGAATCTTGAGAAGAGCCTATTTCTTTTAAGTAGGTTGGCAATTCAGAAATTGGGCGTCTGAAAATTTCCTGAGAACGGCGCTCCACACGGCTCGCTAAATCCGATCGGGACACTTCGATCTCATTGGCCTTAGCTTCTTGGATTTGTAGCGTTTCATCAATAAGATTAGCAAGAATTTGCGTGCGTAATTGCTTTTTCTCTTCTTCGGTTGGCGATGCGTTTTGAATAGCCAATAAGAGCGAAAGCCTGTGCTCAACATCGGTTCCTGTTAAGATTTCACCATTTACAATAGCCGTTGCACGGCGAGTATTGGGGTCAATATTACCGAAAAACTTCTGTCCATTAGGCAGCTCTAAGCCGACTTCAACGTCATTATCACCTTGAACCGTTTGCGCGGCTATTGGTCCAGCTAGCGTAAAAGCTGCAGTAAAGGTCATCGATAGAGCAAGTGCGGCTGCCACGGTGCGCGATGATGTTTCATATTTCTTAATCATAATATAATCCAAAATATATCTATTTCATTTACCCATATTCTCGGCTAGCTTAATATAAGCTGAGCAATAGTATAATGTATAGCGTCTTACACACCTAGATTGCGGAATGCTACCCGAAATAAGAATGTATTTCCGCGTCGCGCATCGCCGTTATCTTGATAGTCTCTGCGCCATGTAATACCCATGACCAAGCAGCAATCATCATTAAATTCAACACCAACCCTATGTCTAATCGGTTCGAAAGCATCTGCCGCACTTTGCGGGTCTTCTGCATTATCGGTTAAATCGACGATGGCTGATCCAAAAATTGACCAATGCCGTGCAATTTGCGCTCGCCCACCAACCCGAATTTCTTCTTTGTCGCGCAAATCCTCAATATCCAGACTAATATCGCGATTCAGTCTTAAATAGCTGGCTTGAAAATAGCTTCTATCGCTACCAATAATACCATCAATCTCGCTGCGGCGTATCGCAAAATTATCTTTGTCGACCCTATAGCGGTGGGTGAGTTTGATATAGTCTTTGTATCGAAATTGATTGCGGCCCGTAATATCAGAGGTTTTCTCGCTAAGACCAGTACCATTGGGTAATATGCTCTCTCGTTCTGATAATCTATAGCTCTGACCGATGGTTGCATCGATTGCTATATCGCTCAATTTTAACGACCAATCAAAGCCAAGGCTCACTCTATAATCATCTTCGTAGCGATCAAACCCAGGGAAGCGGTTGAGAGAAAATAAATTTGTATCTTCTAAATCCACCGCGCGCGAATCTTCATTGGGAATACGCAAATTGGCTGTGGTCGGCGTTGCGACAAATTGGATGCGCGGCGTGAATGTTTGAAAACCGCCAAATGCTTTGCCCGCAAACGGCCATTTAATATCAATGGCCCCTGTGGCTATACCACGGCCTTGAAAGCCGCTTTCACCGCGATTAATGAGCGCAGGGGTAAGGTCATTTTCATTGCTATTATATATATCCCCACGGCCCAATAAGGTGAATTTAATCTCTTGCCCCCAAGTGTTAATCGACCTTTTGTCCCATTGTAATTGGGCAAATGCTCTTTGCGTATCTTGTCCAGAGGTGCGGCCGATAGCTAGGGTATTGAGGTGCAATTCTAATTTACCGCCAAAAGCAGGATCCTTAAACCTTCTGCGATAATCAAAAACAGGCACAGCAATGGGTGTTTGCCCTTGTGACGTGTTGAGGCGTAATGTTTGCACCGCATAGCCGCGCAATGAAAAATAGCTATTTTTGTCAATATGTTCTGCCGTAAAAGTTGAGCGCAGCCTGTCTTCATCGCTTATGTCATAACGGCGTAAAAATGTTCGATCGCTGGCGGCTCTTATGGACGCAGAAAATGACCATTTAGGTGAGAGTTGAAATTTACCATTGGCATCAAAATATCCGCGAAATTGAGAATTTTCTTCGGGATCATTATTATTGATAGAGATTGGCGTACCAACCGTTCCATATCCCGTTACTTGAAAGGCACCTTTTTTCTCTAGGCTTCTATATTGTGCCTTAAATAGCGGCGCAGCGCGCGAAAATACACGGCCTGATATTTTTAAATCACGATTATCGGAAATTCGCCAATAATAGGGTATTTCAAATTCAACCCCGTTCACTCTGTCTAAGCGGGTGTTTGGAACCAAAAAACCGCTCCCCGATTGCCGATTAGACGGATGCGACAAACCGGGAAGGGGTATCAGCGGTAATCCGAATAATTCAATGCGCGCGCCTTCATATTTTACGCGGTTATTTTTTGTGTTATAAAATACTTTAACCGCTCTAATTTGCCAATTTGGACGCTTAGGGCAGCCAGGAGCCGATTCAACGCGGCAGGGGCTATAGGCGGCATTTTCAAGAATGATGATGTCATTTTCGGTTTGCGCTTTTGTGGCTGCTAAACGTGCGCCATTTTCCAGCACCAATAATAAATTTTCCACAATACCATCGCGCAAATTGTCCGATAAATTTATCGTATCACCATAGGCTATTTCACCATTGGGCCCTAAAGTACGGATGTTTCCGTTAGCCTGAACTTCTCCGCTATTTCTGTTCCAAACAACATTATCAGCGAATAATGTATAGCCATCTCTGTTCAAAATCACATTGCCGCTGGCCGTCACAATTTGCGCTTGGTCATCATAATTAAGAGTATCAGCAGAAAATTCTATTGCTTCATTAATGGCTTTATCATCATCAGAGATTTCATCTTCGGAAGGTTTAGATTCAGGAGCAATGGATTTGTTTTCAATCTCTTTTTGAGCTATTTGTGCGGACTCTATTTCAGCAATGGAAACGGATTGCACATCAGCATCTTGTGCTGTTGCTGGCGCAGGCCAAGAAAAAATAGCGGTTGTGACCATCAAATACCCTTTATGTTCAAGGGCATTATGAACCATAGATTTTTGTAAATTAGACAAGGATAGTAAGAAGTTTTCTGATAAAAGCAAAATTACAGACCCTTAAATAAAAATCGCTCGTGTTTAGATTGAATGATAAATTCATTATGCCTAATACACCCTCACAGTTGTATAGCAATCATAGAGCGACTGATTTTGTTAAAAACTATATATTCTAAAATTAATCTAGCAAGATAATTTATAATTTGAGGTAATCAAAGGGTTTCTTTTTGCGTCAAATCGCATAAACACAAGCTTAGACTATAAAGTGTCAGGCACATAATATAAAGTATGAGGAAATATTAATGGAAATTCGTTTTGAAAATAAGCGCCCAGAATCTAGCGATGTCATTGCTTTTATAGTGGGCAGCAAGGAATTGGATGATTATGACTTTCCGCTTGATAACCCTGAATTTGTAAGGAATACAGCTAAAGAGGCGCGTTTTAATGGAGCGGACGGGCAAAGCTTTTTATTCTTTGCCGAGCAAGGGGGTAAATCGGTCCGTATCGTTATATTAGGTGTCGGTGACGGCGATGCATTAAGCTATGAAAAAGCAGGCGGTACATTGATTGCGAAGGTTCAAACATGCGGTGCACACTCTATCGCGCTTCATGCAGAAAAACTGTCGGGTTCGCTGGCTGCTAGCGTTGCATATGGCGTAAAAACCAAAAATTGGCGGATGGATGACTATAAAACTAAGCTCACCGATGCGCAGAAACCATCGATTACCAGCCTGAGCGTTGTGGGGGCCAATGATGAGGCGCAATCCGAATGGGATAAAATATCCGCGATTGCAGATGGTGTGATGTTGACGCGCGAGTTGGTAGCTGAACCTGCCAATATTATCTACCCCGAGACATTTGTCGAACGTTGCCAACATTTGGCCGATTTAGGAGTGAAAATCACTGTCCTTGGCGATGAAGAGATGGAAAAATTGGGCATGGGTGCGCTGCTTGGCGTATCGCAAGGTTCAATCCGTCCAGCGCGTCTCTTGGCGATGCATTGGGATGGCACGGGCGGCAAGCAAAAACGCCCTGTGGCTTTTGTTGGTAAAGGCGTCACATTTGATACAGGCGGTATTTCGATCAAGCCAGCGGGCGGTATGGAAGATATGAAATGGGATATGGGCGGCGCGGGCGCAGTTGCTGGTGCTATGAAAGCCTTGGCTGGCCGCAAAGCAAATGCGAATGTTGTCGGTATTTGCGGTCTTGTGGAAAATATGCCCGATGGCAATGCGCAGCGCCCTGGCGATGTTGTCACCTCTATGTCAGGGCAAACCATCGAAGTCATCAATACCGATGCAGAGGGCCGTTTGGTGCTGTGCGATGCGCTGCATTGGGCTCAAGAAACCTATAATCCCGAATATATGGTCAATTTAGCGACCTTAACGGGCGCAATCATTGTTTCGCTTGGCCATGAATATGCTGGCTTATTCTCTAACAGCGATGAATTGAGCGAGAAATTATTGGCCTCGGCGGATAGTTCGGGCGATGCCTTATGGCGTTTCCCGCTCGGTAAGGCCTATGACAAGCTTATCAATTCGCCAATTGCCGATATGAAAAATATTGGTTCGCGCGGTGCAGGGTCGATAACGGCGGCACAATTTTTGCAACGTTTCATCCAAAAAGATGTGAAATGGGCGCATCTGGATATTGCAGGTATGGCGTGGGATGACAAAGCAGGCCCTACTTATGCTAAGGGCGCAACAGGCTATGGTGTGCGATTGCTCAATAATCTAATCGCCGAGAATTTCGAAGATTAATCTTTTTTTTTGGGGCGGGTTTATGCGCGTTGATTTCTATCAATTAACCCGTGATCCGCCCGCAATGGTGCTGCCTGCGATTGCGCAAAATATTATGAATAGGAATGCACGTTTATTGGCGGTATCAGAATCTGATTCTCTGCCTATCTTGTCCAAATCTTTATGGACGTACCGCGATGATAGCTTTCTTGCTCATGCCATTGCGGGTCAGGGTGATGATAGCTTGCAGCCCATTTTACTGAGCGATACGCTAAACAATAATAATAGCGCGCAGATGGTTGCCCTCTGTGATGGAATTTGGCGCGATGAAGCACTGAAATTTGAACGCATATTTTATATGTTCGATGCGCATCAGATTGATGATGCCAGAGAGCTATGGAGAGGTTTAATGTCCAAAGATGGATTAGAGCTGCATTATTGGAAGCAAGAGGGGCGAAAATGGGTCGAAGGCCCGTCTAAAAAATAAGCGGCTGTCCCCAAAATAATCTATCCCAATATGGCATAGCATTAAGGCTTGCGCCCAAAGCCGCTTAATTGTAGGGCCAGCCCATATTTTAAGATATATATGTTTAACTTATAAGGATATTTTATATGGCTGGAAATCGTACATTTTCTATCATCAAACCAGACGCAACGCGCCGCAACTTAACGGGCGCTGTCACCGCGAAACTCGAAGAAGCTGGCTTGCGCGTGATTGCATCGAAGCGCATTCGCATGAGCCAAGAGCAAGCCGAAGGTTTTTATGCGGTGCATAAAGAGCGGCCTTTCTTTGGTGATCTCGTCTCCTTTATGACCAGCGGCCCTTGCGTGGTGCAAGTGCTCGAAGGCGAAAATGCGATGCAGCGCAATCGCGACATTATGGGCGCGACGAACCCTGCCGACGCCGATGCAGGCACAATCCGCGCTGAATTTGCTGAGAGTATCGAAGCCAATAGCGTTCATGGCAGCGACAGCGACGAAAATGCAGCGATTGAAATCGCTTATTTCTTCAACGAAGACGAGATTATTGGCTAATCAACCCTCTTTGCCGTCTGCTATAATCATACGGCGTGCGACCCTCGATGATGCGGCACTATTGTCGCTCATCGGCGGGGCGACATTTTTAGAAACTTTTTACGATAGCATCAATGCGTCCGATATTTTGGCGCATGCCGCTGGCCCGCACAGCGAGGCTTATTATCGCAAAGCCATAGAGGCGGGCGATGCACTCTGGCTTGCAGTACACCGCGATATGGATACGCCGATTGGCTATCAAATGCTCTCGCCGCCAGACCTTCCCATTGAAACATCCGAAGATGATATTGAATTAAAGCGGATTTATATATTTTCGCGCCATCATGGCAGCGGTGTTGCGGCAGAATTTGAGCGATTAGCCTGCGAAGAGGCCCGCGCCAGAGGCTGTGTGCGCTTATTATTGGGTGTCTATTCAGAGAATTATCGCGGCATTGCCTTTTACGAAAAATGCGGTTTTGCAATTATATCCGATCGTATTTTTACCGTTGGGAACACCGAGTATAAAGATTGGATTATGAGTAAGGTTTTGACATAATTAAAATAATGACGCACTAATACCTTAGATTTATTATTAGTGATTGAATGACAATATGAGTAGTTCTTCAAGCTGGAAAAATGCTGTAAATGCAATAATTCGAGGTGACGCACAAGGTTATCGTAATGTAAGGTTATGCGGAGTACCAGAATTGTTGACAAAATATGGACTTCTTTCAACTTATATCAATATGACGCCTGGTAAGATTGCTAAATGCAGAAGAGAACATCCTGAAGTTAGTCTAGAAACATGGTATAATTTACCAACATTGATTTGTAATCCAGATGCTATATTCCCGTCTTATAAGTCAGATGGTTCATTGATAATTGTTATTGCTGCATTCGACAGTAAAAATTGTCCAATAATAGTTCCCATAATTCCCGATGAAAACGCCAAAAAGAATATTATTTTATCAGTATATGGAAAAGAAGACAAAGATAGTCAGTCAGCGCAAGAATGGATAAACTCACAGATAGCTATAGCAAGAAAAGCAAATATACCTGTTTTTGAGAAAAATGGTCCTGTCGACTCTAAGCCAAAGCCGGAGTCTGCAGATGCTATCTCCTGGTCATCTGATCCAATTTCAGTAGACCGTTCGACAGAACCAAGTAGAAAGATACTTACAATTAGTAAAAAGTCAATTAATAAATAATTTTTGATAGACTTTGAATTGTTCAAAACTCATGCGCTATATCAATGAGTTTCGTAAGGCGTTTCGGGGCAACAATGCGCCAGCTTTTGGACAGCATCGCTTCAACATGATCCCAATCGGTATTGCCTCTATCAAGGCGCACCGCAATCCACCCCGATTTGCCATAAAATTTGGGCAGGAAATACAGCATTGGATCAGCATCTAATAGGGCCTCTTGTTCATCGCTGCCGCTGGTTTTAACAAAGAGCGAGATACTATTTTCGCCAAAATGCCGATGCGAGAAATAAGCAAAATATTTACCGCTTTTTTCATTGCCCACGCGCCACGCTGGCGTCCCAAAACTCGGCCGTTCCAATGTTTCGTCTAAGGCCAAGGCGCGCGCTCTTACTTGATCCAATATCCATTCTGGGTTTTTCTCGCGCGTCACATAGGCGGTGATGGCGGCGGGGTAGAGCTGATGCTCGGCGAATATTATGCGATCCGCCAAACTATCGGTATCATCATCGGCTAATATTTTAACCTTTATTTGGCCCAAAACCGTGCCATCATCCAGCGCGCTCGTCACCAGATGCACGCTGCATCCTGCATAATTATCGCCTGCATCAATGGCGCGTTGATGGGTGTTTAATCCTTTATATTTGGGGAGCAAGCTGGGATGAATGTTGAGTATTTTATCCGTCCATTTTTGTACAAAATCAGCACTTAATATGCGCATATAACCCGCCAATACTATATAATCGGCACCCGATGTGATAATCGCATCATGCATAATCACATCATGGTCTTCGCGGCTCATGCCTTTATGCGCATGCGCAAATGTAGCAATGCCCTCTGCATTGGCTAGCTTTAGGCCTTGTGCATCGGGGTTATTCGATGCCACCAATATAATTTCATAGGGGCATTTTGGCAATTTTGAGGCATATAAAATGGCCGCCATATTGCTGCCACGACCCGAAATTAGGATCGCTATTTTGGCTTTATCAGCCATGGAAAGTAGTTTCCCAATCCTGCGCAGACCCCCACGTTCCCGCGCTGCCAAACACGCTGCACCCTTTCGCGCCCGCAATAATTTCGCCGATGATGGTCGCATTTTCCTCAGCATCGGTTAATGATTGTAGCACAGTATCGACATTTTCGGGTGAAACGGCCAATATCATGCCCATGCCGCAGTTAAATGTTTTGGCCATTTCGGCGGTTTCAATATTGCCTTGCTCTTGCAAGAAACGCATTAAAGCTGGCAATTCCCAATTATCAGTATTCACTTTCGCATGGCAGTCATCGGGCAGGACGCGCGGGATATTTTCTAGCAAACCACCGCCTGTAATATGGGCGAGGGCGTTAATTTTTTTATGCCTAATGATTGGCAATAATGATTGCACATAGATTCGCGTTGGTTCGATTAATATATCTATTAATCTACGTTTATCATCAAAAGGCGCAATGTCTTGCAAAGCCCAGCCTTTATCGGCGGCCAAGCGGCGCACCAAAGAAAATCCATTGGAATGCACACCAGAGGAAGCAAGCCCGATTACTATATCGCCCGCTTTGACATCTTGGCCGATTAGGGCGTCGTTGCGCTCTACGGCGCCGACGCAAAAACCCGCCAAATCATAATCACCATCGGCATACATACCTGGCATTTCCGCTGTTTCGCCGCCGATGAGGGCGCATCCTGATATTTTGCAGCCATCCGCTATGCCAGCAATTACGCGCTGTGCTATACCATTTTCCAAATGCCCTGTTGCGAAATAATCTAGGAAAAATAGCGGTTCAGCCCCCTGAACGATTAAATCGTTCACGCACATGGCCACCAAATCAATGCCAATTTTATCATGCAAATCATAATCAATGGCCAATTTGACTTTGGTGCCAACGCCATCATTAGCGGCCACCAATAATGGGTCGGTATAGCCCGCAGCTTTTAAGTCGAAAAAACCACCAAACCCGCCCAATTCAGCCCCAGCACCAGGCCTTGCTGTTGCCTTTGCAAGAGGAGCAATCGCCTTTATAAGTGCATTGCCCGCGTCGATGGATACGCCAGATTTGGCATAAGTATAAGATGAATCTGAAGTGTTATTTTTTGTCATTATGCGCTGCCTAGCGATTTCTTACTTGGATTTCTACGTCAATATCGCCAAAAGGACGTTAATGATAGAAAGATTCACACATTTAAAGCTTTATGCTGGCGTTATTTTATTGATTGGCTTGGTGAGCAGCACCATAGTTTATGCGCAAATAGAAGGCGCACCGCGCGGTGTTTTGCCGATAGCCAGCAATGGCGATTTTGAGGTAAGCGGTATAGAAGTAGACATTGTTGGGGTTAATGCTTTTGAAGCGCGCTCAAAAGGGTGGCAGATAGCGCAGCGCAAAGCATGGCAGAAATTATGGGCGCGTACGCGCGGCGGTACTGGCGGTGGTTTATCCGATAATAGCTTGGACTCAATGGTGTCCTCTATAGTGATTGAAGAAGAACAAATTGGCCCCAAACGCTATGTCGCCAAATTAGGGGTGATTTTTGATCGCGCCCGCGCGGGCCAAATATTGGGCGTAAAAGGTATTAAAAGACGCTCGGCTCCTTTGCTGATATTGCCCATCACGATTTCTGGCGGTGCGCCAACGCTCTATGAACGTCGCACCGAATGGCAAAAAGCTTGGGCGCGTTACAAAACATCTGATAGCAGCATCGATTATGTGCGGCCTACTGGTTCTGGTGCAGAATCTCTATTGCTCAATGCGGGGCAGATTAGCCGTCGTTCGCGCTCTTGGTGGCGGGTGATATTGGACGAATTTGGTGCAGCGGATATTGTCTCTGCTACTGTGCGCTTTCAACGCTCTTACCCCGGGGGGCCGATAAGCGCACATTATACAGCGCGTTACGGCCCAGATAATGTATTTATTGGACGTTTTTCCCTCCGAGTGACCAACAAAAATGGCATTCCAGCTATGATGGATATGGCCGTTAAGCGCATGGATGGATTATTTGAAAACGCCCTATCTGCGGGTCGCTTGCGTCTGGATAGGAGCTTGATTTTGGAAGATCCTGAATTGCTCGAAGAGGCTGAAGCTATTGCTGACGCAGAAGATAAAGAAGAGATGGCAGCGGTTGAAACGGCAAGAAGCAATAATGCTGAAGAAGCGAGCAATGAGCAAGCTGGCGTGGTGGGTGAGGCTGCTGCTCGGCCAGCCATAGCGCAAACTTTTTCTATTCAATTTGCCACCCCAGATGTTGGTGCTGTTGACGCTGGTGAGGGCGCGGTGCGCGCAATATCAGGTGTGAAATCGGCATCAACCACCAGCCTAGCACTTGGCGGGACATCGGTGATGCGCGTGACTTATGCCGGCGATGCGGCTGCATTGAGAGCGGCTCTATCAGCAAGCGGATGGCGCGTTGGCGGTGCGGGCAATACGCTCACAATTTCGCGGTAATTGGTTTTACCAAAATGCGTCAAATTCCTTTGCCATTAGACAATGATGAAAATAGCAATGATCTGATTATCACGGGCTGCAATCAGCATATTTATGACCGTATCATTGCCATAGAAAAATCCGATCGGGTGCAATTACTTATTTTGGGGGATGATAAATCCGCCAAAAATCTATTCGGGCGTTATTTTGAGCAATGTTGCGGCGGAATATTTATTCAAGACGTCGATAAATTGCACGATAATAAATTATTTTTCGCATGGAATAAGGCGCATGGCGAAGGCCGCTCGTTGATGATGAGCGCTGTGCATGAACCATCGCGTTGGGGCCTTGCCTTGCCCGACCTTAAATCGCGCATTGCCTCTATGGAGTTGATGCACATTGGGCCGCCCGATGATGAGCTTATCATGGAATTAATAATGCAAAAATTGAGCTTAGCCAATGTCGCCATTGCATCAAAAGCAATATCCTATTGTCAGAAAAGGCTGGAAAGAGACTATCAATCTTTGGATCGCTTCATTCGCCACTGTATTATCATAGCGAGAGAGCAGAATCGCGCTATAAAATTAGAGGATGTGAAATCTTTACTTATCGCGCATGGGCAAGATAATTTATTATGATATTCATGAAATTGACACAAATTTAATGTCTTATGATTTTATGAGGAGTCAATTTTGTGACAGCGCAAATTAAAAATAATAAAATATATATAAACCGCGAACTTAGTTGGATAAAATTTAACGAACGTGTTTTAAGCGAGGCTGAAAATAAAAACCATCCCTTGCTCGAAAGAGTGAGGTTTCTCTCTATATCTGGTAATAATTTAGACGAATTTTTTATGGTGCGCGTGGCGGGTCTAATCGGTCAAGTGAATCAGGGTATAGAATTGCTAACGGCCGATGGCATGACTCCGCAGCAACAGCTTGATGCTATTTATGCGCAAACCGACATTCTGATCGAGAAACAGCAAGAGATATGGCGCGATCTCTATGCGTTGTTGCAAGCAGAAAATATCCGTATCATTCAACCCGAAGAATTAAGCGCGTCTCAAAAGCTCTGGCTTCGGACATATTTTTTGAACGAATTATTCCCGATTTTAACCCCCCAAGCGCTTGATCCTTCTCATCCTTTTCCTTTCATTCCAAACCTTGGTATGTCGATGGTATTGGATTTTGAACGTAGCAGCGATAATCGCGTGATAAGAGAATTGCTAATGCTTCCAGCGTCTATCAACCGTTTCGTCAGGATTGCGGGCGAAAATGCCGATTATATCTCGCTCGACAATGCGATATTGACCTTTATCGATATACTTTTCCCAGGCCATAAATTGCTTGGGCATGGTACATTTCGTATCATCAGAGACAGCGATTTAGAGGTTGAAGAAGAGGCCGAGGATTTGGTTCGCTATTTCAAAAATGCTATTAAGAGACGCCGAAAAGGCCAAATAGTGCGCTTGGAATTGGCCGATGATTTATCCAAACCCGTTGAACATTTGCTAAGCGAAATTAGCCAAAGTGTAAGCGTATCAAAAAGCCATATCCAAGGGGTTATCGGGATTGCCGATTTGGCTGAATTGGTAGATGAAGAGCGCGCTGATTTGAAATTCACCAATTTTACGCCCAGAATTCCAGAACGTATCAGAGAATATGATGGCGATTGCTTTGCCGCGATAAAAGCCAAAGATATATTGGTACACCACCCGTATGAATCTTTTGAGGTCGTGGTTGCTTTTTTGGAGCAAGCGGCATCTGATCCCAACGTTGTGGCCATTAAACAAACGCTCTACCGTGCTGGTCGGCAATCCAAAATCATACGGGCATTGATAGATGCGGCAGAGGCTGGTAAATCAGTCACGGCTGTTGTCGAATTACGCGCACGATTTGACGAAGAGCAGAATATATATTGGGCGGATGCGCTGGAACGTGCTGGCGTGCAAGTCGTTTATGGTTTTATCGAGCTGAAAACGCATGCGAAAGTCTCTATGGTGGTGCGGCGTGAGGAAACAGGCGTGACCAGCTATTGTCATTTTGGTACGGGCAATTATCATCCCATCAACGCGCTTATTTATACAGATTTAAGCTATTTTACCGCTGATCCCATTTTGGCCAACGATGCTGCGCAACTATTCAACTATATCACTGGATATGTTGCGCCAAAGGGGCAGAAACTCATTAAAATGTCGCCCTTAAACATCAGAAAAGAGATTGAACGGCTCATTCAAAATGAAATGGATAATGCTCAACAAGGAAAGCCCGCGACTATTTGGGCAAAGATGAATTCTTTGGTGGATGCATCCATCATTGATAAATTATACAAAGCCAGCCAAGCAGGTGTTCAGATTGATCTAGTGGTGCGCGGTATATGCTGCCTGCGCCCGGGGGTTGAGGGGCTATCGGACAATATCCGCGTTAAATCTATTATCGGGCGGTTTTTAGAGCATAGCCGCATTTGGGCCTTTGCCGATGGTACGCAAATGCCGCACGCCGATGCGAAAATTTACATAAGTTCTGCTGACTGGATGCCAAGAAATCTTGATAGGCGCGTTGAATATATGTTGCCGATTGACAATGAAACGGTTCATGAGCAAATTTTAGAGCAAGTGTTGATCGCCAATTTGATCGATAATCAACAAAGCTGGCAATTAAACAGCGATGGTCAATATATTCGCTCAAAGGCTGGAAAAAAGAAATTTAATCTGCACGATTATTTTATGACCAACCCATCGCTCTCTGGGCGCGGGAAAGCATTGAAGAAAAGAAAATCTGTCCCTAAGCTTTATCTTGGAGATTGAATCGTAAAATTCAATAGAGGGATATTGCCATGCGCCATAACCATATATATGCAAAATAAAAGCTATCGATCAGCCGTTATTGATATTGGCTCTAATTCGGTGCGATTGGTGGTTTATGCAGGTCATAGCCGCATACCATCGACCATTTTTAATGAAAAAATATTGGCTGGATTGGGCAGCGAGCTTGCGACGACGGGCAATATAGGGGCTGAAAATTTCGCTCAAGCCATAGAGGCACTCAAACGTTTCAGCTTATTGTGCAACGAATTACAAGTATCCGATATCAATATCATTGCAACCGCTGCGGTCAGAGACGCGCATAATGGTGCGCAATTTGTGAAAGCCGCTAGAGACATTGGTCTGGAAATAAAAATTATTGATGGGCAGCAAGAAGCCCAATATTCTGCCCTTGGTGTGATGTCTGCATTCCCAGGCTATAATGGCGTGATGGCAGATCTTGGCGGCGGCAGTTTAGAGCTGGCGCACATTATGGATAGCAAAATTGTGCAAAAGATAAGCATACCAATGGGGGTTTTGCGCGTTCAGCAATGGTATGAGCAAGGCTATGACAGTCTATTTTCTAAATTTCAAAAATTTGCCGATACGCTGGGTTGGAATGATGTCCATGATTGCGAGAATCTTTTTCTGGTCGGTGGCTCTTGGCGCGCTCTGGCCCATATTGATAGGGACGCGATAAATTATCCTTTGCGCGTGATAGATCATTATAAAGTTGATATAGAACGCTCGCGCGCAATGGATATATTGCTTGAAACCAGCGGCGGTGAAAATATAAATAAATCATTGGGTATAGCATCATCGCGCATCAAAACTCTGCCGCAAGCGGCGGCTTTAATGCGTTGTGTTTCAGAATTTTTTCAACCCAAATCTATCTATATATCTGCTTTTGGTTTGCGCGAGGGTATATTATTTTCAAAACTCGATGCAGCAACGCAATCCTTAGACCCATTGTTGATAGGAACGCGCGAATTTTCGAGAACGCAGCGGCGTTTCCATGGTGAAAAAAGCGATGTTAATTTATGGTTAGCCGATATTTTCCAAGATGATGATGCCAAAATGAAGCGCATAAGAGAGGCATTTTGCAATTTAGGGGATGTGGCATGGCGCGCTAATCCTGATTTTAGAGCGGAATGGGGTGTTGATATTGGATTACATGGTAATTGGGCCAGTATCAGCGGCTCTGGCCGTGATATATTAGGGCAAGCATTGTTTAGCTGCTTTGGTGGCGGTTCTAATATCTATCCTAATGGTGGCGCGTTGGCCAGCGCAGAGGCTATGCAGCGCGCCATAGCTTGGGGACTAACAGTAAGATTAGCCCAGAGATTAAGCGCAGGACGCCAAGGATTATTGTCGCGAACAAAAATCAGGTTGATGGGCGATGAAAATAAAGTCTTACAGCTACTCATTGAAAGCGATTATAGAGATATTTGCGGCGAATCGGTCACTAAGAGATTAAGGCAATTGGCCGATTTTATGGGCTATGAAAATGATATAATTTTTATTTAACCACAGTCTATTTTGGTGATGATATAATTTGAGTCATAAGCAATAGTGACACGGTTCATGCGGTAATCTGTTGTGAGCGCAGCACCAGGAGGAGCCCAGCGCATTATCTTTGCCCCTGTCACAGACAGGATTGTTTTCGCTAATTCGGCATCTGCTTTTTGACCTATATATATGTTGGTTGGTTTGGCATCGCAGACAAAACCGCCAGCTTCAATGATTGAAACTTTATCCACGGTTATCGGGCTGGATTTTGGTGGTTCATTATTGTTTGCACTGCAAGCCAGTAGCGGCATAAAAACAAAGGGAAATAGTGGTTTAATCATTAGCGACAACCTCATTTTCTGATCCAATTTCTGGTGCTTCAATAGATGTCTCATCATTATCCGTTGTGGTGATTTTTAATTTGCCATTGACCACTGCAAAGGCAACGCGCCCTTCTACTAAGTCTAGCGCATCTTTGCCAAATTGTTCAAACCGCCATCCTTTTAAGAGGTTTAATCCTTCGCGCTCGCCAGAAGCCAACTGCTCTAATTCATCGGCTTTGGTGATTAATCGCGAAGCAACATTAATTTCGCGCGACCGAATTTTAAGCAATAATTTAAGCAAATCAGCTACTAAGCTAGCATCGCGGCCATTGCCGCCAGAACGTTTTTTCTCGGGCATATCTTCTTTGGTTAGGGCTTTGCTCTCCTCTATCGCATGCATTAGGCGCGCCCCAATATCATTGCTGTTCCAAGAGGCGGATAAACCTCTTACGCGGCCTAAATCGCTTTGTTTTTTTGGGGGATGAACCGCTATATCGGCCAATGCGTCATCCTTTATCACACGTCCGCGCGGGATATTTTTACGCTGCGCCTCTCTCTCTCGCCAAGCAGCAAGAGCCTTAACGCGGCCCAACACATCGGGCGCGCGTGATCGTACTTTGACCTTTTTCCACATAAGGTCAGGATCATTGATATATTGATTGGCATTGGATAGCTTTTCCATTTCATCATTCAGCCATCGGCCGCGCCCTGTTTCTTGCAGCTTTTCAAGCATCATTGGGAATAATTTGGACAAATGGGTTACGTCGGCAATGGCATAATCAATCTGGCGTTTGTCCAATGGTCTGCGCGACCAATCGGTGAAACGCGCCCCTTTATCGATTTGAATATTGAGCCATATATCGACCAAATTACTATATCCGATTTGCTCGCCTTGCCCCAAAGCCATAGCGGCGATTTGCGTGTCAAATATAGGTTGTGGTGTTTTGCCCGTCATATTGACGAAAATTTCTATATCTTGGCCTGCCGCATGAAAAATCTTTAGCACGTCATGATTATCGGTTAATAAGTTGAGCATTGGCGTTAAATCTATGCCCTCGGCCATTGGGTCTATCGCTGCTGCCTCTTTATCATTGGCGATTTGTATCAAGCAAAGCTCTGAATAATATGTATTCTCTCTCATAAATTCGGTGTCGACCGTGATATAAGACGAGGTTGAAAGACGCTGGCAAAATGATGCCAAAGTTGCGCTATCGGTAATTAAAGGATTAATCTGCATAGAATCTACCCTTAACACTCATTCTGAACTTGACAAACATTGCCTGCATCTGTGAAGCGAACGCACAGATTTTTTTAAGCCATTAAATATTGGAATTTTGCGACATGCACGCTTATCGTTCACATAATTGTTCTGCTCTACGCATAGAAAATGTAGGAGATACCGTACGTTTATCGGGTTGGGTACACCGTAAACGCGATCATGGTAATTTGCTCTTTATCGATATGCGCGATCATTTTGGCCTTACGCAAATTGTCACCGATGTGGATAGCGATGCCTTTAAATCATTAGAGCATATCCGCAGCGAATCGGTAATATGTATTACGGGTGATGTTGTTGCGCGCGATGCAGAGGCCATTAATAGCAATTTGCCAACGGGCGCAATAGAGGTGCGCGCCCGCGACGTCACTATTTTATCAGAGGCAGCCGAATTGCCGATGCCTGTTGCTGGTGAGCAAGAATATCCCGAAGATATTCGCTTGCGTAACCGCTTTCTCGATTTGCGCCGCGAAAAAGTTCATGCCAATATGATGCTGCGCTCCAATGTGATTGCATCTTTGCGTAACCGCATGGTGCAGCAAGGCTTTACCGAATATCAAACCCCCATTTTAACCGCATCATCGCCCGAAGGCGCGCGCGATTATCTGGTGCCAAGCCGCGTGCATCCAGGGAAATTTTACGCGCTACCCCAAGCCCCGCAAATGTTTAAGCAGCTATTGATGGTGGCAGGATTTGATCGCTATTTCCAAATAGCCCCTTGTTTTCGCGATGAAGATGCGCGCGCAGACAGAAGCCCCGGTGAATTTTACCAGCTCGATTTGGAGATGAGCTTTGTCACGCAAGATGATGTGTTTGCAGCCTTAGAGCCTGTATTAGCAGGCGTATTCGAACAATTTGCCAATGGTAAAACGGTAACGCCATCGGGCGAATTCCCACGCATTCCCTATAAAGAGGCGATGCTCAAATATGGCAGCGATAAACCCGATTTGCGCAATCCGATCATCATCAAAGATGTGACCGATCATTTCAAAGGCTCGGGCTTTGGTTTGTTCGACAAAATCACATCGGGCGGCGGTATTGTCCGCGCTATTCCTGCTCCAGAAGCAGGAAAAAACAGCCGTAAATTCTTTGATGATATGAACGAATGGGCGCGCGGCGAGGGCTTTGCTGGGCTTGGCTATATCAATATTAAGGACGGCGTACCCGCTGGCCCTATTGCCAAAAACCATGGCGAAGAAGCAACGAAGAAATTGCTCGAAGATTTAGGCTGCGGTGCTGATGATGGTATCTTTTTTGCTGCTGGTAAAGAGGGCGATGCGGCGAAATTAGCAGGAGCTGCGAGAACCCGCGTTGGTGAGAAATTAGAGATTATCGAACAAGGATGCTTCAAATTTTGTTGGATTGTTGATTTCCCAATGTTTGAATATGATGAAGAGCATAAGAAAATTGATTTCTCACACAATCCATTTTCCATGCCGCAAGGTGAAATGGAGGCGCTGGAAAATAAAGACCCGCTGGATATTCTCGCATGGCAATATGATATTGTCTGTAATGGCGTTGAATTATCGTCGGGTGCTATTCGTAATCACCGTCCTGATATCATGTATAAAGCCTTTGAAATTGCGGGTTATAGCCAAGAAGAGGTTGATGCCAATTTCTCTGGCATGATTAACGCGCTTAAATTTGGTGCACCGCCGCATGGCGGCAGCGCACCAGGCGTTGATCGCATTGTGATGCTGCTGGCTGATGAACCTAATATTCGTGAGGTTGTGCTGTTCCCGATGAACCAGCGGGCCGAAGATTTGATGATGGGCGCGCCCAATCATGCAACGGCGGCGCAACTGCGCGATCTAAACCTGCGGATTATCGAGCCCCCAAAAGGCGGGTGATTTGAAACCTATTCAGCATCATTATCAGTCGGATGATACCGATCTATGTTATTTTGAATGGGGCGATGCAGCGCGTCAAACTATGATATTGCTGCATGCTACGGGGTTTCATGCGCGCTGTTGGGATAGGGTGATTGCTCATTTGGTCGATGACTATCATATCATAGCCGTCGATCATCGCGGCCATGGACGCAGCGCTAAACCCAAATCTTTGTCGGATTGGAGCTTGCAAGCCCGCGATATAGCGCGCCTGATAGAGCATCTTAACATAAAAAATATCATCGGCGTTGGCCATAGCATGGGCGGTAATGTTTTGGTGCAAATTTGCGGTGCGCATGGTGATTATTTTGATAGGCTGGTGCTGGTTGATCCCACCATCATGGCTGAGTCCATATATCAAAGCCCCGAAGACCCAAGCCAAATTGATGCATCAGCGCACCCTGTTTCGCGGCGGCGCAATGATTGGCAGTCATCGCAGCACATGTTCGATCATTTCAAGAATCGAATGCCCTATTGTTTGTGGCAAGACGATGTTTTGCGCGATTATTGCGATTATGGATTATTGCCCAATGATGCAGCCTATCAATTAGCCTGTCCGCCCATATTAGAAGCCTCGGTTTATTTGGGCTTTAATTGCGTAAATCCCTATCCATCGGTCGATGCCGTGGCATGCCGCGTCCATATTTTACGCGCACCTGGGCTGCAAGAAGGCGGCGAGATGGACTTTACCATCAGCCCAACATGGGATGGGTTGGTCAATCGTTTCGCTCATGCGCGCGAGACATATTTGCCCGATTTAACGCATTTTATGCCGATGCAAGCTCCGAAATTGCTGGCCTCATTAATTAAAAAGCCCTAAATTTGAAAACAGGGTTAATCGGATAGCGATTATTCAAGAAATAAGCTAAAGTTTCATTATGACATTATTATCCAAATATGAACAAGGCATCCCATTCGATGGCGATTATGCTAAGGCCTTAAAAAAATTACAAAAGCGTTTGGCTAAATTGCAGGCCTTGCACATCGTGCATGATTGCAAATCGATGATTATATTCCAAGGATGGGATGCAGCAGGCAAGGGCGGTGCTATTAAACGCATGTGCGCCTTTTGGGACCCGCGCTATTATGAAGTCTATCCCATCTCGGCCCCCACCCAAGAAGAAAAAGAGAAGCATTTTCTGTGGCGTTTTTGGACTAAATTACCCCGTGCAAAAGAGATAACGGTGCTCGATCGCAGCTATTATGGGCGCGTTCTGGTGGAGAGAGTAGAAGGATTTGCCAGCGAGAGCGAATGGCGACGCGGTTATGACGAGATTAATGAGTTTGAAGCGCAGCAAATTGATATTGGTACAAAGATTATCAAAATTTTCATCCATGTGACACCAAAGGCGCAAGATGAACGTTTGAAAGAACGGTTAGAAAACCCATCAAAACGCTGGAAAATAACCAAGGATGATTTCCGTAACCGCGAAAAACGCGAAGCCTATGCGCAGGCGATGGAAGAAATGTTCGTCAATAATGACACGCGCTGGGCGCCTTGGAAAATCATTGATGGTAATGATAAAAAAGCGGCCCGTTTAGCCATATTAGACTATGTGGCCGATCAACTAGCAGCGCATGTTCCTGCCGATTTCCCTGAAGCAGAAGATGAGCTTTCTAAAATGGCAGCAGAAGCGTTTGAGCAATAATTAAAGCTTACAAAAACTATATAATTTAATTTCTCTAACCGCTCAAAAATAATTGCATTAAATCATCTTCAAAGAGAATTTTGAATATCAATTCTACCCGTTGCAAGCACAACCTTTTCCTTTTTTGCAAGCACGGTTTTTGGCTATACAGCTATCCCCGCAGGCTTTTCCCTTTTTACAGAATTTGCAGCAACTTTGCGCATATAATGGGGAATAGGCGCAAGGCAATAATGTGCTTGATCCTAATAATGCAGTTACAGATAATAATGATATTGCGATTTTTTTCATCTTAAAAAATTACCACTATTAATAGCTAATTGCAATGACCTCCCACCATTTTGGCCCAGATGGTAAATTGACTTGGCGGACATCGCCAACGGCAGCGCGGCGCAAAGAGCGGGCGAGGGGGCTGTTCCATCCAATATGGTTTAAGTCAGCATCGCTCTCATCGTCGCCGACGATTGTCACAAATATTTCATTATCCTCTTCATCGGCAAGCGCGACCTGGGCTCCGAAATAGATATGGTCTTTGTCGGGTTGATCGGACGGATCGATAACATTGGCGGTTTTCATACTTTTAGAGAGCTGGCCTAAACGATAATCGATGGAGCGTAATTTTTGTTTGCCATAGATATAATCGCCATTTTCGCTGCGATCACCATTGCCCGCAGCCCAACTGACAATCTCAACGACCTTGGGTCGCTCAACGCGAAATAATCGATCATATTCGGTCTTGAGCGCGGCATAGCCTTGCGGCGTGATAGGACGATTATGTTTCATTTATTGGGTTATTTATCTGGCCATTGAATCGGGACATTTCATTCTGATAGTTTTTTTAGCAATATTAGCCAGGTTTTTTGTTCAAATAGACACTCAAAGGCGTATCAGAACGAATGAGCGCGCGATCAGGATTGAAATGGTCGTACATCACGGCATTTTCGAGAACGCGCTGCACATAATTTTTGGTTTCATAGACGGGGATATTTTCAATCCAATCCAAAATATCAACCTGCGGGGAGCGCGGATCACCATTGCGGCGCAACCATTTGTTCACATTACCAGGGCCAGCATTATAAGCGGCCACTGCAAGAGGATAGCTGCCATTAAAATAGCGCAGCATTTGCTGAATATAGCTAGAGCCAAGCATGACATTATAATCGGGATTGCTGGTTAATTTGCTGCGGGCATAGCTTAGGCGTAATTTGCCCGATACCTCGCGCGCGGTCGATGGAATAAGCTGCATAAGGCCGCGCGCATTAGCATGGCTGACGGCTTCGCGGTCAAATTGGCTTTCTTGGCGGGTAATCGCATGGATTAATGTGAAATTATTTTGATGTCCTGCGGGGATGGAAATGGTTGGGAAACCATGCGCAATAAGGCTGGCATGCCCCTCAACACGCGCATTGCGTCCAGACATGACCTGCAAGTCTGGACGCTTCAGACGCTTAGAAAGGGCAATAGCATCCAAAAACTCCGTTTCGCTCTGCGCTGCATTGGCAATAGCGCGCAAAAATAGGCTTTGTTCTTTCCAGCCGCCATAGCGCGGGGCGATTTGAGCCGCGAGATATACGCTGGGAACGTCACTAGCTTGCGGTGCATTGCTTACGGGCGTCGGCGCCGTGCGCGTTGGCAATTTTCGGCCCAAAGCTTCGAGCGATAATTGCCCATAAAATTGGTCATAATAATTAGCGGCTTTTTCAAAAAATGCGTTGGCGGCAGGCAAATTACCTGCTGTGCGCATCGATTTGCCCGCCCAATATAATCCTTTGGTGCGGGTTTGCGGAGATCGTGCCGATAGGCCATATTTTTCGAACATGGCGGCTGCATCTGCTGGACGATTGAGATGGTTGAGCGCAACTTGCCCTGCGAGCCATGTCAGGCTGGTATAATCATCGCGCACACCCAGCGATTGATCGATTGGTTTTTCACCTGCTGGAACGGCATCATCCACTTTTGAAGCAATGTCATAGGCCAATTTATATTGCTTATCATTGCGTGCAGAGCGTGCATTTTTGAGCAATATTTCATACCATTGCTCTGCATCTTCTGGCGCAAATGTTATGCTCTGGCGGTTAGCTAGCATTTGCCGCGCGCTCCAGCTATTGCCTTGATTGCGTAATTGATTGGCGCGCGCACCGATCAATCCCGCATCGCGCAGCCCTGCATCACCAGCCGCAGTAATTTTGGCACTAGCGTCCGATGCTTTTGTGCGTATCGCTAATTGCGCTTCAAATAAAGGACGCCTTTGCGCAGATGCGCGCGGTAGATTATTACGCGCACTGCGCACAGCACCAGCCCATAACAGCGAATCTATGCGCATGTCATGATCGTCGCTTCTCAATGCGCTGCCCATGATACTGGCCAGACGGCTCTCAATAACATCGGGTAAAGCCCCAGTGCGCCAGGCTTCTCTGCCGATGGTGATGGCTTCTTCGCGCCTGCCATTATTGGCCAATATGATTGCATATTTGGCTTTGCCAACATTGGTAGTAGGGGCGATACGATCAAAATAATTTAATATTTGGCCTGCATTTTCGCGTTCTAAATTAATCGATTGTTCTGCAAAGCGCTTTATCCTCTTTTCATGCGGCCAGCCGCTATAACTTAGCAAAAAGCTGCTATATTCTGAAAATTTATAATTGCCCCCGCGCGATAATTCGCGCCACCGCGATAAAGCCGCTGGAATATTGCCTTGGCTCGCATCAACTAAACTGCTCGGCACCCCTGTTCCTGGCTGAAATATGACGCTCTGAGTTTCGGCAGATGCACGAGATGAACCGCTATCACCGCTGGCCGCAAACGCGATGGTTGGAGTCATAATTAATGTTGCTAGAATAATATGGGATACCGTGTTGGACATATTGTTGTATTGCTCCTTATCAGCCATTATATATTGTATCAGCCATTATAGATTAGTCTGATGCTATATTAGTTTCATATTTTGCCGCTTAATGGTTTCTTAATGACCATATTCGTCTATAGAAACCCATATGTTTCAAGTTAGAGGAATAAATCCATGTTTTTTGGTTCGATACCAGCTCTAGTGACTCCTTTTTGCGATGGATCGTTTAATGAGGCTCATTTTCGCAATTTGGTGGACTGGCAAATTGAACAAGGCAGCAGCGCTTTGGTGCCTTGCGGTACAACAGGAGAGAGTTCGACCCTGTCAAATGCAGAGCATCATCGCGTTATAGAAGTTTGCGTTGAGCAAGCAGCGGGGCGCGTGCCTATTATTGCGGGATGCGGCTCTAATGATACAAGCAATGCCTTATTGCATATGAATTTTTCTAAAAAATGCGGCGCTGCGGCAGCATTGGTGGTTACGCCTTATTATAACCGTCCCAATCAAGAAGGCATAGCGGCGCATTTTGAGACACTGACCAATGCGTGCGATTTGCCGCTCATTCTTTATAATGTGCCAGCGCGAACCGTAACAGATATGCTGCCAGAAACTGTTAATATATTATCAAAGCTTGCTAATATTCGCGGTATCAAGGATGCGAGCGGTGATGTATCGCGCGTTACAGAGCATCTACTAGGCAGCGAAACGGGCTTTTGCTTGCTTTCGGGCGTTGATGAATTGGCCCTCGCTTTTAATGCGACGGGCGGCTCTGGCTGTATATCGGTAACAGCCAATGTTGCGCCCAAATTATGCGCAGAATTTCAGGCGGCCTGTGCTGATGGTGATTATGATAAAGCCCGAAAGCTCAATGATAAATTATATCCGCTGCACAAAGCACTATTCACCGATGCATCGCCTGGCCCCGTTAAATATGCTATGTCGCGCGTTATAAAAGATTTCCCAGATGAGGTGCGTTTGCCGATGACAAAACCAAACCAAGAAAGCCGCTCAAGCGTGGATGCGGCCTTGGAGAATGCAGGTTTATTATAATGGCACGACCAAGGCATGTAGAATTTGATAAAGTAAAAAATGTCGCTGAAAACAGGCGCGCACGTTATGATTATCATCTCGATGATAAATTTGAGGCGGGTATTGCTCTAACGGGTACAGAGGTAAAATCTTTGCGTTTTGGTGAGGGTTCTATAGTAGAGAGCTATGCAGAGGTTAAGGAGGGCGAGGTTTGGTTGGTGAATGCCAATATACCCGAATTTAGCCATGGGAATCGCCATAACCATGAAGCCAAACGCCCGCGCAAATTATTGCTCAATAAGCGCGAAATTGCCAAATTGCATGGCGCGGTCGAACGCAAAGGAATGACGCTTGTACCCTTGAGTATGTATTTTAATGCAAAAGGGCGGGCAAAGGTTGAATTGGCTCTGGCAAAGGGTAAGAAAGCACATGATAAACGCGCGAGCGAAAAAGCACGCGATTGGAAGCGCGAGCAAGGAAGAATTTTAAGAGAAAATGGCTGATAAAATTAAAAAAAATTGGCTGCAAAGCAAAATACCAGATAGAACAATATTATCTGAAAACCCCTTGCTACGTCCTTTTAAGGATAGGTTTTTATGCCCGCAATTATGGCGTTTTACCCGCCGCTCGGTGCCCGTTGGGGTGGCCATAGGGTTTTTAACGGCTATCATTGTGTTGGTGCCAGGCTTTCAAATGTTTGTTGCCGTATTATTATGCCCTTTATTTCGGGGTAATATACCAACGGCGATCGTCGCTACATTTATTAATACACCCCTAACAACACCGCCTCTTATATATGCATCATGGCTATTGGGCCTGACGATATTGGGTAAAAATAATAATGTTGATGAAGGCGTTGGCGAGAGATTAACCGATTTGAGTATAACGGATTGGTGGAATTGGTTGCTAAGCGCAGGACAGCCTATGCTGATCGGTTTGTTTGCCATTGCTGTTGTTACGGCTTCGCTGGGGTATCTTATCACCAGTTGGCTTTGGTCGCGTTGGATGTTTCGCAAATATAAGCGGCGTTCAAAATATTATAGCGTTAAAACCGAAAAGAATGATTAACCAACATAATTATCGGTTTACAGCGAAAATTATGTATTTTTGCTACATTTGAAATTTAGTTTGAGGAGAGTTTTTATGAATAAGAAAATAATAGCCATATTATTATCAACGTCGATCATTGGTGTAACGGCCGCCTATTCGCATAGCGATGGCCCTGTTGTCGCCGAAACCATCGGCAGCTTTGGTTTTGATATTTCAGGCATGGATAAAAATGTCTCAGCAGGCGAAGATTTTTACCAATATGCAAGCGGTAATTGGGCAAAACACACTAAAATTCCTGATGATAAATCCAACTATGGTATGTTCAATATATTGACCGATTTGTCGCAAGCGCGCGTCAAATCAATCCTTGAAAAAGCTAAGGATGAAGAGGGCAGCAAAATTGGCGATGCTTATGCGAGTTATTTGGATATAGAAACAATCGAATCCAAAGGGCTAGAGCCGATTAAAGCCTGGCTCGATTCTATTCGCGCTATTGAGAGCAAAGAAGATTATACCAAAATATTAATCGAAGCGCGCAAAAATGGTGTTGGGACGCCCGTTGCCAACTTCGTAGGCCAAGATAGTAAAAATCCCGATCGCTATATCTTCATACTTTCACAAAGCGGTACGGGTCTGCCCGATCGTGATATGTATATCAAAGATGGCGAGAAATTAGAAGAAAACCGCAGCAAATATATTAAATATCTTACTAAAATGTTGAACCTTGCTGGCGAAGATAATGCATCAGCCCGCGCTAAGGCTCTTTTTGCGTTAGAAAAATCCATCGCGCAAGTGCAATGGAATCGCGAAGATAATAGCGATGCTAGGAAGACCTATAATAAGATGAGCGTCGCGCAATTAGACGCAGCGACGCCAGGGATGGATTTCAAAACTATCATTAACGGTTATAGCGATAAGATTGATACTCTGATCGTGCGTCAACCCAGCGCAATTACGGCCATCGCTAAAATCGTTGGTGATGCTGATATAACAATATTGAAAGATGCCTTAATCGTGCGTTCGCTCAGCAGTTTTGCTGATGTTTTACCCGATAGCGTGGCGGATAGTAATTTTGCTTTTTATGGCACAACTTTGTCAGGCACTCCTGAACGCGAAGTGCGCTGGAAGCGCGGCGTTGGATATACAGAATCCATGCTGGGTGAAGAGGTTGGACAAAAATATGTAGAGCTGCATTATCCGCCCGAAACCAAAGCCGCTATGGACAAATTGGTCGATAATGTCTTGGCCGCTATGGGCCGCCGTATCGATAATTTGGAATGGATGCAGCCTGAAACAAAGGTAAAAGCCAACCAGAAATTGGATAATTTCACCGTTAAAATTGGCCATACCGATAAATGGCGCGATTATGCATCGCTAGAAATCAAACGCGATGATGCATTTGGCAATCAATTACGATCAAACCGCTTTGAATTTGCCGATGGTATATCAAGATTAGGTGCGCCTATTCGCCGTTATGAATGGGGCATGTTTCCGCAAACCGTCAATGCTTACGCAAATTTCAGTATGAATGAAATTGTATTTCCTGCAGCCATTTTGCAACCGCCATTTTTTGACCCCAATGCCGATGATGCCATCAACTATGGCGCGATTGGTGCCGTTATTGGCCATGAGATTAGCCATCATTTTGATGACCAAGGGGCCAAATTTGATGAAAATGGCCGGTTGTCCGATTGGTGGACAGAGGCGGATGTAGTCGCTTTTGAAAAAGCAGGTAAAAAATTAATCGCGCAATATGATATTTATGAACCCTTGCCGGGTGAATTTGTGAAAGGTGAATTTACTTTGGGCGAGAATATTGGCGATCTTGCTGGGCTAACGCTTGCTTATGATGCCTATAAAGCGTCATTGGGCGATAAAGAGGCCCCTATATTAGAGGGTTTCTCTGGCGATCAACGTTTTTTTCTCGGGTGGGCGCAAATATGGCGCCGTAGCTATCGCAACGCAGAATTATCGCGTCGTTTACTGACAGATTCGCACAGCCCATCGATTCAAAGAACTTGGGTCGTACGAAACCTTGACAAATGGTATGATGCGTACAAACCATCGGAAAAAGATTCGCTCTATCTGAAACCAGAAGATCGCGTCAAAATTTGGTAAGGAACGACATTGTCACAATCGCACTTTTCTACGCAATTAAAATTATTCGGCGAAAGTAGTGATGACGATATAAAACAAAGCCGTCTGCTGATCTTTGGATTGGCGCTGGCCATTATTGTTGCGGCCCTGCTATTATGGTTTACCTCGCACAATATAATATTGCTTGGTGGTTTTGTGGCGGCCTTCGTTGCGGCAATGGCCTGTGCTTATTATATTCATACATTATCTCTAAACGCGCGGCAGATTGATTTTTTGCCGCCCGATTGGGCCGTTACGCGCACCGTAGCAGATCAATCGAATATGGCATTAGCAATTTGTGATCGGGCGGGGCGCATGTCCTGCGCGAACGAGCGGTTTGAAAAATGGTTTGCTGGATTAAAACCGCCGCCTGATCTGAATGTTGGTGAAGATGAACGTGCTATGCTGATCGCTGCAGGCCGCGCGGCATGGCGCGAAGGAATTGGCATCATAGAATCGCTCAAACATGATGGGCAAGATTTTCAAGTCAAAGCCGTTAAAGCGAGCAGCAGCGACGAATATTTGATTTGGACGTTTGAGCCTGTTGTTGAACAAAGCCTCTCTGCTCTGGCGGTTGAAACATTTTCTGGACAAATCGGCCAACGCATGGGCGAAGCTGGGATTATGTCCTTAATTGTTGGTGCTGAAGGCCGAATAAGATCGTGTAATAGTGCTTTTGCTGCAAGGGCCACTGGCCGCGCTGAAGCGAATATTGTTAGCCGAGATTTTGCTACATTTTTGCGATCCGATGAAAAGGGACGTATTTATTTTGAACGCGAAGGCAGGCGGGGTGTACCGCTGCGTTTAATGTATATCCCGCTGCGGGCCGATGATAAAAATAGCGCCGCAATCATCTTTGCTTTGGATGAAGATTCTGCGCAAATGGATCGTCAAAATGCATTGGTTCATGTTGAAAATTTATTGGCCGATTTGCCGCTGGGTTTGGCGCTTGCCGATCGCGATGGACGGTTTTTATTCGCCAATAATAGTTTTGCGCGTGTCGCAGGCATGCCGATAGAGAAATTACCGCCCTATCCAGGGGATTTGGTTATCAAAGAAGATAAAGCGGCGGTTGCCGATACGGTGCGCCGCTATGCTGCGGGGCAACCTATGTCTGGTGATATTGCGGTTCGTTTGTTGGAAACTCCCGATGAAGTGGTCTCGCTCTCTATCGCTGGTGTGCGTGGTCTTGGCGATGCATCTGTGTTGATAGGTTTGAAAGATAATAGTGAGGAATCAAAGCTTAAGCGTCAAGTTGCGCAAGCAACCAAAATGCAAGCCGTTGGACAATTAGCAGGCGGCGTTGCGCATGATTTTAACAATATTCTCACCGCTATTATCGGCTATTGTGATCTCATGCTATTGCGCCATTCGCCCGGTGATAGCGATTATGATGATATTCAGCAGATAAAAAATAACAGCAATCGTGCAGCCAGCCTAACGCGGCAATTATTGGCTTTTTCACGGCAACAAACATTACGGCCGCAAATATTGCAATTACCCGATGTTGTTTCCGAAGTGTCTGCATTATTAAAACGCTTATTGGGTGAAAAGGTTCGATTAGAAGTCAAACATGGCCGTAATATAGGAACGGTGCGCGCTGATCCTGGGCAATTAGAACAAGTTATCATTAATTTGGGCGTGAACGCGCGCGATGCTATGCCCAATGGCGGGGTATTAACGCTCGAAACAAAATCTGTTACGGTTGCAGATGTGCGGGCGATGAACAGCGAAATTTTACCTCTGGGTGATTATGCGATGCTATCGATTAGCGATATGGGGATGGGTATTTCCAAAGATAATTTGGGTAAAATATTCGAACCTTTCTTTACCACCAAAGAGGTCGGGAAAGGCACTGGGCTGGGTCTTTCAACCGTTTATGGTATCGTAAAACAATCGGGCGGCTTTATTTTTGCCGATTCCATAGAGGGTGAGGGGACGCAATTTAGCGTATATTTGCCCGTGCATATCGGCGAGGCAGAAGATTTACCCGCAATATCTAAGACGCAAGATAAATCAGAATTATGGGGCAGTGGACGTGTGCTGATTGTCGAAGATGAGGATATGGTGCGCGCGGTAGCAGAGCGGGCATTGGTGCGCCAGGGTTATCGAGTAGAGACGGCTTGCGATGGAGAAGAGGCTTTGGAGATATTGTCAAAAAGCCGTAAATTTGATCTCATCGTTTCCGATGTTGTGATGCCCAATATGGATGGGCCGACCATGGCAAGAAAGGTAAGGGAGAGCTATGGCGATATTAGAATTTTATTTATGTCGGGATATGCAGAGGAGCAATTACGGCAATCGATTGATATTGACAATATGTTCTTTTTACCGAAACCTTTTTCCGTGCAACAAATCTCTCATGCCGTTAAAAATGCTATGACATTTGAATAATTACAATGATTTAAGGGTTAAATATTTAGGATATAAAAATATTTCGTTCTACTCTTGTTCTTTTGGAACAAATATAGTACATAATGATTCTATTGATCGTTACGATGATGAATTTCGGCGGTTTATGTAGAGCAGATAAGGAGTGGAATGATGGCAGGACTTAAAGTAGTAGAAACAAAAAAACAGGCAAATAATATGGATCGTGAAAAAGCATTAGAAGCTGCGCTTGCGCAAATTGACCGAGCCTTTGGTAAAGGCTCTGCCATGAAATTGGGGAGCCGAGAGGCGATGAATGTAGAGGCTGTTTCAACAGGCTCTATCGGTTTGGATATCGCGCTTGGTATTGGCGGTTTACCCAAAGGCCGCATAATTGAAATTTATGGGCCAGAAAGCTCGGGTAAAACCACATTGGCACTCCATGCTATTGCCGAAGTTCAAAAAGCAGGTGGCACAGCGGCCTTTGTCGATGCAGAGCATGCGCTTGACCCTGTATATGCGAAAAAATTAGGCGTTGATATTGATGAATTGGTTATTTCGCAACCCGATACGGGTGAGCAAGCTCTTGAAATCACCGATACATTAGTGCGCTCTAATGCGGTCGATGTTTTGGTGGTCGATTCGGTGGCGGCTTTGGTACCACGGGCGGAAATAGAAGGCGAGATGGGCGATACCCATGTCGGTTTACAAGCGCGTTTAATGAGCCAAGCTTTGCGTAAATTAACAGGCTCTATCAACCGTTCAAAATGTATGGTTATTTTTATCAACCAAGTGCGGATGAAAATTGGCGTTATGTACGGCAATCCCGAAACAACATCGGGTGGTAATGCTCTAAAATTCTATGCTTCTGTGCGTTTGGATATTCGCCGTACGGGCCAAATCAAAGATAAAGATGAAATCATTGGAAACAGCACGCGCGTTAAAATTGTCAAAAATAAGGTCGCTCCGCCATTTAAGCAAGTCGAATTTGATATCATGTATGGTAAAGGTATTTCCAAAGTTGGGGAAATGATTGATCTAGGCGTCAAGGCTGGCTTGGTTGAAAAATCGGGTGCTTGGTTCAGCTATGATTCTGTGCGTATCGGTCAGGGACGTGAAAATTCGAAACAATTTTTGCTCGACACACCCGAGCTTTATGAAAAATTGGAAAAGGCCATTCGCGGTAAAACCGAAGAAGTCGCCGAAGAAATGCTCGCTGGTGAGATAGAAGAAACAAAAGGATAAAGCGTCATAAATCTATAAGAATTAAAGTTATAACGGTTGCCTGTATGCCGTTATGGGCTCGTCTTAATCCACCTTAAGGCGGGCCTTTTTGATGATTTCATTATAATTGGCTATATGTCTTCCAATCTAAATAACATTAATCGCAAAAACTCGTCATATTTGCTGTTTTACAAGCTTGTATGGATCGCGCTGCTGTCCTAAATAACGAGTATGACATCTACTAATGATATAAGACGTTCCTTCTTGGAATATTTTGGCAAAGACCATGATAGGCTGCAATCAGCCCCTTTGGTCCCTTATAATGATCCAACGCTCATGTTTGTGAACGCTGGCATGGTACCGTTCAAAAATATCTTCACAGGATTAGAAAAGCGCGATAATCCGCGTGCAACATCGAGCCAAAAATGCGTTCGCGCTGGCGGTAAGCATAATGATCTCGACAATGTTGGTTATACAGCCCGCCATCATACATTTTTTGAAATGCTGGGAAATTTCTCATTTGGCGATTATTTCAAAGAAGATGCGATTAAACATTCATGGGCATTGCTGACCGATGTCTGGGGTATTAATCCTGATAAATTGACCGTAACCGTCTATCATAATGATAGTGAGGCCTTTGATTTATGGAAGAAAATTGCCAAACTTCCTGATGAACGTATCATTCGTATCGCCACCGATGATAATTTTTGGTCTATGGGTGATACAGGGCCTTGCGGGCCATGCAGCGAAATTTTCTATGACCATGGCGCGCATATCAAAGGCGGCCCGCCAGGGAGCCCCGATGAAGATGGCGATCGTTATGTCGAGATTTGGAATTTGGTGTTCATGCAATATGATCGCCAAGAAGATGGTAGCCGGATCGATCTTCCCAAACCCAGTATTGATACGGGTATGGGGTTAGAGCGAATTGCTGCTGTGCTGCAAGGGGTGCACGATAATTATGATACCGATACTTTTCGGGCCTTAATCGAAGTATCAGAAAATCTTACCAATACTAAGGCCGTCGGCAATCAAATGGCGAGCCATAGAGTGATTGCGGATCATCTGCGCTCTAGTAGTTTCTTAATTGCTGATGGTGTGTTGCCCTCTAACGAAGGGCGCGGTTATGTGCTGCGCCGCATCATGCGCCGCGCTATGCGTCATGCGCATATATTGGGGGCAAAACAACCATTGATGCACCGTTTGGTTGACAATTTAATCGCCGAGATGGGCGCAGCTTTTCCTGAACTTGTCCGCGCGCAGGCCTTGATTAAAGAAACTTTGCGTCAAGAAGAAACGCGCTTTCGTCAAACGCTGGATAAAGGCATTAAGCTTCTCGACGAAGCGACGATCAAAATGTCGGATGGCGATATATTGAAAGGTGATGTCGCCTTCAAACTCTATGACACTTATGGCTTTCCTTATGATTTGACCGAAGATGCACTACGGGCCAATGGATTTGGTATCGATAAGGCTGGATTCGATGCGGCGATGCAAGAGCAAAAAGACCGCGCGCGCGCTGCATGGAAAGGATCTGGAGCCAAGGCCTCCGATGATATTTGGTTCGATATTGCCGAACGCACTGGCGCGACCGAATTTACTGGATATAATGCCAGCGAGGGCGAAGGGCAGGTCGTTGCCATCGTACATGATGGCGCAGAAACCAACAATGTGCAGGGTGATGATGCGGTGATAATCATCACCAATCAAACGCCTTTTTATGGCGAATCTGGTGGTCAAATGGGCGATACAGGCACATTAAAAACCAGCGATGGGTTCATGGCGACCGTCAGCGATACCGCTAAACCATTGGGCAAATTACATGCACATCATGCAAAAATATCACAAGGTTCGCTAGCAGTTGGCGATGTGGTTTCTATGGCGATTGATAGCAAAAGACGCGATAATTTGCGCTCTAATCATAGCGCGACGCATTTGCTGCATGCGGCATTGCGCAATCATTTAGGAACGCATGTCACGCAAAAAGGCAGCATGGTTGCCGCCGATAGGCTGCGATTTGATTTCTCGCACAACCAAGCTCTAACAGGACAGCAGATTGCTGGAATAGAAGCCGAAGTGAATGCGCAAATTCGCGCTAATGAAGCGGTGGAAACGCGCCTTATGACTCCTGATGATGCTGTAGAGGCTGGAGCATTGGCATTATTTGGCGAAAAATATGGCGATGAAGTGCGCGTGCTGTCTATGGGCCATAGCGATGATAAAATATATTCGGTTGAATTGTGCGGCGGCACACATGTGAATGCGCTGGGTGATATTGCCTTGTTCGCTATCATTTCCGAAGGCGCAGTAGCCAGCGGTATTCGCCGTATTGAGGCACTCACAGGCGAAGCAGCGCGGCAACATTTGTCGGGCCGCGAAGGGCAATTAAAACAAATTTCAGCCCTTTTGAAAACAGGTATAGAAGATAGCGTTGATCGCGTAGAGACATTATTGGCCGATAAAAAGCGGTTAGAAAAAGAATTAGCCGACACCAAAACCAAATTGGCAATGTCTGGTGGGGCGGGGCCAAAAGCAGAAATTGAAGCTATAAATGATATTAATTTTTTGGGACAAATTATTGAAGGCGTTGAACCCAAAGCATTACGCGGCCTGGCCGATGAGCAATTAAAGACACTCGAAAGCGGCATTATCACTATCATTGCCGCGAATGAGGGAGCGAATACCGTGGTGGTGGCTATTACAACGGATTTATTGGCTAAGTTGCAAGCACCAGAATTTGTGCGTATAGCGACCGAAGCTATGGGCGGTAAAGGCGGCGGCGGGCGTCCTGAAATGGCGCAAGGCGGCGGCCCTGCTGGCCTAGATCAAGCCCATGCTGCGATAGAAGCTATAAAAGCTAAAATCGCTACTTGATATTATGCGTTATAAATCTTGCCCTAGCCTATGAGACAAATATGTTAAGGATGGGGCTATTGCCCATCCTTTAATTTTTGCATCAGATAAACATGCTGTAAAGATAGCCTTTTGGCGGTTTCTTTGAGGTTAGCAGCCGCGCTATGCCCGCCATCAATATTCTCATAATAGAGGAAATCATGCCCTTGGTCTTCGAAGCGTTTGGCCGTTTTTCGCGCATGAGCAGGGTGAACACGATCATCCTTTGTCGATGTAACAAAAAATACTTCGGGATAATCTGTCTTACTATCAATATTATGATAGGGCGAGATAGTCTCTAAAAAAGCACGCTCTTCAGGAATTGACGGGCTACCATATTCGCCAACCCAGCTAGCGCCTGCTAATAATTTATCATAGCGCAGCATATCGAGCAGTGGCACAGCGCAGATGACCGCATTGAATAAATCGGGACGCTGGGTGAACATGACACCCATAAGCAGCCCGCCATTAGAGCCGCCTTCGATTCCCAGATGCTTTGGCGATGTCAATTTCTTTTTGATAAGGTTTTCAGCGACCGAGATAAAATCGTCATAAATGATTTGGCGATTGGTTTTCAGGCCCGCTTGATGCCATTTTGGGCCATATTCGCCGCCACCGCGAATATTAGCCAGCACATAAATACCGCCATTTTCCAACCATAATTTACCGCGTGCCGCCGAATAGCTGGGGTTGAGTGATATTTCAAACCCGCCATATCCATAGAGCAATGTAGGGTTTGTCCCATCCATTTTCAGACCTTTTTTACGCACCACAAAATAGGGGATCTGGGTGCCATCTTTTGATGTCGCAAAATATTGATCGGCGCTCATGGCATCGGAATCAAACCAATCGGGCAGGGCCTTTGCTTTGGCTTGCTCGCCTGTCCCGCTGTCATAGATCCACAATGTGCTAGGTTTCAAAAATGATTCGCTATTGATGAACGCAATATCTTCTTTGTCGTTGGTTGCGCCTATAGATACGGTTCCGTTGGCAGGAAAGTTGAGCTGGCTGGATGTCCATGTGATGCCATCCCAATCAAAGGCATAAGCTGCACTCTTCACATCGCGCGAAATGCTCATCAATAGTTTGGATTTGGTAATCCCATAGCTATTTATCGATGATTTTTCATCAGGGCTATAAACCAAATTCACAGCTTTTATAATGCGGTTGTTCATAAAATCATCGAATGAGAAGCTCACTAAATCGCCGCTTTTATAACCGCGCCAATCTTCGTTGAGCGATAATAATATTTGGCCCTTAAATTCGCGCCCAAGGTTTGATTTGGCGGGAATAGGTATTTTAACAGCATTGTGCAGATTATCGCGCGGAGCCCAATAAACATCTGATTCGTAAAATGTACGCGCGCGCGTTACTAAAATCTCGCGGCTATTGTCTGCTCTCAACATAGAGGATGCGAATAAACCAACGTCACTAGGGTCGCCGCGCATAAATTCCTGAGCATCTGCTATGCTTTGGCCGCGTTTCCATAATTTTACAATCATCGGATAACCAGAATCGGTTAGGCTGCCGTCACCAAAATCTATCCCAATAATTTGCGTATCTTTGTCGAGCCAAGACGTGCCGCCTTTGCTTTCGGGCGTGATAAATCCATTTTCCACCCAGCTTTTTGTGCGGGCATTATATTCGCGTTGAACATTGGCATCTTTGCCGCCATCGGACAGAGAAATCATGCAAAGTTCATTATCTGGTGCTAGGCAGCCATTGCCTTTATAGACCCAATTTTTATTTTCTGCTTTGGCGAGCGCATCAATATCTAAGATGGTTTCCCAGTCGCTATTGTCCGATAAATAGCTGTCTAATGTTGTTTTGCGCCATATACCGCGAACATGGTCGGAATCTTGCCAAAAATTATGCGCCTCTCCATTACGATATGAAATATAAGCAATTTTATCTTTGGAATTTAATATTGCCAGAGTATCGGATTCCATTTTGGCATAGCGCGGATCAGAGGTAAGGCGTTTTAACGAACGTTCATTCCAGCTTTGCACGTCCGCTAGGGCTCTCTCACCTAAGATTTCTTCGAGATACAGATGGTCTTCATTGGTTTTACCAGCTTCATTATATTCAATCATTATAGGCCTTTTTGATGCGGAGGGACTGTATTCGCTATTATGGGCATTGGCTAATTGTCCAGATAATAATGCTATGCTAATCGCGCTTCCCACTAAGATTTTATGCTTTATATTTTTCATAAATTCACCTTATTCTATGGTCCTATATTAACGAGTCTTGAGTCTCGGTTCCTCGGTTAAATCGCCGCCTTGCATGATGCGTCTACGGAAATAATCGCGTTTTTCGTGAATAGAAGCAATCACGGGTCCCGTTGGTATCCCTAAATCCACCAATACCGCTTCGGATAATTGCAAACTGCTCTCTAAAGTTTCTGGCACAGCATCGCTTGCGCCCGCCTGATAGAGCCGAGCGGCGTGATCGCTGTCTCTGGCGCGGACGACAATTTTAATATGGGGCAACCAAGCGCGTACACGGCGCACGGTGCGTTCGGCCAATATGGGTTGATCCATCGTCAATATGAGGGCTTTTGCGTGACCCAATTCTAATTTGTCTAGGGTTTGAGGGCGCGTCACATCGCCAAATATCACAGGATAACCCGCTCGGCGAGCAGCAGCCACGGCATCAATATCGGATTCGACTGCGACATAATTTTGGCCATGATAGTGCAGCATATCAGCAACTAATTGTCCGACGCGACCAAAACCAATGATGACGGTGCGGTCTTTGCTTTCGCTGATTTTTTCTTCTAGCGGATCGGCGGTATCGCGCAATTCTATACGCCGCGCCATATCATGGCCTATGCGCGCCAATATCGGGGTGATGGTTAATCCGATGGCTGTGGCAACTTGCCAAAAAGCAGCCGTAGGCCCATCGATTAATTGGGCTGCACTAGCGGCGGCCAAAACAATCAAAGTAGTCTCCGATGGACTCGACATTAAAACGCCTGCCTCTGTCGCTGTTCCCGTTCGCGCACCGCTTAGTTTGAGCAAGCCGCCTGTCACCAATGATTTAACAATGATGATGCCGATAATCGCGGCCATGAGGGATCCTAAATGATCCATCACAAAATAAATATCGACCTGCATGCCGATGCTTATCAAAAACACACCCAAAGCCAATCCCTTAAAAGGAGCGGTCATGACTTCTACTTCGCCATGATAGTCAGTCTCGGCAATCAACATGCCTGCGATAAGAGCACCAACAATGGGCGATAATCCGACAGCACCCGTGATTAAGCTGGCGATGATGATGACCAACAGGCTGATTGATAGAAATAATTCGGGGCTTTTTGTCCGCGCAGCTTGGCCGAATAATGGGGGTAATATGATGCGCCCGATAATCAACATCGCAACAATAACGGCTGCGCCTTGCCACAATATAGTGATTAAATTATCCATGGTATCATTGGCTGCAAAAGGGGCAAGCGCGCCCAAAATAAAGATGATCGGCACAATGGCAATATCTTCGAACAAAAGCATGGCCAGGGCTGATTTGCCAACGGCGGATTTAGTGCCAGAGATAGGAAGGACGAGAGCTGTAGATGATAAAGCAAGGGCGATGCCTAAACCCATAGCACCGGCAAGACTAAGTCCGCCAAAGAAATGCAAAGCCATCCCAATGATAAAACCGCTGCCAATTAATTCAGCGGCACCAACGCCAAAGACCAATTTGCGCATGGCCCATAAACGTTTGAAACTTAGCTCTAACCCTATGGTAAAGAGCAATAATATGATGCCATATTCGCCAAATGGTTTGATAGCCTCGGCATCAGAAATAGTGACCCAATCAAGCCATTGATAGTGACTAGAGAGTGCTCCAAGGCCAAATGGGCCGACTAAGATTCCTACCAATATGAAACCGATGATGGGGGTGATTCTAAATCTGGCGAATGTGGGTATTATGATACCCGCCGCACCCAATATAACCAGGGCATTATTGATACCATCTATTTGAATTTCACCTGCCATATTATGATATTAGGCTCTTTTGGCAATCATGCAAAATAATAATGGATTTAGCATAAAAATACCCTCCAGCAACAAAGGGCCAGAGGGTAAATTATCATATCTCACGTTAATTTAGAGGCTTAAGATCTATTCCCAACTGCCCATAGCAATTTCTAGATTGTTGACAATGGCTTCAAAAAATTGTTCGGTGGTCATCCAAGGCTGTTCTGGGCCGATTAAAATGGCCAAATCTTTGGTCATCTGACCGTTTTCAACGGTTTCAATGCAGACGCGCTCCAATGTCTCGGCGAAGCGAGTCACATCTGGGGTGCCATCAAATTTACCGCGATTTTTAAGACCGCCTGTCCATGCAAATATCGATGCAATCGGGTTGGTCGATGTTGCCTTGCCTTGTTGATGCTGGCGATAGTGGCGAGTCACCGTGCCATGGGCGGCTTCTGATTCGACCGTTTTGCCATCGGGGCTCATAAGCACAGAGGTCATAAGGCCAAGCGACCCAAAACCTTGGGCAACGGTGTCTGATTGCACATCGCCATCATAATTTTTACAAGCCCAGATGAATTTACCAGACCATTTTAGCGCGCTAGCAACCATATCATCGATCAAACGATGTTGATATTCAATGCCGATTGAATCAAATTGTTCCTTAAATTCAGACTGATAAACGTCTTCGAAAATATCTTTGAAACGCCCATCATAAGCTTTCATAATGGTGTTTTTGGTGGATAGATAAACAGGCCATTGACGCGCTATGCCATAGTTTAGAGACGCACGGGCAAAGTCTCTAATGCTATCATCAAGGTTATACATAGCCATAGCAACGCCGCTGCTTGGGAATTGGAAAACCTCTTCGTCAATAGTATTGCCATCTTCGCCTTCGAATATGAGACGTAATTTACCAGGGCCTGGAACGCGAAAGTCTGTTGCTTTATATTGATCGCCAAAAGCATGACGCCCAACGACTATCGGGTCAGTCCAGCCAGGGACTAAGCGCGGTACATTTTGCATAACAATGGGTTCGCGGAAAACTACGCCGCCCAGAATGTTACGGATCGTGCCATTTGGTGACTTCCACATTTTTTTAAGACCAAATTCTTCGACACGATCTTCATCGGGCGTAATCGTTGCACATTTTACACCAACGCCATGTTCACGAATAGCATTGGCAGAATCGACAGTGATTCGATCATTTGTTTCATCGCGCTTTTCAATAGATAAATCATAATATTTCAAATCAATATCAAGATAAGGGAGAATGAGTCTCTCTCTTATCCATTGCCAAATAATTCGTGTCATTTCATCGCCGTCTAGTTCAACGACAGGATTTTTGACTTTAATTTTTGCCATAAGAAAATGCTTTCTGTGAGGAATGAGTTATGTTTAATTTATTTATATAAATGCGCCATAGCAAATTTTTGCCAATGTTCAACTCTTGGGGATAAACTTATGCACAATGAAGTGCAAATTTAATCGAACATAATATCATTCTAACTTGTATCTTAACATTTCACCCCTTAGGGAAAGATTATGTCCAGACAAGAATTAACAAATAGAGGCGAAGGCATTGCTAAATGGTCATTCCCTCCAATTCATCCAGAAGGCCGTAAATTTGGCCTTATTGCCGTAGCAGCCACTGCGGGGTTATTTTTTCTCGGAGGCTTTGCTACTATATTGGCTTGGCCGATGGTCGGTGTTTCAATATGGACATTTGCATTTTTCAGAGACCCAAAGCGCGCAACCCCCGATGATGATCGCTATATAGTCTCTCCAGCAGATGGATTGGTCACCCTGATTCAACAAGTGCAGCCTCCTGCCGAACTAGCTGGCCCAGAAGGATTGGGCGATGAATTAGTGACTCGTGTTTCTGTATTTATGAGCGTATTTGATGTGCACATTAATCGCACCCCCGTGCGCGGAACGATTAAACATGTTGCTTATATCCCAGGTAAATTTCTGAATGCAGATTTGGATAAAGCCAGCGAAGACAATGAACGCCAACATTTTCTGGTGGAACGCCCTGATGGGCTGCGCGTAGGGTTTACACAAATAGCAGGTTTGGTTGCGCGCAGGATTATCTCTTTTGTTAAAACAGGAGATGTCGTTGGCGTGGGGCAACGGATTGGGCTTATTCGTTTTGGTAGCCGCGTTGATATTTATCTCCCTAAAGGCACGGCTTCTAAAGTCATCAAAGGGCAACGCTGCGTCGCGGGTGAAACAATCATTGCGGAAATTAATGTTGATGAGGACTTACTGGCTATTTCTCAATAAATAGGGGCATTAATCAATTTTGATGGTTTGTTTTTGCTTGCAAAGCAAACTCTTAGAGCGCAAGTATATGCCATAATGACAACTATTCCGATACGTTCTTTTGTGCCCAACGCCGTTACAGCGATGGCGCTGTGCGTTGGCTTTTCAGGCGTTTGGTATGCTCTTTCTCAAAATTGGGTGGGGGCTGCTGCTTGTATAGTGGTGGCGGGTATATTGGATGGTCTCGATGGCCGCATAGCCCGCATGCTCAATGGCCAAAGTCGTTTTGGTGCGGAGTTAGATTCGCTCTCGGATGTTATCTGTTTTGGGGTTACGCCTGCGGTGCTCGTCTTTAGCTGGTCTTTGCAAAATATGGAGCGATTTGGCTGGACGATATGCTTGTTTTTCACCCTCTGTATGGCGCTACGTCTGGCGCGCTTTAATGCGCAAATTGACAGCGACCCACAGCCGCACAAAATTGCTGGCTATCTGACGGGCGTTCCAGCGCCAAGTGCTGCAGGCATGGCGTTAATGCCCATTGCCATTTGGATTGAAACAGGTGCCGAATGGATCAGAGAACCCTATCTCATTGGCCCTTGGATGCTCATCATTTGTGTCTTGGTTATTTCTAATGTTGCAACATTTAGCTGGAAATCTCTGCGCATACGGCATAGCTGGCGTTTTATAGCTATTGCACTTTGCGGCCCTTTTGTAGGGGCATTGATTGTTGCGCCTTGGCCGACTTTGGCTCTAACAGCCGCTATATATTTCATGCTTATTCCCTTTAGCATGTGGCGGTATCACCGCATAAAAAAACGCCAAAAATCGCTAAATAAAGAATCCTAATTTCTGGGCTTGACCTTATCAATCAAATTGCTATGTTCCTATTTCGTTCTTTAGGGGTCAAATGTGGAAATTAGCGTCATTCTTGCTATCATTGTTAGCTTAATATTGGGTATTAGCATTGGAATTGCTGCAGGTTGGTTTATCGGTCAGCGTGTTGCATCTGCTGGTAATGAAACCGCGACGCAATTACGCTCTATGCTCGATGGCGTTGCTGAAGAGCGCGATGATGCGCGCGATCAATTAGCGCGGTTAGAGGCCAGTAGCGAAGAACGAAAAAAATCTTTTGAACAGCAATTAACATCGCTAAAAGAAGCAAAAGAAGCCCTGACCTTAGAGTTTGAAAATGTGGGGCAAAAAATGTTGGGCGATGCTCAAAACGCTTTTTTACAGCGCGCGAACGAACGTTTCCATCAGGCGGGTGAAAAAAACCAAGAGCAAATCAAACAATTGCTCAACCCTGTGGGTGAGAAATTAAGCGAGTATAGATTACAAGTTGAGAAAGTCGAGAAAGACCGTAATGAAGCCTATGGCGAGTTAAAAGGCTTGATTGGCGATATGAAAATCGGCCAAGATAAAGTCTCATCGGAAGCTGCTAAATTGGTCAATAGTTTGCGTAATGCCCCCAAAGCAAGAGGGCGTTGGGGTGAGCAGCAGCTCAAAAATGTGTTGGAAAGCTGCGGTCTTTCTGAACATGTTGATTTTAAGACCGAGGTGAACGTGAAGGACGAAGAAGGGCAAAGCATGCGCCCTGATGCTATTTTGCGCGTGCCAGGCGGCAGCTCTTTGGTGATAGATGCCAAAGTATCGCTCAACGATTATCAGGATGCTTTTGATAGTCATGATGATGAAGCTCGAATAACCGCTTTATCGCGGCATTGTGCATCGATGAAAAATCATATCGAGGGTTTATCGCGCAAAGCTTATTGGGATCAATTTGAGGATGCTCCTGATTATGTGATTATGTTTGTTCCGGGCGAGCATTTCTTAGCCGCAGCATTGGAGCATGATCCGCAACTCTGGGACTTTGCTTTTGAAAAGAAAATATTACTCGCAACGCCAACCAATTTGGTCGCCATAGCCCGCACGGTTGCCAGCGTATGGCGGCAAGAGGGGTTAGCGCGCGAGGCAAAGCATATCGGGGCCCTTGGCAAAGAAATGTATGATAGAATTGCCGTTGCTGCGGGGCATTTGAAATCGGTTGGTAATGGGCTTAATTCTGCGGTTAATAATTATAATAAATTTGTCGGCAGTTTTGAGCGTAATGTTATGTCCACAGGGCGTAAATTTGCTGAATTAAACGTTGCAACGGGCAAAAAAGAAATTGGTGATGTCGCCCCGATTGAGGCCCTACCGCGCTATGCTTCGGAGGCAGAGCGCGATCTTATCGAAGGTAAAAATGGCTGATTATTTTTTGCGGATTTGGTTGAGTATTTCATAGCTCATAACGGCGCTTGATATGGCCGCATTGAGGCTATCAGCCTTACCCTTCATAGGCATTTTCACCAATATATCGCAATATTGTTCATAGTCTTGCGGTAACCCTTGCGCTTCATTGCCCGTTAAAACAAAGGCAGGGGTTTGATATTCAACCGCTTGATAATCATTATCGGTGTTCAGGCTAGTGCCTATCAACTGCCCAGACCCCGATTCTTTCCAAGCGATAAATTCATCCCATGTGCATTTGATAATTTTTTGCGTAAAAACAGCCCCCATTGATGCGCGGACAGCTTCAACCGAAAATGGGTCGGTGCAATCATCAATTAAAAATAATCCGCCGCCGCCAACAGCATCGCATGTGCGCATCATTGTACCTAAATTTCCAGGATCGCGCATATCTTGAACAGCCATCCAAATATCAGCATCATTGCGATTTATATCGCTTAATTTGACATCTATATCATCAAAAACACCAACCAGCATTTGCGCATTATCTTTGCCGCTTATCTTAGCGATTATCGCGCGGCTTGTTTCGATAATATCACCGCCATTACTCTCTATTGCATCGCATAATATCGCGGCGAGGGGATGTTCTTCTTGCCCATGCTCTAGAAAAACTATGGCAGGGATATAACCAGCCTCTCGTGCTTCGGTTAAAATACGCAAGCCTTCGGCGATAAATTTATTCTCGCGCCTGCGATGTTTTTTTTCACGCAGCGAACGCACTCTTTTGATAAGCGGATTTGAAAAACCAGTGATTTTACGCCGCATGATTAATCTTCCCCAAAGCCGTCTAAAAGTAGTCCCTCTAGGCGCGTTAGGGCATGTTCAGCATGGTCTTTATCAAGGGGATCATATTCTATAATTATGTCAATATCATTCCCTTTTGCAGCCCCCAGCATCATCAAGCCCATGATAGAATTACCCACGGCCTTTTGTTCATTTTTAGCAACAAAGATCGATAGATTTTTGGGCAATTTATTCACTAATGCCACAAATTTAGAACTTGCCCGCGCATGCAAACCTTTATTGTTCACGATTGTGATATTTTTTGTGATATAAAGTTTATTTTTCGTGCTTAAACTATCGCTCATTCGGTTTCTGCTAATAATTCAGAAGCAACATTGATATATTTACGGCCAGCATCTTTAGCCACGGCAATAGCCTGTGCAATATTCATTGATTTGCGCGCACTTTCTAAACGGATAAGCATAGGCAGATTCACCCCAGCAATGACCTCTACTTTGCCGCTATCTAATAATGAAATAGCAAGATTGGAGGGCGTGCCACCAAATAAATCGGTCAAAATTATAACGCCTTTATCGCTGTTGACCTCTTTGATGGCTGTCTCAATGTTGATACGCTGTTTTTCCATATCATCATGGGGGCCGATACAGATGGTTGCTACGGATTTTTGTGGGCCGACAACATGCTCCATCGCCGTTAAAAATTCTTGCGCTAAATTTCCATGCGTAACTATGATTATTCCTATCATTGTCAATTTAGGCACCTTCATCCATCAAAAATAATATATCAGCATTGCGAATAGCGTTAAATTTTATTGGGTAAACCCTCTAAAGACTCAATAATACGCGATGATAAATTTCTGTGAAATATAGTGGGAGAAAATCCTGATTTTTGCAACAATTTCCCGAATGTCTCGGTAATATAGACCGAACGATGGCGTCCGCCCGTGCAACCAAATGCAATATTAACATATGCTTTGCTCTGTTTTTCGTAGAGCGGTAATATATGCAACAGCAAATCAAGCGTTTTATGCAGCGTCTTTTCATATTCAGGGTCTTGTTTAATATATTCAGCAACATCCGCGTCCAAACCTGTCTTAGGTCTTAAATCATCGTCCCAATGCGGATTGCGTAAAAATCGCATATCAAACACCAGATCCACATTATTGGGAACGCCTCTTGAAAAACCAAAGCTCGTGAGAGATATTGTCATCCTTGGCGGGGAATCGAGAGCAAATTTTTGCCTAATTTCATGCTGTAAATCATTGACCGACATTTTACTGGTATCGATAATATTTTCTGCCCATCGCCGGTAAGGCTCTAATAATTGTCGCTCTTGAGCTATGCCATCAGATGCAGGGCGGTCGTGGCTGAGAGGATGTCTGCGTCTTGATTCGGCATAGCGACGTTCCAATTCATTACCATTACAATCCAGAAACAATGTTATGATGTTGAATTTCTTATTTTGCTCTAATTTTTTGATTTGTTTGATTAATGTATTGGCTTCTATGCCGCGCGTTCGGCTATCAAAACCCAGCGCAAGCGGCGCATTTGTCTGATGGATTGTCGAGGGTGTGTCAATTAAAGCACCAATGAGTCGAATGGGGAAATTATCAACCGCTTCCCAGCCAATATCTTCTAATGTTTTCAACGCCGTTGATTTACCCGCACCAGACAAGCCAGAGACCAGCAATATGGTTTGGATATTATCTTCGTCTTTGGGATCGGGCTGTTTCATAATGATAGTATAGAGATTATCCTAAAATATCCTATGAAAATATCGGTTAATGTCCATTTTTTATATTAGTTAAACGCTCAAGATTGATGAGTGTTTGTTCTATTTTGATGGGCGCGGATATTTCAAATGGCGCCAGCTTTAGGCAAGGAATAGTATAATGCCCGTAATTTACCAAGGGCAGGGGCGCAGGCCCTCGCTCATAATCGCCGTTTAATTGCACCATTAGTTTGAGCATGATATTATCGACACAATCCATTGGGATTATCCCCACGCCTCTTATTTCCATCGCATCGATATGATGTGCGCTTTGCGCGGCAATAGGGCGGTTATAATCGCCAATGATTGTGATAAGATCATCCGCTATAAGCCGTGCCCCGCGATCGATTAACCTTAAGGCTAAATCAGATTTTCCCGATCCCGAAGGCCCCATTATGATAACGGCATCATTCGCTATGGCTATGGCGCTGCCGCTGATGGTCAGGGCTTTATTCATGGCTTTCTGCCGCAGTTAAAATTATCTCAAAGCATCCACCTTGTTTACCATCAAGACGCTGTCTCGCTCTAATGCTTCCATCGTGCGCTTCAATGATTGCGCGCGAAATAGCGAGCCCCAATCCACTATGTTTGCCAAAATCTTCATCTGGCCGCGATGAATAAAAACGTTGAAATATTCTTTCATAATCGCTTTCTTTTATGCCTGGCCCATTGTCACTTACGCTTAGGATAATGTTGTTTTTTACTTTGCTGACAATTATTTCTATGGGCTTGCTTGTTGGTGAAAACGAAAGAGCATTATCTATTAAATTTTCAATAACCCGCTCTATTCGTATATTTTCTGCCATTATGGTGAGTGATAAATTTTTATCATATTCCAATAAGATGGGTTTATCTCCATCGCGATGTTTGCGGTTATTTATGATTTTTTTTATGAGCTTTATGACATTAATTTCTTCAAATTGCGCCTTAGCAATTAGAGAATCGACACGGCCAGCTTCTGCTATATCCGTGATGAGCCGATCCATACGGCGTACATCATCTTTGGCAATATTTAATAATTGCCTTAAAAGAGCAGGGTCTTTTATATTTTCAAGGCCATCCAGAGCAGAGCGCAGCGATGCCAGCGGGTTTTTAATCTCATGCGCCACATCATCGGCAAAGGATTGCGTGAGCTCTAGACGTTTGCGCAATGCCATGCTCATATCGGACAAAGCACGCGCTAACATGCCAATTTCATCGCTTCTCTCGGGTAATCTTGGAATATTAACCTGCGAAGATCGGCCCAGCCTAACCTTGATTGAGGAGGTTGCCAATCGCTTGATTGGTTTCACTATAGTGCGGGCTAAGAATAAGGATAATAATATAGAAACAGTTAGAACAATGAGAAAAAATGTGAATATGCTGCTTCTTTCTGCGCGAATCTTGATGCGTAAATCATGCGCATTTATTGTTTCGATAAGCGTGAAATCACCATCGATTGTTTTGGCTATTGTAATGATTACGGGCGAGAGGTCTTTGGCATTACGCACTTCTGAATGGGGGGTGTTTGGGGTTACGGATGCAGCATGCTCCCATGACGATAAATCATCGTTTTCGGGTTCTTCAAATGATTTTAATTTGGGCGCTAATACTAAGAAATTAAAAAGATAATCCAAATAACGAGCCGCTATTTTTTCAACGGGTTCATCGGCGGGATTGCGCAGCGTATAAGTGGGTTCAGAGATAAGAAAATTATCAATTATCTTCACCCCTTTACTATTGTAGAGGCGTATTCTTGAATCATTTTTTTCGCTGATACGCACCAAATATTCTGCGCGTTTTTCAGCAGATATTGTGGTGATAATCTCGGCGATCGCATCCAATTTTACACGCGAAGCCTTAAGACGTTCATCGAACAAACCGGTGCGGTAACTGTCGAGAGCCAATAAGCCAAACACCATCAAAACAAGAGCAAAAATATTGACCGCCAAAATACGAGCAGTTAGCGAAAAACGTCTACTCCAGTGTAATTTAAGTTCTTCATGCGCATTTTTTGTCATTGGCTCATTCTACTGAAAAACGATAACCAGCGCCATATAATGTATCGATAGCAGTAAATTCTGGATCACTTTCTTTGAACTTTTTGCGCAATCTTTTTATATGACTATCGATTGTGCGGTCATCAACATAAATATCATCTTCATAAGCTACATCCATTAACTGGCTGCGTGTTCTGATAACGCCAGGTCTTGCTGCTAATAATTCCAATATGATAAATTCTGTAACGGTAAGGGTGATGTTATTTTGTTTCCATTTCACATGATGGCGGGCGGGGTCTATTTCTAAATCGCCACGAACGATGGTTTCCATTTCTTTGTCTTTTATAGCATCATTATTTGCTGCATTATATTGGGCTCTGCGCAAAATAGCTTTAATGCGGGCTAATAATAATCGGTTAGAAAATGGTTTGGCAATATAATCATCGGCCCCCATTGCTAAACCTAGAGCTTCATCTAATTCATCATCTTTTGAGGTTAAAAATATTACAGGTACTGTGCTTTTCTCGCGGAAGCGGCGCAACAATTCAATCCCATCCATCTTAGGCATTTTAATGTCAAAGATTGCGAGTTGAGGAGGGGCCTTCATCAGGGCATCAAGAGCAATCTCGCTGTCGGAATATATGCGGGTGGTATATCCTTCTGCTTGCAAAGCGATTGACAGAGATGTCAATATATTGCGGTCATCGTCTACCAATGCGATTATTGCTGTCATAATTGAACCTTAGGGTTGTTTATTCACTCAATCAAGATTGTTTCTGGCTTGTGTTAAACGATATAATGTTAGAAAATTATGGCATATTAGAGGCAATTTATTTCATAAGGGGTGATTTTACATAGTTTGATTATCGCTATATGTTATTTGATGGTAGAGATTAATTAGAGTATTGAAATCAGCCTATTATTTAGGAGAAATAAAATGGGTATTTTAGACGGGTTATTGAGCAATGTTGACGGTATCGCAGAGAAATTGGGCGTCGATCCTGATCAAGCCAAAGACATTGTCAGCTCGCTTGGTGATAAGTTGAGCGGCGATGGCGACAAAATGGAAGCCTTAAAAGAAGTTGCTGAAGAAAAAGGTATTTCTCTCGATAGCTTGACCGAAATGGTCAAGGGCGATGATGGAATTATGGGCAAATTAGGCGGGATGTTGGACCGCGATGGCGATGGTAATCCGCTCAATGATATTGCAGATATGGCCAAAGGATTTTTTGGCAAAAAATAAATTTTTATTCAAAGATTAAAATTACCATTCATAAAAATACAGGGCCTGCGCTATGCAGGCTCTTTTTTTGCGCGTTATATTCTCATATTTAGCCTGAAGATATTAATATATCGATGCGAAATGCGCGCATGAATGCTCATATGGCTGCGATATGAATGATCCCATCTTTTACCTCGATTATTTTAGCACTTTGCCCCTTCTTAATCGAGTTTCCGCGCGCGGGCCACTCGCTGTCTCCGACTCTAGCGCGCCCTTCATATTCATTGACATCTTCTGTCACCATAACCGATTGGCCAACCATGCGCGCTGATCGGTCATTAAGCAGCGGATCTTCAACGCTCGCACCGCGCTCTAAATACCATTTACGGCCAAGATAAACCGCAGCAATACACAATATACCAAAAAGGCCAAATTGCAGAGCAGGCAGCAAACCAACTGCCAATGTAAGCACCCCAGTAATGGCCGCTGCAAGCGCGATCCATATCAAAAATACGCCCGGCACGATAATTTCACCGATACCCAAAATAGCCGCAAAAATGAGCCAAATATAAGCATGTGGCATCTCTGCTAATCGATTAAAAATATCCATGATTTAAGCCTTGCTCCTTGGAACGCTGGCGCGTTGCGTTGAATTATTGGGGGCTAAAATATCTTTTGTAAGTTCGCCAATTCCACCCAATGAACCAATTAAATTGGTTGCTTCGACTGGGAATAATATAGTCTTGGCATTGGGTGATGTGGCAAATTTCTCAACGGCTTCTGTATATTTTTGTGCAACGAAATAATTAATCGCTTGTTTGTCGCCCTTCGAAATAGCATCAGATACTAATGTTGTGGCTTTGGCCTCGGCTTCGGCTTCACGCTCGCGCGCTTCTGCATCACGATAGGCCGCCTCGCGCCGACCTTCCGCATCCAAAATTTGTGATCGTTTCTCACCTTCTGCTTTTAGAATAGCTGCTTCACGAAACCCTTCTGCTTCTAATATATTTGCACGCTTTTCGCGCTCTGCTTTCATTTGGCGGGCCATAGCATTTGAAATATCTTGCGGTGGCCGTATATCTTTAATCTCTACGCGGGTGATTTTAACGCCCCAAGGCGTGGTCGCATCATCAACTGTAACGAGCAAACGGCCGTTAATTTCATCGCGTTTTGATAATGTCTCATCAAGATCCATAGAGCCCATCACGGTGCGCAGGTTAGTTGTCGTCAAATTCATAATCGCTAAATATAGATCATTCACTTCATAGGCGGCTTTCGCGGCATCAAGGACTTGAAAGAAAACAACACCATCGGTAGCAATCATAGCATTATCTTTGGTGATAATTTCTTGGCCTGGAATATCCAACACTTGTTCCATCATATTGACCTTGCGGCCAACGCGGTAAAAAAATGCTGGAAAGAAATTGAAACCTGGTTTTGCTGTCATGTGATAGCGGCCAAAATATTCAATCGTATAATGAAAGCCTTGCTTGACTATTTTAATACTGGCCATAAGATAGATTAATACCAGCAGCACCAGTATGAACATCACGAAAAAAAAGCCGCCCATTTGAATTCCCCTTATTAAATGAGGTAAACTAACTGTATTTTGCTCAAAAAGCCAAGCAGTAATTTTGATTATCTCAAAATAAAGCTATATTATAAAAATCTGTAATTGAATATATTATCAGGGATGCGTAATTTTAATATGTTCGTTGATTAAGGTTGGTATAGTAATAAATTTTCTAGCAACGTCATCACTATCCATGGAGACATATAAAGTGCATAATAGAGTCTATAATTTATTTTTTGGGCCACTCTTGGCGCTCTGCTCTCTTGGCATTACGGCAGATGCGCAAGAAATTACCGAGAATGATTTGAGGGCGCATGTCAAAATATTAGCCAGCGATGAATTTGAAGGCAGAGAACCAGGCACTAGAGGTGGCATAAAAACGGTGCATTATCTGGCCCAAAAATGGTTTGCAGCGGGTTATGTTGGAGGCGCAAAAGATGGTCGTTTTTATCAACCCGTACCCTTGGTCAAAAGACTGCCGCAATCGCACATTGTGACATTTAGCAAGAGCAATCTAGCGCAAAATATAACAAGTAGCGAGATTGCTCTAATCGGTAACTTAGCGAAAGAGGAATTTTCCAGCGCAACAATATTTGGCGGCTATGGTATTAAGGAAGATGGCAGCGCAATCGATAATGTGTCGGGTAAAGCCGTTTTCATTTTGGGGGGCAACCCATCTTTCATAAAAGGCGATGCGGCATCGGCGATGGAGCGCAGCGAAAAATTAGCGCAAGCAGGCGCAGTTGCTGTGGTTATCATTTTGAGCGAAGAGTCTGATTGGGGGCGTTTTAGCCGGTTTTTGACAGCGCGGCCTGTATCTTTGCAAGCCAGAGACAATGATTTGAAAATCAATGGATTAGCCAGTTTTGATTATGGAAAATCATTGGCTGAAGCCGCTAAAATCAGTTGGAAAGAAATGCTTAAATCTGCCGAAGATGGAAAGTTTAATGGTATGGATTTGGAGCTTTCGTCCAATTGGACTGTTCTGACTTCTGTGCGCAAATATAATAGCTATAATGTTATTGCAAAATTACCAGGCATCAAGCCTGCTTCAGGTTCTGTATTTCTTATGGGGCATTGGGATCATTTGGGTTATTGCCGTCCCAAAGGCGAAAAAGACCGTATTTGTAATGGTGCTATTGATAATGCGAGCGGTATGTCGGTATTGATTGAGGTCGCCAAACATTTGGGTAAGAAAAAATTTGACCGTGATATTTATTTTGTCGGCACCACCGCTGAAGAGAGCGGCCTATTAGGGGCATATCATTTGGTTGATAATGCACCGGTCGATATTAAAAAAATAGCCATTGCGCTCAATGTCGATACCATCGCCATAGCCCCCAAAGGATCAAAAGTGGCTATCATTGGGCGTGGGACTACTGATTTAGATCCTATCGTTGAGAAAATAGCGGTAGATTTGGGCCGCGAAGTCGAAAGCAGCACCGAGGCCAATGCTTTCATTCGTCGACAGGATGGTTGGGCCTTAGCATCAAGAGGAATCCCAGCATTGATGGTGGGTGGTTCATTTGCTGATCTAGATTTATTGGCTCAATTTTTAAGCAGCGATTACCATAGCGTCAGAGATAATTATAGCGAGACTATTGAATTGGGCGGCGCTGCCGAAGATGCTGTGTTACATTTGAAATTGGCCGAGCATTTTGCAAATATAAACAGCTATAGTGGAATCAAGGGTAGCGAATAATTTCTTTTCTGTTTACATGACCTGCCACGAATCCTTTTTATTGAAGATGGCGAGATTATGGAAATAAAGCTAGGTTTGACCTTTGACGATGTGTTGTTACAGCCGGCAGAATCCGATGTTATGCCAAGCCAAACAAACACATCGACCTATTTAACAAAGAATATAAAACTCAATATTCCGATTTTGTCATCGGCGATGGACACAGTGACCGAAGCTAAGATGGCCATAGTTTTGGCTCAAAATGGCGGAATTGGGGTGTTGCACCGCAACCTCAGCATTGAAGCGCAATGCGCCGCTGTGCGCCAAGTGAAACGCTCTGTATCGGGTATGGTTGTTGATCCTATCACTATCGGGCCAGATGCTACTTTATCACAAGCCAATGCGCTGATGAAAAATAATGGTATTTCGGGTATTCCAGTGGTCGAAGAAAGCGGCAAATTAATGGGAATGCTGACCAATAGAGATGTTCGGTTTGCAGAAGATCAAAATCAACCCATAAAAGAATTGATGACCAAGGATGATTTGGCCACCGTTCCCATCGGTGTATCCCAAGATGAAGCCCGTAAATTATTGCATAAACGCCGTATCGAAAAATTGATTGTGGTGGATGATTCTTATAAATGCGTTGGTTTGATTACGGTTAAAGACATTGAAAAATCTGTGAATTACCCCAATGCTACCAAAGATAGCTCTGGCCGGTTGCGCGTTGCAGCGGCGAGCACGGTTGGTGAAAAAGGCATTGAAAGGGCCAAGGCTCTAATCGAAGCAGGTTGCGATTTGATTATCATTGATACCGCGCATGGCCACAGCAAAATGGTCAGCGCAGCGGTTAGGGAAATTAAATCGATTAATCCTGCTATTCAGATCATTGCGGGCAATGTAGCGACGGCCGAGGCCACCCGTGCGTTGATAGATGCTGGCGCCGATGGCGTAAAAGTCGGCATTGGCCCAGGGTCTATATGCACCACGCGGATAGTCGCAGGGGTTGGGGTACCGCAATTAACTGCGGTTATGGAATCGTCCAAAGAAGCAGCAAAAGACGGTATTCCTATCATTGCTGATGGCGGTTTACGCACCTCGGGCGATGTTGCCAAAGCTATTGCTGCTGGCGCATCGAGCGTTATGGTGGGGTCTTTATTAGCGGGGACAGAAGAAGCCCCTGGCGAGACTTTTCTCTATAAAGGACGTTCTTACAAAAGCTATCGCGGAATGGGCAGTGTAGGGGCTATGGCGCGCGGCTCAGCGGATCGATATTTTCAGCAAGATATTAAAGACCAAATGAAATTAGTGCCCGAAGGCATTGAGGGGCAAGTGCCCTATAAAGGCGCGGCTAGCGATGTTATTCATCAATTGGTTGGCGGTGTCAAAGCAGCAATGGGCTATACAGGGGCTGCTGATATAAATAATTTTCAAAATAAGGCCCGCTTTGTGCGTATTACCAATGCAGGGCTTCAAGAAAGCCATGTTCATGATGTTGTCATTACGCGAGAGGCGCCAAATTATCCCACACGTTAATAGAATGAAGCCTCTATATTTTGGCGTTTTCAAATGAGAGCAGCAGCCCGCGTAGAAGCGGCCATAGAGCTATTGGATGCCATTATTGCTGCGGCACGGGATAATGGCTCTGCAGCGGATCATTTGGCGAGTGCTTTCTTTAAGGCGCGCCGCTATGCGGGTTCCAAAGATAGGCGCGCTATTCGTGAATTGGTTTGGAATGCTATTCGGCTCTTTGGTACGCGGCCTGAAACTGCGCGCAGCGCAATCGTTGCTATGGCGGATGACGATCGCGAATTAGCAGATTGTTTTGATGGTTCACACTATGGGCCGGCTAAGATTACCGCAGATGAACCGCGCGCAAAAAAAGGACTGATTCCTGAATGGATTGAAGCGCGATTGCCCGACATTATCGATCAGCAAGAAAAACAAGCTCTATTGGGTAGGGCATCGCTTGATTTACGCATCAATATATCGCGCACAGATAGGGCGGCTATAATGTCGCTTTTGGATGATGCAGAGATAATAGGTGAGAATGCGATTAGACTAGCTACCAATAGTGCGATTACGCAATTACCGCTCTATAGGGATGGATTGATTGAAATCCAAGATTTTGGCAGCCAATTAATCGTCGAAGCTTGCGGCGATGTAAAGGGTAAGAAAATCCTGGATTTATGCGCAGGGGCAGGTGGCAAGACATTATCATTATTTGATAAAATAATAAAAGCGCAATCTGGGGAAATTATCGCAACCGATGTCAATCGCGCTCGGCTGTCCAAAATATCAGCACGGCAGGCGCGATTAATGGATGTAGCTACTCATCATAATAGTTTGGATGTCATTCGCAAGATTTTGCTCAATCCCGGTAAAGAAATCGATAGCCTCTCAGAATTGAGAGGGAGTTTTGATATGGTTTTGGTCGATGCGCCTTGCTCGGGAACAGGGACTTGGCGGCGTAATCCCGAAACGCGATGGCGTATGAATGAACAGAGGTTAGAGCAGGTCAAACGTCAACAAGCCCGTGTTTTAGACATTGCCGAACAAATGACAAAAAAAGGAGGCTTCATTATATTTGCGGTTTGCTCTATCCTAGAAGAGGAAGGGCCTCATCAAGTCAAAGAATTTCTATCACGATATGAAAGATGGCAAGCGCATAATATTGATATTGATTTTGGACGCAATATTGGGGATGGTAAGATATTAACACCGCATCACGATGGTTGTGATGGCTTTTTCTTTGCGAGATTGGAAAAATTGTGATTGATGGTAGGGGTAATATTGGTGCTGATATTACTACTCAAAACTTAGGTTATTGGAATTTATTTATGCGCTTTTCACCTCTAGTAATTTCATTATCTCTATTTTTAGCGACCGTATCTAGCGTTGGTTATTCGCATAATCAAGATGACCAAATCAGCGCACAAGCACAAGCATTTATGGATAAAGCGGCGCAAGCTGTAGAGGCTGGGCAATGGGATGAAGCGATTGGTTTGTACGAAACAGCGCTGGCTCTGCACCCGCGTAATCGCAAAGCCTATATAGCCCTAGCCGAGATTGCTACGCAGCAAAACTTGCCAGGCAAAGCCATAACTCTCTATAAAGAAGTATTAGAAATTAGCCCAAACAACCAAACCGCACTTATAAAACAAGGTCAATTATTTGCACAAAAAGGGGCTATTGAACGCGCTCAAGCCAATTTGACACGTTTGAAAATTTTATGCGGTGTGGATTGTGCCAATAATCAAAGCTTGAAAATCGCAATCGCTAAAGCATCCAATAAAGGAGAGATTCTGGCCAGCGAGATTAGCATCACGCCAGAATCAGAATCTCAAAATTAATATCTATTATCAAAAACCATAAACCAGCGTTATGCGCGTCAACGTATCTGTGTTTACGGATCCAAGTGGCGGGCTGCTCTCATATTCAACCAAATATGAAATACGCGCCGACAGGGCATTAGATAATTTTGCTTCTAATGCGGTTTCCGATGATAATGTTGTATTCGCCGATTCAATATAAGCCGTTGCATTTTCAGTAAACCGCAGATTTTTTGAAAGCTGCTGAGAAAAATCAAGACCCGCCAAACCTGCGAGCGTTGATTGCGAACCGCCGCCGATGAAATTTGTTTGACGATAGGCTGGGCCAGCTTTTACGGATAATTGTGTTTTTTCTTTATCTATCACTTGATAGCCTACGCCGCCAGAAGCGGTAAGGCGCGATGAAAACCCTTGAAACCTATCGCGTTCATATTGACCAAGAGCATAAGCATAGAGACGATCATTGATTTTATAATTGGGTTCGATAGCGGCTAAATATTGCTCTCTGGTTGTCACCCCATTGGTGCGTTGAAAATCAGCAACTGCGCGAAAATTATAGCGCCATTTATTGCCTTCTTTGGTCAATTTTGCACCCGCAGTTAAGCCTGTATTGCTGCTATTACCAGAGGAGCGAAATGCCCCCAACTCGCCTTGACCTGTCCAATTTTCGAAAAATCCAGCCTGCTTTAACGCTGCTTGTTTAGATTTTTCTGCTTCGGCCAATTTAATTTTTTGCAGCGCAGTATAATCGCTCTCAATGGCTTCAATCTCTGCCAAATCATCAGGATTAGTAGCTTTTGCTAATTTAATTGCGATTTTAACTTCATCATCATTACCGCTAGCTATTGCAGCATCAATGATCGATTTTACAGGGGCAGGCAGAGCCGCCATCGCTGGAGTGGTTAATAAGATTGCGCATCCGAAGATGGGCAATGATTGGAGGGTGATATTTTTCATCATGCCAAGATGATTATGATGTAAATGATTGTTTCGCAATAAGGTAAATATATGTTTTGCAAGATTTTAAACCTCTATTTAGCTATTTGACACCTTCAGTAAGGCAGAAAATTCTTGCGCTAAATTTTGATAAATAATACGCTTGAAGGGGACAATGTTGTCCGCCAAATTCTCAATTTTGCTCCATTTCCATTCGCTAAATTCGGGTATTTCTGTATCGATATTTATATCAGAATCAGGCCCTAAATAGCGCATTAAATACCAATATTGCCTCTGTCCGCGCCATTTCCCTTTCCATAATTTGCCCAATAATTCTTTGGGTAGGTCATAAAAATGCTCGTCCTTGCTCTGCGCAATTAATTCTACTGAATCGGCGCAAACACCTGTTTCTTCTTCTAATTCGCGAAAGGCAGCAGCTTGGGCATCTTCGCCCTCATCAATACCGCCTTGGGGCATTTGCCACGCATCTTTCCATGGGCTGGTGCGATTATCGTTGCGTTTAGCCACAAAAACCTGATTATCGGCATTGACCAGCATTATCCCAACGCAAGGCCGATAGGGCAGAGGGTCATATTTTTCATCAATCATGGTTTTTGCTCTATATTTATAATGTTAATGACGATAGCGTAGTTATAGCATAAATATTGATATTGCTAGGCAACAGATTTTCTAAATTGCATAATGATGGATGCTTTAATAGAGAGGATGCCTAAAAGATTGAATGGGTAGGAATTTATATGGCAAGTGCGGCACAAGAAGCAGGCAATGAAGAAGAAGCATTAGACTCTGTTGTCGTTCGTTTTGCCGGGGATAGCGGTGATGGAATGCAGCTCACTGGCGGACAATTTACGCTCTCTACCGCTTTGGCGGGCAATGATTTGGCTACATTCCCTGATTTTCCAGCAGAAATAAGAGCACCGCAAGGTACATTATTTGGCGTTTCAGCGTTCCAGATCAATTTCGGCTCGCGCGCAATTCATACCGCTGGCGATCAGCCCGATGTCCTTGTCGCCATGAATCCAGCGGCGTTAAAGGTCAATGTTGATAGCCTGAAAGCGGGTGGTTTGATAATCGCGGATAGCGGCGAATTTGGCAAAAGAAACCTCGACAAAGCCAAATATGAAAATAACCCGCTCGAAGATGACTCGCTTGCTAAATGGCAATTATTAGCCTTTGATATTTCAGCCCTTACGCTCGAAGCCGTTAAACCTTTTGGGCTAGGCAATAAAGAAGCATTGCGCTGTAAAAATATGTGGACATTGGGGCTTGCGCTATGGATGTTTGATCGCGATCGTCAGCCGATTGTCGATTGGCTCACCAGTAAATTTGCTAAGAAACCAGAAATTGCACAGGCCAATATAGCGGCTTTGAACGCAGGCCATGCCTATGGTGAAACGGCCGAGCTTTCTGGCCCTGTTAAGCAAGCGGCTCTTCCAGCAGCGCCTGCTAATCCTGGTCTATATCGCACCGTTAATGGCGCAGAGGCTCTATCGCTGGGGCTCGTTGCTGGTTCGCAAATGGCCAATTTACCGATGTTTTTTGGCGGTTATCCGATAACGCCTGCATCGGCGATTTTGCATCATCTCTCGCGGTTAAAAGAATATGGCGTCACCACTTTTCAGGCCGAAGATGAGATTGCGGCGATAGCATCTGCCATTGGCGCAAGCTATGCTGGCACGCTGGGTGTTACCTCTTCATCGGGGCCAGGTATTGCCCTGAAAGGCGAAGCGATGGGGCTAGCGATTATGACCGAATTGCCTTTGGTGATTGTCAATTCACAGCGCGGCGGCCCCTCTACGGGGCTTCCAACTAAAACCGAGCAATCGGATCTTTATCAAGCCGTTTATGGCCGCAATGGTGATGCGCCCATGCCCGTGATTTCAGCGCGTTCGCCATCCGATGCGTTCGAATGCGCGATAGAGGCGGTGCGCATAGCGACGCAATATATGACACCTGTTATGCTTTTGACCGATGGCTATATTGCCAATGCGGCCGAGCCTTGGCTCGTTCCTGATATGAGTGATTATACAGAATTTCCTGTCGAGCATATGACGCAGGCGCAAGCGGGCGGGTTTATGCCCTATGGCCGCGATGAAAAATTAGCCCGTCCTTGGGTCAAGCCTGGGACGCCCGAATTGATGCACCGTATTGGCGGTATCGAAAAAGGTTTGGACACAGGTCATATTGATTATGGTAGCGACAATCATCAGCAAATGACCGATATTCGCCGCGATAAGGTGCTCGGCGTTGCGAACAGCATCGGCGATCAAGAAGTTGCATTAGGCCAAGCAGGCGGTAAATTGGCGCTGATTGGTTGGGGGTCAACCTATGGCCCTATCCACCAAGCGGTGAACCGATGCCGCGAAAAAGGCATGGATGTCAGCCATATTCATTTGCGCTATATTTGGCCTATGCCCAAAAATCTGGGCGAATTGCTGAAAAGCTATGACCATGTGATTGTGCCTGAAATGAATATGGGGCAGCTTAAAACCCTATTGCGCGATCAATATTTGGTCGATGCCAAGCCTTTGAATAAGGTTTCAGGCCAGCCCTTTACCATCGCAGAAATTGAAACAGCCATAGCGGAGGCGCTATCATGAATGAGATTAGCAAAATCGAAACAACGCTAAAAGATTGGGAAACCGACCAAGAAGTGCGCTGGTGTCCAGGGTGCGGTGATTATGCGATCCTAAAAGCTGTGCAGCGTACTATGCCGATGATTGGCGGCAGTCCTGCCAATACGGTATTTGTGTCGGGCATTGGTTGTTCGAGCCGCTTTCCCTATTATATGGAAACTTATGGTTTTCACACCATTCACGGCCGCGCTCCCGCCGTTGCAACGGGCGTAAAGCTTGCCAATCCTGAATTGGACGTTTGGATAATCACGGGCGATGGCGATGCGCTCTCGATTGGCGGCAATCACACAATGCATGTGCTGCGCCGTAACCTAAATTGCCAGATCATGCTGTTTAACAATGAGATTTATGGCCTGACAAAGGGGCAATATTCGCCAACATCGCGCGAAGGCACTAACAGCCCATCAACGCCCTATGGTAGCGTCGATCATCCTGCTAGCCCGTGTGCATTTGCATTGGGATCGGGCGCACGATTTGTTGCGCGCGGGATCGATATTAATAAGAATTTACCTGATGTTTTGATGGCTGCTCATGCGCACAAAGGCGCAGCATTTATTGAAATTTTTCAAAATTGTATCGTTTATAATAAAGATGTTTTCGAGGATTTTGCTGCTAAGAAAACCGCCGCTGCAACGCAGCTATGGCTTGCTAATGGTGAGCCTATGCTGTTTGAAAAAGGTGCAAAGGGTATCGCATTAGACCAAGACAAAATGGCCTTAAAGGTCGTGGATGTGGTCGATGGCGATTGGCAAGCCGCTGGCGTTTTGCGGCATGACGTCACCAATCGTAGCACCGCGCATATGTTAGTGGAATTGCAATTTGGCGCATTTCCTATGCCGCTCGGTGTTATTTATGATGATCCAAAGCCAACCTTTGAAACTGCTGTTGTCGCGCAAAATGAAGCCATCGCCGCGAATAAAAAGCCTGATTTGCAAGCTTTGGTGAGCAAAGGTCAAACTTGGACAGTGACCGAGGATGGCCCCGATTTGTAATGGTTCTATCTTAAATGGATAATTTAACGCATAGCCTAGCGGGTGCTGTCTTGGGGCAAATGGGCCTTAAGAAGAAAACTGGCCTTGCCATGCCCACGCTTATCATTGCGGCTAACTTGCCCGATATAGACGCGATTGCGGTGCTATTTGGCGGGCATAGCCATTTGGCGATACGGCGCGGTATCACGCATGGGCCAATCGCTATGGTGGTATTGCCAATCATTTTATGGGCGATAATGATAGGATTCGATGTTTGGCAGGTAAAGCGCGGTAAACGTCCTGAAGACCGTTTGCCAATAAATCGCAAATGGCTGCTCACCTTGGCATTTATCGGTACATTGAGCCATCCTGCATTAGATTTGCTCAACAGCTATGGCGTACGTTTTTTAGAGCCATTTTCTTCTCGCTGGTTTTATGGTGATACTATGTTCATCATAGATTTATGGATATGGATTGCGCTAATCCTTGGGCTGTTCCTCTCATTGCGGCGCGAGAAAAAAGCGCACATACGCTATTACCGTCCTGCTATGCTCTCTTGCGCTGCGGTTCTTAGCTACATCAACGTCAATATGATGATTAGCGTGCATGCCGTCTCTAGGGCAGATTATGAAATTAGCCAATCGATCGATAGGCATCAGATAAAGCAAATTGTTGCGAATCCCGTACCCTTTGCTTTTTGGCATAGGGATATAATATTGGGCGGGCCTAATGATTATTATCAAGCCAGCTATTCGCTATTTGATGAGGGCCGTGTTTTGGATGATAGCACTCCTATCGAGGTTTCAAAACATGCGCCGCCTGTGCTAAATTTACAGCAATTACGCAAAGATAATCCCGATTTGGATGCTTTTCTCTTTTGGTCGCGCATGCCCTATCATGGCGTGGTGCGAGAGGGCGATGCGAGCTATGCTGTGGTTGGCGATGCGCGATTTACGCATCCTTTGGTGGGGGATCGTTTTAGGGTTAAGGTGAAGCTTGCCAAAGATGTGCAATTTGTATCCCAATGAACGATAAACCCATCATCCTCTGGTTTCGGCGGGATTTACGCCTATCCGATCATGCGGCTCTGTGTGCTGCTGTAGAGACTGGCAGGCCCATAATTGCGCTCTATATTTTGGATGATGCGACGCCAAAACACCGTAAAATGGGCGCAGCGTCGCGCTGGTGGCTGCACCATAGCTTGCAATCTTTGGATCAATCGCTGCAAAAATTAGCATCAAAGCTGATATTACGGCGCGGAGAGAGCGCAGACATGTTAGAGCAATTATCCAAGGAAACGGGTGCAGATACCGTCTTTGCCATGCATCATTATGAACCATGGTGGCGCAATGCTGAAAAAGCGGTGCGCACTACAATGATGCTGCATTTATTTGACGGCAATTATTTGCTGCCGCCTGCAACATTAAAAACAGGAAGCGGTGGGCCCTATAAAATTTATACACCATTTTGGAGGGCTTTGCGCGAACATATGCCGCCGCCAAAGCCGTTAGCGATTCCTGAAGCCATCATGACGTCAGAATTACCAGCGAGTGATACACTAGAAGATTGGAGTCTGCTGCCCACGAAACCAGATTGGGCTGGGGGACTGCGCGATATATGGAATCCAGGAGAGCAGGGCGCGCGGCAGCGGACCATAGAGTTTACCGATAAAGCCGCGCAATATGATGAACAGCGCAATAGCCCGTCGTTAAAAGGCACATCCTTATTATCCCCGCATCTTCATTTCGGAGAGATTTCACCCGCGACATTATGGCATGAATTTGCCGATGCTGGGGGCAGCGTAGAAATTTTCTTAAAAGAGATTGTTTGGCGCGATTATGCGCAAAATGTCATCACCCAATATCCTAAATATGGCAGCGAAAATGCGCGCGATAGATTTGATGCGCTGCCTTGGCGTGATATGAACGATGAAACTGTAAAGGCTGATTTTACGGCGTGGAAACAAGGGCGCACAGGCTATCCGATTGTCGATGCGGGGATGCGCGAATTATGGGTCACGGGTATTATGCATAACCGTGTGCGGATGATTGCGGCGAGTTTCCTAATCAAACATTTACTCATTGATTGGCGGCATGGCGAGAGGTGGTTTTGGGATACGTTGGTTGATGCTGATTATGCCAGCAATGCGGTCAATTGGCAGTGGGTCGCGGGTACGGGTATTGATAGCAATATGTTTGTACGGATTATGGCACCGCTCACACAATCAGAGAAATTTGATGCGGGGGACTATATCCGTAAATGGGTTCCTGAATTGGCGTCACTCGATGATCCTTATGTACATGATCCAGAGGAATATGGTATGATGCCAAAGGCCTATGTTCGCAAAATCATTGGACATAAAGAGGCAAGAGCGCGGGCTTTAGAGGCCTATAAAATCGTCAAATCTTAGCATAGAGCCCAGATTTACTAAGGTTTAGATGGCTTCTCTAGTGATATAGATTTGACCAATTTCAACGCTTTGCTTCTTCGCACCAAGCTGGATGGTTAGAGCCGCTTTTCCGCCTTTTAAGTTCCGATTGGCTATGGCTTCATAGGATATGAGCTTCCATTCATTGCTGACAGAGGGTTGGTAATCACCAAATCCACTATAAGGCTCAAAACTCTGTTGAAGGCGCGTTGTAATTTTGGTTTCACCGTCTGAACGCATCCAATAATAGATACGCACTTTTTCGCCCGCAGCAATATTTTTAACGATCGGGACATTGATCCCTACATCCCATCTATTGGGCGCGGCTTTTTTAATTTCGACTTTGATGCTCGTGCCGCCTGGAATGGCAGGTGTATCGACTTGTCTTGCCTTCAACCGTGGGCCCCATGTTTCCCATTGAAAGGAGAGAGGATCATTCGCTAAATCACCTGGTAAAGCATCATCAATTTGCTGTCTTGCTTCGTCTAATGTAATCGCTTGCGCCGAAAACAACATCAGAATGGGAATTATAATCTGGTTCAGCATATCTTTTTCTCCTAACTCTTTGTTAGAATATAAAATATGACAAGCTTGTCAATTCATAGCAGTATAGAAATTATATATAGCGCGACATAAAAATGAATATAGGCCGATAAATAATGCAATAATATTATTTTCCTAAAGCTAAATAATGACCTGTTTCAAAGCCTTTATCAATCAAAGCTAAGATTGATTTTGCAACGATGATAGGTTCTTTGACGCTATTTGGGTCTTCGCCAGGATAGGCTTTGGCGCGCATTGCCGTTCGCGTGCGCCCTGGATCAACAATCGCAACTTTGATTTTTGATAAATTGCGCACTTCCTCAGCATAGCTTAATAATAAATTTTCAAACGCTGCCTTCGATGCGCCATAACCACCCCAAAAGGCGCGTGCATTTCTGCCAACGCTAGAAGAAAGTCCAATGACGTTAGCAGCCTTACTTTTGCGCAACATGGGATCAAAATAAGCGATTAATGCTTGTTGCGATAATAGGTTTAGGGTCAAAACTTCATTGAATATTTTTGGATCCATCTGCGATACAGGGCCAAGATTACCAAGCATAGCAGCATTGAGTATCATGACATCCAAATGACCCCAACGAGATTCAATCGCGCTGGCAAGCCGCGAAATACTATCGCCATCGGTCAAATCTAGCGGGGCAATAGTTGCGCTGCCGCCATGCGCAAAAATATCTTCTTCGACAGTTTCTAAAGCTTTACTGTTGCGCGCGCAGAGAATCACATGATAACCATTTGCAGCCAATAATTTAGCTATAGCCGCCCCAATACCTTGGCTAGCCCCCGTTATTAAAGCTAATTTTTCTTGTTTATCTGCCATTTTCAATCCGCTCAAAGGCTAGCCTATTTTTTCGTTTAGCAATATCAATTGGTCAGGTTGCGAAAGCTCATCTTGATCGGTTAAACTGGTGGGATAATTACCCGTGAAGCAAGCATCGCAATATTGCGGTTGAGCGCTGTTGCGTTGTTCAACACCTAGAGCGCGATAAAGCCCATCAATACTAATGAAAGCAAGACTATCGGCTTGAATGAAGGCCCGCATTTCCTCTAAATCCATCTGACTGGCTAGCAATTTAGAACGCTCTGGCGTATCTACGCCGTAAAAACAGCTATGCGATGTAGGCGGGCTTGCGATGCGCATATGCACCTCTGCTGCCCCCGCTTCGCGCATCATTTGCACGATTTTCAGGCTAGTGGTACCGCGCACAATACTATCATCCACCAATATGATTTTCTTACCTTTAACCAAAATACGGTTGGCATTATGCTTTAATTTTACGCCCAAATGCCGCACGCCATCTCCTGGTTGGATGAATGTTCTGCCAACATAATGCGATCTTATAATTCCCAGTTCAAAGGGTATTTTGGCTTCTTCGGCATAGCCCAATGCCGCTGGTGTACCGCTATCTGGCACGGGAATAACATAATCGGCGTCGACGGGTATTTCTTTGGCCAATTCCGCTCCAATGGATTTGCGCACGGTATAAACGCTATTCCCATCGACTATGGAATCAGGCCGCGAAAAATAAACATGTTCAAAAATACATGGGCGCGATTTTTGTGGAGCAAATGGTGTATGCGAATGCAATTCATTATCGCGCACGATAACAATTTCACCAGGCTCTACCGAACGCACATATTGCGCGCCAACAACATCTAAGGCGACGGTTTCAGAGGCGAATATATAGCTATCCGCCAATTTACCAATGACGAGCGGACGGATACCCAGCGGATCGCGGCATGCTATCATGCCTTCTGATGTGAGGCATAGCAGCGAATAGGCACCTTCGACTTGTTTTAAGGCATCGATAAGGCGGTCAATTAATGTTCTATATCCTGAAGTAGCTACCAAATGAATGATAACCTCTGTATCGGATGTTGACTGAAAAATTGAGCCTCTACGAACCAATTCTTTTTTCAATTTTTCGGCGTTTGAAATATTGCCATTGTGCGCAACAGCAAAACCGCCCGATACTAAATCAGCAAAAAGCGGCTGAACATTGCGCAGCGACGTCTCTCCACTGGTCGAATATCGAACATGACCAACCGCAAAATCGCCAGCAAGCGGCCCCATTGTATCGTTGCTATCAAAATTGCCAGCGACATGCCCCATAGCACGATGGGTTTGAAACTCTGAACCATTAAAGGCTGTAATTCCAGCCGCTTCTTGGCCCCTATGCTGCAAAGCATGCAGCCCTAATGCCGTCATGGCGGCTGCGCCTTGCGCATTACAGGCTCCAAAAATTCCGCATTCTTCGCGTAACTTATCATCATCAAAAGGGTGCGTGGTCAACATGGTATGGCGAATCCTAAATGACTGTTATGCTCACCCTATAGGACAGCAAATCCAATTTGTCTTTAATTTGTCATAATAACGGTCGCTTTATCGAATATGTTGTTATAAAATAAACATATTTAGCCATGATATATTTACAGGGTTTTCCACTAATGAGCGATATAGATAGAGATAAGGGACTGAAATTTAATCCTAAATTTGATTCTAATGGCTTGATGGTTGCTGTCATTACAGATGCAAAAAATGGCCAACCCTTAATGGTTGGTTTTATGAATCAAGCAGCTATCGACAAAACGCTTGAAACCAAGATTGTGCATTTTTATTCGCGTAGCCGCCAGAAATTATGGAAAAAAGGCGAAACGAGCGGGCATATATTGAGCGCGATAGATATACGCATCGATTGTGACCAAGATGCGTTATGGATCAGCGCCAATCCTGCGGGACCAACGTGCCATACTGGCGTTCAGAGCTGTTTTTACAGGCGCCTAAAAGAAGATGTTTTGGAGATGGTTGAATGAGACGCATCCCCATAGTCATTAGTTTCTTAATTTTAATAGCATGCGGCGTTTCTAATGAACATAATAGTCAAGAAACTCAATCTAGTGCTGATTTAGATCAAGCTGCTATTAATGCTGGTATATTGACCGATCCTAATGATATTAGATTAGAAGGCCGTTTTGAAACGCGCAATAGTATTGGGACCGATAAATTTTGCGCCATTAAAACGAGTGCTAAAGATTATAATATCGGAATTTTAGCGATATTTGGGTCAGATAGTTTTTGTGAAGGACGCGGCGTAGCTAGTCTTGACGGTGAAAATTTGAGCGTAATTTTGAACGAAAGCTCGAAAAATATCTCTGAAAATTGTGAATTTACAGCTTCTTTTGACGGTGTATCGCTACAATTACCCGGAGAATTACCAGAGCCTTGCGCTAAATTTTGCAACAATAGGGCGAGTTTGATCGGTACGCACTATTTTCATATTGAAAATGGCAATGAGTCCGCAAAAAAATCAAATGGTCGGGGGCTCAAACCGCTCTGTAAATATTGACGCTGTAAAAAATTAAAAAAGCCATCGCAAATTTCTCTGCAACGGCTTTCAGATATGTATAAGATGAGAGATTATTTTTTCAAAGAGAAACAGCTTTGCCCTGCGGCTTTGATTTTTGAACAGAGTGCATTGGCTTGCGCCCGCGTTGAAAATGGCCCTGCTTGAAGGCGCGTTACATTGCCAACCGTTACCAAATATGGCTGGATAGTTTGAAGATCGCTTACGCGGCCTTCCAATCTATTCCATAATGATTTCGCACTATCTTGCTTACCAAATGCACCCAATTGAATGCGGAAATTACCCCTGGAATTATTATTACCAATCGCTCTGGTTGAAGAGGGGACTATTGCTGGACGCGCAGGCGCCGCAGCATTGTTCAAAAATGGAGCTCCAGGCGCAGTCGCAATTTGCCTTGGAGTAGAAGAGGGGGCTGGGATTTGCGAAGGGGGAAGCGTTACAGGTTTCGCAACGCTATTAGCTGGCGATGTATCCAAATTAAACCCAGCCAATTGCTGCGCTTTAATGCTTCGTTCTGATTGTTCTAAATTACCTGCCATTGTGATACCTTGTTGGCGTTGGCTTAGCGGGATGAAACGATCCATCTGCGCAAGGCTACGCGATGCAGGGGCAAGCCCCGAAGAAGAGGCGCGCGTCATTAAGGCATATGCGCGAACCCAATCTTTGCTCACATTATTGCCATTGAATAATTCGGTAGCAAATAAATATTGCGATCGAGGTTCACCGCGCGCCGATGATGTTTCAAGATAAGGGAGAGAATCGCTTATCCTCCCTTGATAATGCAGCAAATGGCCATAGCTATCGGCAGCTTGCAGATGGCCTTGATCGGCTGCTTTTTTGTACCAATCTAATGCTGTGTTTAGATTAGATTCGACTCCACGGCCCAATTTATAGGCTTGTCCTAAATTAAATTGCGCATCTGCATTGCCATTAAGGGCTTCAGGTCGCCATTCGCGGACAGCCATATTATATTCACCGCGAGACCAAGCATCTACACCGTCTTTGACGTCAGCAAATGCTGGGGTAGCAGTGAATGTCATTGATGATAATAAACCCAATAATAGGGCTTTTTTAAGTGGGTTTGATTTAATAGCTTGATTTTGCATAAGAATGCTCCTGATATCACGCGAATTTATTATAAGACCAAGAATTAGCGATAAATAATTAACAATGTTTTAACCATAATGACTTTTTCTTAAATAATTTAGAATATAGGCGTTTAATTATCTTATTCTACACTGTTTCAAATATTCTTACTTGAAACTGTAAAATAATTTTAGAATTAATCTTTTTTGCGACGTCATAGCATAAAATTAATTTTAATATATAAAAATCAGTTGCTTATAAGGGTGTAATAATATGATTAGCAGCCATAAAATGCTCATTCTTTATCTTAGTTTTATTATTATTTGTTCATATTAACCAGTTAATAACCCTATTCTGGCACATAGCATATCACAACATTTAACAAAGGGGAATGACGTGCGGGTTCTCGCATTGGCATCACAAAAAGGCGGTTCTGGAAAAACTACATTATCCGGACATCTCGCTGTACAAGCACAATTGGCCGGAGCAGGCCCAGTTGTCCTTATCGATATTGATCCACAAGGCTCACTTGCGGAATGGTGGAATGAACGCGAGGCTGATTTACCAGCATTTGCTCAGACCACTGTTGCGCGACTGGCCACTGATTTGGCCATGCTGCGTCAGCAAGGTTTCAAATTGGCTGTAATTGATACACCGCCTGCCATCACTATGGCCATACAAAGCGTTATATCGGTAGCAGAGCTTATTGTCGTACCTACGCGACCCAGCCCGCATGACTTGCGCGCTGTGGGGGCAACGGTTGACCTTTGTGACCGCGCAGGCAAACCGCTGATATTTGTCGTCAATGGTGCAACGCCAAAGGCTAAGATTACATCCGAAGCGGCTGTTGCTTTGTCACAGCATGGTACGGTTGCTCCTATCACATTGCACCATCGAACCGATTTTGCGGCTTCGATGATAGATGGTCGTACCGTCATGGAGGTTGACCCCAAAGGACGCTCTGCAAATGAAATAATTGATCTTTGGTCATATATTTCCGATCGTCTTGAGAAGAATTTTCGCCGTACTGTTTTCAGTGCTCCTTCCGCAACAAATTCATATGCGCCCGCTACCCGTCCAATGGGTAATTTTGGTCGCCGTGTATTTGGGTCTTAATCGAGGATAGTGAATCATGAGCGAAGCCAAACCATTTGCTTCATTATCATCAGGATTATTGGCCCGCAAAGGGGCTGCTAAGCCCGCTATGCGGCGTCCAAATACTGCTTTGAACCCAGAATATGATCAGGGGAATGGACAAGATGATTTGGGCTGGAATGATATGGGCTATGAGGTTGACCCTGATATTTTCACTGAAGCGGTCAGAGAAAAACCAATAAACCCACTAGCCAACGCAATTGAAATTCCAAAGCCAGAAGTAAAAGAGCAGCAAGAACGTATTGCCGCGCAGCTTCAACTTAGCAATGAAGTGGATGAAGCGAAGCTATCTAAAATGGATAGTCCAGCCATTACGCCAGTTGAGCCAGTGTCACAAATTATTGAAAAGCAAGTTGAAGAGTCAAATAGAGACGTTCCTCTCGTTCAACCACATATTAAACCTATGGCGAAGAAGCCCCAGATTAGCAAGCAAGACGCTAATGCTAGGGCTAAGGTAGCTTTTACCTTGAGAATTGACTCAGAGCGCCATCTAAAATTGCGATTGGCATGCGCAATTAACAATATTTCTGCTCAGAAATTTGTGATGGATGCTTTGGAGAAAAAATTAAATGAGATGGAACAAATCGACCATTTAAGCGGTCAGATAATTGAGAAATAAAATGCCAGAAAAATTAATGTGTAGTGATAAAAAACCAGTCAGTAGAGGTAACGCCATGAAAAGCAAAACCATAATTAAATTAGCAATATCGGTAGCCATCGTAGCATTGCCTACAACTGGTTGTGCAAGCTTCATGAACAAAAAGTCTAATATCTCTAGCTCTGCAGATGCGAGTGAGAAAAAGGCTGCTAAATGGGCTGCTAAGGCTGAAAAATATATGGCTGCTGGCAATGTTGATAAAGCTGTCTACAATGCGGAGCTCGCCGTTGAAGCCGATTTTCGCAATAGCATTCATCGTTCAACACTCGCGCGTGGTTACATTGCGCAAGGCCGATTTAACGCAGCCGAGCGTACCTTGCAAGATGTGCTGGACTTGGGACAAAAAGATCCAAGAACAATCATTAGCCTTGCATTATTGCGCACTTCTCAGGGCAATACGGCCTCTGCGATTAGCATGTTAGACAGCTATCGTGACATTCTACCCGCAAGTGATTATGGACTGGCTCTTGCGGTTGCTGGCGATAAAATACGTTCAATCGAAACCTTAGAAAATGGGGTAAGAAATTCGAACACGGCTCAGCTTCGTCAAAATTTAGCTCTTGCTTATGCGCTTAATGGTCAATGGCGTGAAGCGCGTGTTATGGCTTCGCAAGATCTAACGGGTACGCAAGTGAGTGAAAATATTTCGAAATGGGCGGGCTATGCACGACCTAATGCCTATCAGGAGCGTGTTGCAGGTCTATTGGGCGTGAGTCCTAGAGAAGATAGTGGGCAACCCGCCCGCTTGGCATTAAACAGCCGCAGCACCTCAAATGTTAATTTTGCTTCAAATCGGGGCAATGGCGAATTGCCAGCAATAGGCCCAGCACCTACTTCGTTGGTTGATAATATTTCGGTTGCAAGAGAAAATGATGTTAAAATAGCCTCAGCATCTAAATTTGCTGCGGCTTCGGTAAAAACGGCATCAACTGCCCCTACTAAATTTATCATAGAAGATGTAAATGGAGTAGTTAAAGGGTCGGTTCCGAAGCGACCGGCGGCTATACCTGCGACAAAAAAACCTGTGAAATTGGCACTTTCAAACAGCGCGTCGAAACAAACAAGCTCGCGTAAAGTGGCGGGCGGAACATATATGATCCAATTGGGTGCTTTCTCTTCTTCGAAGAATGCACAGTTTGCATGGAGCAAATTAACCAAAGAATATGCAGTGCTCAAGCCATTTCGCTCGGCTAATTCTGTCGTCAATTCAAATGGCCGTCAATTGTATCGATTAGCAGTTATGGGTTTTGGAAACTTGGATTCTGCAAAATCTATATGCAATAAAATTAAATCTAGAGGCGGCAAATGTATTGTTCGTAAAAGCACAAATACGGCTGCTGTAAGATTGGCTAGCAAATAAATAAATTATAGTAAAAATCTGATTTTATTAGATTATCCATATTTAAGGCGGCGGATCAATATATGATTTTGCCGCCTTTCATCATGTGGCGAACGCGGCCTTGAACGGGTAATTTGTCAAAGGGCGTATTGCCCGCTTTGCCCTGCATAGCATTGCCATCGACTTGCCATGGGGTTTCGCTCTCGATCAAAATAATATCGGCTTCTAAACCAATTTTTATATCGCCCGCATTAATTCCCAATATTTTGGCGGGGTTGCGGCTCAATAGATCGAATAATCTATCCATCGTTATAATGCCATCGCGCACCAAATTAAGCGAGAGCGATAATAATGTTTCTGCGCCCGCCATCCCAGAAGTGGCCTCTGAAAAAGGAAGACGTTTTTCCTCTGCTGCTCTTGGATCATGCCCAGATGCAATCACATCAATCGTGCCATCTCTGACCGCTTCTATGCAGGCTAGACGGTCATCCTCGCTGCGCAGAGGAGGAGAGAGGCGGGTGAAAGTGCGAAACCCAGTCATTGCTATATCGGACAAAAATAGATGCGCAGGGGTGATACCGCAGGTCACTTTTAAGCCGCGCAATTTGGCATCTCTGATTAAATCAAGGCCGCGTTTAGTGGTGACTTGACGATAATGAATATGCGCATCAGCCTCTTCGGCCAGATACATATCGCTAGAAATTGACATGACTTCGGATAGAGCAGGGGCGTTGGAAAGTCCCAACATTGTTGCGGTTTCGCCCGAAGTGGCAACGCTATTTCGGGTTAATCCAATGTCTTCACTATGGACAAATAGCGGCAGGTCTAGTGCCGCGCAATATTCCATAACGCGCAACATAGTCTCGCTTGCGATGATATTATTATGCCCTGTCGCAACGCCCATTGCCCCCGCTTCCTTCATTAGCGCGATCTCGGCGAGATGCGTTCCTTCCAGATTTTTTGTAGCAGCGGCAAGAGGATGCACCCAAAAATCAGGCTTTCCCTTCAAGGCGGCATAGCGGATGGTCGCGGGGTCATCATGACAAGGGTTTTGATCGGGCATCAATATAGCCCGCGTTATGCCGCCAAAACGAAAAGCAGGTTTATCGGTGCTAAAGACGCCCAAATCGATAATACCGGGTGCTAATAATAATCCCTTAGCGTCGAATATTTGTGCATCTTTGTCGGCTTTTTGTCCAATAGCCGTGATAATGCCATTTTCACAGCTTAGAGAGTCGACAATGTCGCCATCGAGCGTTTTGAAGTTTTGAATATGCATCATGTCCAACCCTCTGCATTGCGCGCTTTGCGTGTTAAAATGTCAAGACATGCCATGCGCACCGCCACCCCCATTTCCACTTGTTCGGTTATGGCCGATAATAGTGCATCATCAGCAACGCTGCTTTCAATTTCAACGCCTCTGTTCATCGGCCCTGGATGCATCACCAACACATCATCATTGGCTAATGCGATTCGCGATTCATTTAATCCATAGAGGAAATTATACTCGCGCGCCGATGGAATGAAGTCCCCTTGCATGCGTTCATTTTGAAGCCTGAGCATCATGATGACATCGCATCCATCTATTGCTTGCTCAAAATTGGTGAAGCGTTTGACACCAAAAGCTTCCAACGTTTTGGGTACAAGAGATGGCGGGCCAACTACGCGCACATCGGCACCTAATAATTTGAGGCAATAAATGTTCGAACGGGCTACGCGGCTGTGCAATATATCCCCGCATATCGTGACGATCTGCCCCTCGACATTGCCCTTGCGCCGCATAATGGTCAGCGCGTCCAATAAAGCCTGCGTAGGATGTTCATTGGTGCCATCGCCAGCATTAAGAACAGGACAATCTACCTTATCCGATATAAGCTGCACCGCACCAGAGCTGCCATGCCGAATGACGATAGCATCGGCATGCATTGCATTGAGCGTTACAGCGGTATCGATTAATGTCTCGCCTTTTTTAAGGCTAGATTGCGCCGCGTGCATATTCACAACATCCGCACCTAGCCTTTTGCCAGCTATTTCAAACGATAATAATGTGCGCGTTGAGTTTTCAAAAAAAGCATTGATGATGGTGAGCCCTGAGAGGGAGTTATCGCGTTTCGAAGCTTTGGATTTATTGAGTTTGACCCATTTTTCTGCTTGGTTAAGGATATAGAGAATTTCCCAAGACTGCAGCCCTGCAATACCCAATAAATGCCTGTGCGGAAATGCAGAAGCCCCTTTAGGAAATCTGCTGTTATATATGCTTTTATCATTTGTCATTAAAGCGATGCTATTAAGCGGTTATTGCGCAATATTCAACCATAGTATTGCATGGCCCGCTTAAATGTTGGTGAGTGCGTCAATAGCACCCTGCAATATATAAGCCGCCGCCCCATTATCAATATGCATAGCGCGCTTTGCACGGCTTACGTCATTATCAATCATGGCCCGTTCAACCGCTTGGGTAGACCATCTTTCATCCCAAACTAATATAGGCAGTCCCAAATCGGTAATATTTTTGGCAAAAGCGCGGCTCGATTGCGATCGTCGGCTCTCGCTTCCGTCCAAATTTAACGGCAGGCCTATGACAATACCTTTGGTTGCTCTGTGCGCGATAATTTCTTGCAATTTGATTTTATCTTTTGAAAATTTACTGCGCTTAATGAGCCGATGCGGCGTTGCAATGCTCCAACGGTCATCGCAAAAAGCCGTGCCGATGGTTTTGCTGCCGACATCCAAGCCCAGCAATATACCGCTCTGTAAAGATTGAATAAATTCAGATACTTTATCGGTAATCATTGTTCTATAAAGGCCTTGATGCGCGCTTGAGCATCTTTGCGGACATTGATCCAAAATAAGGGATAGTCATAAACATGGTAATTATTGCCAGGTAAAACATATGGCCCCAAATCTGGAGGATCGCCAATCAACAAAAACCCATCGCTATTGCACCGCGCTGGCACAGATTTATTGACCAATTCGCCTTTGGTGAGATCTGCATTGGGGACTAATGTACCCAGATTATCTTGGGAGTCCGTGCTTTGATTTTGTCCGCCAGAAACGGGGTTGGTGCAGATGATTTTTGACCCCGCCCGCGCTGTACCATCCAAGCCAATGCTTTTGTCATAAATATTTTTGAGCTGCGAATAATCCGCAGGTTCAGCAAAACTTTGCCAGCTTAAAATACAGCCGCTTTGATTAACCTCTTTGCAGGCCGCTAGCCCCAAATAAGGGGCATCATTGGTAATCGATATAGGCCAGCCGACCACATAGGCTGCGGCAATACGGCTTGCTAAATCTGTATTGGCTATGCGATCTTTGAGCAAATTCATCAAATGGAGCGACCCTTGGCTATGCCCAGCCAATATTATTGGGCGGCCACTATCATTTTTCGAATCAATATCAGCGATGAAGCGATCAAACGCGAGCAATATATCGGCATAGGCTGCGTCTTGCGCTAATTGTCCCTCTTTTGCGCTGGTCAGAAATGCACCAAAGGCGGCTTGGCGATAGCGCGGTGCCCATATATCTCCCGATGCGTTAAAAACAGACGCCATTCCGCGCAAAAATAAACGCGCACGCGATTGCGATTGGGCATCATCCAACGGGGCATTCCAATAGTCTTTGCGCAGGTAAGACGTTGGATGGATAAAGAATATGGCGGCATTGCCTTGGCTCTCATCCGCTAATCCATCGGGTTTCCATAGGGTTGGGTTATTGGCAAAGCGGGCTTTATCACCGCGCGAAAACCACATCGCATTTTCATCATAGACGCTGGGTTCTAACGTTTCGACTTCGGTAAATTCAATATCAGGGACAAAGGCAAATTCCGATAGTTCATGCTGATAAAGCCTAAGGATAAAGCCTGTTACAATAATCAACACTATTATCACCGCTATACTATATAAAAATTTCCGTGCCAAAATTTATTCCCAATCCAATTTTAATAATTCGCTTCTCTCAAAACAAAGTGTTAATTGCTAACATTAATATTATCTGCTTTACTCAAAGCTTATCATGAAGCCAACGCCTATATTGGACTATGCTTCATTAGGGTAAATTGGAGGATTGGGAGCTATGAACATAGAAATGATAGTTACAAAATATCGGCCTTGGATATTATCTCTATTATTGGCGATAAGCGGATTAATCATCTATTTCATTGCAGAACCCATAGATGGCGTATGGACTCATTCTTATTCTTATAATGACGATATATATTTAAGAGATAATATTGAATATCCGTTGCGAATAGCGGCTGTGACTTTTTTCTTTTTTGGCAGTATTGCTCTTGCTTATGCTTTAGAGCCTCTAAGATGGAAATGGACATTACTCTATGCTTTGATAAGTGCGACTGTGATTGCAGCAATTGCTTATCTCACCTATAATTTGAATCGTAATTTTCTGATTGAAAATATACCATTTTGGGCTGGCTTGCTATCCTTGGCTATTTCGGTTCCCTTATTTCAAAATATTCGCGATAATGGCGCATGGAAGTTTGACTATAATTTGCTGCACGCGCATGCTTGGACCAATGTCGTTATATATTTTTCTGCGGCAGCCTTTACCCTTTTGTCATGGCTTTTGCTTTGGGCTCTCTCTGCCTTATTTCAATTGATCGGCATAGACTTCATTCGTGCTCTATTGGATGAAGCGTGGTTTATATGGATGTTTCTGGGCGCAACCTATGGAGCTGCGGTTGGTATATTGCGCGATAATGATAAAATTTTAGGGACTTTACAAAAAGTCGTATTGATTATTTTATCGATTTTAGCACCCCCTTTTGCTTTGGCGTTAGCGATTTTCCTGATTGCATTGTTGGTCAATGGATTTGATACATTATGGGATGCAACCGATTCTGCATCTGCCCTATTATTATTATGCGCGGCGTGGAGCGTGATATTATGCAATGCGGTCATTCGTAATGATGATGATAATATCAGCCCATCTAAGACATTGCATTTCAGTGCCCAATTATTGGGCGTTGTTATTTTGCCTATTGCCGTCATTGCTTCGGTTTCCGCTGGCCTTAGAATAGAACAATATGGATTAACGCCAGAGCGGATATGGGGGTTTTTAATCATCATAATCGCTTGCGCTTATGGCACTGCTTATTTATTTAACATCATACGGTATAGGCTGTCATGGCAAAACTCTATCCGAGAATCCAATATTAAATTGGCGATTGGATTATGCGGTGTTGCGTTATTTTTGGCGTTGCCGATTTTGAATTTCAACAGCATATCGGCGGCAAACCAAATATCGCGCTATGATAGAGGGATTACCGATGATGAGAGTTTTGATTATGCCGCTCTGGCCTTTGATTTTGGACTATCGGGGCGAGAGGCTTTGCGTGAAAAAGCCGCAGAAGAGGGGGGTGTTTTCAAAGAATATACGCAAAAAGCACTGTCAGCGGAGAGAAAATGGGATTTTGAAAGATACTCTAAAGTAGAATTTTCGCCGCCATCAGCAATAATTAAAGCCAACCTTATAGCGTTGAAAGATGCTGTCATAACCGATGAAATTATCAGAGCATTAGATAAGAAAAATTATTGTACTAAAAGCAAATGTGTCATCTTCCCAACTGGTGAGAATAGCTATTCTATCATCGAGAGTGCTTATAAAAATTCGCAAGAAAAAATCGATATGGGACGCTCTTGTGAGGTCACTATTGATAGCAATGTTGTTGGTTGTAATTACAACGATGTAAATGATATGGTTTTTGAGGATGTTGGGCAATTTTCAATTAAAGATGTCACGCGGCAGCAATTATTCATTGATGATAAAGCTGTGGGTGAACTATTTGATGCGGAAAATTGATTAAAATTATTACCCTTTAGCTGCGCTTCTCTCTTGATAGTCTATTGCGGCGGTGCTAGCGGGTTTTTATGTCTGTAGATAAAGAAACTGTCACCAAAATCGCGTCATTAGCCCGCATCGCAATCAGCGATGATGAAGCCGGCGCGCTCGTTCCTGAACTTAATAATATTTTGGACTGGGTAGATCAATTGGGCGAGGTGGATGTCAGCGGTGTCGAGCCTATGAGTGCCGTTATCCCCAATAAATTGCGCATGCGCGAAGATATTATCAATGCTGATCCCTTAACGGGCGGCGGTGTGCGCGATAAAATTCTTGCCAATGCACCCGATGCCGAAGATGGATTTTTTGCTGTGCCGAAAGTGATTGAATGATGCGCGATTTAACCGAATTAGGAATAGCAGCTATTCGCGATGGTGTTGCCGCTGGCGAATTTACCGCCGTGGAAGTGACAGAGGCTTTTAACGCCAATGTCGCAGCCGCCCGCGCGCTCAATGCCTTTATCGTTGAAACGCCAGAAATTGCGCTTGATATGGCTAAGGCCGTCGATGCTGATCGCGCAGCGGGTAAAGAATTGGGTAAAATGGCGGGTGTTCCCATCGGGATGAAGGATTTATTTTGCACCGAAGGCACGCAAACCACAGCCGCTAGCACTATATTGAGCGGATTTGTCCCGCACTATGAATCAACCGTCTCGGCAAACCTCTGGAAAGCGGGGGCAGCGATGCTGGGTAAGCTCAATCTTGACCAATTTGCGATGGGATCATCGAATGAAACCAGCGCGTTTGGCAATGTTATTTCGCCTTGGCGTATCGGCGGCGGTAATGATGCACCGCTCGCGCCAGGGGGATCTTCTGGTGGTTCATCGAGCGCGGTTTCTGCGCGGCTCTGCCCCGCAGCCACGGGTACAGACACGGGCGGCTCTATTCGCCAACCCGCCGCTTTTACGGGCATTACGGGTGTTAAGCCAACCTATGGCCGTTGTTCGCGCTGGGGCGTTGTGGCATTTGCCTCTTCGCTCGATCAAGCGGGGCCGATGGCGCATGATGTTCGCGATTGCGCGATTATGCTGGGCTCTATGGCGGGCTTTGACCCCAAAGACACAACGTCACTAGATTTGCCAGTACCCGATTGGGAAGCAGCCTTAAGCAGCGATATGAGAGGTAAAAAAGTCGGTATTCCGCGCGAATATCGCATGGACGGCACCGATCAAGATATTTTGGAGAGCTGGGATAAAGGCATTGCTTGGCTCAAAGATGCCGGCGCGCAGATAATCGATATATCCTTGCCGCACACCCAATATGCGCTGCCCGCTTATTATATCATCGCGCCAGCAGAGGCTTCGTCAAACCTATCGCGCTACGATGGCGTGCGCTATGGGATGCGCGAAGTGCCAGAAGGGGCAAATTTGCAGGATATGTATGCCGCAACGCGCAGCGCTGGATTTGGCCCAGAGGTAAAACGCCGCATCATGATTGGGACTTATGTGCTAAGCGCAGGTTTTTATGATGCTTATTATACCCAAGCGCAAAAGGTACGCACGCTCATATCGCAAGATTTTGAAGCCGCGTTTCAAAAGTGCGATGTGATTTTGGCACCAACCACGCCAACCGCCTCTTTTTCCCTGGGCGATAAGAGCAAAGACCCGCTTGCTATGTATTTGAACGATGTCTTTGCCGTACCCGCATCGATGGCGGGATTGCCCGCACTGTCGGTTCCCTGCGGCCTGAACAAAGATGGGCTGCCCTTGGGGCTACAGATAATCGGCAATATGCTCGATGAACAAAGCGTATTAAACGCTGGTTTAGCGATTGAAGAACGGGCAGGCTTTACCGCGCGTCCCGATAAATGGTGGTGATATGAGCAATAAATATACAGTTCAGGGTGCGAGCGGAGAATTTGAGGTTATTATCGGCCTCGAGGTTCATGCGCAAATCAGCACGCAATCCAAGCTTTTTTCAGGCTCTTCCACCGAATTTGGAGCGCAGCCAAACAGCCAAGTATCGCTGATTGATGCGGCTATGCCTGGAATGCTGCCCGTACCCAATATGGAATGTATGCGCCAAGCGGTGCGCACGGGCATGGCATTGGGCGCGCAAATTAACAAATATTCGCGCTTTGACCGTAAAAATTATTTTTATGCTGATCTGCCGCAGGGCTATCAAATATCGCAGCTATATCATCCGATAGTCGGCGAGGGCGAAATTGAGGTCACTTTGGACGAAAAAGACCCCGATAGCGCGACCAAGAGAATTGGCGTGGAGCGTATCCATGTCGAACAAGATGCGGGCAAATTAATGCACGATCAGCACCCCACCAGCAGCTATGTTGATTTGAACCGTTGCGGCGTTGCTTTGATGGAGATTGTATCAAAGCCTGATATGACATCACCAAGAGAAGCAGGGGCTTATGTTAAAAAGCTACGATCAATTCTGCGTTATGTCGGATCGTGCGATGGCAATATGGAGCAAGGCTCTATGCGCGCCGATGTGAACGTCAGTGTGCGCCGCGCTGGTGAAGAATTGGGCACGCGCACAGAGACTAAAAATGTGAACTCGATTCGCTTTTTGATGCAAGTTGTTGAAATAGAAGCACGCCGCCAAGTTGATCTTATCGAAGATGGCGGCACGGTTATACAGGAAACGCGGCTGTTTGATCCGAACCGTATGGAAACGCGCTCGATGCGCTCCAAAGAAGATGCGCATGATTATCGCTATTTTCCCGATCCAGATTTGCTGCCTGTGGAATTGGACGATGCCTTCCTAGAAGAATGTAAGCAAAGCTTGCCCGAACTGCCCGACGAAAAGCGCGTGCGCTATGAAAATGAACTAGGTCTTACCGCTTATAATGCGGCGGTATTAACGGCTGAATCGGAAACATCATTTTGGTTCGAAGAATTGCTGGCGCAAAGCGTTGAGCGCACGGGTAAATCGGATAAAGATTTGGCTAAGCAATGCGCAAATTGGCTCTTGTCAGAGCTTTTTGGCGCGCTGAATAAGCTTGGCGTGACATTAGAAGAAAGCCCCGTTTCGCCATCACAAGGTGCGGAATTACTCTCTTTGGTGGCTGATGGTACAATATCGGGCAAAATCGCCAAAGATGTGTTTGAAATCATGCTGGAAACCAAGCAAGGCGCAGAGCAAATTGTCGAAGAGAAGGGCTTGAAGCAAGTGTCTGATACGGGAGCAATTGAAGCGGCCATTAACGATATTATCGCGGCTAATGAAGATAAGGTAGCGCAATATCGCGGCGGTAATGCGCGTTTGTTAGGATTTTTTGTGGGCCAAACGATGAAAGCGATGCAGGGCAAGGCCAATCCGCAAATTGTCAATGAGATATTGAAGAAAAAGCTTGATAGTTAGGCTGATTATTGCTCATTTAATTTTATGAGCATTAATTCATACCTATTTGGAAAATTGATACTGATTATATTGGTATATTTTTCTATGCTCTCTATGCAATTTTCCGCGACTGTTTTTGCGCACGCCATATCTCCAAAATCTGATAATAATGTCTCAGAGAAAGCGACCATTGAGGCCGTTAATTATGATTTTAGCGTCAATATTGACCCCGATCATAAACCAACAACCGAGTTGGAAAAATCATTATGGGAAGAGGCCGATAAGATTGAGGCTAATTTTAAGAAAAATTCCAGCAAAATTATCGATGACCCAGAGCTGAATGCCTATGTAAAAGAGGTGTTATGCAAGGTTATTGGTAATGCACGTTGTGCGCCCATAAGGCTTTATTTGGTTAGGACGACGCAGTTTAACGCGCTGATGGCGCCCAATGGCATGATGCAAATTTGGTCGGGACTGTTGATTCGCATGAAAGATGAAGCGCAGCTTGCGTCGATATTGGCGCATGAATATGCCCATTATGTCAGGCGTCATAGCCTGCAAACCCTGATTGTGGCTAAAAATATAGAATCGTCTGCTTATATCCCTTATGTTGGGCTATTAGCGACTATTGGCAGCGTTGGCTCTCTTTTTGCGTTTAACAGAGAGATGGAGAGCGAAGCGGATAGGCTAGCGTTAGAATATATTTATGATGCAGGCTACAAACCCCAATCGGCATCCGATGTTTGGAAACAATTGCTGGCTGAGTCTGAATTAACAAAGAAAAAGCAGAAGAATGAGAATCTTTTTACGAATTTTTTCTCTACCCATCCAACCAGCGAAGACCGCATGCAGATCTTATCTGATTTGGCGCAAAACAAAGACCAAAGCAAAGCTATTTTCACCAATAAAGATCAATATAGGACTGCGCTTGGGGGTTGGTGGCCCAAATTTATTGACGATCAACTCAAGGCTAAAAATTTCAAATCTGGTGAATTTCTGATCGATCAATTGGCCCAAAATGGTTGGGATGCTGACCTCTATTTCGCAAAGGCAGAGCTGTTTCGTAAACGCGGTGAAAAGGATGATTTTGCTAAAGCTGCTGAATTTTATCAAAAATCAATCGACGCAGGTTCGCAAAAACCCGAAAATTGGCGCGGTATGGGCTTATCCTTAATGCGTGATAACAGGCAAGCCAAGGGTAAAGCAATCTTATTAGAATATTTGAGGCGTCTGCCCAATGCTATAGATAGGCGCATGATTAGATTGATAACGGGTACAAAAGATCAGCTTGCGCATCCTTTTGAAGAAAATTCCACAGAAGATATAAGCCCAACAGATTTTGAATGATGACACAATTCAAATCATCAAAGGCCTGTTTCATCAAAGACCCGATAATTTAGTAAAATAAGCTATAATATGGCTAATAATATGCTTATTATAAAAATAATTTAGTTTTTCACCCTATATTGCATAGGATAGGCTTGCCCTTTTCATTAAGCTTGTATAGACGCGCCCATGAAATAACACATGCGGGCGTGGCGGAATTGGTAGACGCGCCAGATTTAGGTTCTGGTATCGCAAGGTGTGGGGGTTCGAGTCCCTTCGCCCGCACCATCAATATTTTCATGAACGGTCATGTTCGTGCATAATATTGACGGTCATAAGAGTTTATAGAGAGCAAAAAATCATGCAAAGTGTTGAAACGCTGAACGAAGGGCTAAAAAGAGCCTATACCATCACCATCAAAGCCAAAGAGATTGAAAGCCGTATTGACGCTGAAGTCAAGAAAATCGCGCCGCAAGTCAAAATGCCTGGTTTTCGAGCTGGTAAAGTTCCCGCCAATCTGGTGCGTAAGATGCATGGTGATGCATTGACCCAAGAAGCTTTGAATGCTGCTATCCAAGAATGCGTTGATGCTGCGATTAACGATAATAAATTGCGCCCGGCCGCGCAACCTCAGGTGAATTTGAACGAAGATTATGCTGCGGGCAAAGATGTTGTTCTTTCGATGGAATTGGAAGTGCTTCCTGAAATTACGATGCCAGAGATTGAAGGTCTGGAACTGGAGCGTTTAACCGTTGATGTTAGCGATAAAGAAGTTGATGCTGCTCTTGAAAAATTGGCTTCGGGGCAGAAGAATTTCGAACCCGCTGCTAAATCCTATACAGCCGCTGCGGGCGATCAGGTCATCATTGATTTTGAAGGCAAGGTTGATGGCGTTCCATTCGATGGCGGTAAAGGCGAATCAATGGCCGTTGAAATCGGCTCTGGCCAGCTTATCCCAGGCTTTGAAGATCAATTAATCGGCCTAAAAGCCAATGATGACACCATCATCAATGTAACCTTCCCAGAAGATTATAATGCAGAAAATCTCAGAGGCAAAGACGCGACATTCGATATTGTTGTTGGTGAAGTGAAAAAACCAACCGAAGTCAAAATTGACGATGCTATGGCGAAAAACTTTGGTTTAGAAGGTTTAGAGCAATTACGCGGTTTGTTGAAAACACAGATTGAGCAAGAATTAAATGGTTTAACCCGCACCTATATGAAGCGTCAATTACTCGACACATTGGCCGCCGACCATGATTTTGACGTGCCGCCGTCAATGGCTGAAACCGAGTTTGACCAAATTTGGCAGCAATTAGAGCAAGAAGCATCACGCGAAGAAGATGCTGAAGCTGCTAAAGCTGAGATGGAAAAAGACCGCGAAGAATATCGTGATATTGCCGTTCGCCGAGTGCGCCTTGGTTTATTGCTCTCTGAAATTGGTCATGCGCAGGGCGTCGAAGTCAATCAGCAAGAAATGCAAATGCTCATTGCGCAAGCAGCCCAGCAATATGGCCCAGAAGATCGTGAGAAATTCACACAATATATTCAAAACACACCAATGGCCGCAGCCCAGCTTCGCGCGCCTATGTTCGAAGATAAGGTGGTTGATCTATTGTTTGAAAAAGCAAAAGTATCTGAAAAAACCGTCACCCGTGAGGCATTAGAGGCGGCGATAGAAGCCGATCCTGAAGAGGCACAACAGAAAAAACCAGCCAAGAAGAAAAAGCCAACCGCAAAATCTGCGGCTAAGAAACCAGCGGCGAAAAAATCTGATGATAAAGCAGACAGCAAAAAAGCACCCGCTAAAAAAGCACCTGCTAAGAAAGCTACACCAAAGAAATAATTTATTCGGCGCGCTATGGGCTGCAATTTGACTCCAAATAGCGCGCCATAAATTTATTTACTGGTGTGGGGCATTTTTATCCTTGAAACTGCCCGCATTACAACAGATATAAACCAGATAGTAATTCGCCAATTTTCATAAGGGGCATAGCCATGTTAGACCAAGATCTCGTCACCAAAAATATCATGGTTGGGATGCAATCCGCACGCGACCAGTCGTTTTTCGATATTTTCTCTGCACTATTGCAAGAACGGATCATCTTCGTTACGGGGCCCGTTGAAGATAATATGGCGGCGATGATTTCCGCACAATTACTATATTTGGAATCGAGCAACCCCAAAAAAGATATATGGATGTATATTAATTCACCTGGTGGTGTTGTGACTGCTGGTATGGCAATTCATGATACTATGAAATATATCCGTCCAAAAGTTGGTACTGTTTGTATCGGTCAAGCGGCATCTATGGGGAGTTTCCTCTTGGCCGCTGGCGAGCCGAGCATGCGCTATGCCATGACCAATGCGCGTATCATGGTACATCAACCCTCTGGCGGTGCTCAGGGTATGGCGTCTGATATTCAAATCCAAGCCCAAGAAATATTGCGCATTAAAAAGCGTATGAATGATCTTTATGCTGAATATACGGGCAAACCGCTTAAAGACATTGAAAAAGCGATGGATAGGGATACATTTTTAGAAGCCGAAGAGGCTAAGAAGTTCGGTTTAATCGACGAAGTATTTTCTAAACGTCCCGAAACGTCAGAATGATAATATTCATCCATTATTGATGCTTTCGAGCAACGCTATGGATATAATATGCTAACTCTTTATCATAAGTGTAAACAATATAGTTTACGCTATTGCCAAACTTTGCCTTCGCTCTACCATAGAGGGAATCAGTAATAATTATTCGTTTTTTGAGGATTTTATGACCAAATTGACCGGTTCAGACAATAAAAGTACTTTATATTGTTCATTCTGTGGGAAGTCTCAGCATGAAGTACGCAAATTAATAGCTGGCCCAACCGTCTTCATTTGCGATGAATGCGTTGAATTATGCAATGATATTATCCGGGAAGAAATTAAAGGTGCTGCTACTGTTCGTAAAGATGGTGAAGTTCCTAGTCCGCAAGAAATTTGCGATCTGCTCAACGATTATGTGATTGGCCAAGCGCAAGCTAAGCGCGTGCTATCTGTTGCCGTGCATAATCATTATAAACGCTTAAACCATGCCGAAAAGAATAAAGATGTAGAGCTAGCGAAATCCAATATCTTGCTGGTAGGCCCAACGGGTTGCGGTAAAACATTATTGGCGCAAACCTTAGCCAAGACCTTTGATGTGCCCTTCACTATGGCCGATGCTACGACATTGACCGAAGCGGGCTATGTTGGCGAAGATGTTGAGAATATCATTTTGAAACTGCTCCAAGCTTCTGATTATAATGTGGAAAAAGCACAGCGCGGTATTGTTTATATCGATGAGATCGATAAAATTACGCGCAAAACCGAAAACCCGTCTATCACGCGCGATGTGTCGGGTGAGGGGGTTCAGCAAGCTTTGCTTAAGCTTATGGAAGGCACAACTGCCTCTGTTCCTCCGCAAGGCGGCCGTAAACACCCACAGCAAGAGTTTTTGCAAGTCGATACCACCAACATATTATTCATCGCGGGTGGAGCTTTTGCGGGGCTAGAGAAAATAATCAGCAACCGCTTAGAAGGTAAATCCATTGGTTTTGGTGCCAATGTGGCCGATCCTGATGAGCGTAAAACGGGTGAAGTTTTGAAGCAAACCGAGCCAGAAGATTTGCTGAAATTTGGTTTGATTCCTGAATTTGTGGGCCGTTTGCCAGTGCTCGCAACTTTGGAAGATTTGGATATTCCAGCCTTGGTACAGATTTTATCAGAGCCCAAAAATGCGCTTGTAAAACAATATCGTAAGCTATTTTCTATGGAGGAAACTGAGCTTGTATTTACCGATGATGCGCTGGAAGCCGTAGCCAAAAAAGCGATAGAGCGCAAAACGGGCGCGCGCGGATTGCGCTCTATCTTAGAAGCGATCTTGCTCGACACTATGTTTGAATTGCCAGGATTGGACGGCGTAAGCGAAATAGTGGTCGATAAAGATGTGGTCGAAGGCCGCAAAGAACCTGTCCGCGTTTTTGAGAAAAAGAAAAAGCAATCTAAAAAAGAAGATGCGGCTTAAAACTATATTGCCCTGCTATTCTCTGGGTTTAATATAGTCTCTGGGTTTAATATAGTCTTTGAATTAATATAGGCAACCGTCGAGACCATTGCGTTTCACCACGCCCATACGGGCCGCGATCGTGCGGCCATAGCGGCGCGTGAAGCCGCTAGGAGCGATAACGGCGCGTTCCTTGGGTAGTGGCAAGGCTGCGGCTATTTTAGCGGCTTCGTTGACGCTAAGCTTTTGCGCTGATTTGCGATAATAGCGTTGCGACCCTGCTTCCATCCCATAGGTACCAATACCCGTTTCCGCAATATTGAGATAGACCTCCATAATGCGCCGTTTACCCCAAATTTTCTCGATCAAATATGTGAAATAAGCCTCTAACCCTTTGCGGAAATAGCCGCCGCCTTGCCACAGAAATGCATTTTTGGCTGTTTGCTGGCTAATCGTAGAGCCGCCGCGTAGATTTTTGCCTTGGCGGTTATTTTCGATCGCTTTTTGAATAGCGTCTGCATCGAAACCATTATGACCGCAAAATTTGCTGTCCTCTGCGGCGATGACAGCGCGCGGCATGGCACTATCGATTGCGGTAATATTGACCCATTCGCGCTTTGCGCCATTATCATCCATGAGCATGGTTGCTGTGATAGGGACGGGTAAAAATTTATAAATAACAACCCATAATAGACTGAATAAGAGAAAATATATAAAGAGCTTTATTGGAAAAAAAAATAGATTAAGGATGAAAGAGCTTTGTTTTGCTTTTGCCATCCTTAAACTTTCTAATTTTATTAGGCCAGCGCGTTTTGACCGATAATTTTTTTATCGGATGCAATTCTTAGCATAGCTTTTTGTAGTTTTTCAAATGAACGCGCTTCGATCTGGCGGATACGTTCACGGCTTACAGCATAAATTTTGCTCAATTCTTCGAGCGTTTTGGGGGAGTCTACCAAACGGCGTTCGGTTAATATATGCTTTTCCCGATCATTCAAATCGCTCATTGCTTCATTTAGCATTTCATGGCGCAAATGCGCCTCTTGCCGATCCGCTATGGCCCTATCTTGGAGCGGCTCTTGATCTTCGAGCCAGTCTTGAACTTGGCCTTCGCCATCATCGCTCATCGGCATGTTAAGCGAGCTGTCGCCGCCCCGTGCCATGCGGCGATCCATATTAACAACTTCTTGTTCGCTCACGCCCAAATCGGTTGAAATTTTGGCGACATCTTCGGGTTTCAATTCCCCATCATCAAAAGCTTGCAGGTTATTTTTCATCCGGCGCAAATTGAAGAATAATTTCTTTTGTGCAGCCGTGGTGCCAATTTTAACGAGGCTCCAACTTCTTAGGATAAATTCTTGCATCGATGCGCGAATCCACCACATGGCATAGGTTGCCAAGCGGAAACCGCGATCGGGGTCAAATTTCTTGACGCCTTGCATCAGACCGATATTGCCCTCTGATATGAGGTCGCTGACGGGCAGGCCATAGCCCCGATAACCCATTGCTATTTTGGAAACCAACCGCAAATGCGATGTGACAAGCTGCGCTGCGGCATCGCTATCTTCATGCTTTTGATAGCGTTTCGCGAGCATAAACTCTTGGTCTGGAGTCAAAATGGGATATTTTTTAATTTCTGTTAAATATTGGTTAAGGCTTGCATCCCCCCCTAAAGCTGGGATTGTGGCCGGAACATTCTTCTTAGACATATTCACTTCCTTTATGATTGCTGCCTCTGGGCCTCATCAAGCACCCTTTGGTCAGCGGCTTTGCTGATCCAAATTATATCTCTAATTCCCTTAACAATTCCTGCATATCATCAGGAAGGTTACTCTCAAAATATAATTTTTCTTCAGTAATAGGATGAATAAACCCTAATATAGCAGCATGCAAGGCCTGTCTGTCGAAATGTGAGCATATTGGTCGACTTTTGATGCGTTTTTGTCGAATATTATAGATTTGATCGCCAATCAAGGGGTGTCCAATATGTTTCATATGCACCCGAATCTGGTGCGTGCGGCCCGTTTCAAGCGTACAGCGGATCAATGCCGCTTCGCGCAAATAATGCTCTACTTTATAATGGGTAATCGCATGCTTGCCTTTACCAGCATCTAAGACATCCATTTTTTTGCGGTGATGCGGGGAACGGCCGATTTGGGTTTCTATCGTTGCACTGGCTTGTTTTGGCCGACCCGAGACGATAGCGAGATATTGACGATTAATATTATGATTTGCGAATAATTTGCTCAAGCCGCTGTGCGCCGCGTCGGTTTTTGCGGCGACAATCAAACCCGATGTATCGCGATCGATTCTATGCACAATTCCTGGACGCTCTACTCCGCCAATACCCGATAATGAGCCATCGCAGTGATAAAGCAAGGCATTGACCAACGTGCCATCATCATGACCCGCCGATGGGTGAACCACTAATCCAGCGGGTTTATCAACGATGATGAGATGTTCGTCCTCAAACATTATATTCAGAGGAATATTCTGCGCTATTGCTCTATCGGCTCTGGGGACTGGGATATGCAAGGCAAAGGCTTTGCCTTCATATTTTTTGCTCGATGCGGATAATATTTTTTGATTCTCTATCACTAAAGCACCACTCAATATCAGCGTTTTAATCCTCTCGCGCGATAATTCGGGCAGTATCGCAGCAAGAGCCGTATCAAGCCTGCCGCCACCAACAATGCCTTCTTTTATGGATTTTTCTGCGATCATGGATTAGATGTGGAGCATGATATTATCATTATCAAGTCATGATTATAATCAACTGCTCATTTGGGCAAAACAGGCGCATCCGCAGGAATGTTGCGGATTGATTTGGGCTAAAAAAAACGAAATGATGCATGTTGATAAATTAGAATTAACCAAAAATATTGCTAATAACCCTCTAAAATATTTTGAAATTGATCCAAAATCGCTTTTTGATGCAAATAGAAAAAATCGCTCATCGGACGATGTGTTAATCGGAATTTTCCATTCTCATCCCAATGGGCTTACAACACCATCTTATCAAGATGCTATGGCTGTCGGGGATGTCTGGGATGCCAGTGATGTCGGGGATGCCAGTGATGCCAGTGATGCCAGTGATGTCGGTGTCATGGGAGATATATGGATTATTATCGGAAATGGTGCATTACAGGCTTGGATGAGAGTCGAAAATGGAGAAATATTCGGTAAATTTAACCCTATTATAATCAATATAATCAATAAATAGGTTGAATCTTATGGTGAGCCAAGGCAATGCAGCACTATAAGAATATCACTATAAATATGTGTTTTTTTGAGGAATAATATTTCATGTCTGACCATAATATAGATTTGGCGAGCTTATTATGTTCGCGCTTATGTCACGATCTGCTCAGTCCCGTTGGGGCTATGAACAATGGTTTGGAATTATTGGCCGATGAAAATGATCCAGAAATGCAAAAAAGATGCATGGAATTATTATCCGAAAGTGCGGCCTCGGCTGCCAATAAGCTTAAATTTTTTCGTTTGGCGTTTGGTGCTGCGGGAGGGTTTGGCCTTAGCGTTGACCCGAAAGAAGCCAAGGCCGTTATAGAATCTATGCTAAAAACGGGACGCACGCAACTTATATGGCTGGTTCCAGATGAATTAATGCCCAAAAATGCTATCAAAATATTGTTGAACCTTGCTCTTATAGCAAATGAAGCAATGGTGCGGGGAGGAACTTTACAAATCGGAGCCGAGGTGCGCGATACCGAGTCAGAAATAGTGATTGGGGGTAACGGCCCCAAAGTGATTTTTGACGAAAATATCAAGCAAACCTTGTTGGGGAATATGGATTCATCGCAAATAGATAGCCGAACAGCAGCGGCTTGGATGGTGCATGATCTTGCTAATCGAAACGGTGGTATGGTTCAAATTAATCAGAATGATAATGAAAATTTTGTCATTGGAGCGATTGCAAAAAATTAGATAATACGCCTTTATAGCATATTTCTTTTATACTATTTATCGTAATTTATTGCCTCTAATGCGGCGATATTAGATATATATTAACCATCTTCCTTCATGTCTTTGTTAACGATGTATGGAATGATGATATGATGGACGAGTTAATTAATGATTTTATCGCAGAAACGCGCGATAATCTTGAATCTTTAACATCCCAAATTTTGAATTGGGAGAAAAATCCCAACGACAGCGAGTCAGTGGCCTGTATTTTTCGCTTTGTCCATACGGTGAAGGGTAGTTGCGGTTTCCTTGATCTACCCAGATTATTGGCATTAAGCCACGCCGCCGAAGATATTATGTCAGAGGCAAGGGATGGCAATATATTACCTACGCATGCCTTGGTTTCAACGGTTTTATTGGTTGTAGACCGTATCGCAATATTGGTGGATGCATTAGAAACGCACCAAGAAGTTAAGGATGATGATGCCGATTTAATTGCTAATTTATATACAGAATTAGAAGGGGCAAGAACTTCGCCAGTCGCAGAGCCTGCTCAAACATCGGATTCCCAGTCTTTTGACCAGTCTTTTGCGCAAATTTCCTCTGTTAATGAACATAATATGACCGATAGCGTAGAGGATGATATATCAGAGCCGAACGATGAAATGTTAGATATTTTTAATAATAATCAAGAGGTTAGCGAAAATAAAACTATAAGAGTTTCTCTAAATTTATTGAATAATCTCATGTCGGGCGTTTCTGACCTTGTCTTGGCAAGAAATGAAGTATCGCGTAAATTGAGCGAAGTATTGGATAAATCTGACGTCGATGTTGTTTTTGGCAGATTAACAGCTTCTGTATCAGAAATGCGCGATGCCGTCGGTTTGATGCGGATGCAAAATATTGAACATTTATTCTCTGCTTTGCCCAGATTGGTGCGCGATATTAGCGAGGAGCTAGATAAGGATATTGAGCTAAAAATTGAAGGCGGCGAAGTAGAGGTAGACCGTGAGATGATAGAGGCTTTGCGCGATCCGCTTAAGCATATTGTCCGCAATGCGGCCGATCATGGTATCGAGAGTAAAGAAGAGAGAATAGCTGCTGCTAAAAACCCAACGGGGACAATAACAATTAATGCACGCCAGCTTGGTAATCAGATTTTGATCGAAATTATTGACGATGGTTCGGGCATAAATTTGAATGATTTAGGGCAAAAGGTCATAGGTGCAAAGTTAAAGACATATGCGCAGTGGGAGGCAATGTCTGAAAAAGCAAAATTAGATATGATTTTTTCGCCTGGTATTTCTACCGCTGAGAGCGTCACTGCTATTTCTGGGCGCGGCGTTGGCATGGATGTTGTGCGCACCAATATTATGAATATTAGCGGTGCCATAAATGTCGAAAATAACGAAGGGCATGGGCTTAAATTAACGCTTAGCCTGCCGCTGACACTCTCTATTATAGCAGGTTTATCCATGCGTTGCGGCAATCAAATGTTCGCAATTTCAAGAAATTCGGTTCAAGAATTAATTTTGAAGAATAACAAAAATGTTGTTATAGAAGAAATTGGTGGATCCAAAGTTGCTTGTATTAGAGGGCAGAGATTTCCCTATGCTCGTTTATCTGATTTGGTCGGTATTAAGGAAAAAGCGGAGCAAACTTATAATAGCAGGACGCTGGTTGTTGTTAAACCCGCGCTCGGTAAAAGCTATGTCATAGATGTTGATGCTGTTATCGATAATGAAGAATTGGTTGTTAAACCGGGCGCGCCGATTCTGATGGCATCGGGCCTCTATGCAGGAACATCGCTGCCCGATAATGGGTGCCCTCTATTGCTGCTTGATGCTAATGCGGTAGCGGATAAAATTTGTATCAATAATTTGGATGATATGGCCGAAGAAATATTGGATGAAGAGGATAAAATCCATGAAACCAAGCTCTCCTCGGCTCTGCTATTCGAATCCTTAGAAGGCGAGCTAAAGTCTATCAGATTATCTGTTTTGGATAGGTTAGAAGAAGTTGAAACCAAATTTATAGGCAATAGTGGCGGCATTAATCGCGTAAAAATCAAAGATAAATTATATCAAATTTTTGGATTAAAGACTATTCCTGAAGCGGGAATCGTAAAATTATTGCGATTATCCGATGGCGAATGTTGGAAATTTTTAGCCGTCAAAGAAGTTATCGATATTATCAAATTGGACGAAAATATCGCACCAAGCTTACATCCTGAAACAATAGAAGGCGTGTTGACGGTTGATGAACGCCAAGTAGAGCTTATTAACCCCTATCAATTTTTTGAGCATGATGGTGCAGTTCAAATGAATGCGGATCAAAAACCGCTTTGTTATATTGATAGCAATGATGGCGATGAGTGGAGTACTAAAATGTTATTGCCTCTATTGAACGCTGCGGGTTATCGTATTTCAACCGACAAAGAAGAGGCTCAAAATGCCGATGTTATTTTGTCATTAGAAGGCGAAGATAATGATGGTGAAGATAAATTAAAAGCATATGATACAGATAATTGCTTGAATTTGCGTAAGAATATGGCAGCCAATGAGAATAATAATAGCATTTATAGATATGATCGCTTGGGGCTATTGGCTGCTATCGAAGAAAAAATTGCTAAAGGGTAATGGCTATGGAAAATCTATTTCTTGTTGTTGTAGTTGCGGGTGAGAGAGTTGCGATACCGAGCCATGAAGTGGAATCGGTGGTCCGGACCGATAATATAGTGTGCGTTCCAGGCGTTAGCCCCGTCATTGCAGGTTTATTTGCCTTAAGAAGCCGAGTATTAACCTTAATTGATACGCAGTATCTTGTGACGCGAGAAAGCCGCGCTGTGAGCAAGGGTGCTTTTTGCGTTGTAATAGAGATTGATGGCCATCCCTATGGCTTAATCGTTGATAAGGTGGAAGATGTCGTTACGGTTAAACAAGAAGATTTAATGCATATTGGTTATGCTAATGATAGATGGCGCGCGATAAGCAGGGGCATGATAACCCATAGCGATAAATTACTGCTCTTATTAAATTTAAGATCGCTTGTAAAAATAGATACAAAAATGGCGGCCTGAGTAAAATTAACTATTCGATAAGATAACAATGGTACTTCAGCAAAATAACATTATAAGTAGGAGTATCAAATGAGGTCTTGTTTAATTGTCGATGATAGTAAAGTTATCAGAAAAGTAGCGCGTCATATCCTAGAAACAATGGATTTTGAAGTATATGAAGCTGGAGATGGTCAAGAAGCTCTAAATTCCTGTTTGGAATTTAAGCATGATGTTATTTTGCTTGATTGGAATATGCCAATCATGAGCGGAATGGACTTTTTGAAAAAATATAGACAAAGCAATAGTAATAATGATGCTAAAGTAATTTTTTGCACCACAGAAAATGGCATAGGTCATATCCAAGCCGCTATTTCAGCAGGTGCTGATGAATATGTCATGAAACCATTTGATCGCACAACTTTAGAGAGTAAATTGCAAATTGTTGGATGTTCATAATCCAACCCTATGTCCTATCATGCTAAAAATCTAAGATTAATTAATCAAAAGAACAAGATTAAAGTAATCTTGATTGATGATAGTAAAGTTGTTTTATCAATATTTGAACGTGTATTAATTGCCAGCGGTTTAATCGAAATTGTTGGAGCCGCTAATAGTGCCAGCGAAGCCCTCGTCTTAATGGATGAAGTCAGCCCCGATATTATCCTATTAGATGTTGAAATGCCTAATCGATCAGGATTGGATGCTTTGCCCGATATTATTGCTAAATCAGGCGATGCCAGAGTTATCATTGTGAGCGCTTTTGTCGATAGCAGCGGCCCATCGGCTATTAAAGCTCTTTCATTAGGCGCTTGTGATACATTGGCTAAACCTGGAAAAGGAGGCGCTAATAGTGGATTTTCGCGGCAATTATTGGACAAAATAGTTCGTCTTAGTCGTCATAATAAGCCCGATAATTTTGAACAAAATTCAAACGAAGAGGATATTTATGTCCTGCATAAACCAGAAGCAATATGTTTGGGCGCATCGACAGGCGGTATTCCAGCTATTCAGGAGTTTTTAGAGAATCTATCAAAGGATGTCACAGCACCAATTTTTATTGCGCAACATCTTCCAGAGGCCTTCATAAGCTATTTTGCTCGCCAATTAAGTTTGGGTGATAGAGATGTTATCGCCATAGATAATCGTAAGAAAATAGAAAAGAGCAAAATATATCTGGCGTCAGGCAACGGCCATATGGTTATCAAAAAATCATTAAATAACGAATATGCAACGCGATTAGATAGCTATAAATCCAGCGATTACACTCCCTCGGTCGATGCGCTTTTCGCTTCAGCAGCAGAAATATATGATTCAAAAGCTTTGGGTCTAATTTTGAGCGGAATGGGCAAGGATGGCGAAAGAGGAGCGAAATCATTATATGAAAAACAATCCACCGTTTGGGCGCAAGATCAATCGTCTAGCGTTGTTTGGGGGATGCCAGGGAGCGTTGTCAATAAAGGATGGAGTAGCGCGCAATTAAGCCCTAAAAATATGGCTCGAGCATTGAACAGGATGTTTGAACCATGAATATCCATTCTAGCAAAAGATCACTCGAAATATTGTCCAATTTATTAGAAGAACGGACAGGACAAACTCTCTCTTCGGAGAGATATTGGCGCATACAAACTTCTTTGCAGTCGATCATGAAAGAATATAATATTCCAGATATTGACTCATTGGTTTCGGAGATATTGTCAAACATGAATAGAAGCCTCGAAACCGATTGTTTGGAAGCAATTTTGAATAATGAGAGTTGTTTTTTCAGGGATCAAGCTAGCTTTGCGCTTTTAACTGGCCCCGTTTTGGACGCCATAAAAGCGAATAAAGAAAAAGAAAAAAATATTCGTATCTGGTCTTCTGCATGTTCGTTCGGGCAAGAATCTATTTCTTTAGCAATTGCATTATCGGAAAATTCTCAAAAATGGAGTGGTTGGAATATTGATATATTGAGCACTGATGTTTCCAACCATGCCATTAGCCGTGCAAAAAAAGGACGATATAATCATTTTGAAGTCCAAAGAGGATTACCCATTGGATTATTAGTTAAATATTTCAAACAGGTCGACCAAGATTGGCAGATCGATCAAAAAATATTGGATATGATCCACTATCGCAATTATAATTTAGTCAATAATGATATATTTGTTGGCAAATTTGACCTTATCTTATGCCGCAACATGCTAATGTATTTAAGCGAAGATAATAAAATAAAAGCATTTCAAAATATTGAAAAAGCATTATATCCGAATGCTTATCTGATGATGGGTTCTGCCGAAACCATTGGTGAGTATAGCAATAAGTTAGAGCCTTGTCAGGATTTTAGAGGTTTTTATAAACGCAATCTTATGTGAATGCACATATTTCCCTTATCATATTGGCATTTTTTTATATATAGATTAATGCTCTTGCATGATCTGGACTCCTTCACCAAATTTTGGCACGCGCAAGCGTCCTATAACTCTGTTGGTTATGCATTATACAGGGATGCGCGATGGCCCCTCTGCGATAAATTGGCTCGCCAATCCTAAATCGGGCGTCTCTGCACATTATGTCGTTGAAGAAGATGGTCAAATTATTCATATGGTGAAAGAGGAAAACCGCGCCCATCATGCTGGACACTCATATTGGCGCGGTATCACAGACGTTAATAGCGCAAGCATTGGCATAGAGATAGTTAATCCAGGGCATGAATGGGGCTATCGTCCATTTCCAAAAGAGCAGATGAAATCGGTTCGGAAATTGACCAAAAAAATTATTAAACGCCATAATATTGCGCTTCATAATGTCATTGGCCATAGCGATATAGCCCCCGACCGAAAGCAAGACCCTGGCGAATTATTTGACTGGGATTATCTGGCCAAACATAAATTAGCCATCAAACGGCCCATAAAAAATCTTCTTGATCCTCTTTGGAATGAAGCTAATTTTATCGAAAAACTGCGCCAATATGGCTATGGTAATGCGAACGAAGATAAAATGATAATGGCTTTTCAGCGCCGTTTCCGCCCCAATAAAATCGATGGGGTGATGGATGAGCAATGCCGTTCAATTTTATATGCATTATTGTTGGAACTTGCCTGAAATTCTGTTAAATACTCTCTATCAGAGGGTTGGGCGACCGCGTGAAGGCTTGCGTTGGAACGAGGAAAGTCCGGGCTCCATGGAATAAAACTACCGGTTAATGGCCGGCAAGGGCAACCTTAGGGAAAGTGCAACAGAGAGTAGACCTCATATCCTTGATATGTGAATTTGAAAGGGTGCGGTAAGAGCGCACCGCGTGATTGGCAACAATCATGGCATGGTAAACCCTAGTTGGAGCAAAACCAAATAGGAACAACAGAGCCTCGGTTCAGCTATATTCCAAAGCAGTTGTTCGGGTTGGTTGCTTGAGGATGAGAGTAATTTCATTCCTAGATGAATGGTCGCACAGGCGCATTGCGCTGGACAGAACCCGGCTTATAAACCCTCTGATAATTTATTCATGCTATCATTCTTTTGTGGCAAAATTGATAGAGGACGTTAATAGAGCAGGCTATGGCTGGAAATAGACGAAAAGATAATTGGGGCTTTCCGCGTTGGGGAAGCTATGAAGGAGGCCGAGAGGCGCAAACCGTCAAATTATGCGATCGACATAATTGCAACGAAGCTGGGACATGCCCTGCACCTAAATCGCCTAATAACCCAGATAGATGGATGTTTTGCGAAAAACATGCGGCCGAATATAATCGGGGTTGGGATTATTTCGAAGGCCTCGACAAAGAAGAGGCAGAAGCAAGAGAAGCCCAAGAAAAAAGCGATTATTCGGGCTATAAAGAAACTGCCCATTATGGATGGATGGGCAGCGGCGATGGCAGCCGCAGCCGCGATGAGATGACGGCGCTGGATTTTTTTGATCTTGATAGCGATGCCACAATGGATGACATTAAGTTGGCGTGGCGTAAAATTGCCAAAGAAACGCATCCTGATGTTAATCCTGGTAATACAGAAGCCGAAACCAAATTTCAGCAAGGGCAGGCGGCTTTCGATGTTCTCAAAATGGCCGAAGATCAGCGTGTTTGGAAGGGTTAAGCCCTAAGAGCTATTATATAAACGCTTTGCTGTTTCTTGGATAAGCGCAATCATATTGGGTATGCCTTGGGTACGGTTAGATGATAATTGGGCGGTCAAATTAAACGGCGTAAGCTTTTCTTTAATATCAATGTTAATAATCTCCGATGCGCTCTTATTTTCTACTGTCAATAGCACCAGTGCGATAATGCCTTTGGTGATTGATGCATTGCTATCGGCTAGAAAATTGAGATTGCCATCTTCATTTTGGGTCGGGTAGACCCATACCGATGCGCTGCAGCCGCGCACGAGCGTCGCATCATTTTTGAGCGCCATTGGCATTTCAGGAAGTTCACGGCCCAAATCGATCAATAAACGGTAGCGATCATCGGCATCGAGAAAGTCATATTCTTCATATATATCGTCAAATTTGCGCATGGCGCGGCATTAGCACTTGAGCTAAGCTTAGTCATTAGCAAAATTAGGAGATAATCCTATATATCAATCCCCGCTGCGATAGCTTCTAGCTTGCGCACGCGCTCTTTCAAATCGGCAACTTCGATACGCGACATTGTGGAGGGCGATCTATGAGTATTACCATCTTGATACTGATGAAGTTCTGTTCGTTTAAGGTCGATCCATTGATTCCACATGCGAACCACCGTGTAAGCGCTAAGCACCAGAGCAAAAAGGCTTACGCTGGCGAAGGCGATATAAAAATTGGCGTCTTGGTTCATCATAAACTCCTTTCCTATTTTTCACTAATTTGACGCAGATTATGTATTACGCAGGCTTTCAATTTCGCGATCAAGGTCAATCGCTTTATTATTGTCGGTAACGATGCGTTCTAAAATTTGTACACGTTCTTTTAAGTCTCTAATTTCTTGACTTTGCTGTATATTCTCTTGTGGTAATAATAATTTCTTATCGCCTTTTTTATCCTCAACCATACCATGTTTTGCCAAATGCTTGGTACCAAACACGCTACCAATTGTGACTATGATGACGATGGCTACTACCATTTCAAACGGATTCATGTGGGATTTCCTTATTAATTTAGGGGTTTATCACGCAGGTTTTCAATTTCTTCAGCCAGATGCGCTGATTTATCGGTCAATAATCTCTCTAACACCTGAACGCGCTGCTCTAATCTGTCGGTTTTAGCGGCATATTGCGCCGCTTTTTCGGCGGTCATTTCGGATTGGAGTTTCAACTGCTCTTGTTTATATTTGATGTAGGGCTTTACATATACGCCGCCAAAAACTGCCAACAAGCCGCATGAAATAGCTAATATAGGGATTAATAATGGATCCATTTTATGTCCTTTAATTTACGGGTTGAACGCGCAAGGATTCGATTTCATTTGATAATTTGTGCGTATCATCAACAATGATTTTTTCGACATTAGCGAGGCGGTTCTTGAGAGAAGCAAGCTCGGAGCGTAATTGCGCATTTTCTTGGTTCAATAATTTCACGCGCTCAGCGGCCTCTTGATCGGTTTTGGGATATATAGATTGGCCCCATGCGCCATCCAGGGGATAGCCATTTTTGATGCGCAATCTGGTTGTGTAAACCCATCCTGCTATTCCAGCAGCGGCAATGGTTAACCCTCCAAATATAAGGGCGGGTATATAGGGTATTACAGTGGTGGCGGCGTCTACGGACATTATGATTCCTATCTTAAATTTTCTATTTCATCAGAGAGACGCGATGATGAGTCGGTGGCGATACGCTCTAAAACGGCGACACGCTCTTCTAAATGGGTTATTTTTCCCGCTAAATTTTCATTCTCATTGGTGAGCAATTCAATTTTACGGTCTGTGTCTGGCACAGCGGGATGCGTTTTTCCGCCCCATTCATCTTCTAAGGCATAGCCGTGGCGTGCCCGTAGCCAATTATTAATCAGCCAACCGCCTGTGGTGATGGCGATGATAGCTATAATAAAAAATCCACTCCCCAAACTCATAATTTTCTCCTAAATTTATTATTTTATCGCAAGCTATCGATTTCATCGGCTAATTGTTTATTGCTGCTAGTGTAGTAAATTTCCAAATCAGCAAGACGATTATCAATTTCTCTGAAATGCGATTTTAATTCACGGGTTGTCCGAGCAGGGGACTGACGTACGCCTTGCCAAAATTTCTGCTGTTGCGCATCTTCATACAAGTGCAGCGGTTTTTTATCGGCGAGCATAGCGGCGGCTGCATAGGCTATCACTGTCCATGGAAATCCGCCCATAAATGTTAATATTATAGCACCGAGACGGATCCATGAGGAATTAATTCCAGTATAATCGGCTATTCCTGCGCATACGCCTCTCCATTTGGCATTTTGCTTATCTAGGTAAAATTTGGTTCTATCGCTCGCCATGTTACGTCCTCCCTTTGGTTTTATTATTAATATGGGTCACAAATTTCTGCCTATCTTCATTGGCAATTCGGCGCGGTGTCCATTCTGGATTCTCTTGGGCGGTGAGGCGTTCCACCGTTTCAAGACGCTCTTCGAGACGGCGACTAAGCATATTCATCTCTTCTAAAACGCGCTCATCATCATTGGTCAGCGTTGCTGCGGTTTTCCATTTGGTAACATAATGAAATATCAACCAAGGCAAACCAATGAACAACATTCCAACAATAACAATGGGAGCAAAAATATCTTCCATTTCTTAAACTTCCTTCTTTGTATCTAATGCTTTTTTCATAGCTTCTAATTCTTCATCAATCTCATCGACCGATTCCAGCGCAGCGATTTCATCGCCAAGGCTTTGCGGGCCTTCATTGCCCATGCCCAATGCTTCGGCGCGCCCTTCGGTATAATCAACCTCGCGTTCCAATATATCAAAGCGCGAGAATGCTTCTTGCACCTTGTCGCCATTATACATCGTGCGCAATTTAACTCTGTTTTCCGCGCTTTCTAGCCGAGTCATCAATCCATTTTGACGCGATCGCGCATCGGCCAATTTCTTTTGCAGCATAGAAATATCTTTTTCATTGGCGCTCAAAGCATCGCTCAATACAGCAACTTCCGCGCTCAACTGAAAATGCATTTCACTGGCTTTACGTTTTTCAACCAATGCGGCTTTTGCCAAATCTTCGCGGCCTTTGGATAGCGCTAATTGGGCTTTATCTGTCCAATCCTTTTGCAGGTCATCCAATTTTTCAATATGACGGGTTAATTCTTTTTTATCGGCAATAGTTCTAGCCGCAGAAGCACGAACTTCGACCAATGTTTCTTCCATCTCCAAAATAATCATGCGGATCATTTTGGTGGGATCCTCTGATTTGTCGAGCATATCGGCAAAGTTGGCGGCGACGATGTCGCGTGTGCGTGAAAATATACCCATAGGGAAGCTCCGTTTTGTTTGCAGGTATTGGCGAGAATATTTTATGTCTTTATAGCGGGGCGCGATCAGAGCCAAGCTTTTTTGAGGGGCTGATAGATTATCAGCCGAGAGAGACTCATTAGGGGGGATAGGCCTTAGCTCCGATCGCACCTCTGGGCCGCTAAATGAATTTTGAGGCGCATTTGGGGATGCTTCATTATGAGACTCAGAGGAAGTATTGGTTGATATAGTGTTGTTCATTACATTTACTTTCTATCGCTCCACCCCATATTTTAAGCGAGTTTATCCATATTATATCAAGAAGCGTGCCAAGTTATAAAATATTGATTTATATAGTAAAATTATTTTTTGTTAAATTTACATATAGTATTTATTGCTAATAATATGAATTTAATGCTAATATTTGGGCATGGAGCGCGCGAGTCAATTTATAGGTCAATCAACAGCATTTTTGGATGCTCTCGATCGTGCGAGCCAAGCCGCCGCCCTAGAGCGCCCTGTATTGGTCGTTGGCGAACGCGGCACGGGCAAAGAATTAATAGCCGAGCGATTGCATCGTTTAAGTTTGCGTTGGGATGGCCCCTTAGTGACAATGAATTGCGCGGCACTGCCAGAAACTCTGATAGAAGCCGAATTATTCGGTCATGAAGCAGGAGCATTTACGGGTGCTACAAAAGCGCGAGCAGGCCGTTTTGAAGAAGCCGATGGCGGTACATTATTTTTGGATGAATTAGGCACGCTATCTATGGGCGCGCAAGAGCGGCTATTGCGCGCGGTTGAATATGGCGAAATCAACCGCATTGGCTCATCAAAACGGGTAAATGTCGATGTTCGTATCGTCGGAGCAACCAATGAAAATTTACCCAAAATGGTTGAGGATTATAAATTTAGAGCCGATTTACTCGACCGTTTATCATTTGAGGTGATTACGCTGCCGCCTTTGCGCGTGCGCGATGGTGATGTCGACGTATTGGCCGATCATTTTGGCCGCAGAATGGCGGCAGAATTGAGTTGGGATAGCTGGCCTGGTTTTGATGATATGGCCAAAAAAGAATTAGATAATTACGCTTGGCCAGGCAATGTGCGAGAGCTGCGTAATGTTGTCGAGCGGGCTGTATATCGCTCTGGTAATGCTAATGTGGCAATAAACCGCATTGAATTTGACCCCTTTGAGTCGATATGGATGCCCAGCGGTTCAATCGCTGCTGCTTCGCCATTTCAAGCCAGCGCACAAATAAACAGTGATGATAGCCCGCATGAAGCCGAGGAACATCAGAGCGTTAAACAAGAATATCAGCCAGTAATTGATATTGATGATTTTAGAAAAGCCTCTGAAACTTATGAAAAAATGATTCTAGAAACGGCTATGGAAAAGCATCGTTATAATCAAAGGCAAACCGCTGCTGCGCTTAATCTAAGCTATGACCAACTGCGCCATTGTCTTAAAAAATATGATATGTTGGGATAAACATTTTGATATTTGGCATGACTTTTCGCGCGCAAATCGTTATCAGAGATAAATTTTAATCGAATATCTAATCCAATAGTTTAGCAATTAACATATTAAAGGACGCACTATGACATTCATTCTTCCTGATTTACCCTATGCAAAGGATAGTTTCGGCGACATTATTTCAGCGCAAACATTTGATTATCACCATGGCAAACATCACAATGCTTATGTTGGAAAAACCAATGAATTTGTAGCCGCCGATAGCAGCCTATCGGGCGCAAGCCTGTCTAAGGTTGTGCAAATTGCGAAAGAGGTAGGCAATGCAGGTTTGTTTAACAATAGCGCGCAAATTTGGAATCACAGTTTTTATTGGCTTGGACTTTCGCCAGAGAAGCAAGCACCTACAGGTAAATTAAAGGAAATGATCGATGATGCATTTGGTTCTACCGAGGGCTTTATTGAAAAATTCAAAGCCGAAGGCGTTGGCCATTTTGCGAGTGGATGGGCGTGGTTGATTTTGAACAATGGCAAGCTGGAAATTACGTCTTTGCATGATGCCGATACGCCTATTACGCATGGTATGACACCATTGTTGACGCTCGATGTTTGGGAACATGCTTATTATGTGGATTATCGCAATGCGCGCCCAAGCTATTTAGATGCTTTATTAGAAAATAGCATTAATTGGGAATTTGTTGCCCAAAATTTGGATGGAAATGGTATATCTCGCGCTGACCAAGGCTGAATTTAGCCGATTTTCTAATTTTTGAAACAGCCTCGAGACTTGAAATATAGTTTTGGGGCTTTTCTATGCCTATAATTTTGTTAAGAGAAGGTGTGGCTTTGGTTTTGTCATGATTATGACATCAGAATGAGGGGGTAATAGTGTCTGAAACGTCAAGTGAAAAACATGTTCCAAGTAAGAAAGAAATTAGGCTGGTCATCGCCGCCTCTTCGGCTGGGACGATTTTTGAATGGTATGATTTTTTCATTTACGGTACTTTGGCAGCTATCATTGGAACCACTTTTTTCCCAAGCGGCAATCAGACATTAGAAACATTATTAGTGTGGGCTGGTTTTGCCGTTGGTTTTGGCTTTCGTCCATTGGGTGCTATATTATTTGGATTTTTGGGTGATAAAGTAGGTCGCAAATATACATTTTTGGTGACAGTAACCTTGATGGGCATTGCAACAGCAGGCGTTGGATTGCTGCCATCGGCCGCCACAATAGGGATAGCGGCACCGATTATCATCATTTTGCTCAGGATTTTGCAAGGATTAGCCCTTGGCGGTGAATATGGCGGCGCGGCCATCTATGTTGCGGAGCATAGCCCGCCAGAGAAGCGCGGCTTTTACACAAGTTTTATTCAAGCCAGCGTCGCGGGCGGTTTTGTGCTCAGCCTTATCGTGGTCTTATCGTGCCGCTATTTAATGGCCGAAGAGGTTTGGCTAAATTGGGGGTGGCGCGTGCCATTTCTCTTATCGCTCATATTATTGGCTATATCATTATGGATGCGCCTAAAATTATCGGAAAGCCCTGTGTTTAAGGCCATGAAGGCAGCAGGAGAAATCGCCAAAAATCCTGTTAAAGAAAGCTTTACCTATCCCGGTAATACCAAACGTATATTAATAGCTTTATTCGGCGTGGCCGCTGGTTTAACCGTGATATGGTACACCGCTATGTTCAGCAGCTTGACCTTTTTGCAAGGCCCTATGCGCGTTGAACCTGTCGTAGCAAAGATGATTGTCGGCGTTGCGGCGGCTTGCGGGCTTGGTTTCTTTATATATTTTGGCCGTTTGTCCGATAAAATTGGCCGTAAGAAGCCTATTATATGGGGATATGCCCTTACGATTATTGCGGTATTTCCACTATTTTGGGTTATTGGCAGCCAAGCCAACCCTAATTTATCCGCTGCACTAGAAAAAGCACCTATCACTATCAGCGGCAAAGATTGTAATTATAGCCCCTTTACCGATAAACAAGAAAGCCAATGCGGTAATATTATTCAATCAATCGCCAGCAAATCAATCCCTTATGAGGTGATTGATGATACAGCCGTGCCAGTTTTGAATATTGGTTCTGAAACAGTGATGGGCCTTACCTATGAAAATGAAACAGAAATCGCGCGCTCTAATGAGCGCATAGATGCAGCCTTGGCAGCCGCAGGATATGATTTTGCGCCCGTCACGCCACCAGCGCAAAATATTATTATTATAATAGTGGCATTGATGGGGCTCAGTGCTTTATCTGGCGCGACTTATGGCCCAGTAGCTGCGCTCTTGTCTGAAATGTTCCCAGCAAAAGTACGCTATAGCAGCATGTCGATACCCTATCATATTGGCGCGGGATATTTTGGCGGATTTTTACCGTTAATAGCCAGTGTAATCGTATCTTATACAGGGGATATTTATGCAGGCCTATGGTATACAATAGCGATTACTCTCATTGCTTTGGTTGTAGGAGCCTTAGGCCTGCCCGCTGGAAAAACAACCGAGTTTGAGGATGGTTGATCCCGTTGCGCCTGCTCGATTGCAAATTGATCTTGCGGCCCTTGTCAAAAATTGGAAAGCTCTCAATGCTCTATCGGGTTGTGCTGGCGCGGCTGTAAAGGCTAATGCTTATGGATTGGGGGCCGAAGAAGTCAGCAAAGCCCTTTATGAAGCAGGATGCCGTAATTTCTTTGTCGCTAATTGGAATGAGGCGCATCAACTTAGGGATATTATTGCGCAAAATATGATCTCTGTGTTAAATGGTATCGATGATGATAATATCGAATTTGCTAGGGCGCATCGATTTAAGCCCGTACTCAATACACCGAAACAAATAGGTTTATGGCGTGATAATGACGGTGGTTTGTGCGATGTCATGCTGGATAGCGGTATTAATCGTCTTGGTATTTCAGAAGATCAACTCGATGATACGCTTTTTCGAGGCCTTGATATAGATATAGCAATGAGCCATCTTGCTTGTGCCGATGAAGACAGATATTATAATGATGCGCAGCGTAAATCTTATGATAAGATGCGGGCGATTGTTAAATCCAAAAGATCTAGCTTGGCCAATAGTGCAGGTATAATGCTAGGGCCTGATTATCATTATGATCTGTCACGGCCTGGGCTTGCGCTATATGGCGGCATAGCACGCGATGAATTAAGGCCCTATATAAAGCCTGTTATTTCTATCAAATGTAGAATATTGCAAACACGAATGATGCGCAAAGGGCAGGGTATTGGATATAATTCAACCTATATCTGTCCCAAAGACATGGTGGTGGCTACCGCTTCGCTTGGTTATGCCGATGGTTATTTGCGAAATTTTTCCAGCGCAGGACTATTGAGCAAAGGCTTTGCACGCTTTGAGACTCTAAAATTACCTATAATAGGCCGTATATCCATGGATTTAATTACTATTGATACTAGAGAATCGGAAGATATTTCCGAAGGGGATTGGATAGAAATTGCTTATAATTTACAAAAATCTTCCTCTGCTACAGGCTTATCTCAATATGAATTATTAACGAACCTTGGCGATCGTTTCCAAAGAAATTATAGATAAAGATAAGACTATAAAATACTTAATGCTTATCATTGCATAGGTCTTTGCTATCAATAAACTGTAATATTATTGGGCAAAAAAAACGCCCCCCAAAATGGAGGGCGTAATTTTTAATATCTAAACTAGGTTATAGATCTAAGCGGAATCCTGCGAAGAAGGTACGACCGAAGTTATCATATATGCCCGAGCCGCCGCCCGTGGCTAGAAGACCAAAGTCTGGTATACGATCGAAAGCATTATCAACCCCTAAGAAGAAGGTGTATTTGTCAGCGACGTTATAATCCAAACGAAAATCATGATAAAATACGTCAGGGCGGAAATTACGTCCAAAAGCATTCGGATCTGTAGGTGTATTTCCATTGAAAGGGAAACGAGATTCGAAAGCACCTATGGTTTGGCGGCCAAGATAACGAACATCCCAACCAAATGTTAAATCACCCATAGCGTAATCAAGATTAAATACTGCAGCAAATGTAGGATCACCTGTTTCACTGCGTATCCGGTTAGGTATTTCTGGGTTTGCAATGTCTAGGAAGTTTTGGCTTGTTAGAACATATGTACCGATGAGTGCGGTAGTCAAACGATCACCATTATCAAAGGTTTTTCTATATCGCGCAACAAAGTCTAAGCCTTCACGCTCCAAGCTAGCAAAGTTGAATGCGCCCCCAATCAATACTGGATCATCAAAGAAGAAGTTCGCGTCACGAGGATTAATCGATGGGCAGAAATTATTGTTTGGAAATGAAGCTGGATCAGCATCAAAACAGTTAGCAAGAACAGCATTTGCTCCGACAGCAGAGATTACATTATCGATAGTAATATTGTAATAGTCGGCTGTTAAGGTAAAGCCTGGTAGAAAGCTTGGTTCATAGATAAAACCAACTGTATAACTATCAGAGGTTTCCTCGTTTAACAGTGGATTACCGCCAGTTAAAAATGGCAAAGAAGCTGTACGTGCTGGTGTATTGATAAAGGTCGCAGGAATACCCAAACTAGCACAGTTTGCAGCACGGTTAGCCGGATTATTACCTTCACCAATATTTGCTGCATCACAAGGGTCACCAATAAATGCAAAATTTTGTGATTGTGGTGAGAATAGATCGCCAGGTGTAGGTACTCGCACTGAACGTGAATAATTACCACGGAATGTTAAGCCATCAAATGGAGACCATCGACCACCAGCATTCCAAGCGAATGTTGTATCTGACGCTGTATTATAATCAGAATAGCGTGCGGCTGCTTCAATGGTTAATTCGTTGAAGAATGGCACATCTTTAACCACTGGAATTAGTATCTCACCGAATATTTCTGCAACTTCGAATGGAGGAGGATCAAATTCAGGAATGATGTTCAAGAATGTGTTACCTGCTTGAGTGAAGTCATCAAAATCAGAATTTGATGTTTCTCGGCGATATTCACCACCTATTGAGAAACCAACAGGCCCGCCTGGCAGCTCAAATAATTGCGATGTATCACCAGCAACAAAACCTGAAACAACAAATTGTTCGGCAAATTCATCGCGAGTTGAATCGAAATTCACAAAATCAATAGCTGCTTGAGAACCATTAAATGTCCCAAAAATATTCAGCGGGACACATGCTGCATTATCATTAGTCGTATCAGCATCGACATTGATACGGCATTGAATGCTACCATCAGGAGCTACTACCGCATCGATTGCTTGGTTAAAGTTTGCAGGTATCAACTGATTTTGAGAAATCAGGAATGTATCCAAACGACCGTAGTTGACCGATATGTCATAAGACCAGTCATCATTAAACTCACCACGCAGGCCACCCACAATACGGAATGTGTTACGTTCATTGATTTCAGAACGACCGCCAAAATCGATATTGAAGCGCGTAAATCTAAAAGAAGTAGCCCCAGGCAACAATGTATTAAAGATCATATCGCGATCTGCTGGATTTAAAAAAGCATTATCTTGTCGAATTAAACTGTTGTTAAAACGAAAACTTGGCTGACCTTCTTGTACACCATCTAATGTACTATATTTAGCTTCTGCATAAAATTCTGCTGCTGACGAAAACTCATATCTAGCTAATATATTGAAAGTATAACGTTCTAATTCGGGTGCCAATTGGCCCGTTTCACGCAATGTCGAACCACCACCTCCAATGGTGTTGTTAGACCCAAAAGGACGCAGATCAACTTCTGGAACATCGCGTACTAATCGACCATTATCATCGAATGTAAAGCGAGAAGCTTCAAAGGGACTTGCGCCGGCACGACGAGTGTCAAGAACCAATCCATCGCCATCAATAGCGCAGCGCGGATCATTCTGTGCTTGAGCAACTGTCAATGTTCCCGGGCAACTGATGCCAGAAATGAGCGTACCATTAAATATGTTACCGTTACGAATATTATTAAACAAAGGAAATGTTACAGGGCCAGGTCCGCGGTTGAATTGAGTCCGACCAGATACGGCTCCTGTAAATTCATCACGTTCATTGTTAAATAATGCAGTTGCCTCAGCATATTCGGCGGTTAATGTTATATTACCACGCCCATCTGCAAAGTTCTTGCCTGCGATTACACCAAGGAAGTTATTAGCGCGATCACCACGATCCGTCAGGCCTGCTTGGCCTGTGAAACGTATACCTTCATAATCATCACGTAGCACAAAGTTTACAACACCAGCGATAGCATCCGAACCATAGATTGCAGAATTACCACCAGTGACAATGTCAATACGTTCCAAAAGTTCAAAAGGAATTGTATTAACGTCAACACGAAAATCGCCAGGTGATGCTGCAACATGACGATGACCGTTTATTAGAACCAATGTTCTGTCAGTGCCAAGACCGCGAAGGTCAAGCAAGCTAAGGCCTGACGTACCAATAAATCGGTTGGAATTACCTTGACTGAAGGTAGAGCGAAGAGCAGGAAGATCATTCAAGGCATCACCCAAGCTGATGTCTGCATTGTCGATAATTTCTCCCGCCGATAAAGATGTAACAGGAACGGTAGAGCTAACCTCAGGACGACGAATACGAGAGCCTGTGACAATAATCCCTCTGGATTCTTCAGCTTTCTCTTCTTCCTCTTCAACTATTTCTACTTCATCTTCTGCTTCTTGAGCAAAAGCTGGACCCGATACAAAGGCCATGCTTAGTGCCAAAGGCGCGGCACTAAAGCTTAATTTTGTTAATTTTCTCATTTTTCCCTGTCCCCAAGTTGTTTTAAACAGTATATTATAGGTTAATTGGCATGATGAATATCGATGAAATCTATGAATCAATAGGCATCAACAGTAAATATACTTGATGCTTACATCTCATTCTGTAAAGGCTAAGTTCATATTTGGATTATTTTGGTTGAGATTGTAACAATAATACCACAGCTATCTCTAATAGTATGACTCAAAATTTGCGTCAGGAGCTCGTTTTATTTGTTTTACTGTGAATTTGCTCGGATTGTCTGGCTTTGCGCTTTATGGCTTGCAACTATTATGTTGCACTGCATCATAATCATAGCTATGTAAAAAAAAATCTATTCGAGGTAATTCAGCATGGCCAAAATTAAAAAAAAATCAAAAAATGATGTCCCTATCATCATAAAAAAATATGCCAACCGCCGACTCTATAATACAGATTCATCTTCTTATATTACTTTAGATTTTTTGGCAGAAATGACCCGTAATGATATTGATTTTATTGTTATTGATGCGAAATCAGGCGGTGATATTACGCACAATATATTAACCCAAATCATCATGGAAGAAGAGGCTCATGGAGAAACATTGCTCCCTGTTGGTTTTTTGAAACAGATAATTTCTATGTATGGAAACAGTATGCAATCTATGGTGCCGCAATTCCTAGATGCCTCTATGACTAATTTTCGTAAAAATCACAAACAAATTCAAGAGGTTCTCGAAAATGTCGTAACATCGGGACCTTTTGGTACTATAGCCAAGCAGAATATCGAATTTGCTAAGGCGGCTAGAGACGCATTATTACCAAGTTCAACAACAAGCACAGATAATGCTGCTAAAGATAGAGAAATTGCAGCTTTGAAAAAGCAAATGGCGGAATTGCAAGCTAAATTAAATAATTTAGACAGTTAATTTATTCAGTTAAAGAGATATATTTTGATAAAACATGCTTTGAGTGCGCATCGCGCAGATGATTTTTCCGCTTGGTATCAAGAATTAATAACAGCGGCTGATTTGGCCGAAGATAGCGGTGTACGCGGTTGCATGATTATGCGGCCTTGGGGCTATGGTATTTGGGAGCGCATTCAATTTCTACTCGACCAGAAAATCAAAGAAACAGGGCATGAAAATTGCTATTTCCCGCTCTTCATCCCGCTATCCTATTTCGCTAAAGAAGCCGAGCATGTCGATGGCTTTGCCAAGGAAATGGCAGTTGTTACGCATCACCGATTAAAAGGTAGCGAAGATGGACTTGCCGTTGATCCAGATGCAAAGCTTGAAGAGCCATTGGTGGTGCGGCCGACCTCTGAAACGGTTATTGGTACAGCTTTTTCACGATGGTTGCAAAGCTGGCGTGATTTGCCTTTGATGTATAATCAATGGGCCAATGTTGTGCGCTGGGAAATGCGCACACGGATGTTCCTGCGTACCAGCGAATTTTTGTGGCAAGAAGGGCATACGGCGCATGCTGATAAAGCAGGGGCGATGGAAGAAACGCTCAAGATATTAGAGCTCTATCGTTCTTTTTCCGAAGATTGTTTGGCTATGCCCGTGATGACGGGTGAAAAAACCGAAGACGAGCGTTTTCCTGGAGCAGATGCTACTTATTCTATCGAGGCTATGATGCAAGATGGAAAGGCCTTGCAAGCTGGCACATCGCATTATTTGGGGCAAAATTTTTCAAAAGCACAAAATATTCGCTACCAAGATAAGGAAGGCGAATTTCAATTTGCGCATACCACAAGCTGGGGCGCATCAACGCGCCTAATTGGCGGTGTCATTATGACGCATGGCGATGACGATGGGTTGCGCGTACCACCGCTTATTGCACCGCAGCAAATAGTCATCATTCCGATGCTCCGTGATAAACCAGAAGATGCGCCTATTTTGGAATATTGCGATAAACTTGCCAGCCAATTACGCGAACATGCCCCATTTGGAGAGAAATTGCGCGTTCTTGTCGATAGAAAAGGGGCTAAGGCGCAAAATAAGCGCTGGTCTTGGGTCAGAAAAGGCGCACCTTTGATTTTGGAAATTGGCGGGCGCGATGTCGAAGGCGGCAATATTTCTCTCATTGAGCGCAGCCATCTCTATAATGAAAAGGGCAAAATTGCGTTTCAATCGATGCCGCAACAAGCCTTTATTGAGAGTGCTGCAAACCGATTAGAAGCAATTCAAGAGGCTTTATATAGCGAAGCAAAAACTAGAATGGATGATAATATTCATCGTGATATTACTGATTTTGATCACTTAGATTCATTTTTTGCACAATCTAATAAGAATCCAGGTTGGCTAGAAGTGCAATGGGCAAAACCAAGCGGTAAGGCCTTAGATAAGGTGGTTGAACGATTGAAAAAATTGAAACTTACCATTCGCAATGCGCCGCAAAATGCTAAAGCTACTGACGGAGTATGCATCTTTACAGGCGAAAAAGCAGTAGAGCGCATAGTAATAGGCCGTTCCTATTGACCGATAGTCCCGCCAAGAAATCAAAAAAACCAATGAAAAAGCGCGATCGTAAAGACCGCGTAATCGGAAAATCGAGCGATAAAGCAAAACGCCGTCTCTTATCTGCTAAGACTAAAGCGTCTCGAAAATCGAAATATCCCCAAGGTCTGCCCAATAAAGAGCAAGTCATAGAATTTATTAATCAGAGTCATAGCAAGGTTGGTAAGCGCGAAATTGCCAAAGCTTTTGGATTAAAGGCGCAAAAAAAAATCGCGCTTAAAGCCATGCTCCGTGACATGGCGGACGAAGGGTTAATCGATGGAGAAGGGCGCGTTTTCCATAAAATGGGCGGCGTACCAAAGGTAACGGTTCTTAAAATTATTGCTATTGAGGGGAAAACGCCCATTGCTATTCCTGAAAAATGGGCCGCAGAAGGAATTGCACCCCCTCGTATTAAAATCATTGAAAAAGGACAGAAAAGCCGCGGCAGTGCGCTTGGCATTGGCGATAGAATAGTTGCTCGCACCCAAGAATCGGGCTCTGGTTGGCAGGCTTTCCCAATCAAGAAATTGGCGCAATCTGACACTCAAATGCTAGGTATTATATCGAAAGATCATAAAGATAGGCATTGGCTCAAATCGGTCGACAAGAAAAACCGTTACGATATTTTAATGAGCGATATGGGTGAAGCAAAAGTCGGCGATTTGGTGCTGGCTGATATTGCAAAGCATCGGACGCAAAGCAGCGCAAAGGTGAATAAAATATTAGGTGATCCGCTATCTGGACGCACCTTCAGTCAAATCGCCATTCACAAATTTGATATACCCAATGTCTTCCCAGAATCCACCCAACAAGAGGCTTTGGACGTTCTTAAGCTGCCTATCATTGATGACACGCGCGAGGATTTGCGCCATTTACCGATAGTGGCGATTGATCCGCGCGATGCACGCGATTATGATGATGCTCTGTGGGCGCAGGCCGATGATGATCCATCTAATGCAGGTGGGTATAAAGCCATTATCGCTATCGCCGATGTCAGCCATTATGTGCGGCCAAACAGCGCATTGGACAGAGAAGCGCAAAAGCGCGGTAATAGTGTCTATTTCCCCGATTTGGTTGTGCCGATGTTACCGCACACGCTCTCTTCGGATAAATGCTCCCTGAAAGCTGGCGAAGATAGAGCATCTTTAACGTGCCAGATTATCATAGATAAAAATGGTGACGTGACGTCATGGCGTTTCAAGCGCGCAACCATTAGGATTTCAGCCAATCTAGCTTATGAAGATGCACAAGGGGCTATCGATGCTACGCTTGAAAAAGGCCATGCGGCTTATGAACATCTGAACGGTGCATTGCGCCCTTTGTGGGCGTGTTGGGCGTTGCTGGCAAAGGCACGAGCAGCGCGCCAACCTCTGGCTTTGGATTTGCCCGAACGGCGCATCATTATCGATGAAAGCGGCGCAGTGACAGGCGTTGCGCTCAGGGAGCGGCTTGATGCCCATATGCTGGTTGAAGATTTTATGATAGCCGCCAATGTGGCAGCGGCCAAAGCATTAGAGAGTAAAAAATCAGACCTTATATACCGCGTTCATGAAGCTCCTGCGCGCGAAAAACTGGTGGCACTTAGAGATTTCCTCAAATCCTATGATATGCCCTTTGCCATGGGTCAGGTGATAACGCCTGCACTATTTAATGCGTTGCTCAAGAAAATTGATGATGAAGAGAGCAAACCGCAGATTATGATTCAAATATTGCGCAGCCAAACGCAAGCTTATTATAGTCCTAAAAATGGGTCGCACTTTGGCCTAGCTCTGACCAGCTATGCCCATTTTACCAGCCCCATTCGCCGCTATGCTGATTTGATTGTGCACCGCGCTTTGGTTGGTGCTTTTGGTTTAGAGGGTGCTTTACCAAAGTTAAAAAATATTCCAGAAACCAGCGCATTAACCCCTGATATTGCATCGAAGCTAGACGATATTAGCGAAGCGATAAGCCGCACCGAACGCCGCGCGATGGAGGCGGAGCGCGAAACCACCGATCGTTATGTGGCGGCTTATCTATCCACCAAATTGGGCGAAACGATTAATGCGCGCATAACGGGCGTTCAAAATTTTGGTTTTTTTGCGACCGTAGAGGATATTGGTGGTGATGGATTGGTCCCTATCTCTTCTTTACGGGGGGATTATTTCATCCATGATGAAGCATCTCAGACGCTCACCGGACAGCACAGCGGCCAAGTCTATAAGCCGGGCATGACATTAGAATTGGTGATTGCTGAAGCCAATCCAGCGAGCGGCGCGCTTAAATTTGAATTGCCCAATAACGGCGGTAAGGCTGGAAATTTTAGGCCTAATCGCCCGACTATTAAACATAAAGGTAAAAGCAATGGTCAGTATAAAATGGGCGCAAGAGGGCGGCCAAAAAATATTAAACATAAAGGCAAAAGAAAATAATTATAATGCTTTATTGTTTTAATATATAATATTTCTAGCTTAATTTATCCAAATCTTCATTGCTGATACCGCCGGGTATTACCATGATTGGGCAGGGTAAATCTCCGCATCCATTGCCCGTAAAGTGCGATACCAATGGCCCAGGGGGTCCATTGGATGCTGCGCCCAACACTAAAGCGGCCACATTCGGATTGTCTTCGAGCATAGCCCGCACGATTTTAACGCCTTGGCCTTGTTTTACAGTTATTATAGGGCGAATGCCCGATTCCTCTAATATCTCTCCTGCTGAAGAAACCAACAATTCTTCGGCGCGCAGTTGCGCTTCTTCGGTTATGGTTGCCTGTACATTGCCCCATGGCACTATTTCGGTTGGTTCAACTAAGGCTAATATGTGAATGGCCCCTTTTGTTTTGGAGGCACGGTGCGATGCAAAGCGCAAAGCGGTCTTTGCCTCGTCAGTTTCATCAATAACCACAAAATAGGTACGCATTAATCCACCCCTCTTAATTTGTAACAAATGATCCTAATTCGATTTGTTTGGTTTCATCTGTTTCAACTTATTTTCCAAAATGCGCTAAATAAAATATATTTGCAACCAATAGCCGCTTGACGTTGGGTAATGCTTAGCATTATTTGGATTTATAAATAGTCAAATTTTAAGAATCATAATTCATTTTCGCGATTGCGAACCTTAATCGAAAGCTCAATATGCCCATAAACCTTAAAATGCCCGCTTTATCCCCCACTATGGAAGAAGGTAGCCTGGCTTCATGGCTTGTTAAAGAGGGGGATAGTATTTCCTCTGGCGATTTAATGGCGGAAATTGAGACCGATAAAGCGACTATGGAGTTTGAAGCGGTTGATGAAGGTATTTTGGCAAAAATATTGGTTCCTGCTGGAACTGATAATGTCAAAGTTGGCGACGTTATCGCAATATTGGCCGAAGAGGGCGAGGATATTGCTGATATTGATTTAAGCGGTGATACGCCGAAACCTGCTTCACCTGCTTCACCTGCTGCTAGTTTGCCAAAGTCTGAGCAAGCCCCTAAACAAACTGCTCCAGCGAAGAAAGCGGCGCAATCAGCCTCTGCATCGGATCGCATAAAAGCCAGTCCTCTGGCGCGGCGTTTAGCGGCTGATAATGGTGTGGATTTGGCTAATATCAACGGCAGCGGCCCCAAAGGGCGCATCATAAAAGCAGATATTGTGAAGGCGCAAAGCGCGCCGCAGGCTGATTCTGACCAGCAAATGGCTGTATCTTCATCGGCCCCAGCTATGGCGCAAAGCGTTGCTGCCGATCCAGGTGACATTCCGCATGAGGTTCAGAAATTATCCAATATGCGCAAAACCATTGCGCGCCGCCTAACGGAGGCCAAGCAAAGCATTCCGCATATCTATCTTACCGTTGATATTAATCTCGACAAATTGCTCAAATTGCGCAGCGAATTAAACGCAGGGTTAGAAGCACGCGGCGTGAAGCTCTCGGTTAATGATTTGCTCATTAAAGCTCTAGCGCAAGCATTAATCGCAGTTCCCAAATGCAATGTCAGCTTTGCAGGCGATAATCTTATCCAATATCACCGCGCGGATATTTCGGTAGCGGTCAGCATCGATGGCGGCCTGATTACGCCTATCGTGGCCAATGCGAATGAAAAATCGCTCTCCACGATTAGCAGTGAAGTAAAAGATTTAGCAGGGCGCGCCAAAGACGGCAAATTAAAGCCGCATGAATATCAGGGCGGCACAGCATCGCTCTCCAATATGGGCATGTTTGGTATCAAACAATTTGATGCCGTGATTAACCCACCGCAAGCGATGATCATGGCGATTAGCGCGGGTCTGAAACAACCCGCAGTAATTGACGATAGTTTGCAGATTGCCACTATGATGAGCGCAACGGGTAGCTTTGACCACCGTGCTATTGATGGTGCAGATGGTGCGCAATTGATGAAGGTCTTTAAGGAATTGATTGAAAATCCCTTGAGCATGCTCGCATGAACGATGACACCAAAGACTATTTCAAAGAGCAGGCCCTTGGCGGTGATAGCGGTTTTGCCATCGCCTTTGCGCTGCTCGAACTGGCCAATGCACAAGAGAGAATAGCATTAAAATTAGGGCGTTTGGGCTTTGATGGGCCGTCAAATAGCGCTGGCGGATTAGAGGGTGTTTCGCTCTCGCTCGAAGATATAGCTAAAGCAATAAAGGATACCCCCAATGAGCAATTATGATGTAATAGTGCTTGGCAGCGGCCCAGGCGGATATGTAGCGGCGATACGCGCTGCGCAGCTAGGTCAAAAAGTAGCGATTGTCGAGCGCGAAAATCTTGGCGGCATTTGCCTGAATTGGGGTTGTATCCCGACAAAAGCATTGTTGCGGAGTGCTGAAATTTATCATTATATGAACCATGCCAAAGATTATGGTCTAGCGGCCGACAATATCCGCGCTGATATTGATGCTGTAGTGAAACGCTCTCGCGGGGTAGCCAAACAGCTTAATCAGGGTGTCGGTCATTTGATGAAGAAAAATGGAATCGCCGTGCATCTGGGCGATGGTAAATTGCTCGGCGGCGGCAAATTATCGGTCACCAAAGACGGTAATATTGAAACTCTAAGCGCAAAAAATATCATTGTGGCGACGGGCGCGCGGGCGCGGGACTTGCCGTTCGCCATAGCAGATGGCCATAAAAAAGGGGGGCGCATTTGGACGTATCGCCATGCGATGGTGCCGCCCGAAATGCCAAAAAAATTATTGGTGATTGGTTCGGGTGCTATCGGCATTGAATTTGCGAGCTTTTATAATGATATGGGGGCTGATGTGACCGTCGTTGAGATGATGGATCGGATTGTGCCCGTTGAGGATCATGAGGTTTCTGCATTTTTAGAAAAATCGCTGAAAAAGCAAGGTATGACTATCATGACGGGGGCGGGCGTTGAAAGCATCAAAACGAGCGCAAGCGGTGTTATCGCAGAGATTAAAGATAGCAAAGGCACAGTAGCTAAAAGCGAATTTACCCATGTAATTGTTGCTGTCGGCATTGTTCCCAATACCGAAAATATCGGCCTAGAGGATTTGGGTATCAAAACCGATCGCGGGCATATTATTACCAATGCTATGTGCCAAACCAATGTTGCTGGCGTTTATGCCATTGGCGATGTGACGCAGCCGCCTTGGCTGGCGCACAAAGCATCGCACGAAGGCGTTATTGCGGCAGAAACTATTGCTGGCGGTCATCCTCATGAGATGGATCCGCTCAATATTCCAGGCTGTACCTATTGTCATCCACAAATCGCTAGCGTTGGCCTCACCGAAGCAAAAGCAAAAGAAGCAGGATATACGCTTAAAGTCGGTAATTTCCCCTTCATTGGTAATGGCAAGGCGATAGCATTGGGCGAAGCTGAGGGCTTTATCAAAACCATATTTGATGCCCAAACAGGCGAATTGTTGGGGGCGCACATGATTGGCGCCGAAGTAACCGAGCTAATCCAAGGCTATACGGTGGGCAAAACGCTCGAAACCACCGAAGAGGAATTGGGCAATACAATATTCCCGCACCCTACTTTGAGCGAGATGATGCATGAAAGCGTATTATCGGCTTATGGTAAGGCGCTGCATATTTGATGGAATCGTGCAAACCAATTCAATCTGAAGAGATTGTTTTACAAGATTGATTTTAAGACTGAAACACTTGGTTATTTAGTTTTCTTAATGTTATTCTGTGGGACTATTTTAGGCTTTATCAGCCTTACAAATAGCGGTAAAGAATGGACGAACCGTTATTCTGGTGTAATTAAAATATTTGCAAATCTAAATGAAAAAGGAGCTCCTTGGGGGGCTCTTATAATTCTGTTATTATTTTTATCATTTCAGCATGAAGATGGAAGTTCGGATCGGCCTATTTTAAAGCCTGTTGATACAGAGAGTTTGGATGTTAAATATTTCTTAAATATTGCTGCGCCTAAAAATAAATTTATCGATCAAAGAGCTGATTAAATTTAAAATTTTATATTTTAAAGAATATTTTACACTTCCATATGCCGCCTGATTTGCAATAAAATAGATATATATGTTATTATGATCCTAATAAGAGTCATTATTGGGGAACAGATATGATTATATTGTCTAATTTAGCAGCAATTATGGCCGCGCCGTCGCTGGTTGTTTCTGCCTTTGTGATGGTGCAGGACAAGCAAGAAGCTGCTCGAATAGCCTATAATAATTGCCTAATAGAAGGGCATAATGAAGCTATGGACGCGAATGTTAATCTTAAACAATTTGAAGTGAAATCCAAAGAGATATGTATCGAAGAGCGTAAAGCATATTATGATATTGTCTTCAAAGATGAAAAGGAATTTGGCGCATCCACCAAGGAAGCCGAAGACTTTGCCAATGAAGAAAGCGATAATATTCGGCAATATGTTGTTTCTTCTTATGCCCTCAACCTTGAAGGTAAAATGCTGATGGTAAAATCTTAGCCAATGTTTTTTGGACAATTTTTAAGCCATACCTCCGATAAATGCGCTGACCTTATGGTGCCTGATTAAGGCCATGCGCATTTTCCCTTTGCAGCCGAATACTCTACAGCGCGCATTTTTCTCAATATGGTCGAGATAATAATGACCCGCATCGCGCTCCAATAATGATGCTTTGGTGAGATAACGGGTTTTTTCGCATCGCCGACATTGCATTTCCAAACGATCTTCATCGCCCAAATCTTGGACTTGTAATTTGGTTTTCCATCCGCCCATCACCAAAAATCTTCAGCCGAAGGAATGCGAGTGAAGCTTATCTTTCCGCCAATATTATCTTTGTTTTGTACAGGAATAAAGCCCATCGATGCAACGGTTTTACCGTATTTATCGTTCAAACTATCCATAGCATTGTTGAGCATTTCCCATTTTTTCCGTTGGTCATTATCTTCGAGCAGAAAGTTTAATTGCCGTGTATGAGCAGGCGATATATCAAATAATGTGACCCCGACTTTATAAGCAATATCATAAACACTTGCTTGCCCCCGCATAGTGCGCCATAAAATCTCAAACTGCGCTAAAACGGCTTGATCGTCATGCACCATGGGCAGGGGGTGGCTGCGCGACCAATATCCGCTTTTCAACGACACGCTTAGATGAATGCCCGATGCATAATAATGTTCGCGCCGCAAACGCCGCGCGGCTTTGATGAGCAAAAATCGAGCGACTTCTCTTGCCGCAGAAAGTTTGCGGCTCTTGGGCGGTAATACGCGGCCATGGCCAAACATCATGCGATTATTTTCTGGAACTTTAATCTCATAGCCGTGCAGCGCATACCAGAGCCTTTCCCCCGTCACATTGCGCCACAATTTACGAACATGCTTAGGATTGGCCATATATAATTGCTCTACCGTATGAATATTGGCATCCTTTAACCGACGCAGCATTCGCGTGCCAATCGCTGGAATATCGCCTAATTCTAAGGCGAATAATGGCTCTGGCATATCTTTTGGATGCCATATCATTGCCCCATTGGGTTTGCCCGCTTTACAGGCCATTTTGGCCAATTGCCGATTGGCAGCAAAGCCGATCGAACATTTGATATAAGGGCCAATATTTTCCGCGATATTGCGTTTAATATCATGGGCTATTTGCATTGGAACTTTGCGTTGATATTTATCCAAATCACAGCTTAATTCATCAATAGATTTAATCGCAGAGATGGGGATGACGCTTTCTATTTCAGATAATAATATATTATGCGCTCGCCGATAAAGCGCAGGCGTTTGTGGAACCAATATGATGTTGGGGCAGATTTTTTTGGCTTCATCGAGCATCATGACATTGCTCACACCTGCACGTTTTGCCTCTGTTGAACATGCGATGAGGCAACGGTTTCCACTGCCTTTGAATGGGGTAATGCCAATAGGCTTGCCGCGTAATTCTTTGTGTATCTGCTGTTCGATACTCGCAAAAAAACTATCAAAATCAAGATATAAGCAGTGTATGTCGTCGAGCAAGCGCATGGATGTTCCGAATCAGAAGATAATAGAACATAAAGTGAACAAAATAATTTTACAAGGAAAATATATGACCGTTTCAAAGCATGAAGACGCTATAATTACAATCAAGCCACTGACGATGTGAATAAATTTATAGCTGCCATGATGAAACATCATAATAGCGTAAATCGCTGGTTTACAAGAGATAGAGGCGCTGCATATATGATGTCCATGGGGGTATAAGAGCTGCTCTTGTCAGCCTCTCAATTAACGAGATTTGCGTTATATATCTAAACCAATCCGTAAATTGAGCTGTGGGTTGTTATCCTCATCGCCAAATGGTGTATCGGATAAGGGCAGGGCACCTTCTGCTTCGAAATTAAATCTTCCTAATCTACCGCGCAAACCCAAACCAGTGGAAAATAGGCTAGCATCACCAAAATCATTATCGATATTATTGACATACCCCCCATCAAAGAAGATGTAAGGTTGTAAGCGATCTAACCAAGGCGCGATTTTATTTTTCGTATAATTGAGCTCAACTAAACCAGCGACGCCATTTTCCCCCGATAATTCAGAAAAATTATAACCTCTTACGCTATAGGCGCCGCCAATGTTAAATTCTTGAGATGCTAATAATGCACGATTAGCGATTTGGCCGTTTACAGATAAAAACAAGCCCAAATCACCCATTAATGAACCTCTCCAATTGGTATAAAACGACCCTTTGGTGAAAACACCATCTCCATCAAAGCGAGAAGATAAATTGTCGCCTAATCGCGTTGTACCCAATATTCCTAACCCTTGGGTTATATTGACCCCTTGCCTCAATCTTCCGCCCAATACACGCACATTGCTGGACAGACCCGTTGAAAAAGTAACTTGTGTATCAGCACCAATCATGCCTGATGCGTCGTCTTGGGTGACTTCTAAATAAGCAGCATTTGCATTTATCCACAGGCTTGCATCATCGGAACGAGAAATTGGATGGCTTGTAAAAATTTCAAAATAACGGCTATCGCCATTTACATCGCCAAATGTGGCACTGCTACGATCATTTGTACCAATCGATGCTGCGACACCTATGCGGGTGCCTTGTTTGTTAAGCCCTAGCGAATAAGAAGCATTGGCAAAGATAAATTCTTCTGGATCAACAGGGTTAGTTCTAATTCCTGCATAGCCCTTATCACTATCACTAAATAATCCGCTATAATTAACCGATAACATAATGCGGGTGGGACCAAAATTATCTGTCCCATAATTATCACCGCTAATAGAGAATTTATCTTTACGCTCGGATACTATGACTTCTAATATATTCTGACCATTCTCTGTCTTAAACGAAGTTTTCCGAACGCGGATTTTGGGTATATCATTGGCCAAAACAATAATACGCTCGACTTGTTTTTTGGTTATATTGCGGCCGGTAATATTGTTCAATAATTTTGCTAAAGCTTTATTATCAGAACCTTTAATGGTTATAATATCAATTTTTCCTGCATCAACGACAATATTTAATATCCCTAAATTAATGTCTTGTTCTGGAATTTGAGCAGTTGCAAATATAAAACCTTTTTCCCGCGCCATTTCAACTATTTCTTGGGTTATTCGGCGGAAATCCTCTTCCATAAATGATTGACCAATATTGGTTTCTATCAATGGAGCAAATTCTTGCGCGTCTATACCATCGCTGTTGATAGCGATGGAACCGACAAATATACCATCGGATTCGGCATTATTCATTGGCTGCTTAGAAGCTTCAGAAATATTGGATTGATAGGCCGCTATCTTTTTAACTTTATCGTCATTTTCAACATCTTCTAGCGCATAGGCCAGCGCTTGGCTGGGCATAGCGATGCCAGTCAAAGAGCAGACCATGAGCGAGCGCAGTTTGAGGGAGAGATTATTCACTTCTACTCTTTAGAATATAACTCGTTAAACTGTGATATATTACTATAGTTAATTACTTATTAGTCATGTTTGTAAATAAAAAAATGTAAAACACGCTGTAAAAACTCATTACCTTATAAAAAAAGTGAAAATCAATAATATAATAATATTGAGGCATGCAATGTTAAAGTTACAAATAATTAAACTTGTTAGACTATTATCTTTGGTAATAGCTTTTTTGTGCAGCTCCACTGCATATGCGCAATCTGGGCCGTGGGTTGTGTCCGAAAAATCAGGCAGCGTTACCATTGGCCAAAATGGTATTACGAAATTAGCAATTTCAGGGCATATATTAAATCCAGGAGATACTGTTAAGACAGGTAAAAGAGGCCGCGCAGTCTTAACGCGCGGTGAGCAATATCTGGTTGTATCGCCCAATAGTCACATCCGCATCGCTCAACCCAAAACAGATGGTAAATTGACACAAATAATCGAATATTTTGGCAGCGTCCTTTTTAAGGTAGACAAGAAAAAAGATGCGCATTTTCAGGTGAAAACCCCTTATATGGCCGCTGTGGTTAAGGGGACTAGTTTTAATGTTGTTGTTAGCGCAGAAGGCTCAACAGTCCAAGTGACTGAGGGGGCTGTTGAAGTTACCACATTAGATGGAACGGCAAGCGAATTATTGACACCTGGTGAAATAGGAACGGTGCAAAGAGATAATCCTTTTAATTTGAATATCATTAAAGATGGGCAAACAAGAACGATTGGTCCAAAAAATAATGCGATGCCATCAAAAATATCTGCAGCAAAAGCATCTTCTCAGAAAATCAGCAAGACTGTTAATGTTTCAGCCGATTTATCAGAATTGACCGATAGTTTGATTAGCGGAAGAACGGGGGGTGTTTCTTCTGAAAATAGCAATAGCCGCAATAGTCGAGCAGAAACCAAATCCAATACAATAGACAATGTGGCCCAACAAATTAACCGCGCTGTTCGAAATAATAGAAAGGCTGCTTTATCAAACCTTGTTAGAAATCCGCAAAATTCCAACGGTAATGGTAATAATGGTAATGGTGAGGATGGCAACCGAGGCGATGATGACGATAATGACGATGACAATGGTAATGGTGAGGATGGCAACCGAGGCGATGATGACGATAATGACGATGCCAATGATAATAACGGCAATGGTGATGACGGCAACCGAGGCGATGATGACGATGCCAATGGTAATAACGGCAATGGCGATGATGGCGATGATGGCGATGATGGCGATGCCAATGGTAATGGTAAAGGCAATAACGGCAACGGTAATGGCAACGGCGGCAACCCAGACGATAATGGCGATGCCAATGGTAATGGTAAAGGCAATAACGGCAACGGTAATGGCAACGGCGGCAACCCAGACGATAATGACGATGCCAAAGATAATGGCAAGAATGATAAGTATGACAGAGGTAATCGAAGAGGTCGAGGCGGTCGCTATTGCAATAGATATTGGGGCTGTCGCAGATAATAAGGCCTGAGCACATTGCCCACGCAGATAGCTATCGTTCGTATTATTGATTGCATAATGAGCATATAAAATGCTCAAAAAAATATTGCAATTTTTAACTTTTCTGTGGCAACTTGAAAATATTAAATAGCATTAGCCATAGCTGATGGGATGTAAGAAATTTGTTAACCATAATTTAGTCTGTTTGTTTTACAGTATATATTTGATAAATTTAGGCTGAATAATTGTACTTAAAAACCAAACAATATTTCAAATCAAAAATCCAATTTTCGAGTTGGCTGTTGGCATTCATTGTTTTGATATGTTTGTCATTAATTGGTATTCCAAATACCGTTGATAATGCCATAGACAATGTGCGCAGTAATATATTTGCTAAAAATGCTTCTGCTAATATCATCGTAGCAGAAATGGACGCCAAATCGCTCCAGGAAATTGGTCAATGGCCTTGGGATAGGGCCGTTCATGCGCAACTGATTAATAAATTATCGGCTGCGAATGCCAAAACTATTGCTTTTGATGTGGATTTTTCGGCGCAGTCTAATGAAAAGTCTGATACGGCCCTGGAAAGGGCAATCAATAATAGCGATAGTAATATCATCCTTGCAACTTTTGCACAGCAAGACGGCAATCAACAATTATATGAAAATTTGCCAGATCCTAAATTTTCTAAAAATGCTCTATTGGCGTCAGTCAATGTAACGCCTAATGAAAAAGGGCAAATAGATACTTATGACTATGCTCAAGTCATTGGCGGTAAAATAAGACCAACTCTCGCGTCAATTTTGAATAAAAACTCTGCTAATGTGAATGAACGCTTTATAATAGATAAAGCTATAGATCCTAATTCAATCGCCTATATTAGCGTGGCAGATATTATAAATGATAAATTTTCGCCCAATGATATAGATAATAAAAATATCATGATTGGCGCAACCGCTATTGAACTTGGTGATAGATATGCAACGCCAGTTCATGGCGTTTTACCTGGGGTTTATATCCATGCTCTAGCCCATGAAACATTATATAAGGGCATGAATATAGTCACCATCAACAATATTGTGACGTTGGTTCTGACTATAATATTATTGCTCTTATTCCAATTTTTTAATAGTAGGTCAAAGGCAAAAAAATATTTACCTATTTTTTCCTCCTTTTTATTGTCAGCTATTATAATAACGGAGATGGCGCTCTATGTTTTTGGATTAGCCTATTTGAAATCAGGCTTGGCAATAGCTTTTTTGATAAGTTATTTAACTATCAATACGATTATAAATTTGATTGAGAGCGTCAAGAATGAGCAATATAAAGATGCTATCATGCGTCTTCCAAACAAGAAGTCTATGGAAAAGCAAGCGCGTCTTATTAAACGCAAAAGGATTGCGATTGCACATATTTCCAATTATAGCGAAATCAACTCCATAACAACGGATCGTGTGATAAGAGAGGCTATATATAAAATAGCTTCACGGCTGCAATTTATGTCGAGCAATGATATGGCTTTCATAGTCGGTAGTAATCAACTCGCTTGGTTCATTGATGATGAAATAGTGGATTTAGAATCATATTTTGAGACCCTATCGAGTTTCTTTTTATCTCCCGTACAAGTAGAAGACCAAAGACTAAAATTCACAATTCATTGCGGCTTTGATGAGAGCGATACATTAGATTTTGAGCGTATATTTGCCAATGCTTCTCTTGCCGCTTATCAATCGGAAACCATAGGCTATCGATGGGTGCTCTACAGCGATGATATGCAGAAAGTTGCTGGCGAAAAATTATCGATTATATCCGATATTGATAAAGCTATCGACGAGGGTGAGATTTGGATCGCCTATCAGCCTAAGCTTGATATTCACAGCAATGAAGTGACCAGCGCAGAGGCTTTGGTGAGATGGCAGCATAAAATAATAGGCAATATTGAACCTAATTTGTTTATCCCGATATTGGAAAAAGAAAATCGTATTACTGATTTGACACGTTTCATCATTCAAGCAACATTGCGCGATGTGTCTCAATGGAATGCTATGGGAAAATATCTTAATTGTTCCATCAATATATCAGCAGCCCTTTTGCAAGATACCGCTTTCATCAAAGAGTCGATAGCATTAGTAGTAAATAGCGATGTTATGTGCGAACAAATAACATTTGAAATTACCGAAACCTCGAGCTTGGAAGATATGAATCAGGCCACAGCCATACTTCATAAAGTCAGAGAAACTGGTATTAAAATATCCATCGATGATTATGGGACGGGCCAATCTACATTATCTTATTTGCGCGGTTTTCCAGCAAATGAAATTAAAATTGATCAGAGCTTTATCAAGCTTATGGCGATCAATGATGTCGATAGATTAATGGTAGGCTCCACTATAGAAATGGCGCATAAAATGAACTTTAAAGTAGTTGCTGAGGGCGTCGAAAATGAGGCTAACCTAAATCTGTTGCGCAAAATCGGCTGCGATACCGCCCAAGGTTGGTTTATTGGTAGACCGGTTGATGCGCTATGCTTTACAAAAACATGGGTTGAAACACAGGATATTGTGCCGAATATCAATGCGGCTTAGCCCAGCAAAATAATTGCGCTTATGTCGGTACAATAAAAAGTGGCGGACAGGGTGGGATTCGAACCCACGGAGAGCTTGCACCCTCGGCGGTTTTCAAGACCGCTGCATTCGACCACTCTGCCACCTGTCCGCAAAATTCGTTCGGCAAATTGGTCGTGTTGATTTGCCGTAAAGAGCGCACTAGAGATAGTTTTCACTCTTTTCAAGCATTAGTATGAAAATATTAGAATTTCGCTAAAATTATTCAGGCTTTACCCCTGATTATAGCCAAGTTTTTCGTTCACTTGGGGTTCCTATATGATAAATAGAGATGCACATCATTCATTATATGTGTAATATTCATCTGATGCTCATCGGCAGTTTTTTAAGGATTTAGAATGTACAGTAAAATTATAGTATCATTTTTGGGCAGCGCGGCTCTGTTTGCAGGATTTTCTGTTGCGTCCGTTGATGCACAGGGCAAAGAAACTTTTCGCAGCTATTTAGAAACGGTCAAAGTGAAGGCCGCCGCGCAAGGTGTTAAAGCCTCCACCTTAGAGCGTATCATTCCCAATATTCAATATAATGAGCGCGTTGTAAGGTTAGATCGATCGCAACCAGAGGTTGTTCCCAATAAGCCTATCCCCAATTTTGAACCTTATCGCCGCCGCCATGTTGATGCGGCGCGTATTAACGGTGGTAAGCGAAAGAAAGCGCAGATTAATTCCATCTTGACGCGCATCGAGAATGAAACGGGCGTACCAAAGGAAATTATGATCGCTATATATGGTCATGAAACCAATTATGGCAGCTATACTGGCAATTTTAATGCGCCTAGTGCGCTGGCATCTCTGGCTTATGAAGGGCGGCGTCGCAAATTATTTGAGGCCGAGCTGATCGCCGTCATGAAAATGATTGATATGGGCGTTCCGCAATCGGGTATTACTGGAAGCTGGGCAGGGGCACTTGGCAAACCGCAATTTCTTCCTTCTGTTTATCTGCGGCTTGCTAAGGATGGCGATGGCGATGGTTATGCTGATATTTGGAATAATGAAACCGATGCAATGGCCTCTATTGCCAATTATTTCGTTAACGCTGGTTGGCGTCGCGGTCAAAAATGGGGTTTTGCAGTAAATGTTCCGCGCGATCTTAATAGAGCTGCGATTAAGAATAAAACCGATTCACCGCGTTGTAAAAGAGTGTTTGCACGCCATAGCCAATGGAAGACTATGAAAGAATGGCGATCTTTAGGGTTAAGTCCGCAGCGCGGTTTCTGGGCACCCGATGACCAAATGGCTGTTTTACTAGAGCCTGATGGTATAGGGAAAACTGGATATTTACTATTAAGCAATTATCGTGTGATATTAGATTATAATTGTTCAAATTTTTATGCTTTATCGGTGGGGTTATTAGCAGATGCAGTTAAGTAAATATATATTTTTACCTTTTGGAGTTTTTGCTCTTTCTTCCTGTGGTTCGCTGGGGCCAGATGAATTTGAAACAGATATTTCTTCGCCTAGTGCCAATCCAGTGTCACGCAAAAATCCAGTATCGTTGGCGAATCCAGTGTCTGATACACCTGTTCGTATTGGCGAAGCTTTTAGCATAAATGGAACATCATATACGCCCGAAGATGTAACTTCTTATGACGAAGTTGGCTATGCTGGCTGGAATGGTAGCGCATTAAATGGCCGCATTACAGCTAATGGCGAAATTTTTTCTGCCAGAGTTATCAGTGCCTCGCACAAAACACTACCGCTTCCCAGTTATGCAGAAGTTACTGCTCTTGATACAGGACGCACTATTTTGGTGCGAATTAACGATAGAGGCCCATTTGTTAATGATCGTTTGATTGATCTGTCCGAGGCCGCCGCGCAGCAATTAGGCATTATCAATCAGAGGGTCGCTGGCGTGCGCGTTCGTAAAGTAAACCCACCAAACCAAGAGCGCGCTATATTGCGCAATGGCGGCCAAGCTCTGGCCCGTATTGATACACCCGAATCCCTTACTCGTATTTTGCGCGATCGTCTGGCCAAATTACCAATTCCAAGTGAAAGCCCTAGAGCAGCAGAACCAATAGGCAATGCTGTAGCTGGTGCCAATAGTGATAATCGATTTGCCGCCGAGGGCACGGCAGCACTTGGTAAAGCATCTCTAGACATAAATAACCGTTTTGCTGTTGAAGGGGCTGGTTCAAAAACCCAGAGTCGCCGTGCATCTGTAAGCGGTTTTATTGTGCAATTATCTTCATTTTCTTCCAGCGACCGAGCTAATGCTCTTGCTGGTAAAGTAGGAGCCAAAGTTGTACAAAGCAGCGATGGCAGATTATTCCGCGTGCGCTATGGCCCATTTGCAACAGAATCAGAAGCGCAACAAATACTAGCAAATGCCCGCAAACGCGGCTATCCACAAGCTAGAATATTCCGCGAGTGACTCGCTTCTATCGTTGAATATTAAATATAGTATCAAGCGATAGGATTTGAATATGAATAAATTGGCTGTTGGTGCAGGATTAGCATTATTAATTGCGCCTGTTTCGGTTCATTCACAGCAAGCTGGTGCGCCTACTGCAAATATTACTTTTGATAGCAAAGCGAAGATTGCCTATCTCTTGGATATGCAATCTGGTGCGATATTGGTTGATAAAAAATCTGATATACGCATTCCGCCAGCTTCTATGGCAAAAATGATGACAGTTTATGTCGCTTTTGACCAAATTTCAAAAGGTAATTTGGCATTAGATACAAAGATTAAAGTCGAAAATGCAACGTGGAAAAAATGGAAAAACCAAGGCTCTACAATGTTCCTGCGCGATGGCGAGAGCGTATCCGTTGAAAATTTGCTGCATGGTATTGTGACATTATCGGGCAATGATGCATCGGTTGTATTGGCCGAAGGAATTTCGGGTAGCGAAAAAGCCTTTACCGATCTGATGAATGTTACTGCCCAAAAAATTGGCATGAAAAACAGCAATTTTGGGACATCAAATGGTTGGCCCGATGAAGGCATTACTTATGTAACGGCCAAAGATTTGGGCATATTGGGTTCGCGTTCCATCTATGATTTCCCTAAATTATACGCACAATTTTACGGCCTAAACGAATTTACATGGGCTGGCGTAAAACAAAAAAACCGCAATCCTCTATTGGGTAAAATTGATGGAGCCGATGGTCTAAAAACGGGCCATACCGAAGAGGCTGGATATGGTTTGGCTGGAACAGCGGAACAAAAAGGCCGGCGTTTAATGATGGTGGTGGCTGGTTTGGATAGTTTCAATGGCCGCATTAGCGAATCCGTTGCGATGATGAATTGGGGCTTCAAAGCTTGGACAACTAAACCGCTTTATAAAAAAGGGCAGGTTGTAGGGGATATTAAAGTACAGCTTGGCAGCAAAACAAGCGTCGAAATGGTCGCTCCGCGCAATATTGGCATTACCATCCCAAAAGCATTTGATGGACCGTTTAAGACCTTTATTCGTTATAGAAGCCCGCTAAAAGCACCTTTTAAAAAAGGCGATCATGTGGCCGATTTGGTAGTGAAACCTGCTTATGGTCAAGAACAAGTCATGGCTTTAGTATCATCTGTTGACGTCGAAGAAGCTGGTTTTTTTGGCCGCGTATGGAATGGTTTCAAGTCGATTTTTGGTTTCTAATGGCATCGCAAAACTCTTCTGCAACTTTTGGCCGTTTTATCGCTATAGAAGGCGGCGAAGGTTGCGGTAAATCTACGCAAATAAAACAAATAGCAAGCCGTCTTGCTAAGCACGGTATCGATGCCATCATCACCCGCGAGCCAGGCGGTACTGATAATGCAGAGGCCATAAGAGAATTATTATTAAGCGGCGGTGATAGTCGCTGGGATAGTAGGGCCGAGGCTCTATTATTTGCAGCGGCGCGCGGCGATCATGTTCGTAATTTAATCAAGCCAGCCTTGATGCGCGGCCAATGGGTACTTTGTGATCGTTTCTTAGAAAGTAGCAGGGCCTATCAAAGCGGTGGCAGCGGTCTAAGCGATGCAATGATATTACAATTACACGATATTGGCAGCGAGGGTTTCTTACCCGATAGAGTGTTAATTTTAGATTTGGATGAAGAGAGGGCCAATAGCCGCGTATCCCAGCGCGATGGCGAAGCGCGCGACAGGATTGGCGGCCGTCCCAAAGAATTTCATTGCGCTGTCCGCGCTGCTTTTAAACATTATGCCCAGCAAGAGTGCGAGCGCATAAAATTGATTAATGCTGCTGCTGATATTGATGCCGTTACCGATACCATTATGGATAATCTGCAGGATATGATTGATGCCTGAAACCGATAACAGCCAGTATATCGGTCATGACAAATGTTGGGCTATAGTCCAAAATTCCCTAGAACGTGGGAAATTGCATCATGGCTGGATATTATCGGGGGCAAAAGGAATGGGGAAAGCTGGTTTTGCAAAGCATATGGCCTATGCCATATTAGACCCAAATGGCTCGCAACGCCATCTTATTGATGCTGGAACGCATCCAGATTATCACATTGTTTCGCGTCCACCCAAAGAATGGCCCAAAGAGGGTGAGGGGATTGCCCCCAATGCTGAGTTAAAACGCAGCATCAATATTGAACAAATCCGCAAATTACAGACCGTTTTGAATGTTAAGCCATCAATGTCGGATAAGCGAGTCATCATTATTGATGCTGCCGATGATATGGAGAAGGCGGCGGCTAATGCATTATTAAAAAGCTTAGAAGAACCGCCGCAAGGGACGATCTTTATTTTGATAAGCCATGCCAGCGAGAAATTATTGCCGACGATAAAATCACGCTGTCAAACGATGCGCTTTGATCCTTTATCCGAAGAGCAAATGATAGCAGCACTTGATATGCATCTTTCTAACATTAGCGAAACCGAGCGCGCCGCATTGGTGCGGGCTGGCAGTGGTTCGCCAGGACGCGCTCTGGCTTTCTTGGGCTTGGATTTGGCCGAAATTGATAACATTATGAGCAGTATTAAAGAAAAAGGCGATTCCAATAATGCTTTGCGCACAAAATTGGTGAAATTGCTGACCTTGAAAGCGACGCAAGCAAAATATGAATCCTTTTTGCGCAGGGCACCAAGCTATATCGCAGCGCATGCGCATCATTTACCCATAGAGCGGTTAAAGGAAGCCAGCGATGCTTATACTAAGGCAACATCATTGGCATCGCGCGCGATTGGAGTTTCATTGGACAAGCCCGCCGTCATTTTTGAAATGGTAAGCTTGCTGTCGGTGTTGCAAACGAATAAGCCCTCTTCGTACAATAAGAATCGGAAATTATGAGTAAACCCTATTATATCACTACGGCGATTAGCTATCCAAATGGCCGCCCGCACATTGGTCATGGCTATGAAGCCATTGCAGCCGATGTCAGCGCGCGCTTTCACCGCTATAGGGGCCGCGCTGTGCGCTTTCAGACAGGCACCGATGAACATGGTTTGAAAATGGCGCAAAAGGCTCGTGAAGTCGGCCAAACTCCCAGCGAATTGGCCAATGAAATGGCATCATATTTCATTGATATGTGCGCAAAACTTAATATATCTTATGACCGTTTTTTACGCACATCAGACCAAGAGCATCACAAAGCTAGCCAAGCGATTTGGCAAGCTATGGAAGCCAATGATGATCTTTACCTCGACCGTTATGAAGGCTGGTATAGCGTCCGCGATGAAGCCTATTATGATGAAAAAGAAATAGTCGAAGCCAAAGATAGTGCGGGAAATATTGAAAAATTATCTCCGCAAGGGACGCCTGTTGAATGGACCGTTGAAGAAAGTTGGTTTTTCCGCCTGAGTAAATATGAACAGCCGCTTTTAGATTTATATAAAGCGCAAGAATCCTTTATTCAGCCAGAGAGCCGCCGAAATGAGATTATGCGTTTTGTTGAGGGCGGTTTGAATGATTTGAGCATATCACGCACCAGTTTTGATTGGGGAGTGCGCGTGCCTAGTAAGAATGATGATAGCAACCATGTCATGTATGTTTGGGTCGATGCGCTGACCAACTATTTAACGGGCCTAGGGTATCCTGAGAAAACCAAGGATTTTGAGCGATATTGGCCCGCCGATGTGCATCTTATAGGCAAGGATATTACCCGTTTTCATGCGGTTTATTGGCCGGCATTTTTGATGAGTGCGAAAATTGCACTGCCTAAGCAAATTTTTGGCCATGGATTTTTGCTTAATAAGGGGCAGAAAATGTCCAAATCTATTGGTAATGTGGTCGACCCTATTGCATTGGCTGATGCCTTTGGCGTCGATCAACTGCGCTATTTTTTGCTGGCTGATGTTAATTTTGGTCAAGATGGAAGCTATTCAGCAGAAGCCATAACCTTGCGCTGTAATGCCGATCTCGCCAATAGTTTTGGTAATTTAGCGCAGCGTACTTTATCCATGATATTCAAAAATTTAGCAGGCGAAATTAATTTTGATTATGAAAATGAATCTGCCGATGAAGCTCTAGCTTCTATCATTGACGAGACGTGTCAAAAACATATGGCCAATGCTTTTGAAAAGCTGATGTTTGCAGAAGGGATTGAAGCGTGGATGCGCGCGGTCAATGCCTGTAATCAATATGTAGACGATCAAGCACCTTGGGCTCTTAAGAAAACTGACCCTGAGCGGATGAAAGCTGTATTAATGACCTTATTCGCGGCTATTCGGAGTTTGACTATCGCCATTAGCCCCGTAATCCCAGAAAAATCGGCATTTATATTAGACCAAATGAATATTAATGGCAGAATGTTTGACGATCTTTGTAATGATGATTGGAAAAAAGCAGTGAATGGCTTTGTTTTGGAAAAACCGCGTCCAGCATTTCCTCGGCTTGAACTGCCCCTAGATGAATGACACGCCGCATGCAACAAAGGATGAAACATGTTAATCGATAGCCATTGCCATCTCAATTATAAGGGTATTGTTGAGCAGCAAGACGATATACTCTCAAGGGCGAGGGCAGTGGGTGTGACAGGAATGCTCAATATCTCTACACGCGAGAGCGAATGGGATGATATTATCGCGCTCGCTGCTAAAGAGAGCGATATTTGGGCTAGCGTTGGTATTCATCCGCACGAAGCCGATGAACATCCCAATGTCGATACACAAAAGCTGATATATAAAGCTCAGCATGAGCGTGTGGTGGCCATTGGCGAAACTGGTCTTGATTATTATTATGAGCATAGCGATCGCGATAATCAAAAAAAGAGCTTTCGCAATCATATCGTCGCAGCGCGCGAAACGGGTTTGCCGCTCATTGTCCATACGCGCGATGCCGAAGAAGACACGGCGCATATTATGGGTGAAGAGATGGAGAAGGGGGCTTATCGAGCCGTTATCCATTGTTTTACCGCCAGCGATAATTTTGCTAAAATAGCTTTGGATATGGGCTGCTATATCAGCATTTCGGGCATTGTGACTTTCAAAAACGCCAAAGAATTAAAACATACAGCTTCTTGGATACCGGCTGATAAATTATTAATCGAAACAGATTCTCCTTTTTTGGCCCCCGTGCCGCACCGAGGAAAAACGGGAGAGCCAGCCTTTGTCGCCGATACTGCCCACTATCTAGCAGCATTGCGCAGCGAAACGGTAGAGCGGCTCAAACAACGCACTGCACAAAATTTCTTTGATTTATTCACAAAGGCTAAAGCACAAAAGGTCGAAACGCTGTGAAGCTCACTATATTAGGGTGCGGCACATCCGCTGGCGTTCCGCGTATTGGTAATGATTGGGGTAAATGCGATCCAACAGAGCCCAAAAACAAACGCACCCGCGTCTCTATACTCGTGCAAAGTGATGACCATGGTATTTTGGTGGATACGTCTCCTGATTTGCGGCATCAATTACTCGCCGCTGGGACGACCGATATAAATAGCGTCTTGTGGACGCACGATCATGCCGACCATAGCCATGGTATCGATGAGCTGCGTCAGATATTTTTCAAAACGCGCATACCCGTTGAAGGCTATGGTAGCAAAGCTACAATGGAGTCGCTAAAACGCCGTTTTGGCTATGTTTTTCAAGGAAATAGCGGTTATCCAACGACTTGCAATGCAAATATATTAGAGGGCGTATCGCAAGATATTGGCCCATTTCATATCCAATATACAGAGCAACCGCACGGCCCCATATTTTCAACAGGATATCGTATTTCCCACAATGGTAAGTCCATTTGTTATGCCACCGATTTTGGTGAAATTACCAACGATATGGTCGATTTATATGGGGGTACGGACTTGCTAATCGTTGATTGTTTACGCCAAGATCCGCACCCGACCCACGCAAATTTAGCCATGTCATTAGATTTAATCGATCGATGCGCTGCTCATTATGCTATATTAACGCATATGGACAAAAATATGGATTATCATACAATAGCCAATATGCTGCCCAGCAATGTGGAGCCAGCCTTTGATATGATGCATATTATAGTATGATGGATGAGACTGGCCGCGTCATTTATGGGATATTATTGCTAATATTGGTTGGCAGTGCTTTGCTATCGCGCCGGATTCCTATGTCACAGATGGTCAAGATGATAGTCGCATGGATTTTTATTTTTACAATTATGTTCCTTTTAATTGAGATTGCTTCTCATATATTTCCTGAGAATCAAGAGGAGTATGCGCCGAGCAGTAGAACGATAGCGTCATTATGACGGCATAAAATTTAACATAATATATATTATCGAACTTAAATTTCATTCAATCACTAACGCACTACTCTCTTTCACTTCTTGCAATACTGGAAATGTGCTTGTTTGTTGAACGCTTGGCAAATCTGATAAAATATCAGCCATAAATAAGCTATAGGTTTGGACATTTTTGCTGCGAACTTTCAGCAAATAATCATATCCGCCCGACATCATATGGCACGATAATATTTCGGGAATATCACGAACCGCTGCATTAAATTCGTTTAATTTCTTACGCGATGTATTTTTAAGCTTCACTTGCACATAGACCAGATGAGATTGATCGACCTTATGCGCGTCAATATCCGCTCGATACCCCTTGATAAAGCCATCTTTTTCCAATTTACGCAACCTAATCAAACAGGGTGATTTGGTGATATTTACACGTTCAGCAAGGTCGACAACAGCGATGCGCCCTTCCCTTTGAATCACGCGCAATATATTTTTATCTATATGGTCTAAAATTCTATCCATAGTATAAATTGCGATACTTTGAGTTGTAAATCAAGATTTTTATAAAAAAATAACTTGAAAAAATATTAATATAAGGAATTAAACCTGTGATTATCTGGCATAATAATCAGGATAGGTGGTCATAAATTATGTCTGAAAAATTAATATTAGTGAATGAATATACTGATAAATTTGCTGCGCTTTCCAATCATTATTTGTTGGATGAAAATGAGCTTATAGCAATATTTATGGATGCGCTTAAATATGATGAGACAGCTCAACTGTGCGTTAAAGATAATAGCCGCAAGATTATAGAGGATCTGAAAAGCTCTGATTCAACGCTTTCATTGATCGATAAATTGCTGCAAGAATATGGCCTTTCGAGTAAGGAAGGTATAATCTTAATGCGCCTTTCAGAAGCGTTAGTGCGCACAAAAGATGCCGCAACGGCGCAAAACCTAATAAGAGATAAAATATCACAAGGCGACTGGGCGTCGCATGCTGGAAAAAGCAGCTCTTTCATCGTAAACCGAGCAACTCAAGCGCTGCGATTATTGGCCTTTTGGATAAATATAAGCAACGGTAAAAATGGCAAAAATATTGTCGCAAAAACTGGTGATATAATCGCGCACAAAGTTATGAAAATGGCAATGAAGTTGATGGGTAGCCATTTTGTGCTTGGTGAGACCATAAGCAAGGCAATTATAAAATCCAAGAAATTTGATGATTCTATCACCTGTTTTTCATATGATATGCTGGGTGAAGCGGCTTATACTAATGAGGATGCGCAGCGTTATTATACCGCTTATGAAAATGCGGTTCTCGCTATTGCGAAGGATGGCCCCTATCCAGATGTGCGCATTGCGCCAAATATTTCCATTAAATTATCCGCTTTGCATCCGCGTTATGAAAGCACCCATGCGGCACAATATATTGTACCAATTTATGATAAATTGATGAAGTTTTGTATGTTTGCAAAAGATGGTAATTTTGGGATTACAATTGATGCCGAAGAATGCGAGCGGCTCGAAATATCGTTACTCATTGCAGAAAAATTATGCGCAAACGAAATTCTCAAAAATTGGGATGGGCTCTCTATTGTGGTGCAAGCCTATCAAAAACGCGCCCTACCCGTCATCAATCATATCGCCGATATGGGCCGTAAATATGATCGAAAATTAATGATTAGGCTGGTAAAAGGGGCATATTGGGATAGTGAAATAAAACGCGCCCAAGAGATGGGATTATCCGATTACCCCGTTTTTACGCGTAAAGAAAATAGCGATTTAAGCTATATGCTGTGCGCGCAAAATATTATCGATAATGCCGATATATTATACCCTCAATTTGCTACGCATAATGCACAATCGGCAGCATCGGTCGCCTATCTTGCGCAACAAAAAAATGTGAAATTTGAATTTCAGCGTCTTTATGGAATGGGGGATGCATTGCATAATTTATTGGCGCAGAAATATGGTGTTAAGAGCCGTGTTTATGCGCCAGTCGGGCCGCACAAAGATTTATTGCCTTATCTGGTCAGACGCTTGCTTGAAAATGGGGCTAACTCCTCTTTTGTCAATCAAATGTCCGATGATACTATAGACATTGAAAGCCTTATATCTGATCCATTAGAGCGTGTGCAAATGAAGGTAGAACATCGAAATCCCAATATCCCGCTTCCGATCCAACATCTTAATAATGGCCGAATTTCAGCCTCTGGCTTTGATGATAGCCAGTTTGATAAAATCGCATATATGGAAAATATTCTATTAAAAAAACCTCATATAAATGCTTTTTCTGTGGTGGATGGAAAAGAAATAAAAGGGGTGCCAGTCGATAGATTTTGCCCATTTGATAGAAATATACTCATTGGTAAAGCCTATTATAGCGATGAGAATATAGTTGAAAAAGCTATTAAATGCGCTTCTCAATCAAATTATCAATATGATTATAGTCCCAAAGAACGCGCCGATATTTTGCGGCGCATAGGCGATTCATTATTAGCATCAGAAGATGAATTAATTAGATTATTGGTGTGGGAAGCAGGTAAAACCGTCAATGATGCCCTGTCTGAGATTCGTGAAGCAGTAGATTTTTGTCGCTATTATGCTGACCAAGCAGAGCTGCATGTTGACCGCAAAGCATTAGGAGTTGTGGTTTGTATTTCGCCGTGGAATTTCCCATTGGCTATCTTTTTGGGTCAAATAGCTGCGGCTTTATCTATGGGCAATTGCGTTATAGCAAAACCTGCGGAGCAAACACCGCTCATAGCCTATAAAATCAACGATATAATAATCAAATCGGGCATTCCCAAAGATGCATTTCATCTGTTAATTGGCGATGGTGCTGCATTGGGCAATAGCTTAACAAGCAGCGATAAAATTTCTGGTATTTGTTTCACAGGGTCTACCCAAACAGCCAAAATTATCGCGCGTAATCTGGCACATAATAATCGAGCAGATATACCCTTCATCGCCGAAACGGGCGGTATTAATGCCATGATTATCGATTCAACGGCATTGCTTGAACAAGTGATAGAAGATGTCATAGCATCAGCCTTTCAAAGCGCGGGGCAACGATGCTCGGCTTGCCGATTATTATGCATACAAGATGATATAGCCGATGATTGTCTAGCTATGTTGCGCGGTGCGATGGACGTGCTTCACATTGGCAGCCCGCTCTCGCTATCGACCGATATTGGCCCTGTTATTGACAAAAATGCGCAAAAAATGATCGGTGATTATAGCGCGAAAATGCTAAATTCTTCTCGAAATGTCGGTGGCAAAGCGATTGCGGAAGATTTGTCCATGGGTTATTTCAGCCTCCCCCAAGCATTTGAGATAGAGAATTTATCAAGCTTGGAACGTGAAATATTTGGCCCAATTCTGCACGTCAAACGATTTAAGGCTGCCAAACTCGACACGCTTATTGATGATATTAATGACCTAGGCTATGGGCTGACATTGGGATTGCATACGCGCATTGATGCGCGCATTGCGCATCTATCGCATCGCGCTAAAGTCGGTAATCTCTATGTAAATCGCAACCAGATTGGAGCGGTGGTAGGTGTGCAACCCTTTGGCGGTGAGGGATTATCTGGTACTGGGCCAAAGGCTGGTGGACCGCATTATTTGAAGCGATTATCGCAAAAAATTCAGAATATAGATATTATTGAGGGTTCAGAAAATCAGATATTTAATACTTTAGATATAGAATTTTTCTCATCTTTGGAATTAGAGACACCAAGCTTATTGTTGCACCAAATTTACGATCATTATAGACTATATAATCCTGCTATTGCGGATATATATAATGAGAGCTGGATCAAAGCCGACATATTTTTTAACGAACAAAAATTACCTGGTCCGACGGGCGAAACTAATATTTTGAAACTATACCCGCGCGGCACCATATTATGTATGGGCGGCGATAAAGTCTGCGATATTCATAAACAAATATGTTTGGCTTTGATTGCTGGAAATACAATAATTATTGACGTTGATGGAAGAACGCCTTTTTACATTGGGAAGCCCAATAACCCCACAAAAAATCCTTATGATTCTATTGCTTGTGATGGCGTGAGGCGAGCATCCGAGGCCGAAAAATTAACTCAATTAGAAGGCCCTATTCGCCCGATATTAAGTGCTTATGATGATGTTGAACGCTATGCGATAGAGCGATGCATTACTATCGATACCACGGCTGCTGGAGGCAATGCGTCTTTATTAGCCTTACCTTAGATTATTATAGCCAGGACTTATCAAAGGCGGCTATGAGCGGATATGGAAAATAATTATGATATAAATCCTCTCGCTCGGATCATGGAAAAGTTGCGCGATAAGGATAAAGGGTGCGCATGGGATATAGCGCAGAGTTTTTCGACCATTGCCCCTTATACTATAGAAGAAGCTTATGAAGTTGCTGATGCTATTGCGCGCGATGACAAAGAAGATTTGAGCGATGAATTGGGTGATTTGCTGTTGCAAGTCATATTCCATAGCCAAATAGCGCGCGAAGAAGGCAGCTTTGATTTACAAAATGTTGTCGATGGTATTTGCGATAAAATGATCCGCAGGCATCCGCATATATTTGATGAAAGCGGTGAATTTCAAAATGATAAAGAAGCCGTGCGTCAGAATTGGGAAATCATCAAAGAGCGCGAACGTCAAGATAAAGATAGAAATGCTAGTGCTTTGGATGGTGTAGCAATCGCCCTACCCGCGCTCAAACGCGCCGAAAAAATTCAAAAACGTGCAGCCCGCACTGGGTTTGATTGGCCCGATACTATGGGGGCCAAATCCAAAATTATTGAAGAATTAGCGGAAATAGAACAGGCCCAAAATGCAGAAGAAAGATTTGAAGAAATGGGAGATTTGCTCTTTTCAGTTGTCAATTATAGCCGCCATTTAGATATTGCCCCCGAAGAAGCCTTGAAAGCTGCAACAGCGAAATTTTCCAATCGTTTCAATAAAATGGAAGATATGGCCGATCAAATTAATCAGGATTTTTCAAAGCTATCGCTGGATGAAAAAGAAGAATATTGGCAACGTGCTAAGGCTAGAAATTAAACTTGTTCAATTTCCTTTAGATATTGCCCCCATTGCTGGTCGTTCATTGATATTTCTAACTCAACCATCGTTTCATTTTGGGTTTTAGAAATTACCCGAGCATGGCGATAAACCCATGCCAATAAAGCACCATTGGCCATGCTAATGCTTATATTTCTATTATGATTATTACGCAGAACTAATTGTGATAATTTATTTTTCAACCTATCTATGCCCTGCCCATTATGGGCCGAAATCAAAGCCACTAAATCATTATCTTCATTCTTAATATGACATTCTGCATATGCATCTTCGGTCAACAAATCTGATTTATTCCAAACCTCTATGATCGGAGTTTGCTTGATAATTTCTTCTCTTTCCTCGCTCGATTCTTCCTCGTACGAAGTCCAAGGCCTATCCTTTGAGATATTATCATATTCTTCAAAATCTATTTGCGACGTCAGGCCAAGCGAACGCAAAATATCGATAACATCAGATTTTTGCTGCGCGCTATCGGGATGCGAAATATCGCGTACATGGACAATGATATCGGCAGCAATAACCTCTTCTAACGTTGCCCGAAAAGCTGCTACTAATTGCGTTGGTAAATCCGATACAAAGCCCACAGTGTCTGATAAAATAGCTTTGGAAACACCCGGTAAAACTATGTCGCGCATGGTAGGGTCTAATGTCGCAAAAAGTAGATCTTCTGCATAAATATCAGAGCCTGTGAGACGGTTAAATAATGTGGATTTGCCAGCATTTGTATAGCCCACCAAGGCGATAACGGGCCAAGGTGCTTTTTCGCGCCTTGCTCTGTGCAACCCGCGCGTTCGTTTTACATGGTCTAATTCTTTGCGCAATTTAGACATACGATCGCGTATCATACGCCGATCGGATTCAATCTGTTTTTCACCTGGGCCGCCAAGAAAACCAAAGCCACCGCGCTGTCTCTCTAAGTGAGTCCAACTGCGCACTAATCGTCCTTGTTGATAATCAAGATGGGCCAATTCGACCTGCAGGCGGCCTTCTGCCGTAGAGGCTCTCTCACCAAATATTTCAAGAATAAGCCCCGTACGATCGATTATTTTGCTTTTTAATTTCTCTTCTAAGTTACGTTGTTGAATAGCCGAGAGAGAGGCGTCAAAATATATTAATTCTATATTTTCATGCGCAACAAATTCTCTTATTTCTTCGGTTTGCCCGCCGCCGATTAAGGTTGCTGGATTTGGTTTTCTAACCCGTAAATGCCGCGCATCGGCAATAGATAATCCTATAGCCAGAGCAAGGCCCTGAGCTTCTTTTATGCGCGCCAAAGGGTTTTTGTCATTATTTACATCGGGATAGATAATAAGGGTTTTAGTTCCGCGAGAATAGTCCTCTTCGTTGGAACGATTAAATATACTCAATCCAAACTCTCATTATATTCGATTAGATTTATATTTTTATCAGGCTGAATTGTCGATACCGCATGTTTATAGACAAGCTGGGTGATATTATCACGTTCCAATAATAGTGAAAATAAATCATAAGCAATAATATTACCCTGAAGCATCACACCATTGACCAAGAATATTGTTACATTTTCTTCGGTGTCTCTGACGGCATAGAGAAATATATCTTGTAGATTTCCGGCTTTGGGCTTTTGACTTTCCATCAATTTATTAAATTGTTCGGACTCTGTTACCGCCGATGGTAATATAGTCGATATGGAATGTTTATAAATCAATTGGGTTTGGCCATCGCGGCGCAGCAAAATTGAGAAATTATCAAACCAAGTGATGATTCCTTGTAACTTAACGCCTTTCATCAAAAATATAGTGATGGGAGTTTTTGATTTTCTTACAGAATTGAGAAATATATCCTGCAATCCATTGTTCTTATCGCTCATGATTATTGCCCATTATTTTTGCCTATTATTATTGGGAGGTAGTTGATTATTATAAATAGAGTGAGACGCTTTGAGTCAATACTTTCTCGACTATGGCCGATAATAATATTATATATCAGTTTTTTTCTTATCCTTGTCTTTTTTATACTGATCTTTTTTATTCTGGTCTTTTTTATCCTTGTCATAGAGGCCCAATAATTTGAGCTTCCTGTGCAATGCGGAACGCTCCATACCAATAAAACCTGCTGTGCGCGATATATTACCAGAAAATCTATTAATCTGAACTTTAAGATATTCGCGCTCAAACGTTTCTCGAGCTTCGCGCAATGGCATACCCATAAGGCTAGATATATTATTATTAGGGCCTTCTACACCGCCAATAATCTCGGTCGGCAAATTCGATAAATCGATTGTTGTCAAATTTTTGGTAGGCGCAAAAATAACAATACGTTCAATAATATTTTTAAGCTGCCTGACATTACCTGGCCAATCAAATGCTTGCATAGCGGCCATAGCTTCATTGCTAATTTTAGGCGGTTGCATATCGTGTTGATTGGCATAGCGGATCAGGAAAAAGTCCGCCAGATCATTTATATCTTCGCGTCTTTCGCTTAATTCGGGTAGCTCAATCGGGACAACATTGAGCCTATAAAATAAATCTTCCCGAAACCGTTTTGCTGCTATTTCTTCGTTCAAATTTTTGGCCGAAGTTGAAATAACGCGAACATCAACGCGGATAGGCCGCTCACCGCCAACCCGCACAAATGTTTGGTCGGTTAAGACGCGCAATATTTTTGCCTGAGTAGGCAGCGGCATATCTGCTATTTCATCCAGAAATAAAGTACCGCCATGCGCAAGCTCCATCAATCCAACCTGCTTTAATTTACCATCGATTTCGGTACCAAACAATTGCTCTTCAAATTTATCGGGATCGAGCCGAGCAGAATTAACCGATATAAATTTAGAATTGGCGCGCGCACTCCAATTATGCACCATGCGCGCGGCAACCTCTTTACCAACACCAGCAGGGCCCAATATCATAATTCTGCTGCCCGAAGCGGCTACTTTCTTTAGTTTTGCCCGTACAGTTCTTATAATAGTAGAACTGCCAGTAAGTTCATTATTAATACCAAATTTTTCTTTATAAGCTAAATTCTCTAATATTAATCGCTCGGTTTCCGTCGCTCTTTCGACCAAATGGATCAATTTTTCCGTCATGAAAGGTTTTTCGATAAAATCGACAGCCCCCTCATTAATTGCCGCAACGGCCGTATCCAAATTGCCATGACCAGAAAATATGATGACGGGCAGTTCTGGATCACGTTTTTTGATTTCTCGTAGCATCTCAATGCCATCCATAGGAGAGCCACGCAGCCAAACATCTAGCAATACTAGCGCAGGTCTGCGTTCATCTATCGCTGCCAAAGCCGCCGTGCTTCCGCCTGCTGTTCGGGTTTCATACCCCTCATCTTCTAAAACACCTGACACCAAATTTCGAATATCTTGCTCGTCATCGACAATCAAAACTTCCATTATATATTCTCCGGCTTATCGTCTATCATTTCGATATTATTGTGGTTTTGCTCTAACTTTTTAATATCAAAATTCATTGTAACACTGACTCCGCCCCCGTTAACTTCGTCAAAATATATGCGTCCAAAATGTTCTTCTACTATCTTTTTTACTATTGCTAATCCAAGGCCAGACCCCGAAGATCGTGTCGTTACATAAGGCTCTACTATTCGGCTTTTTTCTGCGGGCAAGCCAATACCATTATCTATGATTTCAATTACGAAAATATTATCTGTATTTGAAACAGAAACTTGGATTTCACCTTTATGAACACTCTCTTTTAAGAGGCGTTCTTCGATAGCTTCTGTTGCGTTTTTGACAACATTGGTGATAGCTTGCCCCATTTGCCGCCTATCGCAAAGCATGTTCATTACATCATTTTGCGTATCAACAATAAATGCTATATTTGTCATAGATACTTCGTGAAGAAAAACGCTATGACGAACAATATCAGCGATATTTTCGTCTCTAAAAATAGGCTTGGGCATGCGCGCAAAAGATGAAAATTCATCGGCAATATTGCGTAAATCATGGACTTGTCTGATGATTGTATCTGTTAATTGATCGAATATATCATTGCCATCTTCAATATGGCTTGAAAAACGTCTTTTTAACCGTTCCGCTGCTAATTGAATCGGCGTAAGTGGGTTTTTAATTTCATGGGCAATGCGCCGCGCAACATCTGACCAAGCTGCGCGCTTTTGATCCGCTAATTGTTCGCTAATATCTTCAAATGTAATAACCGAGCCATTCTCATCACGGCTAATATTAACCGCCAATGTCTGCGGCTCTGGCCCATCACCAATTTGGATGATGGTTTCTTTTTCTTTTTGGGTAATCAGTTTGGCAAAGTCTTTGGATATGCTTTTAATATCAACGCCAATTAATGTTTTGCCTTCATTGGATAGTTGATAGGATGCATTGCTATTGGCAAGAATAATAATATCTTCATTATCCAAGCTGATTATACCCGCCGAAACCGACTCTAACACGGTTTCCATAAAGGCTCTGCGATTATCCAATTGTTGATTGGCCGCCAGCAAATTTTTATTTTGGGCTTCTAATTGTTGGGTCATGACATTGAATGAATTGCTCAATATGCCCACTTCATCAGGCCTTAAATGACTCTCTGGAACGCGCGCTGATAAATCGCCATCAGCGACTTTTTGTGCAGCGAAGACTAATTGATTAACAGGGCTAACCAGCCTATCCGCAACGATAAGAGCGATCCATATGGCGATACATATTATGAGCAAGGAAACGACATATAAAGCGACATTAAATTGCAGTTGCAAATTTTGGGATCGTAAGATCATTTCATCATAATCATTTAATAATTTTTGCGCAGGCCCGCCCATTACAAATGATGGTACACTATCTAATCTGGCCGTGTAGAGATATAATCTTGGATTATCGAACAATATGGTAACGGCTTCTATCCGGTCAGATTTAGCCTCTACAACTAAACCCTCATCCGCATTGAGTTTTTCGAGTATCGAGGCCGTAATCCAAATATTACGGGCTTGATCATCCGATGCAACAACGGCTTCAGTGCGCTGCATGCCTTTATCATCGATGGTAACAATGGCAGATTCGCTCAATTTTCGGTTTAATACTTGGGTTAAATAGGCATCTAAAAATTGTGGATTATCAGCGTTAGTTTGGTTTAATGAAAATCTTATATCGCTGGCCATAGTCTTGGTTTCTTCACCAACATCGCTCAATTTCTCTTGATAATAGCCAATCGCTAATGTTTCTGCATTTTCTAATATGTCGCGTGCAGGCCCAGAGAACCAGAATTGTACGCCGTTTTGAAACAGCAACGATGCAAAAATAACCAATAAAAATACTGGAATAGTGGTAATAAGGGAAAAAATACCAACCAAGCGAACGTGCATCTTACTCTGGCTATTAGATCCTTGCTTTTCTACTCTTTTAATCGCTATTCGCCTTCCCCATAAGGCGATTAAAATACTGGCTGGAATCAAATTTAACACCAACACTGTGGCTGCTAATGGAGGCGAAAGCGGCTCAGCCGTCTCATTTTGCGAAATATAGAATGAGAATGTAGCCCATGCAAATATAACAAAAGCAATTAAGCTGATTATCTCGAGCCATTTAATAGCTTTATCGCTAGAAATAATTTGCAGAAATTGCGCCCAAAAAGTGGGAGAATCAGTGCCATCTTCCAATGGTTCAATTGTCTGCGTTGCCATATTATCACTATTACAGCGCAAAAAGTGGCAAATAAAGCACAAAATGGCATATTAACAATAATTTTGACATTCATATAATCTTTGAATTAATTTTTATTGTGCGATTGGATTTCTTGTAATTTTTTTCGTAACGTATTACGGTTTATACCTAGCATTGCTGATGCCTTTAATTGATTATTTTTGCTTTTTTGCATGACATAATCCAATAATGGTTTCTCAAATTTAGTCAGAAGCCTGCTATAAATATCGCCCTGTGCAGATAATTGTTTCCAATTCTCTGCCATATAATTTTCTATTGCTTCCTCAAGGCTATAGTGCTGTAAATGAGGGGCAATCGTTGCTGAATTTTCTACCAAAGCGTTGACAACTTCATCCGAAATAATATCCGTTCGGCACGTCACCACCAATCGCATAATAAAATTTTTCAACTCGCGCACATTACCGCGCCAAGGCAGCGCCATCATTATTTTCAACGCTTTATCATCAATATTTTTTAAGGGCAGTCCTTCTTTTGGGGCTTGTGCTAAAAAATGATTTACCAATCTTGGTATATCATCTCTGCGATCGCGCAATGGCGGCAAAGAGATTGGAACAACATTTAATCTATAATAAAGATCTTCTCTAAATTTATTGCTCTCTATTAATTCTTCTAAATTTTGATTGGTTGCGGCCACGATCCGCACATCAAGTTTAATATTGGCTTTTCCGCCTACTCTGTTAATCGCTCCAGTTTGCAAGGCTCTTAACAATCTTGTCTGAGCATGCATTGGCATATCGCCAATTTCATCTAAAAATAATGTCCCGCCTTGGGCTTGTTCAAATTTACCTATTGATTGGGCAACGGCACCAGTAAAAGCCCCTTTTTCATGACCAAATAATTCAGATTCAATGAGTTCGGCGGGAATAGCGGCCATATTAATAGCGATGAAAGGGCCTGTTTTACGATGCCCTAAATTGTGAATGGCTTCGGCAACCACTTCTTTGCCGCTGCCTGATTCGCCTAATATCATCACAGATAAATCATTGTTTAATAGACGTACCACCATCCGAAAAACATCTTGCATAGCCGCACTACGCCCGATAATGGGCATATTATTTTCATCAAAACTCTCATCGAATTGATGGTCTATACTCTCTTTTTTGCAGCATTGTTTAACGGCATGTACAAGCTCATCTAAATCAAATGGTTTTGGAAAATATTCAAAAGCATCGACTTCGCTGGCTCTTATAGCGGTATCGAGCGAGTTTTGTGCCGATATTATTATAAATGGCATATTGGGATATTGTTGCTTAATATTGGCTAATGCTGATATTCCATCGCTATCTTTCAATATGACATCGGTTATCATCGCATCATATATATTTGCCGTAAGAAACGCATTGCGCGTATCACCATTGTCGCAACTGTCCACTTGATAGCCAAAAGTTTCCAATGCCGCAGTAACAACAGTGCAAATCGAGTTATCATCCTCAACCAATAATATTTTTTGCGGCATTTATTTCTCTATTCCATGCGACATTGGCAATAATATCCTAAATATGGTTAGGCCATTTTTATCATCGCGTTCGTGCAAAATACGGCTGTTTAATTGGCGTATAAATTTACGCACAATGGCTAGGCCTAATCCCTGCCCTTCGCGTTTGGTGGTTACAAATGGGGTGAATAATTCATTGTGAATATGCTGCGCTATCCCTGGGCCATTATCCTTTATTATCACTTCTATGGGGAGCTTAACAATATTTGTATTTTGATCATTAGACCGACGCAAAGAGCCGCTCATAACATAGCGCGTTTTGATGATAATTTCTGGATTTTCAGTATCATGACAAGCATCTATCCCATTTTGAATTAAGTTGATTAATATTTGTAATACGGCATCATAATCCACATAAATATTGGGTAATGATGGATCATATTGGGTTATAATGTTGGGGAGTTTTGGGTTTGCGATACGGATTGATTGAAGCGCTTGATCCAAAATAATATGAATATTTTCTTCGTTAAATTGAACAGGATTATGATTGCCTAAATTTTGCATTTGATCGAGCAATCGCGCAATCCTATCAACCTCTGTGACGATTAAACTGGTCATTGGCAGTTCAGAAGCATTGGCTTTTTTGGCTAAAAATTGAGCCGCACCCTTAATGCCTGCAAGCGGATTTTTTATCTCATGCGATAAAATAGCAGGCGCACCCATAGCTAATTGTTCACCAGCCTCGCTATGATCGCCGATATAGTCGCGTTTTTCACGCCGCTTCACTATCATGATGATACGCATGTCTCTATGGCTGTGCAAAGCATTGATCCAAACATCGACCAATGCGCTTCCAGATGGCGTTATAATCTGCATATTTTGCGCCGTTAGGTCATTATTCATAGTCACAAGAGCTTCATTTATACGTGTATCAATAAATGTGACAATTTGCTCGACCGCTCGGCCCTCTATTCTATTTTTACCGCGTTCAAAAAAATCTTCACAGCTATCATTGGCCTGCACAATGATATTATCTTCATTGACGAGCATGATCGGTATGGGAAGTGCAGACAGAATTGCCGAGTCTTCTGGTTTCAAAGCAGCTAGATCAGACATAGTTGGGTTCATGCGGCGGCTAATTTGGGATCGAGCAAGCCCGCGTAGAAACGCTCTAACGCGCCCAATACTTGCGCAGGATCATTCAATTTATTGACCATATTACGAAATTCAGCAGACCCTTTGAGGCCTTTTGTATACCATCCAATATGTTTGCGCGCGACCCCTACACCAACCTTATCCGTATAAAGATCCATCATCGCTTTATAATGCTCAACAATCACGTCATATTGTTCGGCCAAATCGGGTTCTTCAATGACATGTCCGTCGGTAAAATAGTGCATCACCTGTCCTAATAGCCATGGCTTTCCATAAGCACCGCGCCCAATCATAATGCCATCCGCGCCGCTTTGGTTGAGGGCATTTTTGCTATCTTCTATCGAACAAATATCCCCATTGGCAATCAAAGGAATGTTAATAGCATCCTTCACTTTACGAATGAAACGCCAATCCGCGCAGCCGCGATACATTTGATTGCGCGTGCGGCCATGCACAGTGATAAGCTTAGCCCCCAAATCTTCGGCTATATGGGCCAGCTCTGGCGCGTTCAAACTATCATGACACCAACCCATGCGCATTTTAACGGTCACGGGAATATCCACAGCCTCGACAACGGCTTTAATAAGGCTTGCCGCTAGCGGTAAATCGCGCATCAAAGCTGAGCCTGCATCGCCATTGACGATTTTTTTGACGGGACATCCCATATTAATATCAATAATAGCAGCACCGCGATCGGCATTTAATTTGGCAGCTTCTGCCATTGCTGTTGGTTCGCACCCTGCTAATTGCATAGAAACAGGCTCTTCTAATGGATGCCATGCTGCTTTTTGCAAGGATTGCCGCGTTTCCCTTATCATTGCTTGACTAGCTATCATTTCAGTAACGTTCAGCCCGCTTCCATAGCGGCGTACTAATGTGCGAAAAGGCATGTCTGTAACCCCCGTCATGGGGGCTAAAACCACAGGGCATGGAATTTCAATCGTATCGATTTTTATTGGTTTAAGACGCATTTCGGTCATGAAAAGGTCAATCCTTATACAATTTAGCGGGTAAAAATTTCTCTATTGGCATTTTTGCCTAAATATTAGGCACTCCATAGCTATTAACAGCTTGGCGAGCAAGCCCTTCATGGTTTAAGAACTATATTATGAATAAGGATGCACAAACTGGCAAAAATATAGCTTTAATAGTAGCCGCTGGCAGCGGTGAGCGATCAAAACAAACAATTGCAAAACAATATTCAAACATTCGCGGTAAAGCGATGCTCGCGCACAGCGCTCTCTCTTTTTCACACCATCCACAAATAGATGAGATTTACATTGTAATCGGCGCAGGCCAAGAGGAATTAGCCCAAAATGCGCTCCTTGATATTCCCATTAAAGGTCTGATTATAGGCGGAAAAACACGTCAAGAAAGCGTGCGAAATGGTTTGAATTATTTGTCTAAAATGCCAATCAATATGATTTTCATACATGATGCAGCACGGCCATTTTTACCGCATAAAGTCATTGATGATTTGCTGGCTGCGCTAGAGCATTGTGATGGCGCAATTCCTATTCTTCCAATGGCAGATAGCATTGCTTATGTTGAGGATCGCGCAATGGCTGCCCCCGCTAATCGTGATAAAATGGGACGTGTGCAAACGCCTCAGGCGTTTAATTTTCAACCTATCTATGCAGCGCATCAAGCTGTCAGAGACACTGATTATAGCGATGATGCGCAGATTATGCACGCTGCTGGTCATAAAGTTGCGATAGTCGATGGCGATTCATCGCTTCATAAATATACATTTGCAGAGGATTTTATGAACCATTCCCCCAAATTTCGTATTGGCAGCGGCTATGATGTGCATCGATTTGGCGCAGGCCATTCATTATGGTTGGGGGGTGTAAAAATTGAGCATGATCTGGGGTTAGTTGGCCATAGCGATGCTGATATTGTGCTTCATGCGCTTACCGATGCTCTATTAGGTGCTCTAGCAATGGGTGACATTGGCGATCATTTTCCGCCGTCCGATGCGCAATGGAGAGGGGCATCATCTGATATATTTATGAAATTTGCTTGTGATTTGGCACGCGATAAGGGCTATGCTATCGCTAATGCCGATATTACTATCATATGCGAAGCCCCAAAAATTGGCCCTCACCGACAGGCCATAAGAAATAATATCGCTCACATATTAGACATTAGTATTGATCAAATATCGTTAAAAGCAACCACGACAGAGACATTAGGATTCGCAGGTCGCGGCGAAGGTATGGCCGTGCAGGCTCACATTTTAATTGAGAATTATGCATGAACATTTTGCCCTCTATATTATTCGAAGCCGCCCAAATTATGGTCGCTAATAATAGTGAAGCCAAACGCAAAATTGCTACAGCAGAGAGTTGTACAGGCGGCCTCGTCTCTGCAGCTATTACGGAAATATCTGGCAGCAGCGCGGTTTTGGATCGCAGTTTTATAACTTATAGCAATGAAGCCAAGCAAGAAATGCTGGGCGTTTCAAAAACTATCATCGCCGAGAATGGCGCGGTATCGCTGCCCGTGGTGAGAGCAATGGCGATGGGCGCTATTGATAAGAGCAATGCCGCGATAGCGATTTCTATCAGCGGGATTGCGGGCCCAAAGCGCGATGATAGTGATAAGCCTGTTGGTACAGTTGCATTTGCCTTAGCCGACAAAAATGGCTTATTGAATGAAACTATCGAATATTTTGGTGCAGAATTAAGCCGCTCTGAAATCAGATTGAAAGCCGCTTTATTTGCCCTAAATTGGTTGCGTTCTTAATGGGCATTATCTCATTTTGCATAAAGATCATGCGCACGTTGTTCAAACGCACCTGTCATTTTGGTTAGAGCGGCTTCAAAAAACTGCCCTGCTAATTTCTCAAATATCTTATTCTTAAAAGCGAATTCTACTTTGAAATCAACATCACAGCCGCCATTTTCTCGGCTAATAAACTCCCACTCGTTGCGCAAATATTTCAGCGGCCCATCGACATAATCGATATGGATAGATTGGTTCGCTTTTTTGATAATCCGAGAAGTGAAGCTTTCTCTTAATGATTTGAAACCAATAATCATATCAGCAAGGGCTTCGGTTTCACTATCTTTTTTGACGCGAAGCGCGATAACCCAAGGCAAAAAATCAGGATAGTTTTTAATATCAACCACAAGAGCATACATTTGACTAGAGCTGTAGGGCAATTGTCTAATTTCGTGATGATGAGGCATTTTTTATCCCGCACTGGCCTTTGGTAGTTTTTTGGCCTTTGGTAATTTTTTGGCCTTAGCTAATTTTTCATTTCGGGCATCGCGTAACTGGGCAAAATCATCGCCAGCGTGATAGCTAGAGCGCGTTAATGGGCTTGATGCCACTAGTTCAAAACCTTTTGCGCGGCCAATGGCTGCATAAGCATCAAAAGCAGCAGGCGTGACAAATTCTTCAACCTTTGCATGTTTGGGTGTGGGCTGCAGATATTGCCCCAATGTTAAGAAATCAATATTGGCGCTGCGCATATCATCCATCACTTGATGCACTTCTAAGCGCGTTTCACCAAGGCCCATCATCATGCCGGATTTGGTAAATATGGAGGGGTCGAGTTTTTTTACAGACTCCAGCAATCGAATAGATGCATAATAGCGCGCACCGGGCCTGATGGTTGGATATAAACGCGGTATAGTCTCTAAATTATGATTATAAACATCGGGCCGCGCCGTGACAATCGCCTCTACCGCTGCTTCTGATTTGTTACGAAAATCGGGCGTTAAAATCTCAATCGTTGTATTGGGCGTCGTGCGGCGAAGAGCGTCTATCACTTTTACAAATTGACTGGCTCCGCCATCGGGTAAATCATCGCGGTCAACCGAAGTCACCACAATATGTTCCAAGCCCATTGCGGCGGCGGCATCAGCGGTATGTTGGGGTTCTTTTGCATCCACAATGCGCGGCATACCCGTTTTGACATTGCAAAATGCACAAGCCCGCGTGCAGACATCACCCAAAATCATAACCGTTGCGTGTTTTTTGGTCCAGCATTCTCCAATATTGGGGCATGCCGCTTCTTCACAAACCGTATTAAGGTTCAGCTCACGCATCAACTTCTTGGTTTCAGCAAAGCCTTTACTTGTTGGGGCTTTCACGCGAATCCAATCGGGCTTCCTTTGACGAACGGGCCTGTCTTCGATGGGAATAGCATTGTCTATTGATATATTAATATCAGCGATATTTTTTATTGTTTCCATATTTCTCCAGATAGCGTTAAGATATGCATGTTGCCAGTATTATTTAGCATAGTATTATTCAGCATAGTTTTATATCTGATTATTAAAATCACAGCCATGCTTCAGCAAAAGCCGATTGCTAGCGATGTTTAGAGAATTTATTTATGGAATTTGCCCCTGAAAATTTGACTTTAACAAAAGTGCTGCAAGCATCTTTTCAACAATTAAACGATGCCGTAATAAACAGAAAATCGCCTATGCGCTGCCCAGTGGTAGCAACGATTGGGAAAAATGGCCCTAATCAGCGGATAATGGTTCTTCGCGAATTTGATGAAGACCATAGAATTATGCGATTTCATACTGATTTTAGATCGCCTAAGGTCGATGAAATTGCCAAAAACAGTGCAATATCTATTTTAGGCTATGACCCCGAACAGCGCATTCAATTAAAAATATATGGCGCGGCACAAATATATAATGAGAGCGCGCGCGCAACAGGGGCATGGCTGCAAACCGATACTATGGGACGCAGATGTTATTTGTGCGAGCCAGGATCGGGGACAAAAATTTCTGCAGCTAAGTCAGGATTGAGTAAGGCGCTGCAAAGCCGCAGACCAACGATTGAAGAAACCGAGGCTGGCCGCAAAAATTTTGCAATTTTAATGATAAATATTCATCAAATTGACTGGATGTATCTCAATAGCCAGGGTAATTTAGCCGCAAGTTTTCATTTTGATAATAATGCATGGGTAGGAGAATGGCTCATCCCATAAATAAAGACATCATATTAACAGCATAATTAACAAATTAGCGCGTTAATTTTTTATAGGCCACGCGCGTTGGACGGTCGGCTGCATCTCCCAATCTTCTGCGTTTATCTTCTTCATAAGCTTCGAAATTGCCTTCGAACCATTCTACATGGCTATCCCCTTCAAATGCTAGAATATGCGTAGCAAGCCTATCCAAGAAAAAACGGTCGTGCGAAATAACCACAGCACAGCCCGCAAAACTCTCAAGAGCCTCTTCTAAGGCTGCTAATGTCTCCACATCCAAATCATTGGTCGGTTCATCGAGCAGCAGCACATTACCCCCTTCTTTGAGCATTTTAGCCATATGAACACGGTTTCTCTCACCGCCCGATAGTGAACCAACAATCTTTTGCTGGTCGCCGCCTTTGAAATTGAAAGCTCCGACATAAGCGCGCGTAGACATTTCATGCTTGCCAAGCGTCATATAATCATGGCCATCGGAAATCTCTTCCCAGACATTTTTCTTGGCATCCAGATCATCGCGGCTCTGATCGACAAAGCCCAATTTCACCGTATCACCAATATCGATGCTGCCGCTATCGGGGGTTTCTTGACCGATAATCATCTTAAACAAAGTGGTTTTACCCGCGCCATTGGCCCCAATCACACCTACAATACCGCCGGGGGGAAGCAGAAAGTCCAAATCTTCGAACAATAATTTATCACCATAAGCTTTGGTCAGCCCTTTAGCTTCTATAACCTTACCGCCCAAACGTTCAGGCGTTTGAATGACGATTTGCGCTTTTCCAGGAGCGCGATTTTCTTGCGCTTCGACCAATTGATCGAATGATTTAATCCGGGCTTTGGATTTGGTTTGCCGCGCTTTGGGCGATTGCCGTATCCAAGCCAATTCATCGGCTATGGCTTTTTGTTTTCCTGCATCCTCGCGGGCTTCTTGCTCTAGACGCTTTACTTTCTTTTCGAGGTAAAGCGAATAATTGCCCTCATAAACAAAGTAGCGAGAGCGATCGAGTTCCAAAATCCAACTGACTACATTATCCAAAAAATAACGATCGTGGGTTACCAAAATCACATTGCCAGGATAGTCGGTAAGATGTTTTTCTAACCAAGAGACAGATTCGGCGTCCAGATGGTTCGTAGGCTCATCGAGCAACAAGATATTGGGTTTTTCAAGCAATAGGCGCGTCAAGGCAACGCGGCGTTTTTCACCACCCGAAAGATTGGTAACTGGCGAATCTCCGGGTGGACAGCGCAATGCTTCCATCGCAATTTCCAATTGATTATCGAGCGTCCAACCATCAACAGCGTCAATTTTCTCTTGAAGCTCGCCCATTTCGCCCATCAATGCATCAAAATCAACATCCTCTGGTGGATCGCCCATGATCGTCGAAATTTCATTAAACCGCTCTACCAAGTCGGCTACTTCCCGCACACCGTCCATGACATTTTCTTTAACGCTCTTATTTTCATCAAGCTCAGGCTCTTGCGCCAGATACCCAACGGTAATCCCCTCACCTGGCCAAGCTTCGCCTGTAAAATCAGTATCCAAACCCGCCATGATTTTCATCAATGTTGATTTACCAGTTCCATTGGGGCCAACGATGCCAATTTTAGCATCGGGATAGAATTGCAGATGAATATCCTTAAGCACCGGCTTATTGGCCCCTGAGAAGGTTTTGGTCATATTCTTCATAACAAAGCTATATTGAGCCGCCATGGTATTATACTCTCTCTAAATGGACATGATATTGGGATTATTCCCAGCAGTTACGTCGATTATTGTTTGAATTTAAGTCTAGCTGCTCCCTAACCAATCACCTGCATCATCGCAAGACCAATTAGTAACGTAAAATAGTATCAAATGTTGCAATGTTGGTAAAAGCCGTTATCAAATATGCGCTATGAAAAATTTGATAAAAAAAACTCATATTCATCTCTTAAAATCAACCGCTATAGTGGCTGCTTTATCAATAAGCAGCGCGGTAAGCTATGCGCAAGATGCTCTACTAGAAGCCGCTTTGAATGATACAATAGCCTATGACATAACCGAAGATTTAACCACCGAAGTTGGCCCACGCCAAGCGGGAACAGAAGCCGAAGCGCGCGGCAGAGACTGGGCTTTAAAGCGTTTGAAAGCCGAAGGTTTTGAGAATGTCACATTAGAAGAATTTCAAATGTCAACTTGGGTGCGCGGCCATGAAAGCGCGAGCATCCTATCGCCATTCCCGCAAAACCTAACCCTAACGGCCCTCGGTAATAGCGCGTCTACTGGAGAGACAGGAATAGAAGGCGAAGTCGTTTATTTTCATACATTGGATGATCTTCGGGCTGTTTTAGACGATAGTTTGACAGGTAAAATTGCTTTTGTGAATCACAATATGAAAGCAACCCAAGATGGCTCTAGCTATGGGTCATTTGGCCCTGCCAGATTCGTCGGGCCGAGCATCGCCTCGCAAAAGGGTGCTGCTGCCATTATCATTCGTTCAGCGGGCACCGATTATCACCGTAATCCGCATACAGGGAATACTAATTTTCCCAAGGGCATAAACCCTATTCCAGCGGCGGCTTTATCCATTCCCGATGCAGAAAATTTGCAGCGTATGCTAGAGCGCGAAAAACCAGTGCGTATGAAATTGAAATTAACGCCCAAAAATATCGGCTTGCAAACATCGGGTAATGTCTATGCCGATGTACTCGGCAGCAATCCTGATCTGGGCATGATTATCATTGCCTGCCATTTGGATAGCTGGGATTTGGGTACAGGGGCTATCGACGATGCTGTTGGTTGTGGTATCATCACCGCTGCGGCTAAACATCTCAAGAAAACTGGTAAGTTAAAACGTACCATACGTCTATTTTGGGCTGGGGCTGAAGAAGTTGGTATTTGGGGCGGGCGTGATTATGCCGTCAAACATGCCGCTACAAACCATGCGCTTGCAATGGAATCCGATTTTGGAGCGGGGGCAATATGGCGCGTTGATTTTGCCCTGCCTGCTAGCGCAAAACCTTTACAAGAGAAAATAGCGAGAGCATTGCACCCGCTTGGTATCGTTGCATCCGCATTGCCTGCGGGTGGCGGGGCCGATGTTGGGCCGCTCATTCGTGCGCAAAATCTGGCTATTATTGACTTACAGCAAGATGGGTTAAAATATTTTGATCTGCACCATACGCCCGATGATACGCTTGATAAGATCGATAAAGCCGATGTTCAGCAAAATGTTGCAGCATGGGCGCTCACATTACGCGAACTCGCCAATTATGAAGGTAAATTGGATAATAATTGATGCGGTATAGAGTTTCTTCTCTTTCGATGGGCTTTATATTTGCATTGTCTGCTTGCAATAGCGGCGAAGAAATCCCGCAGAAATCTGATAAAGAAGAGCTGGAAGACATTATTAACACTAATATTGAAGTTGTTGAACAAGAAGCAAAGTCCATTAGGCAAGCGGCGGCTCAGGCGGTGAAAATTATCGAGCAAGAAGCGCAAGCTGAAATTGATAAGGTTAAATTAGAATCTGATGAAGCTATATTAGAATCTGATTTTGGCGAAAATAACCCGCCGATTGAAAATGACGAATGAAGAGATGCGGTAAACCAGCTCTCCTAATCAAAATAAAATTATCTGAATATGAATAATGGTCGGGGAGACAGGATTCGAACCTGCGACCCCCTGGTCCCAAACCAGGTGCGCTACCAGCCTGCGCCACTCCCCGACAATTTTGCTTTACATCTTTATGCTGGTTAAGATGCGAAGCGGTCACTAGCAGCGGATTAACATGCTGTCTATGGCCTGTTTGCAATTAAGCAATAATTTATCGAGTTTTTGGTGGACCCGGAGGGATTCGAACCCCCGACCTAGCCGTTATGAGCGGCCAGCTCTAACCAACTGAGCTACAGGTCCATTATCAAAAACTGATGCAAGCCCGATAGCGGAAAGACTAGGCAATAAGCAAGGCCGATTTTCAATAATTATGCATTATATTTATTTGCCATAATATAAAGCAATTATTTCGTCCAAAGATGCGGCTTTGACCCGTTTGCTTGCTAAATGCGCAAACATGTTTTCCCACCAGAGATAAAAATTCTGTAAATCTTCCTCCGTTCTAACATAAGGCGTATAACCAGTGGCAAGCGAGGGAGAGTGAAAGGAAAAATTCAATATCTGAACATCTTCTTGTAAGGCTCTATTCACGCCATCAATCGCTTTATTGAGAGGCGTTCCCTCGGGCGTGAGAGCAATACGCTCAATTAAATTTGTTCTCGACAATAAGGATCTTGCTATTTTTGATTCAAAAATATCATTAAAGATTATATCGCTAAAATTACCTAATAAACCTGTGAATACGCTGGTAACGGGCAGTTCGAGTAATTTGCTATCTGTTATCCAATATGGGTTGATCGGATATTTACTAAAATCTGGGCCATATTGAGGCGTGTATGAAAAACGCGATCTAACCGAAGTATCAATTTTAACCCCTAAATCATTCAATATAGAGACTGTGTTTGTACCCGCGCCATATCGGCCGGCCCTATAAATAGAAGGGTTAATATTAAATTTTTGAGCGATTAAATTACATAGATTGCTTAGCTTGGAGCGTTCCAAATCAGCGGGTAGATTGCAGGAATAGCTATTATAATTTGTTACATCCTCATTAAACGGTGGATTAACCCAAGGATGCAATTGAATGCCGACGTTCGCGCTTCCAGCATTGCAATATTGTTTTAGAAGCTCAACAGCTTGTGGATTAGTCACAATAGGGTAATCAACCAAATAAATTGGTTTCAAATTATTTTTATTACAGAGTTTTTGAAACCTATCTATCGCTGGAATATGATCCAGCCCATGCTCTGCTCGGCTAAATGGTTTATTCCAATCAAATTCTTCTTCGGTATCGACTGTAACTATATAACGAGGCTCAGGAAATTTGACTATATTTTGATTTATTGACGGTTTTCGCAAAAGACCAATTTGTTTATTATTGGTCATTTTAGGCACCTTACCTCTCAATTAATCCAAATTATTTTCAGCTTTTTCGATAGGTAATTCTTTAGAAGCTGGAAGAGTTAATACAACCATATCTTTATGAAATAGTAAACTACCCCCTAAATTATTTGCTAGATTTCTTACTAATCTCAATGAAAACCCTAAGCCCAATAAGGGCACTCTGCTATTTTCTTCATTATGCTCTGGGCCGCTCTCTAATAATTGCTGTTCGTTTAAAGATCGTAATTTGATTGGCATAGTTATCGAGAATTGATTCATGGGCCGTGTACCCGATAGCATGTCCCAACGACCCATTATTACGTCACCATGATCGCTTGCAGTTACCAATGTTGATAATAAACGCACGCATAACCTCTCGGCATCCTCATTTTCAACCATTAATGGGCGTAAATCATCACCGCTTATTATTTCTAATTTGATATTTTGAGTTTCAAGCAAATCTCTCAATCTGTCCGAAATTCTATGCGACAACCAATTAATATTTGTAAGCCCCAAAGAAGCTTGAAAATTCCCAGAATCGATTTTAGCGGCGATATTCAAATCATCAAATCCAGATAATAATCTATTACCTTCTTCTAATATTGTTTTCGCTAATGTACGATATTCAGACGATACAGGGCCAAATAATTGCTGTTCTATAATCTCTGCAAAACCAATCACAGCACCTAGGGGGGTTCGCAATTCATGGATTAATTGTTGCAAATTATCAGAATTTTCACCTTCAAATGTTGAAACATATTTAACGGATTGATTTTGAAACATACTAGCAGATTCAACAATATTGGGCCTTCTTAACAGACCCTTATAGCCTTTGAAACGACCGCTATGCGTATTAAAAAACGGAATCGCATTAATGCGCCAATCGCCAGCAATCATCTCGGCGCCGCATAATGTCATTCTTACATTTTCAAAAGCCATTCGCTGCTTAAAGCTAGAAGCACCCGATTGATCTGTACCTGAAGAATTATCATAAGCCGCTTCTGCTATGCTGGTACCAACGAGAGCACCGCGCGGCATGCCGTCCACCCAATTTATTATACCATCACTATCTGTGGCAAAATATATTTCAGATATATAGCGATTATTGGCTTCACCCCTCCCCTCCAGCGGAAGTTGCGGCGCATCATAATGAGCCCGCCTACTGCGCAGATACTCAATTTTTTTGACTATTTCATCGATACGCTGACGATTATCGGGATAGGCTTTATCATGGTTAGTATCGGAGAATTTTAGATTATCATTATCTTCTATAATGTCTTTAGAATCTAGAATCAGCGTTTCATCCAATTCCTCTATATCATCAGTGATGATAAAAGAATTGGTCTCGCTTAAATTAATCTCTTTCTGATTATCTGGTTTATCTACAGCAGGATCAATCTTAATTTTGGGGGTGTCTCGTGCAGGTAAGATGAAATCTGCACTTGCCCAAATAGCCAGCATTTCTTTTGTTTTGGGTCCTAAATCATCTCTATTGCGTAAAAATCCGCGCGTTCGCGAGGGCAATAAAGGAATGAGGCTCGCCCATTGCTCATCATTAAAATGAGCTGCTCTGATGGCACTCACTGCAACCGATGCTGTATCTCCAACCAATAATTGTAGCAAAGGTGGCGACTGCAATCGCCCAATGACAGAATGCAGCGAATGAATTTTATGTTTTTCATCAACCAAATCCATGAGCGTTCTTAATTTATATAAACCATCAATGATAAGATTAGAATCAATATTATGCGGGTCTTGCGATAATAAATCGATTAGCTGAGTCCATTGCGTTTTAGCCCGCGCTCTATTTTCAATTGGTTGCATTAGTGCAGTTTTTAGGCGGTCATCAAATCGCACTATAGATTTCCCAAACTCTGAATAACAAATTTAACCAGTTGTTAGCCTTAAAATCTCAATTACAAAAGCCCCACTTTTGCCGCGTCACACAATGGGACAAATGCATGGGTTAATAATAATGTTTTACTATTATTAAGTTATAAGATTGACCATTATTATAATAATGATATTACAGAATTATGCCAAATATCACTTTAGATGAAATCGATTTAAAATTATTATCTCAGCTTCAAGAGACGGGCCGAAAGACCAACGTTGAACTGGCAAAGTCAGTTGGCTTGACAGCTCCACCATGTTTGAGACGAATTAGAGCCTTAGAAGATAGCGGAATCATTAAATCCTATCATGCTAATGTCGATCAATCATCTTTGGGTTATCGTATCACTGTTTTTGCTATGGTAAGCTTAAAAAGCCAAGCTGAGGAAGGCCTTAGGGCGTTTGAGGAGCATATTAAATCTATCCCTGATATTAGAGAATGCCATATGCTCAATGGTGAAATTGATTTCATTCTTAAAATTGTCGCCAAAGATCTTCAATCTTTCCAAGAATTATTAACATCGAAGCTCACATCAGCGCCAAATGTTGTCAGTATAAAAACCTCGCTTACCATAAGAACAGCGAAAGATATGCCTGGTGTTCCTATCCCAGATGCAGTGTCCAGCGAAATTTAACAGAAATAAAAAAGCCGCCCGTTAAGGCAGCTTAATTTAAGTAATTTGATTAACCATCAATTCACGGCTGTGGGTGTTGCTATATCATTGGCTTGGCTTTGCAGATTATTGGCATAAATGGTCCAATATTCACCAATTTTCTTTCTATTCGGTGTCGTCAAGGCCGCGAAATTGCTTTTGGCTTCTTCTAAATCACCATTTTTCAGCAACGCGATACCTAGACGATTGCGCGTGCGATCAACGTCCGCAACGCCTTTTTCAAGTGCCAATTTATACATTGCAATCGCCCGTGCATATTCGCCATAAGACATAAGTGCGTCTGCTGTTGATCTCGCACTATTGCCCGTTGCACTTCTTCGTGAATCGCGTTCAGCGGCTGGAAGGTCGGCTTTATCGGCGGCTAATCTTGAATTGGCCACAGCCTTAAACTCTCTAAATGTTATATCACTTAAAATAATATGCCCTTTACTTTCCCCTAATTTAAGTACCTCAATTACCTCATTGGGTAAACGACGCGGATCAGCCACTTCCACATATTCAGAATATTCTTGGGAAAATAATAATGTATCTGATACGCGCATCAATCTTAATATATCAAGATTTTCTTGCTCATTGAAATTATATATGGACATAAGCTGCGACAAACCATCGTGCCATAAGTTTTTATCCATCGTTTTGGGTAAGATTTTACGAAATGTTGAATCGATTAAAACACCATTTTGACTATCCATGGCTGCAACAACCATATTGCCATATATTTTTTTTACTTCCTCAGCTTGCCCTTGAGCTTTGAGAGATTCTATTGATTTTTCATACCAAGAGATAGCCTCTTCGGTTTGCTGATTATTATTATAAACAATACCTAGATAAGTTTCTATATTTCCTTTGCGAAAACCCAAATCATAAGATTGACGAAAATTTGAGATAGACGCTGGGTAATCCTTTAAACTATGCGAATGTACACCCTTTATATAGAAGAAAATAGGTTTATTAGCCGGGTGTAGAAATTTACTGGAAAGCATCGCATCAATGCCCTTTACTTCCATAGCTTTATCTTTAAGTGCAAGTCCTGTCTTTCGCGATAAATCACCGAAGATATAGCGATCACTCTCATTGATTACATTAGCCTCGGCGGTAAGCAAATTCGATTTTGCACCCGCAGCATCACCCGCTGCTAATAGCATATTAATAGTCTGATAATTGCTTAAAAAATCGCTTGAGAGTCGTAATTGAGGCCCAGCGGTTTCTTCTTGCCCTTTGCTCTTCTTGCTTTTCTTTTTCTTATCTTTCTTATCTTTTTGCGCATGCACCTCCTGGGGCATAGTTACCAAGGCACCTGCGCTTATTAATGCTATTGCCATTGCGAGATGAGAGAGAATTTTCATAGAGAACTCCATTATAATTATAGCGTATTCAATGTGCTTATTAGCTGCTATTTCAACATTTTCAAATATATTATGACGTATGAATTAGAGTTGAATGGAAATGCAGATAATTGAAAAAATAAATTTTTTTACATTTATTTCGCTAATTGTTAGAATTTAGCCTAAATTGAAACTATGAATCATAAAGCAATTTTAATTGGATCAACGGGTGGTATCGGCCAAGCATTATACCAATGTTTGAACGCTGACAAAATTATCTCGCAAGTAATTGGGGTTGGCCATAGTAATAAAGCTGATTTTGCAATAGATTATGAAAATGAAAAATCCATATCTGAAATGGCAATATCGATCAAAAATATGGATTTCAAACCTACAATCATCATGATTGCCACGGGCTATTTATCAAATGACATGAATCGGCCTGAAACCCAAATATCTCAATTTACGGCTGATTGGGCTTATAAAAATTATTGTCTTAATATGATTGGTCCTGCTCTGATTGCAAAATATTTATTACCGCTGATGCCGCGAGACAAAGATATTTACTTCGGTGTTTTATCAGCAAAAGTTGGCAGTATCTCTGATAATAAGCTTGGTGGTTGGCATAGCTATCGCACCAGCAAAGCCGCGCTCAATATGATGATAAAAAATCTTTCTATCGAGTGGAAACGTAAAAATGCCTTATCGCGCATTGTCGCTTTGCATCCTGGAACGGTAGATACTAAACTAAGCAAACCATTTCAAAAAAACATAGCCAGTGATAAATTATTTACGCCGCACTATGCAGCGCATCAATTAAAGCAGGTTTTACTAGAATGCCCGCCTGAAAATAGTGGGCAATTACTATCTTGGAATGGCAATATTATTGATCCTTAATCACAAAATGATTGAGACTAATAATTCCGATTTTCGTCGCATGCTAATTTTATTGTCCGCAATAGCCTCGTGGCTAGACCGAAGCTGTGGATAAGCTGTTCAAAATAGCATTTTTTACCTCAGTTATGCTAGTATAGTGATTTATAATAGAGTAGCATTATTGCTGTAGTGAATTATTGAGGAACATTGTGTGAGCGACGATATTGCATCTATAGGTACATCTGACATTCAGCCCATCGATATTGTTGATGAAATGAAATCCAGCTATTTGGATTATGCTATGTCGGTTATTGTTTCTCGCGCCCTCCCCGACGTCAGGGATGGCCTAAAGCCTGTGCATCGCCGTATCTTATATGCATCTCAAGAAGGCGGTTTTGTCGCGGGCAAACCTTATCGAAAATCAGCCAAAATTGTCGGTGATGTCATGGGCAATTATCACCCACATGGCGATAGCGCTATCTATATGGCTTTGGCTCGTATGGTACAAGATTGGTCGATGCGCGTACCCTTGATCGATGGTCAGGGTAATTTTGGTTCGATGGACCCTGATGATCCAGCATCTATGCGCTATACAGAGGCCCGTCTGGCAAAGGTTAGCAATAGTTTGCTTGCCGATCTGGATAAAGGCACCGTTGATTTTCAAGATAATTATGATGGTAGCTTAAAAGAACCCCAAGTATTGCCAGCGCGTTTCCCAAATCTGCTGGTTAATGGAGCTGGCGGTATTGCCGTTGGCATGGCGACCAATATCCCGCCTCATAATCTGGGCGAAGTTATTAATGCCTGTCTGGCTTATATGGAAAACCCCGCCATCAGCATAGATGAATTGATTGAAATTATTCCTGGGCCAGACTTTCCAACCGCGCCCTTAATTTTGGGACAATCGGGTGCTAAACTGGCTTATCGTGAAGGCCGTGGCTCTATAATGCAGCGTTGCCGCCATAAAGTAGAAGATGGCAGAGGCGAAAAAAGATCGATTGTTTTAACCTCTATTCCTTTCCAAGTGGGCAAGTCTGGCTTGGTTGAAAAAATCGCAGAAGCGGCAAAAGATAAGCGGATTGAAGGCATTTCCGATATTAGGGATGAATCGAGCCGCAGAGGCGTGCGCATTGTCGTAGATTTGCGCCGCGATGCTACTACAGAGGTCGTGCTCAACCAATTATGGAGGCATACCCCTGCCCAATCAAGCTTTCCTGCCAATATGCTCGCCATCAGAGGCGGTCGCCCTGAAGTGCTTAATCTGCGCGATATTGTCGAAGCTTTCATCAAATTCCGTGAAGAGGTCATCACACGGCGTACCAAATTTGAATTGAATAAGGCGCGCGAACGTGCACATATTTTATTAGGCCTTGTGGTTGCCGTAACCAATATGGATGATGTTGTTAAAATCATCCGTGGATCAGCAACACCACCCGAAGCACGAGCAGCTTTGCTTGCCAAGGAATGGCCCATTGGTGAAATTGCGCCTTATATTGCTCTCGTCGAAGCCGTTGAGAATGATAATGATGGCGAAATTTACAAACTTAGCGAAACGCAAGTAAGGGCTATTTTAGAGTTAAGACTGCATCGTTTGACAGCCCTTGGCCGTGATGAAATTGGCGATGAATTAAAATCACTTGCAATCGATATTGAAGAATATTTATTAATATTATCGGATCGTATCAAACTCTATAGCGTTATGAAAGATGAGCTTGTCACGGTGCGCGATGAATTTGCTACGCCGCGCGTTTCTGAAATTGCGCCTGCTTGGGATGGTCTTGATGATGAAGATTTGATGGAGCGCAGCGAAATGGTAGTCACCGTTACGCATGGCGGCTATATCAAGCGCACGCCGCTCGATACATTTCGCGCGCAACGGCGTGGTGGTAAAGGCCGTGCAGGTATGGCCACCAAAGACGAAGATGCCATCACAGAGCTATTTGTCACCTCCACCCATACACCCGTCTTATTTTTCTCAACGCACGGAAAAGTATATCGCATGAAGGTATGGAAATTACCCGAAGGTGGGCCCCAAACCAAAGGTCGCCCAATTATTAATTTGCTTCCATTGGCAGAAGGTGAGACGATTTCGACCATTTTAACCCTGCCCGAAGATGAGTCTGAATGGGGCGATTTGCATGTTATGTTCGCGACTGCAAAAGGCGGTGTGCGCCGTAATAGTATGGATAGTTTTACCAATATTCCATCGAACGGTAAATTTGCGATGAAATTTGATGATGCTAGCGATGATCGTCTTATTGGTGTGCAATTACTCAACGAAGATGATGATGTTTTGCTCGCGACCAAAAATGGCAAAGCCATTCGCTTTGCAGCTACTGCCGTACGCGCGTTTCAAAGCCGCACATCAACGGGCGTTCGCGGTGTTACATTAAAAGATGATGATGAAGTAATCTCGCTTTCTATCTTGACTGCATTTGATGCATCCACCGAAGAGCGCGATGCTTATTTGAAAGCCGCTCCATGGAAAGATAATGAGAATGAGAGCTCGCTATCAGCTAAGCGTGTTACCGAATTTGCCGATAGCGAGGAATTTATCCTTACCGTTTGCGCCAATGGCTATGGCAAAAGATCCAGCGCATTTGAATATCGCCAATCGGGACGCGGTGGACAAGGCATCTCTAATATCGATAATATAGAGCGCAATGGCACCGTTGTCGCTAGCTTCCCCGCCAAAGATGGCGAACAAATCATGCTTGTGACCGATCAGGCCAAATTAATTCGTATGAGCGTTGCCGATATGCGGGTGATTGGCCGCAATAGTTCTGGCGTAAAATTGTTCGACGTTGGTAAAGATGAAACCGTGGTCGGCGCAGCCAAAATTGACGAACCCGATGAAGAAGAGGGTTTTGAAGAAGGCACTTTTGAAGAAGGTACTTTTGAAGAAGACGCTCTAGAAGAAGACGCTTTTGATTAAGGCTGCGGCGTAAGCCTCGACGCGACAGAAACCGCTAGCAACGCCGAAACTATAAACGATGCAAATAGCGATGAAGTCAGCGCGCTCAAAACAGAAGATTGATATTAAGATATATTTGTGCTGATAATCTGTTGAGGAGACTATTGATATGATTATCACAGCATCGCGGCAGGCCTTCGGCGCGCGAATTACAGAAGTTGATTTGACGCAACCGCTTAGCAATGACCAAATTTCATCCATTCGCGCAGCATGGCTTGAATATCATGTGCTTTCATTTCCCAATCAGCCGATGAATGATGATGATCTAGAGCGTTTCACCCAATATTTTGGTGATTTTGGTATAGACCCATTCTTCAAACCGATTGAAGGGCGCACCAATATTGCCGCTATTCGCCGAAATGCCGATGAAGAAACGCCTTTATTTGCCGAAAATTGGCATAGCGATTGGAGCTTTCAGCAAAACCCGCCTTCGGGAACATGTTTGCTGGGCCTAACCATTCCGCCCATTGGCGGCGATACATTATTTGCCAATCAGCACGCAGCTTATGAAGCCATGCCGACTGATATGAAACAATATTGGAGCGATAAAATTGGCATCCATAGCGCGCAATTAGCCTATGCGCCGACGGGGGCTTATGGCGAAAATGATAAGGGGCGTTCGATGGACATTATGCCCGATGAAAGCGCATTTGAAACGCAAGAACATCCCATAATTTGTGCGCATCCAGAAACGGGTCAATTAGGGGTGTTTAGCTGTTTTGGCTATATTATCGGTATAAAAGATATGGACACAAATGAAGCCCAAGCCAAATTAATGGAATTATATGCATGGCAGAGCAAAGAGCAATTTATCTATCGGCATAAATGGCAAGCCAATATGCTCATCATGTGGGATAATCGTTCGGTGCTGCATTGTGCAACTGGCGGATATGAGGGTTATGATAGATTGCTCCACCGCACCACTATTGCGGCTTAAATCTATTGTTACGCTTAGGTGCCTTTTTTTCGGAGAGTTTGCACAATCCCAGTGGTGATTAAAAATACACCGAAATAATAGCTATACCAAACCGACAAATTTAAGATCAGATTATCATCGCCAATCTTGAAACGCGAAAATAACAACAAATCCGATAGTATAAACAATATCGCGCCCAATCCGGTACGATAACGCGGAAACGCGCTGCTCCAAGCCATCGCCGCCATTATTGCGAGTAATAAACTATAAAGAGCGGCATCAAAACCAGATTCTGTTGCATCACGTGTAATTGCCCACGCTATGAATGGCACTATGATGGGAAGGGTAAAAGCGAGGGTAATTTGGCTTGGGCTTAGATGGGGACGCCGATAACGGCTAAACAAATAAATGGCGATTATATGGCCAATAGCAAATGCGATCGCACCCCAGATTAGATCAAATTCCACCAAACCGTCGCCCAGCGCATAAAATGCGAGAAACACAGCCAATATAAGGAAATTACCATGGTTATGGTTGCGCAGAGCATAAAGTGCTAAACATCCGACCGCTGCCATTTTCCACGCAACCATCGCAAGGTCGGGCATATCAATATATTGGCTGATGGGGTAACTAATTGCTACTAACAGGCTTATAAGTAGAAACGGTCTTCTATGTGCTAAATCTTGATCCATAATCGCCTCTCACCCGATGCATATGGCCTATAGCTATAAAAACTGTCAAGTAACAGGGTAAATAGCATTTCTAATAAAGCTAAATAGTGGTTCAGCATCAGATTTCTACTATTATCCGCAGCAAAATCCCCTATAGCGCAAGAGAATATCATGGAGGCGAAATATTTTGACCAAAAAATCAAATAATTTTGAACATCAAGTGCACATTATCGGCGGTGGGTTGGCTGGCACAGAAGCGGCATGGCAGTTGGCCAATCGCGGAATTAAAGTGCGCTTATCTGAGATGCGCGGCGGCGGCGGTATGACCCCTGCTCATCAAGGCGATGGCCTGGCGGAGTTGGTTTGTTCGAATAGCTTTCGCAGCGATGATGCTGAAAATAATGCGGTAGGGCTTATCCATCAAGAAATGCGTAAGCTTAATTCTATCATTATGACCTGCGCAGAAGTCGCCAAAGTCCCCGCAGGATCGGCATTAGCAGTTGACCGCGCTATATTTTCAAAAGAAGTCGAAGATAGGCTAGCGGCGCATGAAAATATATCAATAATGCGCGAGCAAGTCGATGTTTTACCCAATGAAGGCCATACGATTGTTGCCACTGGCCCTTTAACCGCCATGGCATTGGCGGAACATATTATAGAAAGAACCAATCAAAAGTCCCTTGCCTTTTTCGATGCTATCGCCCCGATTATCTATAAAGATAGTATCAATTTTGATATTGCTTGGTATCAATCCAGATGGGATAAGGGCGATGGTAAAGATTATATCAATTGCCCGATGGATGAAGCTCAATATCTCGCATTCCATGAAGCCTTAACAATGAGCGAGACAGCAGATTTCAAAGAATGGGAAAAAGATACACCCTATTTTGAAGGCTGTATGCCAATAGAGGTTATGGCATCGCGCGGTTTGGACACATTGCGATTTGGCCCTATGAAACCTGTGGGTCTTGATAATCCCGCTACAGGCAGATGGGCCCATGCCGTTGTTCAGCTTCGTCAGGATAATAAGCAAGGTACAATTTGGAATATGGTTGGTTTTCAAACCAAGCTTAAATATGGTGCTCAAACCGAGGTGCTGCGCATGATTCCAGGGTTAGAAAATGCTGAATTTGCCAGATTGGGGGGATTGCATCGCAACACTTTTATTTGCGCTCCAAAATTATTAGATCGCCAATTACGCCTTAAATCAGCCCCGCATATCCGCTTTGCTGGACAAATCACTGGATGCGAAGGCTATGTGGAAAGCAGTGCCATTGGTTTATTTGCAGGGATTAGCACAGCCGCTGAAATTGCTGGGTGCTGCGTTGATTTACCGCCATCCACTACCGCATTAGGGGCCTTATTGAGCCATATAACTGGCGATGCCGATGCAAAATCCTATCAGCCGATGAATGTAAACTTTGGTTTATTTCAACCTCTTGAAAAACATGTTCACAAAAAAGAACGCAAAGCCGCGATGACAGCACGCGCAAGAAAAGCGTTAGAAGGTTGGATGAATACTCAAAAAATAACAGGATAATCAGCACTTACATTTCGGCTTGGTCGATTTCTTAGCTTTTGTAGTTTTGAACTCATTACGGGTTAATTTTTTATCACTATCGCTATCGGCTTTAGCAAATTTCTCGCTTGTCTTGATGGCCCATTCCTCGAAACTTAGTAAATTATTTCCATCAACATCAAGTTTTTTAAAGGCTTTTGTTCTGCTCGCCATCATTTCGATACGGCTAATTTCATTGTCTCGATCCAGATCATAACGGTTAAATCTACGCTCTTCTAAACTTAATTTAGATGCGCGTGGCGGAGTGGGAGGAGCTATACCAAATTGCGGGGAATTAGGGTCAGCTTCTGGTAGTGCCTCAATATCTATCGGATTGATTTGCGCTTCTGGTGGCGGTGCGTTAGGGATTGGTAGCGGTGCGCTGGCATAGGATTGCCACCAAAATAGACCTGCCGAGATCGCTAATATAGCAATTAAACCACCGATTAGATATTTTGACATCATCCACTATCCCGCCTAAATTATTATATAAATCCCCTATCTTGCGCTAATGGCGTGCCAAATATAGGATAATCCAAAAGAAATACCATCTTGTTTTTTACCATCTGATTTCAGAGCATGAATTGCTGGAAATGTTAAAATAGATAAGGATCGGATTGCTCGCGATAATTGCCGATAATTGATAGATTTATAATATTCAGTGGCTAATATCCGTGCTTTATCCGCATTTCTATCACCCTTATTGAAAAGAAATGATAAGGCCCATATCCGACCCAAATTTTGATATGACTCTAATAATGCGTCCCTGCCGCACCCCATTGCAATAAGGCCAAAAAAAGCCCCGCCGCGCTCAGATGCATAATCATATAGCTCCTGATCACTCATATAGTCCTCATTCACCATAAGATATTCCCAGCCATTGATAAGCGAATTTAATGTTTGCGTGACGTCAAGTTTAGGATATTGATTTTGAACCATTTCTATCATTTCTACCAGGGGTTCATTTTTGGGTTTACGCTCTGAATTGATCGTATCACGCCACCAAGAAAGCCTGATTTGTGCAATCATGACTTCATTCATTTTTGAGAAAATATCTTCAATCCGAGCATCTAATGCCAAAAATATGGTTAACAACGGCCGTAATTCCTCGTCTAAATATATCAAAGAGAGCTTCTGAGGCGGTGAAATTGATATTATGGCGTCAAACATACAAAATTTTACGCACGAGTTTTCGGGGAAAATCAAGGTAAAGATTTAATTTACCCTAATAATTATAATATTCCTTAACCTTTTAACTCTATCAATCACGCTACAAGTAATTTTAGCGAGTAGAGGCAAAATCTATGATCCATCGTCAATCAGATAATAATAAATCCAAATTACTCAAACGCCTGTTGAGAGATCAAAGCGGCAATGCAATTATCTTTATTGGTGCTAGCTTAATTCCTATGTTAGCCCTCGTTGGCGGCGGTGTTGATGCTTCTCGCGGTTATATGGCTAAGGCACGACTACAACAAGCCTGCGATGCGGGAACATTAGCTGGTCGCCGAGCAGTGGCCGATAATGGTTTTGATACTAATGCAGAATTGCAAGCCAATCGTTTGTTCAATGCAAATTTTGAAAGCGATTATCTAGATTCATCCAATTTAAGCTTTGATGCAACTACAAATGATAATGGTAATTCGATACAAGGTGTTGCCTCTGTAGAAATTCCTACCGTAATCATGCGAATTTTCGGCAAAGCTGGAATTACAATATCTGCCGCTTGCGAGGCCGCCCTTAGTATTGCTAACGCTGATGTTATGATGGTGCTTGATACAACAGGCTCCATGAGATATGCTATTAATGGTAGAGATTTAGATGTCGATCGCGATGGTAATGCTCGTCCGGGATCTAGAATGTTTGCTCTTCGAGAAGCGACCAAGATATTCTATAATATATTAGAAAATGCAACTGCAGGATCTAATGCCCGTATTCGCTACGGATTTGTTCCCTACACCTCTACCGTAAATGTTGGCAGATTGCTTTTTAATCAAAGAGGTTCATCCTTAATAACGGGCAAAAATCGCGGTGATACCCATACATATCCAAGCAGACGTGCTGTATATGGAGTTAGCTTAAGACGAGAAGTAGTCGAAGAAATATTACATTCAACTTTCAAGCATGTTAATGGTTCGCATGCCTATTTAACACGCTCATCTTGTAATCGATATGCAAATAATCTATCTTTCAGCTATTATACCGTCAGAGGTTCTAGTTTTACACGTAGAAATCATCGACAAGAAAATAGTGGAAACCCTAGTAACATAGGGGATGTAAGAAGATCATTTACATTTGTAAGCTGGAGAGACGGGCTTAGGCTCTCCGATGGTACATTGGTTCAACAATGTACTAGGCGCACTAGAACTCTAACCACCTTACCTAGAGACGAAGAAACTTATGATGGTACAACTCCAGGTGTAAGATTCCTAAGATATGAACATAGAAATTTAGAATGGCCAGTTGATGATTATGTCGCATCAATTGATCCAAGGAATCCAGCAGCCAGACGCCCTTCTGAAAGAGAAGACCGTCCTGAATTTGACCGCTGGCTTGGCTGTATTGAGGAACGCAATACAACCGCTGCTCACCCAAGAAGTATAAGATATGTCACCAATAGAGGTATTAACCCCCGACAGGCTTTTGACTTAAATATTGATCGCGCGCCGCATAATGCAGCGACAAGATGGCGTCCTTACTGGCCAGAAATTGTTTATAATCGCCGTAATTTTAACAACACAGAATATGTTCAAAGCAGATCAACAAATAAAGGGAAGCTAGCGTTTAGTAACTGTCCGCAACCTGCACAACTATTCAATGAATTAACCCGAGATGAATTTCACGATTATATTGATAGTTTGAAACCTAAGGGTGCAACATATCATGATATTGGTGCTATTTGGGGTGCACGATTAGCATCGTCAACTGGAATATTTAGAGAGAATGTAAATGAAAGCCCTCGCAATAATGGTTTCGTTTCGCGTAATTTGATATTTTTGACAGATGGAACATTAGAGCCAAATAATATTTCTTATTCAGCCTATGGAACGGAGTTTCAAAACCCGCTTGTTGGACCATCAAGAGCCAGTAAAGAAGTATTACGTGAACGGCATAATGCTCGCTTCTTAGCCGTTTGTGAAGCTATCAAAGCACAGAATATTCGTGTTTTTGTGATTGCTTTTGGGACTGGGCTTACGAATAGTCTGCGCCGTTGCGCAAGTACTGATAGTGCCTTTGTTGCGGCTGACGCAGATTCATTAAATGATAGATTCCTTCAAATCGCGACAAATATATCCGATCTTAGGTTGACAAGATAATGTTGAAACACATCAAAAAAAGACAAGATGGCGCAGTTCTAATTGAATTTGCATTCATAGCCCCTGTCCTATTTCTTATCCTAATGGCTGTTTTTGACTTTGGATATTCTATTTATGCGCGCACGCTGTTAAATGGCGCAATTCAAGAAGCGGCTAGAAACTCTGCACTTGAGAGTGGGGCAACGGATTTGGATGATATTGATGAAAAAGTTCGAGAGAGAGTCGAAGATGTGGTTCCCTTTGGTGAAATTAACATTGAACGCAAAAGTTACTATGGATTTTTTGATATAGAGCGCGCCGAAGTTTTCTCTGATAATGATGGAAATGGTACGTGTAATGATGAGCCTTTCACGGACGAAAATGGAAATGGTACTTGGGATACAGATGTTGGCGAATCTGGCATTGGCGGGCCGAGGGACGTTGTTCTCTATGAAGTTACCTTGCGTTATGACAGGATATTTCCACTCTATCGAGCATTGGGGACCAATCCAGTGCAATCAATGTCGGCGATGACTGTTTTGCGAAACCAACCTTATGGTCAACAAATAGCTCAGGAAACTCAAGAATTAACATGCAGCTAATTTAATGATTTAGCTACGTTTCCAAATATCACAAATCAGAGTAACAATATGAATATAAAGAAATTTATAAAAAAATTACATAATGACAAAAGCGGCGTAGCTATGGTGGAATTTGCTGTAAGTCTGCCCTTTTTTGTTGGGGTTGGGATGTATGGGATTGAAATCTCTAACATGTCTATTGTGAATATGTCTCTTAGCCAGGCAGCACTTAACCTAGCGGATAATGCTTCCCGCCTGGGACAAACGAATGGGGGTATTGTTACACCAACTATTACTGAAAATAATATTCTCCAAGTGTTAGAAGGTGCGCGCATTCAGAGTAGAAATTTAGATTTATACGAAAATGGTAGAATTATACTCTCTAGCCTTGAAACCAATACAGATAACAACCAACTGATTAGATGGCAAAGATGCAAAGGCAGGTATCGGTTTGAGTCCGTTTATGGGTCACAAGGTACCAATGGGTCTGATGATAGAAGTTTTCGGGGTATGGGCGAAGATGGAAGAGAAGTCTCAGCTGCGCCAGGCACAGCCGTGATGTTTGTAGAGTTACGATATGATTACAAACCTCTATTTGGTTCATTATTTATGAAAGAAAGAATTTTCTCTCATGAAGCCGCTTTTAACATCAGGGATCATAGAAATTTAAGAGCTGGTCTCTCTAATTCACCTCGAGTCAGACGTGCAACTTGTAATATATTTAGGAGTTAATGCGCGTGGGGCTTTATAGCCCCACTATTTATTTGTTGAGTAATTTCAATGTCGCATCGACAATTTTTGTTGCAGTAATAATGGCTAAAGCTTCTAAATTTGCAGCATAAGGCATGGGGACATTTTCGTTTGCAACGCGCGTGACCGGTGCATCCAAATCGTCAAAGCCTTCTTCCATACATATAGAGACAATCTCACTACTAACAGAGCAGACATGCCATCCTTCTTCAGCCACAATCATATTATTGGTCTTAGCCAGACTATTTAAGATTGTTTCTTTATCGAGCGGTCTAATGGTACGCAAATCGATAACTTCTGCTTCAATGCCCTGCGCTGATAAAGCATCCGCTGCTTCTAAAGAGAGGCCAACACCAATAGAATATGATACAATGGTGACATCGCTACCTTCCCGCATGATGCGGGCTTTGCCTATGGGCAGCGTATGATCGTCTAGGTCTGGAACATCAAAACTGCGCCCATACAGCATTTCATTTTCTAAAAATACAACAGGGTCTTCGCTTTGTATTGCGGCTTTCAATAGCCCTTTTGCATCTGCGGCGTCATATGGCGATAATACAATTAATCCAGGAACAGAGGCATACCAAGGAGCATAATTTTGGCTATGCTGTGCCCCGACCCTGCTGGCAGAGCCATTTGGGCCTCGAAACACAATTGGACAGCGCATTTGTCCACCCGACATATAATTGGTTTTAGCAGCACTGTTGATAATATGGTCAATTGCTTGCATCGCAAAGTTAAAGGTCATAAATTCAACCACGGGTTTCAATCCCCCCATAGCAGCACCACTACCGATTCCAGCAAAGCCATGTTCGGTGATGGGTGTATCAATAACTCGCTTATCGCCAAATTCAGCCAATAGACCTTGCGTAACTTTATAAGCGCCTTGATATTCAGCGACTTCTTCGCCCATCACAAAAACACGGTCATCTTTGCGCATTTCCTCGGCCATTGCATCGCGCAATGCTTCGCGAACGGTCAAACTATTCATCGCAGTGCCCTCTGGCACATCGGGATCATCTTTGCGCAGGGTAATTTCTGGAACAATAATTTTATCAGAGCGACCCACATCTGCTGGGCTATGCATTGCGTCTCCTTCTAATTTTTGGTCAGGAGCAGCCGCACAAATAGCATCTTCATCTTCACCAATTAACACAGCAATAACAGTTCCAACCTTCACATTATCGGTGCCTTCCTCTACCATCAAAGAACCAATCGTTCCTTCATCAATAGTTTCAAATTCCATGGTTGCTTTATCGGTTTCAATTTCAGCAATAATATCACCGCTGCTCACTTCATCGCCTTCTTTTACCAACCAACGAGCAAGCGTGCCCTCTTCCATAGTAGGCGATAGTGCGGGCATTTTTAATTCTGTAGCCATCAATATTGCTCCACCAAAATATCAGTATATAATTCTTTAACATCGGGTTCAGGCGAAGTTTCTGCAAAGTCCGCAGCCTCGCTGACGATTTTGCGTATCTCTTTATCCAAAGTTTTCAATTCTTCTTCTTTTACACCAAATTCTAACAATTCAGCTTTTGCGCGCTCAATAGGATCTGATTTCTCACGCACTTCTTGCACTTCGTCTCGGCTTCTATATTTGGCCGGATCGGACATAGAATGGCCGCGATAACGATAGGTTTTCATTTCGAGCAAAATAGGGCCTTTACCGCTGCGCACCCACTCAACAGCGACCTCAGCCGCACCGCGCACCGCCAAAACATCCATACCATCGACTTGAATACCAGGAATACGAAAGCTTTCACCGCGTTTATATAATTGATCTTCCGAAGAAGCGCGGTTCACGCTAGTTCCCATAGCATATTGGTTATTTTCAATGACAAATATTACCGGAAGCTTCCACAGCTCTGCCATATTAAAGCTTTCATAAACTTGCCCCTGATTGGCTGCACCATCTCCAAAATAAGAGAGGCAAACCCCGCCATCTTCTTTATATTTATGGCCAAAAGCTAGCCCTGCCCCCAAGGATACTTGAGCACCTACAATACCATGCCCGCCATAAAAACCATGTTCGACAGAGAACATATGCATAGAGCCGCCCTTGCCTCTGGAAATCCCAGCCTCGCGGCCAGTAAGTTCGGCCATCACGATATTGGGATCAATCCCGCAGGCTAACATGTGACCATGATCGCGATAGCCTGTAATGACGCTGTCTTTTCCTGGTTTGATGGCACTTTGCAAACCAACAACCACGGCTTCTTGGCCTATATAAAGGTGACAAAAACCACCGATAAGGCCTAATCCATAGAGTTGACCAGCTTTTTCTTCAAAACGACGAATCAATAGCATTTCTCTGTAAAATGCTAATAATGCCTCTTTATCTGCTAAAAAACGTTTTGGTTCTTCTGGACGCTCTCTATTCGGAATGAGCGGAGCAGAGGCAGCTTTTGAGGTTTTTGCAGGACTTTTTTGGGGGCTAGCTGATTTTGCCAAATTATAATTCCTAATATCAATTATTTTAGACTCATAATACTTTATCTAAATTTCTTTGGTTTCCCTAGAGGAAAATAGCATTTTAACAGAAAAAAAAGTGATAAATAATATCAATATATTAATACAATAATTTTTAGCATAAATTTATAATAAAATTTTATAATATATGAAAAAGTGATTATAATATTATTAAGCAAAATTTGTCATTCGAGCGGAATGATAACTTCATCGGGTGCCACAACATTTAAGTCCCTGCGCATCAATTCGCCAGCTAGATCGGGATCTACATTATCTTTCTCGAGCAATTTAACGCGATTTTTCAGCGCATCCCTCTCTTGCTCGAGGGTAATTAACTCTTGTTGGCGCAAAGTGATTGCTGATTTATAATCGGCCCAAGCTAATATTCCCGTTGGCCCAAGCAGAGCATAGCTACCGATAGCCAATAATATTATCAAAGCAAGAATCGGAATGACGATGCTTTGGATATTAGATTTACGTTTTTTTCGCCTATAATTCATATCTTCTATGCACCATGTTTGGGATCAAAAATCAACATAGCTACTGCGCAGAAATCAACAAAAATAAAATAAAACCCTATTGAAAGATGCTAGCCCCAGGATAATAGGCACTAAAGCCCAATTCTTCTTCGATACGGATAAGTTGATTATATTTTGCCAATCTATCAGAGCGCGCAAGGCTGCCCGTTTTAATCTGACCGCAATTGGTTGCGACCGCAAGATCGGCTATGGTTGCATCTTCAGTCTCGCCGCTGCGGTGCGACATTACGGCGCTATAAGAAGCTCTTTGCGCCATCGAAACAGCAGCAAGGGTTTCGGTTAAAGTTCCTATTTGATTGACTTTTACCAGCAGAGAATTGGCAAGACCTTTATCAATGCCCATCGCGAGACGCTCTGGATTGGTCACAAATAAATCATCACCAACCAATTGGACGCTATGACCGATCTTATCGGTTATCGCTTTCCACCCCTCAAAATCATCCTCATCCATTCCATCTTCAATAGATTTAATGGGGTAATCATTACAAAGAGCCGCCAAATAATCCGCCATTTCGACGGGGGAAAGGCTTAAATTTTCGCCGCTAATTTCATATTTTCCATCGCGATAAAATTCTGTCGCCGCACAATCAAGCGCAAGCACAACATCGCTACCAGCTCTAAAACCAGCATTTTCTATAGACGTCATAATAAAATCTAGCGCATCGCGAGTCGAAGCTAAATTAGGCGCAAACCCGCCTTCATCACCAACGGCGGTCGCTAGACCTTTTTCATGCAATCCAGATTTCAGCGTATGAAAAATCTCGCTGCCCCAGCGCACAGCTTCTGACAAAGAGGATGCGCCGACGGGCATTACCATAAATTCTTGGAAATCAATGGGGTTATCGGCATGTTCACCGCCATTGATGATATTCATCATAGGAACGGGTAAAACATGCGCATTAACACCGCCAACATAACGATATAGCGGCAATCCTCGCGCATTAGCAGCCGCTTTTGCAACCGCTAAGCTCACGCCCAATATAGCATTCGCGCCAAGCCGCGCTTTATTCGGTGTCCCATCAAGCTCTATCATGGCCGCATCAATCTCTTCTTGGTCTTCGGCATCCAGATCGATGATAGCATCGGCAATTTCACCATTAACGGCTTTGATGGCTTCGGTAACGCCCTTGCCTTTAAAGCGGTTTTTATCGCCATCGCGCTTTTCTACGGCTTCATATGCCCCAGTAGATGCGCCAGAGGGAACAGCAGCACGGCCAAAGCTACCATCTTCGAGCAACACATCGACTTCAACTGTTGGATTGCCACGGCTATCAATTATTTCGCGCGCATGAATGTCCAATAGAGATGTCATATAATTGCTCCTGTGCTGAATATCATTGGTGCATCTGTGAATTTCTTCACATTGTTTCTAGCCTTTATAGAGCATATACCATCATTGCAACGCATAGCTGGAGGATATTATAATTTATTTAGGACTTGATTTCATTTGCAGCAATTTATCCATAATTGCGTATATTAACAAACGATGAGACGCCCAATACTGATTATTGCTCTTGTAGCATATAATATAACAGATATTATCGCAAAATGGTTGAACGGCCTTAAAAATTCCAAGAAACAAAATATCATTATCAAAGAATTGGCCATCCTTTATCTATATTCATGGCTATCTTAAACCGATTAGGGCCAGAATTAGGTTTGTTCGAACGCGATCATAAAACTGAAATGGTTGACTAATGCACTTTTGATACAAATATACTTTATGAGCTAAGCAAGAATGAGGATTTAGACATGACTGATGATAAAAAAAGCGCGGTAAAAAAAACAGCGGGTAAAAAAACTCCAATCAAGAAAACAGTAGCTAAGAAATCGGTTCCTAAAAAAGTGACTGCAAAAAAAGTGGCTGCAAAAAAAGCGACTGCAAAATCAGCCCCTAAAAAGACAGTCGCAAAAAAAGCCCCTGTTAAAAAATCTTCAGCTAAAACTGCCTCCTCCAGCGAAAAGACAAGTAAAAATATGAAAGATGATATTAATAATCTCACATCTCAAGCAAGCGAGTCCGTCAAAGATACTGCCAACAGAGGAAAAGCTAAGGCTAGCGAGGCGATGAGCGGGATTAGCGGTAAAATACGTGAAACCGCTGAGACAATCGATGAGAGTCTTGGCGAAAAATACGGTGGATTTGCACGTAATGCCGCGGATTCAATCGATGAATTTGCCGATACGTTAGACAGTAAGAATGTTGATGATATTGTAGAAGATACAAGAAATTTCGTGCGTAAAAGCCCTGCCCTTGCTATAGGAGCCGCAGCAGCCGTTGGTTTTCTGCTAACGCGCCTTATTCGTGCAGGCAGAGATTAATCTTTAATATTGGTATCCCATACAATGACAATAGAAGATGCCAAATTTGATGAGCATGATGCAGCCGAAGACATGCACAGCGATGCTGAAGCAGAAGATTTATCTATAAAAGAACAAATCTTGCGCTTGATTGCGGCCTTAAAAGAAAGCGCAGTGCAAGAATTGGGCTATGTCAAAGCGCGCACAAGCTATTCTGTCAATATGGTTGTAAAAGGAGGTATATTTTTCTTCATAGCCTTCATCTTTGTTTTGGTCGCATTCATATTATTGGGTATAGGGCTGTTATTGGCATTAAAATCCATAATTGGGATTATTTGGGCAATAATATTATCTATGGTAATATTTCTGTCATTATCTTTAATTATGGTATGGATTGGAAAAAGTTATTTTAACAAATTATCTTTTCCTGACATAGATGATGCACAATTAATAGCCAATGATAGCGATGATAAAAATGAATGAAAATGGGAATGAGCCAATGAATAGAGACATAGTGAAATCTTCTTTTGTAGAAAAACAATTAGCACGTCATATTTTACAAGATAATTTGTCCAATGCTAAACAAAATTTAGCTCCTTCTAATATCGCGCAAAAATGGACCGATAAGCAAAAAAATAAGCTGATTGTGGCCAAGGATAAGACAGCTCAAATCGCCCGCGATAATGCACCAATTATTGGGGTTGGCGTTTTGGCTACCGCTCTATTTTTATGCCGTAAACCGATTGCAAATTTAATCAAAAAAAGAATCGCAAAATAATTTTCACCATAAATTCATTGGAATAAACATGGCTAATAAGCTACAAAAAGCAAAACAAAAGACTTCGGAACTATCCGCAAATGCCCGTAACAAAGCACGAAATGCTATGAATGTCAGTAAATCAGCGGCTGGAAAAACAGTAAAAACATCAAAGCGTCTTGCTAGTAATGCAAAAGCTAAAACCGAAGAAACTATTGAAACTAGCCCATTAGCGATGGTCGCGGGCGGTGTTGCTTTGGGTGCTATAATCGCTGCATTATTGCCAAAGTCAGAGCGCGAAAAAAAAATATTGGGCGGCGCAGGCCGCAAACTCAATAATACGGCAAAATTGGCGGCTAAAGCGGCGAAAAGTGCTGGTGCTGCTCATATGGTGGATGTTGGTCTCAATAGCGAAGCCTTGCGCAGACAAGCCAAGGATATTTTTCAAAAAGGCGTTGAAACGGCTAAAACCGCAAGCAAGGCTGCAAAAGAAGCTGTAAAAACACCCAGAGAAGATTGATTTCATTCTCCTTAATGATATTTTTTAAGACTAGGCAATAATAGATTTTCCGCTTAAATAGGTTGAAAATAACATTAGGAAATATGCATGCGTAAAGTAAAATTACATTTGGTTATGGGCGGAAGAGTGGAAAATCCACAAAGCCTAAACTTCAATGATCTTGAAAATATTGATTTTGTTGGTGTATTTCCCGATTATGAAGAAGCCGAAGAGGCTTGGCGCGGTGCGGCGCAGCGCACGGTTGACGATGCTGAGATGAAATATGTGATTGTGCATCTTCATAAGCTGCTTGAGCCCGATGATTCAAATACCACCGCTCACTAATCAATCTCTATTAAATTTATAATTCAACATAGGTTTCGCGAGCAATAATCCCGCGATAAAACCGCCTATATGTGCATATATTGCAATATTAAGACCCATGGATGGGGCAACAAATCCCAACATTAAATTCAAGACAATCCACCCAATTAACAATTTAACAGGCCGCACAATATTGGCCGATATACCTCTCCAGGCTTCTGGTTTATATTTGGGAAAATATATCAAATATACAGCTATTATAGCCGAGACACCTCCGCTTGCGCCTATGATGGGAACCGTCGAATTAGGATTAACAATAAATTCGGCTGTGCAAGCGGCAAATATACCAACCAAATATATGAACAACATATAATAGCCAATGACACCTTCAACAAATCGGCCCATTAATAATAACATCAGCATATTCATTAAAAGATGCATGAAATTGGCATGGATAAAGCTTGCTGTAATCGGTGTCAAAAATGAGGGTATCCATAATCCTTCGCTGATAATATCGGTCGAGGTAAACCGAATAGGGATAAAACCGCCTTGCAACAGCGCAATTTCCCAAAAAGCAGGAATAGCCAAGAACGCCGCAATAGCTATATTGGTCAATACAAGAAAATTGGTTGTTTTGCCTTTTGGGATTTGCATAATTTATTAGCGATCAATTTTCTTTATCAATGGTTCCTTAAATAAATTCAATCTTATCAACCAAGAAATATCTATCGCCAGCAGGAACCGTAAATTCTATTTCATCATCAAGATTACGGCCAATAAGAGCGCGACCTAAGGGGCTTTGATAATTAATTTTACCCGCCTTAACATCGGCTTCGGCTTCTCCAACAACCTGATATTTAATTGGCTTATCATCTTCATCGAGCAATGTGACCGTTGCGCCAAATACGATTTTATCGCCTGATAATGTTTTGGGATCAATGACCTGAGCGCGGCTAATTTTATCTTCTATGTCGCTAATCATAGCCTCGACTTGGCCTTGCCGTTCTTTTGCGGCATGATATTCTGCATTTTCAGACAGATCCCCATGCGCACGCGCCTCTTCTATGGCATCCACAATAAGAGGGCGTTCTGCTTTGAAATCTCTAAGCTCTTTTGTTAATTTTTCTAGACCCTCTGCCAACATTGGCATTTTTTCAACGCTCGCCATGAGCCAATTCCTTAAATATAAAGTCAAAACATTTCTTACTGCTCAAATATAGTGAACAGCCGCAGGATAAAATTGTAAAGAAGATTCAGTCTGCCCTTCTATAATAGTCTTGAAGGCTGCGAACTTCAAGTACCTCATTTTTAAGAGCCTCTATTGCCTCTATCACCGCAACGCTGGCGGTTGCAGTTGTGTAATAAGGGGTTTTGCTATTCAATGATGAAGCGCGGATGGGTTGCGAATCTTTTAAGGATTGCCAGCCTTCTGTGGTATTAAAGACCAAATCAACCTGATTGTCCTTGATTATGTCGACTATATGCGGCCGGCCTTGCGCCACTTTATTAACAATTTTAACTTCTAATCCATGCTCTTGCATAAAGCGAGCAGTGCCGCCCGTTGCGAGTATCTTAAAGCCCAAATCGATGGCTTTTTTGATGCCTGGCAAAACTATTTCTTTATCGCTATCTTTTACAGAAACAAAAATAGTACCCGCCATCGGTAATATATTGCCAGCCCCCAATTGCGATTTTGCAAAAGCTTTTGCGAATCCTGTATCAATACCCATAACCTCGCCCGTTGATTTCATCTCAGGCGATAATATGGGATCAATGCCTGGAAAACGCGCAAAAGGAAATACCGCTTCTTTAACCGCGATATGGTCAATATCCAAATCAATCGCAGGTAGGTTTTTAAGTTTTTCCCCAGCCATCACGCGCGATGCAATTTTGGCTATTGGCGCGCCGATTGCTTTGGCCACAAAGGGCACAGTCCGCGAGGCTCTAGGATTTACCTCGATAAGATAAACCGCGCCATCTTTCACCGCAAATTGCACATTCATTAATCCGCATACTTTTAATCCAACCGCAAGCGCAACGGTCTGCCGTTTAATCTCTTCGATAATCTCATCGGACAGGCTATGCGGCGGTATACTGCATGCGCTGTCACCGCTATGCACACCCGCTTCTTCGATATGCTGCAAAACACCTACCACAATCACATCATCGCCATCGGCAATAGCATCAACATCGACTTCGGTTGCATCGCGCAAATATTGGTCAATCAATACAGGACTGTCGCCCGAGACTTGCACTGCCGTTGCAATATAATCATCCAATTGCGCGGGCCCATCTACGATTTCCATCGCGCGACCACCCAATACATAAGACGGTCGTATCAACACTGGATAACCAATATCATTGGCTACTTTTATGGCTTCTTCGCGGCTGCGCGCTATTCCATTGTTGGGTTGCAATAATTTTAAGCCATTGACCAAAGCCGCAAAACGTTCGCGGTCTTCCGCTAAATCGATAGCATCGGGAGATGTTCCCAATATAGGAATACCATCATGTTCTAATCCCTGTGCCAGTTTCAACGGTGTTTGACCGCCAAATTGCACGATAACCCCTAATAATGCACCATTGCTTTTTTCTTTATGCAATATTTCAAGCACATCTTCGTTGGTGAGAGGTTCAAAATAAAGCCTGTCGGAAGTATCATAATCGGTAGAAACCGTTTCTGGATTACAATTAACCATGATGGTTTCAAACCCGGCCTCTGCAAGCGCAAAACAGGCATGACAGCAGCAATAGTCAAATTCGATACCTTGCCCAATGCGGTTCGGCCCACCCCCTAAAATAACGATTTTTTTGCGAGCGGTGGGCTGCGCTTCGCATTCTGCTTCCCCGAAACTGGGGGCTTCATATGTTGAATACATATAGGGCGTAATCGCTTCAAATTCGGCTGCGCACGTATCAATGCGTTTATACACAGGCAGCACGCCATGCTTATAGCGCAGGGCGCGCACTTCTTCTTCTGAAGTGGCACCGGCCATAGCTGATAAAGCTTCTTTGATTAGGCCACCCCCAGCGGCAATACTGCGCCCAGCACCGCCAGCAATATGCACCGAATCAATCGCAAGTTTAGCGAGGCGGCTATCGGAAAAGCCCATGGATTTTAGCTTTCGTAACCCTTGCGCATCAATGGGCAAACCATCTTTGAGGATAGCAGCCTCAGCATCAATAATCCCGCGAATTTGACGCATGAACCAAGGTTCAAACTGTGTAACTTCTAATATTTCTTCATTGGTGAAACCTTCGCGCATGGCTTGGGCAATCACCAATATTCTATCGGGAGTTTGCTGTGCCAATTCTGAATTTATGGCATCACGGCTAGCACCTTCGAGCGCAATATAGCGATTAAATCCATCAAGCCCCGTTTCAAGGCCGCGCAATGCTTTTTGCAACGATTCTTGGAAGTTACGGCCAATCGCCATCACTTCGCCAACAGATTTCATTGCGGTGGAGAGCAAAGGCTCCGCACCCTTGAATTTCTCAAAGGCAAAGCGCGGTATTTTGGTAACGACATAATCAATCGTTGGTTCAAACGATGCTGGCGTTGCGCCCGTAATATCATTGGTAATTTCATCGAGCGTATAACCAACCGCAAGCTTTGCGGCCACTTTCGCGATCGGAAAACCCGTAGCTTTTGATGCTAAGGCGGACGAACGCGAGACTCGCGGATTCATCTCTATCACCACCATACGGCCATCTCTAGGATTAACGCCAAATTGTACGTTCGATCCGCCCGTTTCCACACCAATTTCGCGCAGTACAGCAAGGCTCGCATTGCGCATAATCTGATATTCTTTATCGGTCAGCGTCAGCGCAGGGGCCACCGTGATACTATCGCCCGTATGCACGCCCATAGGGTCAACATTTTCAATCGAACAGATGATGATGCAATTATCGGCGCTATCGCGCACAACTTCCATCTCATATTCTTTCCAACCAATCAGCGATTCATCTATTAGCACTTCATTGGTCGGCGATGCTTCTAATGATGAGTTTACAAAATGGATAAATTCTTCGCGGTTATAGGCAACCCCGCCGCCCGTGCCGCCCATCGTAAAGCTGGGCCGCATAATAGCGGGCAAGCCAATATCTTCGAGAATTTCGAGTGCTTGCTCGAGCGAATGGGCGATTGCACTGCGCGGGCTTTCAAGACCGATTTTGTCCATCGCTGCCTTAAATTTTTCTCGGTCTTCGGCTTTGTCTATCGCCTGCGCATCCGCGCCGATCATTTTAACGTTATATTTATCAAGCACGCCCATTTTATTGAGCGTCAGCGCGGTGTTAAGCGCGGTTTGCCCGCCCATCGTGGGCAGCACCGCATCGGGGCGTTCCTTGGCAATGATTTTTTCAACCACTTCGGGCGTAATCGGCTCGACATAGGTCGCATCCGCCATATCAGGATCGGTCATAATCGTCGCAGGATTGCTATTGACGAGGATGATACGATAGCCCTCCTCTTTCAAGGCTTTACAGGCCTGCGTCCCGCTATAATCAAACTCGCAAGCTTGACCAATGATAATCGGCCCTGCACCAATGATAAGGATGGATTTTATGTCAGTATTTTTGGGCATTTGTTAACTCCGAAGCCCTCTGTTAAGAGAGTTGGGTGAGGATGAGAGATGGATAAAAGGCTTACCAGCACTGCACTGATTTTGCGCAAAAACATGACCAAGGTTGAAAAAATCTTGTGAAACATTTGCGCGCGCGGCAGTTGGAAGATAGCAAATTTGTTCGGCCATTCCCTATTGGTAATGCGGTTGCTGATTTTGCCTGTCGCAACGCAAAATTGATGATTGAAACGATCCGTGCAGAATTGCGCAATATTAGTGACGAATAATGCCCTCTTAATCCTTTGCCATTGAGAAAGAATTTGAGGAAGAAGAACTTGAGGAAGAAGTATTTGAGGGAGAAGGATATGTAATCTTGCCAGCTTGCTGGTTAGATGCAGTGGGATGAAGCTGTTCATTTTTGCCATATAGCCCCCTCACAGATACACAATATCCCCTCACCCCGATCCTCTCTCCTATAGGGAGAGGGAGTGAAGATATTTACCAAATCTATGCCATTGATCTTTAGAAACTTAAAAATAATCACACCAAACCACTCACAAATTTCTCAAATAAATAGAAACTATCTTGTGGGCCGGGGGATGCTTCGGGGTGATATTGCACGCCAAAGGCTCTTTTGCCGATAATTTCTATACCGCAATTGCTGCCATCGAACAGGCTTTTATGCGTTTCGCGCACGCTATCGGGTAAAGTATCGCCATCGACCGCAAAGCCATGGTTCATGCTGGTAATTTCGACAAGGCCTTCGCTATTATCCCAACTATTCCCAACGCGCTGAACAGGATGGTTCGCCCCGCGATGCCCTTGGTGCATTTTCACCGTCTTTGCACCTGCAGCCAGTGCGAGCATTTGATGCCCCAAACAAATACCAAATATCGGCACATCTTTTTCAAGCAGCTCTTGGATGACGGGGACAACATAATCACCCGTAGCGGCGGGATCGCCTGGCCCATTCGATAGAAATACACCATCGGGCTTTAACGCCATAATATCGGCTGCGCTCGTTTTGGCATTAACTACAGTGACTTTCGCGCCAACTTTCACAAGGTTTCTAAATATATTGCGTTTTGCACCAAAATCCATCGCCACGACATGCGGGCGTTTTTCATTGCCATCGAGCGGTGCATAGCCATGACCAAGCTGCCAAGTGCCGCTCTCCCAAATGCGTGTTTGATCGCCCGTAACATCGGCGGCAAGGTCTAATCCTGTGAGGCCGCTCCACGCTTTTGCCTTTGCGATAAGCGTATCCATATCGAACTGCCCATCGGGATCATGCGCAATGACAGCATTTGGCGCACCAGAAAGCCTTATGTAGCGCGTTAGAGCGCGCGTATCTACTCCAGAAAGGCCAATACGGCCAGTGACGCTCATCCAATCTCTGAAATCGCCAGTGCTGCGGAAATTAGCTGGCTCGGTTATAGCATCGCGCACAATGCACCCTAAGGCTTGCGGACGATCGGCTTCACTATCTTCATCATTAGCACCAACATTGCCAATATGCGGAAAAGTGAAGGTTATAATCTGCCCTGCATAGCTTGGGTCGGTCATGGTTTCCTGATAACCCGTTATCGCGGTGTTAAAACAAACTTCGCCGACCGCGCTGCCAGTTGCACCAAAACCATGGCCCCAAATGGCCTTCGCCTCGCCCGATGGCGTGACCAATAATAAGACCCCTGTTGCACCAATTGGAGCGGGCGGGATCTGTGTATCGGTCATATCTTTTTCCTTAATGAGCGGTATAATATTTTATGCCAAAGTTTTGGCTCACTAATGCAGGAAAATTTTGTGTTCAATCTATGAAAAATATTATCTTCCCGCTATGTTGGTAGCTTATTCCTAAAAACAGTGGCTTATGAAGTGGTGTTTTATGATTCGTGATCGTGTGAAAGCCGCGCAAATAGCGGCTATGAAGTCCAAAGATAAAGATCGCACTGCTGCGACTCGCTCTATCCTTGCCAAGATAAAAGATAAGGATATTGAACTGCGCGGTAAGGACAATGCGCTCAATGACGATATCATCGTTACCGACGTCTTGCAAAAAATGGCAAAACAACGGCGCGAATCGATCATAATGTACAGCAAAGGTGGCCGCACCGAATTGGCCGAGACAGAGACTTTTGAACTCTCTGTGATAGAGGAATTTTTGCCATCGCAACTCAGCGATGATGACGTGAAAGCCCTTATTGAAACGCTTAAAACCGAGATTGGTGCAAAGAGCATGAAAGATATGGGCAAGCTGATGGGGGCTTTGAAATCCAAATATGGCAGCCAAATCGACATGGGAAAAGCTGGAGCATGGGTAAAGGCTACGCTTGGTTGATGTTCATTCACAACAGGCTTGGGCGGATTGAGGGGCATTTATGAGCCTTACCCCGCAATGGCTCGATGAACTGCGCAGCCGCACCACATTATCAGCCCTCATAGGACGCAGCGTCAAAATTACCAAAGCAGGCCGCGAATATAAGGCTTGCTGCCCTTTTCATAATGAAAATACGCCTAGTTTTACCATCAATGATGAAAAAGGGTTTTATCATTGTTTTGGGTGCAGCGCGCATGGCGATGCTATAAGATGGATGACCGATCAGCGCGGACTTGGCTTTATGGATGCGGTCAAGGAATTGGCTGCTGATGCGGGTATGCAAGTCCCTGCCCCTGATCCTAGAGCGGCGAAAAAGCAAGAACAGCGCAACAATCTTTATGACGTCATGACAGCCGCTCAAGATTTTTTTATGCAGCAATTACAAAATGTTCAAGGGTCAACTGCTCGCGAATATCTCAAAAAGCGCGGCATGAAACAAGAGACCGTCTTGGATTTTGGCTTTGGCTATGCGCCCGACAATCGCGGCGCATTAAAACAAGCTCTATCGCATTTCGATACAGCGATGCTGGTTGAAGCAGGCTTGCTTATTTCTGTGGATGGTAAAGATCCTTATGATCGTTTTCGCGGTCGTTTAATGATTCCTATCCGTGATATTAGAGGCCGCGTCATTGCCTTTGGCGGTCGCATATTGGGAGAAGGCGAACCCAAATATCTCAATTCACCCGATACGCCGCTTTTCGATAAAGGGCGCACCCTCTATAATCTTGACAAAGCATCCCCAGCATCGCGGCAGACAGGGCGCGCTATAGTATGCGAAGGCTATATGGATGTGATTGCACTGGCCCAATCAGGCTATCTTGATTGCGTCGCACCGCTTGGCACAGCAGTTACCCAGCAACAAATAGAAATGCTATGGCGGATGAGCGAGGCGCCTATATTATGCTTTGATGGCGATCGCGCAGGCCAGAAAGCAGGCGTTCGCGCCGCCACTCGCGCGCTTCCTTTGCTCAAACCAGGGCATAGTTTGCGAATCAGCAACTTGCCAGCAGGACAAGACCCAGATGATATTGTCAGCACAGAAGGCAAAGCAGCATTTGATGCACTATTAAACCAAGCAAAAGCTTTGGATGCGCATCTCTGGCATTATGAAAAAGCATCGCAACCGCTGAATACCCCTGAACAGCGCGCTGGCCTTAAACAAAGGCTCAATGACTATGTTTCTACTATTGGCAATGATGATATTAGAAATCTCTATGCGCAAGCCTTTAGAGAGAGATTTGATGATGTGTTTCAAAAGGCAAAATTTAAGCCTCAACCGAGACAAAATTTCAAAAAAAATGGTAAATGGAAGCCTTATAATCAAATTGAAGCCCCGCCATCGGACAAAGCACGCTCTATTGGAACGCATGGAAGCGATATTTTATTTCAGGCTATTTTGACCTGTTTATTACGCTATCCAACTCTAATTTCTCATAATTTTGAACAACTTAGCGGATTGAATATTAAAACCGAATGGCACCAAAATTTGCTCGATTCGCTATTAGAGAATATGGATCAAAAAGAAACACTTGATAATGAAGCCTTTTATACCATATTAGAGCCATCATTGTATAATAAGGCAAAACAGCTTTTACGAGCAGATCAACCAAGTTTCGCCTTTAGCAAGAATATCTCAAAAGGTGACATAAAGGATGATTTGAACCAGATTGGGGCAGATTTATCAGAGGCTATTCGCCTTTATAAACAAAAACCCAAATTGGACCGTGATTTGGAAGACGCTAGCAGACGCGCCACTATGGCAGAAAATGACGATGAATTTGCGAATGCGTATGAAGATACATTGCGGATTGGAAATGCTAAAAAAGAATATAATCGCCGCCTTGCTGGGCTTTTGCAGCAGGATTTAAGCGATAGTTAAAATATCCGTCATCTCATGTGGTGATGAAATATAGGGAAGTAAAGAGTGGCAAGTCGCGAAAAAAACAGCAAATCTAAAAATGATAAAAATGGAGATGCTCCAGTAATTGATAATAATGATGCTGCTATCAAAAAATTACTCACCAAAGCAAAGCGTCGCGGTTATTTAACTTATGATGAGCTGAATGAAGCCCTGCCCCAAGACCAAATGTCATCCGACCAAATGGAAGATATTATGTCTTCTATATCAGAAATGGGCGTCAATATCGTTGAAAGCGACGAAGAAGCGGCTGAAGAAAAAGAAGAAGTCGAATCTATTGATACACCAGCAGATGAGAAAAAAATAGCGGCTGCAACCCCTAAAAAAGTAGCGGGTGATCGCACTGATGATCCAGTGCGAATGTATCTGCGCGAGATGGGTGCGGTGGAATTGCTAAGCCGTGAAGGTGAAATTGCGATTGCAAAACGTATCGAATCGGGCCGCGATACGATGATTTTAGGATTGTGTGAGAGCCCCATAACATTTCATGCTATCATTGAATGGTCAAAAGCCCTGAATGACGAAGAAATGCAGCTTCGTGAGATTTTGGATTTGGATGCTATGCTATCAAAAGCACCAGAAAATCTAAGCGATGACGATGATGATGATAATGGTGAAATTAGTGCAGAAACCGCAGGCCCTAGTTTTAAAGAAGAAGAAGATATTGAAGAAGAGCCGCAAAAATCAGAGGATGACGATGAAGAAGTTATTGAGAGCGAAGCCGCTAAACAGCGCCGTTTAGAAGAGGAAGAAGAGGAAGATAACACGCTTTCCCTTGCCCAAATGGAAGAAGCATTAAAGCCCGATGCGCTTGAGAGATTTTCTAAAATTACACGTCTGTTTAAGAAATTCTCGGCTATTCAAATCAACCGCATGCATGCGCTTGGTGCTGGCGATGATTTTCCTGATGCAACAGAGCGTAAATATCAAAAATTACGCGAAGAATTAACCGCCGAAGTTGAAAGCGTTCAATTTCACGCCAGTAAGATTGAATTTTTGGTCGATCAACTTTATTCTTTTAATCGCCGTTTAACCGCGCTTGGTGGTCAAATGTTACGCCTAGCCGAGCGTCATAAAGTTCCGCGTCGTCAATTTTTGGATCAGTATATTGGCCATGAGATGGATGAAAATTGGCTAGAAACCGTCCAAAAAATTGATAAAAAATGGGCTAAATTTGTCGATGAAGAGCGGATGTCTGCAGAGCGTATTAGAGATGAAATCACTGATATTTCAACTGCTACGGGTATATCTTTAATAGAGTTTCGTAGAATTGTGAATATGGTGCAAAAGGGTGAGCGCGAAGCGCGTATTGCCAAAAAAGAAATGGTGGAAGCCAATTTGCGACTCGTTATTTCTATTGCCAAAAAATATACAAACCGAGGCCTACAATTTTTGGATCTGATCCAAGAGGGCAATATTGGTTTGATGAAAGCGGTTGACAAATTTGAATATCGCCGAGGTTATAAATTCTCAACCTATGCAACGTGGTGGATACGACAAGCGATAACACGCTCTATTGCTGATCAAGCGCGAACCATTCGTATACCCGTGCATATGATTGAAACGATTAATAAATTAGTGCGTACATCGCGGCAGTTTTTGCATGAACAAGGCCGCGAACCTACGCCAGAAGAAATGGCCGAACGCCTCTCTATGCCGCTTGAAAAAGTGCGTAAAGTGATGAAAATTGCGAAAGAGCCTATCAGTCTGGAAACGCCTATTGGTGATGAAGAAGATTCGCATCTTGGCGACTTTATCGAAGATAAAAATGCGATTATTCCAGTAGATGCTGCTATTCAATCCAACCTCAAAGAGACTGTTACGCGCGTATTGGCGAGCTTGACACCCCGTGAAGAACGGGTTTTGAGGATGCGTTTTGGTATTGGAATGAACACCGATCATACCTTAGAAGAGGTTGGTCAACAATTTAGCGTGACGCGCGAACGTATTCGTCAAATCGAAGCAAAAGCCTTGCGTAAATTAAAGCATCCATCGCGCAGTCGCAAAATGCGAAGCTTTTTGGACCAATAATCATACGAAATTGTTATTTTTTTTGATTTTGTAAACTCTGTATTTATCTTTTCGAGCTAGAGCATCTTTATATTTACCATTTTTTGGATTTGGTATCTGCAAAGGATGTTTATGAGTAACAGTCAATTAAGTGCACAAAAATTTGATAAATTAGGAACGTCAATCGTGCGGCGCGCCAATAATGATGGTTCTATCAATATTATTGCGCCCTTTATCAAAACATTATCCAACTCTATCGATGGATTGAATTTGCGTGACGAAGCGCGCAAAGAAAAACCAATGATGATTGCTGATATTGCGCATTATTTATGTGTCGCCCATGGCAAGCATCCTGGTATAATTGAGCATGCAATGAGCAAGATTGTAGAAGATTGTTCGCGCGAGTGGCTGGTGCGAGCGGCCGATGGTTTTACGCGAGAACGGATATATTTAACTGAATTAACGGTGGTGGCTGGCCCCATAACGCGGATTTCTGGACAAGATGAAACCGACATGTTGATCGTAAATCAATCCAAACACTATAAAATGTTAGCCTCTTCAGATAGAAAAGGCTGCTCCATTGGCGCAGCGGCGGCGTTCATTATGGATTGGCATCATATTCGCCACTTGATGGATATTCTCGCTCTTCAGTTGAATATAACCGTACCATCCAATACTTTGCCAGCGGCAGATGAAACGGCCAGAATGATTAATGAATATGCTACGAGCGAGAATATTACGCGGGCAATTAATTTTGGAGCTGACCAAATATTATCGCAACAAAGAGCATTTTGGAATCTCATAAAAGCGCGCGCGACATCGCGCAATGCGGCTTAGCTGAAATCAAACTTGCAAAGATATAATATCCCAGTAAAGCATTAATCGTATGATTAATTTTAGAGGGTTTATTTATGAAATTTGCTGGTACTGATAATTATGTTGCTACCGAAGATTTAAAAGTTGCCGTAAATGCTGCTGTTAAATTACGCCGCCCGCTTCTTGTAAAAGGTGAGCCTGGAACAGGAAAAACGGTTTTAGCCCACGAAATTTCAAAAGCTTTAGCCGCTCCCTTGATTGAATGGAATATCAAATCCACCACCAAAGCTCAGCAAGGACTTTACGAATATGATGCTGTGGCGCGTTTACGCGACAGTCAACTGGGTGATGAGCGCGTCCATGATATTAAAAATTATATCAAACGCGGTAAATTATGGGATGCTTTTACCAGCACTGAATTACCGATATTATTGATCGATGAAATTGACAAAGCTGACATTGAATTTCCCAACGATTTATTGCAAGAGCTCGATCGGATGGAATTTTTCGTGTATGAAACGCAAGAAACCATAAAAGCAATCGAACGGCCCATTGTTATAATCACGTCCAATAATGAAAAAGAATTACCCGATGCGTTTTTACGGCGCTGCTTCTTTCATTATATTAAATTTCCCGATCGTGAAACGATGCAGGATATTATTGATGTTCATTTCCCAGATATTCAAAAAATATTAGTGAGCCGGGCTATGGATATATTTTATAATATTCGTGAAGTCCCTGGCCTTAAAAAGAAACCTAGCACCAGCGAATTGCTCGATTGGCTCAAATTATTACTTTATGAAGATATGCCGCTTGATGTGCTACAAAATGCAGATTCAACAAAAGCGATTCCACCGTTACACGGTGCGCTCCTTAAAAATGAGCAAGATATTATGTTGTTTGAACGCCTTGCATTTATGGCCAAACGCAACAGCTAATCTATTCATGTCAAGGATTATTGGTCATTATTTGCGCGATGAAATGAGTATTTTATGTTTTTCAATTTTATGGATGAATTAAGAAGCGCTGGATTAAAAATATCCTTAAAAGAACATTTAATGCTTCTTGATGCTCTAAATGCGCAAGTGATAGATCAAAGCCCAGAAGAATTTTATTTTTTAGCACGCACTACATTGGTCAAAGATGAAGCAAAATTAGATCGCTTTGACCAAGTTTTTAACAAAATATTCAAAGGCCTTTTTAGTGATTATGCCGAAGAAGGCGCGGAAATACCGCTGGATTGGCTTAAATCAGTTGCCGAAAAATATCTCTCCGAAGAAGAAATGGAGAAAATCAAAGCCATTGGTGACTGGGATGAGCTGATGGATACGCTTAAAAAGCGTTTAGCCGAGCAAGAGAAACGCCATCAAGGAGGCAGTAAATGGATCGGTACGGGCGGAACGTCTCCTTATGGAAATGATGGATATAATCCAGAAGGCGTCCGCATTGGTGGGACGAGCAAACATAAAAAAGCCGTCAAAGTTTGGGAAAAACGCGAATTTGAGAATCTCGACAATGATCGTGAAATCGGAACGCGCAATATCAAGATTGCCATGCGCAGACTGCGCCGTTTTGCCCGCGAAGGCAATGCCGAAGAGTTAGACATTAATGGAACCATAGAGGGTACTGCAAAGCAAGGATGGCTTGACATAAAAATGCGGCCAGAGCGCAGAAATGCCATTAAATTGCTGCTATTACTAGACGTTGGCGGATCAATGGATCCTTTCATAAAATTGTGCGAAGAATTATTTAGCGCAGCAACCAGCGAATTTAAGAATATGGAGTTTTTCTATTTTCATAATTGCCCCTATGAAGGCTTGTGGAAGGATAATAAACGCCGCTTTGCCGAACGCACCAACACATGGGATATTTTGCATAAATATCCGCATGATTATAAAATTATCTTTGTTGGTGATGCGGCTATGAGCCCCTATGAAATCACACATCCTGGCGGCAGCGTAGAGCATTTTAACGAGGAATCAGGCCATATTTGGATGCAACGTTTCACACAGACTTATACATCGTGCATTTGGTTAAACCCAGTTCCTGAAAAACAATGGGGCTATTCACAATCCACCAAAGTGATGCGCGATATTATGAATGATCGCATGTATCCACTGACTTTGAGCGGCCTTGATGATGCTATGCGCGAATTATCCCGCAAAAATTAACTGCTATCTACTATCTCAAACAATGCTATGATTTGTTTTTGCTCTTCCTCTGATATTTCAGGTCGCCAAATATCAAAAATTAGAACCAGCCTATCTTTATCGCTATTATTCCATGCTTCATGCTCAACAGTATCATCAAATACCATCAATTCTCCTTCGTTCCACTCGCGCGTTTCCCCGCCCACTCTAAATCCACATTTTTCAGGAACAAAAAGCGGCAAATGACAGATGAAACGAGTATTAAGCATACCAGTATGCGGCGGAATTTTAGCACCAGCCTTCAATAAGGAAAACATGATAGAAGGCGCACGCGAGGTTATACGGCACAATGGGACATTATCTATGATTGTCTTATGAGTAATGGGGCATAGGCGCGCTATTTCTTCATTTGGTCCGCCATTTTCCCACAAATATAAAGTGCTCCACTCATCATTATCTAATAATCCATGAACATCCCCTTGCGGTCGTTCATTTTGAGCCTGAATATAGGGATTAAATCTTGATTTATTCTCAAGCAACCTACCGGCCTCTGTATGAATGGCCTCATAATTTTCATTGATTTTTTCGATCCATCCATAATCAGATATATCTGCAAATTGACAATAATCCGTACCAGAATAATAAAAAGACATTGGCGTTTGCGGATATGATTGCATTGCAAGGGGGCGTTGCCGCTGGCCCAACATCATTTCTAATGAATGTTGAAAATTCTTATGACGCTTATCAAGAGTATATCCTTTTTTATCCAGATTCTCTATTAATATATTTTTGAATCGATCATTAAGCCACTGTATAGTGCCTTGAGCGCGTAGAGAATCTTGCCGCAAATTTTGCGTCATTGGCAGATTTCTCATAAGATTAAGAGCAGCTCCATAATATGCCGATGCAGATCTAAAATCATTTTGAAGTAATCTGTGATCGGCCTTGGCAAGCATGGCTAATGCATTTTTATTATTTTGCATCAATCTCTTATCTGCTTGTGCTTCAGAGATAGCGGGGTGCGGTTTGCTATAATCTACCATATTAATAGAGGTGATATTTCTTGCTCGCTTTTGCCCATGCGGTCTCATCAGCAATCGTCAAAGCATCTAATTCATCGGGCGTTGCATTGGGATTATCCACCCATTCGCGTAATAGCGAACCTCCGTTTATAACATCAATTGCCAATTTACCAAATTCATATTCATATTCAAAATCACGCCATAAAGCATAATTAGGATAAAGATTAAGGATCGCTCTAAAGGCTGCAACCTGTATGCGCCATGGCTTGAATTTTTCATGTATATAATAGGGGCCATCACAATGGATTTGAACACCATGGCATAATTGGCCGACATGTTTATGAAAAGTAGGCTCAAACCAACATTCTCGCAATATACAGCCTTCCAGCCAATGCGGTGCAATTTTGTGCATTTCTGATATGATGGCTTTGGCATCAATATCTGGCGCACCAAATATCTCTAATGGGCGTGTCGTTCCTCTTCCTTCTGATAATGTAACGCCTTCAAGAAGCACCGTCCCCGCATAAGCGCGGGCCATAGAGACATTAGGCGCATTTGGGCTTGGGTTTATCCAATCACGATCCGATGGCCAACCATGGTTATCCGATAAGTCCCAACCTTGCATTTGAACCACTTTATAACCAACATCTAAATTTAGCATATCAATGAAATAATGTCCAAGTTCACCAAGTGTAAGGCCATGGCGCATAGGCATTTCAGCAGCCCCAACAAAGCTTTGCCATCCATCGCGTAAGGATAGCCCTTCGATAGGGCGGCCCGATGGATTAGGACGATCTAGCACCCAGACGTCTTTGTTCAAACGCGCCGCAGCCTCCAAGATGTAGCGCAATGTTGTTACAAATGTATATATGCGGCAGCCTAAATCTTGTAGATCAAATAACAGAATATCAAATGAATCCATCATTTTATCTGTGGGTTTGCGCACTTCTCCATAAAGACTAAAAATTGGAATATTATATATTGGATCATAATAATCCTCAGATTCCATCATATTATCTTGCTTGTCCCCGCGCAAACCATGCTGCGGCCCAAAAGCAGCCGTCAGATTAATCTCATCGCAGGCCGCAAGCGCATCAAGCGAATGCGTCAAATCTTGTGTGACAGAAGCAGGATGCGCCAATAATGCAACCCGCTTACCGCGCAAAGATGCTTTTAAGTGCTTATCATTGATTAAAATATCGATACCATTTTTCATATTTTCATCTAATGTCTTGCGGATGTAAAAAGCAATGCTTTTGATGAAAATCTGGTTTATTATCGCAATGTTTTAACGCCCAATAAGATTTGCCCTCTGGTGATTCCAATATTATGCAAAGCCCAATTTTGGCATTTTGCCTATTGATTGCTAAATTGTCCAACGCAATCATGACATCCAAATTTCCATCGCTATTTACGACCCGAATTTTGGGTTGTTTTATACTTATTATTTTCATGCCTTGGCGATAATCATCAAAATGATATGCCGCCCAATCACCGTTAGGCGCAAAATTAAACTCGCAATATTCTGTCTCATTAGCGCTTTGCACAAATAATTCAAAACAGCTTGATTGCCATATTTCATCACGAAAAACTGGATTATGGGAGGCAGGTTCCAACATTAATGACGCCGTATCCCCTCTGATTTGAAAACCAATGCGTAAAGGAGCTTCAAAGCTGTCAATATGGCAGGAAACTCCATAATCTCGGTGTATCTGATTCCATGGGTGGCGTTTTAATTCCATAGTGAAAGCCTTAATTTAATCATATTTCTAACAATATAGCTGCGCTCTATTATAGATACGGTATATTTAGAAATGATAATCATATATTGTGCGCAAACAATGCTATTCATTAACCCTATGACATGCTAACGGCGCAAATATTATGACAAATTTTTCATCACCCTTATTAAAAACGCTGCATGATCGCGGTTATATTCATCAAATTACCGATGAAACTGGTTTAGATACTCTGGCTCAAAAAGAGATTATTCCTGGCTATATAGGGTTTGATGCGACCGCTTCTTCGCTGCATGTTGGCAGTTTGGTGCAAATCATGATGCTGCGCCGTTTGCAACAATGTGGCCATAAACCCATTGTCATCATGGGCGGAGGCACCACTAAAATAGGCGATCCAACGGGCCGTGATGAGAGCCGCAAAATGCTAAGCGATGCTGAAATTGATGCAAATATTGCTTCTATTCGAAAAATATTCGAAAAATTCTTGAGTTTCGGAGATGGTTCGACCGATGCGGTTATTATCAATAATGATGATTGGTTGGGTGACATTAATTATCTTAAATTCTTGCGTGATGTTGGCCCACATTTCACCATCAACAGAATGCTCACTTTCGACAGCGTAAGGCTGCGTTTAGAACGCGAACAGCCGATGACCTTCCTCGAATTTAATTATATGATAATGCAGGCGTATGATTTTCTTGAACTCTCACGCCTGCATAAATGTAAATTGCAAATGGGCGGATCGGATCAATGGGGCAATATCGTTAATGGGATTGAGCTTGGTAGGCGCGTTAATGGCACATCACTCTATGGTCTAACCACTCCGCTCATCACACTAGCGGATGGCGGTAAGATGGGTAAAACGGCATCTGGGGCTGTTTGGCTCAATGAAGATAGTCTCTCTTCTTATGATTATTGGCAATTCTGGCGCAACACTCAAGATGCAGATGTAGGTAAATTTTTGCGTCTATTCACCGATATTGATTTGGATGAAATAGCATGTTTAGAACAATTAAAAGGGTCTGAAATAAACCAAGCTAAGATTATTTTGGCCAATGCTGCGACCGAAATGGCGCATAGCAAAGAAGCGGCTTTATCGGCAGAAAAAACAGCCGCCGATACATTTGAAAAAGGCATGGGCGGCAAGGGTTTGCCGCAATTTAGCGCAGCAGATGACACAATATCATTGTTGGATGCAATGTTGGGTTTGGGCTTTATCGCTTCAAAAGGCGAAGGTAAGCGTCTCATAAAAGGCGGCGGGGCGAGGATAAATGACATAACCATCCAAGATGAACTGCACATAATCCATCGTTCATCAGATTCAATAAAAATTTCTGCTGGCAAGAAAAAACACGGCTTAGTGTCTTTTAATTAGATATTTTTGATCCCAAAAAATCTTTACTATTTTTTTAACGTTTCTGTCCATAACGGATTTTTCTTGGACAGGATTAATTAATATGCAAGCAAATGACGGCCATAATGCAAGCAATAAACGCCGGTCAGTAAGACATAGAACCAGTTTTGATTCTATTACTGAGAGCAAAAAACATGGCGATTTACACGTTCATGTTGCCAATATCTCAGCCCATGGTTTCATGATTGATAATAATGAAAAATTGGAACGTGGTGATCGTATTACTATCAGGCTTCCAGAAGCTGGCCATTTTGAATCCTTGGTATTGTGGGCCGTCGATAACCGCGCTGGGCTGCAGTTCGAGCGTGTAATCCGCGCACCAGAACTTTTGGCCTTGCTCGACAAAGTCGCTATTTCGGGTCGATAATCTATCCGCTGCGCAAAGTAGCCACACCCGCATCGCGCTCAAATAGATATAATAATATACGCGCCGCCTCACCGCGCGTACCAGAGAGACCACCATCTCGTTGTAGCAATAATTTTGCATCATCAGCGGCGGTGGAGAGCCATGCCCTCACCTGCGTATCGCTTGCCACTTGAAAAGGCGAACTGCCTGATTGACGTGTACCAATCATCTCCCCTGCACCGCGCAAATTTAGGTCTTCTTCTGCTATTTCAAAACCATCATTGCTCTTTCGCATCAGACTTAATCTTGCCCGAGCGGTTTCGGATAATATTGTTGACCTGATAAGCAAACATACAGATTTTTCGCTACCTCTGCCCACCCGTCCGCGTAATTGATGTAATTGCGCCAGACCAAAACTGTCCGCCGATTCAACAATCATTAAACTGGCATTGGGCACATCGACGCCCACTTCGATCACAGTGGTCGCAACCAATAATAATATTTCTTTATTAATAAAGGATTCCATGACTTTATCTTTGTCTTGGCTTTTCATTCGACCGTGTATAATGCCAATTTTTTTGCCAAAATATTTTTGTAACATTTCGGCTCTAGCTTCTGCGGCGGCTTTACCGCTGCTGCTTTCTTCTATCAGTGGGCAAACCCAAAATGCTTGTTTCCCAGCGGATAAATGCCGTTCCAAACCGTTGATAATGTCATCCATACGGTTATCGGGCATAACCACCGTTTCAATAGCAGTTCGCCCAGGAGGCAGCTCATCTATTTGAGAGACATCCATCTCTCCATAACAAGCTAGCGCCAATGTTCTGGGGATTGGTGTTGCCGTCATAACCAATAAATGCGGAACACCGCGTCCTTTTTTGGTCAGCATTAAACGCTGACTAACGCCAAATTTATGCTGCTCATCTATAATGGCCATTGCCAAATTTTTATAGGTTACGGCTTCTTGAAATATAGCATGGGTGCCAATGATAATATCGATTGAGCCATCGGCTAGACCCATCAAAGTAGCTTCGCGTAGCTTGCCTTTATCGCGGCTCGTTAAAATAGCGACATTAACAGGCAATGGAGCTACTAATTGCTGTATATTTGCAAAATGCTGCCGCGCCAATATCTCGGTTGGGGCCAAAAATGCACCTTGATAGCCCGATTCTACGCACCTTAATAAGGCCATCAACGCAACAATGGTTTTACCCGACCCCACATCGCCTTGTAACAAGCGCAGCATGGGTCGGCTTTGCTCCAAATCCCCTTCTATTTCGGCAATAACTCTTTTTTGCGCGCCCGTCATTTCAAAGGGTAATTGTAATAATTTGGTCAATCTATCATCACCGCTAATAGGCAGACATTTGCGATTATCCATTTCAGCACGCACCAATTGCATTGTGATTTGATTGGCCAATAATTCATCATAAGCTAGTCGGTTATGAGCATGCTCATTATACTCGCTATGCATATTCTCAATGGATTCATACCAGCTCTTCCAGTTATTTTTTTTGAGTAAAGATGGCTCAATCCACTCCTCTATGTGTGGGCGGACAGCCAGCGCCTCGCTTACCAAAACTCCTAAGCGACCATTGGTAATACCCTCTGATAAGGGATAAATAGGTTCAATGAGAGGAACATGGCTTGCGATAGTATCAGCAATGGATTGGCTTTGATTAGAATCAGCTTTGATTTCGAATATAGTATCAGGATGAATAATCTGAAGTTCATCACCATATTGTTCTAATTTACCCGAAATGATCCGGTGCGATTCCATTGGCAGTTGTTTTTTGGCCCAACCCGCATTTTTACCAAAAAAAATGAGGCTCACCGTATCGCCATTTTTATCTTCACCAATAATGCGTAATGGGCTGCGATAATTATGGCCATTACGCATATTTATCACGGTTATCTTTATGATGATATGTTGTCCAACATCGCCTATATCAAGGGTTTCACGATAATTACGATGCATAAAACTATTGGGAAAATGATATAGCATATCTTTGACACGATGCAATTTTAGACGCTCTAAAGGCTTATTCAAACGCGGCCCAACCCCTCTAAGAGATTGCACTTCTGAAAATAGTGGATTGAGAATATCTGGCCGCATGACTATCGCACCTTATAACGGCTCTGCACACTATTCCAGTGGGCAAAATTACAAAGGATATATTATGGCTGATGAATCGCATCTTCGTAAACTATATTTTCGAGCATGGCATCGTGGTACGCGCGAGGCGGATGCCATAATTGGCGGTTTCTTTGATAAATATGGAACTTCTTGGAATGAAGAGGATAATGCTTGGTTTGAACGCTTATTAGAGCAGCAAGATGTCGATATAATAGGCTGGGCAATGGGTACTATTGAAGTGCCTGAACCATTCCAAGGGCCGATGATGGATGTGATGAAAAAATTAGATTATATCGGCGTTCCCAAAGGCATAGAGGATATGGATTAAAACCACAGCCTTAATGCTGTTTTTACTAGAGTAAATATGAAGAACCACATTGAAATCCACACTATATTAAACAGCAAAAATGCCTTGACCTTATCGGGTGTGGCGGCTGGTTTTACCCCACTGTTGCTGGCCGACATCGCGCGTGCGAGCAAAGGACGAGCTGTTTATATAGCAGCCGATGAAATGACAATGCGCTCGGTAGCACAGAGCGTTCCATATTTCGCAAAAGAAGTAGAGATATTACAATATCCCGCTTGGGATTGCTTGCCCTATGACAGAGCATCGCCATCGCTCAATATTACATCAGAGCGCATGGCCACATTGCAAGCTTTGCAGCTTCCGATAAAAGAAAGCCAATTATTAGTAACAACTATTGGGGCTGTCATTCAAAAAAATATATCGCCGTTCAGAGTGCGCCAAACTGGCGAATCCTTAGAACCAGGGCATATTATTTCGCGCGAAAGAATAGCCGCCTTACTTCAATCTAATGGTTATTACCGCGTAGACACAGTTGCAGAGCCAGGTGAATTTGCTATGCGCGGCAATTTAGTCGATTTATTTCCATCGGGATTAGAGCATGGCATCAGGCTCGATTTTTTCGGCGACGAACTCGAAAGCATAAGAAAATTTAATACAGAAAATCAGCGTACTACTGGGCGTATGGACAGGCTTGACCTCTATCCAGCGGTTGAATCCTGCTTAGATAAAGATGCTATCCGACGTTTTAGAACAGCATATCGCGAACGTCACGGAGCGCATGCAACCAGCGATCCGCTCTATCAAGCTATATCCGAAGGTCGGCGTTTGGCGGGTATGGATCATTGGCTTCCCTTACTCGAAGATAAAATGGTTCCATTATTCGATCATCTATCGCGCGATGATATTATCTTACGCGACAAAGCCAGCCATGCAGCAGCGGAGCAACGCTTTGATTCGATAAAAGATTATTACCAAAATCGCGTGCGCGTTGAAACCAAAGAGATAGGATCATATCGCCCTTTAGAGCCAGAGCAATTATATCTAAATGCGGATGAATGCGATTCAATCTATGCTGAACGACCCGTACATTTATTGAGCAATTTTGATGAACCTAAAACCGCAAAAACGCTCTCATTTTCTATTAAATCAGGGCGTGACTTCGCGCCAGAGCGCGCGCAAAAGACAGCGGTTTATGGCGCTGTAAATGCCCATATAAAAGCCCTAAAAAAATCCAACAGCAAAACAGTTATCGCCAATTATAGCGATGGGGCGCGCAGCCGCATGCTTAAATTGATGAGCGAAGATAGCGATAATGTTTTTGCCCAAGCCGCCAGTTGGCAAGAAGCCCAAGCTATTGCGACAAAAGGTGCAACTGCCATGATTGTTTTGGCCTTAGACCATGGCTTTGCTGCGCCCGATGTATCGCTGATTACCGAGCAAGATATTTTAGGGGATCGCTTGGTTCGACGCCGTAAAAACCGCAAAAGTGCTGATGCATTTTTGGCAGAATTATCGGCGCTAGCCGTAGGCGATTTGGTGGTTCATGTCGATCATGGGATTGGCCGATATGAAGGTTTAAGTTGCATCGAAGTTGGCACAAGTCCGCATGATTGCGTATCATTAACCTATGCTGGGGGCGATAAATTATTCGTACCCGTTGAAAATATTGATGTTCTAAGCCGTTATGGTGCATCGGGCGATACAGTCCCGCTCGACAAATTGGGCGGAGAAGCGTGGCAACGCCGTAAATCTAAACTCAAAGAGCGCATCCGAGCTATTGCGCATGAATTGATGAAAACGGCTGCTTTGCGGGCCTTGCGAAGCGGTCAAGCGATTGATTTAGACGAATCAGCCTATAATGAATTTATCAACCGTTTCCCCTATCAAGAAACCGAAGACCAAGAACGGGTCATTCAAGAAGTATTGGATGATTTATCCTCGGGTAAACCAATGGATAGATTGGTGTGCGGCGATGTCGGATTTGGTAAAACAGAGGTTGCTCTTCGCGCAGCATTTGCTGCTGCTTTATCGGGTATGCAAGTGGCGATTATTGCGCCCACTACATTATTGGCACGCCAACATTATAATGGTTTTGTTGAACGGTTCAGAGATTTACCCTTTAATATTGGTCGATTATCGCGTCTGGTTTCTGCAAAAGAAGCAAGCAAAACACGCGCAGGATTGGCCGATGGTACCATTGACATTGTCATAGGCACCCATGCTCTTTTGGCCAAAACAATAGATTTCAAAAGATTGGGCCTCGTTATCGTTGATGAAGAACAACGTTTTGGTGTTACCCATAAAGAGCGTCTCAAAGCCCTGAAAACCGATGTGCATATGCTCACACTTACCGCGACGCCAATTCCACGAACCTTGCAAATGGCGATGAGCGGCTTGCGTGAATTATCGGTTATACAAACTCCGCCAGTAGACCGTTTGGCTGTAAGAACTTATGTGATGCCTTGGGATGCTATTGTCATTAAAGAAGCATTATTGCGCGAACATTATCGCGGCGGACAGAGTTTCTTTGTCGTACCGCGCATATCCGATTTAACGAGTATCGAAGATTATTTGCGCGAAGAGATTCCCGAAATTAAATATATCTCTGCGCATGGGCAAATGGCCCCTGCGGACATTGAAGAGCGTATGAATGCTTTTTATGACAAGAAATATGATATTTTATTATCCACCACTATTGTCGAGAGCGGTCTCGACATTCCATCGGCAAATACCATGATTATTCATCGTGCCGATCGATTTGGCCTAGCGCAGCTCTATCAATTAAGAGGGCGCGTCGGACGATCAAAAACGCGGGCTTATGCCTATTTAACTACGGAAGATGATCGCATATTAACTGAAACAGCAGAAAAACGTCTAAAAGTATTGAGCGATTTAGATACATTAGGCGGTGGTTTTCAACTAGCCAGCCATGATTTAGACATTAGGGGTGCTGGTAATTTAGTGGGGGATGAACAATCGGGTCATATCAAAGAAGTAGGGTTTGAGCTCTATCAGGCCATGCTCGAAGATGCGATCTTAGAAGCGCGCGCACATGACCAAGGTTTAGCCAAAGCAGAAGCAAGCTTCAGTCCGCAGATTACCATTGATGCGCCGATCTTAATCCCAGAGGATTATGTTCCAGATTTGCCTGTCCGCATGGGATTATACCGCAGGTTAAATACGTTAGAGAATAGAGAAGAATTGGAATCCTTTGCCGCTGAAATGACCGATCGTTTTGGTGAATTACCCGAACCAACGTCTAATTTATTACGGTTGATCGAGATTAAGCAAAATGCTCTCAAAGCATGCGTGACCAAGATTGAAATTGGCCCACGCGGCGCGTTAATCAGCTTTCAAAATGACACACCGCCAGATATAAATGGCCTATTATCCTATGTTCAGAAATTAGGACAAATTGCTAAATTGCGCCCTGATAGTAAATTAGTCATATCCCGCGTATGGCGCGATCCGCAAAGCCGTCTTAAGGGCTGCTTACAACTCTCTAAGGGATTATTATCGGCCAATCGAAAAGCATTTGTTTAAGCGAAATATTTGGAAAATTATAGAGAAGGATGCGCTTAGCCCTGACCGTGCTTAACTTTGACTGCGTTCAGACCTGACTGTGCTTAACCTTAACTGCGCTCAGTTATGGCTGGGTCGGGCAAATTTCTCAAATTGCGCAACAGATAGCGGTTTAGAGCCATAATAGCCTTGATAAATATCACATTTCTCACGATCCAATAACGTAAGTAAATCCTGCGTTTCTACGCCTTCGGCTATAATCTTAACTTTGAGCGCACGGCCCAAAGCTATGATAGAGCGCAGCACCATCAAATCTTTATTCGATCTTGTAATATTACCAATTAGAGATTTATCCAATTTCAAATAATCCAACGGTAATTCTGATATATATGATAGGCTGCTATACCCTGTACCAAAATCGTCAATGGCTATTTTAATGCCTTTTTTGCGTAATGATAATAGAGATTTACTGGTCAATTCAAAATTTTCTATCAAATTTTCTTCGGTTAATTCGATGGTTAATTGCCGCGCGTTAAAACCCGTTTTATCGATCGCTGAAATGAAAGAATTGGTAAAATCGCTATCGCTCATTTGTTGCGGCGTTACATTAATAGACAAACGCAAGTCCGCCATCCTACTGGGCCAATCAGCGCAAATTTTGAGTGCTAAATTTTGAATATGCTGCGATATAATATCACGATAGTCGCATCTATCGGCCACTGAGAATAATGTATCTGCGCCCAATTTTCCCAAGGTCGGGTGATTCCATCTCGCTAAAGCTTCAGCCCCAATTATTTTTTCATCCCCAATATTAAACTGCGGCTGCAAAACTACTTCAATTTGATTAGCATCAATAGCTGAACGTAATTCTCGTTCAATATTTTCATTATATTGCGGGTTGATATTTTGGTCGTCATTGGCAATAGCAATCGTCAAATTAGGATGCTTCATCACCTCTTTCAATGACATATTTGCGCGGCGCAAGGCGGATATTCCATCTTCACCTTCTTGCACTACACATAGGGCCGCCCTTGCCGATATATGATATTTTTTTCCTTCTATATCAATAGCTTTTGTCAGTGACTTGATGATAGTACCGGCTTTAATTTTTAGCATATCAATCTTGATATTGCCGTTGAAAGCGACCAAAAACTCTTTGCCCGATATTCGCGCTACAAAATTATCGATTGTATCTGTATCGGATAGAGCATCGCATATCCGTTCGCCAGCTTGCTGTATGAGCGCATTGCCTTGCGCTCGGCCATAGCGATTGTTAATCAATTCTAATTGTCTCAAACCAACGGCAATAAGGCCAAGTCCTCCATCAACGCTTTGCCGCCAATTGAGCAAGTGACTTCTGGCAAAGCTGCCGCTGCGCACACCTGTTAACACATCATGCGAACGCCAAGCTTTTATCTCTGAGACTTCCTCCATATAACCGCGCAAAGATTTACTCTCTAATTCGAGATGATGGATGAAATTCCTATCTACTAATTTATGAGAGAAACCACTTTGTTTATCGCCAATGCTCAAACGCCTAAAAGCTGCAATAGCAATACGGCGCTGATATTTGGACAAATAGTGCAGCATATAGCTTCTTGGGTATATTTTTTTTAAATGGCTTTGCCGCGATGATGACAGGTTTTGATTAATAGCATTTTGGATATAAGACCCAGCTACCAATTCATAAGTTTCCAAATCAAAAGTCCAGCTATAATTTATCGTTCGGCTGTGCCGTTCGTCCATTATATGAGAGGATATATTACCCTGCAATCTAGCCAGTAAGCTCAAAGCTGTTTCTAAATTGGCATTCCAATACGCATCCGAACCATTGGCTGCGATAATATGGGTGCTCTCAATTTTATTTGTAGCAGCAATCATTGCGCTGTCATTGACATCAACGACTGACAATAGAGCAAAACCATTGGCCGTTATGAAATTGCTAAGCTCTCGAATCTCTTCATAGGCATCACCAGGCATATCGCGCAGATCGATGATAGCGATTGACGCTGCCGCTCCAATAAATCGAGAAAGTAAATTATCGCTGCGCCGTGCCGCTATCACGCTCCAATTTAACGATTTAACCTTAGCCGTTAAACCGTCCCTATCTTGAAAAGAGAGCAGAAATACACGTTTATGAGCTTCATCATTATAGACCATAACCCATACTTATCTTATCTTTTTTATAAAGCAATAACTCCATCAATACGGGTCATTATATTAATAAATCAATAGATTTAGATATGGATAACTGCAGTAAATAGGCTATGCATATATAATGTTTGATAGATTTGACAGAAAGATTGATTATTTACGGATATCGGTAACCGATAGGTGCAATTTCCGTTGCCAATATTGCATGCCGGAAAATAGTATATTCATGCCCAAAGATAAGCTGATGGATTATACCGAAATTGCTCTATTAGCCGATCGTTTCATCCATCATGGTATCAAAAAAATACGCCTAACAGGAGGCGAACCCCTGGTTCGACGCGATATTGCATTGCTCATAAAACAATTGGGTAAATATGTTGAAAATGGCAAATTAGAAGAATTAACCCTAACGACCAATGGTAGCCTATTGGATCAACATAGCGATATGCTCTACGCCAGCGGCGTGCGCCGCATCAATATCAGTCTCGACACATTAGATGCTGGGAAATTTGCAGCCATTACAAAGCGCGGTGATTTGAAACTTGTCCTAAATGGTATTAAAGCCGCCAAGAACGCTGGCCTGCAGGTTAAAATCAATATGGTTGCCTTAAAAGGACAAAATGAAGACGATATAATTGCTATGGCGCAATTTTGCTCTCTTCACGGATTTGACCTCTCTTTGATAGAAACAATGCCGCTTGGTAATGACATAGCGGAACGCGCAGATAATTTTATTGCGCTGAAAGATTTTATTAAACCCTTACAATCACAATATAATATTCAACCGATTGATTATAAAAGCTCGGGTCCTGCTCATTATTTTTGGGTCAAAGAATTAAAGCTTAGACTAGGGCTAATAACGCCATTAAGCCGCAATTTTTGTGATGATTGCAACAGATTAAGGCTGACCACCGATGGTAAATTATTCATGTGCTTAGGATCTGATTTGCATATAGATTTTAAGCAGGCCATCGAAATTGGCGGCATAGAAAAGGTAGATATGCTATTACAAAAAGCACTGATACTTAAACCGAAGCGCCATTATTTTGAGGACCAAATGACTGATAATAACCTTTCTGTTACCCGAAATATGAATGTGACGGGCGGATGAAATATAATAAATTAGCTTTGCTTCATTCTGATGCTCCCAATGCTATTGAAGCTGCAGAAATTTTGCGCGAGCACTATAAATTTATAGATGCCGAGGATGCTGATGCATTAGTCGTGCTGGGCGGCGATGGTTATTTATTGCAAACTTTGCATCAACAATTGGAAGAAGAAGAGACCTTGCCCGTTTATGGCATGAACAGAGGCACGATTGGTTTTTTGATGAACCATTGGAACGAAGCGGGTTTGTTAGACCGCATAGAAAATGCCAAAAATTTTAATATTACATCTTTGAAAATGAATGTAGAAACTATTGATGGCCGTAAATATGAATTACCCGCCATCAATGAAGTATCGCTTTTACGGCAAACACGGCAATCGGCAAAGATACAAATAGAAGTGAATAAGCGTGTGGTACTGCCCGAATTATCATGCGATGGTGTACTCGTGGCGACGCCTGCGGGGTCAACCGCCTATAACCTCTCTGCTAATGGGCCGATTCTTCCTCTTGATTCGGCTATGTTAGCCCTCACCCCAATCTCTCCGTTCCGACCAAGACGCTGGCAAGGGGCAATATTACCCGAGAGATATGTAATAAAATTCACAATATTAGACTCAGGCAAAAGACCCGTTAGTGCCGTTGCCGATCAACGGGAAATAAGGGATATAGCCACTGTTAGCGTGCAATTAAACCGCAAGCAGACCTTAAATTTACTGTTTGATCCAGAACATTCGCTCGATGATCGCATAGCAATGGAACAATTTATCGTTTGATGCTTGCATTATATATTTTTTGACTGCTATAGGCTGCTCACGCCGTTCACAAGAACGGTTGTTCCCCGGTAGCTCAGCGGTAGAGCATCCGACTGTTAATCGGACGGCCGCCTGTTCGAATCAGGCCCGGGGAGCCATTTCTTAAATCATTATCTTCGTGTAGAAAATATCTTTTGATGCACTATATCTTATTGCAGCCCTACTTAGCTAAAGAATAATATCCTTATTCCGACATAGAGTGTGAGTAAGGCTGTTAATATTTTTATGATCTTTTCAGGCAATATTTTTACCGCCAATAATGACCCTATTTGCCCACCAATGAATACGGCGATAAATAAAATATAATGAGCCGCTATAATATCATTCCATAAATGCCCTTGATATTTACTCACCTGCCCCAACAATCCCGCTATAGAATTGACCAATATGAACAAAGATGCGCCAGCGGCCACTTCGCGTGCAGCCCCCCATCTCATTAGTAATAACATTGGTGCCAAGAAAATACCGCCCCCAATTCCTACTAAGCCAGCGCAATAGCCTATTATAAACCCTAAAAGCGAAGAAACGGCTGGATTCACGCTATTTACTTGAGAGATAATATTATCTCTCTGGCTCCATAAAATTAAGGCACTAGAGGTTATTAATAAGCAGCCCAATAAAGCCATGAATAATTCGCGTGATATAGGCGTTATTCCGCCTAACCAGGCGGCTGGAACAGAAAATATCAATATTGGATAGATGCGCTGCCAAGGCATGATTTTTTGCCCAGCGAAGCGCAATGAAGCCCCCAGAACAACAACAATATTACATAGCAATGCAACGATAGGAATCATCTCATAAGGCGTTTGGGTCAGCGCCAGCAGAGCAATATAGGTCGAGCCACCGCCATAGCCTATCGAAGCATAGAGCAAAGCGGTTATCGCAAATATAACCGCCATTAATAATCCGCCCATAGTCATTAAAAAGACTTAGGCATGATGCTTATGATAATTTACCGTGACAATGCTTAAATTTACGCCCCGAACCACAAGGACATGGATCATTGCGCCTTAAATTGGGGTCATTGAGCAAAGCGGGGTCTAATGTATTGGACGGCACCTGTCTTGGCGGCAGCGACGATGTAACTAGCCCCGCTGCACCATCTTCATCCGCGCTATTATCTTCGCCAGTCAGCGGGTCAATATGCGTGGTCATAAAGTCGGGAAGTTCTGGCAATTCATCAAAATCAAACCGATTGTTCAACGTAAATTCATTTGTAGCGATAGTCTTAGTGACATCTTCACGAATGGAAGCCAACATATTTTCGAACAAACCAAAAGCCTCTAATTTATACTCATTCACTGGGTTTTTCTGAGCATGAGATCGTAGATGCACGACTTGGCGCAGAGCATCTAATGTAGAAAGATGCTCTTTCCAATGATGGTCAATACGATCGAGCAATATATTCTTCTCTGTTCCATTCCAATCTTGTTGTTCTATATGCGCATGTTTGGCCGTAAATAATGTGTCGCTTTGCTCCGCCAATCTCTCTTCGATAATATCGGGCTCTAGAGCTTCTTCTTCTAACCAATCATCAATTGGCGCATCCAAACCAAGCACAGAGGCTGTACGTTCCTTTAACCGTTCAATATCCCATTGCTCGGGATAAGTACCCGTTGGACACGATTCTTGCACAACCATATTAACCGTATCATTGCGCATATCAGCCACAATATCGCTAACGTCTTGTGCTTCCATTATATCGCTGCGCTGCTCATAAATAACCTGTCTTTGATCGTTCATAACATTATCATATTCGACCAATTGCTTGCGAATATCATAATTACGCGCTTCAACTTTGCGCTGTGCTGTTTCTATGGCTTTAGAGAGCCATTTGCCACCAATAGCCTCGCCATCATCAAGGCTACTGTTCATCATTTTTGAAAATAGGCTTTCCGAACCAAAAATCCGCAGCAAATCATCATCAAGGCTTAAGTAAAAACGGCTCAGGCCAGGATCGCCCTGACGGCCGCTACGGCCGCGCAACTGATTATCAATACGGCGACTCTCATGTCGCTCTGTACCCAAGACGAATAATCCACCAGATTCTAAGACTTGCGCTTTTTCTTCTGCGATATTTTCTTTTAATTTCTCAATGGCTTGATCTTTTTTCTTGCCATCTTCCATCTCAGATAATTCATCTTCGATACGAAAATCTAAATTGCCTCCAAGCTGAATATCGGTGCCGCGACCAGCCATATTGGTCGCAATAGTGACCGAACCTAGCCGCCCCGCTTGCGCAACGATACGCGCTTCATTTTCGTGCATCCGCGCATTCAAAACGCTATGCTCTACTTGTTCCTTGTTCAAAAATTCCGATAATAATTCAGATTTTTCAATCGATACGGTGCCCACCAAAACGGGCTGCCCTTTATCATTCACTTCTTTGATAGCCTTGGCAATTGCGCCAAATTTATCGTTGGTATTTTTATAAAATTGGTCATCTTCATCGATACGTTGAACAGGAACATTGGTCGGAATTTCAACAACATTTAATTTATAAATATCAAAAAATTCAGCAGCTTCGGTAGCCGCCGTGCCTGTCATGCCAGAGATTTTTGGATACATGCGGAAATAGTTTTGGAATGTAATTGTCGCAAGCGTCTGATTTTCAGCTTCTATTTTTACACCTTCTTTGGCCTCTATGGCTTGGTGCTGACCATTAGACCAACGCCGGCCTTCCATCATGCGGCCTGTAAATTCGTCAATGATAATAACCTTTCCATCTTTGACGATATAGTCGGTATCGCGCTTAAACATCACATTCGCTTTTAAGGCCATGTCCAGATGATGCACGACTTGGGTATTTTCATAATCATACAGGTTCGTGCCTTGGATTAATCCCGCTTCCTCTAGCAAACGTTCCGCTTTTTCTGTTCCATCTTCCGTTAGCGTAATGTTGCGCGTTTTCTCATCTTTCTCATAATCATCCTCTGTGATTTTCAAGACGATTTGATGAACGGCTATGTAAAGATCGGTTTTATCTTCGGTAGGCCCAGAAATAATCAACGGAGTCCGCGCTTCATCGATTAAGATAGAATCCACCTCATCAACAATAGCAAAGCTAAAAGGACGTTGCACCATATCTGCATGGCTATATTTCATATTATCGCGCAGATAATCAAAGCCCAATTCATTATTTGTCGCATAAGTAATATCACAAGCATAAGCAGCACGGCGTTCATGCTCAACCAAATTGGGAATAATAACGCCCGTGGTTAGGCCCAAAAAACTGTATAATTCGCCCATCCATTCGGCATCTCTGCGCGCAAGATAATCATTCACAGTAACAACATGAACGCCCTTGCCTTCTATCGCATTCAAATAACAAGCCAGCGTCGCCATAAGGGTTTTACCCTCACCCGTACGCATTTCAGCTATTTCGCCTCTATGCAATACAATACCGCCAACCATTTGCACATCAAAATGGCGCATACCGAAAACGCGCTTGGATGCTTCTCTGACGGTCGCAAAAGCTTCGGGCAAAATATCATCTAAGCTCTCACCATCGACAAGACGCCCGCGAAATACATCGGTTTGAGCTTTTAATTCATCGTCTGATAAGGCTTCAATGATTTCTTCTAAGGCGTTAATTTTATTAACAACCTTCATGATAGTGTCGACATAACGATCGTTAGAAGAACCGAATAATTTCTTGGCTAATTTGCCTAACATATAATATTCCCACTAATTCAAGCAAAACATCAAAATAAAAATCATTTTGAATTTATTGCCGATAAATAATCTCGTGATGCGATGTAGGGTCGATAACGCCGATAGTCAATTGACGAACGCAATTGAATTGCTATCTAAATGCCATGAAAATATCACCATTGGCTCCAAAATCATTCCCCACATTGCCCGAAATAGATGGCTTAGACTGTTATACCGCGCGGGCGCAATATAAAGAATGGGATAGATGCGACCTTACATTTATTAAATTGTGCGAAGGAACCAGCGTCGCCGGTGTCTTAACGCAGAGCAAATGTGCATCACATGAGGTTATGATTTGCCGCAAACATCTATTGCATGGTCATGCGCGGGCCTTAATCGTTAATGCGGGCAACAGCAACGCCTTTACGGGCGAAAAAGGCCGCACCGCCTGTCAGGCTATAATTTCGCGTGTTAGCAATCATCTGGGTTGCGCCGAGCGTGAAATATATATCAGCTCTACTGGCGTTATTGGTGTGCCCCTACCTATCGATAAAGCCAATCAAGGATTGGATAAAATATTTAATGAAAAACCATGCTCTTGGCCGCAAACTGCAGCGGCCATTTGTACGACGGATACTTTCCCCAAAGGCGTAAGATCTTCTGCCATGATAGCGGGTACAAAAGTTCAAATCGCGGCCATCATAAAAGGCTCTGGCATGATTGCACCAGATATGGCGACCATGCTCGGCTATATTTTTACCGATGCTGCTATCGATGCTTCATTTTTACAGCAGATGCTCAATAAAGCGAATGACAAAAGTTTTTCCTGTATAACAGTCGATAGCGATACCTCTACCAGCGATACTATTTTGGCTTTTGCAACGGGAAAAGCGGGCAATGAAAAATTATCCGCCTTCGATGATGCAGGTGCTGATGCGTTTATGGCAGCATTAGATAGTGTCTGTAAGGAAATGGCGCATCTCGTTGTCAAAGATGGCGAAGGCGCGAGCAAATTTATCGAAATTAATGTGAACGGTGCAGCCAATGATGACAGCGCGCATATTATCGCTAAATCCATTGCAAACTCGCCGCTAGTTAAAACGGCAATCGCGGGCGAAGATGCTAATTGGGGGCGGGTTGTTATGGCCATAGGCAAAGCGGGCGAACCAGCAGACCGTGACCTGCTTACGATAGCTTTTGGCCATCATAGAGTTGCGCAAAATGGTGGGGCAATAAAAGGCTTTGATGAAGCACTCGTAACAGATTATCTAAAAGGCGAGAAAATAGAAATTAATGTCGATATTGGCCTAGCTAAGGGTATATCGACCGTGTGGACATGTGATTTAACCTATGGATATATTGAGATTAATGCGGATTACAGGTCTTGAATGATACTATTAACTCTAAGGTCAGTGCATTATTGCGCCGCGTTTCCGAACAAATTATCTTACCCCATTATCGCCGACTAAAGTCTTCAGAAGTCAAAGAAAAATCACCAGGTGATCTTGTTACTATCGCCGATAAATTAAGCGAAGACGCACTGGCTTTGGGCCTAGCAGAAATCATAACCGATGCCAAAATAGTCGGAGAAGAGGCCTTTGCTGAAAACCCAGAAATTTTGCAACATATATCAGCGCAGCAATGTTGGATAATTGATCCTATCGATGGAACGGGTAATTATGCGCGTGGTGATGGTGCTTTTGGTATCATCATCGCTCTGGCACAAAACAACCAAACAATTGCAGGATGGATGTATGACCCTATCAAAAATCGCTTATGCCATAGTTATTTAGGTAAAGGCGCATTTATCGATGGCACGCCCTTGAAAGCCAATGATGCTATAAAAGGTCTGCCCATTGCGGCATTGGCGACAGGATATATGGGTCAACAGCAGAGAGAAGATGTGCTAAAACGCGCAGATGGAAATTATAAATTAGTTCCAATTCCAATGTGTGCAGCGGAACAATATCCATTATTAGCAATGGGCGTGCACAATATATCTATATTTGAGAGGACATTGCCTTGGGATCATGCAGCGGGTATATTATTTTTGAATGAAGCTGGCGGCAAAGCGGCACGCTGGGATGGCAGCGCGTATAGGCCTGCCGATAAAGGTGCAGGATTGCTTGGCGCCTCATCCCCAAAATTGTGGGAACAAGCCGCCAAAATATTTTCTTACAGTTGAGTTAACAACCAATCTTTCAGAGCAGCTTTGGGTGCAGCACCTACTTTGGTCTCAACGGCTTTACCGTCTTTGAACAAAATCATAGTAGGAATAGAGCGGACACCAAATTTACCAGGGGTTTCTGGATGATCGTCAATATTAATTTTAGCAATAGTCACCTGATCGCTCATTTCTTCGCTAATCTCTTCTAACGCAGGGCCAATCATTTTACACGGGCCACACCATTCCGCCCAAAAATCAACCAACACTGGTTTGTCGGATTGTAATATGCGCGATTCAAATTCTGCATCGCTAACTGCGATTGTAGCCATAAATAATTCCTTTTCTTATTACTTACTATCTAATCATGCATAGCGCGCTTAGCAAGAGGCGGTATTGATAGAAAATCTATAGCGGTTAAGAGATGCTATTTTTGCGGTTTGTAATTCTCTAATTCTACATCTGACAGCATCATCATTTTGGGAGCATGGGTATATAGCAATCCAGTTTTAATCGCTTTATCCGGGAAAATAGTTTCTAAAGCCACGGCATAATGCGCCATTTGCCGCATATAGGCTGTTGGAATATCGCTAATGCTCTTGGGAACATTAAACCCAGTTTTATAATCAATCGCTATGATTTGAGTATCAGAAAATATTAACTGATCGATACGGCCATTAATCACCATTTCCCCAACCACAGCGGTAATGGGCACTTCGCTACGGCTATTTTTTCCAAAATATTCTTTATATGCACCATTTTGCATAATATTCAAAACAGGATCGATAATATCGACCTCTCGCCAACTGGCAATATTATGCTGGCGTTCAAACCATTTTTGCGCGCTTTGACGCAGATCGTCATTTTTACTATGCCCCAAATATTCAAACAGATTATGGATTAAATTACCGCGCTGCGCATATTTTTGCACCTCATTGGTAATAGGCTTATATATAGTATCATCTTCGATCACGCGGCTGGGTGCGAGGGGTTTTGGCGGGCGGCTCTCTTCTGGCGCATATTCATAGAGCCATGCTAAATCTTCCTCATCTGTGTGCGGCGCATTTATCGGAACTGAAACTCTCTCATTCAAAGGTTTCATTGTGAGTCCTTTATGAACTAATTTACTATCCCAAATAACATCGGCCTCTTCTCGCGCGCCTATAGATTCCATCGCTTTTGATATAGGGTCATACCAGCTAGTTTCTTTGGGCTCTTTGCTCTTTTTTCCTAAGCTTCCTGCCAAAATTAGATGTTCTTCTGATCGCGTGAGTGCCACATATAATAATCGATTATGCTCTTCAATTTCCTGCTGGCTCTTTAATTCCCATGCCGCCCCAATTTTTCCCAATCTATTCTCTTTACTAATCGCGGGAATAGGCAATTCAAAATTAGGCTCATTCCTGTCTGCATTACCCCGCATTTTGAGATTAAAACTATTATCGGAACTGTTAGATGGATCGACGCAAATATCAGCAAGAATAACAATAGGGGCCTGAAGTCCCTTCGCTCCATGCACCGTCATCACCCTTACTTCGTCAAATTCACCATTATTCTCGCGTTTAATTTCCACATCACCGCGCACTGTCCAGTCTAAGAAACCTTGCAATGATTGCCCTTGATCGCGGCTATATTCTAAAGCGGTATTGAGCAATTCATTGATTGCTATTTCAGCCTCAAAACCAAGCCGTGCATAGAGTTTTTTGCGGCCTTTGAAATCGCCTGACAGAATTTCTTCTAAAAATTGATAGGGTGAGCTATAATCTGCTTTCGCCAATAAGGATTGCAAATTCTGTACTTGTTGGCCCAGCTCAGGGATATTTTTAATATGCTGCCAAAGGCTGATTTTTCTATTGCGATAGCCATGATCTAATAATTCATCATGATTAAGGCCTATCAAGGGAGAGGTCAGTAATGTTGCCAAATTCAAATCATCTTCTGGTTGCAACACAAACCGGATCGCACTCAGCAAATCTTGCACCGCCAATGGCTTGGATAGATAGAGCCTATCTAAGCCCGCAACAGCTATTTTTTTAGCATGTAAGCGCGCGACGATTAAAGATGCTAAATCACCGCGTTTGCGCAATAATATCATTATATCAGACGGCCTTAGAGGCTTTCCAGTTGTATTTAACAAAGGTTTTTCGTCCAATAATTGCGCGATCGTATCGGCCAATTTATCCGCCAATACTCGTTTTTCTTCGGACATCCAATTTTCTTCATTATCATTGGTATTTTCATAATCATTATCATCGGCGATAAGAGCCCGCACGGGCGGTAATAAAGTGATGCTGCCAAAATTTTGTTTCATTCCAAAATGTTTGGCAATAGCTGCCCTTAAGCCAAAGGATTCATGGCCTAGATTTTCAGTGATAATGTTGACAAAATCCAATATCGGTTTGGTCGAGCGAAAACTCTGCGATAATTCTAAAATATTTAATGATTGTCCACTGGCTTCTACTTTGTCCTCAAAATAATTTTGGGCAGCCGCATAATTCTCTGGGCTTGTTCCTTGGAATCCAAAAATCGCCTGCTTAAAATCACCAACAGTAAAAACCGTTCGTAATTTTTGCGAATGTATAGATTCTCCACTGTAAAAATCATCGCTTATCGCTTTAATAATATCCCATTGCGCTTGATTGGTATCTTGTGCTTCGTCGATCAAAATATGATCGATATTTTGATCCAATTTATAGCGGATCCAATCAGCCATATCTGCCGTTTTTAGCAATGATGCTGATTTGCGAATCAAATCATCATAATCCAACAGAGCTTTTTGTTCTTTAAGCCGCTGATAGTAGTGCTGAAAGTCACTGCCTATCGTAAAACTATCGCATAATTGCATAGCCAAGCCATATAATTTCACTTGCTCTTGCAGCCCCATAGTCCAATCAAATAAGCCTTGTGTAAGGGCTAAATATTCTTCCTTTGGTTTAGGCCCAGACTGCGCAAGCGTGTTAGACTTAGTACTCCAACAACTGTGCAAATTATCTATATTTTGTGCTCGTTCTTCGGATGATTGACCGAGCCATAAATTAATAGCATCCGCTCTAGGCACGCCCGTTATTGTTCCCCACTGCGCGTTCAAAGCCGCGCATTCACGAACCGCCGAAACATCAAAGGATTCATCGTGACACGCTTCGACTAAATATTGCTGAGGATCATCTTTTATTGCGCATCCCACCAGAGCTAATGCCACTTCTTTGGTGATACCTATATTTTGTTTATCTTGCCAATAGTAGGCAGCTTCAGGATTTCGTGCCCATGATTTTAAGTAATCAAAGGTTCTATATTCGCCATGTTTGAGGCTCAAATTCTCAAATGACGCAATAAAATCTACATCATCATTTTTATTTTCGCACATCAGATTCAGCGCATCGCGTAAGAGCATTTCTTGCTCCCTATCCTCAATAGCTCGGAAACCAGAGTTTAGAGAGGCCTCTCCTGGAAAAGATGACAATAAGGATTGGCAAAAACTATGAATTGTCATAACCCGCAATCCACCGCCTGGGGCATCGAGCAAAGACGCAAATAATTGCCGAGCCCGATTACGGTTTTCTTCACCATTATCGGCACCAATAGAGGCCAATTCCCTGCCCAATGTAGCGTTTTTCATCCGCACCCACGACGCCAAACGTTTGTTAATACGGTTGGCCATTTCGGCCGCACCAGCTTTGGTAAAAGTGATACACAAAATATCTTCGGGCTTTACATCTTTTTCCAGCAACAATCGCAAAACGCGCGCGGATAAAACTTGGGTTTTGCCTGTCCCTGCCGCTGCGCTGAGCCATATATTATCGGATGGCTCTACCGCCTCCATTTGCGGCGGCGTCAAAATATGAATAATATATTCATTATCGCTCATGCTTCAGTCCTGCCATACCATTCCATTAAGCGCGAGAGATGTTCATAATCATTATAGGGGGCATATTCTGGGCGAAGCCTCGCCATAAAAGCCTCTCTCCCCAAAATATATTTTTCAATTAATTTGATGGCGTTATCTTCACTACTCTCAACAAATTCATCGGTTAAACTATAGGTAGCTGTATTTTTTTCAGTCACTTGATCGCGCGTTGCTTTTATGATTTTACCAAATGTTTGATTACTTTTGGCCAAAGACCAATATTCAAAAGCCGTCACCACCCCTTTTATAGCTTCGCCATCTATGGTCTGAAACTTGCCTTTTTCCGCCAGCAAACCCAGCAAACCTAGCTGCATCGCATAGCCAGATTTGATTTGCTTCATAGAGGGAGTTGCGCCGCTTTTATAATCAATGATAGCAAGACGGCCATCGGGATAAATATCGATTCTATCGGCAACCCCTTTTAATTTGATGTCCAATATTTTCATCTCACCCTTGGTTTCGGCAGCTAAAACTTTGCGCCCATCCGATTGAATCAAATCATGCGTTTGCGTATCGATCCATTCCATTTGTTTGATAAGGCGCGGCTGCCATAATAAACGCGCTGTCGGGTGCAATGCTTCATTTTTTAGCAATTCATGCGTTCGCTCCATCAATTTCTTAGGGTGCAAGCCATCCTCTTTAGCCCATTTCTCCAATATTTCATGGATCATAGTCCCGCGCCAGGCCGCGCTCGCTTCTTCGTCAATTTGTTCTAATTTGACAAGCGTCATGATCTTTTTGGCATAAAAAGCAAAAGGGTCAGCCTTCAACTGATCCATATTGGTCACGCTTAGCTCAACTTTGCGCTGCGCAGCACTGGGTTTAGGAGACGGCGGCAAAGCTGGTTTGGGCTTTCCCGGATCATCAATTTTTGACACTAAAGCGGGTATATCTTCTTCATATTTTAATTTATTACCCGCGAAGGCTATCAATCTTAAAACAAAGCGCGATGTTACAGCAGGCCCACCGCTATCACGCTCGCAGCGGCTTAATATTAATTCTTTAGCACCAATCGCTTCTGCTAAATCATGTGCCGATAAACCAATATTTCTGGAAAGCGAAGGCAAACCTAAATCTCGCCTAATACCTGGCGAGAGCCAAGGGTCATTATTGGGGGCTTGCGGCCATGAACCTTCGTTTAAGCCTGCACAAATAACCAAATCACTACGTTGTAATCTGGCTTCTAATAAGCCGTAAATTGCAACACGCGGATGATTTCCATAGCTAGTACGCACATTATAACCATCCATCAAAATGCTGATATATTGCGGTAATATCTCTATGGGAAGTTTCGATGACCCTTCATCAATATAGGATAATATTTCTGCATAGAAACGGCTTAACTCGCGCCCAGCATCCCCTGTCCAAATTGTATCGCCCGCAATATAATCGGCAATTTGTCGAACGGATTCCAACAAAGATTTGGCAGAGTCCTCTACAACTTTAGCAAGATGATGTTCAACACCCTGCCACCAATCTAATAATTCATCAAATTTCCCATTATCATTATTGGGATTATATTTCATGATCTTATCTCTATGATTTTTGATCGATGATTTTATGCTCGGCAGCCCTTGTCCTAATCGTGGCCCTCTTAATGATAAATCTAATGCGCGTATTTTTTCTAACCATGCGATGCGCCCATCCCCCTTTTGCGCAAGAGGGTGTTTAAGCAGCGATAATAAATCAATAGGGGCAAATCCACTCGCTATATTGTGCGCGATTAACAGGAACAAACTCCCCACTGGCGTATCCGATAAGGCTATACCCGCACTATCATCCGCTTTAATATTCCAGCGCAATAAATGCGCCGATATTCGGCGTGCTAATTCTCTATCAGGCGTAATGATCGCGATACGTTTATTATTAATTTCTAAATGTTTACGCACCAAAATAGCAATGGCCTGCGCTTCCGCTGCGCTATCATTATTAAACATAATTTTGAGATGATTAAAATCAGCAGCAGCAACTTCTATGGATTGCCATTGCGCTGTTTGCTGTGCTGGAGCAAAAATCTGGCTAACCAATTTATCTTTTCGATCCGCAATTTTCGTGGGCCTCATATTGCCAAGCGGGGTAACTTCGCTGCGGTTAAACCCCATCTTATCGAGTAATAATTTGAGATGAAATTGCGGGTGCGTTTCGAGCGACGGTTTAGCGCGCAAATCACTATCCTCTTTAATATGCGGTCCAAGAGAATCCCAAATTGCATCATCCATCATTTGATCAATATGCGGCAGGATGACCAACCCATTTTGCGTCGTAGCAATTTTTTTTTGCAAATAAGCAATCGCAGGAGCAGCCGTTGTTATGCCAATGGCCGCGATAAATGGATGGTGGCTTAAATGATCCAAATTATTCGCCAAATTGCGGATCATGGCATTGCGGTTCACCACCATAGTAGAAAGATTTAATTGCTCTAATTTCGCGCGATATTGATGATATATATTATCAAACAAAGCATAAGATTTTTGCCAATGCTCTGCTAAATTCGCCTCGGAATTAACGGATATTTTTTCGGATAAATCGGTAAATTCCTTAAAAGCTATCTCTTCGACATCCAATTGATCGATCACTTGCGCCAAATCCATAGCTAATTTAAGTGCTTGAGCCGCATCAACATCTCTAGCCATAATCGATTTATGATGCTCTTCGATAAGCTTAGCCAGCAACATTATTCGCTGCATTGAGTCTATCGCAGGCGCAATTTTATCCTCATCATAATGATGTAAAAACAACCCGCTCTTTTCATTAAGATCTAAATCACCAACCGTTACCAGTCGTGGAAGCAGCAGCCCCTTTCCCGTTTGCCGAACAAAGGCTTCTTCGACAGCCCGAACCGCGCGATTATTAGGCAGCAATATCAAACCATCTGCCAAATCAAGAGGATTTCGACCATATGTTGAGAGAAAATAAGTAGCCACACTATCTGCAAATCCTTGATGGGACGATACAGAATGAAGAGATGGCCGCGTTATTTTATTCATTATTATAGTCGTCTTTCAACAATTTTTCAGCGAGCGGAATCGCTTCTATAGTACCAATATCAAACCATTTAGCGTCATGGAGCTTGCCAAATATACGCCCCTCATTAATGCCTCTGTCCCATAAAATATTGGTAGAAAAAGCACCATCGGGGGCATTGCGCAGCAATCGATGCGATATGATTTGAATGCCAGTAAATATATATGGCGCACTATCATTATTACCGCGCCTAATGATATTATTATCATCCCCTAAAAAGAAATCGCCTGGCCCTTTATGACAATAAGCACCATCTTTGGAAACGAGCAACAAAAGCGCATCCATTTTCTCATCATCCCAAGAAGATGCTAGTTTAAGCAGTGCGTTTTGCGCGCCATTTGTCCAAATATTATCGCTATTGAGGCAAAAGAAAGGCTTATCGCCCAAATATGGCTTCGCTTTAATAAGGCCGCCGCCCGTTTCCAATAATTTTTCTCTCTCATCAGAGATATGAATATTAGCAAATTCAGGTACATGCGCCATATATTGCTCTACCATTTCGGCGCGATAATGCACATTTATGACAATATTTTTAATCTCGGCTGATTGCATTTGGTCCAAACAATGGCCAAGCAGAGTTTTACCCCCCACTAGGACAAGTGGTTTTGGGCGATCATTGGTCAATGGCCGCATGCGCGTACCGAGCCCCGCTGCCATAATCATAGCTGTATCAAACATTATTTTTGCACCGAGATTTTGGAATAACGAACCGCATTTGGAACACTCTCATCGAACCAATTTTTGATAGTGCTAAGCGCAGGATTTTGTAAGTCCCTCTCTAATAATCTCCACATACGCGGTAAATAATCTAGATATTTATGCTTCCCATCCCGAAAACAAAGCCGCGCAAATATACCGATGATTTTAGCATTTCTTTGCGCCCCTAATATGGCATAATGGTCAAGAAAATCTCTGTCCACTTCTATATTCTGGCCATAATAAGCGAGCATTTTTTGCTCTAATTCAGGCGAAACATCGCGCCGAGCATCTTGTAATAGCGAAACAAGGTCATAGGCTTGGTGCCCGACCAATGCATCTTGAAAATCAATTATACCCATATCCCCATCCGATAATAGCATCGCATTTTCAGCATGATAATCGCGCAATACGGTTACTTTTTTGGCACCATAAATCGGTGCTAGAGCCTCTTTCCATAGATTTTCATAAATTATAGCATCGCATTCAATATTGACCGCTGGTAGGTACCATTCGGGCAATAAATTAACTTCACGAATATAGATTTCTTCATCATATGAAGGAATATCGGCTGGCTTAGTAGCGGCCAATTTAACAATGATATCGATTGCTTGCTTGTAAATTACCTCTTCATCTTGCGGTGCATCATCCAAATGCTCGCGCATTCTTTGATCGCCAAAATCCTCTATCAGCACCAAACCATTTTCCAAATTGCTGCCATAGATTTGCGGCGCGCGAAATCCTGCGCCTGTCAAATATTGAGCCATAGCGATAAACGGTTTAGGATCTTCATGCGGCGGAGGCGCGTCCATCAAAATGGCATGCTTATCTTCTTTATTAACTCGGAAATAACGACGGAAAGATGCATCGCCTGCCAAAGGTTTGATCTGCGCTCCAGCCCAATCAACTTCAGAGAGAAAATCAACTGCTTTTTCTGGAATATTCATGTCCATCTTGATACGCTTTCACCATATATATTCAATGTAATATCTCTTATATTGTCTGAAATTTTTTGTATTTCGATCTTATAATGATTGTTTGGAAAACGCATCGGATATTTATCGGCCCATTCCAGCAAAATGATACCATAATCTGTGGCATCATCTAACCCTAGTTCCAGATATTCGGACTCATTCTCTATGCGATATAAATCTGCATGAACTACAGATATTCTGGTGTCTGGCGGATCATAGCTGTGCACAAGAGCATAGCTAGGACTGCTTACTTCACCATCAAATCCCATTTCAGCAATAAAAGCTTTTGCAAAAATAGTTTTACCCACTCCCAAATTACCAATGAGCGAAACCCAATCGCCGATTTGGGCTATGCGTGCAATGCGTTCAGCGAAACTATACATTTCTTGTTCTGAATTAATGATTAGTTTTTCCTGCATTAGCGCGGTAACTTAATCGTTATTTTAGTACCTTGTCCCTTTTCAGACAATAATTCCATAGTCCCTGCATGGGCTTCAATTAATTCACGGGCCAGCGGTAATCCAAGACCTTTTGTTTTATTGTTAGCATAAGCATCATTTTCTTTTGGCGGCAATTTATCAAAAGCCATATTTTTGGTTTTATAGTCCATACCCGGCCCGTTATCGGCGATGATAATTGAAATATTGTTTTTTGACCCATGAGCATTAACAAATATATTAGAGGCTTCCCCGCTATAGACGATGGCATTATCGATGAGATGGTTGATAACTTGTTCTAATCGCCGGGAATCGCCCAATATTTCACCAACACCCTTATCAATATCAGTTGAAATGTTAATTTGATATTTGCGTATTTTATCTTCAAATTTCACCAAACAATTATTAATCAACTCGGCAATATTCACGGGCTTTTGAGATACAGGAAGCACCCCCGCTTCGCTCTGGCTAAAGTCTAATATATTGTTGATTTGCCCAGTTAATCTTGTAGTGGATTCGATAATAGCATTAATATATTCAATGGCCTGTTCATTCATTGGCCCTGCCATTCCGCTGCCCAATAATTCGGCGAAACCACTAATTGATGTAAGGGGCGTGCGAAGCTCATAACTCATATTAGATAAAAATTTATCTTTGATATTATCAGCATCAATTAATGCTTCATTGCGTTCGCGCAGAGCATTTTCAATTTGCATACTATCGGATATATCAAGCATAGTGAAAAGTGCATTTCCATCGGGTAGCGGTATGGTGGCGATTTGATATATACTGTCATCAACAAATTCGATGCGCGTACGCCTTTGTTCTCTTTGAGAAGTTGAAACGCGAATTAATTCCCTAACGATTGATATTTGAGATGGCTTTTTAAGCTTCTTACCCAAAAGCTTCATCAATTCATCTATTCTAGGGTGCTGTGCAATAACCTCTTCGTCTAAATCCCACAAATCAATGAATTGCTTATTCCATAGATTCAACCTGCCATCAGCAGCAAATACAGCTACGCTCTCGAATAAATTATCAAAAGTCGCAGTGCGCGCGCGCAACAAACTATCATGCGCACTCGATAATTTAGCTTGTTCGGTACTATCTTCGAATATTATCAACAATCCACCATCGGGGATTGGTTGAGCCAGCACACGTAAATGCGTGCCATCATTCAGCAACCAATTTTCTTCTACAGGATCGCTGGCTCTAAACCATCCTTCTTTCTCGCTGCGCCATTCTTGATAATCGCTGACTTCTGGGATTCGGCCCGCTTCTCTCATTTTATCAAAGACACGGCTAAACTCATATTTTTCATCCACCCAATTTTCTTGAAAAGAAAATATCCTCTGAAAAGGAAGGTTCAGAAATATTAGTCGCCCTTCCACATTAAACTGTGCAACCGCTGCCGACATATTGTCCAATAAATTTCGCTGGGCTTCGATATAGCGAAGATATTCTTGACGCGTATCTGCCAAATCTTGCACATCAATCGCCAGGCCTGCTATTCCCGCTCGGCCAAGCGGAATATCGAAAACACGGAGCTGTTTTCGTACACCGCCAATGGTGGCAGAAACTAAGCGTTCGATAGTATTTTGCTCCGTTAAGGCTTGCTGAGCGACCGATAATGATGATTGTCCATTGCTCGATTCAATAAGCTCTATACCCTCTTCGATAATATAATCAGCGCTCTCGCTATCTACAGCATCGACATAGGCCTTATTCACAAAAGTCAGCCGTAAATCAGGGCTGCGATGCCACATAGGAAAAGGAGAAGCCTCTATTAACCCAACCAAAGCTGCAAAAGCACTATGCGCCTCATCGGCATCTTTTTGCAATTTTTCTAACTGGCTTACGCTTTCTGTTGCATCAAATACCCATAATAATGCAGCCCCGTTGGGATATATGAGCGCATCGGCGATACTGCCTTTTACCAGAAATTTCTTATTAGATCCCAATAAAGTCAGTGCTTGGTTAAATGATTTCCCAGTTTTTTGGGTTGATCTAATATTTTCGGTGAAACGCGCCAAATCTTTGGGATTTAGTCCGCCTTCTTCTGCATATATCTCTGGATCGGCTGCTAGATCAGATATATATTCAATTTTTCGATCAAGCCCAATCCAACGCGCAAATCTATCGGTTGCTTCAAACCTTCCATCGCCTTTTACGATGATGGGAATAGCGGGTGCCGTTTCCAATAATCTGCCAAATCGAGATGTTTGCTGCAAGGTGCGCACCGCCCTACGCCGCATAGTGATACCCGCCCATATCGCATAAACAGCCACCACTGTCCAAATTGCGCAAATTATACCGACTAGTCCAATTATGATATCATCATCAAAATTCACTGTCAGAAGCTTCCCTATTTTTATTTAATGCACAAGTTTTTAACATCTATAGACACAATATATAAAAAATACAGCATATTGAAATAAGATTTCTATATAAAAAAACCTACCCCAATGTTGGGATAGGCTCTGTCAAATATATCGAATCTTTATGGCTATTATGACATATGAAACAAATATAAATATTTCAATTAGTAACGGTAATGATCCGGCTTGTGAGGGCCATTTGTGCCAACGCCGATATAATCCGCTTGTTTTTCACTTAATTTGGTCAGATTCACGCCCAATTTACTAAGATGCAATTCGGCTACTTTTTCATCTAAATGCTTGGGCAATACATAAACATCATTACCATATTTACCATCTTCATTATTTTGGAACAATTCGATTTGCGCCAATACTTGGTTGGTAAAACTAGATGACATCACAAAGCTAGGATGGCCCGTTGCACAGCCAAGATTTACCAAGCGACCTTTTGCCAACATGATAATCTTCTTACCATCAGGAAATTCCACTTCATCAACTTGTGGTTTGATTTCAGACCATTTCATATTGTTCAAAGCATCGATTTGAATCTCGCTGTCAAAATGACCAATATTAGAGACAATAGCGCGATCTTTCATGGCGCGCATATGGTCTACGGTGATGACATCAACATTTCCAGTAGCCGTTACGAAAATATCAGCACGCGGTGCAGCTTGCTCCATTGTTACGACTTCATAGCCTTCCATAGCAGCTTGAAGCGCGCAAATGGGATCCGATTCTGTCACCAATACGCGAGCACCGCCCTGACGCAATGATGCGGCGCTGCCTTTACCCACATCACCAAAGCCAGCAACGCAGGCAATTTTACCAGATAGCATAACATCGGTTGCTCGGCGGATAGCATCCACCAAGCTCTCGCGGCAGCCGTATAGATTATCAAATTTTGATTTGGTAACGCTGTCGTTCACATTGATCGCTGGGAAAGGAAGTTTGCCAACCTTTGCAAGGTCATATAAGCGGTGAACGCCCGTCGTTGTTTCCTCTGAAACGCCTTTGATAGCAGCAACAGATTTGGTTAAATATCCTGGTTTCTTTGCTACGAAATCGCGCAATTCAGCTTGGAATGCGACTTCTTCGTCATTTTCTGGTGTCCATAATTCTTCGCCTGCTTCCATACGCGCCCCCCACAAAGCAAACATTGTAGCATCGCCGCCATCATCCAAGATAATATTGGTTGTGGTGTCATCACCCCAATCAAAAATCTTGCCAACATAGCTCCAATATTCTTCTAATGTCTCGCCTTTGATTGCGAAAACTGGAACGCCAGCAGCGGCCATTGCTGCTGCGGCGTGATCTTGCGTTGAAAAGATATTACAGCTAGCCCAGCGTACCTCTGCCCCAAGAGCAGTTAAGGTCTCAATTAACACAGCCGTTTGAATTGTCATATGCAATGAACCGGTGATACGGGCACCTTTAAGCGGCTTGCTTTTACCAAATTCTTCACGTAGCGCCATCAAACCAGGCATTTCTGTTTCAGCAATTTCAATTTCTTTACGACCAAAATCGGCCTCATTAATATCTTTTATAATATAATCATTTTGCGCCGCATTTGCCACGATATGTCCCCTTGATGGATTGTTTGATATTGCCCATATATGAATGATGAGCTTAGGGCGTCCATAGCCAAGCATCTCCATATTAGCAAATATAAAGATATCTTTATATAATATTTTATTGTCTTCATGCTTTTACGATATAAATTGGTTGCTTATGCAGCCATAAAAAATGAGAAAGATTTTTGGCAATCATTGATTTACCATTATTAATCTCTATGTCATCTCTATCGAAATTAAGATGATAATTTTTCCTATCAAATGGGAAAGATTCCCATTTTCAAAGCAATAATAATAAGAGGACATAGATATGAGCATCGCAATCGGAAGCAAAATACCAGAAACCAATTTGGTTAAAGCCACAAAAAATGGCCCAGAGCAAATTTCATCCCATGATTATTTTAAGGGTAAAAAAGTAGCGCTTTTCTCTGTACCTGGTGCCTTCACTCCAACTTGTTCTGTCAAGCATTTACCAGGTTATGTTGAAAAAGCCGATGCGTTAAAAGCAAAAGGCATTGATGCCATTGCTTGTACAGCCGTAAACGATGCGTTCGTAATGGGCGCATGGAACGGCGCGGCTGGTTCAGAAGCTATTGAAATGCTTGCTGATGGCAATGGTGATTTTGCGAATGCTCTTGGTTTAGAAATGGATGCTAGCGCATTTGGCATGGGCAAACGTGGGCAACGCTATTCTATGGTGATTAACGATGGTGTGGTTGAACAGTTAAATGTCGAAGCCCCTGGAGATTTCAAAGTTTCTTCAGCAGAATATATGGTAGAGCAATTATAATAGATGGCTTGGGTGTTCAGCCCGAGCTTTTGGTGGCAAAAAAGGCGGCTCAATGGCCGCCTTTCCTTTGCATAATCGGCTTATTTACCAACCTTTGGTCTTGCCTTTATTTTGCTCTTTGAGCCAATCTTGTAAGGGCTTGAAATATTCCAGCATCGCTTTACCCGACATTTCACGCGAGCCTGTAAATCCCTCTAATGCATCGGGCCAAGGCTTCGAGGCGCCTAATTCTAACATGCTATTTAGCTTCGCACCGACTTCTTTATTGCCATAAAAAGAACAGCGATGCAGCGGCCCTTCCCATCCAGCGGCATCGCATGCAGCTTTATAAAATTGGAATTGCAAAATACGGGCAAGGAAATAGCGCGCATAAGGCGTGTTTCCAGGGATATGATATTTTGCACCTGGATCAAAAGCATCCGATGGACGTTCAACAGGGGGCATTATACCCTGATATTCGCGCTTTAGCTCATGCCAAGAATTATTATAATCAGCAGGTTTAATCTCTCCAGAAAATACACCCCAGCGCCATTTATCTACTAACAAACCAAAGGGTAAAAATGCAACTTTATCCATAGCTTGACGCAGCAATAATCCTGTATCCTTATCTGCACCTGGAACTTGATTTTGGTCGAGCAAATTAATCTTCACAAGATAATCAGGCGTGATTGAAAGCGCGAGCATATCGCCAATGGCTTCATGAAAACCGTCATTGGCTCCATTTAGATGCAAATAGCTCTGATCTTTATAGGCGCGTTGATAATAATTATGGCCCAATTCATGATGAACCGTGATAAAATCATCGCCATTCACTTTGATACACATTTTGATACGAATATCGTCTTTATTATCCAAATCCCAAGCCGAAGCATGGCAAACAACTTCGCGGTCTGCTGGTTTGACAAATTGCGAACGCTGCCAAAATGTTTTAGGCAATGGATCAAACCCTAGAGACGAAAAGAAATCCTCGCCAGCTTTGACCATTTTGATCGCATCATACTCTTTTTGTAGCAATAAATCGCTCATATCATAGCCAATATCGCCAGCTCCCTCAGGCGCGACTATATCATAAATATTACCCCATTCTTGAGCCCACATATTACCAAGTAAATCCGCCCGAATAGGCCCTGTTTTTGCTTGAACTGAGTCGCCATATTTTTCGTTCAACTTACCGCGAACATAAGTATGTAATTCGTCATATAATGGCTTTACGTCGAGCCATAATTTATCCATTGTTTCGGCAAATTCTTCGGCGGGCATATCATAATTGGACCGCCACATTGCCCCAGTATCGGCAAAGCCAAGCTCTTTTGAGCCTTCATTGGCGATTTCGACCATCCGGCTATAATCATCTCTCATCGGCCCGCCAACATTCATATGCCAGCTTGCCCACATTTCTTTCAATTCTGCTGGATTACGGTTAGTTCCCATCGCGGCTTCAATGTCACTGCCATTGATTTCTTCGCCCCTTAAAACGCCTTTTCCTTTACCATATTGTGACTGAAGGCTGGTTGCAATTGCGCTCAATTCATCAGCCGCTCCAGCTTTAGTAGGTGCCGGCATTACGATACCGCCGCGTAACATATCAAGCTTGCGTTTGACGACTGGGTCTAAACCATCTTGTTTTGCAAACTCCGCCGCCTGCAGCGCGAAGTCCACAGACATTTTTGTGCCTTCTGCTCCCGAAATAGCCGCAAGCGCATCTGTGTCTTCGGTTAAATATGTAGAATTGATCCATTCAACTTTTGCGGCGTAAGTAGAAAAATCGAACAAATGTTTTTCGGCTTGCTCAACAAAATCTTTGGCGCTGGTTGCTTCAATTTTCGTATCAACAGCTCTGCTACTTGATGCTTCATCATCTATTTTTTTACAACCATTGATAGCCAAACTCGCGGCCGCCAATGCTGTTAATGAAATCCAATTTTTCATATATTCTCCCCATTTTTTTGGCTTTGTAATTTTAGTAAGAAATGAAACTTATTTTCATTGGGGTCAAGGATTAACAATGATATTAGAGTAAGAAAATATCTTCATGCTTTCTTTTTGATCTTATCCCATAATATTGTTCCAACTAAACCAAGAAATGTGATCAAAAATGCAATATTTTTAGCAGAGCCAACGGCTGCAGCCGCCGATGACAGCGCATCGGAACCGTGCATAGAAAATAGTTGGATAATCTGAGCAATAGTCTCAATATAATCTGTCACAAAGAATATTGTGGCCGCAGCAATAACCAATGCCCCAATACGCCTAACAAATAAACGAGCATCATAGCGCAGCAATATACCACCGCAAATTGACCCTAAGGAATATATAGCGATGAAAAATAAATCTATTACCATGCTAATCTTTGCATATAGTATCAGATTAGCTGCTGCCCACGCCCATTGAATTTCATCTATTCTCGCGGCTGAACCTGCGCTTTGATGATCGCTCATCGCCATGGGTGATATATCGGTAATGAGCAGCAAATTACCGAAAATCATCGCGATCAATAATAAAATCCCCAGCAACCACAAACGAATGAAATTTTTGAGTGCAAAATCTTTCATTATCATTGCCCCCTAAAAAAATGAGCAATTTTCTCACCCAATGATTTTTGCACAACCGATGACATATGATTACCAGCTATTTCTTCAAACCGCCCATTCATCAGATTATTGGCCAATGTCTGTCCTTCTCCATTATCTTTATCTTGATCGCCGCATATTACAATTGTTGCTATATTGATTTCTTTTAGCACTTCTACATTAAGCGAACCAAAGCTGCGCAATAAATGGCCCGCTGCAATAGGATCTATTCCAGTTGTTTTCATAAATTGTACAGCCATATAATAAGGATCGCCGCGCTCTGTGCTATGATAATGATCGACAACATCTAGGAAAAAATTTTGGCGTTTACCCCAACCATTTAACCCTTCCCAACCCATGCCGCTTAACGCTAAACGTACAGGACGCGCTCCATTAATCACTAGTTTCGCGCATGTCCGCGCGCCCAACGAAAAACCCGCTAAATAATAATCATCCAAATTTAGATAATCTATCAAGCCCTCAATATCTTTTACAATGACATTTTCAGGATAATAAATGGCCTCATGCGGCGCATCGCTGTCTCCATGCGCTCTGAAATCGGGCATAATCAGGCGAAAGCCAGCATTCGCCAATGTTTCAGCATGACCATATTTAATCCAATTTACATAAGCATTGGAAAATAGGCCATGCAGCAAAAGCAAGGGCCGTCCCGCGCCAACTTCATGAACTTTCAGTGCGGCGCCATCAAAAGATATAAAATCAAAGGTTCTCAAATCAGAAGATTCTGTGGTCAATTTATCTTTCCTTTGGTTTCAGACCCAATTGTTTCATCCGCCATAAAGCCATTTCAATGCGGTCTTGACCGAAAAATGGTTCATTTTTTATAACAAGTGTGGGAACACCCCAATGTCCCGAGGCTTCCAAAGAAACTTGATTTTCTGCAATTTCTGCATCTAATTTTTCAGCATCATCGGTCGCTTCGCTATGCATAGCATCAAAATCTAAGCCCACATCAGCGGCAGCATTGCGAAGATGATCGCCTTTATCCCAGTCTTTGACACCACCCCAAATTAATTTGGAAACATTATTACAAAAATTGAGGCTTTGTCCGCGTCGCGCTGCTATTTGGCCCAATCGCGTAAGTCTAAAAATATAAGGTTGCTCAGATGCTATCTCTCTTGTCGTCATATTTTGCACGATGGGGTCAGGGCTAGGTATTGAAAATTCTATATTATGAAATTGAGCAACGCGCATCATATCGCGCATTGTATATCCAAGCCAGTTGGGATGGTTTTGTTCAAAAAAATTGGGTTTGCGAATAGCCAAAGGATATACTGGACGCAATTTTATATGAAGATCATATCGATCTGCAATATCTGCATAACGTTGCGTGGCCAAATAGCTATAAGGTGATCGAAAGGACCAAAATAATTCTGTTTCTAATGTCATAATAACACTATGCCCACATTTTAGCTGGCTTGCAAAATAAAAAGGGCCGCCCAAATAGCAGCCCTTATTTTGAGAATTAGATTATTATTAGGATTTTTTACGGCGGCGACCTAACGCCAAACCAGCTAAGCCTAAACCCAAAAGCCCCAATATACCAGGAGCAGGAACATCTGTACCTCCGCCTGTTGAACCAGTAGAGCCGCCAGAAGAACTTGATGAGCTGCTGCTTGAAGAACTGCTGCTTGACGAGCTACTGCTTGACGAGCTACTGCTTGAAGAACTGCTGCTTGACGAGCTCGATGAGCCGCCAAAGCTAGAGGAACCGCTGCTAGTTGCACCCGAACTTGTAGCACCAGAGCTGGTCGAAGACGAACTACTCGAGGAGCTGCTAGATGAGCTACTAGCCCCGCCCGTGCTGCTGCTCACGCCGCCTGTGCTGCTGCTCACGCCGCCTGTGCTGCTGCTCACGCCGCCCGTGCTACTGCTTACGCCGCCCGTGCTACTGCTTACGCCGCCCGTGCTACTGCTTACGCCGCCCGTGCTACTGCTCACGCCGCCCGTGCTACTGCTCACGCCGCCTGTGCTGCTGCTTACGCCACCTGAACTGCTGGATGTACTAACACCGCCACTGCTAGTCGATACGCCGCCGCTGCTGGTCGATGAACTAACAGCACCTGAAGATGTGCTTACGCCACCACTACTTGTCGAAGAGCTTACGCCGCCATTGCTGCTCGATACACCGCCGCTGCTTGTGGAAGTAGAAGAACCGCTGCTTGTTGATGAAATTATTGTGCCACCAGAGCTAGACGATGTGGACGCCCCTTTTCCAGAGGAAGAAGAGCCTTTACCAGAACTAGATGAACCAAAGAATCTGTCAAAAAAACCATATTCATTTCTAGATTTTTGTTTTGAACTTTCAGTAAGCCCCACTGTATCAAACTTTTCAGAGCCATTAAATTCATCATATTGGACAGCTTCATCAGCTTGAGCCGCAATTGCAATATTAACTGAATTTGGTGCCGCTTGGGCTACGCTCATTATCGCACAACTTGCAAATAATGCCGCGAATTTAAGTGAATCATTATTCATACTATTTTCCTAATCACTAAGACCAAGCTACATTGTCATTGTTTATAATTATATATTCGGTCTACCATCAGCTCTATATGCAACTTTCATACCATCTAAAATTTGATGTCTATATCAATAGCTTGAATATAAAATGAAATCTTGATCTATACATAGTGTAAGTGATTCCGACACAAAAGGCCTCCGAAGAGGCCTAATGCTTGTTAAACATATTTTGTAAATTATTAATTATTTACTCTTTTTGCGGCGACCAAAAGCTAAACCAGCAATACCTAGGCCTAATAGACCCAAAATCCCTGGAGCTGGTACTGATGTTCCGCCGCCAGAACTGCCCGAAGGTCCACTTGGGCCACCGCTACTGCCAACGCCTCCGGTGCTGCTCAAACCGCCTGTACTCGTTGATGATGGTGGTACTGGCGAAAATGGTCCAGGAAGATCAAATGGCGCACCTTTACCTGATGGGTCTACTGCACGAGTCCATAATGATACTGTACCATTGCCTCTGAAACGAATGACAGGCTCTTTAGATCTTACCACGGGTCTAAAATCTGTACCTCCGTTATTTATCGTTCCTCTGGCACCCGTAAATCTGTAAGCTCCGCGCGGCCTATCTGGGTTAAAGGATGAAAAGTCTGCACCAGAGTAAGTTACATTGGTTCCTGAACCAACATAGGTAGCCGTGCCTCTATCGGTATCAACACTCAATACCACTGGGTTTCCTGCTAAACTCGTATTATATGAGAATATTTCAGCATGAGCCAATGTTGAAACAGATGCGGCCGCAATAATGGCAGCAGCTTTAAAAGAATTAAATTTATTCATTATACATTTCCTTGTTTGCAATATGAGCAGTCACAATAGTTGTATGAACTACTTAACAAAGTGTTAAGCAACGATCATGCCATTCAAGAAAAATTATTTATAAACAAAGGGTAAGAAAGATATATTCCAAAAATTTATCCATATAATAACTATATCTGTAAAGAAAACCGACAAAATTTTAACGGATTTTTAACCTTTTTTGAGATGCTTCCGTCCCAATAATTCGGCAATTTGAACTGCGTTTAATGCAGCCCCTTTGCGCAAATTATCCGAAACGCACCAAATATTAAGACCATTTTCAACCGTAGGGTCTTCGCGCACGCGGCTAATATAAGTCGCGCTATCACCCACACATTCAACAGGGGTTGTATATCCCGCATCCTCTCGCTTATCGACCAGCATGATGCCAGGTGCTTCGCGCAATATCGCTTGAGCCTTTTTCGCCGATATTTCTCTCTCAAATTCAATATTGATAGATTCGCTATGCCCAACAAACACAGGAACGCGCACGCATGTTGCCGTTACTTTGATTTTTGGATCAAGAATTTTCTTGGTTTCAACCACCATCTTCCATTCTTCTTTGGTGGAACCATCATCCAAAAACACATCAATGTGCGGGATAACATTAAAAGCTATTTGCTTAGTAAACACTTCATTATCTTTTGGATCCCCGACAAAAATAGCACGGGATTGTTCAAATAATTCATCCATACCGCCTTTACCCGCTCCAGAAACCGACTGATAGGTAGAAACCACAACCCGCTTAATCGTCGCCGCATCATGCAGCGGTTTTAGCGCAACCATCATTTGTGCCGTTGAACAATTGGGGTTAGCAATGATATTTTTGGCTTTATACCCATCAATAGCCTCTGGATTAACCTCTGGCACGATAAGCGGTACATCAGGATCCATACGATATAAAGAGCTATTATCAATAACCGTGCATCCCGCAGCCGCCGCTTTTGGAGCAAAAATCTTAGTAGGGCCAGAACCTGCTGCGAATAGAGCCATATCCCAGTCAGAAAAATCAAAATTTTCGATATTGCGGACTTTTAATTCTTTACCGCTATCGCCAAAATCAATCTGACGACCTTGCGAGGCGGGCGATGCAACAGCAGCAATTTCTTCGATTGGAAATTCGCGTTCAGCCAATATATTCAACATCTCACGACCTACATTTCCGGTCGCACCTACTACTGCAATTTTGTAACCCATGAAACTTTTCCTATGCTCAAAATGAAAACAGCCGGTCATCCTAAGAGCCGGCTGCCTAAATAATACAATATATTGTTGCTTATTTTGCGGCCTTATCGGCCGGCTTAACAACGCGACGTTCTGCGATACGAGCCGCCTTACCAGTGCGTCCGCGCAAATAATAGAGTTTCGCGCGACGAACAACACCACGGCGAACCACGGTAATGCTGTCGACATTTGGCGTATAAAGCGGAAACACACGTTCAACGCCTTCACCAAATGACATCTTACGAACCGTAAAATTTGAGTTCAAACCTCTGTTGCTGCGCGCAATACATACACCCTCAAAATTCTGAATACGGCTTCTTTCGCCTTCCACAACACGCACACCAACACGCAATGTATCACCTGCTTTGAAATCAGGAATTTCTTTTTTCGCTATTGCTTCGGCAACTGCCTCTTTTTCTAATGTTTGGATAAGGTTCATGACCTAATCTTCCTTATTATTTTGCCGCACATCAGAGGGCGAACTGTCCAAAACATCCCGATGACGTTTCCAAAGATCAGGCCGCCGTGACCGTGTAATTGCTTCTGATGCCCCTTGGCGCCAAGCCGCAATTTTCGCATGATCCCCCGATCGCAGCACTTCAGGGATAATACGCCCTTCCCATTCAATGGGCCGAGTATAATGGGGATATTCGAGCAATCCGTTCTCAAACGACTCTTCATCACCACTAGAAGCATGGCCCATTACGTCAGGCAGCAAGCGAATGCAAGCATCTAATAGTATCAATGCCGCCATTTCACCGCCCGACAAAATATAATCGCCAATGGAGACTTGCTCGATAGTGCGGTTTTCAAAGATTCTCTCGTCAAATCCCTCGAATCTGCCGCATAAAATCGTAACACCCTCGCCACCAGAAATTTCACGGACTTTGGTTTGGGTAAGCGGTTTTCCGCGCGGTGTCATCGCCAAAATGGGCGCATTAGGCTGCTTGGCTATTGCCGCATCGACGGCAGCACCCAATATATCAGCGCGCAAGACCATACCCGCACCGCCGCCCGCTGGCGTATCATCCACACTGCGATGTTTATCGGTTGCAAAATCGCGCATTTGGAATGTTTCGTACGACCATTTGCCATCCTTTAACGCCTTACCCGCCAAAGACGCTCCCAGCGGCCCTGGAAACATATCGGGGTAAAGCGTGATGATTTGTGCAGCGAAGGTCATCAATGACTACTCATCACTGAACAAAACCAGATTGCACAATAATTGGTTTAGCATCAATATCAGCCGCATGCGCAGGAACCATAAACTTTTGGCCATCGGGTTTTTCTATTTCCAGCACGTCGCCAGCCCCGTAATTTTCAACCATGCAGATTATACCAATTACATCGCCAATATCGCTAACGCAGGGCAGACCAATCAAGTCGCTATAATAAAATTCATCATCTTCTAGCTGGGGTAATTCTTCATGCGGGACTGTTAATTGCGTGCCGCGCGCTGCCTCGGCCATATTGCGATCGGTAATCTCTTCGAACTGCGCTACCGCGCCAATTTTGTGCGGGCGAACTTTCTTCAGAGTCAGTGTCCCGTCATTAAATATCTTATATTTTTTTAAGCTCGCCAAATCTTGGGTGAAAATTTTTAGACGAACCTCTCCCATCACGCCATGCGCACCAGCAATAGCTGCAAGCATGACAGGAGGTTCATTTTTGGCAAAGGCCATGAAGGATTAACCTTCTGCTTTTTCTTCGGTTGCTTCTGGAGCAGCTTCTTCAGCTTTTGTCTCTTCTGCTGGTGATTCTTCGGCAGGAGCAGCAACAGCTTCTTTGGCCGCTTCCTCTGCCGCAGCCGCTTTTTCAGCTTTCTCTTCAGCGCGTTCCGTTGCCTTTTCACCCGGTTTTGCTTTATTAGGGTTGTTGCGTGCTTTACGCTCTAATAAACCAGCAGCATCCAAGAAACGAGCAACACGATCGGTGGGCTGTGCACCAACCGAGAGCCAGTGCTTGGCACGCTCTGCATCCACTTTCACACGATCTTCGCTATCTTTAGGAAGCTGTGGTTGGTAATGACCAATACGTTCGATATATTTGCCATCGCGCGGTGCACGCACATCTGCCACAACGATCCGGTAATAAGGGCGTTTTTTTGAACCGCCGCGTGATAATCTAATTGCTACTGCCATTATATATTCCTTTTATTAAATTCAATTTCAAAATTATGTATCGTTATTTCTTATTCAATAATCGCGCTATGTCAGGCGGTAATCCGCCGCCTGCACCGCCTAATCCTGGGGGCAGACCCAGCCCCTTAACAGATTGCCCCTTAACAGATTGGCCCATACCCGATAATGCATCATTAAGGCCTTCCTCCGCATTGCCGCCTTTACCAAACATAGCCGCTAAGCCTTTCAATCCGCCCATTTTCTTAATTTTTTTCATTGCACCAGCCATTTCCTTGTGCATCTTAAGAAGCTTATTAACATCTTGGACATTAGTACCAGAACCTTTGGCCACGCGAATTTTACGTTTAGCATTGAGCAGCGCAGGTTTTTCACGCTCGAGCATTGTCATACTGCCAATGATAGCATCCATGCGCACCAATACTTTATCATCCATAGCCCCCGCAGCCATTGCTGCTTTGGCTTTTTTCATACCAGGCATCATACTGGCCAATGCGCCAAGGCCACCCATCTTCGTCATCTGTTGTAATTGCGATCGCAGATCGTTCATGTCGAACTGGCCTTTGGCCATGCGTTCGGCCATTTTCTCTGCATCTTCTTTCTCAACTGCCGCAGAGGCTTTTTCTACCAAGCCAACAACGTCCCCCATGCCCAAGATACGATTGGCAACGCGATCGGGATAAAAAGGTTCGATAGCATCGATTTTCTCGCCAACGCCAGCAAATTTAATCGGTTTGCCGGTAACAGCGCGCATGGATAGAGCCGCACCGCCCCTTGCATCGCCATCCATACGGGTAAGAACCACACCGGTTAAGTCCACTTGCGCGTCGAAACTTTGCGCGACATTAATGGCATCTTGACCAGTAAGAGAATCAACGACCAATAATATTTCTTTGGGCGTGCTGACTTTGGCAATTTGAGCCATTTCGTCCATCAATTGCTGATCGACATTTAACCGACCCGCAGTATCAAGCATCACAATATCATAGGATTGCAATTTTGCCGATTGCATCGCTCTTTTGGTGATTTCAATGGGCCGCTGACCCTCGACAATAGGCAGCGTTGCTACTTCGGTTTGCTCGCCAAGCGTCGCTAATTGCTCTTGTGCGGCTGGACGATTAACGTCTAGCGACGCCATCATCACTTTCTTACCCTTGGTATCGCGCAGTAATTTAGATATTTTCGCTGTTGTGGTCGTTTTACCAGAGCCTTGTAAGCCGACCATCATAATTACAACGGGCGGTGCCGCTGACAAATCAAGATCGCTCGCTTCAGCGCCCAGCATATCGACAAGCGCGTCATTGACTATTTTTACGACCTGTTGCCCAGGAGTAATAGACTTTAATACAGATTGACCAATGGATTTTTCTGTAACAATATCAATGAATTGGCGGACTACTGAAAGTGCAACATCGGCTTCAAGAAGAGCTATACGCACTTCGCGCATTGCTTCGCGAACATCTTTTTCGTTCAAAGCACCTCGGCCCTTCAAACGATCAAATACGCCGCCAAGTCGGTCGCTTAATTTTTCAAACATATAGACCTCCTTCAAACAAGATAGAATATCCCATTATTTTTTTGCAAAACAAAAACGCCGGCGGGCGAAACTTCGCTGACCAGCGTTGTAAAAAACAACAAAATATAGGGAAGCATGTGCTTCTAAGTGGCTTGATAACCATTTATATCCATATTGCAACTATTTTTATAATTAACAAAAAATTTAACTAAATATTGAGTGTTTTTGTTGCATGGCTTAGTCATGGACAAGAAAATTAACAATACAAAGCAAGGGCTCAGCAGCAGTGCTACAAAATTTATGGGCAATAGAATGAAGACTTATGCCCTTTATGCCTTAACGATAGGAATGTTTATTAGCATAGGCGTTCAAGTTGGCACGGATACTTTATACCTAGCAATGGGGCAGTCCGATGGTGCAGACCAAGCCATGATTACGGCCCTTATTTTGAATGTTGCTCTGATATTGCTAATCTGGCGTCGTTCAATATCTCTCAGAGATGAAGTTGATGTCTATAAAAAAGCAGAGGTTAGAGCGCAGCATCTTGCAGTGACGGACCCTCTTACGAATCTTTACAATCGCCGAGCTATCAGAGAAAAAACGGTTGAACTTAGCTCTCGTGCTTCTCGCCGTGGCAAAACAATCGGTTTTTTAATGGTTGATTTAGACGGTTTCAAGAAAGTAAATGATCTTTTTGGTCATGATATTGGCGATCACATGTTGCGCGAAGTCGCTGATCGCATGCGCGATATTGCTCCTCCCAGCAGTATATTATCTCGCTTGGGTGGAGATGAATTCGGTATCTGTGTCGTTTTCGAACCAGAATTTCCAGAAATAATCGATCGCTTGGCCGAAGATTTAATCGAAGCGGTTGCAAAACCCGTGACGATTGACGGCACGTCGCACAATATAACCGCCTCTATTGGCATTAGCCGCCCCGACTTGGACTGCGATTCAATCGATATGCTCATTAGAAGGGCTGATATTGCTCTTTACACGGCTAAGAAAAATGGCAAAAATGGCTATAATTGGTTCGAAGGCGGTATGGAGGTTGAGCTGCGCACCCGCAATAGTTTAGAAGCAGATATTAGGAACGCCATACCTAATGATGAATTTGTCCCCTATTTTGAACAACAAGTCGATCTAGCGACGGGTAAATTGGTTGGCTTTGAAATGTTAGCGCGTTGGGTGTCTCCTATTCGCGGTTTAATTCCACCCGATGAATTTATCCCAGTCGCAGAAGAAACAGGCATGATTGGTGATCTGTCCATGAGCATAATTCGTAAAGCTCTTATCGAAGCAAAAGATTGGGATCCATCGCTCACAATTTCAGTCAACATATCCCCTGTACAATTGCGTGATCCATGGCTTGCGCAAAAAATAGTCAAATTATTGGTTGAAACTGGCTATCCCGCTAATCGCTTAGAAGTTGAAATTACAGAGTCATCTTTATTCAAAAATTTGAGCCTGGCTCAATCGATTGTTGGTAGTCTGAAAAATCAGAATATCAAAATTGCTTTGGATGATTTTGGAACAGGATATAGCTCCCTCTCCCATTTACGAGCCTTGCCTTTTGACCGCATCAAAATCGATCGCAGCTTCATCTCTAATATGAGCGATGACAGCGAGAGCGAAGCTATTGTAAATGCAATCGCTGGTCTTGGTGCTAGCTTGTCGGTTCCAATTACCGCTGAAGGCATTGAAGATGATAGCATTATCCACCGCCTAAACGGCTTAGGTTGTACAAAGGGTCAAGGATATTATTACGGTAAACCTCTATCCATAGAGGATGCGCGTAAATTATTAGTCAAACATAATCTTATTCCAAGCAAACGAAGCCATGAAAGCGGCGTAAATAAGAGAATAGAAGCTTTTAAAAATAGTGAGGGATTAGAAATAGGGCAACACAGCAGAGCTTTATAATCTCTCAATCAAACACAATTCTAAAAACGGTTTAACTAATATGCTGGACTTAGCTGCCTGCCCTCATTAAATCGCAAGCATGAATAAAGCTATATTCCATAAAATGCATGGCCTCGGCAATGATTTTATCATTGTCGATGAGCGTTGCATGGATAAGCCCGTTAACAGAGAAAAAATAGCCGCTTATGCTAATCGTTACACTGGAATTGGTTGCGATCAATTCATCCTATTGAATGATAGCGATAAAGCCGATGTCGCAATGCAAATCTATAATAGCGATGGCAGCAAAGCAGGTGCTTGCGGCAATGCCTCGCGCTGCGTGGTTTCTTTAATTGACAAAAATATAAGCATTGAAACCGACAGCGGGATTATTAGCGGTAAGAAACACGATAAAAAAATCAGCATGAATATGGGTAAACCACTATTCGATTGGCCATCTATTCCTCTAGCATATGCGATGGATAGCAGCCGTTTACCGCTTGCATGGGATTCGCTCAACAATGGTTTTTGTGTGAATGTTGGCAATCCGCATATTATCTTTTTTGTCAATGACCATAGCGAAATAAAGCTTAATCTGCTTGGCCCGATTATCGAAAATGATACTATTTTCCCAGAGCGTATCAATGTCAATATTGCGCGGGTTGATGGCAATGAAATTATTTTGCATGTATGGGAACGCGGCGCAGGATTAACCCGCGCTTGCGGCACTGGTGCTTGCGCAACGGCCATTGCAGCCTTAACTAAAAAATTAGTGCAATCGCCCGTCGATATTATCTTACCAGGCGGAACATTGACGATAGAATGGCGAGAAGGCGAAGATATATTTATGAGTGGAGATGCCGTGCATATTTATCAAGGCGAGACCGATTGGGATAGTTTTTGATGGGTAAAACCTCTCAAGTCATAACGATGGGATGCCGTCTCAATATAGCAGAGAGCAATGCTATGTTAGAGCGCATGCAACAAAGCGAATTAGACGATGAGATCATAGTCATTAATAGCTGCGCAGTCACCAACGAAGCCGTGCGTCAAACCCGCCAAGCCGTTCGCAAAGCAAAACGCAATGCGCCCAATTCAAAAATTATCGTTACGGGGTGCGCTGCGCAGGTTGATCCCAATATGTTCGCCACCATGCCCGAGGTTTCAAACGTTATCGGCAATCATGAAAAACAAGAACTTGCCAATTTCATGTCGCTTGATGATGATATTATCGAAGTCAGCGACATCATGCAGATTAAACAAACAGCCCCGCAAATGGTATCTTCATTTTCAGGCAAGTCGCGCGCCTTTGTAGAGGTCCAAAATGGCTGCGATCATAGATGTACATTTTGTATTATACCCTATGGCCGAGGAAATAGCCGCAGCGTTCCCTCTGGTAAAGTCGTGGACCATGTTAAAAAATTGGTCGATCAAGGTTTTCAAGAAATAGTCTTAACGGGCGTTGATGTGACGAGCTATGGCCCTGATTTACCAGGACAAAATAACCTTGGATATTTACTCGAACGTATTTTGAATAATGTCCCTGCTTTGCGCAGACTGCGCATGTCATCCATCGATGGCGTAGAAATAGACGAGAGAATGTTTGATATTATCAGCAGCGATAACCGTATCATGCCCCATATTCATCTCTCGCTGCAATCAGGCGACAATATGATATTAAAACGCATGAAACGACGCCACAACCGTGCAGACGCTATTGATTTGGTTAAACGCCTCAAATCAAAACGCCCCGAAATAGCGATTGGCGCCGATATTATAGCTGGCTTTCCTACCGAGGATGAAACCATGTTTGAAAATAGCAAAACATTAATTTCTGAATGCGAAATCGTGCATGGGCATATTTTTCCATATTCGTCAAAAATGGGCACGCCCGCAGCCAATATGCCGCAAGTCAATGGTACGATAATAAAAGAACGCGCACGTATTTTGCGCCAAGAATGCCAAGAACAATCGCACAAGTGGTTGAAATCTCTCATCGGTACTCAGCAAAAATTATTGATCGAAAAAGGGGGTGTTTCTGGCCATATTGAGAATTTTGCTTCGGCTAAATTGCACAATCATGATAAAAATGATGGCAATATGATCCGTAATTCCAATATAGAAGGTGAAATTATTCCTGTGCGCATTATAGGAACGGATAATGATAATTTATTGGCGGAAATGCTTTAATGAGCGAAGAAGAGAGATATGACCCCGCTTATGAAGTCAGAGAAAGCTGGAGAACAAAATTATTTGGCGGACTGAAAAAAAGCTCGGTCAAATTAACGGATAATATCTCTGGCTTAGTGACCAAAGCCAAATTAGACGATATTGTTCTTGATGATATAGAGGAAGCTCTTATCGTTTCCGATCTTGGCCCAGATACAGCATTGCAAATTCGCGACAAAATTGCCGAAGAGAGGTTTGATAAAGACCTTGATGATGACGGGATTAGAAGCATCATCAAAGATGAAATTGCTGATATTTTGTCACCCATAGCCAAACCCATTGAAATAGATGCTTTTCCGCGCCCTCAAGTGATATTGGTGATTGGCGTCAATGGGGTTGGTAAAACAACGACCATTGCCAAAATGGCCAATTTGTTTTTGGAACAAGATTATGGCGTAATGTTAGCGGCTGGCGATACATTTAGGGCAGCGGCTATTGGCCAACTCCAAGAATGGGCGCGCAGATTAGGTATCCCCATAGTGTCTGGTAAACAAGGCGGTGATGCGGCAGGTATCGTTTTCGATGCTGTTCAGCAAGCAACAGAGCAAGGCATTGATGTTTTGATCGTAGATACGGCTGGACGCTTGCAAAATCGCAGCGAATTGATGGATGAATTGGCCAAAATTAAGCGCGTTTTGGGCCGTATCAATCCAGAATCTCCGCATGATATTGTTTTGGTATTGGATGCGACAACGGGTCAAAATGCATTATCGCAAATCGAAGTATTTAGAGAAAGTGCTGGTGTCACTGGCCTTGTGATGACCAAATTAGACGGCAGCGCGCGCGGCGGAATTTTGGTCGCAGCGGCCAAGCAATTTGGCTTGCCCGTTCATGCTATTGGTGTGGGCGAAACTATCGAAGATTTACGGCCATTTTCTGCGGAAGATTTTGCCAAAGCCCTCTCTGGAGCTAATGATTAATGTCTGATAATATAAAAGAAAATCCATCATCGAGTGGAACAAAAAAGCATGGCAGTCTCAATTTTATGCTAGATTTTGGCCCGCTTCTCGTCTTTTTTGTCGCGTTCAAATATTTTAGTAATGATGGTGACCCGCTGCAAGGGCCCCTTTATGCAACAGCAATTTTCATGGTTGCGATAACCATCGCAATGATAGTGGCTAAACTGAAATTAGGGAAAATATCACCGATGATGTGGATGTCATCCATACTCGTAATCGGCTTTGGCGCATTAACATTATATTTTCGTGATCCTAGATTCTTGCAAGTCAAACCTACGATTATTTATAGTTTTTTTGCGATCCTTTTAATCGGCGGTTATTGGCGTGGGAAAGCTCTGCTGCGCTATCTTTTGGAAGCTGCTTTAGAAGGCGTAAGCGATGAAGGGTGGCTCAAATTATCGCGTAATTGGGGCTTGTTTTTCATTGCGATGGCCGTTGCCAATGAATTAATATGGCGCAATTTCTCATTTGATACTTGGACCAGTATTAAAGTCTTTGGGTTTACCGCTGTTAGCTTTATTTTTACCTTAGCCAATGTGCCATTTCTATTGAAACATGGCCTATCGGTAAAAGAAGACTCTTAAATCATTCCATTTCCATAATGACCGCATCGACGGCAAGGCTTTCGCCTTCGGATGCAATGATAGTTTTTACAACCGCCGATTTTTCAGCGCGTAAAATATTCTCCATCTTCATAGCTTCAACCGTGGCTAGCGGCTGACCAGCCTCTACCTTATCCCCTTCTCTCACATGCAATGCAGTAACCATTCCAGGCATTGGGCATATTAATAAACCCGATAGATCGGGCGGTATTTTCTCAATCATATGCTCTTCAAGGGCCGCAATGTGGGAAGGTAAGCATAGAGCCTCATGCTTAGCACCGCGCGTTGTGAAATGCCACTTTGTGCCTTTGCGCGCAATTTGAATCGTTAAATTGCCAGCTTCTCCATTGGTGCGGGCCAATCGATTGCCAGCGTCCCAATCCCATGTTCCCATAACATCATGGCCATTAACCACAGCCCCACCCGTTTTAAGAGTGACTTCAAATTTTTGTTGCCCAATCTTGACCATCCAATCAGAGGATGGATTTGCTAACCGCCCTAATTGCCCTGAAATTTTGTGATTACGAACTTGCTGGGTAAATTCAGCACCAGCAAATAATGCCGCCAAATGGCGCATATGCGATTCTGACGATGGTGTTCCTATAAAACCATCGGGATATTCTTCTGCGATAAAGCCCGTTGTTATCTCACCCGACTGAAAGCGCGGATGCTGCATAAGCGCAGAAAGGAAATCGATATTATGGCTAAGTCCATCAATTCCAAATTCGTCTAAGGCAATGATTTGCTTGTTAATCGTTTGCTCGCGCGTTTCTCCATGCGTGATAAGCTTGGCAATCATGGGATCATAATAGATGCTGACCTCACCGCCCTCAATCACACCATCATCAACGCGTACGCCATCGCTTGTTTCTGGCGGGCTATAGCGTGTTAAGCGGCCTGTAGAGGGCAAAAAACCGCGATAGGGATCTTCTGCATAGACTCGATTTTCAATCGACCAACCTATAATCGGAACATCGTCTTGGCGCATGGTTAGAGGCTCGCCATAGGCAATGCGAATCATCTCTTCTACCAAATCAACCCCAGTAATGCATTCCGTCACAGGATGCTCAACCTGAAGCCGCGTATTCATCTCCAGAAAATAGAAACTTTCACCGCTAAAATCCGCACCCGAAACAATCAATTCGACCGTACCTGCGCTATGATAATCCACTGCACGCGCCAGAGCCACGCATTGCTCGCCCATCGCTTTACGCATCTTGGGCGTTACAAATGGCGATGGTGCTTCTTCGACTATTTTTTGATGACGCCGCTGAATGCTGCATTCGCGCTCATTAAGATAGATGATATTGCCTTGCTTATCGCCCAATATTTGAATTTCAATATGGCGCGGATTCTCAATAAATTTCTCAATGAAAACACGATCATCGCCAAAACTATTTAAGCCTTCGCGCTTGGTTGCTTGAAAACCCTCGCGCACATCTTGCTCGCTATAGGCAAGACGCATACCCTTACCGCCGCCGCCAGCAGAGGCCTTCATCATTACAGGATACCCAATATCACTTGCTATGCGCACCGCATGCTCTGTATCTTCTATCTCTCCAACAAATCCAGGGACGACATTAACACCCGCTTGCATCGCGAGTTTTTTGGATTCAATCTTATCCCCCATAGCGGCGATAGCCCCCACTGGCGGGCCTATAAATGCAATATTTTCAGCGGCTAAAGCTTCTGCAAAGCTCGTGCGTTCAGAGAGGAAACCATAGCCAGGATGCACCGCTTGCGCGCCTGTTTCTTTGCAAGCTGCGATAATTTTGTCGGCGATTAAATAGCTTTCCGATGCTGGGGATGCCCCAATATGTATCGCTTCATCCGCCATTGCAACAAAGGGGCTATTACGATCTGCATCGCTATAAACCGCAACGGTTGCTATGCCCATTTTTTTGGCAGTGCGCATAATTCGACATGCGATTTCACCGCGATTAGCAATCAAGATTTTTTTGAACATCGTGTAATTCTCTCTTTACCTACAGCGCATTGCACCAGAGCGCCGCAATTCATTCTCCAAATTAAGCGGGAATTTTTTTATATAGCCGATGGATAGTCTTGCTTTATTTTGCCCCAATTTTTCAAAACCCGAGGTCAATCGAAACCTGATATGTCGGCCATCATCTAAAACACCTTGCCAACAGGCTTCTTTAGCATCTTTATTGGATGTATTTTTACTCTCTAGGATTAAATAGGTGGAGATTTCTTGCCGCGCCAATTCATGGTCAAAATCATCAGATACGGTAAATTCAAAATCACAGGCAGGATCTGTCACAGAAAATGCGTTATTTGGCAAAAATTGATACCTCAATAAACCCTCAACTGCGCTATAACTATCGCCTTTGCCCAATTTACTATCGCGGCTTTTACGATTCTTTTTCCATTTGATGCTACTAGCATTAATCGCATCAAAAAAATCTTCAGAAAAAGGAAGAGGTTTGATACATATATCTTTGAATAGGTTAAATGATTGTTCAAAACGCATTGGAGTATTTTGCTCTTCACTCACTTGAATGGGTGAAGCCAAAAGCCCAGCCATAAGGCCGTTAATAATGGGTTTGCGCGCTATCATCCCTCTGTCGCCAAATCAGCCAGCGCCTTGGTTCGGCGTTTAGTCTCTTTCTCCAAGCAATTATAGCGCAACAAAGGCTCTGCACTACCGCCGCGAAATTGAAAGGCGACGGACTGGCAATGGCTGTCGCGAAAAGCAATCCAATTACGCTGTGCCTTGCGCAATGCCTCTGCATATCCGATGCGGCCATCCTCATTTTGGTTCTTATCCAAATCCTTCATATAGTTGTGCGTCTCTTCCCATTGCGCATTGCGTTTTTTATCAGCAGCTTGATAGGCCTGATAGGCACAGACATTCATCTGGTGCTGCACCAAAGATTCATCGCAAGGATTAACGGTGCTGTCAGTACCAGTAACCGCTTGGAGCAATAAAAGTGCTAACACACTCACTCAGCCGCCTCCAATGTCCCTATGCATGCGCCTTTTTCAGCTCTTAGGGGTTCTTCGCCTTGCAGCGCGGTGAGACCAAGGCGATCAAATAATGCTGCATCGCTATCATCACCCGCATTGGGCGCAGTGAGCAATTTATCGCCCGTAAAGATGCTGTTCGCGCCTGCCATAAAACAGAGCGCTTGCGTAGCCTCTGACATACTCTCACGGCCCGCTGATAAACGCACCATGCTCATCGGCATAGTGATACGGGCTGCCGCTACCGTGCGAACAAATTCTATATCATCAATTTTAGCCATCGGTGTATCAGCTAGCATATCGCCCAATATTGTTCCCTTAACAGGGACAAGCGCGTTAACTGGAACGCTCTCTGGATGCGCAGGTAAAGTCGCTAATGTATGAATGAAACCAACGCGGTCATCGCGGGTTTCGCCCATTCCGACAATACCGCCGCTACACACATTAATACCACTATTGCGCACATGGTCGAGCGTTTCAAGGCGATCGGACATTTTGCGCGTGGAAATAGCGCGTTCATAATATTCTGGGCTGCTATCGATATTATGATTATAATAATCAAGCCCAGCTTCGGCGAGCATATCCGCTTGTTTGGGCGAGAGCATCCCCAGCGTCATGCAGGTTTCCATGCCCATGTCGCGCACACCTTTTACAATCTCGACAATCGCTGGCATATCGCGATCCTTGGGGTTGCGCCATGCAGCCCCCATACAAAAACGTTGCGAGCCATTATCCTTGGCCTGCGCCGCAGATTGCAACACTTGGCGCACATCCATTAATTTAGTGGCCTTCACGCCGCTATCGGCATGCACGCTCTGGCTGCAATAGCCGCAATCCTCTGGGCATCCACCAGTTTTGATGGATAGCAATGTGCAAAGCTGCACTTCATTAGGCTTATGGTGTTCGCGGTGCACCGCCATAGATTGCGCCATCAAATCGCCAAAAGGCTTATCAAACAATGTTGCAATTTCTTCGCGGGTCCAATCGGTACGAATTTCCATCACTCTTCCTCATTTATTGGCGGCATATTATGCCCCATCAATCTCAATATATCAGCAGCAGATTCCACTATATTGCTGCCAGGACCATAGATACCGACAACACCGCTGTCACGCAGGAATTGATAATCTTGCGGCGGAATAACCCCCCCCGCAAAAACCTTTACATGCTCTAGATCATTCTCTTTGAGCAATTTGATAAGCTCTGGTATCAATGTTTTATGTCCCGCCGCCAGGCTAGAGGCCCCTACTGCATCGACATTTTCAGATTTAGCAAGCTGCATAGCCTCTGCTGGTGTTTGAAACAATGGCCCAGAAATGACATCAAAGCCCATATCGGTAAAAGCACTCGACACCACATTTGCTCCGCGATCATGCCCATCTTGCCCCATTTTGGCGACCAATATCTTGGGCTTGCGGCCCAATCGCTGCGACACCGCATCTATGCCATCAACCACCAATGCATATTGCGGATCGCCCTCATAGGCTGCCCCATAGATACCCTTCACGGGTGTAGGCTTAGTGGCATATCGGCCAAAAGCAGCTTCCATGGCATCGGATATTTCACCGAGCGAGGCCCGAAGACGTGCCGCTTTAACAGCCAATTCCAGCATATTACCGTCTGATTTCGCGCCTTCGGTAATGGCCTTTAGCGCAGCCTGGCAGGCGGCCTCATCGCGCGCATCGCGCATCGATTGCAAGCGTTTAATCTGACCATCTCTGACCTTGGCATTATCCACCTCTAAGGTTTCAAGCTGCTCTTCATCATCCAGCACATATTTATTCACACCGACGATGACATCATCGCCTTTATCAACGCGCGCTTGGCGTCCCGCTGCCGCTTCTTCGATCATCGCTTTGGGCCAGCCATCGGCCACAGCTTTAGCCATACCGCCTTCTGCAATGACTTTTTCGATAATTTCCCACGCCTTATCGACCAATTCTGACGTCAAGGCTTCAACATAATAGCTTCCGCCCAATGGATCGACCACCTTTGTAATGCCCGCTTCCTCTTGGAGTACGATTTGCGTATTGCGCGCAATGCGCGCGGAAAAATCAGTCGGTAGCGCAATCGCTTCATCCAGTGCATTGGTGTGCAAAGATTGCGTGCCGCCTAGCGTCGCTGCCATCGCCTCTATGGTGGTGCGGATAACATTATTATACGGGTCTTGCTCGGTCAGCGACACACCCGAAGTCTGGCAATGGGTGCGCAGCATTTTTGAACGCTCCGATTTTGCGCCCAAATCGCTCATAACACGGTGCCATAAGGTACGGGCCGCACGGAGTTTAGCAACCTCCATAAAGAAATTCATGCCAATACCAAAAAAGAAGCTTAATCGGCCTGCAAAAGCATCTATATCCAAACCAGTTTCCATCGCTTGCCGCGCATATTCGCGGCCATCGGCAATGGTAAAGGCCAATTCCTGCACCGCAGTCGCCCCAGCCTCATGCATATGATAACCCGAAATCGATATACTATTGAATTTGGGCATATTGGTGGAGGTATAGGCGATAATATCCGATATAATCCGCATCGATGGGGCTGGTGGATAGATATAGGTATTGCGCACCATAAATTCTTTTAGAATATCATTTTGGATCGTGCCTGCCAATTGATCTTGCGAAACGCCCTGTTCTTCTGCGGCAATGATATAAAAAGCAAGACAGGGAATAACGGCCCCGTTCATCGTCATAGACACCGACATTTTATCAAGCGGGATTTGATCGAACAGAATTTTCATATCCTCAACGCTATCAATCGCGACACCCGCCTTGCCTACATCACCGACAACGCGCGGATGATCGCTATCATATCCACGGTGCGTGGCCAAATCAAAGGCAACCGACAAACCTTTTTGCCCCGCAGCCAAATTGCGGCGATAAAAAGCATTGCTCTCTTCAGCGGTGGAAAAGCCTGCATATTGGCGGATTGTCCATGGGCGACCAGCATACATGCTTGCCTTGACACCGCGCGTAAACGGGCCAAAGCCTGGCAATCCAGCATCGCTCGAGTCTGCCTCGGTATAAAGCGGCTTCACCGTTATGCCTTCGGGCGTTTCCCAATTAAGCGCGCGGCCCTTAACTTCTTTATTGGCCAGCTCTTCCCAATCATTGATGCTTGGCTTATCGTTCATTATTGCCCCTTAAATTCTGCCTTACGTTTCTGCAAAAAGCTTATCGCGCCTTCGCGCGCATCTTGGCTATCGCCTGCAATCTTCTGATTTTCAGCCTCTATCCGCAGCGCGCTTGCATAATCGCTCTCTAACGCCGATGCCAGACCTTGGCGCATCAATCCGATGGCGACGGTCGGGCCATTAGCCAATTTTTGGGTTAATGCGTGCGCTTCTTTTAATAAGGCATCATCCTCTACGCATTTATAAATCAACCCCCAATCCGCAGCCTTTTCGGCACCAATTTTCTCGCCCAGCAGCATCATTTCAGTGGCACGGGCTTTACCCACCAAACGTGCTAGCATCCATGATGCACCGCCATCGGGAACTAGGCCTATATTAACGAATGCCTGTAAAAAATACGCCGATTTGCCAGCAATCGCGAAATCACTCGCCAGAGCCAGGCTGCAGCCGACTCCTGCAGCTGGCCCATTAACCGCTGTCACAACGGGAATAGGAATTTTAGATAATTTAACCATAGTCGGGTTATAAGATCGCGTCAGCGCTTTATAGGCATTTTGACCACCCGATGTCGCACCGCTCGCTCCGGCTGCTAAATCCGCTCCCGAACAAAATGCGCGGCCTTGACCCGTTATCAACAATGCCCGCGCATCACCCAAATGGTCGAGCGCATCAGAAATATCATCGGCCATTTGCGGCGGCATAGCGTTTAATCGCTCTGGCCGATTGAGCGTTATGGTTGCAATATTATCCAGCACTTCAAATTTGATTGTTTGGTAAGTCATGAATGCGCATCCTCTTTTGGTGTTTCCATAATTTCTGTGAGCATCCCGCCCATATCTTTGGGGTGAACAAAAAATATCATTGTTCCATGCGCCCCAACACGCGGATCACCCAATATGCGTTTGCCCAATGTTTCAAATTCGGCCTTAGCCGCCATAATATCGGGCACTTCAAAACAAATATGATGCTGGCCACCTAGGGGGTTTTTCGCCAAAAAGCCATGAATTGGGCTATCAGCATTTATGGGTTCTATCAGCTCAATCTGCGTGCCGTTCATTGCACCGTCATTGGGCGTATCAACGAAACAGACTTTAACGCCTTGTTCGGGCATAGCAAATGGCTCTGATATAGACACTGCGCCCATGGTATCGCGCCAATGAACGATGCTATCGGCGATGGATGGCGTTGCTACGCCAATATGGTTTAATCGGCCTAACTTCATTGGCTTTGCTCTTTTGCCTTTATATGCAATATTTTATGGGTCATCGGCGCGATGATAGATCCTATTATAACACCGAAAATACCGCTGAGAATTGCGAAAACCAACCATTCGACAATGCCCACCCAGCTTGATGGGGATAATCCTATAGCAAATTTTGATACAATATCGATCAAATGCTCTGGCCCATGCCATCCTAAAACGGCGATATTATGCACCAATAATCCGCCGCCGACCCAAGCCATGGCCAGCGTGCCAATGATAGAGATAGTGGTGAGCAGTTTGGGCATAAAGGCCACGAGACCGCGTCCCAAATTTGCCAAAGCCCCAGCTTTTTCGCGTGCCAAATGCAATCCAACATCATCCATTTTTACAATCACGGCCACTGTTCCATAAACAACGACTGTTATAACCAGACCGATTAAGGCCAAGACCAGCCCTTGCTGCCACCAGACTTCATCCGCCACTTCAGACAGTGCAATCGCCATGATTTCAGCCGATAATATCAAGTCGGTGCGGATCGCGCCCTTGACCATTTCTTCTTCGCGCTCTGGCCCGCTATCCAGAGCAGCCTCATGATGAACATTGGTTTCATCAACATGGAATAGTTCCAATATTTTTTCCGCCGCTTCATAGCAGAGAAATAATCCACCAATTATAAGGATGATCGGGATAAGGAAAGGCGCAAATTGCCCAAGCAAAACCGCGATCGGCAGCAATATGACCAATTTATTGAAAATCGATCCGCGCGCTATGCGCCATATCATCGGTAATTCACGCGCTGGCGAAAAACCCGTCACATAGCTGGGTGTTACCGCAGCATCATCGATCACCACGCCAGCAGTCTTTGTGCCTGCGCGCGCTGCGGCGGCCCCAATATCATCTATCGAGGCTGCTGCGACTTTTGCAATAGCAGCAACATCATCCAATAGAGCGACTAATCCTGATGGCACAATATTTTATCCTTAACATTCTTCATTTTATCATTCTAATCTTTTTCACTTTTAATTCATTACTGACTACCATTATACCCACTTTTCGTCATTGCGCGTGCGGCGAAGCAACCTCAATATCATCCATGAACAATCTCACCATATAAATCCAGCCATTGCGGATTAAGCATTTCGATTAAGCCTATCTTTTTAGACCTAGACCCGCCTTTAATTTGCTTTTCACGCAATATTGCTAATTCCATTGTACTTGCTTGTTCATACCATACCAATATTTTACAGCGATATTTCTTGGTAAACCCGTCCGCAAGACCCTCTTTATGCTGCCAAACACGTTGCGCTAAAGCAGAGGTAACGCCCGTATATAATGTTCCATTTCGTTTATTCGTCATAATATAAGTGCAGGGATTTTTCATTAAAATACCCTGTTAGGGTTTTGAATAAAGTGCGAGAATGTTAGATTGCTTCGTCCAAAATAATTGGGCCTCGCAATGACAAAGCTAAGTTTTAAATGGCTATGTTTCCCTAACGTCATTATCTTTTATTCAATCACTTCTTAATATCATTTACTACTTACGCCTTGATTATCGTTCATTGCGCGTGCAGCGTAGCAACCTTTTCAAAATATCATTAAACCGTCACTGTGCGTGCAGCGTAGCAATCTGCTCAATATCATTTATCACTTCTCATCTTCGTCATGCTGAACTTGATTCAGCATCCATTTATGAAACCAACGTAACTTTCTAATTCCAATAGACCCAGAAACAAGTTCAGCATGACGCATTTGTTTTTAATTTAGCACGGAAATCATAGGGTTAATCACATAGATTTGAAATATTATTCAATACCGTTTTCTCCTCACTCACAATGGGATATTGTCATGTTTTTTCCAAGGGTTTTCTAATTGCTTATTGCGCAATTTACGAAGGCCGAGCGCAATACGTTTGCGGCTATTATGCGGAAAAATTATATCATCGATAAAGCCTTTTTGCGCCGCTATAAAAGGGTTAGCAAAGCGATCTTCATATTCTTTGGTTCGCTGGGCAATTTTTTCATCATCGCCAATGTCCGAACGAAATATAATTTCCACCGCTCCCTTTGCGCCCATCACGGCAATTTCCGCGCTTGGCCATGCATAATTAAGATCGCCGCGCAGATGTTTGGATGCCATAACGTCATAGGCGCCGCCATAGGCTTTGCGCGTAATAATCGTGATTTTGGGTACGGTCGCTTCGCCATAAGCGAATAATAATTTCGCGCCATGCTTGATGATACCACCATATTCTTGTGATGTTCCAGGTAAGAATCCAGGCACATCGACAAAGGTCACAATCGGGATTTCAAAAGCATCGCAAAACCGCACAAATCGCGCCGCTTTTTTCGATGAATTTATATCCAACACACCTGCCAAAACCATCGGTTGATTGGCCACTATTCCCACGGTGCGCCCTTCGATACGACCAAAACCAATGATGATATTGGCGGCATGGTCGGGCTGCACTTCAAAGAAATCACCTTCATCGACAATTTTATTGATAATCTCATGCATGTCATAGGGCTGATTAGCACTATCGGGTATGATAGTGTCTAAGCTTGGGATTTGACGATCCCATTGATCCGCTGTTGGACGCTCTGGTACATTGCTACGATTATTCTCTGGCAAATAATCAAAGAAATCACGCGCCGCAAGCAAAGCTTCAATATCATTCTCAAAAGCATTATCGGCAACGCCCGATTTTGAGGTATGCGTCGCTGCGCCGCCCAATTCCTCTTGTGTTACCACTTCATTGGTGACAGTTTTTACCACATCGGGGCCTGTAACAAACATATAGCTGCTGTCTTTGACCATGAATATAAAATCGGTCATCGCAGGGGAATATACTGCCCCACCAGCGCATGGCCCCATAATAAGGCTGATTTGCGGAACAACGCCAGAGGCCAATATGTTACGCTGAAATACTTCTGCATATCCGCCCAATGAAGCGACGCCTTCTTGGATACGCGCGCCGCCGCTATCATTGATACCGATGATGGGCGCACCAACCTTCATCGCATTATCCATCAATTTGCAGATTTTTTTGGCATGCGCTTGAGATAAAGACCCGCCAAACACGGTGAAGTCTTGGCTATAAACATATACAAAGCGGCCATTAATTGTACCAGAACCTGTCACAACGCCATCGCCTGCTATTTTGGTTTCTTCCATACCAAAATCAACACAATCATGTTCAACATACATATCAAATTCTTCAAAACTATCTTGATCGAGCAAAACAGCAATACGCTCTCTGGCGGATAATTTTCCTTTGGCATGTTGCGCATCTATGCGTTTTTGTCCGCCGCCCATATGGGCATCGGCGCGCTTTTTTTCCAATTGAACGATGATGTCATTCATTTCTCATCTCCGGATATTTCACTATTGCCATGAAATTATCACTCAATCTCTTAATTGAACGATTAAATTAAGTCACTCCTTATTTTAGAAGGACTAATTCTTCGGCCATAGATGGGTGCAAGGCTACCGTATCGTCAAAATCAGCCTTCGTAAGACCAGCTTTCACTGCCACTGCCGCGCCTTGGATAATTTCCGCAGATTCTGGCCCTATCAGATGCAATCCGACAACCTGTTCATTATCGCCAGATGTGACCATTTTATAAAGACCGCGCTCCATACGCCCAGAAACAACATTTTTCATAGCCCTAAAATCACTACGATAAACTGTAACCTTATCGCCATATTTGTCGCGTGCAGCCGCTTCTGTGAGTCCAACAGAGGCGATGGGCGGGCTCGAAAATACCGCCGATGCAATATTGTCATAGCTAAGTGTGCGCGGATTATTACCAAACACAGTATCGGCAAAAGCATGCCCTTCACGAATAGCGACGGGCGTTAATTGCACTCTATCGGTAACATCACCCACAGCATAGATGGATGGCACAGATGTTTGATTATAGTCATCGACCTTAATCGCTCCATTACCGCCCATTTCAACGCCGACCTCTTCTAGGCCTAACCCTTTGCTGTTGGGAAGACGCCCTGTAGCAACCAATATAACATCAAATATGGCGGGATCACCACCATCACCAAAATATACTTTTAGCGCGCCATCGGACAATTTTTCTATCTTCTCAAGCGGCGCATTCATGCGCAAATTTATATGTTTTGCTGTACTAATTTCGATCAAACGCTCTACTATTTCCTGATCATAGCTGCGCAACAATGTGTCAGACCTATTCGCGATTGTCACTGCGCTGCCAAAAGCATGAAATATGCCCGCAAATTCATTGGCGATATAGCCGCCGCCAACCACCAACAATCGCTTAGGTTGTTGTTCTAAATGGAATATCTCATTAGAGGATATCGCATGTTCAGCGCCTTCGCAAGCTGCTGGTACAGGCCATCCGCCCGTGCACACCAATATTATTTTCGCGCTAATTTTATCGCCATTGGCCAATTGCACTTCATTTGGGCCCGTCACAACCGCGCGCTGATCTATCAATGTTACATCATTATTTGATAGAGTAGTGCCATAAATTCCTTCTAATCGATCTATATCCTTTTGCACCAAATCGCGCAAGCGGCTCCACTTAAACACAGGGTTTTCAACATCCCAACCAAAGCTCTTAGCTTCGCTTAAATCTTCGGCAAAATGCGCCCCATAGGATAGCATTTTCTTTGGAACGCAACCTCGAATAACGCATGTACCGCCGATGCGATATTCCTCTGCTAACGCTACTTTTGCACCATGCGTTGCAGATATTCTTGCGGCCCTTACTCCGCCAGAGCCTGCTCCAATGACAAATAGATCATAATCAAACATAACTCTTTTTCCTTGTAGATTGTGGTTGGTAATTTGTAAAAATAGACTCGCATAAACATCAACTAATTGTAATATAATTACAATGGCTATTGTTCAATATTTTAATCAAATGCCGCTTTCATCAGCGCGCTCGTCGATGGATCAAATCCTGAAGGACCTTCATTAGAGATTTTTTTTGCGATTTCTTTGCCCAATTCAACCCCATATTGATCGAAGGGGTTTATAGCCAATAAAACAGCATTTACAAAAACTCTATGCTCATAATAAGCAATAAGAGCACCCAAAGAGGCAGGCGTCACATCGTCAACCAAAATCGTAACTGATGGCCTATTTCCTTGATAAGCGCGGGCTTTATCCGCATTATCGCGGCCAGCCATAAGCGCAGCACCTTGCGCAAAACAATGAGTGAGCAATGTTTCGTGGTGGATGGGGGCAAAATCATGGCCTGGTGTTTTACTGGCGATAAATTCAGCGGGTATCAAATGCGTCCCTTGGTGCAATAATTGAAAAACAGCATGTTGCGCATCGGTCCCCACACCGCCCCATGTTATTGGCGAAGAGACATAATCAAGCGGTTCGCCCTTAGAAGTAACCGACTTGCCATTGGACTCCATCTCTAATTGCTGCAAATAATCGGGGAGCAACCTTAATCGTTCATCATAAGCAAATATAGCCCGAGTTTGCGCACCTTTGACTTGCGTATAATATAAATCAGCAAAGGCCGCTAAAACAGGGGCATTATCGATTATATCACTATTGGTAAAATGCGCATCCATTGCCGCTGCCCCTCGCAATATTTCTGTATAAGCATCCCAACCAAGCCCTATGGCGGCCGGAAAGCCAATGGAACACCAGAGCGAATAGCGACCACCAACATTCTCATTAAAGGGTAATATGCGGCTCTCATCGATACCAAATTCTAATGCTTTTTCTGGATTAGCAGTCAGCGCTATCACGCGGCCCAATGCATCACTCACGCCTCCTTCGGTCATCCAATCCATTGCGCTTTGTGCGTTCATAAGCGTTTCAGTGGTCGTGAAAGTTTTCGATGCCACCGCCAATAGTGTTTTTTGCGGATCAAAATCTTTGATTGCTTCTGCCATTGCCGCGCCATCAACATTGGACACTATGGCTATATCATATTTGGCATCTTCGCGGCCCAAGGCATCCATCAGCAATTTTGGGCCAAGCGCACTGCCGCCTATACCGACATGCAATATATGTTCAACATCCCCCATCGCCCCTGCATCTATAGCCTCGATAAGTGCTTTCATCCGGCCTTGCAGCACTTTGGCTTCTGCAACGGCTTGCTCATTGCCCAAGCCGCGCTCAGCTATATGAAGGGCACTGCGCTCTTCGGTCGGATTAATAACAGCCCCGGCCAATAATGCCTCTCTTTTACCCAGCAGATCCATTTCTTTGGCAATCGCCTGAAACGCGCTTAATTGTTCATCGGCCAAATGCGTTTTGCTCATATCAATTCGCAATCCAGCGATTTCTATGGTCATTTTTGAAACGCGATCGGAATCCGATTCAAATAATTCCGCTAACGAATGATGATTAAGGGATTTGAGAGCATTCCAATTAGGCATTAGAGGTTCCTTAAAATGGGATAATATTTCAAAATCATGCTTATTAACATATATGTTATGGCCAATAGCCATAATGCTCTATAGAAAGCCAGACAATGTTAAACCAAAATTTTATTGAGAATTATTATTGTGACTGAAATATCAAATAAAAATCCAGATGCAAAATCACCCCATGACTCGCCAAATAATGAGGTCAATGAATGGTTAGATTATGGAAAGTTTCTGATAAAGCTAGTAATTTTCATGGTCATATTGCGCAGCTTTATTGTATCTCCATTCAACATCCCATCAGAATCGATGCATCCAAGATTATTGATTGGCGATTATATTTTGGTCTCCAAATGGTCTTATGGTTATTCAAAGAATAGCTTGCCCTTTAGCGTCCCACTTATTCCTGGCCGTATTTTTGCATCAACCCCAAAAGTTGGCGACGTCGCGGTATTCAAAGCACCGCTTACGGGCGGGCAGGATTATATTAAGCGGGTTGTGGGTCTTCCTGGTGACATACTTCAAATGAAAAATGGCGTCTTAATCATTAATGGTATGGCCGTTAAAAAAGAGCGAATCGATGACTTCATTATCCCAGTTAGCCAAGGATTATTGGACAGTGCAATCGCAACGGGCCGCGCAGGCATACCATGTTATAGGCCAGAATTTGAGCGTGATTCAAAAGATGGTGGCCGCGAATGCGTCTATCCGCGTTATAAAGAGACGCTTCCCAATGGCGTTACTTATGAAATTTTGGATTTAAATCCTTTGCATCCCCTAGATTACACCGAAGCATTCCAAGTCCCAGAAGGAAAATTATTCTTGATGGGCGATAATAGAGACAGAAGCGCGGATAGCCGCTGCCCAGCAGAAGGCATTGAAGCAAGATTGGGATGTCCCACACGGTCTGGCACAGCCATTGGCCTTGTCCCGCAAGAAAATTTAGTCGGTAAAGCCATGGTTACTGTATTTTCCACCGATGGTTCTGCGCATTGGCTTCTGCCTTGGACATGGTTTAGTGCTGCCCGATTTAGCCGTATTGGGGAAGGTTTTTGAGCAACCTTAAATTTGAAGAATTTATTGAACAAACATTAGGGTTCAAACCCAATGATATTACGTCTTTCAAACGTGCTTTCACGCATGGAAGCACTGGCGAAGATGATTATCAACGCCTCGAATTTTTGGGTGATCGCATATTGGGCCTGATTATTGCGCATCATATTTATGACCGTTTTTCCAAAGAAACCGAAGGCAAGCTTTCCCAAAGATTAAACTTGCTCGTTTCTGGCAAAACATGCGCAAAAGTGGCTCGGACGATAGGATTACCACCCTATATTGTTCTGGGAAAACAGGCGCGCGATGATGGCGCACGCGATAGCGACAATGTGCTAGGTGATATTATGGAATCGCTCATTGGCGCGCTTTATATCGACCAAGGGTTAGATAGCACACGCGCATTTGTTGAAAAACATTGGGCCGATTTAATTGGCAATGAAAAAAATATAGCGAAACACCCTAAGTCCGATTTACAAGAATGGTGCGCCAGTAATAATCGCAAAATGCCCATTTATGAATTGGTCGAAAAAAGCGGCCCTGCGCATGCTACACTCTTTACAATTTCCGTCACCGTCAAAGGCTTTGAGAGCATAACCGCACAAGCCAATAGCAAGCAAGCGGCGCAAACGGCTGCGGCTGCAAAATTTTTGGAACAAAATATATGAACGCAACGAAGCAGCATTGCGGTACTATCGCCGTAATTGGCGCGCCTAACGCAGGAAAATCAACTTTGGTCAATGCTTTGGTTGGCCAGAAAGTCGCCATTACTAGCCCAAAGGCGCAGACCACGCGAACCAAAATTATGGGCATAGCATTGCATGAAAATACGCAAATTATTTTGATCGATACACCCGGTATTTTTGATCCCAATCGCAGGCTTGATCGTGCTATGGTAGCGGCTGCAAAAGATGGCTCTACCGATGCCGATATTATTGCTGTCGTTGTCGATGGGCGCGCAGGTGCTGGCGAAAAAGTAGAGCGCGTATTAGAGACATTAGAGCATCGCAACGAACCGAAATGGCTGATCCTCAACAAAGTGGATATTGCCCGCAAAGATAAATTATTATTGCTCACCGATAAAATTATCAACGCGCAGGAGTTTGAACAAATTTTCTATATCAGCGCGCAAACGGGCGATGGTTTAGCAGAATTAAAAACCGCTTTTGCCCAACAGATGCCGCAAGGCCCATGGCATTTCCCCGAAGAGCAAGTATCCGATGTCAGCGAGCGGTTATTAGCATCGGAAATAACGCGCGAACAATTATATCGACAATTACACCAAGAATTACCCTATGCCTCCACCGTTGAAACCGAAAAATATAGCGAGCGCGAAGATGGCTCTATTGAGATTCACCAGCAAATATTGGTCGAGCGTCCTACTCAACGCGCTATTATTTTGGGTAAAGGCGGGTCGATGATTAAGTCAATCGGTGAAACCGCGCGCAAAGAATTGTCCGAACTTATGCAGGTGCGCGTGCATCTTTACTTGCACGTAAAAGTCAAAGAAAATTGGGACGAAGACCGTAGTGTTTACAATGACATCGGACTCGATTGGGTGGAATAGGACTTGATAGCCCTATCCTTATTCTTGCGCTTTTTTAATTTTCTTAGCCGCAGCTTTTTTAGGAGCAGCTTTCTTTTTAGCAGGCGTCTTTTTCTTAGCCGCTGGTTTTTTAGCCGCTGGTTTTTTAGCCGCTGGTTTTTTAGCCGCTGTCTTTTTTGGTGCCGCTTTTTTGCGCTTTTTCGCAGGGCCTTTGGCCGCGCGTTCATCGATTAATTGCGCCGCTTCCTCAAGCGTCAACTGATCTTTATCAACGCTCTTTGGAATGGTCGCA